>NZ_JACJKN010000010.1 GCF_016900775.1 Olsenella uli | reverse complement strand
GCAGGTCCCCTATTCAGACGCCGACATCACCGTCTACGAGGAGACCTACGAGCCCGAGGTAGCCTTCCCAGCCCAAGCCGCTGCCCCCGCGATCCCGCCGTCGAACCCGGCGCCCGCCCCCGCCGACAGCCCCGCCGTCGCTCCCGCCGCGACTCGCGAAGCGAGCGAGCCGCAAAGCGGCGAGCGGGGAGCGGACGGGAGCGACGGCGGGGCTGTCGGCGGGGGCGGGCTCACGCCCGAGTTCGCGGACATCGCCTCCATGCTGGCGGAGGCGTTTGGGCAGCCGCTCGAGGTGAGCGTGGAGCCGGCGGTGACGACCTCCGACGAGGACGCCGCGGCCGAGCTCGCCTATGATGGTGACCCCGCCTCGGACGACGGCTTCACGGCCGAGCCCGAGGAGGACGGAGACGACGACTGACATCCCGGCATGCCGGGAGACGAAAGGAGCCACGATGGCCAAGGGATTCAACATGGGCGGCATGAACCGCAACCAGATGATGGCGCAGGCCCGCAAGATGCAGGAGCAGCTCATCGCCGCGCAGCAGAAGGCCGCCGAGACCGAGGTCTCCGCGAGCGCGGGCGGCGGCGCCGTCAAGGTGACGGCGACGGGCGACATGCGCCTGACCTCGCTCGCCATCGACCCGGACGCGCTCGACCCCGAGGACGTGGAGATGCTGCAGGACATGATCCTCGCCGCCGTGAACGACGCCCTCGAGTCCGCCGAGCGCATGGCGAGCCAGCAGATGAGCGCCGTCACGGGCGGCCTCAACATCCCGGGCCTCTTTTAGGGCGGTCCTTGGCATGGTTGACCCGGTCAACGACGGGCGTGCGCTCCAGCGGCTGCTCGACGAGCTCGGCAGGCTGCCCGGCATAGGGCCGAAGTCCGCCCAGCGGATCGCCTACCACCTCCTGGAGGCGGACGTCGAGGAGGCGCGCCGGCTCGCCGCCGCGATTCTCGACGTCAAGCAGCAGGTGCACTTCTGCCCCGTGTGCTTCTCGTATGCCACGCGCGAGACCTGCGACGTCTGCGCTGACGGCACGCGCGACCGCGCATCCATCTGCGTGGTCTCGGAGCCGCGCGACGTCACGGCCATCGAGCGCACGGGGACGTATCGCGGCCTCTACCACGTCCTCGGTGGGGTCATCAGCCCCATGGACAAGATCGGGCCGGAGCAGCTGCACGTCCGCGAGCTGCTCGCCCGCCTTGCCGACGGCACCGTGGACGAGGTCATCCTTGCCACCAACCCGGACGTCGAGGGGGAGACCACGGCCACGTACCTGGCCCGGGTCATCCACCCGCTCGGCGTGCGCGTGACCCGGCTGGCGAGCGGCCTGCCCGTGGGCGGGGACCTTGAGTACGCAGACGAGGTGACCCTCGGCCGCGCCATCGAGGCGCGCCGGGAGGTCTAGCTAAGGGGGAGCGCAATGGCTGACGGACAGAGGAGGCGTCCTGCGCACGGCGCGCCGCAGGCCTCGACACGAGGGGCGCGCGACTCTCGTGCCGCCGGGGCGCGCCAGCGCCTGGCGAGCGACTCCGACCAGATTTCCACCATCCGGGCGGGGCAGGGCGCGCGGGTCACCACGAGGGGCAACGCCGCCGAGGCGGCGGGCCGCGCGCGCCGCAACGCCGAGGAGCGCTACTACGAGCGCCACCCCGAGGCCCGCTCCGCGCACGGCGGCCCGGAGCGCAGCCGCAAGAACGTCGTTCTTCTCGTCCTCGCGGCGGTGGCGGCCATGGTGCTCGTCTTCTTCCTGGGGCGCTGCGCGGCCTCGATGCTCGCCCCCGCCCCCGAAGAGAGTGCGCCCCAGCAGGGGCACGGCCAGGCCGCCCTCACCGAGGCGGAGCTCGAGTACCAGGAGCAGCAGACGCAGCATGACACCGGCTCCGAGCAGGTCGGCGTGGACGGGACCGTCTCGTACGCGGGCGACACCTATGCCCTGAGGCAGCTTGACGACGGCGCCACGGGCCTCGTCAGGACGGCCTCCGACGGCTCCGAGGAGGTTCTCGCCGAGCTGGAGGGAACGCCCGTGGCCCTGGTCCGCCGCGCGGAGACCCTGCTCGTCCCCGAGAACCGCGACGGCGGCTGGGACGTGGTCTGCTACGTGATCGGCGGCCACGGCTCCGCCACGTACGTCGCCGGCCCTGACGGCTCGATGGTCCAGGGCTCCGGCGAGGCGACCTCCGTCGAGCTCTCCGACACCACGCTGTTCGTGACGGACGCGTCGGGCTCGGTCACCGAGGTCGCCCTCGAGTAGGGCCCGGAGGGGGCGGGCGAGGCAAGGGGGCTCCCCTTGTCTCGCACGACCTTCTGAGCAGGCATTTTGAAAAAATCTGGCGCGGCAGAAACTTTTTTCAAAATTCCTCTTGCCAGAAGGGGCCGACCTATGTAAGAATAACTTCCGCGCAAGGCGAACGGGGTGTTAGCTCAGCTGGTTAGAGCGCCGGCCTGTCACGTCGGAGGTCGAGGGTTCGAGTCCCTTACATCCCGCCATTGCACCGTACGAGGGGCCCTTCGGGGCCCCTTTTTCGTATGTCTGACCACACTGGACCTTACGTCGCCGTCACCCGGTTTTTACATCTCCAAATGCTCACTTCGGAGTATCATATTCCCATCAGTTTTGAATCTGACAGGGGGACGAGGATGGGGCCCAGCGCCGAGCAGCCAACATACCGCGTTGCCGTCTTCGACTTTGACGGGACCTCCATCCGGGGTCAGTCGGGCGCGCTCTTCACCGAGTACCTGCTCCTGAGCGGCACGATGTCCCTCTCGCGGGCGCTCAGGCTCATCTGGTGGGGCATCCGCTACAAGCTGCACCTGCCGTATCGTCAGGACGAGGCACGCGAGCTCGTCCTCGGCGCCCTCAAGGGGAGGAGCGCCAACGAGGTGGACGCCCTCATGGTGGACTTCCATGACAAGGTGCTCGTCCCGCGCTACCGCGAGCGGGCGCTCGCGGAGGTGCGGCGCTGTCACGACGAGGGCATGGTGACCCTGCTCGTCTCGGCGACCTTCGACGCCATCGCCGCCGCGGCGGCCGGGAGGATGGGCTTCGACGGCTTTGCCGCCACCCACATGGAGCGCGACGAGCGGGGCAACTACACCGGCGCGGTGGACGGCCCCGTGGTGGCGGGCGCCGAGAAGTACCGCGCGGCCGCGGCCTGGTGCGACGAGCATCTGGGCGTCGGGCGCTGGGAGCTGGCGCGCGCCTACGGCGACCACCACAGCGACCAGGACCTTCTCGCCCGCGCCGACGAGGCGCTCGCCGTCTGCCCGGGCAAGACCCTGAAGGTGCTCGCCAAGCGCCGCGGCTGGCAGATTCTCGACTGGAACGCGTAGGGTTCGTCGGCGCGGGGGAGGCGCCGAGGGGAGGGACCATGGAGATATCGAGAAAGACGGACTACGCGCTGCGGATGCTCGCGGCGCTCGTGAGCAACCCGGACGGGATCATCTCCGTCCGCACCGCGGCGAAGGAGAACAGCATCCCGTACTCCTTTGCCCGCTCCATCCAGCACGACCTCGCCGTCGCGGGGATCGTCGAGAACTCGCGCGGCGCCACGGGCGGCATGCGGCTCGCCGTGGACCCGCGCGAGACCACCCTGCTCGACCTCGTCGAGGCGGTGCAGGGCCCGATCATCGTCTCCGGCTGCGCCGGCGCGCTTGCCGGCTCCGGGCCGTGCCCGCGCCGCGGCGCGTGCCACTTCACCTCCGTCTGGTGCAACGCCGAGCGGATGCTGCGCCAGCTCTTCTCGTCCGTCACGCTGCACCAGCTCGTGGTCGAGCGTCGCTCGCCCGTGTTCCGAGGCACCTTCGAGCTGGTGGACGAGGACGAGGCCCGCGAGACGGCGCACGTCGAGGGGGCCGCGTGAGCGAGGCTCCGGACCGCGGGGGGCGCGCCCTGGACGAGTTTCGCGCCCTCGTGCTCGCACGCGGGCGCGAGCTCTACCGCGACCTCCCGTGGCGCCGCACGCGCGACCCCTACGCCATCTGGATCTCCGAGGTCATGCTCCAGCAGACCCAGACCACGCGCGTGGACGGCCGCTGGCAGCGATGGCTCGAGCGGTTCCCCACGGCGGGCGCGCTCGCCGCGGCGGATGCGGCCGACGTGCTGGACGAGTGGCAGGGGCTCGGCTACAACCGCCGGGCCCTCTCGCTCCTGCGCGCGGCGCAGGCGGTCTCGGCCGCGGGCGGCGTCATGCCTGCGGAGGCCGCGGCGCTCGAGGCCCTGCCCGGGATCGGGCCGGCCACTGCGGCGGGCATCCGCGCCTTCGCCTTCGACCTGCCCGGGGTCTACCTGGAGACCAACGTCCGCACCGTCTTTCTCCACGAGCTCTTCCCGGAGGCCGAGTCCGTGCCGGACCGCGAGCTCGTGCCGCTCGTGCGGGGCACCTGCCCGCCGGACGCGAGCAACCCGGAGGACGACCCGCGCACCTGGTACTACGCCCTGCTCGACTACGGCGCCTACCTCAAGCGCACCGTGCCCAACCCCTCGCGGCGCTCGCGCACGCACGCGCGCCAGTCGCGCTTCGAGGGGTCGCACCGCCAGAAGCGCGCCGAGCTGCTGCGCGTTCTTCTCGCCCACCGCGAGGGCGCGGCCGGCGGCGCGGACTTTGAGACGATTTTCCAGGAGCTGGTTAGCGCGGAGCTCGAGGCGGGTAGAAGCGCCATAGACGCGTCCGCCGTGCGCGGGCTTCTGGACGAGCTCGAGCGGGAGGGTTTCTGCCATCATGGCGATGGCATTTGGCGTGTCTAGGTGATACAGTGTCTCAATACCGGGCGGAGGGCCCGGGGCACGTCGAGCGTCCCTGCGGGGACAGGAGAGGAGTACCAATGGCCGTTGACTTTGAGAGTTCCCAGACCAAGAAGAACCTCGAGGCTGCCTTTGCCGGCGAGTCCCAGGCCACCAACAAGTACGCCTACTACGCGAGCAAGGCCAAGAAGGAGGGCTACGAGCAGATTGCCGCGATCTTCACCGAGACCTCCGGCAACGAGAAGGAGCACGCCAAGCTGTGGTTCAAGTATCTCCACGGCGGCGAGGTGCCCGACACCCTGACCAACATCAAGGACGCCGCGGCGGGCGAGAACTACGAGTGGACCGACATGTACAAGGGCTTTGCCGAGACCGCCGAGGCCGAGGGCTTCGCTGAGATCGCGGCCAAGTTCAAGATGGTCGGCGAGATCGAGAAGCACCACGAGGAGCGCTACCTCAAGCTCGCCGAGCGCGTCGAGAAGGGCGAGGTCTTCGCGCGTGAGGGCGTCAAGGTGTGGAAGTGCCGCAACTGCGGTCACCTGCACGTGGGCGCCGAGGCCCCCGAGGTCTGCCCCGTCTGCAACCACCCCAAGGCCTACTTCGAGGAGCAGGCCCTCAACTACTAGGGTTAGTCGCCTGACCTGAGTCGGAGGGGCGGCCCCGGGCCCCTGAGCGAGGATGCGCTGAAGCGGAATCCTCGCTCAGGGGCCCGGGGCCGCCCGTCTCATGTCGCTCCTGCCGCCGGGAACTGGAAGCGCCGGTGGGGTGGCGTGTCCAGTCCCCGGTCCCACGCCCTTTGCGCCCTCGTTCCCGCTGTCGGGGCGAGGGGGTTAGAAGACTGGGGTTGTTGCGCGTTTGCGCCTGGGGGCGGTTAGCATTGCGGGATCGTTGCACCGCGGGGCGAGAAGAACGGGCCGGGAGTGCGGCCGCTCTGGGGGAGCTGCTTAGGGAGTCGGGGTTGTTGCGCCCGCCGGGGCCGGTTTGAGCTTGTGCCAGGACTGCTCTCGATGCAATGGCCTCCGTTCTTTAAGCGTGGCGCGTGCACAGCGTGCAACGCCCCACGTTTTCTAAGCGGGGGCGCCCGCGGGCTCGTTGGGGGCGCGACGAATCGCGCGGAACAATGGGGCGCCCGTGCGGCGTTTTGGCCATCTCCGGACGAGCGGTGGCCTCCGCGCCCGCGAGCGGCTGTCCCGGGGAATTATTTTCGGCCGGACGGCTCTTCTCGCCAAGCGTTCTAGCTGCGCCGATGTCCTCTTTTGAGCGCTACCGGTCAGCTTGGCGTCAGCTGCCGGGAGAGGTTTTTCCCGATGAGGCCCGCAGCCCTTTTGCGGGGAGGTAGGCTGGGGCCATGAGCATCCTGCTGTCACATACCACCGCCCTTGAGGTGCTGCGCAGATGGGAGCTGCGCGGGCGCCTCGCAAAGGGGGAGCGCTGTGCCGCGCCACCTCCGGCCGCGCCGCCCACCACAGAGGAGATGGAGGAGCTCGCCCGGCGCGTCCCGCTCGTCACGGCGTGCGCCCGTCCGCTCGAGGTGCTTGTCAGCGAGGGGCGCCCCGGGGTCCGGGGTGAGGTGAGGGCGCATCTCCAGCGCGCCCCGCTGCCCGCCGGCTCTGCGATCGAGGTGGCCCCGGGCGTTGCCTGCGCGTCCCCGGAGCAGCTTGCCGTCCAGATGGCCCCTCGGCTCACGGACCTCGAGCTCGAGGTTCTTCTCTCCGAGCTCATGGGGACCTACGCGATCTTCCCCGACGGCGAGGAAGGGATGTTCCGGCGAGAGGAGCCCCTCACCACGCCGGAGCGCACGCGCGCCCATCTGGCGAGGCTCGGCGCGCGCTCCGGCACCGCCCGCGTGCGCCGTGCCCTTGAGGCGGCCTGCGTGCGGTCGGCCTCGCCAAGGGAGACCAAGCTCTCCCTGAGGCTGGGGCTCAGGCCCGGCCGGGGCGGCTACCACCTCAACGTCCTCTCCATGAACGAGCCCCTTGAGGTGCGCCGCATTCACGACAGGATGCGGCGCGGCGTCAGGGTGCCGGACATCCTGGTGTCGAACCCCGCCACGGGCCAGGTGAGCGCGGTCGAGTACCATGGGCGCCATCATGACGGGCCGCTGCGCGCGGCCCAGGACGCGGCCCGTTCCAACGAGCTCAAGGCCCTGAGCATGAGCGAGTCCATCGTGCGGCGCGAGCAGTATGCGGACCTCGCCTACCTGGACGGGCTCGTGGAGACCATCCGAAGGGAGCTCGGCCTTCCGAGAATTGGGCTCGGCGCTGCCGAGCGCGCCCGGCGCCGGGAGCTCCGGCAGCGGCTCTACGAGGAACTTGAGCTCATTGACGGCGTGAGCTGGCAGGGGCTGGAGCGCGAGGCCAGGCGCGCCGTGCACGCGGCCGCCGCCGAGCGCGAGGGCGAGGAGCTTGCCGCATACGAGAGCGCCCGCGTTGACGTGCCCGTGGAGGCATACGGGCTCCAGTGAGGCGTCCCGGCCGCGGCGCGCGACGGGCGCGGCGTTAGACATCCGGGCGCGTTGCGGGCGTGTGCGGCGGCGCGCTTAGTATTTTGGGATCGTTGCGCGCACTCGCGCGAGCGCGGTTAGTAAAACAGAGCGGTTGCGCGCGGAAAGCGGGGCCGGACGTCCGGATGGCCTGTCAGTCCAAAAAAAATTAAAATAAACCGATAAGTACGACGTGACGAGACGGCAATCGCGGACACTCCCCGGCCGCAGTCGGAGCAACGGCCGCCATCCTCTAACCTCGCCCGCGCCCCGCTCCGCAACGACCGCCACTTTCTAACCGCCCCGCCCGCGCTGCCCCGCCTCCGTGACGCAACGGAAGCCGAGCGTCCAAACCCGCGCGTGCTCACGGCCCCAGAGGCCTCACTCGCGGGTTTTTTATGGACATCAGGTTGACGGAACGCGCAGAATAAGTGTTGTTCTGTCTGCGCATCGTTGGACGGGACGCCCGCATGGCGGGCGCGACGTACCGGACTCGGAGGAGTGAGACATGGAATCTCTCGACAGCACCCTCTATCTGAGCAACGACGACCTGTTCCTGCTCGCGAGCGGAAAGTGGTATCGGAGCTACGAGAAGCTGGGCGCGCACCCCGCGGTGGACGACGCCGGGACGAGCGGCTATCACTTCGCCGTCTGGGCCCCCGACGTCAAGAGCGTGCACGTCATCGGCGACTTCAACGGCTGGGACGAGGCCGCCAATCCGCTGGCCTGCACGGAGTCCGGCGGCGTCTGGGAGGGCTTCATTCCCGGGATCGGCCACGAGGCGCTCTACAAGTACCTCATCGAGACCGCGGACGGCCGCAAGCTCTACAAGGCGGACCCGTACGGCTTCTATGCCGAGCAGATTCCCGGCACGGCGTCGCGCACGTTTGACCTCGCCGGATATGACTGGGCGGACGGCGCCTACATGAAGGCGCGCGCCAAGCGCGACATGTTCAAGGAGCCGCTCAACATCTTCGAGGTACATCTCGGCAGCTGGCGCCGCCACGGTGACGAGCCGCAGGGCGAGCCGCGCCCCGACGGCACCTACCCGGGCCCCGGCGACCCGTTCCCCGCGCAGCGCGGCGTCGTCTACTCCTACGACGACCTCTCCGTGGAGCTTGTGGCCTACGCCAAGGACATGGGCTACTCGCACATCGAGATCATGCCCGTGAACGAGCACCCCTTTGACGGCTCCTGGGGCTACCAGCCCACCGGCTACTACGCCGCCACCTCGCGCTACGGCAACCCCAAGCAGTTTATGCACTTCATCGACGCCTGCCACGAGGCGGGCATCGGCGTGATCCTCGACTGGGTGCCGGGCGGCTTCTGCGCGGACGCCCAGGGCCTTGCCACCTTCAACGGCGGCATGCTCTACGAGCACAAGATCCACCCCAACTGGAGCACGCACCAGTTTGACTACTCGCGCGGCGAGGTCCGCAGCTTCCTCGTCTCCAACGCGCTCTTCTGGGCCGACCTCTTCCACGCCGACGGCATCCGCATGGACGGCGTCTCCTCGATGCTCTACATGAACTTCGGCATCGACGACCCGGGCCAGAAGCGCTTCAACGAGAAGGGCACCGAGGAGGACCTCGACGCCTCCGCCTTCATCCGCCAGACCAACGAGGTCATGGGCACGCTCCACCCCGACGTCATGATGATCGCCGAGGAGTCCACGGCCTGGCCGCTCGTGACGTACCCGCCCGAGGACGGCGGCCTCGGCTTCCACTTCAAGTGGGACATGGGCTGGATGAACGACACCCTGCACTACATGCAGACCGACTTCCCGTGGCGCCCGGGCAACTACCGCATGCTGACGTTCTCCTCCATGTACCAGTTCAACGAGAACTTCATCCTGCCGCTCTCCCACGACGAGGTCGTCAACGGCAAGTGCTCGCTCATCACGCGCATGCCCGGCGACTACTGGCGCCAGTTCGCGGGCATGCGGGCGCTCGCGTTCTACCAGGTCACGCACCCCGGCGGCAAGCTCAACTTCATGGGCAACGAGATTGCCCAGTTCATCGAGTGGCGCTACTACGAGGGCATTCAGTACTTCCTCGCCGAGCAGTACGAGACGCACCGCCACCAGCAGCAGTTCGTCCGCGACCTCAACCGCTTCTACAACGAGCACACCGCCCTCTGGCAGTGCGCCTTCGCCTCCGAGGGCTTCGAGTGGATCGACGCGGACAACGCCGACCAGTCGATCATCACGTTCATCCGCCGCGGCGACAAGCCCGGCGACGAGCTCGTCATCCTCATCAACTTCGACGTCAACGCGCGCGAGGACTTCCGCATGGGCGTCCCGGAGTGGGGCGTCTACGAGGAGCTCTTCAACTCCGACGACGAGCGCTACGGCGGCTCCGGCGTCATCAACACCGGCAAGCTCAAGTGCCAGGACGAGCCGTGGAACGGCCGCGAGCAGTCTGTCGTGGTGCGCGTCCCGCCGCTCGGCGGCATGATCCTCAAGAAGACGGGCACCCTGCGCCGCCCGGCCAAGAAGAAGCCCGCCGCGGCGAAGGCGGCCGCGAAGACCACCGCGAAGGCGGCGCCGAAGAAGGCGCCCGCCAAGAAGCCCGCGGCCAAGAAGGCGACGTCTCCGGTAAAGACGGCGTCATCGAAGAAGCCCGCCGCTAGAAAAACAACGAAGGCGGAGTAAACTTTTATGGGGCCACCCGAGGGGGTGGCCCCAGACGGGTGACGGCCAAGCGACAGCCGCCGCCCTCGTGCGGGCACGTCCCGCGCGCCCCCGAGTTCTTGTCGCCCGACGCTAGGAGAGGCTTTGACTGACAACAAGATCTTTGAGAACGAGCAGGACTTCGTCGAGCAGTACCGCGAGGCGTGCGTGGCGCGCTACGGCACCCCCTTTGAGGGCCTGGCCGACCACGAGCGCTTCTATGCCCTCGCCGAGCTCATCGCCAACAAGGGACGCGCCATCTTCCCGGAGTCCCACCCCAAGGGAGCCAAGAAGGTCTACTACTTCTCCCTCGAGTTCCTCCTCGGTCCCCTGCTCGACAACTACATGATCAACTTTGGCATTCGTGATCTCGTCGCCAAGGGCGTCGAGTCCATGGGCTCCGACCTCGAGACCCTCTGCCGCGAGGAGGTCGACCCGGGCCTGGGCAACGGCGGCCTGGGCCGTCTGGCCGCGTGCTTCCTCGACTCCATGGCCCACGAGGGCATCGCCGGCTACGGCAACGGCATGCGCTACCGCTACGGCCTCTTCCGCCAGTACATCGAGGGCGGCCGTCAGGTCGAGCGCACGGACAACTGGCTCGCGGGCGGCTTCCCGTGGGAGACCCGCAAGGACGGCAGCGCCGTGCTCGTGCGCTTTGGCGGGCAGGTCGTCCGCCACGAGGAGAACGGCCAATTCTGGTTCACCCAGGAGGGCGGCGAGGTCGTCCGCGCCGTGCCGTATGACGTGCCCATCATCGGCTACGGCGGCAAGGTCGTGAACAAGCTGCGCCTGTGGTCGGCCGAGCCCTACACCGAGGACTTCGACCTCGACGCCTTCAACGCCGGCGACTACGCGCGCGCCAACAAGTTCCGCTCCGACGTGGAGGCCATCTCCACGATCCTCTACCCCAACGATGCCGGTGAGCACGGCCGGATGCTGCGCCTCAAGCAGGAGTACCTCTTCGTCTCCGCCGGCCTGCAGACGATCCTGCGCACCTACGAGCGCGAGTTCGGCCCCGACTGGGAGCACCTCGGCGAGCACGTGTGCGTCCACACCAACGACACGCACCCCGCCATGTGCGGCCCCGAGCTCATGCGCATCCTCGTTGACGAGAAGGGCGTGGGCTTTGAGGAGGCCTACAAGATCTGCAAGCAGACCATCTCCTTCACCAACCACACCGTCATGCCCGAGGCGCTGGAGAAGTGGCCCATCAACACCTTCCGCAACCTCCTGCCGCGCCTCTACATGTTCATCGACGAGGTCGACCGCCGCTACCGCGAGAGCCTGGCCAACCACCTCTCGCCCAACGAGGGCAACTGGACCAACGTCCTGAGCAAGACCGCCATCCTCTGGGACGGCCAGGTCCGCATGGCCAACCTCTCGATCATCTTCTCGCACTCGGTGAACGGCGTCTCCGCGCTGCACACGCAGATCCTCAAGGACAGCGTGTTCCACGAGTTCTACGAGATGGTGCCGCACTACTTCAACAACAAGACCAACGGCGTGACGCACCGCCGCTTCCTCGGCGAGGCCAACCCGGCCTACGCCAAGCTCATCACCGACGCCATCGGCGACGGCTGGATGGACGACGCCATGGAGCTCGAGAAGCTCCTGCCCTTCGAGGAGGATGCCTCCTTCCTCGATGGCATGGAGGCCGCCAAGAAGGCCGACAAGGAGCGTCTGGCCGCCTACATCAAGGAGACCTCGGGCGTCGAGCTTGACACCAACATGGTCTTCGACGTGCAGGTCAAGCGCTTCCACGCCTACAAGCGCCAGCTCCTGAACGTCTTCAAGGTGCTCGACGTCTACAACCGCATGCTCAAGGACCCGTCCTGGAGCCCGCGCCCGACGGCCTTCATCTTCTCCGGCAAGGCGGCCCAGAGCTACACCTTCGCCAAGGAGGTCATCCGCCTCATCAACTCGGTCGCCGACGTCATCAACAACGACGAGCGCGTGAACGACAAGATCAAGGTGGCCTTCGTGCCCAACTTCGCGGTCTCCAACGCGCAGCTCATCTACTCCGCGGCGGAGATCTCCGAGCAGATCAGCGTGGCCGGCGCCGAGGCCTCCGGCACCTCCAACATGAAGCTCATGATGAACGCGGCCATCACGCTCGGCACCCTCGACGGCGCCAACATCGAGATCTCCGAGCTCGTGGGTCCCGAGAACATCAAGATCTTCGGCCTGCACGCCGACGAGGTGGAGGCCCTGCGCGCCTCCGGCCGCTACTACGCGTGGGACATGTACAACAGCGACCGCGACCGCATCGGCCGCATCGTGGACATGCTGACCGACGGCACGCTCGCGCGCCTCTCGGGCAACTTCGACAGCATCCACGACTACCTGATGGTTGACAACGACCCGGACCTGGTCCTGCGCGACTTCCACGCCTACGTCCAGGCCTGGGAGGAGCTCACCGGCGCCTACGGAGACCGCCGCGCATGGAACAAGTCGGCGCTCCACAATACCGCCAAGGCCGGATATTTCTCTTCTGACCGAACTATCCGTGAGTACATGGCGGACATCTGGCACATTTAGGCTTACGTGCGGGGGCCCTCCGCGGCCCCCGCGTCTGGTTGTCGAAAGGAGTGGGGGTATGAGTAAGAAAGAGTGCATCGCAATGCTCCTGGCAGGCGGTCAGGGCAGCAGGCTCGGTGCGCTGACGAGCAACGTCGCAAAGCCGGCGGTTTCCTTCGGCGGGAAGTTCCGCATCATCGACTTTGCCCTCTCGAACTGCGCCAACTCGGGTATCACGACGGTGGGCGTCCTCACGCAGTACCGTCCGTACCTGCTGCACAGCTACATCGGGACGGGCGAGGCGTGGAACCTCGACGAGCGCGGCGGCGGCGTCTCCATCCTCCCGCCCTACGCGACCCAGACCGGTGGCGCCTGGTACGAGGGCACGGCCGACGCCGTCACCCAGAACCTCGGCTACATCGAGACCAACGACCCCGAGTACGTCCTCATCCTGTCCGGCGACCAGCTCTACCGCATGGACTACGACGACATGCTCGAGTCCCACAAGAAGAACGACGCCGACCTCACCATCGCGGTCATGCCCGTGCCCTGGGAGGAGGCCTCCCGCTTTGGCATCCTGACCGCCGAGGAGGACGGCCGCATCACCAAGTTCTCCGAGAAGCCCAAGAAGCCCGACTCAAACCTCGCCTCGATGGGCATCTACATCTTCAACGCCGACCTGCTCGTGGAGACGCTGAAGGAGGACGCCAACGACAAGAACTCCAGCCACGACTTCGGCGGCGACATCATCCCCAAGCTCCTCGAGGCCGGCAAGCGCCTGTTCACCTACAAGTTCGAGGGCTTCTGGCGTGACGTCGGCACCATCTCGAGCTACCACGAGACGAGCATGGACCTCCTCGGGCCCAACCCCGCCTTCGACATCTTCAGCAACGAGTTCCCCATCATGAGCAACTCGTCCACCCGCCCGCCCGCGTTCGTGGGCAAGGACGCCACCATCGACGACTGCCTCGTGTCCAACGGCTGCCAGGTCTACGGCACCGCCAAGCACTCGATCCTCTCGACCGACGCCTACGTCGGCGAGCGCGCGACGGTCATCGACTCGGTGCTGCTCCCGGGCGCGAAGGTCAAGGACGGCGCCCACGTCGTGCGCGCCATCCTCGGCGAGAACTCCGTCGTGGAGGACAACGTTAGCGTCGGCAGCGTCGACCAGACGAAGGACACCGCCGTCATCGGCAACGACGTCGTGGTCGGAAAGGGGGAGAACTAATCATGGAGAAGGTCATCGGCCTTATCACCTGCAACTACTCCGCAAAGGAGTCGACCGCGCTCACCGAGAGCCGCCCCGTGGCCTCGCTGCCGTACTTCGGCCGCTACCGCCTCGTCGACTTTGCCCTCTCCAACATGGTGAACTGCGGCATCCGCACCGTCGGCATGGTCATGCCGTACAACTACCGCTCCATCATCGACCACGTGGGCTCCGGCAAGGACTGGGACCTCGACCGCAAGAACGGCGGCCTGTTCATCCTGCCCGGCTCCGCCTTCGGCACCTCCCGCACCGGCGCCCGCTTCCTGCTGCGTGACCTCGTCCACAACAAGGCCTACTTCACCCGCAGCACCTCTGACGCCGTGTTCTTCTCCACGGCCAACTTCGTGTTCAACGCGGACCTCAACAAGGTCTATGACGCCCACAAGGAGTCCGGCGCCGACATCACGGTGATCGTCAAGACCGCCTCCGAGAAGGACCCCGACGTCACCGCCTTCGACGTCGAGGACGGCCGCGTCTGCAGCGTGCACCACGGCGCCAACTTCGGCGAGACGATGTTCCTCGACTGCTTTGTCATCAACCGCCAGCTTTTGCTCGACATGTTCGACTGGTACGGCCCGACGGACTACCTCGACCTCTTCGAGGCCATGTCCGGCGACTTCGGCCGCGTGAACGTGCGCACCTACGAGTACGACGGCTACGTCGCGCCGATCTTCAACAAGCGCTCCTACTTCCGCGCCAACATGGACCTGCTCGACCCGCGCATCACTGCCGAGCTCTTCCCCGACGACCGCACCGTCAAGACCAAGACGCACGACACCCCGCCCGCCAAGTTCGAGGTCGGCTCCCACGTGCTCAACTCGGCCGTCTCCTCCGGCGACCGCATCTACGGCAGCGTGAGCGACACGATCCTCGGCCGCAACGTCATCATCGAGGCCGGCGCCACCGTGCGCAACTCGATCGTGATGCAGGGCTGCGTCGTCAAGAGCGGCGCGCGCGTCGAGAACGCGATCGTGGACCGCGCCAACGTCGTCCCCGCCGGCACCGAGCTCAGGGGCACCCCTGAGGACGTGCTCATCAAGGAGAAGTCTCGCGACTAGTACCGAGGGAGAACCACCGTGTCAACCAATGCCAAGCGCAGGAAGTTGAGGGTGCTCTTCGCGTCTTCCGAGGCCGTCCCGTTTGCCAAGTCGGGCGGCCTCGGGGACGTCGCCGGCTCCCTTCCCCGCGCCCTCAAGCACGCCGGCGCCCGCGTCGCCGTCATCCTGCCCAAGTACTCCACCATCCCGCAGGAGTACCTCGACCAGATGAAGCACGTGACGGAGTTCTACGTGCCGCTCGCCTGGCGCAACGAGTACTGCGGCATCGAGAAGCTCACGATGCAGGACCTCGACTTCTACTTCATCGACAACGAGGCCTACTTCAAGCGTGACAGCCTCTATGGCTACTTCGACGACGGCGAGCGCTTCGCGTTCTTCTCGAAGGCCATCTGCGAGGCCATCGCCAAGGTGCCCGAGCTCGAGTGCGACGTCCTGCACTGCAACGACTGGCAGACCGCGCTCTGCTGCGTGTTCCTGCGCGAGTTCTACCAGGACGTCCCGCAGTGCGCCAACGTGAAGACGGTCTTCACGATCCACAACGTCAAGTTCCAGGGCCAGTACAGCGACGAGATGCTCGAGCAGGTGCTCGGCCTCGCCCACATCCCGGCCGCCCGCGACCAGCTCCGCTGCGACGAGCGCTCCATCAACTTCATGAAAGGCGCCCTGCTCTACACGGACTTCCTCACCACGGTGAGCCCGAGCTACGCCTACGAGCTGCAGATGCCGTTCTACGGCGAGGGCCTCGACGACATCTTCCGCCGTCGCGCCGGGCAGCTGCGCGGCATCCTCAACGGCATCGACCAGTCCATCTGGAACCCCACGACGGACCCGATGATCCCGGCGAACTACTCCGCCAAGGAGATCGAGAACAAGGCCGAGTGCAAGCGCGCCCTCCAGGAGGAGCTGGGCCTGGCCCAGGACCCCACGCGCCCGCTCGTGGTCTCCATCGGCCGCCTCACGGACCAGAAGGGGCTCGGCCTCGTCCGCTACGCGATGGACCACCTCATGCAGCGCGGCGTCCAGGTTGCCATCCTCGGCACGGGCGACAAGGACCACGAGGACGCGTTCCGCTACTTCGACGCCAAGTACCCCGGCCAGATGTGCGCGCGCATCGCGTTTGACAACGCGCTCTCGCACCGCATGTACGCCGGCGGCGACCTGCTGCTCATGCCGTCCGAGTTCGAGCCCTGCGGCCTGTCCCAGATGATCGCCATGCGCTACGGCACGCTTCCCGTGGTGCGCGAGACGGGCGGCCTGCGCGACTCGGTCATCCCGTACAACAAGTACACCGGCGAGGGCACGGGCTTCTCGTTCGCCAACATGAACGGCGACGAGATGGCCGACACCCTGCTCGGCGCCTGCGAGATCTTCTGGACCGATTCTGATGCTTGGTCTAACCTGATGCAGCAGGCCATGGCGACAGACTTCAGCTGGCGCCGCGCCGCGAACGACTACATGGACATCTACCATGACCTCCACCCGGAGATCATTCGGTACAACAAGCGGAGAGACAGGTAAGTTTGAAGGCACGTCACGTCACTTCCGATTTGGAGTACAGAAGTCCGTTCGGTGCCGTCCAGCTGGGCGGCACCGTTTCGCTGTCCATAGACGTGTGGGGGGACGACGTCGTCTTCTGCACGCTGCGCGTCTGGACGGACGCCCACGGCGAGGAGCTGATCGAGATGCACGGCTCGATCGTGGGGGACTGCCTGCGCTTCTCGGCAAACTACCGCCCGGCCGAGACCGGCGTGGTCTGGTACAGCTTTGACATCGAGGCCAAGGATGGCTCGGTCTGGCGCTACGGCGCCAAGCCGGGCTGGACCACGGGCGAGGGCGCCTTTGCCTACGGCGACCCCCCGTCGTTCCAGATCACGGTCTTCGTGCCGCGCAAGGAGCAGCCCAGCTGGTACCGCAACGCGGTGGTCTACCAGATCTTCCCCGACCGCTTTGCGCGCGGGGAGGACTGGCAGGAGCGGGCCAAGACGCTCGAGCGCCCGCGCAAGGGGCCGGGGCACCGGCTCGTGGACTGGGACACGCCCGTGGACTACGAGCGCACGCCGGAGGGCGGCATCGCCGTGTGGGACTTCTACGGCGGCACCCTCGAGGGCATCCGCGAGAAGCTCGAGTACCTCGAGGACCTCGGCGTGACCGCCATCTACCTGAACCCCATCTTCGAGGCCTCCTCCAACCACCGCTACGACACGGCGGACTATCTTGCCATCGACCCCCTGCTGGGCACCGAGCAGGACTTCAGCGCCCTGTGCCTTGACGCCGAGGACCACGGCATCTCCGTCATCCTGGACGGCGTCTTCAACCACTCCGGCCAGGACTCGCGCTACTTCAACTCCTACGGGAACTATCCCGAGCTCGGTGCGTACCAGAGCCCGGACTCCCCCTACCGCGACTGGTACTTCTTCAACGAGGACGGCACCTACGCGGGCTGGTGGGGCAACGGCGACCTGCCGGCGCTCAACGAGGACAACCCCGAGTACCACGAGCTCATCTGCGGTCGGCACGGCGTGGTGCGCAAGTGGCTGCGCGCCGGCGCGCGCGGCTGGCGCCTCGACGTGGCCGACGAGCTCTCGGACGAGTTCATCGCCGACATCAAGCGCGCGCTCGTCATGGAGCGCCCGGACGGCGTGCTCATCGGCGAGGTCTGGGAGGACGCCTCCAACAAGCTCGCCTACGGCAAGCTCCGCCAGTACTTCCAGGGCAAGGAGCTCGACGGCACGATGAACTACCCGTTCCGCACCGGGGTCCTCGCCTTCCTGAGGGGCGAGATCGGCGCTCCGGAGCTGGCCGCGCGCCTCGAGCAGCTGCGGGAGAACTACCCGCGCGACAATTTCTACTCCGCCCTCAACCTGCTCGGCAGCCACGACCGCGAGCGCCTCTTCACCGTGCTCGGCGGCGCGCCCGACCCGGACTCCATCCCGGAGGGCGAGCGTGCGGGCTGGCACCTTGCTGACGACCAGGTGGGCCTCGCGAAGGCGCGCCTGTGGGTGGCCGCGCTCCTGCAGATGACGCTGCCGGGCGTGCCCTGCGTCTACTACGGAGACGAGCTCGGCCTCGAGGGGCTGCGCGACCCGTACTGCCGCGCGAGCTTCCCGTGGGACGGCAGCCGCGGGCACGCCGACTGCCGGCAGACCTATCGCAACGCCATCGCCATCCGTCGCACGCTCCCCGTGCTCGTGGACGGCGAGTTCGAGCCCTTCTCGTTTGGGGACGACGTCTTTGGCTTCTGGCGCACGGGCGCGGACGAGAGCGTGTGCGTGCTCGTCAACGCGAGCCTCTCCGAGGCGCATGACGCCAAGGTCCCCATGGTGGGCGACCTCGTCACGGACGTGGTGTCCGGCCAGGCCCCCAAGGTCGAGGGCGGCCAGGCGTCCACCTTCCTGTGGCCGCTCGGCACGGCGGTCCTGCACTTCCACAAGACGCAGCGCCTCCAGCTCCCGCTCGAGCGGGGCATGGGCGTGCTCTGCCACATCACCTCCGTCCCCAACGACGGCAAGCCCGGCACCCTCGGCGCGCCGGCCCGCCGCTTCGTGGACTGGCTCGCCGAGCACGGCCAGACCTACTGGCAGGTGCTCCCTGTGAACCCCACGGACGAGTACGGGTCGCCCTACGCGGGCGTCTCGGCCTTCGCGGGCAACACGGACCTTCTCGAGAAGGACGTGGCGACAACGCTCACGAGCCTCGAGAAGATCGGCGCCTCCGAGGACTACCTCGAGTTCTGCCATGACAACGACTACTGGCTCACCCCCTACGCCACCTTCCGCGCCATCAAGGAGCTCTTCGGCGAGGGGCCGTGGCAGAGCTGGCCCGCGCGCTACCGCCACTACAGCCCGGCGCTCACGCGCAACCCGCGCATCGCCGCCGCCGTGGAGAACCACCGCCGCCTGCAGTACGCCTTCGACTGCGAGTGGCGCGACCTGCTCGACTACGCGCACGCCCGCGGCGTCCAGATCATCGGTGACATGCCCATGTACGTCTCAGGCGACTCCGCCGACGTCTGGAGCGAGCCCGACCTCTTCGACCTCGACGAGTCCGGCCACGCCCGCCGCCAGGCCGGCGCTCCCGGCGACGCCTTCGCGCCCGAGGGCCAGGTGTGGGGCAACCCCACGTACCGCTGGGACATGCTGCGCGAGCAGAACTACGGCTGGTGGCTGCGCCGCTTCAGCCGGATGCTCGCGCTCTACGACTACGTGCGGCTCGATCACTTCATCGGGTTCTCGTCGTACTTCTCGGTGCCGTCCGGCAAGCCCGCGAGCGAGGGCTCCTTTGCCTTTGGCCCGGGCGCTGAGCTCTTCGAGGCGGCGCGCCGCCAGTTTGGCCCGCTGCCGTTCATCGCAGAGGACCTCGGCGCCATCACGCCGGCGGTCCGCGCGCTCATGAGCTCGACCGGCTTTGCGGGGATGGACGTGGTCCAGTTCTTCGACGGCGACGTCCGCGAGGCCTACGAGCCGCGCCCGGAGACCGTGGTCTACACCGGCACGCACGACAACCAGACGCTCGTGGGCTTCTGCGAGAGCCGCTTTGGCGCCACGGGGGAGGATGCCGTCGAGCTTGCGGACTCCATCCTGCGCCGTGCGCTGGCGTCTGCGGCCGACGTGGCCATCGTGCCGCTCCAGGACGTGCTCGGCCTCGGTGACGAGGCGCGCCTCAACGTGCCCGGCATCGCGGGCGGCTGGCGCTGGTTCGCGGACGCCGAGCTCGTGGAGGCCGCGGGCGCGCGGCTCTCCGAGCTCGCGGAGGAGTCCGGCCGATAGCGCGTGCGGCCCCCTGCACGCCCACGCCGCAGAAACGCCGCCAAGCCCCCGCACAGTAACTCCGCGGGGCTTCGCGACGTTCTGTGGCCGCAGGATGTCGCCTCACCCCCGCTCGGCAGCCGCGCGGGGGCTTCGCGACGTTCTAGGGTGGGGAAGTGTCGCCAAGCCCCCTGCATCAGAATCGTGCGGGGGCCTCGCGACGTTTCGCGCCAGGGAAGTGTCGCCGTAGCCCCGCACGGCGACCCTGCGGGGCTACGGCGACATCCCAGGGCGGAGGACCGGCGCCGGGCGAGAAGAACCTGTGTACGCACGCCCGCGCGGGTACAATAGCCGGGAAAACCAAGCCGCCTCACACCGACCCCGAGCCCGGGGCCGGCGCGTCCTCATGTAGGGAATCCCATGCTGATTGATCGCGTCTCCCGCAAGCTCCTCTCCGCGCCCGAGCTCGAGCCGCTCCTGCGCGAGCTCAACGCCGGGCGGGACGCCACGCTCGCCGTGGCGCAGTCGGCCCGTCCGCTCGTGCTCGCGGCCCTCTGGGCACGCGACCCGCGCCCGTGCCTCTTCGTGGTCTCGGGCGAGGAGGCCGCCGACCGCGCGGCCCGCGCGCTCGCCGCGTGGCTCGGGCAGGACGCGGTCTGCCGCTACCCGGAGCGCCGGGACCGCCCGTGGTCTGACGCCGCGCCGGACGACGCCGTGATCGGCGCGCGCTGCCGCGCCGTCGCGCGCCTCGCCGAGGGCGAGAGGTGCGTCGTGGTGGCCTCGGCGCACGCCCTGCTGCGCCGCGTGCCGCCGAGGGGCTCGGGCTACTTCGCCTCGAGCACCTTTGCGGTGGGGGAGGAGGTCCCCTTTGAGGACGTTCCGGCGCTGCTCGTGGGCATGGGCTACACCGACGCCGGGGACGTGGACGCGCCCGGCACCTTCCACGTGCACGGCGACGCGGTGGACGTCTTCCCCGCGCAGGCAACGAGCCCGGTGCGCCTGGAGTTCTTCGGCGACGAGATCGACCGCGTGCGCCGCATGGTCCCCTCCACGGGCCAGACCATCGGCGAGCTCTCCGAGGTGACGGTCTCGCCCTGCCGCGAGCTTGCCTTCACCGACGAGACCGTGGCCCGCGCCGAGCGCGCGCTCTACAACCGCGCGCAGGACAACGGCAAGATAGCCGCGGACCTCGAGCTCATTCGGCAGCGCGCGGCGGACCCGGCGCTCGATCGCTATCTGCCGGCGCTCTACGGCGGCACCGCCAGCCCGCTCGAGCACATGGGCGCGGACGCCCTCGTGGTCCTGGCCGAGCCGCGCGCCCTCTTCGACGACTGCATGCGCGCCTACGACGAGATCTCCGTGGCGGCGGGCGCCGCACACGTCTCGCTGGACGGCCTCTACACCGCGCCGCGGGAGATGGATTTCGGCAGCCAGCAGCGCCTGTCCTTCTCGTCCATCCTGCGGGCGGGCACGGGCGCGGCCACGGCCGAGCTCGCCGTGCGCCAGCCGCAGATCGCGGGCTCTGACGCCAAGCTCATGGGACGCGTGCGCCAGCTCGTGGACGATAGGGCCTCGGTGCTCTTCGCCGTGCCGGACCGCGCGGCGCGCGAGGCCCTGGAGCTGCGCTTCACCGACGAGTCCGTCCCGGTGGTGGAGTCGCTCGGAACCTCCGCCGAGAACAACGACCCGCAGGTCCCGCCCCTCGAGCGCGGGCGCGTCACGTTCATCGACGCGCCGGTGCCGGCGGGCATCGTGATCCCCACGGCGGGGCTCGCGGTCTTCTCGGTCTCCGACCTCACGGCGCGCACGGCCAAGAACCGCCGCCGCGCCCGCCGCGTGGACCCCACGAGCGTGACCTTCCCCTTCAAGCCCGGGGACTACGTCGTCCACGCCACGCACGGCATCGCGCTCTTCTCGGAGATCGTGCGCCAGGAGGTGGCCGGCCGCGAGCGCGACTACTTCCTGCTGGAGTACGCCGGCGGCGACAAGCTCTTCGTGCCCTTCGAGCAGGTTGACCGCATCACGCGCTACGTGGGCCCGGACGGCGCGAGCCCGCGCCTCACGCGCCTCAACACGGCCGACTGGTCCCGCGCCACGGGGCGTGCGCGCCGCTCGGCCAAGAAGCTCGCCTTTGACCTGGTGGACCTCTACACGCGCCGCAGCTCCGTGCCCGGCTACGCGTTCTCGCAGGACACGCCCGTCCAGGAGGAGATGGAGGCGAGCTTTGCCTACGAGCTCACGCCCGACCAGCGCTCCGCCATCGCCGACATCAAGGCGGACATGGAGGCGCGCCGCCCGATGGACCGGCTGCTCTGCGGCGACGTGGGCTTTGGCAAGACCGAGGTCGCCCTGCGCGCGGCCTTCAAGTGCTGCCAGGACGCCAAGCAGGTCATGGTGCTCTGCCCCACCACCATCCTGGCGCAGCAGCACTTTGAGACGTTCTTCTCGCGCTTTGCGCCCTTTGACCTCAAGGTGGCCGTGCTCTCGCGCTTTGTGACGCCCGCCCAGCAGCGCCACGCGCTCGAGGGCTTTGCGGACGGCTCGGTGGACGTGCTCATCGGCACGCACCGGCTGCTCTCGGCCGACGTTAACCCCTATGACCTGGGGCTCGTTATCATCGACGAGGAACAGCGCTTTGGCGTGCAGCACAAGGAGCAGCTCAAGAACATGCGCGAGCAGGTGGACGTGCTCACGCTCTCGGCCACGCCCATCCCGCGCACCATGCAGATGGCCATGAGCGGGGTGCGCGACATGAGCCTCATCATGACGCCGCCGCCCGGCCGCCTGCCGGTCAAGGTGACGGTGGGGGAGTGGGACCCCGACGTGGTGAGCGCGGCGATCCGCGACGAGCTCGCGCGGCACGGCCAGGTCTACTACGTGTCCAACCGCGTCCACACGATCGACGACGCGGTGGAGCGCGTGCGCGAGGCGGCGCCGGAGGCCCGCATCGGCGTGGCGCACGGCAAGATGAGCGCCCGCGAGGTCGAGGACGTGATGCTGCAGTTCCAGGAGCACGAGGTCGACGTTCTGGTGGCCACCACGATCATCGAGAGCGGCATCGACAACCCGCACACCAACACGCTCATCATCGAGGACTCCCAGCGGCTGGGCCTGGCGCAGCTCTACCAGCTCAAGGGTCGCGTGGGCCGCGGGCGCATGCAGGCCTTTGCCTACTTCATGTTCCCGGCGGAGCAGCCCCTTACGCCCGAGGCCACCGACCGCCTCACGGCGATCAACGAGTACCAGGACCTGGGCAGCGGCATGAAGATCGCGATGCGCGACCTGGAGATCCGCGGCGCGGGCTCGCTCATGGGCGCCGAGCAGCACGGCAACCTCTCCAGCGTGGGCTTTGACCTCTTCACGCAGATGCTCGGCGAGGCCGTGGCCGAGGCGCGCGGCGAGACACGCGACGTGGAGCAGGCCGAGGTCACGATCAACCTGCCGGCTGACTTCTTCCTGGCCGAGGAGTACCTGCCCGACGTGGACAAGCGCGTGCTCGTGTACCGCCGCCTGGCGGCGGCCGTGGACCTGGCGGAGATCGACGCGCTGCAGGAGGAGTGCGAGAAGGACTTCGGCGCGCTGCCGCTGGCGGGGCGCAACCTCTTCGACCGCGCCCGCGTGCGCATCCGCGCGCAGCGGCTGGGGTGCTCCTCCGTTGCGCTGTCCAACGGGCGGCTTCTCTACCTGGGCATCGAGGTGCCGCGTCCCGTGGCGCTGCGGCTCAAGGAGCGCGGCGCCCTCGTCTACCCTAAGACGCACAAGGTGGCCTACCCCTTCCACCGCACGGAGGAGGAGGTCATGCCCGCCGCGCTCGGCGTGCTGGAGGAGATCGGTGGCGACGACGAGGCGGAGGAGTAGCGGCGGGAGGTTCTTCTCGCCCGGCGCGCTGTTGCCGCTTACCGCGACGGCCGCGCCGAGGGACGCCCGCGCCGAGTGACAGCTTCTGACCGGACGGGGCCGATTTCCGGGCCTCATCCGGTCAAAACCCGTCACTCAGCCACGGGTGCGCCTGGATGCGGGCGCGCCCGTGGGCCCGGGGACCCGCTCTCACCCGCGTGAGTTGCCGCTTACGACACCGCGCATATCGCTTGCCGCTCCGGAGGTTTGCCGGGGCGCGAGGGCGGGTATCGGGCCCGATAGGGCCTCCGTGCCGCGGGGGCAGGCAACCACCGACCGAAAGGGGTGCGCCCATGAAGGGTTACGCAATGCTCAAGATCGGCGAGTCCGGCTGGATCGAGAAGGAGCGCCCGGCGTGCGGGCCGATGGACGCGATCGTCCGTCCGCTGGCCGTCGCCATCTGCACGTCCGACGTGCACACGCTCTGGGAGGGCGCCATCGGCGAGCGCCACAACATGATCCTGGGCCACGAGGCCTGCGGCGTCGTCGACGAGGTCGGCGAGCTCGTCCGCGACTTCAAGCCCGGCGACAAGGTCCTCATCCCCGCCATCACCCCCGACTGGAACTCCCTCGAGGCCCAGGCCGGCTACTCCATGCACTCCGGCGGCATGCTCGCGGGCTGGAAGTTCTCCAACTTCAAGGACGGCGTCTTCGGCGAGTTCTTCCACGTCAACGACGCTGACGGCAACCTCGCCCACCTGCCCGAGAACATCAACCCCGTCGACGCCTGCATGCTCTCCGACATGGTCCCGACCGGCTTCCACGGCGTCGAGCTCGCCGACGTGCAGTTTGGCGACGAGGTCCTCGTCATCGGCATCGGCCCCGTGGGCCTCATGAGCGTCGCCGGCGCCAATCTGCGCGGCGCCTCCCGCATCATCGCTGTGGGCACGCGCCCGAAGTGCGTCGAGGCGGCCAAGGGCTACGGCGCCACCGAGTTCATCTCCTACAAGGACGGCCCGATCGCCGACCAGGTCCTCGAGCTGACCGACGGCAAGGGCGTCGACCGCGTGATCGTGGCCGGCGGCGGCTGCCAGACCTTCGAGGATGCCGTCAAGGCCCTCAAGCCCGGCGGCAAGATCGGCAACGTCAACTACCTCGGCGGCGGCGACTTCGTTACCATCCCGCGCGTGGAGTGGGGCGTCGGCATGGGGCACAAGGACATCCGCGGCGGCCTCATGCCCGGCGGCCGTCTGCGCATGGAGAAGCTCGGCGCGCTCGTGAGCTCCGGCCGTCTGGACGTGGCGCCGCTCTCCACCCACGTCTTCCACGGCTGGGACCACCTCGAGGAGGCGCTCTTCCTCATGCGCGACAAGCCGGCCGACCTTATCAAGCCGGTCGTCGTCATCGACTAGCGTTACATGGTGAGTCGCGGGCGGGGGTCCTTCTCGGCCCCCGCCCGCCCGTTTGTCTGGGGGCCGCATGCGCGTGCTGGTGGTGTCCGGCTTCCTCGGGGCCGGAAAGACGACGTTCATCCAGGAGCTCGCCCGTCGCACCGGGCGTGACTTCGTGGTGTACGAGAATGAGTACGGCCAGGCGGACATCGACGCCCAGGTCCTCTCCCAGACCGACGAGCTCTCCGTCTGGGAGTCCACCGAGAACTGCATCTGCTGCTCGGGCAAGCAGGACTTCGCCGCATCTGTGCTCACCATAGCCAACACGCTGGACCCCGAGTACCTGGTCGTGGAGCCCACGGGCGTCGCGCGCCTCTCCAGCGTGCTGGAGAACGTCGACCAGGTGAGCTACGAGCGCATCTCGCTGCTCGCGCCGCTCGTGATCGTGGACGCGGTCGCCTGGGAACGTCAGCGCGAGCGCTTCTCGGACATCTACCTCGACCAGGTTGCCACGGCGCCCGTGGTGGTGCTCTCCAAGGTGCAGCATGCGGGGCCGGGCCAGGCCGCCGCCGCGCGGGCGTGGGTGGCCGAGAGGAACCCGGCCGCGCGGATCGTGGACGTGCCGTACGGGCAGCTGCCCGACGAGTTCTTCTCGGCGCTGCTGGAGCACGACCTCGACCCGGATCGGGCTGCGGCGCGCCCGGACGCGGCGCCGGCGGAGGACGAGTTTGAGAGCCTGTCTCTGGCGGGGGTCTCGCTGCCCACCGAGAACCACCTGCTGTGGTTTCTGGACGCCTTGGTCGCAGGGGTCTTCGGAGAGGTCGTGCGCGCCAAGGGCCTGCTGCCCTGCGGCGGCCAGTGGCTGCGCTTCGACGTTGTTGACCGGGCGTGGTCCGTCACCGGCGCCGAGCCGCCCGCCGAGGGCGAGAAGGACGGTGCGCTCGCGGTGTTCATCGGCCCGGAGGTGCGCAGGCCCTGGCTGCGCGAGACGCTGCTGCCGCTCGTGCGGGACGCCGTGGCCGCGGGCCACGCGGAGGCGGCGCTGGATGATGCCGGCGACTATCACGGCGAACATCACGGCGGGCACCACGATCACCATCACCATCATCACGAGTAGCGCGTTCTTCTCGCCGCGCGCTGTTGCGTCCCGCCCGGCTGAGTGACGCGTTTTGGACGGATGAGGCCCGTACGAGGCGGCCGTCCGTCCAAAACGAGCCACTCGCCCGGCGGCAGGGCGCCCCGCGGTAGAATCGCAGGCGAGAAGAACCTGCTGCAGAAGGAGCCGTCATGTCCCAGATCGCCGACCGCGTGGACGCCGAGAACGCCGCTCGCCCGGGAGCGCCGGCCACGCACCCCGAGTTCGATCGCCTGGTCCGCACGATGTGGCGCCTGCGCCAGCCGGACGGCTGCCCGTGGGACCGCGAGCAGACGCACCGCTCCATCACGCGCAACATGGTCGAGGAGGCCTACGAGGCTGTGGAGGCCATCGAGGCGGATGACGCCACGCACCTGGCGGAGGAGCTCGGCGACGTCCTGGAGCAGGTGGTCCTGCACGCGCAGATAGCCGCGGACGACGGCGCCTTCACGATCGATGACGTCATCCACGGCCTGAACGAGAAGCTCGTGCGCCGCCATCCCCACGTCTTTGGCGAGCATGCGGCGGCCGGCGACGGCGGTGAGGTCCAGGACATCTGGGACGAGGTGAAGGCCGCGGAGCGCGCCGCCTCCGGCGAGGACGAGCGGCCGCAGGGGCTGCTCGACAGCGTGCCGCGCTCCCTCCCCGCGCTCATGCAGTGCCAGAAGATCTCCAAGCGCGCCGCCAAGGCGGGCTTTGAGTGGCCGGACGAGGCGGGCGTGTGGGAGAAGGTCGCCGAGGAGCGCGCGGAGATGGAGCGCGAGGCGCCGGGCTCCCCGGAGCGCGCCGCGGAGTTTGGCGACCTGCTCTTTGCGCTCGTGAACGTGGCCCGCTGGGAGGGCATCGACGCCGAGGAGGCGCTCGCGGCCTCCAACCGCAAGTTCAGGGCGCGCTGGGCCCGCATGGAGGAGAGGGCCCGCGAGCTGGGCGTTGTTCTCGACGAGCTTGACGCTGCGGCCCTGAATGAGCTTTGGGACCGTGCGAAGGCGGAGGAGAACCTCTGAGCGCGCCCCCGTGCCGCCGCCCGTCTGGTATAACCTGACTTTTGCAGCTGAAAAGGGCGGTTCTCCACCGTCTAGCTGGGAGAACCGCCCTCTCCGCGATGACTTTTCACGACGTGGTACGCCTCAGCTCCTCGGTTTGATCGCGTCGCGAATTGTGGTGTAAGGAAGATTCGATATAGGAGCGGCCTCCGACCTAGAATCTCTTTCGACCAAGAGAAGGATTCGAGGGGACGGAGACCGCAATGGAAACTGTACAGCAAGACGCCTTCGCGATGAAGGAGCTGCTCGACGAGGATGGCGACGGACTGACGGGCCTTGCTCGGACGCTGCTCGAGGCGGGAGTCAACGAGATGATGGCCGCCCGGGCAGACGCGATGTGCGAGGCGGCCGGGACCACGAGGAACGGGCTCCGCGAGAGGCGGCTCGAGACGCAGGTCGGGATCATCACGCTCAGGATGCCGAAGCTGCGCCGGGGCACCTACTTCCCGGACGGCCTGGTCGAGAGGCGGGGCCGGGTCGACCGCGCCGTGATCTGCGCCGTCGCCGAGACGTGCGCGCTCGGCGTGTCCACGAGGAGGGTCGGGCGCGTCCTCGAGCGCATGGGGGCCGACCGGCTCTCCAAGGACGCCGTCTCGCGCATCTGCGCGGCGCTCGACGCCGAGGTGGCGGAGCTCAGGTCGCGGCAGCTCCCGGGCATGCGCCTCCCGTGCCTGTGGGTCGACGCCACCTACGTGCCCTGCCGCAGGAACGGGCACGGCGCCACCGCCGCCGCGGCCGCCGCCATCGCCGTGGGCGAGGACGGCCTGAGGCGCGTCGTCGGCCTGGCCTGCGTCGACGCCGAGTCCTACGCCAGCTGGAAGGGCTTCCTGAGGGGCCTGCGCGAGCGGGGCCTCTCCGGGGTCCAGTGCGTCACCTCCGACGCCCACGGCGGCATCGTCCGGGCCGTGCGGGAGCTCTTCCCGGGCGCGGCGTGGCAGAGGTGCGTGGTGCACCTCGAGCGCGACGTCATCGACGCGTGCCCCACGCGCGCGAAGCGCGCCGCCGCCGGGCGCGTCCTCCACTCGGTGTTCGACGAGGACGACCCCGGGAAGGTGAGGGCGCTCTACCGCGCGGCCTGCGACGTCGTCTCGTCCCTGTCGCCTGACGCCGGGGGGATCATGGAGGGGGCCGAGGAGGACGCCCTCGCATACCTCGACTTCCCCGAGGCCCACCGCCGCCGCATCAGGACGAACAACGTGCAGGAGCGCCGTGACCGCGAGATCAAGCGCCGCACGAGGGCGGTCCAGAGCTTCCCGTCGGAGGAGGCGCCGGTCCGGCTGGTCGGCGCGGTCTGCTGCGAGGCGTCGGAGGACTGGTCCGGCCGCAGGTGCATGGACCCGTCGGCGATCGAGGAGCTGTGGGAGCGCGTGGCGGCGCCATCCCCGGACCCGACGGCCGAGCAGCTGAGAAGGGCGAGGGCGAGGATCGCGGCGCTGTCGGGACTTGACGAGAGCGCGCTGGCGGCGTAGGTTCGGCTCATCAGAGATTCCGGGTGGAGGCCACTACACCACTTTTCGCGACACTACCCGCCGAGAGGGTGATTCTCGGCGGCGCGTTTTTTATGCCAGTCGTCCCGTCTGGGCTATGCGCTTGAACCAGTAGGCGCTCGCCTTCGGCGTGCGCTTCTGCGTCTCGAAGTCGACGTAGAAGAACCCGTAGCGCTTGTTGTAGCCGTTGGTCCAGGAGAACTGGTCTTGCAGGCTCCACATGAAGTAACCGGTGACGTTCACGCCGCATTCAACGGCCTTGAGGATCCAGCGCAGGTGGTCCTCGACATAGGAGATGCGCTCGGAGTCATCGACCGCGCCGTCCACGAGCTCGTCCTTGCGCCCCATGCCGTTCTCGGTGACGAGGAGTTCCTTGTAGTTGGGGTAGCGCAGGGAGATGTCCATCATGAGGTCGAAGAGCCCCTTGGGGTAGATGATCCAGTCCCAATCCGTGGTGGGGATGCCGGGGCGCAGCGCGCGCTCGCCCACGCCGGCAACGCGCCAGCGGCCGGTGCCCTTGTCACCCGTGCCGTTGTGATGCAGGTCGTTTTCGCCGTCATAGGCCTTGAGGAAGCGGCTCTGGTAGTAGTTGATGCCCATGCAGTCGTTGAGCTGGGCGGCGCGCCGCATGATGGCGAGGTCGCCCTCGGGGGCGCGGAACGTACCGCCGCTCACGGCGCACAGCGCCTCGATGCGGGCGAGCGTGTCGGGCGCGTAGTCGCCGCGGAAGGTGGCGTCGAGCAGCAGGCGGTTCTGCAGCACGTCGTCGTTGGCTGCGGCTTCGATATCCGCGGCGCTGCGGGGGTCGTAGGGATACTTGTACTCGAGTGCGTGGATGACGCCGATCTTGCCCGGATGGCCGCACTCCTCGAAGGCGAGCACCGCCCGCGCGTGGGCGAGCATCATGTTGTGCTGGGCCTGGAGGCACTCGTGCAGGCAGACCTTCTTTCCCAGGGGCCAGGTGCCCTCGACATAGCGATTGATGGTCGCCGCCGCTATCTCGTTGAAGGTGAACCAGTTCGCGACCTCGGGGAACTCCTCAAAGCAATAGCGCGCGTAGGCTTCGAAGGCGTCGATGGTGGCGGGGTTGAGGAAGTCGCCGTCGGCATAGAGCGCGGCGGGGGAGTCGAAGTGATGGAGGGTCACGTAGGGCTCGACGCCGTGGGCTCGGCAGCTGGCGAAGAGGTCGTGGTAGAACCGGACGCCCTCTTCGTTGACCGGACCGGTGCCGCCCTCGGGGAAGATGCGGCTCCAGGCGATCGACACGCGGATGCCGTTCATGCCAAAGCGCTCGCACAGCTCAAGGTCGGAGTCGTAGCGGTTGTAGAAATCGCAGGCGGGCTCGGGTGAGAAACGCCCCTGCTCGGCGAGGTAGTCGTCCCAAGCGACCTTGCCTTTGCCGTGGCTTTGGCAGGCGCCCTCCACTTGGTACGCGGCGGTGGCGCCGCCAAAAACAAAGCTGTCGGGAAAGCGCTGGGAGGTATCGGCGGGGGACATGTGGCTCATGGCGAATCCAATCTTGTTTGAAGGGCTGTTAGGGCTGAAGGGGTTAGGGGCGGTCCGGGAGAAGACGGTAGAGCGTGCTGCCCCCGGACCGCGGAAATGGGGGGCTCTATTCGAGCGCGCCGTCGCACGTGCAGGGATCTAGAGGCCCAACTGCTGGGCTACAAATGCCAGCGATGCCTCGCCGTCGCGGGTGAGGTCGATGTACTGCTTGCCGCGGGTGACGCAGCAGGCAACGCCCATACGCTCGCCGTCGGCCTTGAGGTCGTCGAAGTAGGACGCTGCCTGGGGCGCCAGGATAACAAGGTCAAAGTCCGGCATGATGTCCAGATGGCTGCCGTAAGCGTCCGCTGCGGTCTCAAGGTCGATGCCGTGCTCGCGGGCAGCTTTGGCCAGCGCGTTGGCGAGCAGGCCGGAGGTTCCGCCTCCCTGGCACAGGACAAGGACGCGACGACCGTTGAGCGCTGCATAGGGGTCGCTCGCAGCGGCGATGGTGCTGGACGAGGCGCTGGCAACGGCGTTATCAGATGCAGCGGGGGTGGTGTTGCCCGCAGATTCTTCGTCCATAGACTGGCCGGCGGCACGCTTTTTCTCTGCTGCCATGCTCGCAGCGGCCTTGGCGACGGCACCGGTGGCGACGCTTGCGGTGTCGGCCTTGCCCTGGAATGCGGCGTTCATGGCAGCCTGCTTTTGGGCGGCGCGCTGGGCGACCTCAGCCTGATCGGCCTCGGCTTCTTCAGCGCACTTCTCGCGGTCGTATACCTTGAAGAAGGGGAAATAGATGAGGAAATCGACAATCAGCAGGGCGGGGATGAGCAGGAACGCAAGGGGCTGAAGTCCCAGGCCCATGGCGATGCCAACGGGTGCGGGGGTGGTCCAGGGAAGGCTGAACATAAAGCCGTTCATACCCAAGACGTCGATGAAGAACTTGGTGATCCAGATATTGGCGATGGGCGCGAAGATGAAGGGGATGAAGAAGATGGGGTTCAAGACCATGGGCGCGCCGAAGAGGAACGGTTCGTTGACGCCAAAGCAAACCGGTACGGCTGAGGCACGGCCCACGGCGCGCATCTCTTTGGACTTGGCGAGGAAGGCGAACATGAAGCAGATCACCAACGTGGCACCAGTGCCGCCCATGGCGACGACGAAATCCTGAAGCGGTTTGGTGAGGACGGCGGTTGCGTGCTCGCCGGCCTGGTACATGGCCATGTTGAGCTCGAGGTTGGAGATGAGGGCGGCGGAGATTGCGGGCTCGATGATGGAGGGGCCGTGGACGCCTACAAACCAGAAGAGAGACATGGCGCCGTAGATGATGGCGAGGCCAACATAGCCGTCTGCCGCGGAGAAGAGCGGCTGGAACACCTGGATAACGCCTTGGGCGAAACAGAAGCCAAAGATGTTGCGGAATGCAAAGTCAAAGCCCCAGAAGAAGACCAGGCAGACGCCAAAGGGGATGATGTCCTTGAAGGTCTGGGAGATATTGGGCGGCACCTGTTCGGGCATCCTGATGGTGATGTTGCGCTTGATAAAGAACTTGTAGATGATGCCGGTGGCGAACGCGCAGATAAAGGCGGTTAGCAGGCCCTTGGATCCCATGTAGCCGTTGGCGAGGCCGGAGATGGAGACCCCGTTATCCGTGAAGCTGATGGCGTCGCTGGAGAGCAGCAGAAAACCGATGAGCGATGCGATCATGACCGAGATGAAGTTGATCTGGTTGTTCTTGGGCAGGTCGCGGTTTTGCGCATCGCAGAAGTGCTTGGCCGTGGTGGCCGCTGCGCAGATGCCGACGATGCCCATCGAGTAGTTGTAGGCCTTCATGAGCACGTCGTTGATCTCTGCGGGCCAGTAGAAGCCCCAGACGTTGGGGACGGCGCTGACGAGCAGGAAGACGCTCGACACGATGATGATGGGCATGACGGAGATGAAGCCGTCGCGAATCGCCTTGAGGTACTTGTTGCGCGCGATGGCGTTGAAGAAGGGCTTTCCCTTCTCGATGAGCGCGATGAGTTTTTCCATGGATCCTCCGTTCACATGGCAGGTTGTTCCGCAGATGTCAATAGCCAGCTGAAAACAGGTGTCTGCGGTGGGCGGCGGCTGCATGACGGGCCTGTTGCCCGGATGCGATCCCGTAATGAGCACGTGCCCATAACTACAATGAGCACGTTAACATACGGCATGCGAGATCGACCGAGCCGCCGTGAGGCGGCCTGTGAAGGGCGTGAAATCGTCCGTGAGCGGCGTTGGCCGCTCGGCGGCGATGATGATAGAGTGGGCCAGTGCATCTTGAACAAGTCGAGGGGGTGCCCGAGTGGGGCGGTCGGTAGCAGGAGAGACGGGTGCGGCGGCGGGCCGGCGCGGAACCCGCGCGGTGTCGATGGCGGACGTCGCGCGCTTGGCGGGCGTCTCGCGCCAGACGGTCTCGCGCGTGGTGAACAATCAGGCGTGCGTCGTCGAGGAGACACGCAAGCGCGTCGAGGACGCCATGGATGAGCTCGGCTTCTACCCAAGCTTCGCCGGCAGGTCCCTGCGCGGCGGGAAGTACGGCTGCATAGGCCTGTGCATGTTCGACATCACCCGCGCCGGCAACGTGGCGACTCTCGACGGCATCGTCTCCGCGGCGCGCGATTGCGGCTACGCGGTGACGCTCGTCGAGTTCGACGAGGGGGGGCCGGTGCGCCTTCGCAACGTCGCGCGCCGCCTGGCGGAGCTTCCCGTTGACGGCATGATCTTCAACACCAACCGCGCGGTGGAGGACTTCGACGAGTTCAAGCCCGTGCCCGGCCTGCCCACGATCATCATCTCGATGAAGGAGCATCCTCGTTGCACGACGATAGACTCCGATCAGTACGGCTGCTCGCGCATGGTCGTCGACTATCTGCGGGAGCGCGGCCATACGCACATCAGGCACCTCGCCGGACCCGAGGGCTCGATCACGGCCGACTTCCGCCTGCGCGGCTGGGCCGACGCCCTCGACGTTGCCGGGCTTGAGCGGCTCGAGCCCCTGCGCGGCGATTGGACGGCGGACAGCGGTTATGAGCTTGGCGTCAAGCTTGCGCAGGACAAGGACATGACAGCGCTGTACGTCGGCAACGACCAGATGGCGATGGGGGCGATGACCGCCCTGAGGGCCCATGGGCGTCGGGTGCCCGAGGACGTGAGCGTCGTGGGTGTGGACGACTCCCTGCAAGGCGTGGTGCCGCACAACACGTTGACCACGGTTCGATTTGACCTGCGCGAGCGGGGAAAGAGGACGTTCGACCACTTCTTCGCCCAGATGTCGGGGGAGGAGCGCGTCGAGGCGGTGCGTCTTCCGGGTGCAATAGTCGAGCGCGCCACGGTCGCGGTGAGACCGTAGCGCGCTCGGATTCGCATACCCTGGGGCGATGCTCGGAGTGTTTTGATTCGCCGCGAGCCCAGGGTGAGCGTGTGTGACCGTGCCGGGGCGATAGGACCTTGGCGCCCGCCTAGGCGAGCTTCGCCTCGAGCGAGGCGATTCGCTCATAGGCGTCTATGGTGAAGCGGGTCTGCTTCTCGAGCATCATGGTGGTCATGAGGGTGTCCTGGGCGTGGACCATGATGAAGGTGACGTCCATTTCGCAGCCGCCCGCCTCTTGGGAAAGCAGCCGGGTTTGGACATCGTGGGCGTCGATGAGCGCCTGCTTCGCCGAGGCGTGGAGTTCGCGCGCCCCGGCGATGTCACCGGAGCTGGCCTTCTCGCATGCGGTGAGCAGGTCGGTCTGGGCGTCCCCCGCGTAAGCGATGATTTCAAAACCGATCATCGAGATTTCTTCTTTAGATGCCACGAGGCTCCTCCTTTCTAAATGAGCACGTGCTCATTTTGGTGGATAATAAAAGATGCGTAGAGCATCCGGGCACAACGCAGCCTAGCATAGCAACAAAAGTAAACACTTTGCTATACGAATGGAGATGGATAGATGGTATGAATAGGCCGGTAAACGGTGGATAGTGCAAGATTCGAACGAATATCCTCGAAGATTACGTGAGTTTGAAATAGTTCTTGCATGATTGAAGTGTTTGATAATGTTGAATAATGTGAATAGGCACAATGACCCGCAACGTGAGCGTCATGGGAAAAGGAGGAGGGCAACATGAGGGTTGTCATCGGTTCTGACGCGGCTGGCATGCCGCTCAAGGAACTCGTCAAGGAGACGCTGATAGAGGACGGCCACGAGGTCGTGGACCTGTCCGAGACCCCTGCCGCGGACTTCGTGGACTCCGCCTGCGCGGTCGCCGCGGACCTGCTTGAGAACGAGGGTTCCCAGGGTCTTTGCTTCGACGAGTACGGCGTGGGCAGCTACCTCGCCGCCACCCGCGTGAAGGGCATGGTTGCCGCCAACATCTCCGACGAGCGCAGCGCCTACATGACCCGCGAGCACAACAACGCCCGCATGGTCTGCATGGGCTCCGGCGTCGTCGGCCCCGAGGTCGCCAAGAAGATCGCCCGTGAGTTCCTGAAGGCCGACTACGCCGCCGGCCGTCATCAGATCCGCGTCGATATGCTCAACAAGATGGCCTAAGGGGGACAAGAAATGACCAAGAAGATCGTCGCCCTCGGCTGCGACCACATCGTCACCGACGAGAAGACCTACCTGCACGACCGCCTCGAGGAGGCCGGCTACGAGGTGCTGGACTGCGGCACGTTCAGCCACACCCGCACCCACTACCCCATCTACGGCAAGGCCGTGGGCGAGGCCGTGGCCTCCGGCGAGGCCGACCTGGGCGTCGTGCTCTGCGGCACCGGCATCGGCATCACCAACTCGGTGAACAAGGTTCCCGGCGCCCGCTGCGCCCTGGTCCGTGACATGACGAGCGCCCTGTACGCCCGCCGCGAGCTCAACGCCAACGTCGTCGGCTTCGGCGGCAAGATCACCGGTGAGTTCCTCATGGCCGATATCATGCTCGCCTTCCTCGAGGCCGAGTACGAGTCCACGCCCGAGCGTGACGCCCTGGTGGTCAAGATCGACGCCGTCAACAAGGCCGACGCCGAGGCTCAGGCCGATCCGCACTTCTTCGATGAGTTCATCGAGAAGTGGGATCGCGGCGGCTATCACGACTAGTGCGGGCTTGCGTCCTGTGGCATAGCACCTCCTCATCAGACGGGCCCGGGACTCCCGGGCCCGTCTGCGCTATGCGGCGCGGGTCGCTCGAACTCACCGGCGCCCTGCGGTACATGGTGCCGCACGCCGCGAACGCCGTGGGAGTACAACCTGACTTTTGCAGCTGAAAAGGGCGGTTCTCCACCGTCTAGCTGGGAGAACCGCCCTCTCCTCGATGACTTTTCACGACGTGGTACGCCTCAGCTCCTCGGTTTCCTCACGGACGCCATGATCTCGCGCACCCTGCCCTTGGACGCGACCCGGCGCGTCAGGTCGATGCCTGCCGCCTCGCCGAGCGCGTCGGTCAGGTCGGTGCGGTAGTCGAAGATCCAGTGGTTCCCGTCGAGGCGGTGCCCAACGACGCCCGAGAGCGCCTCCTGCACCGCGCCGGCCGAGGGCCTCGACCCCGTCGCCCGCCCGACGTCGGCCTGCATCAGGCGCATGACGAGCAGCGCCAGGAAGCACACGAGGAAGTGGGAGCGGATGTGCGCCTCGGTTGACACGTAGACCGGCCGCGCGTCCACCTCCCCCTTGACCACGCGGAACGACTCCTCGATCCTCCGCAGGCCCCGGTAGCAGTCGATGACCTCCCCGTCGGCCATGTCCTGCTCGGAGGTGACGATGCAGTAGTACCCGTCGCAGCGGGCGTCCTCGGCGATCCGGGCCTCGTCGAGGACCCAGGCGGTGGCGCCGACCTCGCCGGTCTCGGGGTCCACGGGCACCGGCCTCGCGTAGCGCGAGCTCGACCTCTCGTAGGCGCGCGCCGCGTCGCCGCGCGCGATCGCGCGCAGGCTCTTCTCCACCACCTTGGCGCGCTCGGCGCGGCTCCTCTCCGCGTACCTCCTGGACCAGAACGCCACCTGCTTGACGGGCACCATGACCCTCTTCCTGCGGCCGTCCTCGCCGGTGACGTAGACCGCCTTCTCGCCGATGCGGGACTTCACCTTGTACGTCCCCTCCTCGTTCGAGGCGTAGCCCTCGTCGGCCAGCACCCAGGACCTGAGCCCGGCGTCCGCCCTGCGCACGCTCTGCGAGAAGACGTAGCCGCTGCCGTCCAGGATGCAGCGGGCGATGTTCGCCGAGGCGTTGAGGCCCTTGTCGGCGACCACGACGACCCGCTCCGGGCTGTCGGGCCCGAACCGCACGCCCGCCCCCTCCATCGCCGGCACGAGCGTCGCGACGTCGGGCGCGTTCCCCGGGAACAGCGCGTAGTCCAGCGGGATCCCGTCGGCGTCGAGGAACAGCCCCATCTGCACGATCGGGCTCGGCCGGTGCTCCTTGGAGACCCCGCGCATGCGGAAGCCGTCCTCGCCCTCGACCTCGAAGAAGAAGTTGGTGACGTCGTGGTAGAGCACGCGGGTGTCCCGGGGGCCGCGCGCCGCCTCGAGCGAGGCGTTCGCGTGCGCGACCAGCTCGCCGCGCCTCTCGTCGAGGTAGGTGAGCGCGCGGTAGACGTCGCCGAGCGAGAAGGGGCACTTGCGCGGGAAGGCGGATCTGTCCTCCCAGGCGCCCTTCTTGGACGACGGGTGGGCTATGCGGTCCCACACCAGCAGCTCGAGCACGCGGTAGGGGTCGAAGGAGACCCCCCTCGCCGTCCTCCTGCGCTCGAAGAACGACCACAGCCCCAGGTCCCGGTTGAGGTAGGCGTCCACCACGGCCGCCCCGAGCTCGACGCGGGCCTCCCCGTCGCGCTTGTCGATCCTCTGCAGGGGGCCGATCTTCACGATCACCGGCTCGGTCCCGGCGCGCCTGGCCTCGTTGCGCCTCGCGCACTCCTCGGTGAAGTGCCCGATCGGGTCGGCGATCCCGGAGCGCTCCAGGTCGTCGACGTAGCCGAGGCTCTCGACGGTGCGGGACATGTTCTTGCCGCGCTCGTCGCGGTAGGCCTCCACGATCGTGAGGTACGCGCGCCCGTTCTTCTTCTTTGACTTCCTGAGGTACATATCCGGCCCCTGACCTGCGGGAACAATATGTCCCATCATGTCATGCACCGACAAGCACCTAGTATAATAGTCATATGATCGACACAAAGAAAAAGGCCCTCTAGCAGGGCCGATGGCGCGCTATTTATCCGATACGGCTGCAAAACTCGGGAGGGCCCGTGAGCTGGGCGTTGTTCTCGACGAGCTTGACGCTGCGGCCCTGAATGAGCTTTGGGGCCGTGCGAAGGCGGAGGAGAACCTCTGAGCGCGCCCCCGTGCCGCCGCCCGTCTGGTATAACTAAGGCAGACACAGCGTACAGCCCAGCCAAACACGAACCAGAAACGAAGCAGCGGCATGAGCGAGAGAGTACTCACAAGACCCAGCCTGAGAGTCGGCATGGGGGCACGCCCGGCATCCGCGGGCGCGCCCGGCCGGCGCGTCTCGCGCGCCCAGGGCGTGGCGAGGAGGGCCCCCGGTCGGCGCGCGGAGAAGGGCGCGCCCGCGCGCGGCGACGCGGGAAGGCGTCCGTCGGACCCGTCTCTCCTGCGCGGCGTGCGGGAGGTCGACGCATCCGGCCTGCTCTCGCGCCTTCGCGCGCCGATCGTCATCGCCGCCGTCGTGCTCTTCGTCCTCGTCTCGGTCTACCCGCCGGCGCAGGGCCTCTATCGCGCGTGGCGTGACCAGGGCGTGAAGCAGGAGACGCTTGACGGGCTCAACGCCAGCATCGAGGAGTATCAGGGAGACATCAGCCGCCTCCAGACCCGCGAGGGCATCGAGGACGAGGCGCGCCGTCGCGGATTTGTGGACGAGGGCGAGGTCGGCGTCGTGCTCGAGGGCGCGCCGGAGGAGTCCGACGACGCCCCCGCCAACGAGGGCGAGGCGCTCCCCTGGTACGTGGTCATCGGCGACCTCGTCTTCCAGTACAAGGGAGAGTAGCATGACGCGCGTGGCCTGCATCGACATCGGGACCGTGACCGCCCGCCTCGCCGTGGCGGACGTCGAGGGCGGGCGCGTGACCCGCCTCATCAAGCACTCGGAGATCTGCAACCTCGGCGAGGGGGTCGACGCCACGGGACGGCTCCGGCCGGACGCCATCGAGCGCGTCTTCTCCTGCGTGCGCGGCTACGTGGCCCTGGCCGTCGAGGCCGGAGCCCCCGCGGCGTGCTGCACCCTCACGAGCGCGGCCCGCGACGCGGAGAACTCGCGCGACATGACGTCTGCGCTCGAGTCCCTGGGCCTCTCGCCGCTCGTCATCCCCGGCCGGATTGAGGGCTCGCTGACGTTTCTCGGCGTGGCCCAGGACTTCCGGGGCCGGCGCATCCTCGTGGCCGACAACGGCGGCGGCTCCACCGAGCTTGCCCTCGGGTCGCTGGGGGAGGACGGGGCGTTCGACCTCACCTACGTGCGCTCGGTCGACGTGGGCTGCCGCCGGGTGACCGAGAAGTACCTCCAGGCTGCCCCGCTGCCGACCGCGGGCGACCTGGCTGCCGCCCACGCCTTCGTCGCCGAGGGGTTTGTCCCGGCCGTCGAGGAGGGCGGGCTCTGGGCAGCCGGCTCCGAGCGCGCCGTCGCGGGCGCCCCGGAGGCGCTCGTCGTCTGCGGTGGCACGGTCACGAGCCTCGTGGCCATGGATGCCGAGCTGGAGCCCTATGACTCCGCGCGCGTCCACCTTGCCAGCCTCACGCGCGAGAAGGTCGAGGCGCTCGAGGCCCGCCTTGCCGGCCTTACCGTCGAGCAGCGCGCCGAGCTGCCGGGCCTGCAGGCCAAGCGCGCGCCCGTGATCCTGGGCGGCGCCGTTGCCATCTCCGAGCTCATGCGCCAGACGTCCTTCTCGGCGCTTCAGGCGAGCGAGTCCGACCTGCTCTTTGGCCTGGCCCTGACGGCCGCGGCCTCGCTCGACGGGACGGCCTCGCCGGTGGGCTGGCGCCCCGAGATGCATGCCCTCCCGGAGCGCCCGCTGCGCTAGGATGGTATGAGCGCGCACGCGGGGGCGTGGCGGAATTGGCATACGCAGGAGACTTAAAATCTCTCGCCGCGAGGATTGTGGGTTCGAGTCCCACCGCCCCTACCAGCGATTTCTTGCCCGGGAAGTGCCGTCCCGGGCATTTTGCTGTCGGATGGTTTCGGATGCGCTTAGGCTTTTGGGGTCATTGCGCGCCCGCGGCGTCCGCGCGTTAGCGATTTGGGCTTGTTGCGGCGCCTTGCGCATATGGGGTTAAGAAATCCGTGCCATTGCGCGCCCACGGTGGCGAGAAGAACCTGCGGGCCGCGCTCTCCGCGCCCGTCCGCGCGCAGCGGGCCCCGACGGGCCGCCGCCGGGCGCCCCGCGCCCGCAACAGCCCCGAATCCCTAACGCGCCTTGCGCCGCCACCTGCAACGACCCCAGGATACTAACCCCCACGTGCTGCCAGCGCCACAATGACCCCGAAATCCTAACGGCACCCCGTCTGGTATACTCTCCCGTGCGTCCCCATCGTCTAGTGGCCTAGGACATCGCCCTTTCAAGGCGACGACACGGGTTCGACTCCCGTTGGGGGCACCACGAGCCTGAGGCCCGGATCGCCGCGCGGTCCGGGCCGTCTGTCAGCGGGGGATGTTCCCAGCTGCCCGGCGAGAAGGCCGTCGCGCCCAAGCTACCAGTCCAGATCGTTCTTCTCGGCAAACCGCCGCGCGGATGCCACGAGCCAGTCATGGCCCTGGCACCAGTTGATGAAGTCGGGCACGTCGGCGATGATGGGCTCCGCCTCGCGCACGGCAAAGACGCTCTCCTCGAAGCCGCCCGGCGTGACGTCGGGCCGGTCGGGGAGGTAGGGCTCCACGTAGGTGGGGCGCAGCAGCGCGTAGGCCCCGCCGGGGCAGAGCTGGTCAAAGCCGCGCAGGGCGCGCCGTGCCGCGCTCATGCGGTCGAGCTTGTAGAGGAGGATCACCCGCGCGAGGTGGGACCAGGGGTCGCCCTGGCGGGAGAAGCGCGCGTCGAGCTCGTCAAAGCCCTGCTCGTCCTCCAGCCGCGCGAGCGCGAGGGCGTAGGTGTGGCGGGCGCCGAGCGGGTCGGACGGGGAGGCGTCTATCACGGAGGCGGCCGCGCGCCCGGCCATGCCGTAGCGCGCCGTGTCGAGGCAGGTCCTGGCCAGCGCCGCGCGCAGGCGCAGGTGGGGCCGGTAGAAGACGTCGTCCCAGGCGTCGCCCGCGGGCACGTCGTCCGAGGAGAAGTCGCGCTCGAGCTCGATGAGGCCCCGGAACAGGAGGTCGGGCTCGCGGTCCTCCGTGAGCAGCTCGAGCAGGCATGCGTCGAGGCTGCTCTCGTCTATCTCGCGCGCGAGGGTGAACTCCGCGTGCGCCTTCGCGAGCCTGCGCGAGCGCTCCGCCTCGAAGGCCGCGTCGTCGAGCAGGTCGTCGTTTCTGCAGCTCGCGCGATAGGCGTCGAGCGCCCGCGCGATCACGAGCATCGCGCGCTCGGGCGTGTGCTCGATGAACGACTCGGGGTTCTCGCGCACGGCGAGCACCAGCTCGGCATAGGCCTCGTCGGAAAGCGGCCCCAGCTTCTTCAGGCGACGCTGCGCGCAGCGCTCCACGAGCTCGTCCCATGCGTTCACGACTGCTGCGCCCCCTCTCCCGCCGCTATCGCCTCGCGGGCCGCCTTGGGGTCGATGCGCGCGGCCTCGCGGGCCACCCAGGCGCCGAAGGTGCCCCTCCCGGAGCGGTCCGTCCCCTCCTGCAGCAGCACGATCCCCTCGCTGACGGCGAGGATGAGCTCGTCCTCGCTATAGGGGGCCACGTGCAGCCGGGCAAACTCGCCGTCGGGGAGCTCGGCCTGGCGGATGAGCGCCATGGCGCCGCCCGGGTACTTCCGCAGCAGCTTCTCGATCCCCGTGCGCGCGACCATGGGGTTGCCGTTGTGAAACGCGAGCGAGGCGCCGGCGAGCAGGGTCCAGGCGTCGTCGGCCGGCCGGCCCGAGGCGAGCGCGGGGTAGCGCTTTGTCAGCGCCAGCCAGCCCTGCAGGTCCTCGAGCTTGGCGAGGGCGTAGGCGAGCGTGAAGCGGACGTCTGAGGTGTCGCGCGGGTCGGACGCGAGGAGCCGCTCGGAGGCCTCGGCCGCAACGCGGTTGCGGCCGCAGATGAGCGCCTCCTCCGCAAGCGAGGCGAGCCAGCGCCAGTAGGGCCGCATCGCGATGTCCGCCGCCAGGGCCGCCCGCTCGCCGCGCTGCTCGGCCAGCGCCCGGTCGCGCGCCTGCTCGCAGGAGGCGCGGACCTCGTCGGCCCGGTCGCTGAGGAAGCGGTAGCGCTCGTCGAGCGAGCTGGTGCGCGAGGACGAGAGCATGCGCACCGCGTCATGGCACGCCGGGTCGAGCCGCAGGGCCTCCTCGAGGAGCTCCTTGCCGCGCTTGATGAGGCCGGGCGCCTGCTCGTCGGAGGCAAAGGGGAGCCGCTGGTCCACCACGTCGCTCGCCATCACCACAAGGTGGAAGGCGCGGTCGGCGTCCGTCTGGGGGAGGCTGTCGCGGTCCTGCGCGAAGCGCCGCCCAAACGAGGCGAAGGCGCGCGCGGCAAGCGCGGGGTCGCCCTTGTCGAGCTCCTCCGCAAAACGCAGGCTCAGCCGCTGGTAGTCCTCTCGCCGTGGGTCGTGCGCCATGGTGCCCCCTCTCGTCTTCCTATGGTAGCCGAGAAGGGCGCGCGCCGCGCGGCTGCGATGGCGCCGGGGGGCGCCCGGGAACCCGTTTTGCGCGGGAAACAGCGCAATGTTGCCGGACCATTTCGCTATACTAAATCCGGCCGAGTCGCCGACCCCTTGACGGCCCGGGTGGTACTTCTCGTTCGGCGAAAACGGGGGAGATGGTCCCCCGCTCGAATCCGTCGCGGTGGCGGCGGCATAGGAATTGGAGGAGTGTTATGGGACGTTTCACCAACCCGCGCGACCTGTACTTTGGTGAGGGCGCTCGCCACGAGGTCAAGAACCTCAAGGGCTCCCGCGCCATGATCGTCACCGGCGGCGGCTCCATGCGTCGCGGCGGCTTCCTGCAGGACGTGGAGGCTGACCTCAAGGAGGCCGGCTTCGAGGTTGAGATCTTCGAGGGCGTCGAGTCCGACCCGTCCGTCGACACCGTGAAGCGCGGCGCCGAGGCCATGCAGAAGTTCCAGCCCGACTGGATCATCGGCATCGGCGGCGGCTCGCCCATCGACGCGGCCAAGGCCATGTGGCTCTTCTACGAGTACCCCGAGGAGACCTTCGAGCAGGCCATCGTGCCCTTCAGCTTCCCCGAGCTCCGCACCAAGGCCAAGTTCTGCGCCATCGCCTCCACCTCCGGCACCGCGACCGAGGTCACGGCCTTCTCCGTCATCACCGACTACGAGAAGGGCATCAAGTACCCGCTCGCCGACTTCAACATCACGCCTGACGTGGCCATCGTCGACCCCGAGCTCACCTACACCATGCCGCAGAAGCTCTGCGCCCACACCGGCATGGACGCGCTGACCCACGCCATCGAGGCCTATGTCTCCACCGCGGGCTCCATGTTCACCGACGCCAACGCTCTCCACGCCATCCGTGAGATCGTCGAGTGGCTGCCCAAGTCCTACCAGGGCGATCACGAGGCCCGTCAGCACATGCACGAGGCCCAGTGCATCGCCGGCATCGCCTTCTCCTCGGGCCTGCTCGGCATCGTGCACTCCATGGCGCACAAGACCGGCGCCGCCTTCACCGGCGACCACATCATCCACGGCTGCGCCAACGCCATGTACCTCGGCAAGGTCATCCAGTTCAACGCCAAGGACGAGCGCGCCAAGAGCCGCTATGCCTACATCGCCAAGGAGGTCCTGCACCTCGCCGGCGAGACCGAGGACGAGCTTGTTGCCGCCCTCGTGCAGGAGATCCGCGACCTCAACGACAAGCTGGACATCCCGCAGGGCATCAAGAACTACGGCAAGGGCGGCGTGAAGGCCGACGAGTCCATCATCGACTACGCCGAGTTCGAGTCCAAGAAGGCCGACGTGGCCGCCAACGCCATCCTCGACGCCTGCACCGGCTCCAACCCGCGCCAGCCGTCCCAGGAGGAGATGGAGAAGCTCCTCGAGTGCGTCTACAACGACGTCGACGTGGACTTCTAAGCCGCGCGTTCCCATCGCCTTTGTGGGGGTCGGGCCTTCGGGCTCGGCCCCCCTTTTTGCTGGCGAGAAGGACGGCCCGCCGCGCGCCCGCTTCCGCCCGCGCGCCGCTTCCGGTGCCCGTCCGCGCCCGCCGCGCGCCCGCTGCCCGCCGCGTGCCGCTTCCGCCCGCGCCCACCGTTTCTGCTGCCACCTCCCATCCGCTTAGGGAATCGGGGCCGTTGCACGGTCATCCCGCGCGCCCGCCTAGAGAATGGCGGTCGTTGCGGGACGACGGGGCGCGTGCGTTAGAGAATGGGGTTCGTTGCATCGCCCGCGGGCTGCCGGCGCCACGTTCTTCTCGCCTGCGGGGCCGTCCGGGCGCAATGGCCCCGGATTTCTAACAGTTCTTTAGATCAGGCCCGCAACGACCGCCGTTCTCTAAGCAGGTAGGGGCCGTAGTATCGCAACGACCGCGCTCCACTAACCCACGCCGCCCGCCGCTCGGTGTCCCCGCGCCTTTCATGACGCTTACCTTTGTCAGGTACAATGCCCCATCGGAAACAGTGCGCGAGGAGGATTGATGGGCGAGAAGAACGGCGCCGTCGCGTTTTTTGACGTTGACGGCACGCTGGTGTGGCACGACTTTGAGAAGCTGCGGAAGCGGGCGAAGGAGGACACGGCCTCCGAGGCTCTCCAGATTCGTCCGAGCGAGGCGGTCTACGAGGCGTTTTCCCGCATGCGCGCGGCTGGCAACCTCACCTTCATCTGCACCGGCCGCCACCTGCCGTTCATTCCGCAGGCGATTCGCGACCTCAATCCCGACGGCTTTGTGGCCGGGGCCGGGGCGTTTGTGTGCGTGGGCGATGAGGTGGTGCGCGCCGAGTTCATCGGACGCGACCTGCTCCTCGAGACGGCGCGCCGCTTTGTGGGCGCGGGCGTTGACGTCACCTTTGAGGGCGACGAGGACAATGTGGAGCTCAACCCCTCCGGACGTCCCGCGCGCCTGCCGGGCTCGCGTCTTGCGCGCACCGTGGAGGACGTGGCCGCGCTTGCCGCGGAGCGCCGCTACAGCAAGTTCTGCACCGCCAACGTCGCCGTCGAGGATCTGGAGCCGCTGCGCGACTTTCTCGATGCGCACTACACGATCTGCGACCTCCAGGGCGGCGTGCTCGAGTTCTCGCTCCTGGGCGTCGACAAGGGAACGGGCATCGAGGCGGCCCTCGCGTACCTGGGGCACGGGCGCGAGAACACCTTCGCCTTTGGCGACTCGGAGAACGACCTGCCCATGAGGAGCGCCGTCGAGACCTTTGTGGCCATGGGAAACGCGCTGCCCAACGTGCGTGCGGTGGCCGACTACGTGACGCTCACCGCGGCCGAGGAGGGCGTGCCCGCGGCGCTCGAGCACTTCGGGCTCATCTAGGCGCGCAGCGAGCTGTGGGTGGCTCCGCGGGGCCGTCCGCGAGCGACACTTCGCGAATGACGCCCCGCGAGTGACAGCTTTTGGACGGATGGCCGGCTTTTGAGGCCCTCGTCCGTCCGAAAGGTGTCACTCGGCGTATCGGCGGCCACCACCCGGCGCGTCGGTGCCGGCCCGCTGGCGCTACGCCGGGTGGCGCGCGTCGTGGGCGGCCACGCCCCGGCGCGCAAGCTCGCAGTCGGAGACGCAGGGGACAAAGCCCTCGCGCGTGAGCTGGTAGGCCTCGTGCCCCTTGGCGAGGAGCAAAACGACGCTCTTCTCGCCCTCCGCGAGCTCGAAGGCGCGCGCGGCCGCGGCCTCGCGGTCGATCACGACCTCATGGGGATAGCCCTCCGGGAGCGCGCGCTCCATCTCGCGACAGATGTCGAGCGGGTCCTCCGTCCAGGGGTCGTCCGCGGTGAGCACCACGTAGTCCGCATAGCGGGCCGCGACCTCGGGGAGCTCGTGGCGGCGCTCCCGTGCCTTGCCGCCCACCGCGCCAAAGACGGCGATCACGCGGGCGCCTGCGAAGGTGCCTGCGACGGCGGAGAGCAGAGACTCAAACGCGAGCTTGTTGTGCGCGTAGTCGACGATGGCGGTGAGCTGGCGGTCAGCGCTGCGATAGAACTCCATTCGGCCGGGCACGCGCGTGCGCGCGAGGCCGCGGACGATGTCGTTGGGCCCCACGCCCAGCAGGTGCGCGGCAAGCGCGGCGGCAAGCGCGTTGGAGACGCTGAAGTCCCCCGGGAAGGGGAGTTGCACACGCCGCTCCCAGCCATCGAGGTGCAGCGTGAAGGCAACGCCCTCCTCCGAGTGCGCGATGCCGTCCGCCCAGGTGTCCGCCTCGGGGCGACCGATCCCAAACGTGAGCGTGTGCGGCGCTCGCGCGGCCGCTTCAAGAACGCGGTCGGCGTGGTCCGAGTCCAAGTTCACGACCGCGGTCCTGCACTGCGAGAAAATCTTGAGCTTGGAGGTGAAGTAGTCCTCGAAGTCGACGTGCTCGACGGGCGAGATGTGGTCAAGCCCGATGTTGAGGAAGCAGGCCACGTCGAGGTCCACGCCGTAGGTGCGGTCGTACTTGAGCGCCTGGCTCGAGACTTCCATCACCAGGGCGGCAAGCGCCGCGTCGCGCGCGTTGGCAAGATGGCGCCAGAGATCCGGTGCCTCGGGCGTGGTGTTTCTCGAGGGCTCGTCCGCGCGGCCGTCGAAGGTCTCCACGGTGCCGATCATGCCGCAGCGCCTCTCGCCGTGTGCCGCGTCCACGATGGAGCGGAGCATGTAGGCCGTCGTGGTCTTGCCCTTGGTGCCCGTGATGCCCACGGTGGGAAGGTCGCGGTCCGGGTGGCCAAAGGCCTCGGCGGAGGCAATCGCCATGGCGCGGCGCAGGTCGGAGGCCACAAGGGCAGGGACGCCGGGTGCGTGCGCGGCAAGCTCGTCCGCGCGGGCGGCGTCGCAGAGATACGCCGTGGCGCCCGCGGCGAGCGCCGACTCGAGAAACGCCGGCGTGAAGGCCGCCCCCTTGCAGACGAAGAGGTCGCCGGGCCGGACGGAGCGCGAGTCGCAGGAGGCACCCGTCACGGCGACGGTGCCCGCCCCCTCGGGCGCGGGCACGGCGAGCGTCCCGGCCGCCTCGACGGCCCGCGCGATGTCTCTGAGCGTCGTAGTCTTCATAGGGCTAAGTATAGCCGCGTCTCGGCGACGCTGCGCCGTATGCTAGACTTCAGGTGCCCGGGCGATTGGCGCAGCGGCTAGCGCAGGTGCCTTACACGCACAAGGTCGGCGGTTCGAACCCGTCATCGCCCACCAGCCATCCTCCGGCCCCCGCCTGCCGCGCGCGACGGGGGCCTTTTCATGGCGGCTCGCGGCAGCTGCTAGAATTAATCCGCCCTGTGGAGGGGTCCGGAAGAAAAAGCGCAGGTCGCTGAAGCGCCAGCCGCCTACAGGGCGGATTAATTTTGAGGGGAGATGCCATGACGGAAGAGTCCGCTCGCTCATATGGCCGCACGGCCTCGGAGATGCGCCCGGTCACGCTCACGCCCGGCGTCATGAAGAACGCCGACGGGTCGTGCCTCGTGGAGTTTGGCGACACGCGCGTGCTCTGCTCGGCGACCGTCGAGGAGGGCGTGCCCAACTGGCGCAAGGGGTCGCATGCCGGCTGGGTCACCGCCGAGTACGCGATGCTGCCAGCCTCGACCAACCGGCGCACGCCGCGCGAGTATCGCGGCCGCAAGGGCCGCTCGATGGAGATCGAGCGCCTCATCGGGCGGAGCCTGCGCGCCGTCACGCGCCTCGACCGCTTGGGCGAGATTACGATTACGCTGGACTGCGACGTCATCCAGGCGGACGGCGGCACCCGCACCGCGTCGATCACCGGCGCGTGGGTGGCGCTCCACCAGGCGCTGCTCGGGCTCGTCGAGGCCGGAAAGCTCCCGCGCCTGCCGCTCACGGGGCGCGTGGCCGCCGTTTCTGCGGGCGTGGTGGGCGGCATCGCCCTGCTTGACCTGGACTATCCCGAGGACTCCCATGCCGAGGTCGACCTCAACCTCGTGGGCACGGGCGCCGGGGACATCGTGGAGGTCCAGGGTACCGGCGAGCGCGCCTGCTTCGACCGCGCGCAGCTGGACGCCCTGCTTGACCTCGGCCAGGCCGGCATCGCCCGCCTGGTGGACCTTCAGGCCCAGGTGACCGGCTATCGTGCCTAAAAGGGGTCTGTCCCCTTTTAGGCAAGTTTTCAAGGAGGAACGACATGGCTGAGACCAACATCGCCGAGCTCGACCCCGCGCGCACCGTGGTCGTGGCAACCGGCAACGCGCACAAGGTCGTGGAGATAGAGACCATTCTTGCGCCCGTGATGCCCGGCGTGCGCTTTGTGGCGCTTGGCGAGCTGGGGGACTTCCCCGATCCGGTGGAGGACGGGGAGACGTTCTTTGACAACGCCCTCATCAAGGCGTGCGCGGCGCAGGCCGAGACGGGCCTGCCCATGGCGGTGGCCGACGACTCCGGCCTCTGCGTGGACGCCCTGGACGGCGCCCCCGGCATCTTCTCGGCGCGCTGGGCCGGCGAGCACGGCAACGACGCCGCCAACAACGAGAAGCTCATGGCGCAGATGGCGGAGGTGCCCGACGAGGCCCGCTCGGCCCGCTTCCACTCCTCGGTGGTGCTCGTGCGCGGGGACGAGGTCCTGCGCGGGGACGGCGACTGCGAGGGTGTGGTGGGCCGGGAGCCCCGTGGCGAGCATGGCTTTGGCTACGACCCGCTCTTCCTGCCCGACGAGACCCCGGGCCGCACGATGGCCGAGCTCACGCTGGGCGAGAAGAACCTCATCTCGCATCGCTTCCACGCCCTGGAGGACCTCGCCGCCAAGCTGTAGGTGCCGGCGGGCGGCCCCGCCTGCGGCGTTTTTGCGCCGCTCGTCCAAATGGGTGGCGAAACATGTTGGCAATGAGGCACAATCGATAATCGTCCGGGATGGGGAGTCCCGGGTCGTCGTGGACGGGCAGGGGCCTCGACGCGACGGGTCCTTCTCATAGCTTTTGGCGGCCTCGCCCTGGTGGTCGCAGTCACATTGGCCGCGGCCGATGGGGCCGCACGGCGGGCGAGGAGCTTGCCGATCTATGGAAGGGATGCATTATGAGAATCGTTCGCGCCAAGGACTACGAGGACATGAGCCGCAAGGCGGCCGCCGTCATCGCGTCGACCATCACCCTCAAGCCCGACTGCGTGCTCGGCCTTGCCACCGGCTCCACCCCCATTGGCACCTACCAGAACCTCGTGGCCGCCTATGAGGCCGGCGAGCTCGACTTCTCCGGGGTCAAGACCTACAACCTCGACGAGTATCGCGGCCTGCCCGGCGAGCACGACCAGAGCTATCGCTACTTCATGAACGTGAACCTCTTCGACCACGTGAACATCGACAAGGCCAACACCCACGTGCCCGACGGCCTGGCCGAGGACTACGAGGCCGCCTGCGCCGCCTACGACGAGGCCGTCGCCGCTGCCGGCAGCCAGGACCTGCAGCTCCTGGGCATCGGCAACAACGGCCACATCGGCTTCAACGAGCCCGGCGACGCCTTCGTGAAGGGCACCCACTGCGTGGACCTCACCGAGTCCACCATCCAGGCCAACAGCCGCCTCTTCGACAGCATCGACGACGTGCCGCGCCAGGCGTTCTCCATGGGCATCGGCACCATCATGGCCGCCAAGATGATCCTCGTCGTGGCCAACGGCGACGCCAAGGCCCAGGCCGTTCACGACATGATCTACGGCCCGATCACGCCGGCTTGCCAGGCCTCCATCCTGCAGCTGCACCCCAACGTGGTGGTCGTGGCCGACGAGGCCGCGCTCGCCAAGTGCCCGGAGGCGTAGGCGCGCGTCGCGCATCTTGCGTCCGTCAGGGGGGCGATTCCCGGCAGGGGGGGGGTCGCCCCCCTCGTCATGCGGGTCCTTCTCGCCCGACCCCCATCCGGGAGGGGCATACACGCGAGTGTGTTCCGGGAGTGCGGCCGCACTGGGCGTAAAAAGGACGCCGGTGCGGCCCGATGGGGCCGATGCGTCAAGAAGTGCCCGCCGCGACGCCGCAGACTGACCGCACTCGCGAGCGCGGTCCACGAGTGCGGTCTGGGAGCGGGCTCGCACGCGTGGCGCCGTGCGGCAGGGGCGCCTGCCTCTACCAGACCGTGAGCGGCCAGTCCTGCGCGGCGCAGCAGATGGTGAGCCGCCCGTCAGGCGTGCGCGCCTCGGTGAAGGCGTCGTTTGCGGCCTTTGCGCCAAGCGCCCCCGCGAGCGCGCGCACGCAGACGCTCGGCCGGTTGTTCTCCTGCGAGAGGTGCATGGCCACCACGGTCTCGGTGTCCTCGCCTACGAGCGAGCCCAGGGCCTCGGCCGCCTGGGCGTTGGAGAGGTGCCCCGTCCGCCCGGCCACGCGCGCCTTGAGGTAGCCGGGGTAGGGCCCCGTGGCGAGCATGCGCTCGTCGTGGTTGGACTCGAGGGCGAGGATGCGCACGCCCGCGAGCGCCTCGCGCGCCTCGGGGCCCAGCTCGCCGGTGTCGGTGCAGAACCCAAGCGCGTCGTCGCCGGTCGAGAACCGGAACCCCATCGGGTCCGCGACGTCGTGCGAGGTGGGGAAGGCCTGCACGCGCATGCCAGCCAGCTCGAAGGCGTCGCTGTGCCCCACGATGGTGAAAGGCAGCGCCGAGAGATACGGGCGCGCCGCCGCCGTGCCCGCGGTGGTCACGAGCTCGCCCTCGAAGTGGTTGCAGAAGACGGTGAGCCCGCCCACGTGGTCGGAGTGCTCGTGGGTGAGAAGGACGGCGCGGATGCCCGCCATGTCCAGCCCGAGCTCGGCGGCGCGGGCGAGAAGCGCCCTGCGCGAGATGCCGCAGTCCACGAGGACCGACCCCTCCGGCCCCTCGATGACGGCGGCGTTTCCCTTGGAGCCGCTGGCCAGGACGTGCAGGTGAATCTCGGGGGTCATCGGTGTCCTCTCGCTGTCGTACACTCTTCCCGTGCGGCGCCGCCCGGGCCGCACGTACTAGGGTAGCCGTTGGGAGGCAGCGCATGCCAAGTGTTTCTCGCCGATATGCCATGGGCCGCAACCGCTTTGCCCGGCCGAGCGGCCGGCCGGACGAGGAGCGCGCCGCCCCCGTGGTGCTCATGGTCTCGGGCGGGGCGGACTCGACGGCCCTGCTCGTGCTCGCGGCGACCTCCGCGCTCGACATAGAGGACGGCCGCGGGACCGCCCGCATCGCCCGCGAGCGGCTGCACGTGCTCCATGTCAACCACGGCCTGCGCGGCCTGGACGCGGACGAGGACGAGGAGTTCGTCTGTGACCTCGCCGCGCGCTTCGGCATCCCGTGCACGATCCGGCGCGTGGACGTGGCGGCGCTCGCCGGGTCCGTGCCGGGCGGAAACGTGGAGAACGCCGGCCGCGAGGCACGCTACGCGGAGGCGAGCCGCCTCGCGAACGAGCTCTCCTCCCGCTTTGGCACGCCGCGCTCGGCCGCGCGCATCGTGACGGCGCACACGGCGGACGACCGCGCGGAGACCTTCTTCATGAACGCCATCCGCGGCACGGGTGCGGCGGGCCTCTCGTCCATCCCGCGCCGTCGCAACCGCATCGTGCGGCCGCTGCTGGACCGCACGCACGCGGAGCTCTGCGACCTCCTGCGCATGCGCGGGATCGTCTGGCGCGAGGACAGCACCAACGAGGACACGCACTACCTGCGCGCCTTCGTGCGCCACGAGCTGCTGCCCATCGCGCGGGAGCGCAACCCGCGCGTGGTCGCGAGCCTGGCCACGACCTGCGACATCCTCTCGGAGGAGGACGCCTACCTCACCTCGGTCTCCTCGCGCGTCCTGCGCGAGCTCACGCGGCGCGAGGCGGAGGGCCTTATCGTGCTCGACGCGGCGCGCCTCGCGGCGACCGAGGTTGCCATCGCGCGCCGGGTGGTCCGCCAGGCGATCCTCTCCGTCTGCCCGGAGGCCCGCCTCGAGGCGCGGCACGTTGCCTCGGTGCTGGAGCGCGTCGCGGTGGGGGAGGGCTCGCTCACCGTCCCGATGGGCGCGGACGCCCGCGTCGAGCACGGGCTTCTCGCCATTCGGGCGCGCATTGCGCCGCCCGCGCCCGTCGCCGCCTGGCTCGAGGTGCCCGGTCGGCTGGAGCTCCCGGACGGCCGCGCGCTCACGGCGCGCGTGCTGCGCGCCCCCGAGGGCGCGGACGCGGCGGCGCGCGCCCGGGCCCACGCGCTCGAGTGGGAGGGCGCCTCGGTGCTGCTCGATGCCATGGCGGTCGGGGTGGACCCGGCGCGCGGCGGGCGCCTCTGGGTGGACGTCCCGCACGCGGGCGAGGTGCTCTGCCCCCTGGGCATGCACGGGCAGTCCAAGAAGCTCTCCGACCTGCTTGGCGAGGCCCGCGTCCCCCTCGCGGAGCGCGCGCTCCTGCCCGTCGTGCACACCTCCCCCACGGGCTCGGTCGCGTGGGTGGCGGGCGTGCGCGCGGACGAGCGCATGCGGTGCGGCCCGCAGACGCGATGGCTGCTGGAGTTGACGCTCATCGTGGGCGAGTAGCAGGTCGTGCGCTATTCTGGAACAGTCGAGCCGCCGTGGGGCGTCGGGTGACGCCCGGAAAGGGGAGTGCCATGGAGTCGCTGCATCCCGACGTTCAGGGGATTCTGCTCAGCGAGAAGGACATCCAGGACGTCGTGAGCCGCATGGGCGCGGAGATCTCACGCGACTACGCCGAGAAGAACCCGCTGGTCGTGGCCGTTCTGCGGGGTGCCGTGGTCTTCATGGCCGACCTCATGCGCGCCATCGACTGCCCGATGGCCATCGACTTCATGGCGGTCTCGAGCTACGGCGAGGGCGCCAAGAGCTCGGGCGTCGTGCGGATCGTGAAGGACCTCGACACCAAGATCGAGGGGCGTGACGTCCTTATCGTCGAGGACATCCTCGACTCCGGCCTTACGCTCTCCTACCTCATGCGCATGCTCTCCAACCGCAACCCCGCCTCGATCGAGGTCGCGGCGTTCCTCGTGAAGGACGTGCCGGGCAACCGCCCCGCCGTCACGCCGCGCTACGTGGGCGCCCACGTGCCCGACGAGTTCATCGTGGGCTACGGCCTCGACTTCGCGGAGCGCTACCGCAACCTGCCCTACATCGGCATCCTCAAGCCCGAGGTCTACCAGAAGTAAGACGTCCGGCCCCCGGCCGGCGGGGCGAGAAGCCCGTCGCACACCGTAAGGAGAACTGTGTCCCAGCAGAACAAGCCCGACCGTCCGACCCCGCCGGGGCTGCCCGGCCCCGAGCGTCGCCGCTCCATCGTCATCTCGACGGCCATCGTCGCGGCCATCGTGCTCTACCTGGTCTTCTCGATGGGCGGGGCCCTCGCCCCGGGCAGCCAGGCGCCCGACACCCTCGCCACCAACGAGTTCGTGACCGCGGTCAAGGACGGCCGCGTGCACGATGCCACCTACAAGACCTCGGACGGCAGCGTCTCCGGCACCTACTGGCATGACGAGAAGGACGCGGAGGCGGAAAACGAGGACGCCCTCGTGCGTTACACGAGCGTCTACGTGGGCACGGACTCGCTCGCCGAGCTCATGGCCGACCATCCGGACGTCACCTACAAGATCGACACCTCGGACTCGGCGATGCTCGAGACGATCCTGCTCTCCGTGGTGCCCACGCTCCTTCTGGTGGGCGTCTTCGTGTTCTACATGAACCGGATGTCCGGGCAGCAGGACAAGACGATGTCGTTTGCCAAGACCAAGGCCAAGACGGCCGAGAGCGAGCGGCCCAAGGTCAAGTTCTCCGACGTCGCGGGCATCGACGAGGCGGTGGAGGAGCTTCAGGAGGTCCGCGACTTCCTCTCCGACCCCGAGCGCTACCACAGCATGGGCGCCCGCATCCCGCGCGGCGTCTTGCTCGTGGGCCCTCCGGGCACGGGCAAGACGCTGCTCGCCAAGGCCGTGGCCGGCGAGGCGGGCGTGCCGTTCTTCTCGATCTCGGGCTCCGACTTCGTGGAGATGTTCGTGGGCGTGGGCGCCTCGCGCGTGCGCGACCTCTTCAAGCAGGCCAAGGAGGCCGCCCCCTGCATCGTCTTCATCGACGAGATCGACGCGGTGGGCCGCCAGCGCGGCGCCGGCCTCGGCGGCGGGCACGACGAGCGCGAGCAGACCCTGAACCAGCTGCTCGTGGAGATGGACGGCTTCGAGGAGAAGTCCTCGGTCATCCTCATCGCCGCGACCAACCGCCCGGACATCCTCGACCCGGCCCTCCTGCGCCCCGGCCGCTTTGACCGGCGCGTGACCGTGGACCGCCCCGACGTGCGCGGCCGCGAGCAGATCCTGCGCGTCCACGCCGAGGGCAAGCCCTTCGCCAAGGACGTGGACTTCGAGCGGCTCTCCAAGATCACGCCGGGCTTCACGGGCGCCGACCTCGCCAACCTCATGAACGAGTCGGCCCTGCTCGCCGCGCGCCGCCACAAGGACACGATCGGCCCGGGCGAGGTCGAGGAGGCCATGGAGCGCGTGATGGCCGGCCCGGAGCGCAAGAGCCGCGTGATCACCGAGCGCGAGCGGCGCGTGATCGCCTATCACGAGTCGGGCCACGCCCTCGTGGGCCACGTGCTCGAGAACTCCGACCCCATCCACAAGATCAGCATCGTGAGCCGCGGCCAGGCGCTCGGCTACACCATGCAGGTCCCCGAGGAGGACCACTTCCTCGAGACGCGCGACGGCATGCTCGACCAGATCGCCGTCCTCCTTGCTGGGCGGACGGCCGAGGAGCTCTTCTGCGACGACATCACCACGGGCGCGAGCAACGACCTCGAGCGCGCCACCAAGCTCGCGCGCACGATGGTCACGCGCTACGGCATGAGCGACGAGCTGGGCGCGCAGGTCTTTGGCGAGGCGCAGCACGAGGTCTTCCTCGGGCGCGACTACGCCAACCACCAGGACTACTCCGCCGAGACGGCCAAGCGCATCGACGACGAGGTCGAGCGCATCATGCGCGAGGGCCACGAGCGGGCGCGCGCGGTGCTCGGGGATCGCCGCGGCCAGATGGACACGATGGCGCGCGTGCTCCTGGAGCGCGAGACCGTCGAGGGGGAGGCCGTGGACGCCCTGCTCGAGGATCACTGGGACGAGTACGCCTCACGCGAGAAGGGTGCCGGCGAGAAGGACGCCGGCGAGAAGGAGGCGCCCGAGGCGTAGCCCTCTCAGAGCATAGTGAACGGTGCTGCCGGTTATGGAGTTCTTCTGAACGCATGACCGGCAGTTTTTCTGTCTCTCACAAAAAAGTGAGAGGAGTTCCTATCAAAAACTGCGGACCTTGCCAAAGCCCTGCTCGTCAGAGAATGGGCGGCGGGGCGTAAGAGGTGGGGTACGTTCAAATAACGAGCAGCTAGATGCGGGTAACGCAAGGGTTTGGCGCGCGCCGGGATGTTACGTTCTGCAGGTGGATGCGGGAATGCTTCCGAAGGGGGTCCCGCCGGAGCGTAGCGCAGGGGAGGTATCACGGTTGGCCAGGCAAGCGCCGCAGAGCGTCCGTGTTCAGATCAACGAGACCGACCGAGCGCTCCTCGACGTGGTGGGCGAGCATGTCGGCGGGCCCAACGTGACCGCCTCCATCCCCAACCGCGCGTTCGTGGACTGCATCAACAAGTCCGCGCAGACGGTCAGGCGCTCCTGCCAAAAGCTCGAGCGGATGGGCCTCATCCGAAGCTGGCGCTGCAAGCGCGCGGACGGGAGCTTTGACGCCAACAAGTACGAGGTCACGCTCGTGGGGTGGGCGGTGCTCGCCGGCTCCCCGGAGCGGGATAAAACCTGATAATGGCTGGGGGCGGAGCGTCCCAGAGGGTCCCTCGCGCGAGTACAATGGGCCGCAGCAACGTGCGAGCGGCGGTGCCGCGAGAGGAGAGCAGCATGTCACTTAACGAGAAGAGCGTCGCCTACGGCGCGCAGAAGTCCTCCATTCGAGAGATCTCCGCCTATGCGGGGGAGCGAAAGGCCCAGATCGGGGCCGAGAACGTCTTTGACTTCTCCCTCGGCAACCCCTCGATCCCGGCGCCGGATGCCGTGCGCGCCTCCATCGAGAAGAGCCTCACGCTGCCGGCCACCCAGCTTCATGGCTATACGCCCGCCAGCGGCCTGCCCGCGGCGCGCGAGGCCGTTGCCGCGAGCCTCCGCCGCCGCTTCGGCGAGGGCGCGGCTTGCGCCGGGGACCTCTATCTCACCTGCGGTGCCGCCGCGTCGCTCTCCATCTCGTTCCATGCCGTTGTGAATGCGGGCGACGAGGTCATCGTGATTGCGCCGTACTTCCCCGAGTACCGCGTCTGGATCGAGACGGCGGGCGCCACGTGCGTCGAGGTGCTTGCCGATGCCGCCACGTTCCAGGTGGACGTGGACGCCGTCGCGGACACCGTCACGCCGCGCACCAAGGCCGTGGTCATCAACTCGCCCAACAACCCGGTGGGATCGGTCTACTCCCGCGCCAACCTCGAGGCGCTTGCGGGCGCGCTGCACGAGGCGGAGGAGCGCCTCGGCACCACCATCTACCTCGTGGCGGACGAGCCCTATCGCGAGATTACCTACGGGGCCGAGGTGCCGTGGGTGCCGTCCGTCTACGACCGCACGATCGTGTGCTACTCCTACTCCAAGAGCCTGTCGCTGCCGGGAGAGCGCATCGGCTGGGTGCTCGTGCCGCCCACCAACCCCGAGCACGACGAGCTGGTGCTCGCCGTTGCTGGCGCCGGCCGCAAGCTGGGCTTTGTCTGCGCGCCGGCGCTCTTCCAGCGCGTGCTCATGGACTGCGTGGACTGCCCGAGCGACGTTGCGGCCTACGCCGAGAACCGCCGCGCGCTCACCGAGGGGCTCTCTGCGCTGGGCTACGAGTTCATCGAGCCCGAGGGCGCGTTCTACCTGTGGGTCAAGGCGCTCGAGCCGGACGCCAACGCCTTCTTCGAGCGCGCCAAGGCGCTCGAGCTGCTGCCCGTGCCGTCCGACTCGTTCGGCTGTCCCGGCTGGGTGCGCGTGGGCTACTGCGTCTCCCACGAGACCATCGTGAACTCCCTGCCCGCCTGGAAGAAGCTGGCCGAGAGCTATCGCTAGCCGCGTGCCAAGGGGACGGAGGAGCCGCCACCGCTCCGTCCCCCGGCACGTTCTGGGAAGCGGGGACGGAGCGGTGGCGGCTCCTCCGTCCCCCTGGCACAGGGAGGTTTCGTGCTACAGAATCGCTGCGACGTCCACACCCACACGCTCTACTCGCGCCATGCCTACTCAACGGTGCGCGAGGACGTGCTCGCCGCCCGCGACGCGGGCCTCGAGCTTCTGGGCATCACGGACCACTTCAGCGACATGCTCTTTCCCAACACCGACCTCACGCACGGCAGCCTTCGCGACTACCAGCACTTCATCAACATGAGGGTCTGGCCGCGCGTCTGGGACGGGGTCCGACTCCTGCACGGCGCGGAGGCCGACATACGCACGCTCGACGGGCGCCTCTTCGGCCAGGACGTCGAGGTCGCCGAGGACATAACCGGCCGCCCGCTGGACGGCCCCGCCACGCTCTACGAGCGCGTCGTCGCCGGCTGCGACTACGTGATCGCGAGCGTCCACTACAAGGACTTCGCCGCGCGGGCCTTGCTCGCGCAGACCACCCAGATGTACCTTGGGGCCCTTGACCAGCCCAAGGTCCTCGTGCTCGGCCACACGGGCCGCGCCGGCGTCCCGTTTGACGTCGAGGAGGTGGTGGGCGAGGCGGCGCGCCGGCACAAGCTCATAGAGATCAACGAGCACAGCCTCGAGATCAGCCGCCGCGACGGCCGGACCTGGACGAGCTGCAGCAAGATTGCCGAGAAGTGCGCAGAGCTCGGCTGTCAGGTCGTGGTCAACACGGACGCGCACATCTGCCCGTCGATTGGTCATGCGCCCAACGCGCTCGAGATGCTCGAGCGGATTCACTTCCCACAGGAGTTGATAGCCACGCGCTCGGCGGAGGCGTTTCTCGCCGCCATGGAGGCCGCGGGCCTCAAGACGCCGAGCTTCTAGTCCAGGATGGCCCGCATGCCGGTTCTTGGTGTTTTTTCGCCGTCTCGGTAAGTATCACTAAGTTAGTGTCATTTTTCTACCAGCACGTTTGCGACGGACTTTTGTCTGCTACTTCGGGTATCGTTCAAAAAACACCTAGAAACGAAACTGCGGCACCACAATCGCCGCCGCGCAGAAAGGAATGCCATGTCTCGCGAGCTGCGCCTCGTCTCCTGGAACGTCAACGGCCTGCGCGCCGTCATGAAGAAGGACCCGAGCTTCGTGGACGTGGTCGAGTCCACGGGGGCCGACGTCTTTGCCGTCCAGGAGACCAAGCTCCAGGAGGGGCAGATCGAGCTCGACCTGCCCGGCTACCACCAGACCTGGAGCTACGCCGAGCGCAAGGGCTACTCCGGAACCGCCGTCTTCTCCCGCGAGGAACCGCTGCGGGTCATCAACCACATCGGCGCGCCCGAGGCGGATAACGAGGGCCGCGTCTGCGCGCTCGAGTTCCCGGGCTACTGGTTTGTGGACGTCTACACGCCCAATGCCCAGAACGAGCTCGCCCGGATTGACACGCGTCTCGCCTGGGACGCGGCCTATCGCGACTTCCTCTGCGGCCTTGCCGCCAAGAAGCCGGTTGTGACCTGCGGCGACTTCAACGTGGCCCACAACGAGATCGACCTCAAGAACCCCGGCCCCAACCGCGGCAACGCGGGCTTTTCCGACGAGGAGCGGGAGAGCTTCACGCGCCTGCTCGACGCCGGCTTCACCGACACCTTCCGCGCCCGCCACCCGGACGTCACCGGTGCGTACAGCTGGTGGAGCTATCGCTTCAACGCGCGCAAGAACAACGCGGGCTGGCGCATCGACTACTTCCTCGTGTCCAATGACATCGCCGACCGCGTGACCGGCGCGTCCATTCTCTCAGAGGTCTACGGGAGCGACCACTGCCCGGTGGAGCTCACCATCGAGCTCTGACCTGACAAAGGTGATGACAAAGGTGTCAGGTCCGCTAGCCCAGCGTGATGTAGCCGGTTCCCGCGTCGGGGTCCTCGGGGCGCGGGCCGGCGTCGGGCGCGCCAAACAGGAACGTGCGCCAGAGCGGCAGGTCGCGCAGCCCCTGCGCGTGGGCGGCCTCGTAGGAGGCCGTGAGCCTGCGCGTGCTCACCGTCCCGCTCTCGACGCTCATCTCGTCGGGATAGACCACGTATGCGCGCCCCTCGGCGGCGAGGCGCTCGACATGCTCGATGGCAACGTTGTAGCGCTCCCAGCGCGAGAGGAGGGCCTTGCGCAGGTAGGGATAATCCTTGGCAACGCGGGCATAGAGCCGTGCCTCGCGGTCCGTCGGCGGCTGCTTGCGGTAGCCGCGCGGCCGCGTTGCCACGAAGAAGAAGCGCTCAAAGCCGTCCTCCTCCGCCATGCAGAGCGGGATGCCCGCCCCCGTTCCCAGGCCGCCGTCGTAGTAGACCACGTCGTCGATGGGCAGGGGCTGCATCGCGCCCGGAAGGGTGGAGCTCGCCCGCACGATGTTCACCATGCGCACGGGGTCCGTCATGTCCTCGCGGCCAAAGCGGACGGTGCGGCCGGTGTCGCGCTCGAAGGCCTGGATGCGCACGCGCGCGGGGTTTGCGGAGAATGTCTTCCAGTCAAAGGGCAGCGCGCCCGAGGTGAGGGCCCCCTCGTAGAGCGCGTCGGCATCGAAGTACCCCTTGCCGCGCAGGACCGAGCGCAGGCCCACGGCGGACTTGGCTGCGCCGTCCACGATGAACGACTTCCTCACGCGCGTGCGGTCGCGCGAGACATAGTTGACCGTATTGCTCGCCCCAGCCGAGAGGCCGCAGACGTAGTCAAAGTGAATCCCCTGCTCCAACAGGACGTTGGCGATGCCGGCCGAGAAGCTGCCCCGGTACCCTCCGCCCTCGAACACGAGGGCGCAGTCAAAGACGTTGTTGGTGAGCGTGTCCACGATGCCTCCTTCGCGCAATTCGCCGCTCCGGCGTGCAATACCCTCATATATGCCCCAAACCCCGGCCGGGGATTCCCCGTCGACGGTTTCTCCATGACGCTAGGGAGCGCGCGGGGTGCCTCTTTTCGCGCTACCATGGCGTGAGAGACGTCGAGGGGAGAAGACCATGGCGCAGACGATCACCGACCCATCCCAGGCCGCCGCGGAGCTCTCGGAGCGCTTCTCCCGCGCCCGCCGCGCCGTGTTCTTCGGGGGCGCGGGCGTCTCCACGGCAAGCGGCATCCCCGACTTCCGCAGCGCGGACGGCCTCTACCACCAGCACTTTGCCTATCCGCCCGAGGAGATGCTCAGCCACGGCTTCTTTGTCTCACACACCGAGGAGTTCTACGACTTCTACCGGGAGCGCATGATCTGCCTTTCCGCGCGCCCCAACCGCGCGCACGAGAAGCTCGCCGAGCTTGAGCGCGCGGGGCACCTCGCGGCGGTGGTGACGCAGAACATCGACGGCCTCCACCAGGCGGCGGGCTCGCGCGTCGTCCACGAGCTCCACGGGTCCACGCACCGCAACGTCTGCACGCGCTGCGGAGAGACCTACTCAGCGGAGTGGGTCATGGCCACGAGCGGCGTGCCGCACTGCGAGAAGTGCGGGGGCCTCGTGAAGCCCGACGTCGTGCTCTACGGCGAGCAGCTCGACGAGCGCGTTCTTCTCGCCAGCGTGCGCGCCATCTCCGAGGCGGACCTGCTCGTCATTGGCGGGACGTCGCTCGTGGTGTACCCCGCGGCGGGGCTCGTCAACTACTTCCGAGGGGACGACCTCGTGATCGTCAACCGCGACCGCACCCCGCAGGATGACGCCGCCGACCTCGTCTGCGCCTGCGACATCGCCGCCGCCTTCGACTTCTAGCGCCCGGCCGGCGTCGGCCCCGCCCGGCGCCCCCGCGCCCGACAAACCTGACGCCGGCGGCGCGGCGGCCCCTTGTCCGGGGCGGTTACAATGGTCGAGTACGCCCGAACCGAGGAGGATGCCCATGCTTCGAGAGAACTACACCACCTGGCGCTGCGGCGCGCACGAGATCTCCCTCGCGCGCCCGCGCATCATGGGCGTCCTCAACGTCACCCCGGACTCCTTTTCGGACGGCGGCGAGAACCTCGACGCCAAGGCCGCCATCGCGCGCGGCCTCGAGATGCTCGACGAGGGGGCCGACATCATCGACGTGGGCGGCGAGTCCACACGGCCCGGGCACACCCCCGTCCCCTCGAAGGAGGAGGCCGAGCGGATCGTCCCGGTGGTGCGCGCGCTCGTCGCCGAGGGGGCCGTCGTCTCCGTGGACACGCGCCACGCCGACGTGGCCCGGATGTGCGTGCGCCTGGGCGCCGCCATCGTGAACGACGTGACGGGCTTCACCGACCCGGAGATGGTGCAGGTCGCCGCGGACACGGGCTGCGGCTGCATCGTGATGCACTGGAGCAAGGACTCGCTGGCAGCCCGCCCGCCGCGCCGCCAGGTGCTCCTGGACGAGTCGCGCCCCGCCGGCTCGGCCGCCCAGCGCCCCGCGACCTCCCAGCGGCGCTTCACGCTGCCCGAGGAGGCGCCCATCATGCGCAAGGTCATGGGCTTTCTGGGCGACCAGGCGCGCACGCTCATGCGCGCCGGCGTCGCGCGCGAGCGGATCTGCGTGGACCCGGGCCCCGGCTTTGACAAGATGGCAGACGAGGACGTGGTCATCCAGCGGGCCACGCGCTCCGTGGCCTCGATGGGCTACCCCGTGGTCACCGCGGTCTCGCGCAAGCGCTTCGTCGGGGCGGTCTCCGGGGTGACGGACGCCGCGGCGCGCGACTTTGCCACGGCGGGCATCTGCATCTCCGCAATCGGGAACGGCGCCCGCATCCTGCGCGTTCATGACGTCGCCGGAATCTCCCAGGCGGTGAACGCCTACTGGGCCGTCTCCCACAAGGACGCGCGGCAGGGCTTTGTGAGCCTCGGCTCCAACGTGGGGAACCGCGTGGCCAACCTCGCACGCGCCACGCAGCTCATCGACGAGATACCCCTCACCTGCGTGGTCAACGTGAGCCACGCCTATGAGACCGAGCCCGCCTATGGCATCGCCACCCCCGTGGCCAACGCCGTGGCGGAGATTCGCACGGAGCTTCATCCGCTCGTCCTGATGGACAAGCTGCTCGAGGTGGAAAACGAGCTCGGGCGCATCCGCTCCGACGCGGCCACCCGCGACCCCAAGAAGCCCGGGACGGGGCCGCGCACCATCGACTGCGACCTCATGTGGGTCGAGGGGGAGCGTCACGCGGGCGCCCGCCTCACCCTGCCGCACCCCCGCCTCGGCGAGCGCGACTACGTCATCGTGCCCATGGAGGACCTCATGCATGACCCGGCGCGCTTCCTGGCGCACGGCGGCGTGGAGGTGCTCCCGCGCGACCAGCGCGTGGGCCTGGTGACCGCCGATCTTGGGGAGGTCGCATGGGAGTAGTCTCGCTCACGCTGCGCCCGGCGGTGCCGATGGGGCACGTGGTCGGCGTGCCGTTCGTGGCGGCGCTCGGCGTGGCGGCCGCGCTCGGGGCGCGCGTGGCGTGGCCGCATGAGGTGGTAGGCCCAGACGGCGCCTCGCTCGCCTCCGTCCGTGCCCGGGCCGGATACGATGACGAGGGCGTCTACGTGTCCTGCGACGTCGTCTCGCAGGGCGAGAAGGACCTCGATGCCGCCCTCGTCGAGCGCGCCGCCCGCGAGGCCGTTGCCGCATGGGGCTCGTCTGTCGCCGCCGGCCGCGCCGCGGCGGGGCCGCTCGCGCCCGTGCTCTCCGACTACTTCGATGCCCTGTTTGGCATGGGCGAGGCCGCGGAGGTCCTGCGCGCGGGACGCGTCGTCGCCGAGGGCACGCTCGTGGCCGTGGACGTCTGGGGTCGGGCCACGGTGCGCCTCGCGGACGGGCGGGAGCTCGAGCTCGCCCCCGAGCAGGCGGAACTGCGCCCTCTTTGCTGACGGGCCCGCCGCCTCTGTCAGCTACGCGCGCTCCCGGAGCCAGATCTCGCGGATGCCGCGCAGGGTGAGGTCGGGGTCGACGGCGTCGAAGAGGTCCGTCGCCTGCGCCACCGTACGCGCGAGGCCGCCCGTACCCACGACGGTGGCGTCCGGCGCGCCCAGCTCGGCGCGGATGCGCGCCACGAGCCCCTCGGCCTGTGCCGCCGCGCCGATGACCAGGCCCGACTGCAGGGCGGACTCGGTGGAGTCCCCGAGCGCGCGGGCCGGCGCCTCGATGGGCACGCTCGCGAGCCGCGCCGCGCGCGAGAAGAGGGCGTTTGCGGAGAGCATGAGGCCCGGCGAGATGGCGCCGCCGCGATAGCGCCCCTGCTGGTCCACGACGTCGATGTTCGTGGCCGTCCCAAAGTCCACCACGATGACCGGCGCGCCGTAGGTGCCCCTCGCCGCGATGGCGTTGGCGATGCGGTCGGCCCCGACCTGCCTCGGGTCGGGCATGGCGACCTCCATCCCGTAGCCCTCGCTCGCGCGCACGACGAGCGGCTCCCTGCCGAGGTGCGCCGTGAGGCAGCGCTTCCACGCGCGCTCGAGCGCGGGGACCACCGAGGCCACGCCCGCCGCGCTCGCGTCGGCGAGCGCGAGGCCGTCCTTCGCGAAGAACGAGAGGAGGCGCGCGTGCAGCATGTCGGCCGTGTCGCTCGCGTCCGTGGACATGCGCCAGCCCCGGGCGAGCGAGCCGTCCTTCTGGAAGAGCCCCAGCGTGGTCTGCGTGTTTCCAACATCGATGGCAAGGAACATGCGTGCCTCCCGTGGCCTGCCGCCCCCGGCGGCGCGTTCTTCTCGCCTCATCTTACGCGGAAATCTCCACATATGCGCCAGGGGGTTTCTGATATAGTCATACGGCTATTGTGTCTTGGTCGGAACCAAGACGAACCCCCGCCCTGGTCGGAAACCAGGGCCGAAGAAGAGGAGTCCTGCCATGAAGCAAGGTATCCACCCCGACTACGTGGAGTGCACGGTCCGCTGCACCTGCGGCAACACCTGGACGACCCGCTCCACCAAGAAGGAGATCGTCGTCGACCTCTGCGACAAGTGCCACCCGTTCTACACCGGCACCCAGAAGCTCGTCGACACCGGTGGCCGCGTCCAGCGCTTCGCCGACAAGTTCGGTGGTGCCGCTGCCGCGCAGCTGAAGAAGGCCCAGGAGGCCAAGGCCGCCAAGGCCGCCAAGGCCGCCGAGGAGGCCGCCGCCAAGAAGGCCGCCAAGGAGGCCAAGGCCGCCGAGAAGGCCAAGCGTGCCGCCGAGTACGCCAAGAAGGCCGAGGCCGAGGCCGCCAAGGCCGCTGCCGCCGCCCCCGCCGAGGAGGCTGCTGCCGAGCCCGAGGCCACCGAGGCCGAGTAACGCCAGGCGCATGGCATGAGAGGGCGCCCCGCGGAAACGCTCCGCGGGGCGCCCTTTTTGCGTGGCCTGCGCCCCGGGCAATTTGTCGCGTGCGCCGGCGCCCTTCTCGCCGCGCGGTTGCCCGGGGCGCGTGCGAGACTCACTTGCGCAGGGAGAACACGTCCGTGTACGAGAGCGTCTCGTCATAGGGGAAGAACAGGAACGAGCCGGTGTGGGCGTAGGTCGTCATGACCTCGGCCGTCGCGGACGTTGGGTCCTCGGCGCTTCCCAGGCGCAGCGTGAGCGAGACCACGCCGTCGACGTCCTCGGGCAGCGTGGCCTCAAAGACGAGCGAGCCGTCCGCGTCGTCCACGAGGGTTGCCGTGAACGGGACGTCCTGGAACATGACGTCGCCGTCACAGCCCTGGGCGTCCTGGCCGGGGTGCGCGTGGTAGTGCGCCACGCCCGAGACGGTGCCGCTGAGCTGCGAGACGCCGCCTTCCGTCCGCGCCTGCTCGACGGCAATGGCAAGTCCCGCCCCGCGCGCCGCAAGGCACTTGGTGCCCTCCGTCTCCTGGCGCGAGAAGGTGCCCGACCACGTCCCCACAAGTGGCTCCAGGCTGCGCGTCCTGCCGTCCTCGGATACCTGCACGTCCTCGATCTCCCACTGGCCCGTGGCCGAGCGGAAGGCAAACGTCACGGTCATGCGGCATTCGTACGACTCGAAGAGCCCCGCCCGCACGCACACGAGGTCGAGCACGTCCGTCCCCTCATTGGGGTCGAACTCCTCGCGCTCGACGGTCAGCTCGGCGTCGGCGTAGAGCTCCTCCAGGCTCGCCCCGTCGCCCTGGTCGCCGAGCTGCTGGTCCGCGCGCTCGAGCACCGACCCGATGTTCGCGGCGAGCCGCTCCTGGCTGATGCCGTTGATTGCCTCCCAGGACACGCGGACGTCCTCGGGGTCGCCGACGGCGCGCCACGCCCCGTCCCGGAACGCGTAGCCCAGGGTCGCTGACTTCTCGGCGCGCACGGCGCTTGAGCCCTCGTAGACAACAAGCACCTCGGCCCGCGCCGTTCCGTCTCCGGCCGGGCTGATCGAGCGGACCTCGACGTCGCGCGCAACAAGGACGTCATCGTTGCCAAACGCCCCCGGGGCGTAGGCGGGCGCGGAGAGGCGGGAGCGGGCGTCCTCGGCGACGAGCTCCTCAGGGGGCGTTCCCGGGGCGCGCAGCGCGAGGGCGGCCCCCGCGGCGAGAAGGACGATGGCGGCCGCCACCGCTGCCGTGACGACGCGGTGCGCGCGGATGGCGGCGGCGACGGCCGCGGCCCGCGCGCGCAGGTAGCGCCCGGCCGCGCCCGCCACGTCGTGCAACTCCGGCGCGCGCTCCTCCCCGGCGGGGCCCGAGGGGGCGCTCACCACGGGGGGCCGGCGCTGCGTGCCCCCGTCCGCGGGCTCTCCCAGCGTCGCGGTACGTCCTGCGACCGTGGCCTCGGGGTCCTCCGCCTCCTCGGGGCTGCCCGTCGCGTCGGCCGGCCCCGAGGAGGTTCGCGCCTCGTCCGCGGCGGGCGTGCGGTCCTCGCGCCCGTCCTTCTCGCTCTCGTTGGCTGCCGACATGCGTTTCTCCTTTGGTTGCCCTGGGCTCTAGTGTCTCATACCGGCGGCTCGGGGTATGATAAGACGGTTCAAGACACGTGCGGGGGAGGGGCCTGTGTACGCGAGATTCGACATGCTCTAGCGGCTCTGAGGGGGAGACCCCATCCACGCATGCCCGTATGACCCCCCACGAGGAGAAGATATGCGAGACAAGCTCACCAAGATCATTCAGGCCTACGAGGAGCTCGAGCAGAAGCTCATGGACCCGGCCGTGGTTTCCGACCCCAAGGAGTACGCGCGCCTTGCCAAGGAGCACGCGAGCCAGGCCGAGCTCGTGGCGCGCGCCCGCGAGTACCTGGGCGCGCTCGATGACATCGAGGCAGCCAAGGAGATGCTCCACGAGGCCGATGCCGAAGAGAAGGCCATGCTGCAGGAGGACATCGCCGCCAACGAGGCCAAGCTCCCCGAGCTCGAGGATGAGATCAAATTCCTGCTCATCCCGGCCGACCCCAACGACGAGAAGGACACCATCGTGGAGATTCGCGGCGGCGTGGGCGGCGACGAGGCCGCCATCTTCGCCGGCGACCTCTTCAAGATGTACCAGCGCTTCTGCGAGAGCCGCGGCTGGAAGATCCAGATCCTCTCGTCCAGCCCGAGCGAGGCCGGCGGATTCAAGACCATCGAGTTCAAGGTCACGGGTGACCGCGTCTACTCCGTGCTCAAGTACGAGTCCGGCGTGCACCGCGTCCAGCGCGTGCCCAAGACCGAGAGCCAGGGCCGCATCCAGACCTCCACGGCCACCGTCGCGGTGCTTCCCGAGGCCGACGAGATCGACATCCAGATCGACCAGTCCGACCTGCGCATCGACACCTACTGCGCCTCCGGCCCCGGCGGCCAGTGCGTCAACACCACCTACTCGGCGGTGCGCATCACGCACCTGCCCACCAACACCGTGGTGCAGTCGCAGGACCAGCGCTCCCAGATCCAGAACCGCGAGGTCTGCATGCAGATGCTGCGCGCCCGCCTCTATGAGATGGAGCTGGAGAAGCAGCAGGCCGAGCAGGGCGCCGCGCGCCTCTCCCAGATTGGCCACGGCAACCGCTCGGAGAAGATTCGCACCTATAACCAGCCGCAGGACCGCGTGACCGACCACCGCATCGGCTTCAACAGCACGTATAACGGCGTCCTGCTCGGCGATGCGCTGTCGGGCGTCATCGAGGCGCTCGCCGCCGCCGAGCGCGCGGAGAAGCTCGCCCAGGCGGTGTGACGCCGCCCCGGCATTGGCCGTGCTGCCGCCCCGTCGCGTGCGTGCGACGGGGCGGTCGTTTTTTCTCGACGTGTGCGCAGTCAGCTCGTTGGTGCGAAGCTCGGCGGCGCTCCTGCGCAATCGGCGGCTTGGTGCGAAGCGTTTTCCGGCGCGGCCGAACGGGCGGATGGCGACCATCAGGCGTTTTGCCATATGCGCTCGGCCGTATACTGCCTGTAGGGCACTTCTGCGAGCAAAAATGCTTCGCACCAAGCCACCGATTGCGCGCCGAGCCTGCCGTCTTTCGCACCAAGGCCTCGTTTGCGCGAAGAGAGGCCGGGAGGACAGACAATGCGCATCGTCGTGGCATCCGACTCGTTCAAGGGGACGCTCTCGTCGGCCAGAATCGCGCAGATCATCTCTGAGGAGGCGCCGCGGGCCATCCCCGGCGCCGAGGTGCTGGGGGTTCCGGTGGCCGACGGCGGAGAGGGGACGGCCGAGGCGCTCGTCGCTGCCTGCGGGGGAGCGCTTCGGGCGGTGATGGCGCGCGATCCCCTTGGGCGGCCCGTCGAGGCGCGCTATGGCCTTCTCGACTCCGGCGAGGCGCTCGTCGAGGTCGCGGCGGCCTCGGGGCTGCCGCTGCTCGCGCCGTGCGAGCGCGACGCCGCCCGAACGTCGAGCTTTGGCACGGGCCAGCTCATCAGGGACGCGCTTGACCAGGGGAGCAGAAGCGTCACCCTTGCCCTGGGCGGTAGCGCCACCAACGACTGCGGCATGGGCATGATGCGCGCGCTCGGCGCGCGGTTCCTCGCCGCGGACGGGGCGGAGCTTCCGGGGACGGGGGCCAATCTCGGGCGCGTCTCCCGTATCGACCTCGCGGGGCTTGACCCGCGGCTTGCGGAGACGACGTTTTACGCGATGTGCGACGTGACGAACCCCCTGACCGGACCGCAGGGCGCCACGGCGGTGTTTGGCCCGCAGAAGGGGCTCGGCCCGGCGGATGTCGAGCGGCTCGACTCCGGCATGAGGCGGTTTGCCGGGCTCCTGCGCGACCAGCTCGGGAAGGACGTCGAGGCGCTGCCGGGCGCGGGCGCTGCCGGAGGGGTGGGGGCCATGTCCGTCGCGCTCCTCGGCGCGAAGCTGGTCTCTGGCATCGAGCGGGTGCTCGCGCTCGTTGGGTTCGACGAGCTTCTGGAGGACGCCGACCTCTGCGTCACCGGCGAGGGGCACGCGGACGCCCAGAGCGCGTGCGGCAAGGTCGTGAGTGGGGTGGGGGCGGCATGCGAGCGCGCGGGCGTTCCCTGCGTTGCCGTGGTGGGCGGCTTGGACCCGGACACCCCTGACCTGCCCGGGGTAAGGGCGATCGTTCCCACGGTGACGGACCCGGGCCTCGGGCTCGCGTACTCGCTCGAGCGTGCGGAGCCGCTCTATCGGCTGGCGATTCGCCGGGCGCTCGGGCTCATCTCCCTGGGGGCGGGCCTTTCGATTTAATGTGTGTTCTCTGATCGTCGCCAATCCCCCGCGGAGCGCCTATGCGGGGCTTTGGCGACGGATTGTGCCGACGCAATGTCGCGAAGGTCCCGCTCTCGGGCTGTGCGGGGCCTTCGCGACGCTTCTGGAGGCCGTCCCGGCGGGTCCCCGCCCCGCGCCCCGTCCCATCCCGCGCTATGATGCAGTGACGCCACGCAAGCGAAGGGAGCACGATGCCACACGGCGAGCCCTGGACCATCAAGCGCATACTCGACTGGACGAGCGGATACCTCGAGCGCAAGGGTGACGAGCACCCTCGCCTCTCGGCGGAATGGCTGCTCGCCAATGTCACCGGCCTCTCGCGCGTGGAGCTTTACGTCAACTTTGACAAGCCGCTGCAGGCCGACGAGCTCGCCGCCATGCACACGGCCATCGAGCGGCGCGCGGCCGGGGAGCCCCTGCAGTACGTCACCGGGGAGATGCCCTTCCGCCACATCGTGCTGCGCTGCGAGCGCGGCGTGCTCATCCCGCGCCCCGAGACCGAGGTCCTCGTGGACGCGGCCCTCGAGGGCGTGGACGCCGCCCGCGCGCGCCAGGGTGCGGAAGGCGAGAAGGACGCAGAAGGCGAGAAGGACGAGCCGGCGGCCGACCCCGTCCGCGTGCTCGAGGTCGGCACGGGCACGGGCTGCATCGCGCTCTCGATCGCCTCGGAGCGCCCGGGGACGCACGTCACGGCGACGGACCTCTCCGAGCGCGCGGTCGAGCTCGCCTCCCGCAACCGCGAGGCCCTTGGTCTCGAGGACGCGGTGGACATCGTCCGGACGGACCTCGCGGAGGGCGTTGACCCCGAGCTCATGGGGTCCTTCTCGGTGCTTGTGTCCAATCCGCCCTACATACCCACCGCCGTGCTGCGCGAGGAGGTCCCCGCCGAGGTGGCGGACTATGAGCCGGAGCTCGCCCTCGACGGCGGCGATGACGGGCTCGACGTCTTCCGCCGCCTGCTCGAGCTCGCCCCGCGTGCGCTCGCGCCTGGCGGCATGCTGGCGGTCGAGCTATTCGAGGGCTCCCTGGACGATGCCGCCGAGCTCGCCCGCGCCCAGGGAGGCTGGTCTGCGGTCGAGGTGCGCGAGGACCTCACGCGCCGCCCGCGCGTGCTTGTGGCCATACGAGAGGAATAGAGATGGGAAGCGTCATCACGGTCGACCAGAAGAACCCGGACGGCGAGGTCGTCGAGCGCGTCGCGGCCGTCCTGCGGGAGGGCGGCGTCGCCGTGCTCCCCACGGACTCGGTCTACGGCATCTGCTGCGCCGCGACGCCGGAAAACCCCGCCCACGGGCGCATCTTCGACATCAAGCGCCGCGACCGCGCCCAGACGCTGCCGTGGTTCATCGCCGAGGCGTCCGACCTCATGCGCTACGGCCGCGATGTCCCGTCCTGGGCCGTGCGGCTCGCCGAGCGCTACTGGCCGGGCGCGCTCACGATCGTCGTGCGCGCCTCCGGCGAGGTGCCGGCGGAGTACGCGCAGCCTGCCGAGGGCGGCCCCACGATCGCCCTGCGCGTCCCGGGGTCCGCGCTCGACCGCGCCGTCGCCCGCGCCCTGGGCGTGCCGCTCGCGCAGACGAGCGCCAACACGCATGGCGCGCCCTCGGCCACGAGCGGCGGCTCCGTCGAGCCCCAGATCGTCGCGGCCGCGGACCTCACGCTCGACGGCGGCGAGGCGCCGGTTGGCGTTGCGTCGACGATCGTGGACGCCACGCGCCCCGAGCCGCGCGTGCTGAGGGAGGGCGCCCTCACGTGCGACGAGGTCCTTCTCGCCGTTCGCGGGGCGTAACACGGCGCTCACGGAGACCTCGCGTCGTCGTGCTACGCTATACCAAGCGCACGCCGCAGGGGTGCCCTGCGGATCGGCGAGCCGGGCCGCGCGGGACGCGTGATGGCGCTCGGGGCGGCTCCCAACCAGAGGAGGTCCCATGTTCTGCGAGCACCTGAGAGCGTCCGATCCCGAGGTCTTCTCCACGGTCGAGGACGAGCTGCGCCGCCAGCGCTCCTCCGTCGAGCTCATCGCGTCGGAGAACTTCGTTTCGCTGGCCGTCATGGAGGCCGTGGGGTCGCCCCTCACCAACAAGTACGCCGAGGGCCTGCCCGGCAAGCGCTACTATGGCGGCTGCTGGGCGGTCGACAAGGCGGAGAACCTCGCGCGCGACCGTGCCTGCAAGCTCTTCGGCGCGGGCTTTGCCAACGTGCAGCCGCACTCGGGCGCCCAGGCCAACTACGCCGCCCTCGCGGCGCTGGCCACGCCCGGCGACACCGTCATGGGCATGGCGCTCGACAACGGCGGCCACCTCACGCACGGCTCGCCGGCCAACTTCTCCGGCAAGCTCTACAACATCGTCTCCTACGGCGTGGACTCCCAGACGGAGCGCATTGACTACGACGCCGTGGCGGCGCTCGCCGAGAAGCACCGCCCCAAGGTGATCATCGCCGGTGCCTCGGCCTACCCGCGCGTCATCGACTTCGAGCGCTTCGCCCAGATCGCCCATTCCGTGGGCGCCTCCCTCATGGTGGACATGGCCCACATCGCCGGCCTCGTGGCCACCGGCCGCCACCCCAGCCCCGTGCCCTTTGCGGACGTCACCACCTCCACCACGCACAAGACCCTGCGCGGACCGCGCGGCGGCCTCATCCTGGCAAACGATGCGGACCTTGCCAAGAGGCTCAACTCCGCGGTCTTCCCCGGCAGCCAGGGCGGCCCGCTCGAGCACGTCATCGCCGGCAAGGCCGTCGCCTTTGGCGAGGCGCTCTCCCCGGACTTTGCCGCCTACACCGACGCCATCCTCGCCAACGCAAAGGCGCTCGGGCGCGGCATGGAGTCGCGCGGGCTGCGGCTCGTCTCCGGCGGGACCGACAACCACCTCCTGCTCGTCGACCTCACCCCGGCGGGCGACGTCACGGGCAAGGATGCCGAGGGCCTGCTCGACTCGGTGGGCATCACGGTCAACAAGAACACCATCCCCGGCGAGAAGCGCTCGCCCTTCGTCGCGAGCGGCATCCGCGTGGGGTCGGCTGCCGTCACCACCCGCGGCTTCACCGAGCGGGAGTGCGAGCGCGTGGGTGAGCTCATCGGCGACGTCGTTGCGGGCCACGGCGACGATGCCCTCATGGACCGCATCAGCATGGAGGTGCGCGAGCTGCTCGCCGAGCACCCGCTCTACCCCGAGCTCGACTAGTCTGCAAGTTGGGGACAGTCCCCAATTAGCAGAAATGTTTTATGTAAATTGGGGACTGTCCCCAATTTGCGGAAAGGAGCAGAAATGGCAGAGGAGTTCGACCCGGCACGCTTCACCGTCATCGACCACCCGCTCGTGCAGCACAAGCTCTCCATCCTGCGCGACAAGGACACGCCCACCAAGCAGTTCCGCGAGCTCGTGAACGAGCTTGCGATCTTTGAGGGCTATGAGGCCATGCGCGACTTCCCGCTCGAGGACGTCGAGGTGGAGACGCCGCTTGAGGTCACCACCTGCCGCCGGCTCTCCGGCAAGAAGGTCGCCATCATCCCGATCCTGCGCGCCGGCCTCGGCATGGTGGACGGCCTGCTCCAGCTCGTCCCCTCCGCGCGCGTGGGCCACGTGGGCATGTACCGCGACCCCGAGACGCACGTGCCGCATCAGTACTACTGCAAGTTCCCGCCTGACATCGAGAACCGCATCTGCCTGGTCGTCGACCCCATGCTCGCCACCGGCGGCTCGCTTACGGCGGCCATCCAGTTCCTCCGCGAGGCCGGCGTGCGCGACATCCGCTGCCTCACGCTCGTCTCCGCGCCCGAGGGCGTGCGCGCCACGCTGGACTTCGACCCGGATGTGCGCCTCTACACCTGCGCACTCGACCGCCAGCTCAACGACCACGCCTACATCCTGCCGGGGCTCGGCGACGCGGGCGACCGCATCTACGGCACCAAGTAGGTCGTCGGCGCGACGTTCTTCTCGCCCCGTGCGTTCTGGAAGGCGCGGTCGTGGCAGCTGGCCGCGGATGCGCGTTGTGAGATTCGGGCTTATGGCAGCAATGGGGCTGCCATAAGCCCGCTTTCTGCAACGGGTGATGACATCTTCCCAGGTGCCGGGATTCCGCGACTGCCAGAACTCGCATTTCGGCAACGTCGAGAAGCGCCCTTCACGATTGTGTCGAATCGGGGGCGGCGGCCGGCAGCCTGCTTGACCAATTTTGCGGGCGCGCTAGACTTCGAATGTCCTGAATTCGCTCGGACGGGAGGCGGTGGAGCTTGGAGCCTCAGGTTGCCATCGCCGCCGGCGCGCTCTTCGGCCTTCTGGGCTGCGTCGCTCCGGCCGTTCTGTTCGAGCGGGCTCTGAGGGGAAGTCGCGCGGTCTCGCTGGCCGCCGGCATCGCGGCCGTGGGCGTGTCGTTTCTCACGCTCACTGTTGTCCTGCTCGTGGTGTATGCTGCCACGAACGGGGGCTTCTTGGAGTTCGGTTGTGCGCTGGTCGGCTCGTTTCTGCTCTTCTGGGCAATCGAGGCAATCCGCGCCTGGAGGGCGGCCAACGGCCGTCCCCAGAGAGAAGGGAAGGATGAGCGTGGGCAATCCTCTGGACAGCCTGGGAGATGAGGTCAACGAGCTCGTCTCGAGCTTTAAGTCTCAGGCGATCTTCGGCAATCTTGATGTCGCCGGATTCACGCAGTACTCGTTCTGGTTCGCCGTGGCTATCGTCTTGATGCTTATCCTGCTCTTTGCCTTCAAGAAGCGCCAGTCCAAGGGGCTCGTCCCCAAGGGAGTCTTCGTGAACGGCATGGAGTACCTCGTGGAGTTCGTCCGCGACGACATGTGCAAGGGGCTGCTCGGCGAGTCCTGGAAGCGCCACTTCCCGTTCATCGCGTCCATCTTCCTCGTGGTGCTCGCCAACAACATCGTGGGCATCATCCCGGGCTGCAAGCCCGGCACGGGCACCATCTCCACCACGGCGGCGCTCGCCGTGTGCTCCTTCGTCTACTTCATCGTCTGCGGCGTGAAGAAGCACGGCGCGCTCGGCTATGCCAAGAGCCTCGCCCCGGCCGGGGTCGCCTTCCCGCTCAACGCGCTGGTGTGGCTCATCGAGGTCTTCTCCACGATCCTTCGCCTCATCACGCTCGCCGTCCGACTCTTCTGCAACCTCTTCGCGGGCCACGTCGTCATGGGCACCTTTGCGATTTTGGCCTCCCTCTTCTTCGAGCCGATGATCCAGGCCTTCTCCGTGGCCACGGCGATCCAGGCCGGCGCGTCCGTGCTGTGGGTCGGCATCCTGCTCGTCATCTACGTGGTGGAGATTATGGTCGCCGCCATCCAGGCATATGTCTTCGCCCTGCTCTCTGCGGTCTACATCCAGATCGCGGAGTCGGACGAGGAGTAGCAGCGGCAACTCGCGGGCACGCCCGCAGTGCATAGTACGTTTGGTTTGAACTCGCCCCAACGTGCGCGACAGGAGCGCGGGGCGGATGTCAAAGGAGGAACAGTGGGAGCTCTCGGTGTCGTTGGTTATGGTCTCGGCGTTATCGGCGCGGGCATCGGCATCGGCCTTGCCGCCAGCGGTGTCGCTCAGGGCATGGCTCGCCAGCCCGAGGTCCAGGGCCGTCTCTTCACGGTCTTCATCCTGGGCTCGGCGTTCGTCGAGGCGCTCGCCCTCATCGGCTTCGTCGTCAGCCTCATCGTCAAGTAGGGGCTGTCGGACGAGCGAGTTGGAGGCACGCATGAAGAACACACCTAACAAGGCCGCCGTGCGCGCGCTGGCCGTCTCGGGGGCGCTCGCGCTCTCGGCAACCCCGGCCATCGCGCTCGCGGAGGAGTCCGCGGTGGGGGCCGACATCCTCATCCCCAAGCCCGCGGAGTTCATCCCGGCCCTCATCGCCTTCCTCATCATCTGGGCCGTTCTCGCCAAGCTCGTGTGGCCGCAGGTCCTCCAGATGATGGAGAAGCGGCAGGAGAAGATCCAGTCCGACCTCGACGCCGCCGAGCGCTCCAAGGTCGAGGCCGCCGAGCAGGCGCGCGCCTATGACGAGAAGATCGTCGAGGCCCACCGCGAGGCCGAGGCCATCGTGGCCAAGGCCAAGCGCGAGGCCGAGGAGGAGCGCTCGCGCATCCTGGCCAAGGCGCAGAAGGAGGCCGTCGACATCATCGCCAAGGCGCACGGTGCCGTGAACTCCGAGCGCCACAAGGCCATGATCGAGCTCTCGGGCTCCGTCGTGGACCTCTCCGTGGAGATTGCGAGCAAGATCATCGGCAACGACCTCTCCGAGGAGCAGCAGCGCCGCCTGGCCGAGAAGTACCTTGCGGAAGTGGGCACCCCAAATGGCAACTAAGCGCTCCGACGTCGAGAGAGTCGAGGCCTACACCCGGGCGCTCATAGAGGCGGCCCGCTCCGAGGGGCGCGCCAACGCCGACCTCGTCCAGTGGCAGCACGCCCGGAAGTTCTCTCCCGAGGTCCTCGAGACCCTCGCCGCCATGCAGCGCGAGAACGACCTCGACCTCGTGGCGGAGGTGGCCAAGCAGTACAAGGAGCTGCTCGACACCGAGGACCGCACGGTCTCCGTGACCGTCACCACGGCCGTCCCCATGGACGAGGCGCTGCGCGCCAAGGTGCTCAGCAAGGCCGAGCGTGACCTTGACGCCCCCGTCTACCTCGTCGAGCGCGTGGACCCCGGCATCATCGGCGGCATCATGCTCGAGGTGCGCGGCAAGCGCTACGACGCCTCGGTCCGCGCCCAGCTCGCAAACATCAGAAAGACGCTTTCCTCTTCGTTCATTGGAGGTGAGGAGAAGTGACGGACACCATCAGCTCGCAGAAGATCATGGACACGCTCCGCAAGGAGCTCGCGGCCATCAACGCCACGGTCGACCAGCAGGAGGCCTCCGTCGTGACGGAGGTCGGCGACGGCATCGCTCACGTGTCGGGCCTCAAGAGCGCCATGGCCGGAGAGCTTCTCCAGTTCACGAGTTCTCTCACCGGGCGTGACGTCTACGGCCTCGCCCAGAACCTCGACCGCGACGAGGTCGGCGCGGTCCTCTTCGGCGACGTCGAGGACATCAAGGAGGGTGACGAGTGCCGCACCACCGGCCGCGTCATGGACATCCCGGTCGGGCACGCCATGCTCGGCCGCGTGGTCAATCCCCTCGGCCAGCCCATCGACGGCCTCGGCCCCATCAGCACCACGCATCGTCGTCCTATCGAGTTCAAGGCCCCTGGCATCATGGAGCGCCAGCCCGTGTGCGAGCCCGTCCAGACCGGGCTTCTCGCCGTCGACGCGATGGTGCCCATCGGCCGCGGCCAGCGCGAGCTCATCATCGGCGACCGCAAGACGGGCAAGACGGCCATCGCCATCGACGCCATCGTCAACCAGCGCACCACCGACATGATCTGCATCTACGTGGCCATCGGCCAGAAGGCGTCCACGGTCGCCACGATCCGCGAGTCCCTCTCGCAGCGCGGCGTCCTCGACAAGACGGTCATCGTGGCTGCCACGGCCGCCGACTCCGCCCCGATGCAGTACATCGCCCCCATGGCGGGCGCCGCCATCGGCGAGTACTTCATGTACAACGACGAGCACGGCAACCCCGCGGACGCCGAGCACCCCGGCGGACACGTCCTCGTGGTCTACGACGACCTCTCCAAGCAGGCGGTGGCCTACCGTCAGATGTCGCTGACGCTGCACCGTCCGCCCGGACGCGAGGCCTACCCCGGCGACATCTTCTACCTGCACTCGCGCCTGCTCGAGCGCGCCTGCAAGCTCTCCGACGCCAACGGCGGCGGCTCGCTCACGGCGCTCCCGATCATCGAGACGCAGGAGGGCGACGTCTCCGCCTACATCCCCACGAACGTGATCTCCATCACGGACGGCCAGATCTACCTGCAGTCCAACCTCTTCTTCCAGGGCCAGCGCCCTGCGGTCGACGTGGGCATCTCGGTGTCGCGCGTCGGTGGCGACGCGCAGGTCAAGGCCATGAAGCAGGTCGTGGGCACGCTGCGTCTGGACCTGGCGGCCTACCGCGAGAAGCAGGCCTTCTCGCAGTTTGGCTCCGACCTCGACGCCACGACGCAGTACCAGCTCAACCACGGAGCCCACATGATGGAGCTGCTCAAGCAGCAGCGCTACTCGGCGCTTGACGTGCGCGACCAGATCATCGCCATCTTTGCCGCCAAGGAAGACTTCCTCGACGACATCGACCTCGGCAACGTGAACCTGTTCCGCGACGGGCTCGCCCGCTACATGGCTGAGCGCCACCCGCGCCTGCGCGACTCGCTGCTCGAGGGCAAGATCGGCGAGGACCAGCAGCACCGCCTGCGCACGCACATCGCCCACTTCAAGGCGGAGTTTCTCAAGGAGCACCCCAACAAGGTGCGCGAGGACGTCGAGAAGAACGCCGAGCCGACGGTCGACCACGCCGGCGCGCCCTCGCTCGGTCAGGAGTAATGCCCGATGGCTAACCTGCGCGAGATACAGAGGCGCCGCTCCTCGATCCAGAGCACCATGCAGATCACGCGCACGATGGAGATGATCTCCACCGCGCGGATCCGCAAGGCGCTTACGAGGGCCGAGGAGGCGGAGCCCTACAAGGACGCCATCACGCGCATGCTCGCCAACGTTGCCGCCGCGGGGTTTGACGCCTCGCAGCCGCTCCTGGCGAAGCATGCCGAGGAGAGGCACGTCCTTTTCATCCTCATCGCGTCCGACCGCGGCCTCGCGGGCGGGTTCAACATCCTGCCCCAGCGCGCGGTCGAGCACGAGATGGCGGAGCTCGCGGCGCGCGGGGTCTCCTCGTCCGTCATAACCTGCGGGCGCAAGCCCACCGAGTACTTCACGTACCGCAAGACGGCCCCCGTGATGTCGTTCGTCGGCATCTCCTCGGAGCCGAACATGGACCAGGCGGACCGCATCGCCTCCTACGTCATGGACGGCTATGCCTCGGGGGCCATCGACCGCGTGGTGCTCTACTACTGGCACGCTAAGAACCGCGTGGAGCAGACGCAGGTGACCGAGCAGCTGCTCCCGCTCACCAAGGAGCAGCTCACGATGCCCAACAAGCCGCGCGAGCGCGAGGCGCTCTCGACGGTGGGCGTGCGCGAGCACACGGACTTCGCGTTTGACCCCTCTCCCGAGGAGGTTCTGGGGCACCTCATGCCGGCCTACTTCAGGACGGTCATCTTCCACGCCCTGCTCGACTCCGCCGCCGCGGAGCACGGTGCGCGCCGCCGCGCCATGCAGTCCGCGACCGACAACGCCAAGGAGGTCCTGGACTCGCTCGCACGCACGTACAACCGTGAGCGCCAGGGCGCCATCACCACCGAGCTCAACGAGATCATCGGCGGCGCGTCCGCATTGGAGGACTACTGATGTCAGAGAAGAACCTGGAGCCGCGCTCCGCGCTCGAGGAGGCGGCCTACAACAAGCTCAACCGCTCCGTGGGCGTGGGCACGGTCGTCCGCATTGTCGGGCCCGTCGTTGACGTGCAGTTCGAGGGGCAGGTCCCGAGCGTCTACACCGCGCTCACCGTCGAGGGCGACACCCCCGTCGGCCATGTGAGCACGGTTCTCGAGGTCGAGTCGCAGCTGCCGGGCGGCGTCGTCCGCACCGTGGCCATGTCCTCGACCGACGGCCTCACGCGCGGCCTCAAGGTGCGCGACACCGGCCATCCCATGATGATGCCCGTCGGCCCCTCCACGCTCGGCCGCGTCTGGAACGTCATGGGCCAGCCGGTCGACGGCAAGGAGACCCCCGACGACGTCCAGTACTACCCGATCCACCACCCCGCGCCCGCCTTTGACGAGCTCACCACGCAGACGGAGATCTTCGAGACCGGCATCAAGGCCATCGACCTTCTCGAGCCCTACGTCCGCGGCGGCAAGACGGGCCTGTTCGGCGGCGCGGGCGTTGGCAAGACGGTCCTCATCCAGGAGCTCATCAACAACCTCGCCCAGCAGCACGGCGGCACCTCGGTCTTCACGGGCGTCGGCGAGCGCACCCGCGAGGGCACCGACCTCTACCTCGAGATGAGCGAATCGGGCGTCATCGAGAAGACCTGCCTGGTCTACGGCCAGATGAACGAGCCGCCCGGAGCGCGCATGCGCGTGGCGCTGGCCGGCCTCACCACCGCGGAGTACTTCCGCGACCAGGGCCAGGACGTGCTGCTGTTCATCGACAACATCTTCCGCTTCTCCCAGGCGGGCTCCGAGGTCTCGGCCCTTCTCGGCCGCATGCCGTCGGCCGTTGGCTACCAGCCCACGCTGGCCACCGAGATGGGCGAGCTCCAGGAGCGCATCACCTCCACCAAGGAGGGGTCGATCACCTCGGTCCAGGCCGTCTACGTTCCCGCTGACGACCTCACGGACCCGGCGCCTGCCACCACGTTCACGCACCTCGACGCCACGACGGTCCTCTCGCGCGCGATCACGGACCTCGGCATCTACCCGGCCGTCGACCCGCTTGCGAGCTCGAGCTCCGCGCTCGACCCCTCGATCGTGGGCGAGGAGCACTACCGCGTGGCCATGGCGGTGCAGGAGACGCTCCAGGAGTACTCCGACCTGCAGGACATCATCGCCATTCTCGGCATGGACGAGCTCTCCGAGGAGCAGCAGAACGTGGTCTCGCGCGCCCGCAAGATCCAGCAGTTCCTCTCCCAGTCCTTCCACGTGGCCGAGAAGTTCACCGGCAACCCCGGCACGTACGTGACCGTCGAGGACACCGTGCGCTCCTTCGCCGAGATTGTCGACGGCAAGTGCGACGACCTGCCCGAGCAGGCCTTCCGCTTTGCGGGCACGATCGAGGACGTCCGCCAGAGGGCGGCCGCGATGTCCGGCGGGGCAAAGGGCTAGGGGAGCGAGATGGCTGAGCTCAACTGCCAGTTCGTGCGGCCTGACGGGCTCATGTTCGACGGGCCCGTCGACCACCTCATCCTCGTCACGTATGCCGGGGAGCTCGGCGTCTGGCCGGGCCACGCGGCCGAGATCGTCGCGCTCGGGGACGGCGTCGTTCGCATCACCGCCCTCCAGAGCGACGGCGGCCACGAGTATGACGTCGTCGTCTCCGGCGGCTATGCCGAGATTGACGACGACGGCGTCATCATCCTCGCCGACCACGCGCGCCGCGTTGACGACATCGACCCGGACAAGGTCCGCGAGACGCGCGAACGCGCCATCGAGCATCTCGATCAGGTTGAGGACGGCGACCATCGACGCGCCTACTACGAGAGCAAGGTCCGGTGGTGTAACCTTTTGCTCAAGCAAGTCACGAAGGGCCCGGCCGCGGGCCCGCGCTAGCACGGAGGCCACATGGACGTCATTCAGATCGAGGGCGGGCATCGCGTCACGGGCGAGGTGCGCGTTGAGGGTGCCAAGAACTCGGCCCTCAAGCTCATGGCCGCCACCATCATGGCGCCCGGGGTGACCACGCTCACCAACGTCCCCAACATCGCCGACGTCCACGTCATGGGGAAGGTCCTCAAGAACATCGGCGCCAAGATCGAGGTCGTGAACGAGCACGAGCTCAGGATCGACACGTCGAGCGTCGACTCGTGGGAGACGCCCTATCACCTCGTCGCCCAGATGCGCGCCTCGACGGCCGTTCTGGGCCCGCTTCTCTCGCGCTTTGGCAAGGCGGTCGTGGCCATGCCGGGCGGCTGCAACATCGGCGCGCGCAAGATTGACATGCACATCCTCGGCCTCGAGGCGCTCGGCGTCGAGTTCAAGGTCGATCACGGCAACATCCACGCGAGCGCCCCGCACGGCCTCAAGGGCGAGACCGTCACCCTCTCCTTTGCGAGCGTCGGCGCCACCGAGAACCTCATGATGGCCTCGGTCTTCGCCGAGGGCGTCACCACGATCGACAACGCCGCCCGCGAGCCGGAGATCGTCGACCTGGCAAATCTCCTGAACGAGATGGGCGCCAAGATCAAGGGTGCCGGCTCGCCCGTCATCGAGATAGAGGGCGTCTCCGAGCTCCACCCGGTCACGCACAAGGTCGTGGGGGACCGCATCGAGGCGGGGACGTTCCTTGCCATCGGCGCGCTCACCGGCGAGCCCGTGACGGTGCGCGGCTTCGAGCCCAAGCACCTCGGCCTCGTCCTCAGGAAGTACGAGCAGATGGGCGTGACGATCGAGTGCGGCGATCGCGTCTGCACTGCCTGGCGCGACCGCCCGCTCGTCCCGACCGACATCCAGACGCTCCCCTTCCCCGGCTTTCCCACGGACATGCAGGCCCAGACCATGTGCCTGCTCGCCCTCGCCAAGGGCAGCTGCATCATCACCGAGAACGTCTTCGAGAACCGCTTCATGCTCGCGAGCGAGCTCTCACGCATGGGCGCCAACATCACGATCGAGGGACACCATGCGATTGTCCACGGCGTCGACGGCTTCTCCGGCGCCCAGGTGAAGTCCCCCGACCTGCGAGGGGGCGCGGCGCTCGTCATGGCGGGCCTCGTGGCGGACGGCATCACCACCGTCTCGGACATCCACCACATCGACCGTGGGTACGAGGGATTCGTCGAGAAGCTGGCCTCGCTCGGCGCGCGCGTGAGGCGTGCGAGCATCGAGTGCGAGGACGGCGACCTGTAGGGCGTCCCGGGCGCAGAGAGAATCGGGAGACCGACATGATCAACACCGGCGTTCAGGGCGACCACGCGCTCACCCGCGCGGGGGAGGACTACCTCGAGGCGATTTATCGCCTTTCCACCGAGGGAGGCTCGGCGGACGGCTCCGTCCGCTCCGTGGACGTCGCCGAGCGGCTGGGAGTCTCCAAGGCGAGCGTCAACAAGGCGCTCTCCACGCTCAAGGAGACGGGCATGGTCGCGCAGAGCCGCTATGGGCGCGTGACGCTGACCGAGGAGGGCCGCAGGTACGCGGCCGTGGTCTGGCGCGCGCATCGCGCGCTCAGGACGTTTCTCGAGTCCGACCTTGGGGTCGATTCTCAGGTCGCCGACGAGGAGGCGTGCCTCATGGAGCACGTCCTGTCCGAGGACACCATGGGGCGGCTCATCGCCTACCTCGAGCGGCAGGGCATCGAGGTGCCAAGCTAGCCGCACGGCTTCTCCAAACTTGTGAACTCGCTGTGTTGGTTGCGCGCCCATCCCCGCGGAGGGCGCGCTTCTTCGTCCGCTTGCAGAGAAGGACGTTCGGTCGGCGGCGGGATGGGGTATGTTTCTTGTGCCGCCGGACAGCGTCGGGCGGCGCGGTCACGAACCTACCGAAGGGACACCCATGAAGGCAATCATTCCTGCCGCCGGCCTCGGAACGCGCTTCCTCCCCGCGACCAAGTGCACCCCCAAGGAGCTTCTCCCCGTCCTCGACAAGCCCGTCATCCAGTATGTGGTCGAGGAGGCTCTCGAGCCTGAGGGCGTTGACGGCGTGGTCATCGTCAACTCTCACGAGAAGCCCCAGATCGAGTCCTACTTCTCCGTCGACCACGCCTTCGAGTCCATGCTGCGCAAGCGCGGCAAGACGGCGGAGGCCGCGCGCGTCCACGAGGCGTCGACGCTTCCCGTCTCGTTCGTCTACCAGGACGAGGCCCGCGGCCTCGGGCACGCCGTCCTCCAGGCGGCCGACGAGATCGACCGTGACCCCTTCTTCGTTCTTCTCGGCGACTACTTCGTGCCCGACCGCCAGATGTGTGTCCGCATGGCGGAGGTCTCGCGCGAGCACGGCGGCGCCTCGGTCATCGCCGTGGCCCCGGTGCCCGCCGACCAGGTGAGCCGCTATGGCATCATCGCCGGCCAGTGCGTGGGCTGCCTTCCCGGGACTGAGGCCGAGGGCGAGCAGGAGGGCGCCATCTGGAAGGTCACGGGCCTCGTCGAGAAGCCGCGTCCCGAGTATGCCCCCTCGCACCTCTTCATCGTCGGCCGCTACCTGCTCTCCCCGCGCATCATGGAGCTGCTCGCGACGCAGGGCCCCGGCGCCGGCAACGAGATCCAGCTGACCGACGCCATGGAGCGCCTCCTCGCCGAGGAGGAGATGTACGCGCTCGTCGTCGACCCGGCCGAGGGCTGCGACACCGGTACCCCCGCCGCCTGGGCCGCCACCAACGCGCGGATGGCCCTTGAGGACCCTGCGTTCGCGGATGCGTTCCGCGAGGAGTTTGGCGAGAAGGGCGCGGCGATTCTTGGATAGGCGAGGCGACATCATCCGCTTTGGCAGCGACGGCTGGAGGGGGCGCTACGAGGACGGCTTTGACGCCGAGGGCGTGGCGCGCGTCGCGGACGCGCTCGGGCTCGTCTGGGCGGACGCGACGCCCGAGGCCGCCGTCTACGTGGGATATGACACCCGTCACGAGTCGCGCGACCTCGCTCGGCTCGCGGCGGGAATCCTCTCCTCGTACGGTCTGACGGTGCGCGTGTCCGACGCGCCGTGCCCCACCCCGACCGTGGGCTGGAACTGCTCGCGCGACGATTTGGCCTGCGGGGCCGTCATGCTCACGGCGAGCGAGCTCTCGTGCGAGTACGGGGGGCTTCTCGTGCGGGGCTCCGACGGGGGGCCGGTGTCGCGGGGCTTTCTCGACAGGGTCGAGCAGGCCATCTCGCTCACCCCGACGCTGGCCCGCGGGGCCTTCGAGGAGTGCGACCTCGTCGGGCCGTATCTCGGCGACCTCGCCTCGACCGTGGACGGGGGGGCGGTGGCGCGCCGTGCGCCGCGCGTGGTCGTCGATGCCATGTATGGCTCGGGCACCACGCACCTCGCCCGCCTGCTGAGAGGGCTCGGGTGTGATGTCGTCGAGATGCACGTCGAGCCGCGCGAGGACTTCGGCGGCATCCACCCAGACCCGGTTGAGCCGTGGATCGACGCCTGCGAGCAGGCCGTCGTGGCGCAGGGGGCCGACATGGGCATCGCGCTCGACGGAGACGCGGACCGCGCCGCGATCATCGACGAGCGCGGCGCGGTCCTGCCCGCGCGCGTGCTCGTGCCGATGCTCCTGGGAAACCTCGTGATGGGACATGGGGTTCACGGGCGCGTCGTGACGACGCTGACGTGCTCGGCCTGCATCGCGCGCGAGGCCGCGCGCCTCGGATGCGACGTCACGTCGGTCCCCGTCGGCTTCTCCAGAATATATAGAGAGGTGCTCGAGGGCGACGTCATCATGGGCGTGGAGGAGTACGGGGGCGTCTGCGTGCCGGCGCACCTGCGCGAGAGGGACGGCCTGCTCGTGGCTCTCCTTGCCGTCGAGATGGTGGCGCGCTCCGGCAAGTCCGTGTCGACGATGGCGGGGGAGCTCGAGCAGACCGTGGGGACGATGTGCTACGCGCGGCGAGACCTCAGGCTCGACGCGGCGTCGACCCAGGCGTTCAGGAACGTGCTTCCCGGCCTCAATCCCGGCGAGCTCGCGGGGAGAAGGCCCGTCGAGGTCGCTCATGCCGACGGCCTGAGGCTCCAGTTTGACGATGACTCCTGGGTGCTCGTCCGTCCGTCGAGGACGGGCTCCGTGGTGCGGGTGTATGCGGAGGCCCCGACGAAGCAGGACAGAGACGAGCTGCTCTCCGCAGCGTGCGACGTCGTGCGGCGCGGCATATAAAGCCGTCTCCGTGAAGAACGTCGACCACATCACCCTTCGAGGGGGAGGGCACGAGGAGTGCATCGAGGAGATAACCGACGCTTGGCCATATGTCCTCGAGCGCGCCGAGCTTGACAGGTACCCGCACCGCAGCTGTCCTTGGCACTGGCACCAGGAGGTCGAGATTTTCTATGTCCAGAGCGGGTCGCTGGAGTACCGGACTCTCCGCGGCGTCACGAGCTTTGGGACGGGGTCGGCTGGCTTTGTAAATGCGGGCGTCTATCACATGACGCGCGCGACAGACGAGGGCTCCGGGACGGTTCAGCTCTGCCACATCTTTAGGCCGAGACTGCTTGAAGATGCGGGTGGTCGGATAACCGAGCGCTGCATTCGTCCTCTTGTCGAGGCGCGTAGAGCTGAGGTTCTCTCCTGGAGTGTGGATTCGCCGCAGGACGCGCATGCCCTCAGCCTCTTTAGGGGGTCTTTTGGCCTGCGCCCAGAGGACGGTGCCGCATACGAGCTGCGCCTTCGGTCACTGCTCTCGGAGATCTGGGCGCTTGCCCTCGAGAAGGCCCGCCCGCTCATGGGCGAGGGCCCGGCCTCATATCCGACTCATCGCGATCTTCGTTTTGAGAAGATGCGCGATTTCGTGCGCGAACATTATGCCGAGACCATCGAGGTTGCCGACATCGCCTTGGCGGGTTGCACAAGCGTGCGCGACTGCTTTCGCTCGTTTAGGGATTACGTTGGCATGGGTCCCGCGCAGTACGTTCGCGAGTATCGGGTGAGACAGTCGTGCAGGCTGCTTGCCCATACTTCAAGAACCATTGAGTCGATTGCGCTGTCCTGTGGATTCTCATCTGCCGCCCAGTTCTCGCAGACGTTCAGAACAATCATGGGCAGCACTCCGTCTGCCTATCGCGCCAGGTGGCGTGAATCCGATACCTAGTGGCACAAATGAATATGGTGCAGAGGCCTTCCTCTCGGCAGACTTGCCTCAAGGCAACTCAGGCGAAAGGGGCTGATATGGCAGGGTTCAAGCACGTGATCTTTGACGTTGACGGAACGCTGGCAGATACGGACAACATCTCGCAGCGCGCGCTCTAGGACCTTCTCTTTGAGTGGACGGGTGAGGAGGAAGACCTCAAGGACCTCGCCTTTGCCCGGGGGATTCCGGGTGACGAGGCCTTCGCACGGCTGGGGATTTTCGATAAGGAGGCCCTTGCGAGGTGGGATGAGCTCGCAAGGGAGCACGCCGACGAGGTCAAGCTTTTTTATGGGGTGCGCGAGATGCTCGAGGAGCTGCGCAAGAGCGGCAAGAAGATGGGAGTCGTCTCGTCACGCAGGTATGACGAGTATGAGGCGGTAATAACCCCGCTTGGCATTGACGGGTACTTCGAGAATATAGTTCTCGCCGAGGACAGCGATCGACACAAGCCGGAGCCGGACCCGCTGCTTGAGTACCTGAGGCGTGCCGGGGCAAAGCCGGGGGAGGCAATTTACGTGGGAGATACGGCCCATGACTCCCAGGCGGCACGCGCGGCGGGAGTCCCCTTCGTGTTTGCTGGATGGGGGGCGGCATCTTGCGTCGAACAGGCGAGCTATTGGGTTCACGCCCCCTCGGAGGTTCCCCTAATTGCCAACTATGCCCTCTAGTATTAGCGGATAAAGAACGCTGCTAAACTCCTATATTTATGGAGGAATCGTGGACCTCCCGATTCTGGCCCCCGCGGGGCCGCGGGGTGCGTATAGTTAATCCCCGCGCATCGGCGGGGCGGTCGCCCCGGACCCGCGCGGCGAACCTTGAAAACC
>NZ_JACJKN010000009.1 GCF_016900775.1 Olsenella uli | reverse complement strand
AGTGTCCATTGCGGTCTCCGTTCCCTCGAATCCTTCTCTTGGTCGAAAGAGATTCTAGGACGGAGGCCGTTCCTAATTCAGGTCTCCCTTACACCACATTTCGCGACGCGATCCAGCGCGTAACAACAGCCATCCGTTACAGCCGAGAAGAACGCGCAGGCTCGGATTTTGAGCGCAGCGCACGCCCTCAGGGCGCCATGTTCTTCTCGCCATCTGCAACGAGCCCGAATTGCTAACGCCTCCGCGAGGATGTGCTGCAACGACTCCCGATTCGTAAGCAGGCCCCGGGGAACACGGCATACGAAAGCAGGTCGGGGCCACAAGAACCCCGACCTGCGTCATGTCTGGTGCCCCCGGGCCGATTCGAACGGCCGACACCCGCTTTAGGAGAGCGGTGCTCTATCCCCTGAGCTACGAAGGCGTTGCAATGAACCATTCTATCACCGTGCGCGCACGGCGACAAAAGCTACTTCTTGGCGCCCTTCTCGTTCTTCTCGACCCGCTTCTCGACCTTCTTGGCGGAGGCCTCCGCGCTCGCGCGCTGGAAGAGCTCGAGGAGCTTCTTGTCGGAGAGGCCGCGGACGCGGGCCTCGGCGGCCTTGCGGAACGGACGGCGCTTCACCATGTCGTAGATGAAGCTGCCGATGATGGCCGCATACGCAAGGACGAGCGAGGCCACGCTCAGGATGCCCTGCCAGGTGCTGAGGTCGGCGTTCTGGCCAAAGGCGTAGGCGCACAGAAGCGAGATGACGGCAAGCGCCATGCCCACGCCGAGAAACACCCAGAAGACCTTCTCGGTCTTCTTGTAGCCGGGCAGCTCGCGCAGGACGAGGTCATAGGCGCGGTTGCGGATGTCCTCCTCCTCGCGCTCGCGGCGCTTGCGCTCCTTCTTCTCCTCCTTGGTCTCGGCACGGCCGGCGCCGGACCCCTTGGGCTTGCTCTCAACGCGAACGGAGGCGCCGGCCTCGCGCACGGGGCGCGCCTTGGCGGCCGAGCTGCGCGAGAAGCCCTTGCGCTCCTCGCTCCCCGAGGCCATGGCCTCGGCCTCCTTCTTGGGACGGCCGACGGCGTTGCCCTCGGCCTCGCGACGGGCGCCCTCGATGGTGTCCTTGAGTGACATGGAGCTCCTTTGGTGCTGGTCTTCGGCTTAGCGGGCGGGCACGAACTCGGTGCCGGTGATGATCTGGAAGGCCTCCTGGTAGCGCTTGGAGGTGCCCTCGATGACCTCGGCCGGGATGCGCGGCGGCTCGCCGGTCATGTCCCAGTTGGCGCGCAGCCAGTCGCGGACGTACTGCTTGTCGTAGCTCGGCTGGACCTTGCCCTCCTCGTAGGAGTCGGCCGGCCAGAAGCGGCTGGAGTCCGGCGTGAGGCACTCGTCGATGAGCGTGAGCTGGCCGTCGATGAAGCCAAACTCAAACTTGGTGTCGGCGATGATGATGCCCTGCTCGGCGGCGTAATCGGCCGCGGCCTTGTAGATGGCGAGCGACGCGTCGCGCAGCTGCTCGGCCACCTCGGTTCCCACGATCTCGCAGCAGCGCTCGAAGGAGATGTTCTCGTCGTGGTCGCCCAGCTCGGCCTTGGTGGACGGGGTGAAGATCGGCTCGGGGAGCTTGGAGGCCTCGGTGAGCCCCGCGGGCAGCTTGATGCCGCAGACGGTGCCGTCCTCGTCGTAGGTCTTCTTTCCGGAGCCGGTGAGATAGCCGCGGACGATGCACTCGATGGGCACGGTCTGGGCCTTCTTGACGAGCATGGAGCGGCCGGCCAGGTAGTCGGCGTAGGGCGCGTACTCCTCGGGCAGGTCCGCCACGTCGCAGGAGATCATGTGGTTGGGGATGAGGTCGGCAAAGCGCTCGAACCAGAACGCGGAGATGCGGGTGAGGATCTCTCCCTTGTGGGGAATCTCGTCCGGCAGGATGAAGTCGTACGCGCTGATGCGGTCCGACGCCACCATGAGGAGGCTGTCGCCGCAGTCGTAGATGTCGCGGACCTTGCCGTGCGAGTCCGGACGAAGTTCCATCTCAGCCATTCCGGCCACCTTTCGTTGGCGTTTTACTCAACCAACCAGTATACGTCACCCACGCCGCGGCGCGAGGGGGCGCAGGGGCGCTACCGGTCCTTCTCCTTGCGCTCGCGGCGCTGGGGAATGCGCAGCGTGAACGTGGTCCCCTTGCCGAGCTCGGACTCCACGAGGATCGTGCCGTTGTGCTTGTCCACGATCTCCTTGGTGATGGCCAGGCCCACGCCAAGGCCGCCGGACACGCGCTCGCGGCTCACGTCCGAGCGCCAGAAGCGCGAGAAGGTCTGCGGGATGTCCTCCTTGGCGATGCCGATGCCGGTGTCCTGGACGGCAATCAGCACGTCGGAGCGCTCCTGGCGCAGCGAGACCTTCACCCAGCCGTCCGCGTTGGTGTAGCGCATGGCGTTGCTCATGAGGTTCACGATGGCCTCGCGGATGAGGTCGGGGTCGACCTCCGCATAGAGCTCGCCGTGGGCGGTCTCGTCAACAAAGCGCAGGTGGAGGCCGCGCTCGTGGAAGAGCTGGTGCTGGGCGGAGACGAGGCTCTTGACGAGGTACACCATGTCGGTCTTCTCGACCTTGACCTCGGTGGTGCCGTTCTCCAGGCGCGAGAGCTTGAGCATGGCGTCGATGAGGCGCGAGAGCCGGCGGACCTCGGAGGCCACGACCTCCAGATGCTCGTCGTCCGCGGGGAGGACGCCGTCCTGCATGGCCTCCACCGTGGCCTGCATGGCCATGAGCGGGGTCCTGAGCTCATGGGCCACGTCGCCGGTGAGGCGGTGCTCGAGCTTGATGTCACGCTCGATGGTCGTGGCCATGTCGTCGAAGGTCTCCCCGAGCTGGCCGATCTCGTCGGTGCCGGTGACGCCGGTGCGCGCCGTGAGGTCGCCGTTTCTGATCTGGTTGGCCGTGGACGTGATCCGCTGGATGGGCTGGGCCATCCCGCGCGAGACAAAGTACCCGATCACGCAGGCGAGAAGGGCGGCGATGGCGGCGGCCGTGGCGATGGCCCCGTAGGAGTTGGCCCTGAACGACGCGTCGCTCTTGGTGAGCAGGGCCTCGGAGCCAAAGGCCCAGAGGCGCACCTCGCCGATGACGCTTCCGTCGCCCGCGATGATCTGCGAGGTGACGAGCGCCTCCTGGGCGGTGGGCACCGTGGCGGGGACGGGCTTTGCGCCCTCGGGCGCGTCCGGCGAGAGGGTGGTCGCGCGGGCCCACGTGTCGTCATAGAGCACGTTGCCCTTGGCGTCCACCACCTGCACCACGATGTCGGACGATATGGAGGACGCGCCGGCGGCCACCGAGACGGCCGTCTCGTCGAGCTTGCCGGTCTCCTGATAGGCCTCGGAGATCCCCTCCGCGGTGGAGTCGGCGATGCTCTGCATGTTCTGGCGGGTGTAGGCCATGAACTGGCCCTCCCACACCACGGCGAGCACGACCACGAGCACCGCGGCCGTCATGATGGCCGTCAGCGCAAAGCCGAGCGTGAGGCTCGTGGAGTAGGGCCTGCCGCGCTTGGGCGAGGGCTTGATAGTGTTCCACGAGCTACGAGAGGACGAGGGCCGCTCGGAGCCGCCCTCGTCCAGCTGTGCGTCCCTTCCGGTGACAAAGCGCGCGGACATCCTGCGCCTATCGGCCGCTGGCGTCGGCTGCCTTCTCGGGAGCCTCGAAGCGGTAGCCCACGCCGTGGACGGTGTAGAGCCAGCGCGGGTTGCGCGGGTCGTCGCCCAGCTTGGCGCGCAGGTTCTTGACGTGCGAGTCGATGGTGCGCTCGTAGCCCTCGAAGTCGTAGCCGAGGACCTTCTCCACGAGCTCCATGCGCGTGTAGACGCGGCCCGGGTAGCGCGCGAGCGTGGTGAGCAGCTTGAACTCGGAGGCCGTGAGGTCGACCTCCTTGCCCTCCACGAGGACCTTGTGACCCGAGATGTCAATCACGAGGTCGCCGAAGTCGAGCACCTCGAGCTGCGGCTCGGCCTCGGTGTGGGCGCGGCGCAGCAGGGCGCGCACGCGGGCGACGAGCTCTCGCGGCGAGAAGGGCTTGATGAGGTAGTCATCCGCGCCGAGCTCGAGGCCGATGATGCGGTCCTCGACCTCGCCCTTGGCGGTCAGCATGATGATAGGCACGTTGGAGGTCTCCCGGATGGCGCGGCACACGCGCTCGCCCGAGAGCTTGGGGAGCATGAGGTCGAGGATGACGAGGTCGAAGGTGTGCTTCTCGAACTCCTCGACGGCGCTCTGGCCGTCGCCGACGCCGCGCACGATGTAGCTCTCGCGCTCGAGGTACGCAGCGACGGCGTCCCTGATCGCCTTCTCGTCCTCAACGAGCAGAATCTTCTTCTCATCTGAAGCCATGCTGGCCTCCTCGCTAGCGACTGGTCGTCTCCGGAAACCCGGTCCGTGGATGACCCTAGTGTACCCTACCGGGCCGCTGGAGATTCCAAGTTACAGGCGGAAGGTACGCACCGCGACGGAAGCGGGGTAGCCGGTGTCCGCGTCCTTGACCGTCGAGAACGTCACGAAGAGGTCGCACTCGCCCACGCGGGCGGGGTACTCACCGTAGTCGACGATGCGGTCCGCCGAGGGCAGCGCCGAGTACTGTCGCTGCGCGAGGTCGAGCACGAGATACGAGGCGTTGCTCTTGACGATGAACAGGTCGCCGTTGCCGCAGCCGCACTCCGAGGGCTCGCGGTTGAGGCGGTAGAAGCCAGCCGACGAGGTGCCGATGTAGGTGCCCATCTGCCCGAGGAGGCCGCCCGAGCTGTAGCTCGCCTCAACCGAGACGAGAAACCGATCGCCCACGCGCACCGCGCGGAAGGGGCGCACGCTCTGCGGCATGACGAGCTGGTCGACGCGCGTCTTGAGGTCGTCCGAGAGCGCGTAGGCGGTGACGCCGTAGTAGGTCCCCTCCGAGGCGCGGACGCGCGGCGCGAGGGTGACCACGCCTCCCGAGACCGTCGGCCACGTGGCAAAGCGGCCCGGCGACTCCACCACCGCCTGGGCGTCGGAGTCCCCGGCGTGCCAGATGTAGCAAAAGGAGTGCTCCTGCGTCTTGGTGCCGAGCGTCGAGGGCTGGACCTGCCAGATTACGCTCGAGCCGGAGACGGCGAAGGGGGCGGGGTCGTAGTCCGCCGTGCCCTCCCAGAGCGTCTTGGTATCCCCGCTCAGCGCGCCGTCGGCAAACGAGGAGGCGTGGAGCGTCCACGCGCGCGTCACCAGGTCGAGCTCGGTCCACGCGTACACGCTGTCCGAGCAGCGCGCGTCGTAGATGACCGCCGTTGCAGAGCCGCTCACCGGCTCCGGCACCACCTCGGAGAGCGTGCCGGACGCGAGCGAGAACGCCGACCCCTTGACCATCGGCGTGGCCGACGAGCCGGCCGTGGTGACGGGTATCCACGTGCCCTCCGCCGGGTGGAGCACGTTGCCCAGGGGCAGAGTCCACGAGCCTTCGACGGCGAGCGTGGTGTCAACGCCCTCGAACTCAGAGAGGATGTCGTCCGCCTCGGACTCGTCGACCACGGTGGGGTCGGCCGCCTCACCCTCGTCCGACGCGTGCGTGCAGCCGGCCAGCACGCCCACCGCTGCCGCGGTGACGCCGCCGACGGCCGTCGCCTTGAAGAGCGAGCGCCTGGTCATCTTGAGCTTGGGAAGCCTCACCGGGTCGACCGTCCTTCTCGCCTAGCGCGCCTGCGCCGAGGCCTCGGTGAGGGCGCGGGCCAGCTGGTCCGCGCACGAGGTCGGCCGCGGGCCGCAGGTGTTGCCCGCGAGGATGCCCACGATCTCGTCCACGGCGTGGCCCTTGACGAGCTTGCTCACGGCCTTGAGGTTGCCGTTGCAGCCGCCCTCAAAGGAGACCTGCTCGATGGTCTTGCCGTCGTCGGTGAGGTCGATGTGGATGGCGCGCGAGCAGACCCCGCGCGGCGTGTAGTCAAAGTGCATGTCCGCTCCTCCCGTGCAAAAGGGACAGTCGCTTTTGCACGCGCTCTGATGTCTGTGCCGCCGTGCAAAAGCGACTGTCCCTTTTGCACGGCGCGCGGTTAGTCAAAGTTCAGCTGCTCCAGGCGGTCAAAGACGACGCCGGCGCGGGTGAGGAAGGCGCGCGGGTCGAAGATGGCGTCGAGCTCCGCGGCCGGCACGGTGCAGCGCGGGTCGGCCTCGAGCTTCTCGCGGAACGTGGTGCCGCCGGCGCACTGCTGGACCTCGCGCCACGTGGCCATGGCGTTCTCCTGCACGATGGCGTAGGCCTCCTCGCGCGTGATGCCGGTTTCCACGAGGGCGAGCAGCACCTTGGACGAGAAAATCAGGCCGCGCGTCTTGTTGAGGTTGGCGAGCATCTGCGCCGGGTAGAGGATGAGACCGTCCACGATGCGAGTCAGGCACTGGAACATGTGGTCGAGGGCGATGAAGCTGTCGGCCTGCGCCACGCGCTCGGCAGAGGAGTGCGAGATGTCGCGCTCGTGCCAGAGGGCCACGTTGTCAAAGGCCACCTGCGCGTTGGCCTTCACCACGCGGGAGAGGCCGCAGACCTTCTCCACGGTGATGGGGTTGCGCTTGTGCGGCATGGCCGAGCTGCCCTTCTGGCCCTTGCGGAACGGCTCCTCGGCCTCGAGGGTGTCGGTCTTCTGGAGGTTGCGGATCTCCGTGGCGATGCGCTCGCAAGTGGCGGCGGTGGTGGCCAGGACGCCGGCGAGGTAGGCGTGGTGGTCGCGGGAGATGACCTGCGTGGACAGCGGGTCGTGGACGAGGCCCAGGTGCTCGCAGACATACTCCTCGACGAACGGGTCGATGGAGGAGTAGGTGCCCACCGCGCCGGAGATGGCGCCAAAGGCCACGTTGGCGCGGGCGTCCTTGAGGCGGTCGTAGTCGCGCTTGAGCTCCCAGGCCCAGCTGCCGAACTTCATGCCAAAGGTCATGGGCTCGGCGTGGATGCCGTGGGTGCGGCCCACGCAGAGGGTGTCGCGCTCCTCGAAGGCGCGGCGCTTGCAAATCTCGCCGAGGCGGCGGCAGTCCTCGATGAGGATGTCGGTGGCCTGGACGAGCTGGTAGCAGAGGGCCGTGTCGCCCAGGTCGGAGGAGGTCATGCCAAAGTGGACCCAGCGCGACGGCTTGGGCTCGCCCTCGGGCACGTCGCGGTCGATGTACTCGCCCATGTTGGTGAGGAAGGCGATGACGTCGTGGTTGGTCACGGCCTCGATGGCGTCGACCTCGTCCTTGTTGAAGTCCGCATGCTCGCGGATCCAGGCGGCCTCCTCCTTCGTGATGCCGATCTTGCCCATCTCGGCGTGTGCCTCGCAGGCCAGCACCTCGATCTCCTGCCAGATGCGGTACTTGTTCTCCAGGGAGAAGATGTGGCCCATCTCCGGACGGGTGTAGCGATCGATCATGGGGCCTCCTCGGCTTTGACGCGCGTTTGACGGATTGATTTTACCGCAGGGTGCGCAGGGATACGCACGGCCCGACGGACGCCCCACAAACGAGCGGGGCCCCGCGCGCGGCGAGGCCCCGAAGGCGCCGTCGTCATGACGGCGTTTGGTCATGTCCCAGGGCGCCTAGCGGCGGGCGCGCCTCCTGAGGACGACGGTTCCCGCAAGCGCCGCCACGCCTATGACGGCAACGACCGCGGGGGCGGTGATGTTGAGCGGGTCCCCGGTCTCGGGGAGCGTGGGCGCCTCGGCGTCCTTCTCGGCATCCGGAAGCTCGCTCCACCTTGCGTAGAGCGTGAGGTCTCCGGTCACGGCCGCGTCGAAGTCATACGCCTCGCGGGCCCAGCCGCCGTCGTAGACGTACCAGCCCTCGAACTTCCAGCCCTTGAGGGACGGGTCCTTGGGCCGCGGCGCGGCGCGCCCCTCGGTCACCTCGTACGTGACGCCATCGGTTCCCTTGAGGCAGTCGTCGAAGGTGACGGTGAAGACCCTGAGCTTGGGGATGGCGAGCGCGTCTCTGGTGGTCTCCTTGGTCATGGCCTCGTCGGAGAAGATCTTTCCGCAGGTGGCGCACTCCCAGTACGCCGCGCGGCCCGCTTCCTTGGTCGTGGGGGCGATGCGCTCGTGGTAGATGGCATCGTGCCCCTTTGCCGGAACGACAACGTCACCGGCGGGCTCGAGCGTCTGGTCGTCCAGGAAGGTGGCGCCGCAGACCTCGCAGGTCCAGCGGGCAAGGCTTCCGGGCTCGGTGCAGGTGACCGCCACGGGGGCGTGCGCCGTCAGCTTGTGGGCCGCAAGCGGTTTGACAAGGTCCTCTGCAGTCGTGGGCTGCATGCCCTTCTCGTCCTTGAAGAGGGCGCCGCAGGTTGTGCAGCTCCAGTGCGCCGCGGTGCCGGTCTTGGTGCAGGTGGCGGGGACCTCGGCGACGGCCGTGAGGACGTGGGGCGCGAGGTCGGTCTTGAGCTGGTCGGCCGTCACCTCGTCCGTGCCGGCCTCGTCGACGAAGAGCTTGCCGCAGACCTCGCAGCGCCAGTGCTCCCTCGTGCCCGGATCGGTGCAGGTGGCGGGCGTGGCGTCGACCTTGGCGAGCGTGTGGGGCGCGAGGTCGGTCTTGAGCTGGTCGGCCGTCACCTCGGTCGCGCCGGCCTCGTCAGAGAAGAGCTTGCCGCAGAGCGTGCAGGCCCAGTGGGCCGCCGTCCCGGGCGTCGTGCAGGTGGCGGGGACCTCGGCGACGGCCGTGAGGGCGTGGCCGCCGAGCGGGAGCGCCAGATCGTCGAGCGTGGTGGGCGCAGTGGCCTCCTCATCCGTAAAGCGCTCGCCGCAGACGGCGCAGTGCCAGTGCGCGGCCGTGCCGGCCTGCACGCACGTGGACGGGACCTCGGGCACGTACTCGAGGTCGTGGTCCGCCAGCGGAAGCGCCAGCTCGTCTGCCGTCACGGCGCGATCCCCGGCGTCATCGCCGAAGAGCATGCCGCAGGTCTCGCAGCGCCAGTGCGCGGCCGTGCCGGGGGCAGAGCACGTGGACGGAACCTCGGCAACGGCCACGAGCGTATGCCCCGCCGGGGCAATCAGCAGGTCGTCACGCGTGACCTCCGTCGTCGCGGCAACGTCTGCAAAGAGCGCGCCGCAGTCGGAGCACTCCCAGTACGCCGCCGTCCCGGACTCCGTACAGGTGGCGGGAACCTCTTTGTGGGCAATGAGCTCGTGGGTGTGGACGGGCTCCGCCGCCTGCCCCACGACCCACGCCCCGTCCTTCTCGACCACCTCATAGCCTGCCGGCACAAAGCCTTCCGGAGGCTCCACGTGGAACGTCCCGCCTGTGATGACGATGGCTGCGCCGTCCCCCTTGACCAGCGGGAAGCCCCCGGACGGGTCGAGGATGGCACCCGTTTGGGCCTCGCTGCCGTCCACGACGGTCAGCGTCGCGCCCTTGGCGCGCAGGACGCCCGTCAGCGTGAAGCCGTTGAGGTCGAGCGTCGTGTCCGTCGTCACGTCAATGCGGTCGGGCAGCGTGGCGTCAGCGGTCAGCGTAACCTCGCCACCCGCCGCAAGCGCGGCGGCAATGCCCGTCTTTTCGTCGAGCGGATCGCCCGCGGGCTCCCCCGGCTCGACGAGGCCCGTCGAGCCGCCGGTGACATCACCCTCCACCGCATACGCGTGCGCCCCGAACGCGGGCACGAGGGAGAGCGCGGTGCCGAGCAGCACCGCGAGGGGCCAGAGGGCCCATCTGCGATCCCGTCTCATAGTTCCCGCCCTTCTCGCGTAGGAATAGAGGGATACCTACTGAGAAGATGCCCGTACTTGCACATTTGCCGCAGATACAAACCCCCTCGTCGGCGGGCGAGGGGGTCGGGTCGGTAAATGGTTTTGTGATTAGGCTCGGAAAGCCTCGTCCTTTTTGAGTGTGGCGCGCGCCTCCTCGAGCTGCACAACCACGGCGTCGTGCCCGGTGCCACCGTAGGTCACGCGCGCGTTGGCGATGCCGGCCGGATCGAGGTCCTGAGCGATGTCCGCCTCGAAGAGCGGGCTTGCGGCGGCAAACTCCTCCGCCGTGAGGTCCTCGAGCCCCTTGCCGTGCTTCTCGCAATAGAGCACGAGCTCGCCCACCACGCGGTGCGCCTCGCGGAAGGGCATGCCCTTCTTGGCCAGGTAGTCGGCCACGTCCGTGGCGGCGGAGAAGCCCGTGCCCGCCTGCGCGAGCATGGCGTCGGCGTTGACGGTCATGGTCTCGATCATGCCCGCGGCGATCTCCATGCAGTCGGAGAGCGTGCGTGCGGCGTCGAGCGGGCCCTCCTTGCACTCCTGGAGGTCCTTGTTGTAGGCCAGCGGGAGCGACTTCATTGTGGTGAGCAGCGCCATGAGGTCGCCGTAGACGCGGCCGCACTTGCCGCGCGTGAGCTCAGCGAAGTCCGGGTTCTTCTTCTGCGGCATGATGGAGGAGCCGGTGGAGTAGGCGTCCGAGAGCGTGATGAAGCCAAACTCGGTGGAGCTCCAGAGCACGATCTCCTCGCACAGGCGCGAGAGGTGCATCATGCTCACGGCGCAGGCGTACTCGAGGTCGAGCAGGTAGTCGCGGTCGGAGACGGCGTCGAGCGAGTTGGGGATCGTAGCCGAGAAGCCGAGGAGCTCCGTGGTGCGCGCGCGGTCGAGCGGGTAGGTGGTACCGGCGAGCGCGGCCGCGCCGAGCGGGTTGGCGTCGGCGGCGGTGCGCGCCGCGGTGAGGCGCGTGAAGTCGCGCGTGAACATCCAGAAGTACGCGAGCAGGTGGTGGGAGAGCAGCACGGGCTGAGCGTGCTGCAGATGCGTGTAGCCGGGCATCACGACGTCGAGGTTCTTGTCGGCGGTGTCCACGAGCGCGCGGCGCAGGGCCACGTTGCCGGCGAGCAGCTGGTCGCAGAGCTCCTTGGCGAGCAGGCGAATGTCCGTTGCCACCTGGTCATTGCGGGAGCGGCCCGTGTGCAGGCGGCCGCCGGGCGCGCCGATTGCGCGGGTGAGGGCACCCTCGACGGCCATGTGGACGTCCTCGTCGTTGACGTCCCAGGCGAAGGTGCCGCCCTCGATCTGGCGCGCGATGTCGGCGAGGCCGGCGTCTATCGCCGCCTGGTCCTCGGCGGAGATGATGCCCTGCTCAGCGAGCATGCGGGCATGCGCGCGGCTGCCGGCAATGTCCTGCGAGGCCATGTTCTTATCGACCTCGAGGCTCGCGCCGAACTCCTGCGTGAACGCGTCCACGCCCCTCTCAAACCTGCCGCCCCACAGCGCCATCGTGGCTCCCTCCTCGCGATTTGACGCGTTTAGCTTACCAAAGGGCGGACCGCTTACAAAAAGTCCCCGGTGTTTGTTTCTTTGATTTCATAGGGTATGCTAGGATTATTCTAGCAATCTAATACATTATGTTTACTATATAAAAGCATTTAAACCGGTTGGGATACCAGTGCATCTCTGCGTCAACAAGCTGTCTGCGCTCGCACTTCTCCGTCACGTGAGGGTCACGGGGGAATACGCGGCCGCCCGGGTCTGCGGACTCCCCGAGCCTGACCCCCACCCGCAGCGCAGGTGGACCGCGCGGATCATCCCCCACCAGCTCCTCGGCCTCTCTGACCCGCCAAGCAGCTCGCGGCCCGTCTATGTGGCGGTCCCCTCGAAGCGCGCACGGCTGCTCGCCTCCTTCTTTAGGAACACCCTCTATCTTTCGGGGCTTCCCGAGGGGTCTTTTCTCCAGCTTGGGGAGAGCCTCACGATTCCGTGCCCAGAGCTTCTCTTTGTCGAGCTTGCCACAATCATGAAGCCCGCCGCGCTCTGCCTGCTAGGATACGAGCTGTGCGGGAGCTTCTGTCGCGATCCCCTCAACCCTCGGTCCGGCAAGGTCACCCACGGGCTCAGCCCCGTCACAGACGTTGCGAGCATTCGTTCCTTCATAGGGGAGACGCATAGGTTGACCGGGGCAAACGCGGCGCGGCGCGCGCTTCTTGGCATCGAGGACAACGCCTGGTCCGCAATGGAGGCGACGATGGCGCTGGTCCTCAAGAAGCCCGTCGCCGAGCACGGATACGGAATTCGCAAGATCCGCCTCAACGAGCGGCAGGACAATCCGTGGGAGCTCGTCAAAAGGGGGTGCGCGAGCGCCCGCGTGCCCGACATTGTCCTCGAGGACTGCCCCGTGGGCTTCAACTACGACGGGCGCGAGCACCTTGACCTCGAGGCAATCGCCGCGGCAGCCGAGAACAAGGATGAGCTTGGTCGCGCGCTGGCCTCCCTCCGCCGGAAGTACGTTGATGACAGGAGGAGGGACCGGGAGCTGGCCGCCCAGGGCCGGCTTGTCATGTCGGTCGTCTCTGAGGACCTGTTTGACCATGGGGGCCTTGACGTCGTCGTCCTCGAGGCGCTCATGGCATCGCGGCGCCTCGGCGGCCCGCGCGCAGAGGACGTGGTCCCCGAGGAGGTGTGGGCTCCGGAGGAAACGAGGGCGCGCCAGAAGCTCATCTGGTCCCTGCTGCCGTGGGAGGGCGGGGAGCCGCTCGGTCCCTGCTAGCTCGAACACGACCGGTCTCGGCGAGAGCCCCAAAATTAATCCGCCCTGTGGCGTCGGCCGCTGACAAAAGGCCAGTTGACGTTTAGCCGAAGCTGCCACAGGGCGGATTAATTTTGGACGCTCCCGGAACGCCCTCCCAAGGCGCCGCTCAGACACGAGCCCGGAGGCAATCACGTCCGCGGTATCCGCACGGTGAAGCGGGTTCCCACGCCCTCGTGCGAGACGAGGTCGATCGTGCCGCCGTGGCGCTCCACAATCCATCGGGCAATGGGCAGCCCAAGGCCCGTCCCCTCCTTTGAGGCGTCGCGCGCCGCGTCGGCGCGCCAGAAGCGCTCGAAGACGTGCGCCGCGTCCTCGGGCGAGAGGCCGATCCCCTGGTCGCGCACCGTGTAGGAGACACTCTCCTCATCTGTGGCGACCCCGAGCGTAATGGCTGTCCCGGCGCGCGAGTAGCGCGCGGCGTTCTGCACGATGACCCGCACGGACTGCTTGAGCAGCGCGGCGTCCGCGGCCAGCACGTAGCGCTCGTCCTCCCGCTCGCCGCCATCAAGCGCAAGCCGGTAGACGTGTTCGGCGTCAATCATCGCCGACTCTCCCGCGACCTCCGCCACGAGCGCCGCCACGTTCACCGGGGCGATCTCCAGCGCGGTGCGCCCCGAGTCCCCGCGCGCAAGGAAGAGCAGCTGCTCCACCAGCTCCTGCATGTGCGCGCCCTCGGCCTTGAGGGCGGCGATCGACTCCTCGAGAACGGCGCGATCGTCCTTGCCCCAGCGGTCGAGCATGTTCACGTACCCCTGAATCACCGCGATGGGCGTGCGCAGCTCGTGGCTTGCATCGGAGACAAAGCGAATCTGCTGGAGCTTGGCCTCCTGCATCTGGCGAAGAAGGCCGTTGAGCGCCACCTCGATACTCGCAAGGTCGTCGACGCCGGTCGACACCTGCGGCGAGTCTACGGACGCCCGCTCGATGGCCTGCTCGAGGCTCTCGATCTTGCTTGCGTCCATGATTCCCCTCGAGCCGAGCGCCTCGGCGCGCAGGGCGAGCGCGTTGAGCGGCTGCAGGCGACGGCGGATGCGGCGCACGTCGGAGAAGACGCCCAGAAGGCTCAGCGCCTCGACCGCGAGCAGCGCAGCGCCGGCGGGCCAGAGGGCACAGAGGTCCTGACCGAGCGGGAAGTACCACCAGTCCTCCCCCGCGCCCCGCTCCAGCCCCGCGCGAACCAATAAGGCGGGAAGGCCGCTTCGCCTGGGGTCGATGAGGTAGCTGAGCGTCACGTCCTCGGAGGGGATGACCCCGTAGCTGAGCTCCTCCGGCGGAAGGGCACGCATGTAGCCAACCCAGAGCGCAAGCACCACGGCGGCGAGCGCCAGGACGTCGACGACGATCCACCGCACCAGCCGGCGCCACCAGAAGCCCATCGCGATCCGCCAGGCTATCGACGAGGACCGCCGCTCTCCCGCAGTGGGCTGGGAGTCGGGCGGCTCAGGAGTCTCTGACAACATAGCCAACCCCTCGAACGGTGGTGATGAGCTTGACGCCAAAGCGGTCGTCGATCTTGGCGCGCAGGTGGGCTATGTGGACGTCCACCACGTTTGTCTCGCCCACGTAGTCGTAGCCCAGGGCGTCATGCGCCAACCGCTCCCGCGAGAGCACGCGGCCCTGGTTCTCCATGAGCGCGCGCAGGGTCTCGAACTCCCGGTTGGTGAGCTCGACCCGCTCGCCGCCAACATGCACCTCGTAGCGCTCCGGGTCGAGCGTGACGCCGGCCGCCTCGAGGGCCGCACGGGACGTCGGATGCGTGGCGGGGGCGGCCGCGCGCCTCTTGAGGGCCACGCGCACGCGCGCGAGCAGCTCCTCTATGGCAAAGGGCTTGGTGATGTAGTCGTCCGCGCCGGCATCGAGCCCGGCGACCTTGTCCATCACGGCGTCGCGGGCGGTGAGCATGATGACGGGCACGTCGCTCTCGCGGCGCACGCGACGCAGGACCTCCATGCCGTTGAGCTTGGGCAGCAGGATGTCAAGAAGAACCAGGTCAAACTCGCCGGAGAGCGCCCGCTCCTCTGCGGTGCGCCCGTCGACGACCCGCTCGACCTCATAGCCCTCGTGCGCGAGCTCGAGCTCGATGAAGCGGGAGAGTTTCTCCTCGTCTTCCACGAGCAGAATCCTAGTCATGATTGGGCTCCTCCTCGCGCGCGTCGTCCGCGCCGTCGGGCTGAGGGTCAGGACCACGATCGGGGTCGGCGGGGGAATCGGGCGCGGGGTCGTCGGGCGCGTCCTGCTCCGCGGCATCCCCCTCGGGCTCGGACCCGCCCGCCGCCACGGGAGGCTCGGCGGCGGGCGAGGTCACGATGGGGCGAGGCGGGACAGCCCCCGCCGGCGCGGGCGGCACGGGGCGCACCGGCGCGACCCCGTGCGGCACGGCGGCCTGACGCTCGTCCTTCTCGCCCGCCGGTCGCTCTATCCGGCAGGCAAAAACAAGGTAGAAGAACGCGGCGACGGGGGTGGCCACAATAACAACCCCCAGGAGCCCCAGCACCCAGTAGCGGCTCAGCAGCGCAAGCATCAGCCAGTCCATCATCCCCAGCACGGTGCCCAGGAGCGGCAGGGTGAGGGGCCGCTCCCCGCCACGACGCGAGACCACCTTGGTGTCCATGCCGCGCCGAACCGCGCGGGCGATCGCGTCACGCACGCCGCCGAGCCAGCGGCCGAGCGCGCGCAGCCCGGACTGCGATGAGCGGGCGTAGTCGCTCTGCGCGGTGTACATCTCCCCGGAGATGCCTCCCGCACCACCCGCCGGCACGCCCGTCGTCACGTACGCCGAGCGCGTCTGCGAGCGACCCTGCGCCTCCAGCCACACCAGCGCGTCGAGCAGGTCGTCACCGCTGGCGTCGAGCGCCTCCTTGGCGTCCGTGTAGCCAACGCCGGCCTTCTCGCGCACGAGCTCGACCAGTTCTATCCTCTCCATGGCGACCGCCCCTCATGTCATCGGCCCATCTCATCCTGAACACATGGTCTCAGGCCAAGATTAACCGTACCTTGAGGGGCGATTAACGTTGTCTTTGGTTTTGGCTCGCCGCACAAAGAGGCCGGCCGAGGAGCCCCGGCCGGCCGTCACGACAAACGACCCTGACACCTTTGTCAGGTTAGTGGACGGGCTGGAGGCCGGAGCCGGGGCCCTGGACCTTGGACCAGGTCTTGGACTGCAGGCCGTGCAGGACGATGAAGCCCTCGGCGGCGGAGTGGTCGAAGGAGTCGCCCTCGTCGTAGGTGGCCAGGTTGTAGTCGTAGAGGCTGTAGGCGGAGCGCACGCCGTCAACAAAGAGGCCGCCCTTGCACAGGATGATGCGCACGTCGCCGGTCACGTACTTCTGCGTGTAGGCGTTGTACGCGTCGATGGCGTTGCGGTTCTGCGAGAACCACAGGCCGCGGTACACGGTCGAGGCCCACTCGACGTCCATCTTGGCCTTCTGCTTGAGGGTCTCGGCGTCGAGGCAGAGCTGCTCGAGCGTCTGGTGCGCCTGGATGAGCAGGAGCGCGGCCGGGCACTCGTAGCACTCGCGGCTCTTGATGCCCACGACGCGGTCCTCGATCATGTCGATGCGGCCGTAGCCGTTGCGGCCGGCGATCTCGTTGGCCTTGATGATGAGGCTGAGCAGGTCCATCTTCTCGCCGTTGATGGCGGTCGGGATGCCCTCCTCAAAGCTGATCACGACCTCCTCGGGCTCCGCGGGGCAGTCCTCGAGGTTGTTGGTCATCGTCCAGATGTCCGCGGGCGGCTTGTTCCAGGTGTCCTCGAGCACGCCGCACTCGATCGCGCGGCCCCAGAGGTTGTCGTCGATGGAGTAGGGCTTCTTCTTGGTGGTGGGCACGGGCACGCCGTTGGCCTCGGCCCACTCCATCTCGGAGTCGCGCGTGGTGAGGTCCCACTCGCGCACGGGGGCGATGATCTCAAGCTCGGGGTCGAGCGCGCGGATGCAGGTCTCAAAGCGCACCTGGTCGTTGCCCTTGCCGGTGCAGCCGTGGGCGATGTACTTGGCGCCGTACTGGTGCGCGATGTCCACGAGGTGCTTGGAGATCAGCGGGCGGGAGAGCGCGGAGAGCAGCGGGTAGACGCCCTCGTACTTGCCGTTGGCCCAGATGGCCTTGGAGAGGATCTTCTCGGCGTACTCGGCGCGCATGTCAATGGCCTCGGAGGCGATGGCGCCCATGTCGAGAGCCTTCTGCTTGATCCAGGAGAGGTCCTTCTCGTCCTGGCCCACGTTGCCGCAGATGGCGATGACGTCGAGGTTCTTCTCGATCTGCAGCCACTTCACGATGACGGACGTGTCCAGACCGCCGGAGTACGCAAGGACGACCTTTTCCTTCTCTGCCATGATGCTTTCCTTTCGATGGGATGACAAGCTGCCGTTTCATAACAAAGCCCCGACGTCGCGGGGCGCTGGGCATGGTCTGGTGATAAGAACCTGCATGCGGAAGCGACACGCGACATCTAGGGCGTGATTCGTCGGTTCTGGCGTCGGGCTGCGAGGAGGGCGGCACACGCGTGCGCGCTGTGAACGTTCATCAACGTTGGCCTCCTCAGTAGTTGAGCGGGCGCGGGCTATTGGCCCGCGGCTGTCTGACGTGGCTGAGTGTAGGACAGCCGCGCGCGGCGGACGAGAAGAGACTCACTTTTGAAACATTTGGCTGTCCGCCGTTTGGGGACTACAGGCTCACGAGCATCCCGGAGAGCGGCGGCAGGGTTGCAACCAGACGGTTCTTCTCGACACGGCATTCCGAGGCGCCGTCGGGCGTGGAGCCACCATAGCGCTGCCAGTCCGTATCCAGGAGCACCTCCGGCGCCGCGGCGGAGAGCCCGTCCGGCAGCGGGACCGCGTACTCGTGCGCCTCACCATCCAGGTTGAAGAGCGCCGCCACCTGCTCGCCCGCGCCCCGGCGCAGGATGGCGGTGCAGCACGGCGCCAGCTGCTCGCAGTCCAGCCACGAAAAGCCGTCGGCACGGTAGTCGCGCTCCCAGAGCGCGGGATGCGCGCGGTACGCCTCGCCTAGCTCGCGGCGGAAGCGCAGGAAGGCGTCGTGCACGGGGTACTCCAGCAGGCACCAGTCCTGCTCGCGCGCCTCGTCCCACTCGCGGAGCTGCGCGAGCTCGTTGCCCATGAAGTCGAGCATCTTGCCCGGGTGCGCCGCCATGTAGAGGTAGAGCGCGCGGGCCTGCGGGAACTTGCCCCAGTAGTCGCCGTTCATCTTCTGCGCGACGGTGGCCTTGCCGTGCACCACCTCGTCGTGGCTCAGCGGCAGCAGGTAGCGCTCGTTGGGGAAGTACATCATGGAGAACGTGAGTCGCCCTTCGGCGCCGCGACGCTCCAAAGGCGGCATCTGGAAGTACGAGAGCGTGTCGTGCATCCAGCCAAGGTCCCACTTGTAGTCAAAGCCCAGGCCGCCCTCGGCCGTGGGCCGCGTGACGCCGGGAAAGCCGCTCGAGTCCTCGGCGATGAGCATGCAGCCTGGATGGCGCGCGTGCAGGCCGTCGCAGAGCTCGCGCAGGAAGTCGGCGCCCATGCCGTTGACGCCGCGACGCTCGTCCCCCTGCCAGTAGACGATGCGGCTCACGGCGTCCAGCCGGAGGCCGTCGAAGTGGTACGCGCCCAGCCAGAGGTCGGCGGCGGAGGCGAGCAGGCTTCTCACCTCGCCGCGCGAGTGCATGAAGTTGTGGCTGCCCCACTCGGAGACGCCCACGGCGTCGTTGGGGTACTCGTAGAGCGGCGTGCCGTCAAAGTTGGCGAGCCCCCACGCGTCCGTGGCAAAGTGCACGGGCACAACGTCCAGGATCGCCCCGATGCCCGCCTGGTGCAGCCGGTCCACCAGGCCCATGAGCTGCTCGGGCGCGCCGTAGCGGCTCGTTGCCGCAAGGGGCGCGCAGCCCTGGTAGCCCCAAGAGCCGTCGAAGGGGTGCTCCGCGAGCGGGAGAAACTCCACGTGCGTGCAGCCGAGCGAGCGGACGTGCTCGATGAGCGGCTCGGCGAGCTCGTCGTAGGAGTACCAGGCGTCCGGTGCGGGCCTCGGCTTTCGCCACGAGCCCGCATGGAGCTCGTAGATGCTGAGCGGGCGGTCCCAGCAGGCCGTGCGGGACGCCATCCACGCCGCGTCCGCAAACTCGTAACGCCCAAGGTCGCGCACCACGGAGCGGCGCGAGGGACGCAGCTCCATGCCGCGCCCGTAGGGGTCGCAGTGGTCCTGGAAGCATCCGCCGGGCAGGTAGATGCGGTACTCGTAGGCGTCGCCCTCGCGCACGCCGGGCACGCGCCCCTCGAAGAACGCGCCGTTGAGGCCGCGTGCCAGGGGGACCTCGCGGGGCGGCTCGCCGGGCGCGCCACCGGCGAGAAGGACGCTCACGCCCGCGGCCGCTGGCGCGAACACCCGGAAGTCGGCGCCGTCGCCCCGGAGCCGCGCGCCCATCCAGCGCCACGCCTCAAAGTCGCGCCCCGCGTAGAACGCCCCCAGGTCAACGTCCTCCCACGCGCTCATGACCCTCCCTCGGTCTCAGTGGCCTGCTTCTATACCACCGTCTAGTATTTGACTAGAATCAATGTAACCAGAGGCCTGCGAAAGGGCCATCTACACTTTTGGACATTCGTCCAGTACTGGACACTTCTGACGAGGAGACGAGAAATGGACCTCAGGACGAGAAAGACCCTGCGGGCGCTGCGCGAGGCGTTTCTCGCCCTGCGGCGGGAGCGGCCGCTCGAGCGCATCTCCGTCCGTGAGCTCTGTGAGCGGGCGGAGGTCAGCAAGGCCACGTTCTACCTGCACTATCACAGCATCGTCGAGCTTTCGTCCGAGCTTCAGGACGAGCTGGTGGGCCAGGTGGTCGACGGCCTCTCCGCGCCGGACGGCTTTCTCCGGGACGCGCGGGCCTTCGTCCGCGAGCTCTTCTCCGCGTTCGTGGCGCGCGGGGACGAGGTTGACGCGCTCTTCTCGCGCGGGCAGGAGCACGCCCTTGTGGAGAGCGTCGAGCGCGCGCTGCGCAGGCGCGTGCTCGAGACGAGCCCGGAGCGCGCGGAGGACCTGCGCTTCAACGTGCTGCTTGCCTACCAGGTGCACGGGAGCCACGCCGCCTACATGCGCTACGCGCGCGGCGTGGGCGAGAAGGACCGTCAGCTCGTCATAGACGCCATCGCCGAGGCCGCCGAGGCCGTGGCGCAGCTCTGACCTGACAAAGGCGACCTGACAAAGGTGACAGGGGCAAGTGTCATGAAAAATCATGACACTTGCCCCTGTCACCTTTGTCAGGTCGCCTTTGTCAGGTCCCTTACTCCTCAGCGGCAGCGAGGTGCTGGGTCTCCTCGATCTCCATAATCTGCGCGACGCGGCGGGCGTGGCGGCCGCCCTCGAACTCCGCGCCGAGCCAGGCGTCCACGATCTGCTTGGCGACCTCGGGTCCCACGACGCGGGCGCCAAAGCAGATGATGTTGCTGTTGTTGTGACGACGGGAGAGCTCGGCCGAGTACGGCTCGGAGCAGACGCACGCGCGAATGCCGTGCACCTTGTTGGCGGCGAGGCTTATGCCCACGCCGGTGCCGCAGATGAGGATGCCGCCGTCGACCTCGCCGTCCGCAACGAGGCGCGCCACGCGGTAGCCGCTGATGGCGTAGTCGAAGCTCTCCTCGGAGTTGGTCCCCACGTCAACGAGCTCGATGTCGCCGCGCTGCTTCAGGTGCCCCACGACCTCGGCCTTGATGGCGAGGGCGGAGTGGTCGTTACCAATGGCGAGCTTCATGTTCTTCTCCCTATCAGACGGACGCGGGTATGCCTAAAAGGGGTCTGTCCCCTTTTAGGCGAGCAGGCCCTCGACGGCGGAGATGATGCCCGCGGCGTCGAGGTGGTGGAGGTGCAGCAGGTCGAGCGCGGGGCCGGACTCGCCAAAGGCGTCGTTCACGCCGAGCTTGCGCAGCGGCACGGGATGCTCCGCGAGCGCGGAGAGGACCGCGTCGCCCAGGCCGCCGATGACGGAGTGCTCCTCGGCGGTGACCACGCGCCCGGTCTTGGCGGCGCTCGCGAGCAGGAGCTCGGCGTCGATTGGCTTGATCGTGTGGATGTTGATCACCTCGGCGGAGACGCCGCGCGCGGCGAGCTCGTCGGCGGCGGCGAGCGCCTCGCCGACCATGAGGCCGCAGGCCACGATCGTGACGTCGGTGCCCTCGCGCAGGACGATGCCCTTGCCGAGCTTGAACTCGTAGGTCTCGGGGTCGTTGATGACGGGCGTGGCCAGGCGGGCGAGGCGCAGGTACATGGGACCCTCGTGCTCGTAGGCGGCGCGCGTGGCGGCGCGGGCCTCCACGTCGTCGGCCGGAACGACGACCGTCATGCCCGGGATGGCGCGCATGAGCGCGATGTCCTCGCAGCACTGGTGGGTGGCGCCGTCCTCGCCCACGGAGAGGCCCGCGTGGGAGGCGCAGACCTTCACGTTGAGGTGGGGGTAGGCGATGGAGTTGCGCACCTGCTCCCAGGCGCGGCCGGCGGCGAACATGGCAAAGCTGCTCACGAAGGCCGTGCGGCCCGTGGTGGCAATGCCCGCCGCGAGGCTCATGAGGTTCTGCTCGGCAATGCCCACGTCGAAGAACCGGTCGGGGTAGGCGGCCTTGAACTTGCCGGTCTGGGTGGAGGCGGCGAGGTCGGCGTCGAGGACGACGAAGTCGTCGTGCTCGGCCCCCAGCTCGACAAGCGTCTCGCCGTAGCTCACGCGCGTGGCCACCTTCTTGACGTCAGCCATCCTAGAGCTCCTTCCCAGCGGCCTCGAGCTCGGCGAGGGCCTGCTCGTACTGCTCGTCGTTCGGTCCCTTGCCGTGCCAGTCGACCTCGTTCTCCATGAAGGAGACGCCCTTGCCCTTGACCGTCTCGGCGACGATGCACACGGGCTGCCCCGTGACCTCGCGGGCCGCGGCAAAGGCGGCGCGCACCTGCGCCATGTCGTTGCCGTCCGCGAGCTCGATCACGTGGAACTTGAAGGCGCGGAACTTGTCGGCGATGGGCATCGCGGAGTTGACCTCCTCGATGGTGCCGTCGATCTGCAGGCCGTTGTGGTCCACCACGAGCACGAGGTTGTCCAGGCCGTGGTTGCCCGCGAACATGGCGGCCTCCCAGACCTGCCCCTCCTCGATCTCGCCGTCGCCGAGGACCGCGTAGACGCGGTAGCCGTCGCCCCACACCTTGGAGGCGAGCGCCATGCCCGCCGCTGCCGAGACGCCCTGGCCAAGGCTGCCGGTGGACATGTCCACGCCGGGCGTGTCGTTCATGTTGGGGTGGCCCTGCAGGTGGGAGCCAATGTGGCGCAGCGTCTTGAGGTCCTCCTTGGGGAAGTACCCGCGCTCGGCGAGCACGGCGTAGAGGCCAGGCGCGGCGTGGCCCTTGGAGAGGACGAGCCGGTCGCGGTCCGCCTTGCGGGGGTCGGCCGGATCGACGTTCATCTCCTCGAAGTAGAGGTAGGTGAGGATGTCGGCGGCAGAGAGCGAGCCGCCGGGGTGTCCCGACTTGGCGGCGTGGGTGCCAATGACGATGCCCTTGCGGACCTCGTTGGCAACCTTCCTGAGCTCGTCATCGGTCATGTGTTCTCCTTCGTGCGATGTGCGGGGGACGGGCGGGTGCTAGGCCTGCGTGACTTTCTTCCAGTCGGCCTCGAAGCCGGCGAGGCCCTGGTCGGTGAGCGGGTGGTGCAGGCACTTCTTGAGCGCGCCAAAGGGCACGGTGGCAATGTCGGCCCCCATGAGCGCGGCCTGGGTGACGTGGTGCGGCGTGCGGACGGAGGCGGTGATGATCTCGACGCCGCCCTCGTCGTCCCAGTAGCCGTAGGTGTAGTTCTTGACGGCGGCAACGACCTCGGCGAGGTGGTCGAGCCCCTCGTCCCCGATGTCGTCGAAGCGGCCGACGAACGGGCTGATGTAGCGCGCGCCGGCGCGGGCGGCGAGAAGCGCCTGCGGGGCCGAGAAGACCAGCGTCATGTTCACGCGGATGCCCTCGGCGGCAAGCTGGTGCGTCGCGGGCAGGGATGCCTCGCAGATCGGCAGCTTGACCACGATGTTGGGGGCGAGCGCCGCAAGGCGGCGGCCCTCCTCGACCATGGCCTCGGTCGTGGCCGCGGTGGACTCGGCCGAGACGGGCAGGCCCTCGCAGATCTGGCAGATCTTCACCATGTGCGGCTCGAAGTCGGCGAGCTTGCCCCCGGTCTTGGCGTAGAGGGACGGGTTGGTGGTCACGCCGGAAAGCACGCCCCAGCTCGCGGCCTCGCGAATCTCGTCGAGGTCAGCGGTGTCGATGAAGAACTTCATGGCCCGTCCCCTTCCTGCACGGCACGGCGGCGCCGCACCATTCCAACACGCCCCGTCCATAGTAGGCGTTGCGCCCTCCCCGCGGGGGGAGGATACCAAGAAACACCACTACACGGCATGATACACGGCAGGAACGCCCGTCGTGAACGAGGGTCGGCCGCAATTCAGGCCCGCGACGCGCGGCGCGGGCGAGAAGAACCTCGCGGTTGCGGGGCTCGGCGGCGGGAGGTTCTTCTCGCCCTGGGCGCCGCGGCGCCTGTCACAGAAGCAGGCCAGGGGCCGAGCGCCTCTGACCTGCCACGATGCGATGGTGCGCCCTCAGGGGTTCGAACCCTGGGCCTTGGGATTAAAAGAGTTTATTTCTGCAAAAACTCCCTATGAACCCTTTGTCACCATTCGCAACATTTCCGCAGGTCAATAGCGAATCCTTATGCATAGTTTAGAATATGTTAGAATCACTCGCAACGGGAGTTTGGTACCGATTTGGTACCGATTTAGGTACCGATTGCCACAGACGAAGTAGCAGTTGAGCGGAGGGGTCATGTTCTACACGGCGGCATACCTACAGCAGCGCAAGGACTGCAAGGGGTGGCGTGGGTTCCTCGACTACAAGGACGAGGACGGCAAGCGCCGCAAGCGCTCCAAGGCCCTGACCGCGACGGGGAAGGCGGAGGCCAAGCGCGAGCTTGCCGCGTGGCGCGCGGAGATGGAGAACGAGGCGGAGAGGGAGGCCGAGAGAGGGCCGAGCGTGATTGCCTCTGCGCGCATGACCGTGCCGAACTACGTTGACCGCATGGTTTCCCGTCTGGAGGAGTCCAACGCAATAGAAGCATCAACCGTGTCCGGCTACCGCACCTCAGCCAAGTACATACGAGAGGGGTTCCAGAAAGTCACCGTCGGCAAACTCAGGCCCGAGCAGGTACAGGAGTGGGAGGCGGAACTCACGTCGCGCGGCCTCTCCTCATCCACAGTCGGCAAGGCACACAGGCTACTGAAGCAGGCCATGAAGGAAGCCGTTGACCTCGACGTGATAGCCAAGAACCCAGTTGACGCAGTTAAGCCGCCCAAGAGGACCAAGAAGCGCGCGGGAATCAACGCGCTGGACACCAACGGCAGGGCGGCGCTTCTGGGCAAGCTTGACGCTCTGGATCTCTCCCCGGTCACCGTGGCGGCGCGCATAGCGCTTTACACGGGCCTGAGGGAGGGCGAGATATGCGGGCTACAGTGGCGCGACCTCGACGCCAAGGCGGGAACGCTGTGGGTGCGCAGGGCGATAGGGTCAGGGAAGGGCGGAGCATACGTGAAGCTCGCCAAGACAGACCAGACGCGAGACGTTGCCCTCCCCGCGTCACTCGTGGCCACGCTTGCCGAGTGGCGCAGGGTCCAGCGGGCGAAGTTCGCCGAGCAGCTTTCGACGCTCTCCGAAGGCTCCTACATAATCGGCGACCCGCTCGGCTACTACAGGCCCGGACGCCTGAGCAAGGACTGGACCGCCCTCACGCGGCTTCTCGGGGTCAAGGGGACAGAGGGCAGACTAGTCACGTTCCACGACCTGCGGCACACGTGGGCCACGATGTACCTAGCTGCAGGCGGGGACGTTAAGACAGCGGCAAGCAACCTAGGACACGCCAACGCGGCCATGACGCTGAACATCTACGCGAGCGCCGACCCGGACGCCAAGAGGCGCGCGGCGGCGCTGGTTGAATCCGCCATGACCGGGGGCGTTACGGACGCGCTGCAATTCCCGATAGCTGCGGGCGAGTGAGGGAGTGAGCATGAAAACAGACTCTCTTTGCGGCGTGAATCCGGAAGAGCAAGTATTCCCCGTGGAACTCGAACAGTACGCAAAGACCCTAGAGGCGGAGGCCGAGAGAGCACGGGAGCTTGCCGAAGAACTACGACGCGCCATGAGAGATTACGCGGTGGGCAATCTCGCGGCCTCAAAATGCGACGGAAGCCATAGCGCGATGGAAGAATTTCACGCCTTGGCAAATAGCTGGGGGATTAAAAGCGGAAGTGCGCTAATCAGATTCTTGCGTGACAACCTTCCAGAAGAAGATCTTCCTGACAACTACAGACTCGCCAGCGATAGCACTGTGCGCAGGTTTTGGGAAGACCCGACAGGGTGCAGCGGAGCCACACGGCAGAGGGTCCTATTTGAACTTAAATGCGCTCTCGCACGCAGAACGGGGAAAGTACGCCCCTCGGAAGTCATGGCCACATCTAGCGAACTCGCAGAACTAGAGGAATGGACTATTAGACACTTCGAAACCGCCCAAGTTGCATTGCAGACCGGAAACGCGACTATACGGTTTGATGGTGTTAGCGATATTCCGACCTATGAGCAGGTACTGGAAGCAAGGCGCAGACAGCCATACTACGGACACAGGCGAGACAAAGCGCTATGTGCTATTGCTCGCAACCTTCAAACGCTTAACTCGGACGAGCTGAGCGCTATAGCAACCCTAACGGATTCGATAGCTATCTCCCGCGAGTCTCGTTAGGACGGTAATAGAGCCTTGGCTTTTGTTTTGTTAACAGCTTGTTACAAACTTTTTGATACATGTAGCCCTCGGTTTGTCATGCGCTTCTCAGCCACCATTTCTTGTGTGACCAACTTTGCCCATTATTTATTCGGAATTGGTCACGGATAACGCTATCCGTCTCCCCTCCGTGACTAATTCTCGTTATTGGCCCTGAACAGGGCATTTATTACGGAACAGGTACTCTCCTCGCATCGGATGCATCCATATGAATAGACATTCAATTGCAGAGGAGAAGAAATGATTGCTGAGCAGCGGACGAACGACAGTTGCGCGCACGTGAATAGTGCTGCGGAACTTCCTGAGCTTCTTACAATTGCGCAGGTCGCAGAGCTTGGCCGCGTTTGCACCCGCACCGTGTACAACCTCCTCGCAGACGGACAAATCAAAGGCGTGAAGATTCGCAACGCGTGGCGCATCAACCGCGACTCCGTGCTATCCGCCTTCGGACTCGACTAGCGACCATGGCGCGCAAGTGGCAGAAGCCGGAGGACTGGCCGGGGGTGCCGGACGAAAGCAAACCGTCCGAGCCTTACGCGATTCTCGACGCGGACGCTGCCGAGTGGATCGCGGCGGCGTGTGCGTGGGTCTCTGAGTCAGTCAGGGACGGCAGGAGGCGCAAGAGCGCGCTGAAGGCAATCCCCCACATCTACCGGCTCAGGGAGCGCGGTGAGGTCACGCGGGACGGGAGACCCTTCTACGCAAGGGGATTCAGGACGCTTGCGAAGGCGGCGCGCATCGGAGAGAAAGCAGCCCGGTCGGCTCTCGACACTCTCTCAGGCAGCGGCTCGACGCGCGCTCCGCTAGAGGCTGTTGCAGAGGCGGGGCAACATCGGCCCGCTATCTACAAGCTGAGCGACCCCGCTTCATTCGGCGCAGAAAACATAACTGTTCGAATCAAAGCACATCGCTCTGGGGAGGAGCCGGAAAGCGTTCAGAGTTGCCCTAAATCGCTCCAGAGTTGCCCTAACTCTGACGCGACGGAAAAAGTTAGGGCAACTCTGAACACCTCCCAGAGTTCCCCTAACTCAGGAGATAGGGCAACCCTGAGCGTTCCCAGAGTTCCCCTAACTCCGGAGATAGGGCAACCCTGCGATGCTCCAGAGTGTCCGCGAGTCGCTGCCCCTCAGATTAATACAGAAGAAAAAGAACGTCTTTTCCCTGACTCTTCCTATACCCACACTCCACCTAACATGTACGCGCAGCAGCCTACGGAGGCTCAGGCTCATAGCGTGCTCGACACGTACCCAAGCGCGGGCGAGGAAGAGTTCGAGGACATGGACATTCCCGACGAGTCGCTTTGGGGTGAGTGGGCATGAGCTACCTAGGCAGGGAAGAAGCGGCGCGGAGGAAGAAGGCGGCTGCAAGAGCTATGGCGGCCCTCATTCAAAAGCAGACGTACCCCGTCACGACGGCACCGACCACAGAAGCCGGAGTGCTCGCCCTCATGGAGGCGCAGCCGTTCGGGGCAAGTCAAGAACTCCCGCCGCTGTTGCCCTCAGACCCGGACAGGGAGAAGAAGATAGCCCTGGTGGGCGCAAACATCCCCGTGAACGGCGTGAGGGGGACGAGGCCCAAGGGCGGCGGGAGCGTAACCCAAGAGGAATACGCGGCCATTCTTGACGCCTTGCCACCCGACCAGAGGCCGGAGTGGTACCGCGAACAGCTTGACAGCGCGCCGCTCGGGCCTTCCCCGGTCCTCATGTCCTCGGCAGGGGTACCCGGAGCCGTCGCAGACGCGGCGCTCTTGCTAAATCCATCCGGCGGGCTTGCAGCCTATTCAGCCGAACTCTCCGGTAAGCACCCGAAGTCTGCATGGCTCGGCGGAGGAGACCGGGCGAGCGTCGCGGGTGCATACCTCTGCGGAATAGTAAGGGGTTCCGCGTTCGTTGATGTGCCTTCCCTACTCATGGAGGCGGACGGGCGTGGCAGATTCGGGCCGGGAGGGGCATCCCGCCTTTTCTCTGACCTGAAAGAACACTCTCTTCTCGTGCTCGACGGCATGGGGGTGCGAGGATGGACGGCAAGAAACGCTTCTATGCTCTCGTCGGTCATCGACTCGCGGAGAAAGGCCGGGTTGCCGACCGCGTTCACGGCGGAGCTGAGGCCGTCCGAGATTGCGCGGCGCGTGGGTTCGGAGGCGGGAAGGGATTCAGGAGAAGCCCTGTCCGTGGCCATTGCAAAATCCATGGGCAGGAACAGCGCCGAGAGGGCGGCGCACCTGATTCCGTGCTAGACGTTCTTGGGACAAGAGGCCGTGAGAGGCGTTCTAAGACGTTGAGGCAACATTTCCGCACACATGTACCACAGAACACGTATTCGACCGTTATATGTGGGCCACAGAGGCTCACGGGCACATTGAAAGGGGGCCGGAATGGCTACAGACAACGACTTTCGGATGTGGGAGCAGGAACTGGGGCGGATAGACGAGCATGACGAAGCCGCCCTATCCGAGCTATTCGAGACTGTGGGGGACATGCTCGCGCCGCTGGACGCAGACGAGGCGGCGGAGATGTTCGAAGCTGGGGGCCATGAGGACGCGGCGCGCAGGGCAAGGAATGGCGTGACGGATCTGACCGTTAGGGAGCTTCTTGCGGCGTGTCTCGCCCAGAGCCTCATTCCCGCAGTGCTGCTTTGCGACGAGGGAGATGGAGAGAAGGGGGCGGAGCTGATAGGGATAGCCGCAGAACTCGGCAGGAGCCGCGCGAAGGCTGGGTAAAAGCCGCAGTATGAGGCGGAGAGAGGGGCGGCGAGCCGGTTTGCTCGTCGCCCCTCTTCCGTAACAGAACCGTTACTCGTTTTCTCCCAATTACGTACACGCAAGAAAATCAGAGTCGGCCGCTGGGTAGGGAGGCCCCGTGGCCGTCCTGTAACCCTCCCCCTCTGACCTGCGGGTTTGCTGGCTCTCGCCTAGCTACCTCCGCCTCAGCTCAGCGCACATATCGCATTTGAGATGCTTGCGCTTACGTCCTCCAGCAGGTCCGCCGCGGCCTTCGCAATCGGCTCCGCGTCATACCTCGAACGGGGCTCCTGCACGCCACGAAGAGCGCTTGAAATCAACTCGCACACATCCGCCGCATCCGCGAGCGATGACAGCGCGGCGTTCTTCGTTATGTTCTCCTCACCCATCATGCCTCCTCATCCCACGAATGCCCGACAGAATATCAGCGGCAAAGCACCCTATGACGAACCCAGCAAGCCACATGAAAGCCATCAGCACCCCGAAGGCGATATGCTCGGCGTTCATTCCGTCGCCGCCTCTGCCGCACGCTTGCCAGATCCAGAAGAACCATCAGAGACGAGTGAGCGATAGACCCGCTCGGCCCTGTCGGCGTTCAGGTCGCAAAGCTCAACCAGCGCCCACAGGTCACTGTTCTCGTGTTCGCTGCCCAATCCCTCTTCGGTCATGTAGGCCGATATAAGCAGGCTCATGCTAGACAGAGACCTCCGAACATCTGAAAGCATGTCCGCCGCCTCGGCCCTGCTCATTCTTTTCCCGTCCACACGAACCCCTTTCCGGCCCTCTCAGGGCCTTCCTCTGCGGCCTCGGAGACCGCGCCTTTTGGTAAGGATTCGCCGTGTTTGGTACCGATTTCGGTACCGATACGGTACCGACCAATCAGAAACGAAAGCAGGTCAGAGATCAAAACGGCCTCTGACCTGCCACGATGCGATGGTGCGCCCTCAGGGGTTCGAACCCTGGGCCTTGGGATTAAAAGTCCCCTGCTCTGCCAGCTGAGCTAAGGGCGCGCGTGGTTGATTCTATCACGGCGGCGGCCGCTACTCCCAGGCCCACTGCCCGTTCACGAAGACGGGGGTCTCGGTGCCGTTGGCGGCCACGCCGTAGATGTTCATGTCGTCCGTGCCGATCATGAAGTCGACGTGCGTGCTGCTCTGGTTGACGCCGCGCGCGAGGAGGTCGTCCTTGCCGAGGCTGACGCCGCCGGCGATGCACTCGGGAAAGCCCATGCCGAGCGCCAGGTGGCAGCTTGCGTTCTCGTCGTAGAGGGTGTCGTAGAAGAGCGTGTCGCTCTGGCGGATGGGCGTGTTCTTGGAGACGAGCGCCACCTCGCCGAGCCGACGGGCGCCCTCGTCGGTCTCGAGGATGTGGCGGAGGACCTCCTTGCCCTGCTCGGCGCCGTAGTCGACCACGCGGCCGCCCTCGAAGCGCAGCCAGAAGTCGCGCACGATCTGCCCCGCGCGCACGAGTGGCATGGCGGAGTGGACAACGCCCTCGGCGCGCATGCGGTCGGGCGAGGTGAAGACCTCCTCGGTGGGGATGTTGGGGAAGAAGGTCACGCCGCCCTGCGTGCGACCGGCGCCGCCGTCCCAGATGTGGCCGTCGGTGAGGCCCACCGTGAGGTCGGTGCCGTTTGCGGACTCGTAGCGCAGCGCGTCGAAGCGGTGGGAATTGAGGAAGCGCTTGGTCTTCTCAAAGGACGCGTTGTGCGTCTCCCAGGCGCTCTCGGGGTCCTCACCGTCGGCGCGCGAGACCTCGAGGATGAGACGCCACAGCCGGTAGACCGCCTCGGCGGGAGAGAGTTCCGGGAAGACCTCGCGCGCCCAGGCCTCCACCGGCACGCCCGCGATGCACCAGGCGTTGCGCCCGAAGTCCATGCCGTCGCGGAAGGCGCGGCACTCGGTGTTGCGCGCCTTGGAGGCCGCCGCCGGCTTGGCGGGGTCGATCCCCTTGAGCGCCGAGGGGTCGGAGCCCTCGAGGAAGAGGAACGCCGCGCCGTCCTCCGCGAGGGAGTTCAGCTGCTCGACCTGCCAGGAGGGCGTGTGCTCGAAGAACGCGAGCGGGCAGTTCTCGTACGTGAGGCGGCTCACCACGTCGTCGGCCCAGATGACGGTCACGTGGCCGGCTCCGGCGCGGTAGGCGGCCGCGACCACGCGGCGGGCAAAGTCAGCCCGCTCGACGGGGGCCTGCAGGACGAGCTCCTGGCCCTCGCGCAGGGAGACGCCCTTCCTCACGAGCAGGGTGGCGTAGAGATCCAGCTGGCTGGAGAGCGCCTCGGTGGCGACGCGGCACTCCTCGTCGGTCATGGGCAGCGGTGACACGGTGTTTCCTTTCTACCATCGCATGGGGCGCGCTTGTGCGCATAGGGGTTCTACCCACATGGAAAGGGCCCCTTTCGGGGCCCTGGCAATTCCTGGAGCGGGCAACGGGACTCGAACCCGCGAATGTCAGCTTGGGAAGCTGATGCCTTACCACTTGGCGATGCCCGCGTGCGAAGACTCATTCTAGCACAGGTTGGCGAGAAATACGACGGGTCCGGACAAGCGCATGACACCGAGAAGCACAAATAAAATATCATGACGAAGTTCCCTGACACCTTTGTCATGACTTACGGGAGGTCATATGAGTGCTGGTCAGATATGTCGCATTGGCGCGTCGGTGGCGCTGCTCGCCGTGTCCGCCATGGTGACGGTCCCCCTTGGGCCCGTGCCGTTCACCCTGCAGACGCTCGTGATCGCGATGCTGCCCGCCGTGCTCGGCGGCCGCGGCGCCGTCGCCGCCGTGGGGCTGTACCTGCTCGTGGGCGCGGTCGGTCTGCCGGTGTTCTCAGGCTTCTCGGGCGGCGTGGGTCAGCTGCTCGGGCCGACGGGCGGCTTTCTCTGGGGCTTTCTGCTGGGCAGCGCCCTGGGCGCCCTCGCGCTCGAGCTCAAGGCCCTGCCCGAGCTCGCGCGGCACGCGCTGTGCGCCCTCGTGATGCTCGTCACGTCCTACGTGCTCGGGACGGTGCACCTCGCGTCCTACCTCTCCGTCTCGCTGCCCGCCGCGGCACTCTCGGCCGTCGTGCCGTTTGTGCTGCCGGACCTCATCAAGCTCGGCGTGGGCGTGACCGTGGGGCTTCGCGTGCGCCGCGCGCTCGGCGCCTCCGGCATGGTGGAGGGCGCGTAAGAGAGGCGTCTCGAGCCATCCCATAGAGAGCGTGTGAAGCGTCAGGGCCCCGATCGATCGGGGCCCTTTCTCATAGGCATTCATCTTCATAGCAGGCGTGGCCCATGAGCTGCGGGGGCTCCGGCCTTCTCGCACGGAGCGTCGGCGTTGCGGCAGCGGGCTGTCATCTTGGCGTCACGAGGCGGGAAGCGCCCGCTCGTATCGTATGCGCCACGCGGAAGGGAGGGCCTATGAGGGCAAGAGGGACGCAAGGCACGAACGTGGCGAGAAGAACGATGGCGGCATGCCAGAGAAGGGTGCGCGCCGGTCCGGTGGCATCGCTCGCGGGCGGGGACCGCCTGCTCGGCGGGAGCCCCCTTGCGGTCGGCCATGCGGGGCGCGCCCAGCTCCAAAGACGCGCCGCCGTCGCATGAGCTGCGACGGCGGCACGCGGAACCCTCGAGGGAGGCTCTGGGGAAACGCCCTAGGAGCGGCGAATCATCTCGGTGACGATCTCGGCGACCGCGTGGGCCTGGTCCCCGCTGACGTTGTCAGCCACGTCGTCAAGCGTGCGGGAGAGGGCCGGAAGGCCGTTCTCGCCGATGCCCATGATGGTGGCCGCGCGCATGGAGGAGCGCATGGCGGGGTGGGCATCCGTCGAGGTCCAGTCGTAGCGGGCCTGCCCCATCTCCACGTGGAGGTCGCGGGCGGCGTTGGAGAGAAGGCGACCGAGGCGGCGGTCCGAGCGGCGGGGGACGTCGACGCCCTCGCGCGTGAGGATGCTGAGCTCGCCCGCGCCGACGCAGTCGAGGTTGACAACGAAGGCACCGCGGACATCGTGGCGGTGCTGCCTCAGGAACGACCTCATGCCGGCGTGGTCGAGCGAAGACGCGCCGAGCGCGACGAACCAGATGTCGTGGGCGTTGAGCTCGTCGTCGCCCAGGGAGAGGACGGCATCGCGGAGCTCATCTTCGGTCGGGGCCTGGACGTCGTCCTCGACGAGCCTGAGCCCGCCGCGCGGAGCTGCGCCGCCGCGCCACATCGGGTCGTCGTCCTCGCCGGCCGCCGGCGCGTCGGCGGCGTCGCCCTGCGTCTTCAGACGGGAGAACGCGCCCTTGGCACGGTCAAGAAGGCCGGAGAGGCGCTCCCTGGGGGCGTCCGGGGCAGCCTCCTGCGCGGGGGCCTCCGCATCCTGAAGGTCCGCGGCGGTGATGACGGGAAGGGACGCCGGGCCTCGGGACGCCTCGGCCTTGCGGGGCGCCTCGACGGGGCGGGCCTTGCCCGTGCTCCCCAGCGGGTCGACGGAGCTCACGGTGGGATCGGGGAGGTCGAAGAGTGTGGCCCTCTTGGCAACACTGGAGACCTGGGGGCGGTAGCTCGCCTTGCCCCACTCCGGGTCCTCCGGGGCCGCGGGGCGCGGCGCGGCCACGGGCGCCGTGGGCTGGGTTGCGTCGAGGTCGACCGCGGTGTCGCCCATCTCGGTGAGGCCGGAGGGGTCCTTCGGCCCAACGCCGTGGCTCGTCTCGTCGTCCATCACGAGCGAGAAGCGGCCCGTGGAGAGGAGCTCGTCGCGCGTGGTCTGGTCGTCGGAGGTCGGGGCGAAGGAGGCCGTCGCCTCGACGCTCTCGGCAGGCTCGTCATGCTGCTCCGCGGTCGGCTCGGCCTGCTGCGGAGCGGGCGCAGGGGTGGGCTCCGCGGGCTGGGGCTCCTCGGCGGAAACGCGCTCTTCGGGAGAGGGCTCCGCGGCCTCCTCGGCCGTGGCATCCCTCGAGGGGATGATGGAGCGCACGAGGGACGAGACGCGCTCGACAAGGCCCTCGGCGAAGGTGCGGATGGTCTCGATCGGGCTCGGCGAGTCCTCGTAGCCCTCCACGGGCTCGGGGACCATGGCCGGAGCGGGCGCGGGAACGGCGGCGGGCACGTCGATGGGCAGCGACGCGGGCGCCTGGGCGGCGCGGGCCGAGGTGGTGGGACGCGCCGGGGCGGGCGCAGGAGCCGGGGCGGCAGGGAGGTCGTACTCTATCTCGCACCCCTCAGGCAGGATGTCGAGCTCGCGCAGAACCTCGGCTCCGTGGCGGACGCCGACGACCTTCTCGGCGGCAGGGGCCGGGGCGGGAGCCGCCGGCTCGGGCGCGGGCTCGGGAACAAAGGACGCGGCCTCGGCGGGCTCCTCCTCCGGAGCGGCAGTGGGAGCGACGTCCGGCTCGACCGCGGGCGCAACCTCCTCGGTGGCCTCCATGGGCTCAGGGGCGAGCTCGGGCTCCTCGGCGGGCTCGGGCTCGGGCGCGACGACGGGGCGCGGCGTGGGGACGAGCCCGCTCGGGCTCACGTTCTCCATCACGCCCAGAAGCGACGCGACGGCGGCCTTGTTGTCGTTCGCGCCGAGGGTGCACGGGGACACGCGCTCGTAGATCGCGCCGACGGCGAGCAGGACGGCGGGCAGGGACGCAAGGATGCCCACGACCCAGAGCACGATGCGGGCGGGCGCGGGAATGAAGCCGAGGAGCTGGATGAACGCGCAGAGGGCGACGGCATACGAGCACGGCGCGACCGCGCGCGAGATGAGCGGGAGGTAGGGCGCAATGGGAGAGGAATAGAGGAAGTTCTCGTGGGGGGTGTCATAGTGGGCCACGACCACGATGGGGCGGCTGCCCTTGACCACGAGCGGGCCCGAGGCGCGGTGCACCGCGACGACGTTCTGGCTCCGCGCGCTCGGCCCGAGGGCGAGAGAGGGCTCCCTGCCGAAGGCCCTCAGCAGCGCGAGCGCGGCGGGGACGGCGGCGAGGACAAACCCGACGAGGGCGAGAGCCACCATGCCAAAGCCGGAGACGAGGATGCCGAGGAACATCACGATGGAGATGATCGCCGGCGCCAGCCCGGAGACGGAGGGCGCGTCGAACTCCTCGATGGCGGGCTCGACGTCATGCTGGCCCATGAGGCTCGCGATGGTCTCGGCTGCCTGAAGCTCCTCCTGGCTGTTCGCGGGGGCGATTCCGACCCTCTGGTTGAGGTAATCCAAGTAGTCGTGAGTCATAGCCATACTGGGCGTCCTTTTGAAGAGTCTCGAAAGACGTGCTCATCCGGGTGCATACAATCTAGACAGTATACGTCTTATGCTTTTCGTTCGTTAAAAAGACGCAGATACGCCGGGCGATGCGCGGGCCCGCTCGGCAAGCGGAAGCGGGATGAGGGGTGTGTGGCATGAGGATCACGAAGGACGACGAGCGGGCGAGGCGGGTCTGCTCGCTCGCGCTCGCCTTCATGAACGCGGGCACGCCCATCCCCTCATCGGGCGTCGCACGCGACTTCTATCCCGGCCTTTCCGCAGATAGCTTCCGTCGGGCGTTCTCCCGAGACCGCATGGTCCTCGCCGCGTGCGGGGTCGTCGTCCGCGAGTGCTCGGACGCCGGGAGCGAGTCCTCATGGGCGGTCGACGAGGCCTCCTCCTACCCGGAGGGCGCCGAGATCGGCCCCGCGGACGCCGCGGTGCTCGAGCTCGCGTGTCAGCCCCTCATTGAGGACCCCGCGTTCCCGCTCGCCGAGGAGCTGCGCTTCTCGCTCGCCAAGCTGACGCGCGCCTTCGCCGAGGCCGCGCCCGCCCTGGCCGGCGCCCGGGACGACGGCCGCCCCCTGGCCGTGCTCAGGGAGGCGCTCACCGGGGGCTGCGCGGCGCAGATCTCCTACCGCGACGCCCGCGGGACTGAGTCCGAGCGCGTCATCGCCCCGTACGGGTTCTTCGGCCTGCACGGGGGACTCTACCTCGTGGCCGGCCGCCTGTCCGAGGAGGGAACCCCCATCGAGGGCGGCACGAGGACCTACCGCGTAGACCGGGTCGTGCGGGCGGGCGTCCTTCCGGACGTGCCCGCCCGCGTGCCGGAGGACTTCTCCGTGGCCGACTGGAAGAGGCTCCCCTTCCAGATGGGCGCGCCCGTTGGCACCGCGACCTTCGCGGTCCCGCCGGAGCGCGAGAAGGACGTGCGGCAGGCGGCAGGCGGCTGCGGGAGGTTCTTCTCGCGCGGCGGTGAGACCGTCTGGGAGGTTGAGATGAGCTCCGCCGCGGACGCGGCCAGCTGGGCCGCGGCGGAGGGCGTCGTGCCGATTGGCCCGCCCGAGCTCGTCGGTGCCTGGCGCTCCGTGCTCGAGGGGGTGCTCGAGGATGCCTCGTAGGGAGTCGCGGGCCGGCAGAACGGGCGCCGTCGCCGAGGCGCGCGAGCTCGTGGCCCTCGTCTCGAGCCTCTCCGAGGCGGGGGACGCGCTCTCGGCAGAGGCGGTGGCCGCGCGGCTGGGAACGACGGCCGAGCGCGCCGAGAAGCTCATCGGGCTCGTGGAGACGTCGTCCTCTGCGGGCGGGGTCGGCCTTCCCCTCACCCCCTCCCGGGACGGCGAGGCCACGCTCGCCTTCTCGGGAGGGGTGCGCGGCCGGCGCCTGCGCCTCACCCGCACGGAGACCGTCGCGCTAGCGGCCGCGCTCGAGCGCCTGGGCGTGGGCGCGGACGACCCACTGCGGGCGCGGCTCGAGGGGGCGCTCGCGGCCGAGCCCGTGAGCGAGGACGTGGTCCGCCGCGTCGTCGCCGCAGGCGCGGGCGCCTGCTCTGAGACGATATCCGCCTGCGCCCGCTCCCTCCTCAAGCGGCGGGAGCTCTCCTTCTCGTACCGGGGCGCGGCGGACGAGGCGGCGCAGGCGCGGTCCTGCGTGCCGCGGGGGCTGAGGTGCGAGGGCGACGTCTGGTACCTCGACGCATATGACCTCGAGCGATGCGGCGAGCGGACCTTCCGGCTCGACCGGATGGAGGACGTGCTCGTTGGCGGGCGCGCCGCGGCGGGCAACGCCGCGCCCGGGAGGCAAACGTCTCGCGCCGTCGAGATCACCTTCTCCGACCGGCGCTACCTTGACCTGCTCCCCTGGCACGACCTGCGGGTGGCGCGCGTCGGCGAGGACGGCTCCGTCATCGCGCGGACGGAGTACTACGGCGGCATGTGGCTCCCCCGCATGATCGCCGCCTGCGGGGGCGCCGCGCGCACCACGGACGCGGAGGTGACGCGCCTTGCCGCGGACTACGCCCGCGCGCTCCTGTCCGCCGGGCGCAGCGCTGACGCCTGACGCCCCACCGCGCCCCGGGCCGCCGACGCCGGGCCTCAGTGGCTCGCGCGCCAGAGCGAGAGGTAGCGCCCCACGTTGACGCTCTCGAGCCGCGTCACGGTCCTGGACGGCAGCGAGCTCACGAAGAGCCGCCCGTAGCCCTTGCTCACGAGCCGCGAGTCCGCGAGGACGAGGACCCCGGTGTCTGTCGACGAGCGGATCAGCCGCCCGGCCGCCTGCTTGACCGAGATGACGGCGTCCGGCAGCGAGTACTTCCACCACGCGCGGTCCTCGCGCAGGTCGCGCTCGCGGACGAGCGGGTCATTGGGGCTCGCAAAGGGCAGCTTGGGAATCACCACGCAGCGCAGGGTGTCCCCCGTGGCGTCAAAGCCCTCCCAGAACGAGCGGAGCGCCATCAGCGAGAGCGAGGTCTCCTCCATGAAGCGCTGGCGCAGGCACCGCGGGGAGGCGCCGCGGCTCTGGCACACGACCTCGAGGCCCGCCGCGGCGAGGCGCGGCCGCAGCGCCTCGTAGGTGCGCTCCATGTCGCGCCGGTTGGTGAAGAGGGTGAGCACGGAGCCCCCCATGGCCACGTGCACGTCAAAGAGGAGGTCCTCGAGGGCCGGCAGGTAGGCGCGGTCGTTCGGGGCGGGCAGGTCACGCGCCAGCACGACGGACATGTGCCCGTCGAAGTCAAAGCTCGAGTCGAGCCGCACGTCCCGGTGGCTCGCCTCGCCCAGGAGGTCGAGCCCGACGCCGTGGTTGAAGTGCGAGAAGTCGTCCCCCACGGCGATGGTCGCCGAGGTGAAGACGACGCTTTGCATCTCGGGCAGCCACCGCGCGGCGAGGTCTGACCCCACGTCGAGCTTCTCGGCGACGAGCCGCTCGGACGAGGCGCGCCGCTTGGAGCGGGAGAGCTGCGCCGAGTACACATAGGACTCGTCCGTCCCCTCGCAGACGAGCGTGATGCCAAAGAGCAGGTCGCGCAGGAACCGCGTGGACTCCCCGAGGTCGGCCGCGGCGGCGGGCGCCTCCTCGCCCAGGGCCTCCGCCGCCTCGGCGAGCTGCTTCACCGCCTCCGCGAGCGCGTCCGCGGCGCGCGCCCCGGCGTCCGCGACCTCGCGCCACTCCGCCGTCTTGCGCACGTCCTCCCCGATCCACAGCGTGACCGAGTCGTACCCGCCGTCGCCGCGCGCCACGCCCGCGAGGCCATGGACCGCCACGAAGAGGTCGGCCACGCTCACGGAGGCGCGGGCGAGGGTCGCCGCCGCCTTGGCGAGCAGCCCCACCACGAGCGTGGAGCCCTCGAGGGACATCGCCTGGACCATCAGGTTGTGGATGACGCCCGACCCCGTGCCGCCCAGAAGCTCGAAGGCGGCGCGCGCCTCCTCGCCCGAGACCTCGACGGCCCACTGCCGGCGCGCCTCGGCCTCGAAGCCGTGCGCCTCGTCGACGACCCAGTTCCTGATCGGCGGGAGGATCTTGCCTTCCGCCATGACGTTTCTCAGCAGCAGCGAGTGGTTGGTCACCACCACGTCAGCCGCCGCGGCGCGGCGGCGCGCCCCGTGCAGCGGGCACTCGTTGGGGAAGTACGGGCAGCGCCCGCGCAGGCACTCCCCGGGCGTCGTGGTGAGCATCGCGCGCGGGACGTAGCGCCACCTGATGCCGAGGGCGTCGAGGTCGCCGTCGGGAGACTGGCAGGCGTACGCATAGGTCACCGCGATGGCCGTGAGCATGTCGCACGCCACGGCGTTGTCCGACCTCCCGTCGTGCGGCACGGCCGCGAGCGGCAGGTCCTCCCGCGTCGCGCGGTCGAGCCGGTGCAGGCAGGGATAGTGGTCGTACCCCTTGAGGCTCGCATAGGTGAGCCCGCCGGGCAGGGCCTCGGCGAGCGCGGGCAGCTCGTGGGAGACGAGCTGGTCGGTGAGCGCGTTGGTCTTGGTGGCCACGCCCACCGTGACGTGGTTCCTCCGGGCGAAGAGCGCCTCGGGCAGCAGGTACGCGATGGACTTGCCCACGCCCGTCCCCGCCTCGATGGAGCGGTGCGTCGAGGTCGCGAGCGCGGAGGCGACCTCGCGCGCCATGGCGACCTGCTCAGGCCGGCGCTCCATGCGCTCGTACATGCGGGAGACCACGCCGCCCGGGCCAAACTCGGCGGCAACCTCGTCCGCCCCCGGCGCCACGAGCGCGTCCAGCTCGGCCGCGTCCGGGCGAGGATCCGAGCGCGCCTCGCGCACGAGCGAGGCGCGCACCTCCTTGAGCGAGAAGGGCCGGGGCGTGACATCGCCCTCCGTGGCCAGGTAGGACAGCACGGGCCTCATCGACCACGTGACCTCCTCGTGCAGGGAGGCGAGAAGGGCGAGCAGGCCGTCCGGCAGGTCGCTCAGGGCGAGCAGCAGAATCCGCCACATCCCCGAGAGGGCGTCGACGTCGTCCCCGGCCCGGTGCGTCACGCCCGCGCAGCCGAAGGCGGCCGCCATGTCCGCCAGGCGGTGCGTGGAGAGCCGCGGGAGTGCGATGCGCGAGAGCGAGAGCGTATCTATCCAGGTGTCCGAGACCTCGGCGCCGCCCGGGACCGCCTCGATGAAGGTGCGGTCGAAGGTCGCGTTGTGCGCGAGCACGGGCGAGCCCGCCACGAAGTCCGCGAGCCCCGCCACCGCGTCGCGCGCGCTCGGGGCATCGGCCACGTCGAGGTTCGAGATGCCCGTGAGGCGGCAGATTTCCTCCGGTATGGGCCCCGTGGGGTGCACGAACGTCTCGTAGCGCCCCACCACCTCGCGCCCGGAGAGGCGAGCGGCGGATATCTCTATGAGCTCGCAGTCCTTGAACGAGAGCCCCGTGGTCTCGGTGTCGAGGACCACGATGTCCTCCTCGAGCGGGCCAAACCCCCTGCCGGCCGCGCGGCGGGCGAGGCTCAGGTAGCGCTGCCTCACGTCGTCGGGCGTCCCGGGGAGGATAATCCCCTCGAGGGTCACGCCGGCACCCCCCGCCATCACCTGGCCGCGCCCCGATCGCGCTCGAGCGCGTACTCGACGAAGCGCGTGCAGAGCTCGGGGAACTCGATACCGCCGTGGCGCGCCGAGTCCGGGAGCAGGCTCTCGGCCGTCATGCCCGGAATCGTGTTGGTCTCCAGGATCACCGGCTCGCCCTCGGGCGTCACGATGAAGTCGCTGCGCGAGCAGCCCCGGCAGCCGAGCGCGCGGTGCGCGCGGACGGCGAGGTCCTGCGCCTTCGCGTAGACGCCCGGCTCCAGGCGCGCGGGGATGACGTGGTGCATCGAGGAGGGCTCGTACTTCACCTTGAGGTCGTAGAACTCGGCGCCCGTCACGATCTCCACGATGGGCAGCGCGCGGGCGTCATCGTTGCCGATGACCGGGACCGAGATCTCAACCCCCTCGACGCACTCCTCCACGAGCACGCGCCCGCCGCCGGCCGAGGCGAGCTCGATGGCCGCGTTGACGCCCGCGCGCTCCGTCACGCGCGAGATGCCGAAGGAGGAGCCGTTCGCCGCGGGCTTCACAAAGAGCGGCAGGCCCAGGGTCTCCACGAGGGTGTCGAGCTGGTCGTCCGTGAGGACCGTGCCCGCCGCGAGGTCGACGCCCCGGGGCGCGCGGATCTTCTCCGCCTCGTAGACGGCCTTGGAGAGCTGCTTTTCCGACGCCACGGCGGAGGCCGCCACACCCGAGAAGGTGTAGGGCAGGTGAAGCACCTCGAGAAGCCCCTGGACGCAGCCGTCCTCGCCATAGGCACCGTGCATGGCCACGAAGGCCACGTCGTAGCCGCCGCTCAGGAGGCGGGGGATGAAGTCCCTGCTCGCGAGGTCGACGACGTCGACGGTCGCAAACCCCGCGGTCACGAGCGCGTCATGGCACTCCCTGGCCGAGAGGACCGAGATGTCCCGCTCGTCCGACCACCCCCCGCAGATGACGACGACCCTCTTGCTCAGCAGTTCCTGTCTGTCCATCAAAGCTCCTCCGGCGGGCGGTGCCCGTACGCTAGACTCTCAGGTGGAGTGTTACCCCAAGAGAATACTCCAGTGACGTGACACGACGAACGCGGAGGACCCAGAAATGCCAACGGCTGACGAGAAGAACCAACCGCTCGGGGCGGATGCCGGGAGGCGGGACCTCCACACGCTCACCCACGGCGAGCTCACCGAGATCCTCTCATCCCTCGGCCAGCCCGCCTTCCGCGTCAAGCAGGTCGAGGAGTGGGTCTGGGCAAAGAACGCCCAGTCCTTCGACGACATGACCAACCTCCCCAAGGCGCTGCGCGAGGAGCTCGCGGCAAGGCTCACGCTCGGGGGCGTCGAGGAGGTCGCGCGCCAGGTCTCCGTTGACGGCAGCAGGAAGTACCTGCTCAGATACCCCGACGGCGTCTCCGTGGAGTGCGTGGGCATGCCCTCGCGCGGGCGGCTCGCCGTGTGCGCCTCCACCCAGGCGGGGTGCGCCATGGGCTGCGCCTTCTGCGCGACGGGAGCCGCGGGCCTCACGCGCTCCCTCACCGCCTCAGAGATCTACGAGCAGGTCATGCACGTGCGCGACGACTTCAATGACCGCGTCACGAGCGTCGTGCTCATGGGCCAGGGCGAGCCCTTCATGAACTATGACGCCTCGCTCGGGGCGCTGCGCCGCCTCAACGACCCCGAGGGGGCGGGCATCGGCGCGCGCCACCTCACGGTCTCCACCTGCGGCGTCATACCGCAGATTATGCGCTTTGCCAACGAGCCCGAGCAGTTCACGCTCGCCATCTCGCTCCACTCCGCGGTGCAGCGCACGAGAAACGCCCTCATGCCCGGCGTGCGCAAGTACTCCCTCATCAACCTCTACAACGTCATGGGAGAGTACGTCAACAAGACGGGGCGTCGCCCCACCTACGAGTACGCCCTCATCGCCGGCGTCAACGACACCGAAAGCGAGCTCCAGGCCCTCTGCGACTTCTGCGAGGGTACTCTCGCGCACGTCAACCTCATCCAGCTCAACGAGGTTGAGGGCTCCAAGTTCCGCCCCTCCACGGAGCTCCGCGCGCAGGACTTCGTGCGCAGGCTTGCCAACGTCGGCGTCGAGGCCACCATCCGCAACTCCCGCGGGTCCGACATCGACGCCGCCTGCGGGCAGCTCAAGCAGCGCCTCTCCCGCAGGTAGGCCCCATCCCCTCACACAGCGAGCCCCCCGGGACAGTCCCGGAGGGCTCTTCTCTTACCAAATAAAGAACATATGTTCTATTATGTTTATAGACCGAGTTCCTCCCACTGGGCCTCGGTCTGGCGGCGGTTGGGGAGGTCCTCCTTGACGTACGTGCCCTGTGCTGCCCTCATAACCTCCGTGATGTGCTCATATGCGTCCTTCGCATTGCGCGCGGCATCATGAAGTCCTATTTTGGCCTCATCCGAGAGCAGATACCGGTATGAGAGCCAGCCGGCAGCCCCAAGTAGGGCGAGAAGAACCATCGCGTTTCTCACACGTCTCATCTATGACCACGATCCCGGTCCAGCGAGAAGGTCAACGATATGCGCCAGCTGGTCCTCAGACGCAAACTCAATCTCTATCTTGTTCTTGCCGCGCACGTTCTTCACCTTGACGTTGGTGTCAAGCGCAAGCCTGATCTGCCGGGCAGCGCGCTTGAACGACTGGGGGACAGGCGCCCTCCGCACCGGTTCCTTGCTCTTGCTGACAGAAAACAACGGAGCGAGACTTTCTGTCTGCCTGACCGACAAACGCTCTGCCACGACCTTCTGGGCGAGCTGTATCCGCCCCTCCTCGCTCGGGACGGCAAGGATCGCACGGGCATGCCCGGCCGTGAGCTTGCCCTCCTCCACGAGTTCCTGCACCTCTCTTGGGAGGTCGAGCAGCCGCAGCGTATTGGTTATCGCAGAGCGTGACTTGGAGAGAATCTTGGCAAGCTCCTCCTGCGTCAGCCCCTTCTCCTTGATGAGCTGACGGTAGCCCTGCGCCTCCTCGAGCGGGCTCAGGTCCGACCTCTGAAGGTTCTCAATGAGGGCGAGCTTGAACACGTCGTCATCTGAGATCTCACGAATGACAACAGGAACCTCAGTCAGTCCCGCTGCCTTTGCAGCCTGATAGCGTCGCTCTCCGGCCACAATCTCATATCCCGTGCCCTTCTTGCGCACCAACAGTGGCTGCAGTATGCCGTTCTGCTTGATGGAGTCCGCAAGCTCTGCCAGCTCCTCGGCACGAAACGTCTTTCTTGGTTGTCCCTTGTTCGGCTTGATCTCGTCTATGGGAAGCGTGGAGTCAGGCCTCATTCCAGCCGTCTCGGCGTCAGCCTCGCCAACGAGGAGGCCAAGACCCCGTCCCAGTCCGCTTTTCTTAGCCACGAGCGACCACCTCCCGCGCAAGTTTTGAATAGGCCAGGGCACCCTTGCTCACTCTGGCATAGAGCGAGACGGGAAGACCATGGCTCGGCGCCTCGGAGAGCTTGACGTTGCGCGGAATGACCGTCTTGAAGACCTTCTTGCCAAAGTAGGCCTGAACCTCGTCGACGACCTGCTTGGAAAGCGTAGTCCGCGAGTCAAACATCGTCATGACCACGCCAAATATCTCGAGATTCGGATTCATGCGACGCTTCACCATCTGCATGGACTCAAGCAGCTTAGCAACACCCTCAAGGGCATAATACTCGCACTGAATCGGAATGATGAGCGCATCCGCAGCAACAAGCGCATTGATGGTAAGAAGGCCGAGCGAAGGAGGGCAGTCAATAAAGACGTAGTCAAATTCGTCACGTACTGCCGAAATGGCATCCTTCAGTATTGACTCACGAGCCATTGCAGAAACGAGCTCTATTTCCGCGGTCGCAAGCTGAATAGTCGCGGGCACAATGAACACATTCGGCTGACAGGTCTCTCGAATGACGTTCTCAATGGGCTCATCATGCAGGATGACGTCATAGATGTCATGCTCCAGCTCATCCTTCTCGACACCAAACCCGCTCGTCGAGTTCCCCTGGGGGTCAAAGTCAATGACGAGAACCTTTTTCTTGCCCTCACCAAGACATGCCGAGAGATTTACGACTGTCGTTGACTTGCCGACACCGCCCTTTTGGTTGATGACAGCAAGAACCTTGCTGTCACGCTGCGGAAGACCTCTTTTTGCATCTTTATAGTTCATTTCTATCCTCCGTTGACCTGATGCTTGGTGCCTTTCCTAACTATACGGTATGGTTTCACGTGAAACGCTGACAATCTCGATTGCTATCCACCACAGGACGTTTCATGTGAAACAATGTCTTTTCGTATGTTGTTCCTCCTTTCAAGCCAAATCATCTCGACATGTGAAGGTGATTGTCGTTATCCGATTTTTGATATAAGAACTCCCTGAGGTTTCACGTGAAACGTCAGGGAGTTCTTATATCGAGCAATTCAACCCATCAGCTACAAACCAAGCGGGGACCTCTTTGCCTCACCGGTTCTTCTCGGCAGTTTAATCCGAGACCCTCTCTGCTTCTGGAATATGAGAATCTCACGGTGACCCAACTCATGAGGAAGCTCAAACGTTTCACGTGAAACAAGCGAGAGCCCGCAGATGTCAGCAGCCTGCTGAGCGGCACTGAGCTCATCGTCGTGAACATGGGCCTTCTCGAGTAAACAGAGACCACCTTTCTTGAGAAGTGGAGTAGCATACTCGATAAGAACATTGGACTGAGCAACGGCACGAGCAAAGACGGCGTCATGGTGCTCACTCTCACGGGCAAGGTCCTCTGCTCGCACCTGACGAGCACACACCTGGGAGAGTCCCAACTCTTGGACGAACTCATTAACCGCCGTGACCTTCTTGCCGACTGAGTCTATAAGCAGGCCATGGGCACCCGTCATGATGCCAAGAGGAATACCGGGGAATCCGGCACCAGTACCGATGTCGAGGTATCTGCTCTCAACACCAAGGTTCAGCTTGCATGAGGCGAGAGGCAGCAGGGAGTCAACAATGTGGAGCGTCACCGCCTCCTCAGGCTCGACAATCCGCGTAAGGTTTACCACACGGTTCTTCTCGATCACAAGAGAGAGATGACGGATAAGAAGAGACGCCTGACGTGCATCACAGGCTATCCCAAACTCCGAAAGCTCTGCAATGAGCTGACACTCAAGTCGCTGGGCGAGGCTCGTATCCATGGTTCCTCCTGACAAAAACTCACGCATCAAAAGAAATTGTCACAGAAAAAGGGAGGATGCTCAACACACCCTCCCTCGCAAGAAACGTTAGTCTGACGGGATTAGACGGCCGTCACCACGACGTGACGATCGGGCTCCTCACCCTCCGAATGAGTGACGACGCCCTCATCCCCACGAAGGGCGAGGTGAACCAGGCGACGCTCGTAGGCGTTCATCGGAGCGAGCGACACCTTGCCGTGACGGCGCTTAGCGCGCTCGGCAGCAGAGCGAGCGATGTCCTCGAGCTTGTTGCGACGGCGGCTCTTGTACCCCTCGATATCAACGACGACGGGATAGTAGAACTTGATGCGGCTGCTCAGCAGCGAGGTGAGGACGGCCTGCAGGGCATCGAGCGTGCGGCCGTGGCGGCCGATGAGCACGGCAAGGTCCCCGCCGTTGACGTCAAGAATCAGCTCGCCGTCATCGCCGTCATACTCGTCAATGGAGGACGAGGTCTCGCCAAACAGCCCGAGGATGCCCTTGAGATAGGAGACGGCAAGGTCGGCGATCTTGTCCATCTCGGCATCGCTCAGCGCCTCGCCGGACTCGTAGCGCTCGCGGATGGAGGAGAACTCGTCAGGCGCCGCCATCTCCTCGACAGCCTCGCCCTCGGGCACGATGACCTCTTCCCCCATGGTAACCTCCAAATATTTTTAAATCAAAATATCGGTAAAGACAGTGGTAGAAAGCTCATTAGCTCTTCTTATGAGGACGAGCCTTCTTCTCCTTGCGCACAACGTCGACCTCGATGGGCCTGCTCGCCGCCTCGGCCTCGGCGTCGGCCTTGGCCTTCTCCATCACGCGCTGCGTGATGACCTTCTGCTGCACCACCTGCCAGAGCGATGAGGTGACGTAGTAGAGCAGGACGGCCGCCGGGACGCTCCAGCCAAAGAAGAGCATCATAATGGCCATCACGGCGCCCATGGTCATGGTTTGGCTGCGCTGGGACTCGGCCTGGGTGCTCACGTTGAGCACCATCGGCACGAAGGTGAGCACGCCAAAGAGCACGTCAAAGAGGATGTAGGGGGCGGCCGCCATCCAGCCGCTCGCCTCGATGACCTGGGAGACGGAAAGCGAGATGGACGGCAGGATGCCGAAGAACGACGCATCAGCGGGGACCTGCTTGGCCACGGTGAACAAGCCAAAGAAGACCGGCATCTGCAGGAAGATGGGGAGGCATCCCCCGAGCGGGTTGAACTTCATCTCGGCGTAGACCTTGCGCAGCTCCTCGGCCTGGCGCTCGGGGTTGTCCGCGTAGCGCTCCTGGATCTCCTGGAGCTTGGGCTGCATCACCTGCATGCGCGCCGTCGACTTGGTCGAGTGCGCCATGAGCGGCGTCAGGATCAGGCGGATGATGACGGTCAGGATGATGACCGCAAGGCCCCAGTCGCCGACGAAGCCCTCGATGCCCGCGAGCACCGCAGTCAGAAAGTTAATAAACCAATCCCACATGGTTCCTCCGCTCCGTCCCTAGGGGACGGGATCGTAACCGCCGGCGTGCAAGGGGTGGCACCGCAGAATCCTGCGAAGCGCGAGCCATCCCCCCTTGGCCAGGCCGTAGCGGGCTATGGCCTGGCGCGCGTACTCGGAGCAGGTGGGCACGTAGATGCAGCGTGCCCCCAGAAGCGGCGAGATCCGGCTCTGATAGAAGCGAATGGCCGCAAGCGCCACGCGGGCGCCGACGGCCATCTAGAGCCCCGCCCTCTTGAGCAGCTTCCTCAGCGAGGAAGCGACCTGTTCCGGCGAGCTGTCATGAGTCCGTGCCGTGGCGAAGAGGAGAACGTCATGGCCGTCCCCGGGAAGCCCGCACAGGCGCGCCGCCTCGCGGAGCACGCGCTTGCACCGGTTCCTGAAGACGGCGTTGCCGAGCCTCTTCGCGGCGACGAAGGCGACCCCTGCGGATGCGCCCTCGTCGCACGCTGCCACGCGGATTCGCAGGAGCTGGTCGTTGAACCGCCTCCCACGCGAGAAGACCCTCTCAAAATCTCTCTTGGATTTGATGGTCTTCATCGGCCCTTGCTAGACGGTGAGGCGCTTGCGGCCCTTGGCGCGACGACGGGCCAGGACGGCACGGCCGCCCTTGGTGGCCATGCGGGCACGGAACCCGTGCGTGGTGGCGCGCTTGCGCTTGTTCGGCTGATACGTACGCTTCATAGCTATTCCTCCCGGTTGTGGGTATGAACTTCCAATAGAGCAATAAGCCCAGAGATTGTAAGGGTCTTGCCGCTGACCTGTCAATTTCCTGCGTGAGAAATCTCCTCGCACTCTTGACAAACGCGCGCGATGCGTTTTGCACACGTTTGAATCCATCTTTGCATAGAGGTGAAATCTGCGGCCTCCGTGCTATGATTTTTCGCGTCGTTTCACAAGGGTTCTACCAGTTTTCAACATGTTTTTATCGTCTGTAGAAAACTTTCTCTCACATCGAATTCTCAGTGAAAAGTTTTCTACAAATGTCAAGCGACTGTCGAAAGGGGAGACACGGTGGCGCGGGACTTTTTCCCCTTCGTGGAGGACGGCGAGAAGGACGGGGGCGCTCCGGAGGGCGAGGGGCTCGTCGTGCAGCACCCCGCGCGAATCGCCGTCTACGACGACCCCGCCGCCGCGCCCCGCGTGGTCGTCGTGGAGCCCAAGGACGTGCGCGCCTACCTCGAGGAGATCACCGCGACGGTCAACCGCCTCTCGCACGAGCAGGGCGGCACCATCCCCTTCATGGTGATACGCGAGATCGTGGAGAACTTCATCCACGCCTACTTCCAGGCGCCCACCATCACCATCCTCGACGGCGGCAACACCATCCGCTTCTCGGACCAGGGCCCCGGCATCAAGGAGAAGTCGCTCGCGCTCGAGTTTGGCACCACCTCGGCAACGGAGGACATGCGCCGCTACATCCGCGGGGTGGGCTCGGGGCTTCCGTACGCCCAGCAGTACATGGAGGACAAGGGCGGCAGCCTCGAGATAGAGGACAACATCTCGGGCGGCACGGTGGTGACCATCTCAACCCGCCCGGCAACGGACGCCCGCGACCTCTCCAACGCAGGGGGCGAGAAGGACGCGCCGGCCGGCTGGGCCGGCCAGGCGCAGGGGGCGTACCCCGCCCACGCGCCCGCCCAGGGGGCCTGGGCGCAGCCGTGGCAGCAGGGCGCGCCGTGGCCCCAGCAGCCGGCGGGCTACCCGGGCTACCAGCAGGCTCCCTACCCGCAGCAGCCCTACCCGCAGCAGCCCTACCCGCAGGCCCCCTACCAGCAGCCCGGCTACCCGCAGCCCGGCTGGCAGCAGGCGCCGCAGCCGCCCGCGCAACAGCCCGCGTGGGCCGGAGCCGCGGACGTGAGCCTCGACGACCGCGGCAGGCAGGCGCTCGCGCTCGTCCTCGAGCGGGGCGCGGCCGGTCCCACGGACCTCGTCCAGGCGTACGGCTCCTCGGCGGCCACGTGGTCGCGCGCGCTCGCGTCGCTCGCGGCCCAGGGCGCGGTCATGAAGGTCGGCCAGAAGTACCAGCCCACCGAGTTCGGGCGCCTGCTCGCGACCTGACAAAGGTGCCGGGGCATGACAAAGGTGTCAGGGGAAACTGTCATGAACCTTTCATGACAGTTTCCCCTGACACCTTTGTCATGCCCCGGCACCCCGGCCAAGCCACTCCCGGCTCACCCGCGCGCAGGGTTATCAACAATCGCTATACTGGGTGACACTTTTCAACATACAAGGATTGTGGGACCCATGGAACTTTCCCTCGAGTCAGACGCCGAGGCCCTCTGGCAGGACGCGCTCGACCTTCTCGCCGCGCAGCAGCGCGTGCCCGAGTCGGTGCTCGCCATGCTCAGGAACTGCACGCCCGAGTCCATGGACGGGGGCACCCTCCGCGTGACGACGCCCATGCGGCTCGTGCTCAAGACGGTGTCGAAGAACGCCGCCGTGGTGGAGGAGTGCCTCACGCAGGCCGCCTTCGAGCCCATGCGGCTCGAGATCTCCTTCGCGCCCGCCCAGGCCGCGGCGCCGGTGCCCGCCGCGGCGTCGAGCATGTCGCGCGAGGAGGCCCGCGCCTGGATGGCCGACGTCGAGGGCCCCGCGCGCAGCCGGGACGAGCGCGCCACGCCGAGGAGCATCGCCGAGGACACCTGGGACGAGCGCCGCGCCCAGGAGGCGCGCGAGGAAGAGAACCGCCGGCGCCGCGAGCGCAACCCCCTCGTCGAGGACATAGCCGCCGCGACCTCCAAGCTCACCTTCGAGCGCTTTGTCCGCGGAGACGAGAACGACATCGCCTACCAGGCGGCGCTCCAGGTGGCCAACGGCATGAACAGCACGTACAACCCGCTGTTCATCTACGGCAAGAGCGGCCTCGGCAAGACGCACCTGCTGCGCGCCATCCAGAACTACATCGCGCGCAACGACCCCTCGCGCCTGTGCGTCTACCGCGACGCCTCGTCCTTCATCACCGACTACACCGAGGCCATGCGCCACTCCGAGCGCTCGGCCGCGGCGGTGCTGCGCCAGAACTACGCCGACATCGACGTCCTCATCATCGACGACATCCAGAAGATGGCCGGCAAGGCCGGCACCGTGGGCTTCTTCTTCGACACCTTCAACGAGCTCATCGGCAACGGCAAGCAGATCGTGCTCGCCGCCGACCGTACGCCGGCGCAGCTCGGCATGGGCAAGGACGGCTTCGACGAGCGCGTGACGAGCCGGCTGGGCTCGGGCTTCACCACGCCCGTCCAGGTGCCGAGCTACGAGCTCAAGCTGCGCCTCATCGAGACCTTCTGCGAGCGCATGCGCGAGGACGCCGAGCGCGAGAACGTGCCCGCGCTCTCGGGGACCGTGCCGCCCGAGGCCATGCGCTACATGGCCGAGCTCGCCGGCACCAACATCCGCGTCATCGAGGGCTTCTGCCAGCGCTGCCTCTTCGCGGCCACCGCGGCCGAGGGGCGAGGCGGCGAGATCAGCCGCGAGGAGATCGGCTCGCTCGCCAAGGAGTGCTGGCCGAGCTCCATGCGCTCGGTCTCCATCGAGGACGTGCAGAAGGCCGTGGAGAAGTACTACGACATCGACCACGCGAGCCTCGTGGGCAACAAGCGCCACAAGGGGCTCATGGAGGCCCGCCACGTGGCCATCTGGCTCTCGCGCGAGCTCTGCGACCGGACGCTCGCCGACATCGGCAAGCACTTCGGCGGCAGGAGCCACGCCACGATCATGCACAGCATCAGCGTGGTGGACGAGGCCAAGCGCGACGACAAGGTCTTCTACGACCGCCTCATGCAGATCAGGGACGCCATAACCGGCAACTCCTAGGCCGGGCGGATTGTCGACAATCGTGTCGCAAGCTTGTGGGAACATCGAGAAAAACCGTCGGCTTGTGTCGAAGAAGTTTTCAACAGAAGGGGGATGTCGAATCGTGTCGAGTGGAGGGGGCCTTCCGAGGGGCGGCAGACAGTGCCTCTCACCTCGTTCTTCTCGCCCTTTTTGACTTTTCTACAGACCCTATTACTACTACTGTCCTTAAATATCTACTAAAGAACTAATAGAAAGGGCCGCACATGAAGTTCACCGTCAGCCAGTCCTCCCTCATGAAGGCCCTCACCGTGGTGGCCAAGGGCATGGGGACCAACTCCACGCTGCCCATCCTCTCGGGCATCTACGTGCGCGCGCAGGACGGCACGCTCGAGTTCCAGACGAACAACCTCACGATCTCCATCCGCCACCTCATCCCCGCCAACGTCGAGGAGCCGGGCGAGACGGTGGTCTCCGGCAAGGTGATCACCAACATCGTGAAGACGCTCTCGGACTCCGCCGTGACCTTCGAGGGGTCCGACCGCACGATCACCGTCTCGTGCGACAAGTCCACCTTCCGGCTCAACACGCTCAACCCGGCGGACTGGCCCGCCTTCCCGGACCTCGCGCCCGACCGCACGATCGAGCTCCCCGGCGAGCTGCTCTCGCGCATGGTGGACAAGGTCTACAAGGTGACCTCGCGCGAGACCTCGCGCCCCATCCTCCAGGGCATCCTGCTCACGGTGGAGGACAACACCATCCGCCTCGTGGCCACGGACTCCTTCCGCCTGGCCGTCTGCGACTCCTCCGTGGAGTCCCCGGCGGGCGAGTCGTTCCGCGCCATCGTGGGCGGCACCGTGTTCCACGACGTGCTCACGATGCCCTCCTCGGACGAGACCATCCAGATTGGCACCACGGAGAGCCAGGTGGTCTTCACCTTTGGCAACACCACCTTCGTGGCGCGCAGGATCGAGGGCAACTTCCCCGACTACAAGCAGCTGCTGCCGCCCACCTGCGGCACCGCGGTGACGCTCGACGTGGCGGAGTTCTCCGCGGCGCTCAAGCGCGTCTCGGTGATCGCCCTCCAGAACGCCGCCGTGCGCTTTGACATAGACGCCGACGGCGGCCTCATGCGCCTCTCAGCGAGCTCCCCCGAGCAGGGCGAGTCCTCCGAGCTGCTGCCGGTCGAGGTGGAGGGCCAGAGCCTGTCCATCGCGCTCAACTACCACTACGTGTTCGACTGCGTGAACGCGGTCTCCGGCTCGGGAGAGATGCGCCTCGAGCTGCAGGGGTCCGTGCAGCCGGGCATCTTCAAGTGCAACGGCAAGGTGAACTACCTCTACCTGCTCATGCCCGTGAGGCTCTAGCGCTCATGGGGCTTCTCGTCACCCGCCTCTCGCTCGCGGACTTCAGGTCCTTCGAGCGGCTCGAGCTGACCCCCTCGGCCACGACGACCGTCCTCGTGGGGCCCAACGCCGCGGGCAAGACCAACACCGTGGAGGCCCTTCAGCTGCTCACGGCCGGCGCGTCCTTCCGGCGCCCGCGGCCGCGCGAGCTCGTGCGCGAGGGCGCCGAGTCCGCGCGGATCGACGCCCGGCTCGAGGGCGACGGCCGCGTGCTGGACGCGCGCTGCGACGTGGTGGCGGGCCGCCGGTCCTTTTCGCTCAACGGCAAGCGCTGCCAGGCCTCCGACATGCCCTCGGCGCTGATGTCGGTGCTCTTCTCGCCGGACGACCTCGCGCTGGTGAAGCGCGGAGCCTCGGGGAGGCGCGACGAGCTCGACGGCTTTGGCCGCCAGGCCAACCGGGGCTACGCCAACGTGCTCGCGGCCTACACGCGCTCCGTCGAGCAGCGAAACCGCCTCCTGCGCGAGGAGTTCCCGGACGAGGGGCTGCTCGAGGCGTGGGACGCCTCGGTCTCCCTGGGAGGCGCCACGCTCCTGGAGGCGCGCCTCAGGCTCTTTGCGCGCCTCGCCGAGAAGGTCAGCGCCATCTACGCCGAGGTCTCCGGCGGCGAGGAGCTGACCTGCTCGTACGTGAGCACCCTCGGCGACGACGTCTTTGGCATGACGAGGGACGAGATCCGCGACGTCTTCTCCGCGGCCCTGGCATCGCGCCGGCAGGAGGACCTGCGCCGGCAGCAGACCTGTGCGGGGCCGCACCGCGACGACGTGGCCTTCCTCATCGACGGGCGTGACGCCCGGACCTACGGCTCCCAGGGCCAGCAGCGCTCGGTGGCGCTCGCGCTCAAGATGGCCGAGGTCGAGCTCGCGGCCGAGATCGTGGGGTCGCGCCCGCTGCTGCTGCTCGACGACGTGATGAGCGAGCTCGACGAGCGGCGCAGGAACGCCGTCGTGCGCTTCGCGCAGCGGGGGATCCAGACCGTCATCACCACGACGAACCTCGGGTACTTCTCGCCCGAGCTGCTCGACGCCTCAGAGGTGGTGAGCTTTGATGGCCGATGAGCTCACCGCCGCGCTCGCGCGCCGCGAGGCCGCCCCCGCGGGGCTCTCGGGGATCCTCTCCTCGATGCTCGACGCCCGGGCGGACGCCTCCTGGCGCGTGACCCGCGCGTGGCACGCCGTCAACGGGGACATCGAGCGCGCCCACACCACGGGCACCTTCGTGCGCGAGCCGCGGCGCGGCGAGGACGGGCCGGTGCTCGTGGTCTACGTGGACTCGCGCTCGCGCGCCACGGACTTCGCGGCCAACAGCGAGGTCTACGTGGCCCGCCTGGCCAACGCCGGCCTCTCGTTCTCCAAGGTCGAGTTCCGCCTGAGCAAGTACCCGGCGCGCGGCGCGGACGCGCAGCCCCGGGCGGAGAAGGCCGCTGCCCGCACGTCCTTCTCGCCCGCCGCGCCGCCGGCGCCCCTCTCTCCCGAGGAGGCGGCCGAGATCGAGCGGGCCTGCGCGGGGCTGCCCTCAACGCTGCGTGAAAGCGTCTCTCGGGCGATGAGAGCCTCGTATCGGTGCCAGCGCGATACATAAGAGCGAAAATCGTGAACGTGGCCTCACAGGGCCTCTCAGGGCGTCCAGAAGCGGTATCATAGATTCGTCTGGCCTAATATCACACAGGGTTTTAACTAATGTGACGCTTCTGGGAAGGACGGTCGCGTGGCGAAGAAGAACGAGAACGAATACGGCGCCGGGGAGATCAAGATCCTCGAGGGCCTCGAGGCGGTGCGCAAGCGCCCGGGCATGTACATCGGCTCCACGAGCGCGAGCGGACTCCACCACCTCGTCTACGAGGTCGTGGACAACTCCGTCGACGAGGCGCTCGCCGGGTTCTGCACCAAGATCTCCGTGACCATCCACGCGGACAACTCCATCACCGTCGTGGACAACGGCCGCGGCATCCCCGTGGGCAAGCACCCCGTGAAGAAGATCCCCACGCTCGAGGTCGTCATGACGATCCTCCACGCGGGCGGCAAGTTCGACAACAACGCCTACAAGGTGTCCGGCGGCCTGCACGGCGTGGGCATCTCCGTCGTGAACGCGCTCTCCAAGCGCCTGGTGGTGCAGGTCAAGCGCGACGGCGGCATCTACGAGATGGAGTTCGCGCGCGGCAAGACCGTCCGCAAGATGGAGAAGGTCGGCACCTCCAAGGCCACGGGCACCACCACGACCTTCTGGCCCGACGAGGAGATCTTCGAGACCACGGTCTACGACTTCGACACCCTGCATGACCGCCTGCAGGAGATGGCGTTTCTCAACCGCAACCTCAAGATCACGCTCACGGACGAGCGCGAGCTCACCCCGCGCGTGGAGGAGTTCTGCTACGCGGGCGGCATCGTGGACTTCGTGAAGTTCCTGAACGAGGGCAAGGAGGTCGCCGACGGCCTCAAGAAGCCCATCTACCTCGCGGGCAAGACCGACGAGGGCACGGACCCCGCCAAGGCGGGCGAGGTCGAGGTGGCCATCCAGTGGAACACCTCCTACTCCGAGACCGTCATGAGCTTCGCCAACAACATCTACACCCCCGAGGGCGGCATGCACCTCGAGGGCTTCCGCACGGCGCTCACGCGCGTCATCAACGACTACGCGCGCAAGCAGAACATCCTCAAGGAGAAGGACGCCAACCTCACCGGCGACGACATCCGCGAGGGCCTGGCCGCGGTCATCTCCGTCAAGCTCGGCGACCCACAGTTCGAGGGCCAGACCAAGGCCAAGCTCGGCAGCTCCTTCATGCGCCCGCTCGTGATGAAGGTCGTGGCCGACGGCCTGGCCGAGTACCTCGAGGAGCACCCCAAGCAGGGCCGCACCATCGTGAACAAGGCGATGCAGGCGTCCAAGGCCCGCACCGCCGCGCGCAAAGCCCGCGAGGCCACGCGCCGCAAGTCCCTGCTCGAGACCGCCCACCTGCCTGGCAAGCTCGCGGACTGCTCCGTGCGCGACGCCGAGGTCACCGAGCTCTTCATCGTGGAGGGCGACTCGGCAGGCGGCTCGGCCAAGGACGGCCGTCGCCGGGACATCCAGGCGATCCTGCCCCTGCGCGGCAAGATCTTGAACGTCGAGCGCGTGGGCGACCACCGCGCCTTCTCCTCCGACACCATCCAGTCCCTCATTACCGCCATCGGCACGGGCGTGACCGGCGCCGGCGGCGAGGGGGGCGACTTCGACATCTCCAAGGCCCGCTACCACAAGATCATCATCATGACCGACGCCGACGTCGACGGCGCGCACATCCGCATCCTGCTGCTCACCTTCTTCTACAAGTACATGCGGCCGCTCATCGACGCCGGCTACGTGTACGTGGCGTGCCCGCCGATCTTTGGCATCAAGGTGCGCAAGAAGATTCACTACGTCTACCCCAACGGCCGCGAGCCGGAGGAGGAGATCCTCAAGCGCACGATCCGCGAGCTGGGCTTCTCCTACGACGAGGAGGAAGAGGACGAGTCCGTCAACGGTAAGGGCAAGAAGCGCAAGAAGGCCTACACCGTCCAGCGCTACAAGGGCCTCGGCGAGATGGACCCCAAGCAGCTGGCCTCCACCACGATGGACCCGCGCACCCGCATCCTGCAGCGCGTGACCATCGAGGACGCCTCGGCCGCCGAGCGCGCCGTGCGCGAGCTCATGGGCAGCCAGGTCGAGTACCGCCGCGACTACATCGAGCGCCACGCGCACGACGCGAGGTTCCTCGACGCGTAGACGCCCGACATGACAAAGGTGACAGGGTCGTTTGTCACGTTTGTCAGAGGAGACCGTTACCAGCAGCATGACAAACGTGACAAACGACCCTGTCACCTTTGTCATGTCCGATGAGGAGAAGAACTTGGCAGACGACATGAACAACACCACGCCCGAGACGCCGGGCGACCTCCCCGAGGACCTGAGGCGCCTGCTCGACCGCGCGCAGGCGAGCGACGAGGGCGAGGACGTCTACGACCCCGACGAGGAGTCGGAGGACGCCGAGGACGAGGACGACGGCGAGCTCGAGGAGGAGTTCGGCCAGGCCGGGCGCGGCGAGGACGCCGGCGAGACCGACGAGCACGGCGGGGCCCTGCAGGTCTCCGAGTTCGGCCACGAGATGCGCCAGAGCTTCATCGAGTACTCGATGTCCGTCATCACCGCACGCGCCCTGCCGGACGTGCGCGACGGCCTGAAGCCCGTCCACCGCCGCATCCTCTACGCCATGAACGAGTCGGGCATCTTCCCCAACCGCCCGCACAAGAAGTCGGCCTGGACGGTCGGCGAGGTCATCGGCAAGTACCACCCGCACGGCGACTCCGCCGTCTACGACACGATGGTTCGTCTCGCCCAGTGGTTCTCCATGCGCACGCCGCTGATCGACGGCCACGGCAACTTCGGCAACATCGACGGCGACTCCGCGGCGGCCATGCGCTACACCGAGAGCCGTCTGGCCAAGCCCGCGATGGAGCTCCTGCGCGACCTCCAGAAGGACACCGTCGACTGGCAGCCCAACTACGACGAGTCCCTCGCCGAGCCGCAGGTCCTGCCCGCGCGCTTCCCCAACCTGCTCGTCAACGGCTCCTCGGGCATCGCCGTGGGCATGGCGACCAACATCCCGCCGCACAACCTCGGCGAGGCCATCGAGGCCACCTGCATGCTCATCGACAACCCGGACGCCACGGTCGACGACCTCATGACCGTCATGCCCGGCCCCGACTTCCCCACGGGCGCCGTCATCATGGGCACGGACGGCATCCGGGAGGCCTACGAGACCGGTCGCGGCTCGATCACCGTGCGCGCCAAGGCGCACGTGGAGTCCACCAAGACCGGCCGCAACCGCCTCGTCTTCACCGAGATTCCCTATCAGGTGAACAAGGGCACCCTGCAGGAGAAGATCGCCCAGCTCGTCAATGAGAAGCGCATTGAGGGCATCTCCGACATGCGCGACGAGTCCAACCAGAAGGGCATCCGCCTCGTCATTGAGCTCAAGAAGGACGTCATCCCGCAGGTCGTCCTCAACAACCTGTACAAGTACACGCAGCTCCAGACCACCTTCGGCGTGATCAACCTGGCGCTCGTGAACGGCGTGCCCAAGTGCCTGTCCCTGCGCGAGATGCTGAGCCACTACATCGACCACCAGGTCGACGTGGTGACCCGCCGCACGCGCTTCGACCTCAAGAAGGCCCAGGCCCGCGCGCACATCCTCGAGGGCTACCTCATGGCCCTCGACCATATCGACGAGGTCATCTCCATCATCCGCTCCTCGCGCACGGACATCGAGGCCAGTCAGCGCCTCATCGAGCGCTTTGGCTTCACGGTCGAGCAGACCACGGCCATCCTCGAGATGCGCCTGCGCCGCCTGACCGGCCTCTCGCGTGACCAGATTGAGGAGGAGCTCGCGGGCCTTCGCCGCGCGATCGCCTACTACGAGGACCTTCTCGCCAACCCGGAGAAGATCCTCGCGGTCATCAAGGACGAGATGCGCGAGGTGGGCCGCAAGTTCTCCGACAAGCGCCGCACGGAGATCTCCGTCGAGGGCACCAAGGAGCTCAACGTCGAGGACCTCATCGCCGACGAGGACATGGTCGTCACCGTTACCCACGCAGGCTACGTCAAGCGCACACCGGTGGCCACCTACCGCTCCCAGAAGCGCGGCGGCAAGGGCGTCCAGGGCGTGAACCTCAAGGACGAGGATTTCGTCGAGGACCTCTTCGTGGCGTCCACCCATGACTACGTGCTGTTCTTCTCCAACAAGGGCAAGGTGTACCGCCTCAAGGTCCACGAGCTGCCCATCGCGCAGAGGAACGCCCGCGGCACCGCGATGGTCAACCTCGTGCCGTTTGCCGAGGGCGAGCACGCGATGGCGGTCATCACCTGCCGCACCTTCCCCGAGGACGAGTACCTGATGTTCGCCACGAGGAACGGCGTGGTCAAGAAGACGGCTATGAGCGCCTACGACCGCACCCGCCGCGACGGCATCATCGCCATCAACCTCAAGGCGGGCGACGAGCTGGTGAACGTCCGCCGCGTGCGCCCGGGCGACAAGGTGGTGCTCGTCTCCACGGACGGCAAGGCCATCCTCTTCCCCGAGTCCGACGTCCGCCCGATGGGCCGCGACACCTCGGGCGTCCGCGGCATCACGCTCAAGGGCGACGCCAAGATGCTCGGCATGGAGATCACCAACGGCAACGGCGACCTCTTCGTCATCACGGAGAAGGGCTACGGCAAGCGCACGCCCATCTCCGAGTACCCCGAGCACAAGCGCGGCGGCCAGGGTGTCTTCACGATCGCGATGACCGCGAAGAAGGGCAACCTCTCCGCCTGCCGCGTCGTGGGGCCGCAGCACGAGCTCATGATCGTGTCCGAGGAGGGCGTGATCATCCGCGTCAAGGTGAAGGACATCTCCAAGCTCGGGCGCTCCACGCAGGGCGTCAAGGTGATGAACCTCGTCGAGGGCGACCGCGTGAGCGCGGTGGCGCGCATGGTGGCGCACAAGAAGAAGGCGCCCAAGCACGACGAGAACCAGGGCATGCTCGACCTCGCCGCGGCCGGCGCGCGAGACGCCGACGAGCCCGAGTCCGTTGACATCGGCGGCGAGGAGGAGCTCGACGACATCCTCCTCGACGACGAGGAGTAACGAGAAGAAGCCGCCGGCCGCCCACGGGCGGCCGGTGTGCGGAGGCCGTGCGAAACGGGCAGGCGCCCCCGCACACGTTTTCAGCGTGCAGGGGCGCCTGCCCGTTTCGCGTACGGCTACTCGCCGTCCTTCTCCTCCTGGGTGACGGTGAAGTCCTCCGGGGAGAGCGACTCGACGAAGTCGTGGAACTGGGCGAGCTCCCGCTCCCGCTCGTCGCGCTCGACCCCGCGGAAGTCGGGCAGGGACGCCGTCTCGAGAACGGACCGCTCGGCGAAGACGGGCACCTCCTCGCGCACGGCGAGCGCGATGGCGTCAGAGGGCCGCGCGTCAACGAGGACCTGCCGACCGTCCTCGCGCATGAGCTCGACCTGCGCGAAGAACGTCGTCCCCTTGACGTCGTTGATGCGAACGGAGACGCAGGACGCCCCGAGCGCGGATATGGTCGACTTGAGGAGGTCATGCGTCATGGGACGGCCCCCCTCGCGCGGCGCGACGCCCATGCTGATGGCGCTCGCCTCGAAGGAGCCGATCTGAATGGGCAGCTCGGGCGCGGCGCTCCCGGCGCCGGGCTCCTGGGCCTTGAGAACGATGAGCGAGGCCAGCGGGCCCGTGCCCACGACGACGCTCTCTATGTCCATCCTCTGCAGCGGCACGTTCTTCCTTTCTCTCGACCGCATATCCTACCCAATTGTGCGGGTCGTCAGCTGCTTGCAAGAGATTGGAAAGAAAAAGTCAAAAAAGTCGTTGACCGGAGCCGATTGCCCGTGTAGTATATCTCCTTGCGTTGGGCCTGTAGCTCAGTTGGTCAGAGCGTCCGGCTGATAACCGGGAGGTCACAAGTTCGAACCTTGTCAGGCCCACCATTTTTTGACAATAGTCACCCCAGCGTTAGCCGAGTCGCCGCTGGGGTGATTATTCATTTCCGGCGATACGTCGGGCAGAGCGGGGACGTAGCTCAGCTGGGAGAGCGCGGGCTTTGCAAGCCTGAGGCCGTGGGTTCGAACCCCATCGTCTCCACCACAATGTCAGGGCCGGGCCTTCGGGTCCGGCCTTTGTCTTTGCCCGAGGGCCAAGGTCCGTTTTTGCGCAGAATCCTCCTTGGTGCGAAGCTATACGGCGGTTCTGCGCAATCAGCCCCTTGGTGCGAAGGGTTTTTGAGGGGAGCTCCCCTATTCCGTTCTTCCGACAACCTCTGTACCAGCGGTTATGCATTCCTTGACCAAATCGAACAAGGCAAGATGGGGAATGGTCGACCAAAAGCTCTTCGCACCAAGGGGCTGATTGCGCACAGCGCGCCCAAGTCTTCGCACCAAGGCCGCATCTGCACACGCCTGACAAAGGTGACGGGGGCGTTTGTCATGAAAAACATGACAAACGCCCCCGTCACCTTTGTCAGGTATCATCGCAGCAGAAATCGGCGTGAGGAGGGACCATGGCAGAGACGAGCGGGCTTCGTGAGGGCGTGTCGCCCCAGACCGACGAGCTGGCAAGTACGCTGATGGGAGACGCGCTCGATCTTCTTGCCGCCGGCGAGGCGTTCGAGGTCCTTCTCGCGGTGCAGGGGTCCACGGGCGAGGTGATGAGCTTCGAGTTCGTTGACGACGGCCCCGAGGCGTGCCTCGAGGGCGCCCGCGCCAAGGTGGCTGAGCTCAAGGACGCCGTGCGCTACGCCATCTGCTATGAGGGCGCGATAGAGGGTGATGACGGATCTTTCTCCGACGCGCTCCTCCTCGAGTTTGGCGAGCGTGGCTATCGCAGCTACTCGGCCTTCTCGCTCGTCGACGGCAAGGGCGCAGGTGATGGTTTCACGTGGACCGACCCCGCGCCGGCAGGAGAGCTGCCCCCGCTGCTGTAAAGTACCGTATGTCGATAAATAGCAACCGTCGGCCGATGCGGTCGGGATTACACATGCGCCTTAGGTGAGGGGACATATGCGCCAGGAGAACATCAGGAACATCGCCATCATCGCCCACGTCGACCACGGCAAGACCACCTTGGTCGACCAAATGCTCAAGGCGACGGACGCGTTCCGCGAGAACCAGCAGGTCCAGGAGCGCGTGCTCGACTCCAACGACCAGGAGCGCGAGCGCGGCATCACCATCCTGGCGAAGAACATCTCCATCGAGTACAAGGGCGTGAAGATCAACGTCATCGACACCCCGGGCCACGCCGACTTTGGCGGAGAGGTCGAGCGCGTGCTGCGCATGGCCGATGGCGCCCTCCTTTTGGTCGATGCCGCCGAGGGCCCCATGCCGCAGACGCGCTTTGTCCTGCGCCACGCCATCGACGCGGGCCTTGCCGTGATGATCGTGGTGAACAAGATCGACAAGCCCGCAGCTGACCCCGAGCGCGCGGTGAACACCTCGCTCGACCTCATGGCCGACCTTGGCGCCACGGACGAGCAGCTCGAGTTTGCGATGGAGCACGTGATCTACGCCTCCGCGGTGAACGGCTTCGCGCGCCTCGACCCGAGCGATGACAACCAGGACATGTTCCCCATGCTCGACATGATCGTCGACGAGCTGCCCGCGCCGGACGTTGACATCGAAGGCCCCCTTGCCATGCAGTGTGTGACCATCGACCACTCCGAATACGTTGGTCGCATCGGTATCGGCCGCATCTACTCCGGCACCATCCACGACGGAGACAAGATCCTCGTGGTGAAAAACGACGGCTCGCGCGCCATGAGCCAGGTTAAGCAGCTCTTCACCTTCGACTACCTTGGTCGGAAGGAGTGCAAGGAGGCCCAGGCCGGCGACATCGCGGCCGTCGTGGGCATAGACTCCACCGACATCGGCGACGTCTACACCGACCCGGAGAACCCCGTCGAGCTTGAGCCCATCGAGATTGACCCGCCGACGCTCTCCGTTGTCTTTGAGCCCTCCACCTCCCCGCTCGTAGGCCGCGAGGGCGACATCGTGGGCGGCCGCCAGCTCAAGGAGCGCCTCATGCAGGAGCGCGAGAACAACGTGACCATGCGCATCGAGGAGCTGCCCGACAAGACCGGCGTCGAGGTGGCCGGCCGCGGCATCCTGCACCTCTCTGTCCTCATGGAGACCATGCGCCGCGAGGGCTTCGAGTTCCAGGTGGGCCGCCCGCGCGTCCTCTTCAAGAAGGATGCCAACGGCCAGATGACCGAGCCCGTGGAGCAGGCCGTGGTGGAGTGCCCGGGCGAGTACTCCGGCAAGGTCATCGAGGTCTTTGGCAACGCCGGCGGCACCATGACCACGATGGACGCCGGGACTACCCAGACGCACCTCGAGTTCAAGATTCCCACCCGCGGCATCATGGGCCTCAAGAACCGCATCCTGAACGTCACCCACGGCGAGGCGGTCTTCTACCACACGTTCCTCGAGTACGGTCCGTACGCCGGCGAGATCGGCGTCCGCCAGAACGGCGCCATGATCTCCATGAGCACCGAGAAGGCCGTGGCCTACGCGCTCGGCACGCTCCAGGAGCGCGGCCAGCTCTTCGTGGCGCCGGGCGACGAGTGCTATGAGGGCATGCTCGTGGGCGAGCGGTCCAAGCCCGGTGACATGGTCGTCAACATCGCGCGTACCAAGAGCCTGGGCAACCAGCGCTCCTCCACCGCGGACATCGCCGTGCAGCTCACGCCGCCGCGCACCTTCACCCTGGAGGAGGCGCTCGAGTACATCATGGATGACGAGCTCGTGGAGGTCACGCCCAAGAGCGTCCGCATGCGCAAGCGCCTGCTCTCGGAGATCGAGCGCCGCAAGTGGGCCGTCCGCAACGGCAAGGTGAAGAAGTAGGCACAGCTGCCGAGAAGAACCTGGGCCTGCCGGCGGCAGCGCCGGGGGTGAGCCTGACAAAGGTGCCGGGGCAGACTGTCGTGAAAGATTCATGACAGTCTGCCCCGGCACCTTTGTCAGGCTCGCACGGCACCCTCGTCAGGATTTGCGCCCGCCCTTCGGCGAGGTCACGTTGCGGACCGGCCGGTCCTTCTCGTACTTGCTCGTGCGCCAGCGGGTGACGCGTACGTAGCGGCTCACGCGCCGCACCGGCGCGGCCACCTGCGGGCCTAGGTCGACGTCTGCGGGGGTCTGCACGTTGAAGTGCAGCGACCAGCGCCTGAGCCCTATGGTGACGGCGATGCAGAGCAGGGACCCCCACAGCTTGTTGACCGAGCAGCACACGACGGCAAGGTAATACACCACGCCGCCCGCCAGCGCGCACACGGCGTACAGGTTTGACTTCTGGAAGATTCGGGGCACCTCGCCGAGGAAGACGTCGCGCAGCATGCCTCCCCCTACGCCGGTCATGATGCCCATGAGCACGCATGACGCCGGGTAGAAGCCGTGGACGATGGCCTTGTCGGTGCCGACGAGGGCAAAGAGCGCCACGGCCATGATGTCGAGCCACTCGAGGAGGTTTGCGGCGCGGTCGAGCGGCCGGGGAAAGAGGAACGCCACGAGTCCCGTGGCAACGCTCACAGGGATGGCGAAGGGCGAGGTGAGCATGTAGATCCTGCCCACCTGCATCATCACGTCGCGGATGAGGCCGCCGCCAAGGCCGCACAGGAGCGCAAGGCCCACAAAGCCGACGGCGTCCAGGTGCCGCGCCCGGGCCACCATGACCCCACCGGCAGATCCCACGACGACGGACGCGAGGTCGACCCACGTCGGCAGCGAGACGGCGGCGACTTCTGGGCTATAGGTTGAGAAGATCTCTGGCACGGGTGTCTCCTCGCGGTCAGGTGCGGGCGGCGCTCGTACATTGTTGCGCACCGTGATGAAAAGGGACAGTCCCTTTTCATCAAGAAAAGTGTTTTCAAAACCGCGGCACTTATGCTATATTGACCGCTGCACCTTCTCATGGAGAGTTGTCCGAGTGGCCGAAGGAGCACGATTGGAAATCGTGTAGGCGCCTAAAGCGTCTCCAGGGTTCAAATCCCTGACTCTCCGCCAGAACTTACCGTGGCGCCTTCGGGCGCCACGTCACCCTTCGGAGGGGTGGCAGAGTGGTTGAATGCGGCGGTCTCGAAAACCGTTTACCCCTTCGGGGGTACGAGGGTTCGAATCCCTCCTCCTCCGCCATTGACGAGAGAGCCGGTCTATCTGACCGGCTTTTTTCATATCTCGGCATGCGCGGCGAGAAGAACGTCAGTCTCGCGCACGTTTAGGGTACGCTACAGGGTACGTGTGTGAATCCACCCTCCGCTGAAAGGGGAATCTATGGTTGGCGAGTCTGAGCTCGAGGGATTTAGGCGCGACCGCTACTTCGCGCGCTCGTGGGCGCTTCTCACGAGGGACCGCGGCTGGATCAAGCCGGTTCTTCTCATGACGGTCTCCCTGCTCGTGCCCTTTGTCGGCGCACTCGGCGTGATGGGCTACGTCTACGAGTGGGCGCGCCTCACGGCGTGGGGCGTCAATTCGGCACCCAAGCAGAAGGGCGTGCGCGTGGGCGAGTGCATCGCAAGCGGGTGGCGCGTCTTCGTGGTGTGCCTCGTCTGGTATGTGGGCTTTACCATCGTCTCGGGCATCCTGCTGAGCGTCCCGGTGATCGGTGACCTCCTCGATTTTGTCTGGACGCTCGTGACCGTCTGCTTTGCCCTTATCGCCAGCGTCGCGGCGATGCGTGCGACGGTCTACCAGAAGATCGTGCCCGGCCTGCGCGTCCCGACCATCTGGAAGATGATCTCCCATGACCCCGCCGGCCTCGCCAGGATCGCGGGAATCCAGATCATCGGCGGCATAATCATCGGCGCGGTCATGACGATCGCCCTGCTCCCGGTCCTGTTCAGCATCATTCCCAGCCTCGTCACCATGGTCGAGTACCTTGAGTATTCCTCGGTGCTCTCCAGCGGCATGCAGGCGCGTATCGCGATGCAGGCGGCGTTTTCCGTGCTTTCCGCCATCGGTCCGACGCTCATCGTGCTCATTCTCGTGTGCGGCTTTCTCGGCTCAATCATCTCGCTCGTGTGCATGAACGCCGTCGCGCTGTGGATGCGGCAGTTCAACGTCACCGCATGGGGCAGGGACGAGGACCCGCTGCCGCCGTTTGTCAGCGACCCGAGAGATGCGGCGCAGCAGGCGGGAAGCTGGCAGTATGGCGTGCCGCAGCAGCCCGACGGGGCCGCGCGCCCCGTGTCTCCCGAGCCCCAGGCGGCGCCGCGACCTGCGCCCGAGCCCCAGGCCGCGCCCAGTCCCGTGACCCCTGCCGCGTCCGCGGAGATGGTCCCGGCCCCTCCGTCGGAGGAGGCAACTCCATTTGACGCCGGCGACCCCTCCTCCATCGAGCCGGTCCCGGCGCCGGAAGACGGCCCCGAGGAGCCGCGCTCAAACGAGTAGGTCCAGGCACGTCCTCATGGCGGGGGCGGGCGCGGAATCGCAATGTCCTGCGATTCCACTCCCGCCCCCGCCCTCATGTTTGGAGATGCTGTGCGCGCCGAGACCCTCGGAGGGCCGCGCATCAAGAGTCCCGCCCGCCCGGAGCGCGGCGAACCTCCCCTGCCCGTCAGAGACGCGTGTGCCTGGTGGCAGCCTCTGGTAACCGCCAGCATGTAGGCTATATGCAGGGATGTTGTGGAGGGGATACAGCGAGAAGAGCCTTCTGTGGTATGATGCTTCGCCGAACCTTTCCTGCCCCGGGCGAGCCTTCATGTCCCGGGGCCACTAGCCCAGAGGAGGTGAATCGAATGAAGGCTTATGAACTGCTCTACTTTGTCGACCCCACGTGCAACGAGGAGACCCGCGCCGGCGTCATGAAGCGCATCGAGGTTGCTCTCGGCGAGACTGGCAAGGTCGACAGCGTCGAGGACTGGGGCAAGCGCAAGCTCGCCTTTGAGGTCGACGATCTCACTGAGGGTGACTACACCCTCATCAACTTCCACGCTGATCCCGAGCACATCGCCGAGCTCGACCGAGTTCTGCGCATCAACGACGCCGTCAAGCGCCACATGGTCGTGCGCCGCGTCGACAAGGACTAGGCAAGGAAGCGCGGGCATAAGGCCCGCGGGTGGGAGGAAGTGAGACCATGAGCATCAACAGGGTTAACATCTCGGGTAACCTCACGAGGGACCCCGAGCTCAGGGCCACGGCCAGCGGCTCGCAGATTCTTTCCTTCGGCGTTGCCGTGAACGACCGTCGCCGCAACCAGCAGACGGGCGAGTGGGAGGACTACCCCAACTTCGTCGACTGCGTGGTGTTTGGCGCCCGCGCCGAACCGCTCTCCCGCTTCCTCTCCAAGGGCACGAAGGTTGCCGTCGAGGGCAAGCTTCGTTACAGCTCCTGGGAGACCAAGGACGGTCAGCGTCGCAGCAAGCTCGAGGTCGTCGTCGACGAGGTCGAGTTTCTGAGCTCGAGAAACCAGCAGGGCGGAGGGTACCAGCAGAATGCCGGTGCGCCCGCCTTCCAGCAGGCCCCCGCGCCCGCGTACGCCGCGCCCGTCGCCTCCGCGCCGGTGCCGTCCGCCCCGCAGGGTGGCTACGCGCCGCAGCCGCAGATGCAGCAGGCGCCCGTCCAGACCCCGCCGGAGACCGACGTCTACGACGAGGACATCCCGTTCTAATCACCGGCGGCCGCTCGGCCGCCAACAGAAAGGCAACTAGACATGGCTCAGCAGAAGCAGGATTTTCAGCGCCAGCCGCGTCGCAAGTACTGCCAGTTCTGCAAGGAGGAGACCGAGTACATCGACTACAAGGATGTGCAGCTTCTCCGCAAGTACATGACCGATCGTGGCAAGATCAAGCCGCGTCGCGTCACTGGCGCCTGCACGCAGCATCAGCACGACATCGCGCTGGCGATCAAGCGCGCCCGCGAGATGGCGCTTCTCCCCTACACCGTCCCCGTGGTCTCCAGCCGCGGCGGCCGTAACCGCGGCTAGCGCCGCGCGCACGAGAGAAGAGCGCGCGCACGATGAGCGCATGGTCCAACAACGGTGTTCCACCCACGCCTGATGGCATGGGCGAGCTTCCGTCTGCTGGCTCCGTGCGGTCCGGGGGTGCCATCACCCCCTTTGGCCAGCAGAACAACGAGGAGGGCAACCGCGGAGCGGCCTCGCTTCCCCTTGCCCTGCTGACCTGCGCCATCGGAGGCGCGGCGGCATCCTCCTCGATGTCTGTGGCCGCACCCGCGCTCGTGGGATATGGGCTCTGCGTGGCCCATGCACGAGGGGGCGCGCGCATGACGGCGCTCGGCACGGGCATCGCCCTCGCGGCGGCGCTCGCCTTGGGGCTTCCCCTCGGGGCGGCTCAGGGGGTCGGGGCTGTCATCGCATGCCTTGCGGGACTCATCGTTGCGCTCGTCTGTTGGAAGGGTCGTCTGACCCCGGGCACTGGGTGCCTCATAGTGGCCGTGCTGTTTGCGGCTCACATCGGGGCGGACTCGGTGTTCGCGCTCATGAGCGGCACCACGCTCCCCCAGACCATGGCGGAGCTGATCGAGTTCTATCGGGAGGCCTTCACCGAGGCTTCCCCCACGAGCTCCGCTCAGGTCGAGACCGTGTCCTCGCTCGTGGGCATCCTCTGGCCGACGGCCTATGTGGTCGTCTCCGCAGGGGAACTCGCGGCAGGCCTTGTCGGCGCGCATCTTGCGCTGAGAAGGGCGGACTCCCCTCGCACCGAGGAGGGCATCGCAAACTACGACCTGCCCCTATGGGTCGTCGCGGTGCTCGTCGCGGCGGCGGCCGGCCTGGCCGTCTCCCTGACGGTCCCCTCGGCGCCGCAGCTCGTCCTTATGGTCTCGGCCAATCTGGCCATGGCCCTGAGGATCGCGTTTGCGATTCAGGGAGCCGCTGTGCTCGTCTGGCTCCTGAGGGGAAGGGACCTCGGCCCGTTTGCGAGGGTCCTCGTCTGGGTCGCAGCGCTCTATCTCGAAGTGCAGTTCGTCGTTTTGACCGTTGTCGGCGTCGTCGACGTCTGGGCCAACTTCCGCCACCTCCAGCGTGGCACGCTGGCCTCGGACGACACGACAGCGCAGGACAAAAAGCCGGGTCAGCCCGGCTGATCGAAGGAGTATCCCATGAAAGTCATCCTCTTGGGTGAGCTTCGGGGCAAGGGCGGCGAGGGCGACATCGTCGACGTCGCACAGGGCTTTGCGGAGAACTACCTGTTCCCCAACAAGATCGCCCAGCCCGCTACCCCGGGCAACATCAAGCAGCTCGAGGAGCGCCGTCACAACATCGAGAAGCGTGAGGCCGAGCGCATCTCTGTCGCCGAGGCCACCAAGGCCGCTCTCGATGGCAAGTCGGTGACCGTCGACGCCAAGATCGGCGACGAGGGCCAGCTCTTCGGCTCCGTTACCCCGTCCCAGATTGCCGACGCCATTCAGGCTCAGCTCGGCATCGAGGTCGACCGCAAGCGCGTCGGCCGCGGGAACAACATCAAGACCTCCGGCAAGCACGCCGTCGAGGTCAACCTCTACCGCGAGATTACCGCGGTGGTCAACGTCCTCGTTGGCGTGACCGAGGAGGAGCCGGCGGAGGAGGCCGAGGAGACCGCCGAGGTCGCCGAGGTCGAGACCACCGAGGTCGAGGAGTAACCACTTTTCGACGTCCACGTCTGAGCTGGGGATTTCTACAATATCCGCAGGTCAGCACCATGTAAGGTGATGCCCCGTGAGTCTTACCGACTCACGGGGCATTGTTGTGCAACACCCAGCACATATGCCATCTACCTGCGCTTTTATACTGGTATGCCGATGTTGAAACCAGACGAGTGGTGTGTGAGCAGCGGTTGAGGGCTCTTCTAGCGGTAAAGAATCGTGTTGAAAACTCGTCATTTCCGCAGGAAAAAAATTTGTTGAAAACGTCGAAAAGGAAGAAAGGCCCGTTCAGGTGCCCCTTCTTCTCGACAAGGCCTCTCGGAGGGCCGGAGGCGGCATTTTTGCCTCTTGACAGCAGGGGTGGAGTGGCCATCGGTCCTTGCTTGCGCAATCAGGCCCTTGGTGCGAAAGACGGGCGTTCTCCTGCGCAGTCACCGTCTTGGTGCGAAGCACGTTTCCGTCTACGTGCTGGTTTTACAAAATGCTACCTGCACTAGACAAATTGTTTGCGCAGGTTTTTGGTTGGCGCACTTCGGACAAGCGTGGAAATCGCTTCGCACCAACGCGCCGATTGCGCAGGAGAACGCCCACCTTTCGCACCAAGGGCCTGATTGCGCTGCCACGGGCGAGCGAGGACCCCGCCTGTGGCATCATCCGATCGTTTGGACGGCGGCAGAATGCGATAATGGGACCCCGGAACAGTCACCCGAGGAGGATTCGTGGCCCAGAGCGAGTATGACGTCAATCCCACGCGGATGAGAGCCAACCAGGATGCGGCGATGCCACAGGACCCGGAGGCCGAGGCCTCGGTCCTCTCAGCCATGATGGTCTCGACCGAGGCACTCCAGGAGTGCCTGATCGAGCTCACGCCGGATGACTTCTACTTCCCCTCCAACCGCACCGTCTTCTCGGCCATGCGCGAGATGTTCGACAAGAATATGCCGATCGACACCATCTCGCTCGCCGACTACCTCAAGAGCGCCGGCGAGCTAGAGCGCGTGGGCGGCAGGAGCTTCCTTCTGGGCCTGGGCAACAACTCGCTCGCGCTCGTGGGGTGGCGCCGCCACGTTGAGATGCTGCATCGCGACACCACGCTGCGCAAGATGATCAGCGCCTCCGCGCAGATCACGGCGCTTGCCTACGACGCCCCGGAGGACACCAAGGAGGTCGTTGACCGCGCCGAGAAGATGCTGCTCGACGTCACCAACCGTGACGTGCACAAGAACGAGCAGTCTCTCGAGGAGATCATGGCCGACCTCTACGAGGAGCTCGGCCAGAACGCCGCCAACCACGACAAGCCCCTCGGCGTCCTCACGGGGTTTCCGCGCATCGACGAGTGCCTGCTCGGCCTGCGGCCCGGCCAGATGATCGTCATCGGCGCCCGACCCGGCGTCGGCAAGACCTCCTTCGCCCTGAATCTCATGACCAACGCCGCCTTCAATGGGGCGAGCGTGGCCATGTTCTCGCTCGAGATGTCAAAGGTGGAGATCGCGCAGCGCCTGCTCGCGGCCAACGCGCGCGTGGGCCTGCAGGAGATCCGCTCCGCTCGCATCAGAAACGAGCAGTGGCCCCAGATCCTCCAGGCGACCAACGACCTCTCCCAGCTCGACATCATGATCGACGACACGCCGGGTACCACGGTGACCGAGATTCGAGCCAAGGCGCGCCGCATCCTGCGCGGCAAGCCGCTCGGCCTGGTGATCATCGACTATCTGCAGCTCATCTCTCCGCCGTCCGGCGGCCACCGCGCGGACAGCCGCGCCACCGAGGTCTCTGAGATGAGCCGCGGCATCAAGATTATGGCCAAGGACCTCGGCGTGCCCGTCGTGGCCCTCTCCCAGCTCAACCGTACCGTCGAGAACCGCACGGGCAAGCGCCCGCAGCTCTCCGACCTACGCGAGTCCGGCTCCATCGAGCAGGACGCAGACGTCGTTGCGCTGCTCGACCGTTCGATGAACGAGGACGAGGCGTCGCGAGAGGATCGCCCCGCGATGAACGAGACCACCTTCATCATCGCCAAGAACCGCTCCGGTGCCCTCGCGGACGTCCCGCTCACCTTCCTTCCCGGCTCGACCAAGTTCGTCGAGGTGGACACCTTCCACGACTAAGCGCATCCTGACAGGCTGTGGGGGGCGTGCAAGGGGGACGACCGCTTTTGCACGCCCTTGTTCACCGTCCCCTCCCTCTCGTCCGTCTGCCCTATAATGTAGATTCGTATGTGAATCGCGACGAGAGGGACACTCATGTCGGCATCAGTGCTCGTGGGAACTCAGTGGGGCGACGAGGGCAAGGGCAAGGTCACCGATCTCATCTCCGGCGACTTTGACGTGGTCTGCCGCTATGCCGGTGGCGCCAACGCCGGTCACACCGTCATCGCAAACGGAAAGAAGCTGGCCCTGCACCAGGTTCCCTCCGGCGTCATGTACGAGGGCACCTACCCCGTGATCGGCAACGGCTGCATCGTCGACCCGGAGGTTCTCCTCCAGGAGATTGACATGCTCGCCGATCAGGGCATCTCGGCCGAGCGCCTCAAGATCTCCGGCAACGCGCACATCGTCATGCCCTACCACAAGGACCTCGACGGCGCGCACGAGAAGAAGCTCGGCAAGAACCTCATCGGCACCACCAAGCGCGGCGTGGGTCCCTGCTACATGGACAAGATGAACCGCACGGGCCTGCGCATCCAGGACATGCTGGACGAGAAGATCTTCCGCCAGAAGCTCGAGAGCGCGCTCGCCTACACCAACCCCATCCTGGAGAAGGTCTACGAGCTACCCACCTACACCGTCGAGCAGATTTGCGAGACCTATCTGCCCTACGCCGAGCGCATCCGCCCCTACATCGTCGAGAGCTCCCTCTTCCTCAACGAGCAGCTCGAGAGCGGCAAGAACATCCTCTTTGAGGGCGCCCAGGCCACGATGCTGGACATCGACCACGGCACCTACCCCTTCGTCACCAGCTCCAACTGCACCGCCGGCGGCGCCGTCACCGGCTCGGGCGTGGGTCCCACCAACATCGACCGCGTCCTCGGCGTGGCCAAGGCCTACCTCACGCGCGTGGGCTCGGGCCCCTTCCCCACGGAGCTCTTCGACGAGGTGGGCGACAAGCTCGGTGAGGTTGGCCACGAGTACGGCGTGACCACCGGCCGCAAGCGCCGCTGCGGCTGGTATGACGCCGTCGTGGTGAACTACGCCGCCCGCGTGAACGGCCTCACCGACCTCGCCATCACCAAGCTCGACGTCCTCGGTTGCCTGGATGAGATCAAGGTCTGCGTGGCCTACGAGTGCGATGGCGTGGAGTACCACACCGTGCCCGAGCACCAGAGCGTCTTCTATCACGCCAAGCCGGTCTACGAGACCCTGCCCGGCTGGAGCTGCGACATCTCCGGCGTCCGCAACTTCTACCAGCTCCCGCGCGAGGCCAAGGACTACATCGACTTCCTCGAGCAGCTCGCGGGCGTCCGCGTCTCCATCATCACGGTGGGCCCGGACCGCGAGCAGACCATCGATCGCTACTGGCACTAACGGCACGGTTCGCACGACGTGTCCGAGAAGAGCTTTGCCATCGTCTGTGATGCGGGGTGCGACCTCCCTGCGCGCTATCTGGAGCGCATGGGGGCCGTGCTCGTGGACGGCTGTGCCGAGAAGAACGACGAGCAGGAGCTGACCGCTCGCTACGAGGCGGCGTATCGCGCGCTCGCCCGGGAAGGCGTCACACAGATCGCCGCGGTCCACTCGTCGCCGGCCTTCTCGCTGGAGGTCGCCTGCGCCTGCAGGGCGGCGGCGTCCTGCGTCGACGTGGCGGAGGTGCGCGTCGTGGAGTCCGCTGCGGCAAGCGCCGCGACGGGCATGGTCGTCTTCCGGCTTGCCTGCTTACGGCAGGACGGCATGCCGTTCGAGGATGCCGTCACGCGCGCCCGCGCCCTCGCCGAGAAGGTCCGCCTGCTCGTGATCCCCGCCCGCTCGCCACGCTTTCCGGACCGTCGTGCCCGCCGCAAGGGAACGGCGCTCATCCGCCGCGCCACGTCCTCCATCAGGGTGCGCCTCTCGGGCGAGCGTGGCCTCTACCTGCTTGCCAACGGGGAGCTCACGCAGCTCGCGCGCTCTGTTGACCTGGCCGACCTCACCGGACGCCTTGCCCGTGCCATGAGTGCGGTCGCGGCCAACGAGGGGTCGCTCGTCTACGCGTGCGTTGAGACGGGGGACAAGCAGGCCCTCCGCTCGCTCACAAAGCCGCTCGACACCAACGAGTTTGACTCCCGCTGCCTGGGGACGCTCCGCGTGACGCAGGGCGTGGAGCATGTTGTTGGCCAGGGGGCAGTGGGCGTGGCCTTTGTTCCCGCGCAAGACTACTGGGGCGACTCCCTATCCGGGGATGCCGCGCAATCAGACCGTGAGCAGCCGGGAGGCACGCACGAATGTGATCCCGTGCTGTCGGAGAACTGCCCAAATAAGGAGGCATCCCATGAACACCCAGAAGACTGACATCCTGCTGCTCGGCTCAGGCGGGCGCGAGCACGCGCTTCTCGCCAAGCTCGCCGAGTCGCCCCGCGCGGGCAAGCTCTACGTGGCCCCCGGCAACGGCGGCATGAACGCCATGGCCACCCCCGTCGAGGACCTCGACATCAACTCCCCCGTTGACGTTGCCCAGTGGGCGAGCCAGCGCGGCATCGGCCTCGTGGTCATTGGTCCCGAGGCGCCGCTCGTGGCGGGCGTGGCCGACGCCGTGCGCTCCGCGGGCATCCCGTGCTTTGGCCCCAACGGCAACGCGGCCCAGATGGAGGGCTCCAAGAAGTTCGCCAAGCAGGTCATGGCCCGTGCCGGCGTGCCCACCGCGGCCTATCGCAGCTTCACCGACGAGGAGACCGCGGCGGCGTACGTGCGCCAGGTAGGGGGCCCCGTGGTGGTCAAGGCGGACGGCCTGGCCGCCGGCAAGGGCGTGATCGTGGCCAAGACCACCGAGGAGGCGCTCGAGGGCGTGCATGAGTGCTTCTCCGGCGCGTTTGGCGACGCCGGTGCCACCGTCGTGATCGAGGAGACCCTCGAGGGCCCCGAGTGCTCCCTTCTCGCCCTCACGGACGGCACGACGGTAGTGCCGCTTGCCACCTCCCAGGACCACAAGCGCGCTCTCGATGGCGACAAGGGCCCCAACACCGGCGGCATGGGCGTGTACTCCCCCGTCCCCGAGCACCTCGTCTCCGCCGAGGAGCTGGCCACGATGGTCGAGATTGAGAAGAAGGTCGTTGCCGAGCTCGCGCGCGAGGGCATCACCTACTCCGGCTGCCTCTACGGCGGTTTCATGCTCACGAAGGACGGCCCCAAGGTTCTGGAGTTCAACGCCCGCTTTGGCGATCCGGAGACCCAGGTCGTGCTGCCGCGCATGAAGGCCGACCTCGTGAGCGTCTTCATGGCCTGCGACAACGGCACCCTCACCGAGGACATGGTCTCCTGGGATGACGACTGGGCGGTCTCCGTGGTCCTCACCTCCGCCGGCTACCCTGGCGGCTATGAGAAGGGCAAGGTCATCACCGGTATCGAGAAGGCCGAGGCAATGGAGGGCGTCACCGTCTACCACGCCGGCACCGCCGAGAAGGACGGTCAGATCGTCACCAGCGGCGGCCGCGTGCTCGACGTCACGGCCGTGGCCCCCACCTTCGAGGAGGCCCGCGCCAAGGCCTACGCCGCCTGTGAGCTCATCGACTTTGAGGGCAAGACCTTCCGCACGGACATCGGCCTGCGCGCCATCCGGTAAACATACACGGGGACGGAGGGCTTGTCACCGCTCCGTCCCCGTGTCACCCCCGCCCTGTCCTGGGGAGGCCACATGGTTTCCATCGAGGATGTTTACCAGCAGATTGCTGACATCGCGCGCCGTGAGAGAGCCCGTCGTGTGATTCTCTTTGGCTCGCGGGCTCGTGGAGATAACTTTCCCAAAAGTGACATAGACCTTGCTGTTGAGGGGTGCCAGAACTTTGGCCGTCTCTACGACGCATTGCAGAACGACCTCTGGAGCCTACTTAAGGTTGACGTAGTTGATTTGGATGGGACTGTATCGGAGGAGCTGAGGAAGGAGATAGCCCGCGATGGAAAGGTTCTCTATGAGGAAGTATGAGAACTACGTCTCAGCGTTGAAAGTCCTCAGGGAGGCGCCTTTTCAGGACCTGAACAGTGAGTTTGTGCAGAGCGGAATTATCGGTAAATTTGCCCTGCAGTTTGAGCTGAGCTGGAAGCTGTTGAAGCGAGTGCTCTCGTACGAGGGCGATGCGCGCGCGGCATCCGGCTCCCCGCGTGAGATTATCACGGAGGCGTACAGCCATTTCGATTTCCTCGACGAGGAAACGTGGCTCTCCATGCTGCGATACCGCAGCAGTACGACGCACATCTATGACGTCGGGGCTGCCAAGCGGCTGGTCAACAGCGTACTTCACCAATACATCCCCGAATTTGAGAGGTTGGAAAGCGCGCTTCTGGCCCGCTATGGAGTGACCCTTACCAGCTGAGCCATCCTGCCAACCTTGCTAGCCTTGCTAGCCTTTGCCAATCGAGAGGCTTTCTGTCGGGGCGGACAGGACGCTCTTTAGGGATGCAGCGGACAGAATATCCGCCTGTTATGCCGCAATGTGACGTCGTTTCGTACAGCCGGCGGCTCATAAGCGCCGCTCTCATCGAACAAATCGCCTATATCAAGGCAACTTTTGCCATTTCATACGTGTGCTAGTAGCTCAGAGAGCACACCGACGAACTTCTCGACAGCATTAGGTAGAGGGTTGTGTTTGGTCGATGTTCAACTACTGACTATGTTCGACTAAACAAGCCTACTCAGCGCCCGAATTAAGGAGCTTGGTGGCAAAGTAGCTTCGTCTCCACCAGGGGAGTGCGGCTATTGCCTGCTGGCGTTCGGCGATACCCGCCACGCGCTCGGCCAGGCGCGCAGCGCGGTCGTTGGCGCTTGCAAGCTGGTCTCTCAGCTCGCCCAGTTCGCGCTCGCGAGACGACCTCATCTCTGCAATCTCGGCAACAAGCCGATCGTTTTGCTCCTTAAGGTCAGCAATGCGGGCATTGAGGGCAGAAATCACGGAGTCGCGCTGGTCAGACGCATCATCCTGCGCCGGCCTCGGAACGACGTTCTTGCCCAGCGCGTCGGCCAGCGCAGAGACGGCAAAGTCGTCGAGCACGTCGGTCTTGCCCACGCGGGTGACGTGCTCCGGAGCAAGGCCGAGCTTCTCTATGTAGTTGACCACGGTCTGCTTGGCAACGCCAAGCTGGTCGGCGACTTCCCTCTTGGTGACTCCCATGTGCGCTCCTCGCTGGTTGGGCGTAGATGCCCATGTTTGATTGAACATCGATTATACGAGTGGGTGAGGAGATGTATACCCGCCATCAACCAATAATCGACTGAGATATGCAATATAGTCACGCGGGTGGACGATGAGTAAACAAGGCTCCCAAGCAAAGCCAATCTCTATACAAGAAATAAGTGTTCGACCAGATTGAAAATCTCGGACGAACAATCGGCCATGCAGATGGAGGCTCCCCTATCAAGGGGAGACGACCATCCAGCAGGGCGGTTTTGGTCGGTTGTGTACCCTTTTGGTCACAAGACGGTCGCTCATGACCACTTGGGCTAGAGTAGTCGCAAGGTCTTATGGCCGAGAAGAACGAACACGGGAGGACCTATGTCCGACGCAGATAAGAACCCCTCCTCGCACAGGGAATCCGGCACGGTCGAGGTTCCCGAGCCCACGCGCGAGGACTTCGGCAACGCCGTTGATGACATCAAGGACTCCGTTGCCGCCTTCACCTATGACGGCGACCGCATGAGTCAGGACCACCTGTCCGGAGCGCCCGTGGAGCGCGATCTCGTACTCGGCGATGACGATCCGCGCGACGCCGGCCTCGCCGAACGCCCCCTCACCGAGGACGTGGTCTGGACGGGCCGCATCTTCAACGTCGACCGTCTCCAGGTGCAGCTCCCGGACGGCCGCAACGCCATCCGTGATGTGGTGCGCCATCCCGGCGCCGTTGCCATTGTGGCCCTGACCGAGGAGGGTCGTATCTGCCTCGTGCGCCAGTACCGCACGGCGCTCGGCCGCGTGACCGTTGAGATTCCCGCCGGCAAGCTCGACCCGGGCGAGGACCCGCTCGAGTGCGCAAGCCGCGAGCTCCTCGAGGAGACCGGCATGGAGGCCGAGAAGATCGCGTATCTCACCACCATCGCCACCTCGGACGGCTTCACCGACGAGCTCATTCACATCTACATGGCCACCGGCCTCAGCTTCTCCAAGTCCAGCCCGGACGCGGACGAGTTCATCAACGTTGACCTCGTCGAGGTGGGCGAGCTCATCGACGCCGTTCTCGACGGACGCATCGAGGACGCCAAGACCGTCGTCGGCGCGCTGCTCTGTGACGCCATCTCTCGTCGTCTCTCCGAGGAATAGACGAGCACCAGCTCTCAACAGGTTAATTCGAATCAGCGCGGGGCCGCCAAAAGAGGCCTCGTGCTGATTTTACTTGTCTCTTACTGGCCTTCTCGTTATCAGCCACCTATCACAGAACACTCGGGTTCCTTGTCAAGGGGAACGAGCATCGCATCCAGAAGTGCGCGGCAGGGCAAGCCCATGAGTCGCAACGGATCCGGGCTCGTCCGCGTGTGGTCTCTTGGGGCGGCGTGAGAGCCCGCGTTAAGTCGGGCGCATGCGCCTGATAGCGCACATTCTTCGCGCCCGTTCGGCCATTTGACCAGTTGATGCAACCCCTATACGCAGAACGCACGCTTCAAGAATTACCCTGCAATCTGCGTTGAGGCATGAGAGATGCGTTGAACCCGGCTAGCCGCCCGCTGCCCCTTTACGTCCACCTCACAAACGGGTCATATCAAACTGTGGGAGGACCCATATAACCTCTGAATTAAACCAAAACAGTCTTTGTTCCCTATGACGTCATTTGGTTCCCAATTTTGCGCACCTACATCTAGCTCTTGGAAACATCTCAAACTTCTCAAAACATTTTGCCTAGCCGAAGGTTAAGATACGAGACACGACAAAATGTGGGAGGGGTCATGTTTCTGTATGGGACGGACCGCAACCACGGCCGGAAAGTAGGACGGGGCCGCAAGGCTCCGAGTTGTGAGGGAGTGCCACCGTGGACGCCAAACGAAGCAAAATTGTGACTGGGGGAGGGTTGCTCGCAGCCATATGCCTGGCCGCGGTTCTGAGCGTTGGTAACACGCTCATCCTTCCCTCCGCAACGCTTGCCGAAGAGGCGACGACAGAGTCGAGCGCCACTGCAAGCTGGGAGTCCTCCCTTCCCAAAGACATCCCCTCCCGTTGGAATGACGCCGTCGTAGCCGTGGCGCAGAGTCAGGTTGGCTATGCGGAGGAGTCCGCGCCCGCCGTTGCGGATGCGCAGGCCAATGAGGAGCCCACGTTCTTCTCGCGCTATGGCGAGTGGGCCGGTGAGCCCTCTGCGGAGTGGAACACGCTCTTTGCATCCTTCTGCCTTGAGAACGCGGGCGTTGAGGGCATGCCGCAGGACGCCGACGCACAGGCGTGGGCAGAGAAGCTGCAGCAGAGCGATCCCTCGCTGTACGTTGCCGCGGCCGATCACGCTCCCGAGCCCGGCGACCTTGTGTTCTTCCGCTCGGACGAGGGCGAGAAGAACGAGGCGGCCCGCGTGGGCATTGTGTCCGAGGTGACCGAGGCCACCGACGAGGCGCCGGCCCAGATGAAGGTCGTTGAGGGCGACGTTGACGGTGCGGTTGTTGAGACCGCCTACGACCTTGATGATGAGAGCATCCTCGGCTACGGCCTGCTCCCCGAGCAGCCGGCGGATGATGTTACCGCCGAGGGCGCCGATGCTGATGACACGGTGACGCTGGACAACACGCTCACCTACGAGGCCGAGGACTACACCGTTGCCGTGAAGGTCTCCGGTGAGGCTACGGTCTCAGAGGACGCTATGCCCGCCAAAGAGGCGGAGGGCCTCTCCATGGAGACGGTCGCACTGGACGCCAGCACTCCGGAGTACCAGGCCGCCGAGGCCTACGTCGAGGACAGCGACCCCGAGAGCGTGATCAGCGTCTCCGCCCTCGAGTTCGAGTTCGTCTACAACGGCCAGGCCCTCGACGTCTCCGACTGCGAGGTGACCGCCGAGGTCACGCCGAGCGACAAGCTCCAGGAGGCGGCCAACGCCATCGAGACCGATGAGGACACGTCCGACGAGGCCGAGGTCGGCGTTGCCCTGACCGCGCTCCAGAGCGCTGAGAGCAGCGAGGCCGAGGAGCTCGACACCGTGCTGGTCGAGAAGGACGCGACCGAGCGCCCGACGATGACGCTCGCGCTCGATGCCGCCGCGCCCGCGCTGCAGCTTGTGGCTCGCGAGGCACTGAATCCTACGTTTACGGTGCAGTATTACGCGAATCTCACAACGCTTGTCCGAAACGATGACGGATATCTGAGAATTCTTGACACAAGCGGTAATGGTGACGGTACGGGGGGCAATCTCCCGACGAATGGCGGAAGTTTGCCGCAAACAGGCCTTTATGTCGAGGACGATGGCTCCCTCGAGTCCACGACGACTCTTATGCAGCTATACAAGGAGAAGAGCTTTAACTACTTTGATGCTCCGGGTCTGCCGTATGTGAACATCTTCCGTGATAATGGAAACTACACTGCTAAAGAGGTCTGGGTGCTGAAGGACGGCAAGTTGGCGTCGAGCACGAACCCTGATGACTGGGAGACCTACGGGCCCATCGGACAGGCGACTGAGCTTCACTTTACGAACAATCCCGATAAGAAGGACGATCCGGACACCATCTATATTGAGGATGGAATGGTCATTCGCCTGGTCGCAGATCAGACGGAGAGCAACTACAACAATGCCGCTACGTTCTATGATTATGACATCACAAACGACGGTAGAAATACTTGGGATGGGACGAACGGTGCCCATGGAATCAACAGCAATAGTAATTACCAGGGTACTGGAGCTAAGCTCGCCTTTGGTAATGCCAATACGGGCACGGGTCTGGACAACCAAACCTGGAACGGTAACACGCTCAACAAGTATAACAACGCGAGCATCGAAGGCTGTACGTTCGGCCTGGTGAAGGGCCTCGATGACCAGGGGCATATTGTATATGCCGACGACATAAGCGCTCCCAAGCTCTTCGACGACGGTTCGGCAATTGGAAAGAGGGAAATAACCAATTATTCTCTCGACTTTAATCGAGCTGGGGATACTTATACGCTCTCCGCAGTAAGTGGCGCAGGACTCGACAATCTTGAGAACTTTACGAGACTTGATCGCTATGTCAACGGTGAGATGTTCTGGCAGAACAGGGTAATTTATACAAATAACTTCTGGCCGATGGACGGAAACCAAGGCACTGATGGCCTAACCGGCGAATACTATAACCGAGGCGATTTCGTCGGGTATGGCGGCAATGATATGTATCCGCCAAGTGATGACAGCAAGGCTCACAATAACCTGTTCGGAATGGTGTACAGCGTTAACTTTAAGCTGACTGAGGACTACGTCGGGCCGCTGGAGTACTACTTCTTCGGCGACGATGACATGTGGGTATTTCTCGATGGCAGGCTGATCTGCGATATCGGTGGCGTGCACAGCTCTGTTGGCATGTATGTCAACCTGTGGGACTACATCAAGCAGGGCGATGCAGGCGAGCACACGCTCAAGTTCTACTACACCGAGCGCGGTCTCTCTGGCTCCACGTGCTACATGCAGTTCACCCTGCCGTCCGTCTCCTCTAACACCCCTTCCTATCAGAACAGCCAGCTGAAGGTTCAGAAGGAAGTCGTAGGCAGCGCAGATCCCAATACCGAGTTCAGCTTTGATATCAGCATCGAGCATGAGAACGAGGTAGTTGAAGGTTCTGACTATTCAATCGTCCGCTACGACGCAGAGGGCAACCGCGTCGAAAGCTCGCTGCTGACCGGCGGTAAGGGCTCCTTCAAGCTCAAGGCCAACGAGTACGTAATCATCGACTACCTGCAGCATGGGACCAAGTACACAATTAAGGAAACGGGCGCTGAAGGCTTTGAAGTCAGCAACCAAATTGATTACGGCACCACAAACAAGTCTGAGACGGTAGTCGGCACGATAGCTCCGGGCATTAGCAACTTCGTGTTGTTCACCAACACGGCACGACCCAAGCTGCCTGACACCGGCGGACCGGGAGCACTCATCTTCACCCTTGGCGGAGCCGCCGTCATTGCGACCGGTCTTACGTATGGGTTCTATCAGCGGAAGCGTTCTTCTCGCTGAGCGATTGAATCGGGTTCTGTAAGCAAGTACCAAATGGGAAGGAATGAGAGGAAGTAACCCATGAGGCATTTGAAGAAGTTCATAGGGGCGATTGTTGCCGCGCTCATGGTCTTTGCCATGACCGTGACGCCTGCGTTCGCCGCGAACGGCACCAACAACAACACCGGCTCCATCACCATCAACGACGCTGAGCCCGGCCACACCTACAACGCGTATCAGGTTCTCGTCCTCGAGAGCTACGACACCGATGCCAAGGCCTATTCCTACAAGGCGAACCCTGACTGGGCTAAGTGGCTCGAGACCCAGACTCAGTACGTCTCCATTGATGACCAGGGCTATGTGACTTGGGTCAAGGATGCCGACGTTGCTGCTTTCGCCAAGGCTGCCCTTGCGCACGCCAAGGAGGCCCAGATTGCTGCAAAGGGCACTCAGACGGCCCCCGCTGCCGCTGAAGGCGCGCAGTACTCCACCGTCACGTTTAGCAACCTGAACCTCGGTTACTACCTCGTTGACACCACGGTCGGCACGCTCTGCTCGCTTGACACCACCACTCCTAGCGCCACGATGGAGGAGAAGAACGAGCTGCCTCCTGTGAAGAAGGAGGTCAAGGAGGACGACACCGGTGAGTGGGGCGACAAGAATACCGCCGAGATTGGCGATACCGTCGAGTTCAAGACCACCATCACCGCCAAGAAGGGCGCGGAGAGCTACGTCCTCCACGATGTCATGTCCAAGGGCCTGACGCTCAACGCTGACTCCATCAAGGTTCAGGTTGGCGGTTCCGATCTTGCTGCGGCTAACTACACCCTCAAGGCGGCCGGCCTGAACGACGGCTGCACCTTTGAGATTGAGTTTGCTCAGAGCTACCTCGATACCATCACCGCGGATACCGACATCGTCGTGACCTACAGCGCTGTGGTGAACGAGAATGCCGTCATCTTTGATGACGCCAACACCAACAAGACCAAGCTGGCGTTTGGCGAGGATCACCGTGACGAGACCACGTGGGATGAGACCAAGACCTACACCTACAAGGTCGATGTCGTGAAGACTGACGGTGACAACAAGGTGCTTGACGGCGCCGAGTTCAAGCTCTACGACGCTGAGAACGGTGGGAACGAGGTCCCCGTCGTGAAGATTGCTGACGGGCAGTATCGCCTTGCCAAGGATGGCGAGCAGGGAGAGGTCATTACTACCAAGGACGGCCAGGTGGAGATCAAGGGCTTTGATGCCAACACCACCTATTGGCTCGAGGAGACCAAGGCCCCCGAGGGATACAACAAGCTCGCTGGTCGCAAGGAGATCGCCATCATGGACGTCAACCTTGACGCGACCGTTGATGGCGGCACGTGGACTAGCGGCGGCATCCACGTCGTCAACAAGGCCGGTTCCCTTCTGCCGGAAACCGGTGGCATGGGCACCACGATCTTCTACGTGGCTGGCGGCGCCATCGTGATTGCCGTTGCTGCGACGCTCGTGTACCGCAAGCGTATGGAGAGCAACCAGTAAGTATGCATAAGCCTGCGTAAGCAGGCAGTCTCGACGCCGCCGGGGAGGCGCTCCCTCCCCGGCGGACGCGAGAGACCACGATAGCCTTACGGCTACAGTGGCAAGGAGAGGCCAGCGTGAGCAAGAGCACCAAGAGAACCGCATCAAACGTCGTTCTTATCGTCCTTCTTATTGCTGGTTTGTCCCTGCTGCTGTACCCAACGGTCAGCAACCTTTGGAACTCGATGCACATGTCGCAGGCGATCGTCGATTACTCGGAGGAGGTGTCGGACATGAACGCGCAGGACTACACGGCGTTCTGGGAGCGTGCGGAACGCTACAACCAGGAGCTCGCCCAGAACCCCAACCGCTTTCAAATGACCAACTCTGAGCGTGCGGACTACGAGAGCCAGCTCAGGGTGTCCGACACCGGCATCATGGGCTACATCGACATCCCAAGCCTCGGCGTGTCCATCCCCATCTACCACGGCACGGAGGAATCCGTCCTGCAGGTTGGCGCTGGGCACCTTGAGGGAAGCTCGCTGCCCACGGGTGGGTTGGGGACGCATTGCGTGCTCTCGGGTCACCGCGGGCTGCCGAGTTCCGAGCTGTTCACTGACATTGACAAGCTCGAGGTCGGCGACGTGTTTGTGCTGACCGTGCTCGACCGCACCATGACGTATGAGGTCGACCAGATTCTCACGGTTGACCCGTATGACATGGACGCGCTTGCCATCGATCCGCAGCAGGACTACTGCACGCTCGTCACGTGCACGCCGTATGGCATCAACACGCATCGCCTGCTCGTCCGCGGGCATCGGGTGCCCAATCGGGCCGTGGAGGACGAGAGTTCTTCTCGGCAGATGAGCCCCGCTGTGCCCATGGCGGTTGCGGGTGGCGTCTTGGTTGCGGCTGGAATTGCTCTGCGAGCCCTTTCTCGCAGGAAGAACTAGGAGGGACATCGTATGAAGTGGCTCAGGAGACTCTCGGCACTCGTGATGACGGTGCTCGCTTTGAGCCTTACGGGCGTTGTGGCCTACGCGCATGAGGTGCCCGATCCGTCACGTACGGGGACGATTTCCGTCAGCATGAAGTATGACGGGCAGCAGGTGCCGGGCGGCACGGTGACACTGTATCGCGTGGGCGACGTTGTCTCTGATGACGGCGACTACCTGTTTGCGCTTAACGACGCCTGCGCCGACAGCGGTGTCTCGCTTGACGACCTGCAGTCTCCGGACGCTGCCGAGGCGCTTGCGGCGTGGGTGGCCTCCCACGACATTGCCGGCACCACGGTTGAGATTGGCGACGACGGTACGGCAACGTTCACGGACGTTGCCCTGGGCCTTTACGTCATGGTGCAGCATGATCCGGCGTCTGGGTACTATGCTATCGACCCCTTCCTCATTGGCATGCCGCTGACTGAGGACGGCGCGTACGTGTACGAGATTGACGCGAGCCCCAAGCTCGAGCTGCAGAAGAAGCCCGTGACGCCGCCCACGGAGGAGGGTGCGCCCGAGACGGGCGAGCCTGCGATGCCCATTGTTGCGTTTGCGGTGTGCGGCGTGGTGTTTGTTGGCATTGCCCTGCTTGCTCGTCGCGCGCGCCGCTAGCTGCGGATTGCTGCTGGGACGCGAGGATGTCTGGGAACACGGTCATCATCTACTCTCCGCGCCGGCTGACGCCGACGGAGCGTAGCATCCTTGCGTACGTGCTCGATCACGAGGGCGAGGCATGCTCTAAGGAGGAGCTCGCTGCGATTCTGGGGCGCAGCAAGGTGACGGTGAGCAAGTCCATCTCGCGCCTGCGTGCGTATGGGCTGCTCCTCTCTGAGCCTTGCTACGACGAGAACGGGGCCCAGCTTGCAAACGCCTATCGCCTGGCAGCTATGGGCACGCCGCTCGTTGCACAGGAGTGAGCCTATTCTCAGCCAGGGCAGTGGAGAGAGCATCTGGGTGCGCCTTCTGCTACGTGAGTGACAGGTATTGAACAAACTGGGCCGTCAAAGGGTCGCCGTCCGTTCAAAAGTAGTCACTCTGCTGGGCAGTCGCTCTACGGGGTCGTTACTCTGTCGAGTCGGAGCCACGTACTTGCGGGACGCAGGCCGGCCTATGACCATCCGGGGGATGCCCTGGGCTTGTCCTCGGGAATTGCCAAAGGGGTCAAAACGGCGAGACTAAACCGCCGGGGGAGGGTACAATAGGCTCGACGGCCGCCTACGTTGGGGAACCTAGGCAGTGCCGTTACTCGTAGTTGGCCGCTCGCGCTTACGCGCTAGCGGCCGTTCCTTTCATCGGACCTCCTTCGCACCTCTCGAACGAGACTTACTATCGCGATAACGAGGTTAAGAACACTCGTCAGAAGAACAACGACCTCAGAGACGTCCATAGGCATCACCTCCCCTCTCGGGTACGGCGCTGCCCTCGGTACGCGGTTCGGACCGCCGAGTCGTGTGGGGAGTATACCCCGGGGGAAGATCTCCATACGCTCGTGGGCCATCGCGGCGGGTCGTCAGGTTTACCGATGCCTTACTGCCTGGTTACCGGAACCTGCGTGCGATGGCCTATTGTGAAAATCACATCTTCCCTCCCTGCGCCCGTCCTCGCTTCAGAGGCGGGCGTCCCCATTTTGCTGGCATTTTCTTTGGGTCGGCGAGGTGGCGTGCCCGAGGTGATACCCTTGTTTGCGCACGTTTTCGCCGATTCACAAGGAGTTTCATGCCTGCTCAGCATCGCTCGCTCTTCCGATCGTTCCTCTCGTACTATCGCGGGCAGCGGCACCTGTTTGTCATCGACATCATTGCCGCCGTGACCGTTGCCGCCATCGATCTTGCCTTCCCGCAGATCCTGCGGACCCTTACGGGCGGGCTCTTTACCGAGGGCTCAGATGCCATCATGGGCGCGCTCGCGTATCTTGCTGTGGGACTTGTCTGCATGTACGCCCTGCGCTTTGTTTGCCGCTACTTTGTCATCTTCTGGGGTCACGTCATGGGCGCGCGCATGGAGAGCCGCATGCGCGAGGACCTCTTCGACGCCTACGAGCGTATGAGTTTCTCCTATTTTGACCACCACAAGTCCGGCGACCTTATGAGCCGCCTGGTCTCTGACCTCTTTGACATCTCCGAGGCGGCTCACCATGGGCCGGAGTTCATCCTTATTGGCATCGTGGAGGTGGCGGGCTCGTTTGTGATCCTTTCCACCATCAATCTGCCGCTCACGGGCGTGCTCGCGCTCATTGCGTGTCTGCTTGTGGTCTATAACGTGTACGCAAACTGGCAGATGCGCGCCGTCTATACCGAGAACCGCGTTCGCATCTCCGGCGTGAACAGCCGCCTGGAGGACTCCCTCGCCGGCGTTCGCGTGGTCAAGAGCTTTGCCGCCGAGGACGTGGAGCGTGACAAGTTCCGTCGCAGCAACAACGCCTATCTGGACTCCAAGACCCGGATGTATCGCGCCATGGGCCGCTACCAGGCGGCAATTGCGGTGATGATGGGCGCGCTCAACACGGCTGTGGTGGTGTTTGGCGGCTGGCTGATTGCCAACGGGCAGATGCATGCCATCGACCTCGCCACCTACGCGCTCTACATCTCTCTCTTCACCACGCCCATCACGAGCATCCTGGACTTTACGGAGACCTTCCAGAAGGCCATTGCCGGGTTCAAGCGATTCCACGAGGTGATTGAGACCCAGCCGGACATCCAGGACAAGCCGGGCGCCCCGGAGCTGAGCGTCACCAAGGGCGCGGTCAGCTATCACGACGTCTGCTTCGCCTATCCCGGAGCAAAGGGCGAGAAGGATGACGTGGTAATCCGCCACCTCAATCTGGACATCGCGCCCGGCGAGACCATCGCGCTCGTGGGCCCCTCCGGAGGCGGAAAGTCCACCACGTGCTCGCTGCTCCCGCGCTTCTACGACGTGGACTCCGGCTCCATCACCATTGACGGCCAGGACGTGCGCGACGTCACGCAGCGGAGCCTGCGCGAGTCCATTGGCCTTGTCCAGCAGGATGTCTACCTGTTTGACGGCACCATCGCGGAGAACATTGCCTACGGAAGCCCGGATGCCACGCTCGAGGAGATTCAGGACGCGGCGCGCAAGGCCAACATCGCGGAGTATGTGGAGAGCCTGCCGGACGGCTACGAGACCGAGGTCGGCGAGCGCGGAAGCCACCTCTCCGGCGGTCAGAAGCAGCGCATCGCCATCGCCCGCGTCTTCCTCAAGAACCCGCCGATCCTTATCTTTGATGAGGCGACGTCCGCGCTGGACAACGAGTCCGAGCAGGCCGTTCAGGAGTCCCTGTCCGAGCTCGCGCGCGGACGCACCACGCTGGTGATTGCCCACCGCCTCTCCACCATCAAGAACGCGGACGAGATCGTCACCATGGAGAATGGCAGTGTCTCCGAGCGCGGGACCCACGAGGAGCTCCTCGCGCGCGGCGGCACCTATGCGCGCTACTACGCCATGCAGTTCGCGGGGTAGCGCGGCAGGGACCTTCCCGGCGCCTGGCAGCTTGCTTGGTTGAGCTTGTTTGGGTGAGTGACAGGCCTTGAACGGATGGCGCCTTCTGCGGTGCCTCATCCGTTCAAGGCCTGTCACTCATATTTAAGGTCTCCGGGGCGGAGCAGATGACGCCCCTCTATCTGCGAAAGCAGAATGAATACTCTGAACGTAGAATATTCCGCTATGTAAATATTAATGATTTTAATGCAAAAACAATCGACAAGGCACGAGAGCTTGCTTCGAAGAGGGTCCCTGGCCATCCGTGGGAATCCATGGGCGATGAGGAGCTGCTAAGAAGCGCCAGGGTATATGCCAAAGACCGTAGGACGGGCGACGAGGTCTATACGCTCGCGGCCGTTCTGCTCTTTGGCACGGACGAGGTAATCTCCGACGTTTGTCCGGCGTACAAGACCGACACCATCGCGCGTAGGGAAAACATGGACCGCTACGATGACAGGCTCACGTTGACCTGCAACCTCATCGAAGCCTATCCGAGGCTCGTCGAGTTTGCGGCTGCTAACCTACCCGACAGATTTGTTGTTGAGTCAGGACAGCGAGTAAGCGCGCGTGACATCATCGTGAGAGAGCTGGTGTCAAACCTCCTGATACACCGCGAGTACATCAGCCCGTTTCCTGCCAAGTTGGTTATCGGGCGCTCTGAGCTGCGCACGGAGAACGCAAGTCGCTCGATATACGAGGGTAGGCTCACTCTCCGCGACTTTAATCCCATCTCCAAAAACCCCAACATTGCCGGGGTGTTTTCCCAGATTGGCTATGCCGAGGAATTGGGCAGCGGGATGCGCAATCTCCAGAAGTATTCGCGCGCGTACAGTGGGAAGCCCGCCATTCTTGAGGACGGGGACGTCTTCCGCGCGTCTGTGCCCGTCACGCCGATTTTTGCGTCGAAGGGCGTCGACGGCGCGCATGAGGCGGCGGCGATACTGACCGCTCGGGATGGGGACTTCACCGCCGCGACTCTTGCGGAATATCTTGATGTGACAACAAGAACCGCGCAGCGCTACATCCGGCGGATGCTCAACAATGGATTCGTTGCGGAGAGGGATGGCAGGGCGCATCACTACACGATGGCTTAGAACGCGACAATGTCGCGACAGCCGATGCGACACTGTCGCATCCCCGCAGACGCCGTGCTCGGTATCCTCCTGCCCGCATGGAAAACCTGACGGTTGACCCTGAGCAAACTGTCAAGTTCGGCAGGTCGGGGTGCGATTGCGTATACTGAAACAGGGTCTGTTGTGACCGCGCGCTGCCTTCTTGGCCGCCGGGTCCTGCGACGGGGAAGAGAGAGATGGCAAAGAAACGCGAGATTGCGCGCATCCAGAAGGGCGCGCTCACGCCCGACGAGGCCGAGGCGCTGTTTGCGACCGTCGACCACACCGGTCACTCCGACGAGGAGCGTGCCCGTCGTCAGCGCGCGCACCGCAAGGAGAAGGGCGTCTCGCTCGATATTGACCCCCTGTCCGAGGAGGACCCCTCCGGCTCCAACGTGGGCAAGGTCATCACCAAGACCGCGGTCTCCTTTGTGCTGATTTTCCTCGTTGCCGTGGTGGTGGGCCAGGTGGCCTTTGGCTTCATCCGCCGCGCCAACACGTCCAACCTCACGGAGAGCGTCACCGTGCGCACCGTGGCCTCGGCCCTGCGCGGCGGCGTGGAGTGGGGCAACGGCTTCACTCAGTTCCCGGAGGACTTCTCCGTCCAGGAGGCGGACGAGAACACCGGCCGCGTGGAGGTCACCGTCACGGACACGAGCTCGGAGAACGCGCTCGAGTGCTTTGCGGGCTCCGGCGTGCAGGCTCAGGCGTTTGCGGTGAACTGCCTGCTCAATCCCAATATCAACACCGTCGTGTACCACGTCAACGTGCACATGAGCGCAGACGGGGAGATTCAGCAGTCCGCGCTCTTTGGCTTCCTCAAGCCCACGGGGGACGTGACCTCGTACATCACGTACGTGTGGACCAAGACGCAGTCCGCGGACGGCGTCCAGCTCTCGCTGCACATCACGGGCCTGGACGAGTCCATCCAGGGCGAGCTGCGCGACAAGATCACCACGTCCTTCACGCCGGTCCAGATTCTGAGCGGCAACTAGGGGCATCTGAGCGTCAGACGAGAGGCGCGCCGCGGCATGGCGGCGCGCCCTCTTGCGTTTCAAGGCCTCTCTTCGGCGGTGCCGGGAAATTAATCCGCCCTGAAGGCGTCTCCCGGAAAACTCAACTGGGAAAACGCCGTCAGAGGGACTCCAAGGGCGGATTAATTTTGGCGCGGAGGCCGCTATCCGTCCCTCCGGCGCTCGCGAGCCCACTCGGCAGCGGCGCTTGCGAGGGCCGAGAAGAGCGAGCGGCGCCTCCCGCGCTGCGATGGCGCGCCTGAGGGCGCCGCCGCGCCGCCCGGCCATGCGGCCAGTGCCTCCCTGAGGGCGAGGGTCGTGTACCGCTTGGGCTGCTCGGCGTTGAGCCCGCGGACAAGAAGGTCGGCAAGGGAGCGGGCGTTGTTATCAAGCCATGCGGGAACCTCGGGCCGCTCCACCATCTTCGTGAGGTACGGGGACGCGTTGGGCCGCCGCGACAGCTCAAAGGGCGTCTGGTCGCAGACCAGCTCGTACAGCATGCTGCAGACGGCGTAGGTGTCCACGGTCTGCGAATGACGCAGGCGGGAGACCTCGGGCACGTCACGCGTCAGCATCTCGGGAGCAGCATACTCCACGGTGCCAAAGCGCCAGATGTCGTGCGTGAGGGTGGTGCCGCGCTCCCCATCCCGCAGGACGGAGGAGCTGCCCAGGTCCACGATGCGCAGGTCAAACGAGGACGAGGCGATCTGCTCGGCGATGGGCACGGCAGACGTCCGCACGATGACGTTGCGCGGGGAGAGGTCCCGGTGAAGGAAGCGACAGTCAAGCTCGCTCGTGCTCAGCAGGATGTCCAGCAGCGCCGTCCCCAGCGCGGCGACGGTCTCGGGGAGGACGGACCGCCGCGGGCGGGCGTTCTCGTCCGCGTACGTTCGCGCGGGGAGCAGGGTTGTTGCCTCCCTCAGGGTGAGTCCCTCGACCCACTCCATGATGATGGCCGGCTTCTCCTCCTCGTGGCCGTCCAGGGAGCTTGCGGCGAGTCCAAACCCGTAGACCCTCGGGAACCCCCTCAGAAAGGAAACGGCGAGCATGCTGCGGTACTCCTCCGTAAACGCCAGCTCGCGGCTTGACTCTACCAGGCGCAGCGCCTCGGTGTCCGGGGTCTTGTCCCCAAGGCCGTGGGTGGGCGCGGGCGCGCGGAGGACCTTGAGCGCAAACACCTCCCCCGAGGTATTCTGCGCCCTGAGGACGGCACCGTCCGAGAGACCCTCGCGCGGCACGGCGGGAATAAGCAGTGTCTCAAACCGCCGACGCACCTCACCGGCCCGCGTCGGCAAGATTCCAAACGCGGGTGTGAAGTTGCGAATCCGAACTATCTCTGTTGGGCAGTCCTGATTTCTGCCGCTGCCTAACGATCCCAAAGGCCGCCTCTTCCCGGTTCCAAACGTTTGGAACAGGTCGAGACAATCGTAGAAACAGCACTTTGATTCAAGTTGCGCAACGTCTCGCTGTTGAATTGTGTATGTCGTATGAGCGACGTTGCGTCGTTCTAGTGGGCGGCTGGCGCGGAGCGTGCGAGGTCCTTCTCGCCAGCGGGCGCGCCGATGCCGAGAAGGACCCTGTATGCTGCGCGTTAGCTGCGTCATCTAGGACGTTATCCGCATTACCAGGAAGCGCGTCGTGGCGCCGAGGCACAAGACGTCGCTGTTGCTGATCTCAACGGGCGGGTAGCTGCCGTCATGCGCTCGCTTGGCGCGCGGCGGCTCAATGACAACGGGGTCGGTGCCGTCGCCGGGAATGAGCATGGTTCCGTTGGTGGACCCGAGGCCCTGCGCGTACCAGCGCGCGCCATCCCGCCATATGCGCAGGTGGCGGCGGCTCACGTCAACGTCCACGTCATTGATGACGCTCTCGCCGTCGGCGAGCGAGCCCACGAGGGTGCCCTCGTCGGTCGTGGCAAGCGGGTGGATGGGCGGTCGGGCCGTGTCACCGGAGATGCGCAGCAGCCCAAGGACGACCTCGTCACGCTCCGAACCGGGACGGTCCTCGTACTCCGCGCCCACGTCCATCTCCACCGTGCCGATGTCCATGGCGAGCTTGTACTCCACGAAGCGCTCCACGATAGAGACGGCGCGCTGCGGGTCGGCGAGGCACCCCGTGGCGAGGAAGAGCATCACGTAGAGGACGGTCCTGTCAGACTCGGTGCGGAACTTCGCCGCGGCGATGCGGCTGATGGCATTGGCGTAGAGCGTGTCGTCAAGGTCAAAGTCGCGCAGGACCTGCTGCATGCCCAGTGCCGCCTCGCCGCAGTAGTGATCGCGAACCTCCTCGCGCGCGGTTACGGGGTTGGGGCGGTTGGCGATGATGCGAGACGTCAGCGTCTGGGAACTCTGGAAGAAGTCGGCGAACAGCTCCGGGTGCGTTTGGCCGGGGAGCGCGTGGACAATCTGGCGCGAGAGGAACGTGCGGTCAGTAATCCTCATGCGCGGAGCCTTGCCGCCATACGTGACGGTTGCGCTCAGGAGCTCCTGGGCGGCGTCGCGGTTGGTGAGTCTACCAAACTTCCGGAGGTCGGAGAACATGTAGGAGCTTGGCGTCTCTATGAGTGTCACCTCCCGCGCGTCTCTCTCACAAGACTTCCCGATGCCTATCGTGCACATGACGTTTGTCTAACGCTCAATAATTGTTGTGCAACAAGAGCTTTGTACCGCAAGGACAGAGTGGGATTCAAGGGTAGTTCAGTAAGTGGTCGGTATATAACGCAGCATAGTTGCATGTATACCAGCATGTTTGTTACGAGGAAGCAGACTGAACGAAACCCGTAATGTTGCGCAACAGACTCCTGAAACCCGGTGTTGGAATGAACTAGCACATCAACCGATGGGCTCATCTACTCGTCTCTATCGAGCGAGTGGGGATAAAACGGGAAAAGGAGTTCAAATGGACAAGAAGCGTGTATTCAATGCGGCGGTGACAGCGGGCTTGTCTCTGTCCATGGTGCTTACCAGCGTGCCTGCGGTCGCGTTGGCGCAGGACGATGGAAATTATGAGGGAACTTCGATGTCTAGATCAGTCACCTACAAGGTGCACTTCTATGACACCGACGAGACGACCGAGATCACGGCGGTGAACGGCGCCGAGGGCTACACGTTCGGCACCTACGCCGAGGGCATCGCCCCGAGCTAC
>NZ_JACJKN010000008.1 GCF_016900775.1 Olsenella uli | reverse complement strand
GGCTGGGGGGCCGGGGCCGGAGCCGGATTGTCGCCGCGGCCCCGCGCGGCGGGCCTGCGGGCGGTTTGCGACGTTTCCGCGCATGAAGGTATCGCCGCGGCCCCGCGCCGCCCGTCTGCGGGGGATTTGCGACGTTCCCGCGCGCCAAAATGTCGCCAGAACCCCGCGCCACCCCCGCGCGGGCTATTCGCGACATTCCCGGCCATGGAAGCGTCGCCAGACCCCCGCACGTCGGGTCCGCGGGGGATTCGCGACGCCCCGCCCCGCGCGGCGCGGCGACGCCCCTACTCGTCGAGCGAGATCTGCCGGTACGAGACGCCGCAGCGGTCGAGGATGTTCTTCGAGATGAGGTTGTCCTGCGTGCCGCAGTACTTGTCGTCCAGGTACACGACCTCGCCGATGCCCGCCTGCACGAGGGTCTTGGCGCACTCGTGGCACGGGAAGAGCGTCACGTAGACCGTGGCGCCCGTCATGTCCTTGAGCGAGCCGCGGTAGTTGAGGATGGCATTGGCCTCCGCGTGGATGACGTAGTTGTGCTTGTCGTAGAGCGGGTCGTCGTTGGTGCCCCAGGGGAACTCGTCGTCGTTGAGGCCGGAGGGCGTGCCGTTGTAGCCCACGGAGAGGATGCGGTGGTTGGTGTCCGCGATGCAGGCGCCCACCTGCGTGTTGGGGTCCTTGCTGCGCAGGCTCGCCGCGATGGCTGCCTTCATGAAGAACTCATCCCAGCTGATGACGTCCGTGCGCTTGCCCGGCATGGCACTCCCCTCTCGCAACGTTTCTGCTGCTAGCATGGCGCATCTGCGCCCCATGCGCAAGGGGCGAGAAGAACGTGCGGCAACGCAACACGGCCGGGAGACGAAGTTGCTGCGGGCGGGGCGCGCTTCTCGCTTAGGGAATCTGAGCTGTTGCTGGTAGCGACGCCAACGCGGTTAGAGAATCGCGGTCGTTGCAGGCAGTCATGTCCGAAACGTCCCACCGCCCGGGCATGCGTCCCGGCTCCGTTAGGGACTTCGAGCCGTTGCGCCTGGGTCGCATAGTAATCAGGGGTCGCTGCAAGCGGGACGCTCTTCTCCTCCCGACGCCACCCCAACGTACCCGCAATGGCCCCGCAATCCTAACCGCGCGGTCCGGAATCCGCGCAACAGCCTCGGGGTTTCTAAGCAGCTCGCGGCGCAGAGGCGAGAAGGACACACCCGCAGCCAAATCAGAGCGCGGCAATGCGCCCGGGCGCGAAGGCGCTCAGCAGGCTGAACGGGTTGTGGATGTCCGGCAAGTCCGGGATGAGGCGATGTCGTCGTAGTGGTCCTTGGGGCGCTGGCATGCCTCGCCAGGGGTTATTCCCCGGCAGTCGGCCGGGGCGGAGACGTCCTCGTCCATCTCATCCCGGAGCAACTACAGCCCGCACCAGGCGCCCCCTAGCCCACCCGGCAGCACCGCGCAACGACGCGCTTTCCGCCAAACGCAATGCCCCACCTCAGGCGACCGGACGCAACCTCCGGCAGAGGCCTGGCATCGTAGCGCCTCTCCTCAATCTGTTCAAGCGCCTGGCCAGCAAGGCGCTCGAGCTCTCCTCTGCCAACGTCACCCTTTGAGAGCTTGACCTCGATCGTCACGCGCGGGCGCTCCTTAAGCGCGCCAAACGCGGCAAGGGAGCCGGGGCGCACCTCCACGGGCTCAAGCATGGCGTCGTATCTGCCGGTCGCCGCCCGCCACCTCCGTAAACCTGCTGACTATCTCGCTGCGGAACAGGCGTGCGATCTCCTGGTTGGGAATGCGCAGGGGGCGACGAGCAAGGCTATCGTCAGGGTCCTCGGTGAGATCGGTCGTCAGATAGCCGGCAAGATACAGCATGCTCCAGAGCGCGTCCGCCCTCACCCCGACGTCGGGAAAGACCACGCCCAGGTCAAGCGCCGACACGATGTAGCCACCAGGCTCGAGGAGAGCGTAGAGCTGCTCGAGCGTGTCCTCATCCGCAGAACGCACGGCCTCGCCCACCACGTCGTTTGAGGCGGTGTTGACCCAGTACACCCCCGGTCTGCATCCAGATGCAAGATAGTTGATGACGCTCCAGGGGTTGAACACGCTCGCCTCGCCAAACCGATATCCGTCATACCACTCCCCCATCTCATCGAGATGGGCCTCCGCCCCCAGATAGGACGAGAGAGCGGCGACCTCGGCATCCGTGAAGCCAAAGCGCTCGTCAGAGTCAATCGAGAGCGGGGACGACACTTTGATGTTGTTAAGATCGGAAAAGATGGACTCCTTGGAGATGCGCTGGACGCCCGTGAGGCACGCGAAGGCAAGAGCGGCACCGCCATCCTTCAGGGCTCCCGTGAGCCATGCCTTCAGAAAGGCCACGACCTCCCGAAGCCGCCCGCGCGCCGGCGGCGCAGCCGCAGGACGCCCGCCCTACATCAAAAAGTCATCCACGCACTCCAAGAAGAGCCTGATGTCCATGCTGTAGTTTGGATAGGCCTCAAGAAGACCCTTGATCGAGACCGACCTCACGAGAAGAACGTCCTGCAGGGGGCCCTTCAACCGCTCGCGCTCAAAGTAAACGCGCTCAGCGTCGTTTGCAGACTCCTCGGGATACCCGTAGATTCGGGTGCACTGCAGATCGTAATCAATTTCCAGCACAAAGTACGCCGCGTACGAGAAGTCCTCACGGGAGAGAATGGTCACCGATCCGGAGCATGCCCGCAGCATCTCGACAATCGGGCACCTCCTCTCCAGCATACGCAGCTCGTCTCTCATCGCAGCAGCCGAAGAGGACATTTCCAAAACTGGAGCAGCACCCTCCTTTAGGGCAAAGAGCGCAGAAACAAGCGAGAAGAACCTCCGCTCGTCAGGACCTCCCCGTCCAAACTTCATACCAACGCCCGTGACGACGTCATATGTCTCAAGCGCTGTAGCCCAGGCATGCTGCAAGCGCGTACGAATCTGCGTCTCACAGAACAGCCCGGAAAAGCCTGCGTGAGGAGCCTCGTGCTTCGTTATGATGTGCAAGCTCCTGTATCCATCATGCTTTGGGAGAGCGATGTAGTCCTTGATGCCGTTGCGCTCCTTGACCGCCGTGCAAGAAGCAACGACCTTGGCAAAAGCACGAACCTCAGCAAGCTCAGATAGAATCACCCGACAGCCTGCAATGTCATTCATCTCGTTGAGCTTTATGCTGAGCCCCGGTCTCCTGAGCTTCCCCTCGATAGTATCGATTCTCTTCAAACGGCTCACGACAAGCGCCCCTTTGGAGAGCTGGCCGCCGAGGTCGCGTGCTATCCCCTCGAGCACGCCCTCCATCTCCGAAAGAACCTCCTTGTGCGCAGCGCGCCAAGCGTTCGCGATGTCAAGGGCCCAGCAGCGCTCGTCTTCGGTCGCATCAGGGTTTGCGAGGATGCTACCTGCGCGCTTCACCTAGCCCTTCGTGACCGTCACGACAATCAGCTCCGAGAGAAGAGCGGGTTTCCACACTCAGAAGACGAGTAGAAAGATCGAATCGACTCATTTGTTATGACGGAACTGCAGCGATCGGCGTTGCCGCAGCCTCCCCTTGCCTCGACCCACGGAGCCTCGCGATGGGTCAGCTCGCTGAGCTCGTTTCCATCCAGATGGCCCAAAACGCTGAGGGTACGCCCAACGATTCGCCGCTCCCTCTCTCCAAGCCCGGCGGCGCCAACATAGTCCGAAAATGCCCCCGGACCCACAATGAACCTGCCCCTATGCGCAGAGTGCAGAGAGGGGCACACCGGGCCGTTGACCCATGCCTGGAAAGTCTCAGGAAAGAGGGGTATGCCGTCAATCACAAGGGAGAGCGCGTTGCTGTAGAACGCAAGCTTCTGCAGCTTCATGGTCGAAAGGTACCCAGAGATGTCGAGGATGCACTCCGCGACGTCAAATATGCTAGCCAAGCTCAGCCCCTCCCCACGCGTCTTGTCTGCAAGAAAATGCTTATAGTCTACCCAACAACAAGCACAAGCAGCCTGCAGACTTTACCGTTTGCCGCGCCCCGGGGAGACCCCCTATAGAGAGCCGCCCGCGCGCCGGCGGCGCAGCCGCAGGACGCCCGCCACCGCAACAACAACCAGCAGGGCGAGCACATACCCCAGGGCATCGAAGAGCAGGTCGCGCGCATCGAACTCCCGGCCCGGGACAAACGCCTTGTGCACCTGGTCAAAGAGCGAGCACGCCACGCAGGCGAGAAGCGCCATCCCCAGGCGCACCCACAGGCCCGGCACCCGACCCCGCACCCAAGCCCGCGGCCAGAGCGCCGCCGCCCCAAACAGGAAGAGGCCCTGCACGAAGAACTCGGGGACGTGCGCCCAGCGCCGCACGTTGGCCACGGAGAGGAGGGTCGCCACGACGTCGCCTCCCCCGCCCGCGGCAGGGGCAGCGCCCGAAGCCGTGGCGGCTGCGCCCGGCGCCACCGCCCGCTCCACGGACTGCGAGAGCGCCATCGTCTCCTGCGGCGTCTGCTCCGTCAGCGCAAACGTAACGGCAAAGGAGGCAACGGCCCCAAGCAGGCAGAGGACCCACGCAATCCGCCTGAGGCGAGAAGAACTGGATTCGCGAACAAATGTTTTCCGCACGAGATGCCAATCTCCATATCACCAAGGGCCACCGTCAAAGAGGTCCCCGCACAATCGGACCCCAAGGCATACCCGCAATCAGTCCAAGCTAACTTACAAAAGACACCACTCACGCGACTCTCAACAGCATGTAACCTTACCGCGCTCCGCCATTATTTGATATCTCACTGAAGACGTTGGACGACCGCGGTTTCCGTACCATGCGATTAAAGACAGACGCGAGAAGAACGGAAGCGGTTCGCACAACAATCCAGAGGACACACAGGAGGCGCCCGATCAGCAGCCGCAGCCCAAGCAACGCCAATACCCGCAACACCTAGAACCTAAAGTGCCCCTCGCCCAGACTACGCACCAGCAGGGCGGCATCCTTCATGGGAAGCACCATCCTTCTGGCATTGTCGTTCAGGGACCTAAATCCCATCTTCCGGTACCATTCGCACAATTCGTCAGTCTTTGCGTCCAGGATGATGAACCGACCGCCAATTACCTTGGACACCTCATGGGCTTTATAGATGGCGTGTTCAAGAAGAATGGAGCCGACGCGCCGACTGGACCTCTGAAGATCTCCTCGCACGGCAATTCGGCCGAGAAGAAGGCCCGGATGTCCCATACGCGTCTTGCCGTCGCGCATCTTCCTTGATAGGGACGCAGGCTCAATCTGAGTCGGCGATAACGAGAAGAATCCCACTACCCCGCTCTCGTCAACTGCCACATGCACCTGACAGAAACCAAGGTAGCACCAGTTCAGAGCCTTGTTCAGAAACCAATCGTCCATCGCTTCGTCGCCACACGAAAAACCAGAGACGAGCGTCTCTTCAATTTGCTCAACGGCGACTATCTTGTCCCATGGCCAGCTCACCAAATCGCCCTCAGAGGATGGACTCGAGCCAGCTAAAGTCATCGTCGCTCACCACAATCTTGGGAGAGACGGGAAACCTCGGAACATGATGGCTCTCCGCGGTATGGCTATCGCCGCACATCAAATCAGAGTAGTACGACTTGATGAGCTCGTTGGGAATAGCGTTGGAGGCAATCCCCGTCTGACCGTTATAAGACTCCCTCCACGGGCGCTCGCTGTGTGACAGCGCCTCAAGTTCGTCTCCACTCAACACAGAGTAGGACTCCAAGACGGCGTCAACCAGCACCTGGTCTTCGGCCGAAAGGGCCAACGGGTTCCCCTCGATATCTCTCGCAACGACGGACCTGCGGCCACGATGCGCACGAGCCACCTCATACACCACAGGGCCATGTTCCCAGGCGCGAATCACCTCAAGAAAAAGTGGCCTATCCTGCGTGACGAGGCACCATGCCTGGCAGTAATACAGCAGCTTCTGAAGCTGATACCCGCTCAGACGCCCTCTCTCGTTCAAAATATATGATGCGACATCTATTGCCCTACACATAATAGGCCCTCCTTCCTCAACGCTCATGGTATCTCAATTACCAGCATCTGTCCATTTGGATTAGAACATATGTTTGTTTTTCGGTCTTACGCCCCACCCTCCAAGACGAAAGAGCCGTTCTCCCTCACCATCTTCGCCGCTTCCTTCATGCTCGGCACGACATACTTCCTGACATTGGGAAGCGGGACGCTCAGCCCAGACAGAACCAAGGGCATCCGCTCACCCTCCTTTGCAAAAATCACAATCTCCTTTCCAAGCGCAAGTGCATATCCAATCTCGATGAGATCTCGTGGCCAACAACTTTGGATATAGAAGGACCACGTACTCAGCGTGCTTGAGAGCCTCGAAGTTCTCGGGAGGAATGCGGGTGGCCTTACCGAGCTCGCTCATGTGCTTAACGTCGACTCCACCGTAGAAGACCTCATATCCTAGCCGCTTAAGCTCCTTTGTCAGCGCACATACCTATTTCCTACCCCAGCCGAGAGCGTTTCTACGCCAGAGGAGTCCCCACTACAGGTCCCATACACACCCCCAGCACAGCTGCACGCTGGAATCGAGTTAACTGTTGATATACAATTTTTTCGTTACCTAAAACCCACGAGAAGATCGGGCCGAATTCATGATTCGTTCGATTCTCATCGTCTGTATCTTCTGCATCCTAGTTGTGTTTCGCGGCACCATCATTGCCTCCCTGCTGGGAGCAGCGGGGGACTTCATAGCGGGACCGCTCGGAATAACGGAGGAAGCGAGCGCGAGCCTAGCGCTGGCTCTGGTGCAGTTTGGCCTCGACTCCATCTCGGCGCTCGTCGCTATAGTCGGACTTTGGGGTGCATATGTCCAGCTGAAGCTCATCACAACTGAGAGCTCGCGTCGCCGCAGGGAAGAGGTCCTGTTCGATGACTTCCCAGACCCGAACTTCCGTGCCTACCTCAGAAGCAGACACCGGGAGCTGTTCAGAGACGACCCACGCGTCCCGCCCCTCGGGTTCACCGCGGAGGAGCTGACCCAGATCACGCGAATCGAGGTCACCGAGTATCCCATCGCATCCCTCGAAGGGGTGGGCGTTTTCGCGCAGCTTCAGGAGCTCATCTGCAAGGGCGCCCCCATCGAGAGCCTCAGCGTGATGGGGCTAAAGGAGCTCACGAGACTGTCTGCCACAAACTGCCGTAGCCTTGTAGAGGTTAACTGCTCGGAGTGCGAATCTCTCAGCAAGCTCGACCTCACCGACTCGCCCGTGCGCTTCCTCAACTGCTCGGGAACATCTGTCGACCCTAGACACATCGAGAGCCTTGGCACGCTTGAGACCCTCGTCTTCAGAGGCGTTTTTCGCAATCTCGACAAAGACCCACGCACGGGCATGCTCCCTGTATCCACGCTTGACCTATCACGAATGCATGGGCTGAGATCACTCGACTGCTCGGGAAACGCGATCTTCAAGCTCACCATCCCGGACGGTATCGAGGAGCTCGACGCAAGCAGCAATCCCCTCATTGATCCGAGAAAAGGTGGCCCACTGGCAGGGCGCCGCATTCGGCTCCCCCGCCCTCCCGAGAACCTGGAGATAGCCCCGGAATCGGCCACTCCAACGAACCTTCCATACGACTCCCTGAAATCCGGCATCGAGAGGGCGGTGGAACTCAGGCACGAGGATCGGGAGCAGGAGGCCTTCGACCTCCTCATCTACCTCTGGGCAGTAGTGCGAGACAGCGGGGCGCTCGACAATCTCAGCATCGTCGCTCAGGGTGACGTGGAGAGAATGGTCCTTCTGCTCAACGTCATCGTAGAGTTTGGAGCAGCGTGTACGCAGCGCTCGCTGAGACTGAATGACTGGCGCTGGCATGGGGTTGACATTTCGCTTGCCGAGGACGTGCGACGTCGCGCGGACCTCATCATAGCTGAGCACGAGGACACCAACCTTGACCTCTCCGGAATCCTCGAGCAGAAAATGAGGGCAACCAACTCGCTCGGTCTCGCCTACCAGCGGCCCTTCCCAGCCCTGCACAACGCTGAGAAGGGCATGTTGATGTCACGGGAGGCATACGGCTACTTCATCAAAGAGGGGCAGAAGGCAATCGCCCGATATAACCGCTCGCACAACGAGAAGGACTCACGCAGGGTCTTCGATGCCATCAGGTATTGCAGTAACTACCCCACCGCCTTGGATAACTCCGGCAAGGACAAGACCGAGGATGCCAACAGCCGCCCAATTCTAACGAAACTGCTCGGAGCCATCGACCAAACGGGGTCGTCAAAAACCCATAAGCTCAGAGGGCCGTGGGCGCTCGCACTTCGCTTCATAAGGAGACGGGAGTACCTCAATGCGCGAGATGACCTCAGGGAGGCGCTGTGTGTGAGGAAAGAGCTCCAGGACAAGCTCATCGTCCCCATGTTCACTAGGGACTGCACCAGATATTACCGCGCCGAGTGGCTCCAGGCGGGCACCCTGCAGAACCTCATGAAAGCGGGCGTGCGCGGGGCGGCACGTGAGTCCGAGAGTCGGTACAAGAAGACGATAGAAGGACTGAGAGGCCTCGAGGAAAGGGCGAACGGGAGGAACGCCGTGGAGCAGGGGCAAATCAGGACTGCTCGACTCGGTGCGCAGTACGGGCTTAGCTGGCTCTACATCAACACAAAGAGGTACCGCGAGGCATGCGAGCTTGCTCGGAGCACCTATGAGGAGAGGGCCGAGTTTCTTGGAGCAGATCACGTGGACACCCTCAAGGCGCTCGGTATGCTCGAGAAGGCCGAAGATGGCATGAGAAGGTCTCACCCGGGTATCCCTCTGCTGCGAAGGCTGCGCAACGCGCTGTATCGAACCCGATAGCGCCAATCCCGCCGACACCAAGCTGTTGACGACCACACATCTCGATGGATTGGCAATGGGATCGTGTCGCGAAATGTGATGTGAGCACCGGGGGAAGCCCATCCGACCTTTCCAAAGACCCATCGCCACCGCATTAGATCAAACGCACTCCAGGAGTAACTCAGCCGCGGAATCAGGAGCACGCCAATGTCCTCAGAATCTCGTTGAGTAATCGCGCCTGTTAGCACCCTCGGTATCGCGATTCGGCACCGCTCCATCCATCGCCCGATATTGCCGTTCGGCACCAGCCGCATTCCCGTTCGGCACCGCCTCCGCCTACGCTCGGCTCGCCATGCAACCGAGAGAGAGGGAGGCAAGACATGGCGAGGAAGATCAGGGCCAGGGAGGTCCTGCGACCGCTCGGGTCGGGCATGTCGCGAAACGCGATCGCGAGGTCGCAGGGAATGTCGAGGCACGGCGTCCGGGCGGTGTCCGAGGCCGCCGAGGCGGCGGGGATCGGCTGGGCGGAGGCCGAGGGGATGCCGGACGCGGGGGCCTGCGCCGCGCTCTTCCCCGAGAAGGTCCGCGACCGGGACGTCTGCCCGGACCCCGACTGGGAGCGCGCGCACCGCGAGCTCGCCCGGGTCGGGGTCACGCTCAAGCGGCCGCACGAGGAGTGCCGCGACGGGCGGAGGTCGAAGGGCGAGCCCTTCATGTCCTGCGACCGCCTCCGCGAGCGCTGCCGCGGGTTCGCGGCGAGGAGGCAGGTCGTGGGCAGCGTCGGGCACAGGGCCGGCGGGATCCTGGAGGTCGACTGGGCGGGGCCGACGATGCGGCTCGTCGACCCCGCCACGGGCGAGGCCTCCAAGGTCTTCCCGCTCGTGGCCTGCCTGCCCCTCGGCCGCCCGTCCCACGTCGAGCCCACGCTGGACATGAGAGGGGATGCATGGCTTCGCCGCCACGCGCGCGCGTTCGCCCACATGGGCGGCTCGACGCCCCGCATGGTGCCCGACGACCTCGGGACCGGCGCGGGGGCCCGCCCGCGCGAGGGCGAGGTCGAGCCGAGCGGGGCCTATCGCGAGATGGCCGCCCGCCACGGCTCGGCGGTGATGCCGGCGCGCGTCGCGGCGCCGCGCGACAAGCCGGGCGCGGAGAACGAGGCGCGGCAGGCCGCCCCGGAGGTCATCGCCGCGCTGCGGGACGAGGCCTTCGCCGACTTCAACCAGCCCAAGAGGGCCGTGGCGGAGAAGCTCGAGGAGCGCGACTCGAGGCCCTCCTCCAAGCGCGAGGGCGCGCGCCGGGAGGCCTTCGAGGAGCGGGAGGGGCCGCTCCCGAGGCCGCTGCCGGCGGTGCCCCACGAGGCCTGCGAGTGGGCCTGCGGCAGGAGGGTGCGGCGCGACTGCCACGTCGCCCACAGGCGCAGCTGCTGCTCGGTGAGCCGCCTCGCCGTGGGCAGGACGGTGGACCTGAGGGCCACCGACGCCACCGCGGGGGTCTTCCTCGCCGGCGAGCGGCTGGCGCCGCGCCCGCTCCTCCCGTCGTTCGCGAGGAGCCGCTGCCCGACCCGTGCCGGCGACCTCTGTGTTTTGTCAACTAGATTTGAGCAAAATGAGCACCGGAATCTGAGCAGCCTGCGCACGCGACGTGCGCAGGCTTTTTGAGCGCCTACCCCTCCCGCATGAGGGCGTGCCTCACTCGGTAGGACTCGCCCCGGAACTGGACCAGCCGCCCGTGGTGGACGATGCGGTCGATGACGGCGGCCGCCATCTGGTCGTCGCCGAACACCGAGCCCCAGCGGCTGAACTCGAGGTTGGTCGTGATCACCACGCTCTGCCTCTCGCAGGCGTCCGCGAAGACCTGGAACAGCAGCCTCGCCCCGTCCGGGTCCAGCGGCAGGAACCCGAGCTCGTCGACCACGAGCAGCCTCGCCCGCCCGATCTGGGAGGCCTCCCTGTCCAGGCGGCCCTCGTCGCGCGCCCGCCTGAGGCGCGCGACGAGCGAGGAGGCCGTGAAGAAGCGGGCCTCCATGCGCCTGTCGCACGCCAGCCGGCACAGCGCGCTCGCCATGTGGGTCTTGCCCGTGCCGACGTCGCCCATCAGCACGAGGTCCTCGCGGCGGTCCAGGAACGAGAGCGAGAGCAGGTCCTCGCGGCCGAGCCCCTCGGGCCACGACACCGCCGACCAGTCGTACCCGTCGAAGGTCTTGGGCGCCGGCAGCCCGCAGCGCCGAAGCAGGGAGGCGCGCTTGGAGGCGTCGCGGCTCGCGGCCTCGGCCTCGAGGTAGCGGGCGAGGTACTCGACCTGCCTCGGGCTGCCGGCGCTCGCCCACTCCCCGAGCACGGAGGTGGTGAGCGAGCACCTCCTGCCGGCCTCCACGACCCTGCGCGCGAGCTCCCCGCTAGCGGGCATCGGCCTCGCCTCCCCTCAGGAAGCCGTCGTAGACGGACAGGTCGGCCCCGCCCTCCCCGCCGAGCGCGCCGGAGGCGATCCGCCTGGCGAGCACGTCGACCGTGGCGTCGTCGGGCACGCGCCCGCCCTCGACGACGCGCAGCGCGGCCCTGCACGCCGCGTCGAAGCCCGACGCGGCGCTCGCGCGCGCTATGGACCTGAGCGTCTGCCTGCGGCCGGCGGCGCCCGTGCGGTCGATGCCCTCGACCAGCCCCTCGGGCATGTCCCGCCGTATCGTGGACTCGCCGAACGCGCGCGGCCTGGCGACGATCGCCGGGACGAGCGACAGCGGGTTGCGCACGGCGGGCCCGGCGCCGTAGGTCCTCGGGAGCACCGCCACCCTGCGGCCGCGGTCGGCGACGATCTCGACCGAGTCGGGGCGCATCCCGACGAGCAGCTCCCTTCCGTGCCACGCCGGGCCGGCGACGTACTCGCGGCCGTCGACCTCGACGTAGCCGCGCTTGTCCGCCCTGGCCCGCACCCACCGCACCGCGTCGAACGCGGCGCCGGGCGGCGCGCGCATCTCGGCGAGGTCCTCGCGCAGGGCCTCCGCCGACGCCCGGCCGTCGCGGCACCCCGCAGCGGCGTTCAGGCGCGCGCACCCCTCCGCCAGCAGGGCGTTCAGCTCGGCGAGCGACCCGACCCTGGGCACCGGCACGAGGAGGTTGCGCCTCAGGTAGCCGACCGCGTTCTCCACCGACCCCCTCTCGTTGCCCGAGTAGGGGTTGCAGTACCTCGACTCGACGCGGTAGTGCCCCCTGAACAGGGAGAACAGCCCGGACTCCGTCACCTCGCCGCGGACCATCCTGCCCGCCTCGGTCGCGTTGTCCAGGACCAGCACCCTCGGGGCGCGGCCCCAGCGCGAGAAGATCGCCGCGAGCCCCGCGCACAGGCACTCCGACCTCTGAGACCTCAGCGCGAAGCACTGCCTGTCGTTGGAGTGGGGAAGGGTCGCCACCAGCAGCTTGAGGGCCAGCTCCTCGCCCGCGACGACGGCGCGGAAGTTGCCGAAGTCCACCTGGCAGGTGCCCGGGGCCCACTCGAGCTCCAGGTAGCCCTCGCCCGCGCCGGCCGAGCGCGCGAGCCTCCACTCGCGCACGAAGCGCTGGACGGTCGAGTAGGAGCCGGCGTAGCCCCTCTCCTCGACCAGCCGGTCGTAGATCCCCCTGGCGGTGTGGCGCTGCTTGCGCGGCGCGCCGAGGTCGGCCTCCAGGACCGACTCGACCCACCCCGCGTGCTCGCCGAGCGCGGGCCTCTCGCGCCGCGCCGGCACGGGGGCGGCGGGCGACATGTCCTCCATGTCGGCGTACTTCGCGACGGTGTTGCGGCTGACGCGGAGCCTGCGGGCGATCTCGGCCCTCGGCACCCCGTCGGCGTCCATCGACCGCATGTCATTCCTTGTGCCCGGGGGCACGGTCATCTCCTCCATCCTTCCCGGGCGGCCTCGCCAAAGTGCCCGCCCGGGACAACCCTACGGCGAGGGCCGCGCCCCTGGTCCAGGGGGCGCGGCCCTCGTGATCAAACTGCTCAATTCCTGGTGCACGCGCTGCTCAGAAGCCGGCGCTCATTTGGACCACTTCCTATTGCACATCAACAGACCTCCCCGAGGGGAGGTCGCACCCCGACTGGGGCGCGGGCCGCACCCGGCGCCGGGCCGACCGCGCCGGGCCGTCCCGCAGGGAGGTGGCGGGCCGCATCCTCCGGCGCGTCGACTGCGAGGGGCGGGGCCTCGACGCGGCCCTCGCCGTGCCCGGGCCCGAGCGCCGCCACGCGAGGCCGAGGCTGGAGGGGGCGTGCGCGATGGCGCTCGCGAGCGGCCCGCCCTCGCCCCGGCACAGGCGCCTCAGGCCCGTCCTCGAGACCAGCCATGGCCTGGTCCCCGGAACGCTCGCGGACGGCGGCGGGCACGGCGAGGACGAGGCCGGCTGCGTGCGCGGCGCGGACCTCTGCGGGGAGGCGCAGGGCGATGGAGCTCTCGATGGAGACGAAGCGCAGGCTGCGCGACATGGGCGCCGCCGACCTGCCGGGCGCCCTCAAGGCCCAGGACGAGGGCATGTGCATGGGCATGACCTGCACCGAGCGGGCGCAGATGGCCGTCGACGAGGCCCGCTCGGCCTTCGTCGCGTCCAAGGCCCGAAACCTCACCAAGCGCGCCAGCCTGAGGTGCCCGGAGGCCGACGCCCGCTCCATAGACCTCTCGGAGGGGCGCGGCCTGGACCGGCCGCCGATCACCGAGCTCGCCACGTGCGGCTTCGCCGAGCGCGGCCAGAGCGTCGTGCCGCGGGGCCCGACCGGCACGGGCAGGACCTGCCTGGCCTGCGCGATCGCCAGGGCCGCCTGCCAGCGGAGGATGCGGGCCTGCCACGTCCGGTGCCCCGACCTGGAGGGGCACTGGCGCGAGGCGCGCGGGCGCCCCGGCGGCGAGCGCAAGGTCACGGGGAGGTACGCGGCCTTCCAGGTCCTCGTGCTCGACGAGTGGCTGCTCGACCGCCCCGACGAGCTCTTCCGGGGCTTCCTGCCCGGGCTCATGGAGGCCCGCTGCGGCACGGCGTCCACCGTCTTCTGCGCCCAGTTCCGCCAGAAGGGCTGGCACGCCAGGCTCGGCGGCGGCGCCCGCGCCGGCGCCATCATGGACCGCATCGTCCACGGCGCCGCATGGGTCGGCATGGGCGAGACGAGCATGAGGAGGAAGCTGGGCGGGGACTCGGGCTGGAGCTCTTGTGCGGGCGCCGGTCGCGGTGCCGACCCATGCCGCGGCCGGTGCCGATTCGCAATGCTGCCGGTGCTGAATCGCGATAATCTGTGGTGCTCAGCTGAGTAGTAACCCGTTTTGGTAACGTCAGTCAGCCGGAATGGTACCGCCGGTCAGCCGCCGACGGTACCGGATGTATGGTGGCCTGGTACCGCTATCGGTCGCCCTTTTGCTTCGCGAAGTACTCGCGCATGTTCGGGCCGTCCAGGTCGACGTATCGCGCCCCGGTGGCGACTCTGTTCAGGATTGAGTCGGCCATGAGCTCGCCCTCGATCCTCAGGTACCACTCGTTGGGCTCGAGCTGGGAGGCAATGAGCGTGGCCGCCCGACCCTCGCGCGCCTCCATGATCTCGAAGAGGTCGACTGCGTTCCGCGTCGCGATCGGCGTGGTCATGAAGTCGTCGACGATGAGCAGCTGGACGGTCTTGTAGGCGTCCATGTGCTGGTAGTAGCTCCCGTCGGCCGCCGCACGGCACCTGTTCAGGTCCTCCATGATGTCGGCGAGGCGGGCGTAGCGCACGGTGAAGAGCCTGCGGCACGCGGCGTTGCCGAGCGCCTGCCCGAGGAAGCTCTTGCCGCAGCCGGTCTTGGATATGATCACGACGGTCTCGCAGGCCTCGACCCAGTCGCATGAGGCGAGGCGCGCCACCCGGTCGCGGCTGAGCTTGCGGTCCTTCAGGTAGACGACGTCCTCCACGCATGCGGAGGGCAGCTTGAAGCGGGCCTTCCGCACGAGCTTCGCGACCTTGCGGTCCCGCCTCGCCGTCGCCTCGGCCTCGATCAGCATCCCCATCCTCTCCTCGAAGGTATAGGAGTCGTAGGAGTCGTCCTCGACCATCTCGCGCAGCTTGTCGCCCATGGCCCTCACCCTGAACCTGGTGAGCATGTCGAAGTGCTCCTCGGTCAGCATCGCGCACCGCCTCCCCTCCGGTAGGCGTCGGCCCCGCGCAGCCTTCCCGCCGACTTCGCGCGGTCGACGAGCCCGCCGCCGTCCGACGCCCCGGGCGTCCGGCCCGAGGCGCGCTCGTCGGCGTCGGCGGCCCTGATCGCGAGGATCGCGTTCTTGAGCGCCGTGTAGCTGGGCACCGCGCCGAGCGCATTGGATTTGGCGCATGCCCGCTCGAGCAGCTGCGGCGAGTACGACTTCGACAGCCCGAGTATGTTCCTCGCCGGCACGAAGGCCTGCTCGACGACGGGCCTGCTTTCGAGCAGCCGGTCGACGGCCTCCCCGGTCTCGGCCCCTATCCGGTGCGCCCACGACGAGAAGCGCTCGCGCGACCAGGGCGAGTCCATCGTGGCGTGCGCGGGAGGCATGTGCCCGACGAGCGTGGAGTACTGCCCCTTGCGCCCGCGGAGCCTCGCGTGCTCGGCGACGGCACCGCCGCCGGACATGACGGTCACGCGGGAGTCCGACAGCCTGACGTCGACCTGCTCGCCGATCAGATGGAACGGGACGGAGTAGCGCATGTAGTCCACGGTCACGTGGTAGTCGGGGGCCACCTTGCAGCTGCGCCACTCGCACATCTCGTAGCGCTCGGAGGGCAGCGGCTGCATGCACGCGCGCTCCTCGTCCTCGTACACGGAGTCGCGCGACCCCTCCTTCGCGGAGAACGGGCGGGCGTTCAGCCAGCGCACTCGCTCGAGGCAGAACCCGTTGAACTCCTCGAGCGAGTAGAATGTCATCTCGTCGGAGGGGGCGATGATCCACTTCTCGACGAGGTCGACCGTGGACTCGGCGACCGCCTTGTCGCGGGGGCGGCGGACCCTGGCGGGGACGACCGCCGCCCCGTAGTGCTCGGCGAAGCGCCGGTACTCGTCGTTCACCAGCGTGACGTAGACCGAGGAGCGGTCCGTCGCCGTGGCGGCGTTGTCCGGCACGAGCATCCTCGGGACCCCGCCGAAGTCCTCGAACGCGCGGGCCTGCCCCTCCTGCCACGAGCGCTGGCGCATGTCCGCGAAGCCCTGCGCCCAGAAGCGGTCGGAGTACGGCAGGGCGACGACCATCACGTACACCTTGGTCTTTGCCCCGGTGAGCCGGTCGGTGAGCGAAGCGGTGTCGCCCGCCCAGTCGACGTAGGCCTTCGCGCCGGGCTCGTGGGCGAGCCTCCTCCTGGCCCCGGCCCTCTCCGCCGCCTCGGCGAACATCTCGCAGAACGTCTGGTACGAGTAGGCCGATTTCCCCGCGGCCGCGGCGGCCTCGCAGTGCTCCATCCAGAACATCTTGACCGTGAGCTTGCGATTGCGCTTCTTGCGCTCGACCAGCGGGGCCATATCGGGGACGAGGTGGGCGCTCTCGGCCTTCTCCCTCGCCGGCGGCGCCAGCATCCCGTCGACCTCGGCCTCGGTCATCGCGGAGACGTCGTCGAAGGTGACGCCGCGCTCGCGGATCGCCCTCGCGCACGCCGACACGTCGCGCTTGCTCGCGCGCAGCGCCGCGGCGACCTCGGACTGCGAGACCCCTCCCTTCGCGAGCATCAGGAGAATCTTTTTCTTCTTGGACATGGGCACCAGCCCCTTCCGCGTCTCGGCGCCCGCCCTTCGGGCGCCCCTGTCACGGATTCTAGGGGCGGTACCATTCGAGCCGATTTCCGGTACCGCTGGCGCTGACCGCCGGTACCAGATTTTGCTGACTCGCGTTACCAAACAGGGTTACTACTCATCTTGTCGGGCGGTACCGAGCGGCAATAACATCGGTATCAAGAATGGAGATTACTCATTTCTTGTCTCGACAACTCGAATCATACCGGGGCGGGCCGTGCCCTCCTTCCTATCTGGACGCTATTCCGCTGTCAAAGTGCGCAAGAAATTGTACGTTACCTGCAGCACAATATAAAGGCGTGAGGGGTATCGGCGACAGCCGATACCCCTAAAGAAAAATGAACTCGCTGAATGGCCAAGCTGGCCCAATGCAGCCAGCTGAAAGTTTACTTACTATTATTCCAGCCAATTACTCAAGCAATTCAAAAAGCCTTATTAATAGAATTAAACCAATTCCGACTAACCGTTATCGTCGTAATTACTATTACTAAAACAGTAGTCACGGTTTGCTGAACAACCGAATGGAATAAAACCATTTGTACAAACATAACAAGGAAGGCAATAAACGGCGAATATAGATATAAATGCAAGCTATGCTCTCTACCCATTTTAGAAAAATAATTGTCTTCTACTTTAACGTAACTGCCCAAAGCTAATAAACCATATACAAGAAAGAAATTTCCAAAATAAAACTCATATCTGCCGAAGCAATAAAATTCAAGAACCGTAATTAGGCACCCAATTCCTAATAAAATAGTAATAATTGGTCTTTGAAATTTAGGCCTATTACTACTCAGATATTTACCAAGGTAGAAAAATCCAAGGCCCTCAATAAGCCAGTTACGGTAAAAATATACCTGCACACCCCTGCCAACAACAATCATTAGACCTTCGCTCATTATCCAATACAGGGTTAATAAAATTGGAACAATTTGAATAGCAAGTCTATTCAAATTCAATTTATCAATTAGATAACCTGCCAGATAGACCATTCCAATCGCATGTAGATACCAAAGGTATTCACTTCCAAAGGCGCTACCAAATACAATGCAATTAAATACCGTCTTAAACGATATATCTAGTTTTGCCCACTTTGCCATCTCCGGATATGAACCCTTGGAGAACAGCGTAAAAATAGCAAACCATATAAGATTAAAGAGAAAATACAGATACAGAAAATGTCTGCCTCGATCTAAGTGCCTCGCCCCCATACTTTTATTAAAATAACCAGAGATTGCTAAATATACCGGTACCGCCGATCGTGAAATTGCAGACCAAGCACCGCCGAATAAACAATCTGGTAAAGGATCGTGAATTAAAACGACGCATATAAATAGAAGATACTTCAATAAGTCGAAATAATAATTTCGATTATTCGTTTGCGCAGGCGAAACGACAACATCAGATTGCATATTCATTTCCAAAGTTGATCAAAGTTCAGAAAGGGAAAATTGAAGGATAGTTTACCGACAGCATTGCAATATAGGTTAAAGCAAGCAGCTCCAAAGTTAGAGTTATTGAAATTTCGCCTTAGCGCCCAACACAGCCACTAGCCGCCATCTCCTGAAATTCAACTACGTAATAGTGAACTTTTGGGTAGTCATAAAGGCAGCATCAAACGTGAATAAAATTGATGCCTGCTGTCCTGGCGGCCGCTTCATCGGTAGGCATATCACCGTACATAACGCAATCGACCGCATTAGCATCGAAGTCGCGCATCGCAGCCAGTAGCATCCCCGGCGCAGGCTTACGGCACTTGCACGGACCCGTGTAGTCGGGATGGTGCGGGCAGAAGTACCAGGCGTCCACATGGACGCCGAGCTTCTCCAGCTCGACCTCCATGTAGCGATGGAGATTCCGCATGTCGGCCTCGGTGTAAAGGCCCTTGGCGATGCCGGCCTGATTGGTCACCACGACGACCTTGTAGTCGGGGTCCTCGGAGTAGCCACGCATGATGTCGACCGTGGAGGGGATCAGCTCGAGCTTATCCGGCTCGTGCAGGTGTCCCGTGTCCACGTTGATCGTGCCGTCGCGGTCGAACATGGCGAGCTTCCACGACTTTGCGAGCGGCGCGAGCATGGTCTGGGCGAGCTCGTAGTCCTCGGGCACACCGATGTCGATGAAGCCGCCGTCACACTCCGCCGCGCACAGCGCACCTTCGCCGACAACGCACTCGAAGAAGTCGCTCTCCAGCGAGAACTTCTCGGGCATGTCACCCAGGGCATCCCTGCGCAGCAGGTAGACGCCAGCGTTGATCAAACCCTCCTCGCACGGGCGCTTCTCGTGGAAGGCGGTCAGGGCGCCGCCGGCGTCGACATCGACCGTGCCGTAGCGCTCGAAGTCGCGCATGCGTTTGACGGCGATGACGGCCGAGACGTTATCGGCGGCGCCGCACGTGGCCGCCTCCATAGCGGCGAAGTCCACATCGAGCCAGGTGTCCCCGTTCAGGACGAAGACCCAGTCCGACTGGCACCTGCCGAGCGCCCTCTTCACGGCGCCACCGGTAAACAGCGGCGTGTCCTCGGGGCTGTATTCAACCGCCATGCCGCGATACGTAGAACCGAAGAAATCCTCAATCTGCTCGCGACGGTAGCCGTCGGCCACGACCACGCGGTCGAAGCCGGACGCTGCGAGCTGATCCATGATGAAGCGCAGGAACGGCCTGCCGGCGACGGGTGCCATGGGCTTACAGACATCGGGCACGACATGGGCGAGCCTGGTGCCGAAGCCGCCCGCCAGCACAATGGCTTCGCGGTAACGGCACATCTATTCGACACCCCCGAACATGTCCGCCTCCACTGCTGCGCACAGCACGTGGTAGGTGGGCAGGTGCAGCTCCTGGACGCGGAAGACCTCGTCGCGGGGAACACGGACGCAGACATCCGAGATGCCGGTAAGCTTGGACTCTTTAGATCCGGTGAGCGAGACCACACGCACGCCCTTGGCACGGGCGACCTTCACTGCCTCGACGACGTTGGCGGAGTTACCCGACGTCGAGATGGCGAGCAAGACGTCGCCGGGCTCGCCGTAGCCGTACACCTGCTGGGCGAAGACGCCAACGGCCGCCTCGTCGTTGCCGAACGCGGTTGAGAGCGCCGTCTGCGAAACGAGCGAGATGGCGGGAAGCGAACCCTCGAGCCACGCGGGGACGTCGGCGCCATTCACCACTCGATAGGCATCGGCGAAGGCCCTATCGACCGGGCGCTTGAAGCGAAAGCTCTTCATGAGCTCGCCGACCGCGTGTTCAGAGTCGGCTGCGGAGCCGCCGTTGCCGCACACGAGCAGCTTGCCGCCGGATCGGAAGGAGCCGGCAATCAGGACGCGGGCCGCACGGACCTCGGCCTCGCAGGCCAGCATCTCGGGATAGTTTTCGAAGAAGGTGGACAGGCACTCCTCGCCCGTCTGGGGGCACTTGGCATCCATTAGCGAGATCCCTCCAGGTCGTAGTCCTCGGGCCCGTAGTAGGCGACGGAGGTGCCGCCGTCCTCGAACTCGAACGGTATGTAGAGCAGGTCGGACATCGCCCGGCGCACGGACTCCCGAGCGTCGGGCTCCACGTAGAAGACGAGGAACCCTCCCCCGCCGGCGCCCAGCAGCTTGCCGCCGAGCGCACCGGCCTTGAGGCCGCGCTCGTACAGGGCGTCGATGGAGCCGGTGGAGACCTGGGAGCCGGTGCCGCGCTTGAGGCGCCAGGTAGTGTCGAGCAGGCGGCCGAACTCAGATAGGTCCGCCGACTTGTCGACGAGCAAGCCCTCGGCGACGTCGACCAGCGACAGCATCTCTATAAGCTGGGCAGTCTTGTCGGCAACCCGGTTGGCCTTCTGCATGTCCGAGGAGAAGCGGGTGAAGCCCGTGAAGAACATCATCAGGTTGGAGTTGAGCTCACGCTTGCGCTCCGGGGAGATGACAATCGGGCGAACGGAGAAGTCCCCGTCGGCAAAGTCGATGCGGTTGAGGCCGCCGTACGCGGCGGCGATCTGGTCCTGCCAGCCGCCGGCCTCGGCGCACAGCTCTCGCTCCAGCTTTATTGCCTCCCTGGCCAGGCGGTCTTTGGAGGCGTAGGTACCCTTCATGCAGTGGAACGCGTTGAGCAGGCCCACGGCGAAGGAGGACGAGGTACCCAGGCCCGAGCGGGCGGGCAGGTCGGCCTCATAGGCGATGCGCATCTCGCGCATGTCGAGCATCTGCATGGCGTTACGCACGGCGGGGTGCTCGAGCTCGGAGGGGTCGGAGACCCGCTCGATCTTTGAGTAGACGAGCTCCGTCGAGTAATCGAAGAAGCGCGGCAGGTGGCGCGCCGTGACGTAGCAGTACTTGTCGAACGTGGTCGAGATGACCGAGCCACCGTGCTCGTTGAAGAACTCGGGCATGTCGGTGCCGCCTCCGAAGAACGACATGCGGAAGGGTGTACGAGTGATGATCATGTCTCAAATGACTCCTTATCTAGTTTCAAAGAACGTAGCAGGATATAGATGGACGGGATTAGCAGGTAACGCTCAGGTACTCCCCCAGCTCTTCCTCCCAGTCCGGCATGTGAAAGCCGACTGACTCGAGCTTGGACAGGTCCAGCGCGGAGTGCACCGGGCGCGGGGCGATGGGACCGGCGGCACTGGCATAGTAGTCGGCGGTGCCCACCGGCACGACCCTGTCGCCGTTACCGTTGGCGGCATCGAAGACGGCGCGGGCGATGTCCGCCCAGGACCTGACCGCACCCGAGCCGGTGCAGTTATAGGTGCCGTAGGGGGCGTGCGTCCCCAGCACGTGGAAGATGGCCTCGGCCATGTCGCGCGTGAAGGTCAGGCGGCCCAGCTGGTCATCCACGACGGTGACCTGCTCCAACTTGTCGTCCGGGTCGGCGACGCGGTCGGAGAGCCCCTTCATGGTCTTGACGAAGTTGTGGCCCTCGCCGATGACCCAGGAGCTGCGCATGATGTAGTGGCGCGGGCACCCCGCCACGGCGATGTCGCCGGCGGCCTTGGTCTGGCCGTAGACGGAAAGCGGGCTGAAGGGCTCCTCCTCGGCGTGGACCTCGGCGGTGCCGTCGAAGACGTAGTCGGAGGACACGTGGACGAGCGTGATCCCGTGCTCGGCGCAGGTGCGGGCGAGCAGCGCCGGGCCGGTGGCGTTGGCCTTCCAGGCGGTCACGCGGCCCTCGGGGGTCTCGGCCCTGTCCACCGCGGTGTAGGCCCCGCAGTTGATCACGGTGCCGTAGAGCGACCAGTCGTATTTTGAGTAGGCGTCCGGGTCGGACATGTCGAAGGTGTCGATGTCGCAGAAGTCGAAGTCCTTGGCGACCCCGCGCTCCTCGGCCAGCGCGCGGACCGCATGGCCCAGCTGGCCGTTGCAGCCGGTGACGAGGGTCCTCTTGGGCGCCATGGGGACTACGTCCTTCAGCATCGGGTGGTTGAGGTCGGCCTCGGAGACGGTTGCCCGGTCGAGAGGGATCGGCCACTGGATGTTAAGCTCCGGGTCGGCGAGGTTCACGAAGGTGTAGGTCCTCTTCAGTTCGAGCGACCAGTGGGCGTCCACCAGGTAGGTGTAGGCGGTGCCGTCCTCGAGCGCCTGGAAGGAGTTGCCCACGCCGCGCGGGACGTAGATGGCCCTGCTCGGGTCGAGCGTGCAGGTGAATACCTTCCCGTAGGTGGCGCTGCCCTCGCGCAGGTCCACCCAGGCGCCGAATACGCTGCCGCGGGCAACGGAGATGAACTTGTCCCAGGGCTCCGCGTGGATGCCGCGGGTGACGCCGCGGCTGTCGTTGTAGGAGACGTTGTTCTGGACGACCTTGAGGTCGGGGATGCCAAGCCCGGTCATCTTGGCGCGCTGCCAGTTCTCCTTGAACCAGCCGCGCGAGTCGCCGTGGACGGCCAGGTCGACGACCCTGAGGCCCCCGATGCCGGTCTCGGTGACCTTCAGGTCCTTCTCGAATGCGATGTCTGACATGTGGGAAAAGCTCCTATCGAAGAGGTTGGGTAACCGGGGGCGCCCGAAGTGCGGTACGCCGGGGTTCGGCCTACTGGCCCTGTGCGCGGTAGCGTGCCTCAGTGGCCTCCTTGGCAGGGCGCCACCAGGACTCGTTGGCCACGTACCAGTCGATCGTCTGCTTGAGGCCCTCGGCGAAGTCGGTGTGCGCCGGCCTCCAGCCGAGCTCGCGCTGGAGCTTGGTGCTGTCGATGGCGTAGCGGCGGTCGTGGCCGGGGCGGTCGGCGACCCAGTCGAAGTCCTCGGGGTCGCGGCCCATCGCCTCGAGGATCATGCGCAGGACCGTGATGTTGTTCTTCTCGCCATTAGCTCCGATGAGGTAGGTCTCCCCCATGCGGCCCTTGGTCAGGATGTCCCAGACGGCCGAGGAGTGGTCCTCGGTGTGAATCCAGTCGCGGACATTCTCGCCCTTTCCGTAGAGCTTGGGGCGAACGCCGTCAATGATGTTGGTAATCTGCCTGGGGATGAACTTCTCCACGTGCTGGTAGGGGCCGTAGTTGTTGGAGCAGTTGGAGATCGTGGTGCGAAGCCCGTAGGTGCGGGTCCAGGCGCGCACGAGCATGTCGGAGGACGCCTTCGTCGAGCTGTACGGCGAGCTCGGGTGGTAGGGCGTCTCCTCGGTGAACTTGGCCGGGTCGTCGAGCGCCAGGTCGCCGTAGACCTCGTCGGTGGAGACGTGGTGGTAGCGGACACCGTATTTCCTCACGGCCTCCAGCAGGCGGAAGGTGCCCTCGACGTTGGTGCGCAGGAACGGCTCCGGGTCGGCGATGGAGTTGTCGTTGTGGCTCTCGGCGGCGTAGTGCACGATCGCATCGTGGCCGGGGACCAGCCTGTCGAGGAGCGCGGCGTCGCAGATGTCGCCCACGACGAGCTCCACGCGGCCCGCAGGCAGCCCGGCGATGTTCTCGGGGTTGCCGGCGTAGGTCAGCTTGTCCAGGACGGTCACGTGCACCCCGGGGTGGTTGTCCACCACGTGGTGCACGAAGTTGCTGCCGATGAAGCCGCAGCCGCCCGTGACGATGATGTTGCGGGGCTCGAAGAGCTCTTCAGACATGTTTCTATCTCCCATTGGGTCGGATTAGTACTCGCGCGGGCTGTTGACGATCTCGCCGGCGGCGACCTTCCTCAGGTGCCGCCCGTAGACCGACTTGCCGTAGGCCTTCGCGGCCTCCTCGAGCCCGGCGGTCGTGATCCAGCCGTTCTCCCAGGCGATCTCCTCGGGCACGGACACGGGCAGGTCCTGGGAGTGCTCCACGGCGCGGACGAACTCCGCCGCCTCGTGCAGGCTCTCCATGGTGCCGGTGTCCAGCCACGCGTAGCCGCGGCCCAGGGTCACCACGGACAGCGTCCCCTCCCCCAGGTACATCCGGTTGAGGTCGGTGATCTCCAGCTCGCCGCGGGCCGAGGGCCTCACTTCGTGCGCCTTGGCGGCGACGTCGCCCGGGTAGAAGTACAGGCCGGTGACGGCATAGGAGCTCTTGGGCTCCGCGGGCTTCTCCTCGATGGAGACGGCCCTCCCCTGCGCATCGAACTCCACGACGCCGAAGCGCTCGGGGTCGTCCACGTGGTAGCCGAAGACCGTGGCCCTGCCCGACTCGGCGTTCTGCACGGCGCGCGTCAGGTGGCGCGACAGGCCGTTGCCGTAGAAGATGTTGTCGCCGAGCACCAGCGCGCACGGCTCGCCGGCGATGAAGTCCTCGCCGATGGTGAACGCCTGCGCCAGGCCGTCCGGGCTCGGCTGCTCGGCGTAGGAGAGGTTGACGCCGTAGCGCGAGCCGTCCCCGAGCAGGCGCTCGAAGTTGGGGAGGTCCGTCGGCGTCGAAATAATGAGGATGTCCCGGATGCCCGCCAGCATGAGGGTGCTAAGCGGGTAGTAGATCATGGGCTTGTCGTAGACCGGCAGCAGCTGCTTGGAGGTCACGAGCGTGAGCGGGTAAAGGCGCGTGCCGGACCCACCTGCTAGGATGATGCCCTTCATCTTATACTCCTAAAAAAATTTGTTCAGATTGCTGTTTCTGAATGCATATCTTCATTAATTACAAGCTCGATTCTTTTGGCTACCGAATCCCAGCAGTATTCCTTCTGCACTTCGGAAGAGCGTTTCATTGATTGTTCCCGAATTAGCTCGCTTCGCAGACAGTCTTGCATCGCAAGAGAAAGTTCCTCAACGCTCTCACTGCTGACGGTTCTGCCAGTCATTCCATCTTCAATAAAGTAAGGCATTTCAAATTTGTCTGTACCAATGCAAGGCAAACCGGCAGCTTTGGCCTCTGGAAAGACAAGACCATATGCTTCAAACCGAGATGGCATGACGAAGACATCTGACGTTGCCATTAAGTTGCCTAGACATTCGTTGTCTACATCGCCAACAAATTGGACTCCGCGAGCACCTGGTGCAGGATTATCTTCTGGACCGGCAATTATTAATCGATAATCATTTCCAGCTTCAATAAGTTTAGCGAAGGCTTCGAGTACAAGATCTCCGCCCTTTCGCTCAAAATCCCTTCCTGCAAATAGGAATGTATTTTGATGTCTACTCAACGGATCTATGCAACGTGGAGAACTATTGATACCCCCCCCACATGGTGTACTTTTTCAATGGGCAAACCGCACTCGCACACAAGGTATTTGGCAAGCCATTTGCCCATTGTAAAAACGCCACGGCATTCGTTATAGAACTGGCGTTGTAGCTTAAGACGCGCTTTAAAGGCTTTAGTTGAAATGTTTTGATAATAAGAACCAGTGTATTTAAAAAGTTCTGGATTATCGTTCCGGCAATTCCAAAGCCACTCAACGGGAAGATCTTGATAAATATAATGGGATTCCCCATTTTCAACCGCGGGCACCTCAGAAAATTGGAAGATTGCCGTCTTTTTAAAATCAGATGAATGCTTATTACATTCCGATTGCTGCATGCGCATTTTTGAAAGCTCAAAATCTCGAATACCAAGATAATTGCGCACCCTATTGTTTAACCGAAAAATTAGCGATTCAGAACAGTTTGGCAAATCGAAGTCGCGAAGCTGAAAATGCGCACATAAAGCCTGTCTCAGTCCGTAGGTCGTCCCAGACCACGAACGTTCCCTGTCTTTAGCCCATTCCGCACAATAAAGAAGCTCTAGGTTATTTTTCATAAATACTCCCTACCTAGAAAAATATCGTAATGAAAGCAAGTCAATAGCTTTTAAGTTGAGACTAATAGCTCGCTTATTAATAAATATCCCTGAATATATTTTTCGATTCAGCTGATAACAGACAAATGAAAAATGGAAGCGCGGCAATACGTGAAAGGTCGAATAAACTTAAAGAAATTCCACTTACGAGCAGATAGGCAACTATCGATAGCCTTAGCTGAAACAATGGCTGCCTGCGAACCGTAAATGATTGCTTAAACCCCCACAGTATGAGCGGCGCAATAAATAAAACTGAAATATATCCGAATGTAAAAATAGTCCCTATATATCCAAGGTCATCATTTGAGCCAATAGGGAAGAAAGCTTTAAATCTAGGTGTTCCATAGTAAACAAGACCAGTACCAGTCGGATCTTGTTTCATCATTTCCCAGCCATGTTTAATAGTGAAAAGCCTAACAGAGGCAGTATTATCCGTTGGGCCCTGAAACAAAATGCTTCCATCATAGTTAACTGCTAAAACATCGGAAGAAGCAGATGAGGCAGTGTCCATTAGATTTTTAGCATAGGGCGTTAGAAAAAATACTACCCCAAGACAGGCAAGAACCAAAATGAACAGGGCTTTATCGCCGCTTTTGAGTTTTTGAAAAAGTAGGAATATCATAAGGGAAGACAATACGCACAGGATTTGCATTCTGCCACGTGCAAAAACGGAGAAAAACACAATGACCAGCAGGCAAAGGTATGCATCTTTGTTCAGCTTTTTCGTGGCGCGATAATAATTAAAACCCCGGTATAACTCGATAAAAAATAAAATTACATCTAGGGCATAAACACTAGCTGTAACATGGCCTCCACGAATCACACCCAATACCTTAGGCAAAAAAGCTGTATGAGTTATTTCAAATAACAGGCAGTTGAGCATTCGTATAATTATGCTTGCAACGACAAGTCCAATGAAAAGGTCCACCCACAGGTATAGTGCGTCATCGTCTTCTTTGACCTGGTATAAGAGCGGTAATGACAGAAGCGGTAAAACGCAACTGATCGCATATGAAAGAACTTGCGTCGAATTAGCATACCCAGATATATAAGTATGCATGCCGCAAAAACCAATGATGCCAACGAATAGAAATCCGTATAGGCAATCAAATGGCCTGATTCTTACGATTGAAAGACCTTTTGCAAAAAGACTTAAATCAATAAGCACGACTGCTATTAAGCCGCTAAATGTAAATACTCGTTCATCTACAAATGGCAAAATAGCATCTGTTAACCCACAATAATATGAAATTAATACTATTAATATCAGTTTGCACGGCAAAATCGTTCGATTTTTGAGCATCATAAACCCATTGTTTCGTTAATTAAACTTATGCTTAAGCTGTCCAAATAAGTCAGATAGATACTTTTTCTGACCGAGCGCAATATTTATTGCAAGATAGATGCCCGAAACGCATACGGCGCGCAGCAGAAAAGAACCGACCAAATTCCCAGTTATCTCGGGCAACGCCAGTCCGATAGCCAAGCTAACAACCATTGAGATGATTTCCGGTATAAAGTTCATGGCGTATTCCCGAATTGACCTATTAAGGGTCTTTTTAATGCAGTAATACACCGGAGCAATCAACTCAAGGTTATATGCGAAGGTAATGGTTATCGCCACACACGTAATACTTCCTAATGCAACGCCAAGGCAAATCATGAACACCGTCATTAGCGTGTTGATTGTGGTACTTCTCATCAGATAGTCTGATCTACCTGTTCCCATTAGCAATGGGGCGTGCGCACCGTTAAGAGCGCGAACATATATCGAAAGAGACATGATTTGGAGCAAGGGGCCTGCAGCAACCCATTGATCTCCGTACATGATAAGAATTAGCTCATTACCACAAGCGCAAAATACTGCAGCACACCATGCCCCAATTAAAGAGATGCATTTTGCCATTTTAATGAATCGCACATATTGAGCATTTTGATCATGCTGCAAGGAAGCCAAATAGGGATGCATGATATCGGTGAGCGTTCCCACAAGATAGGCATTGGGATAACCGGAAAGTGAATAAGCCTTGTTGTACTGCCCCAAATCCGAAGGCCCAAAAAACTTTCCCACCAGAAGCGAATCCAAGTTACCGGCAAAGTAACCAATCGCCTGTGTACCAAATTGGAATACAGAGTACTTACCGACTCTTTTAAGCGTGGGAAACGGAGACCCCTTCACAAACCTAACAGGAGAAGAAATCCAATTCCAAATAAAAACGAAAAACGAACCGAGCACCGACTGTAAGACAATCGCAAAGCAACCTAAACCTAAACAGGCGAGCGCGATGGTAAGTAGACCGACGATAATTGTGCTCGACACTAACCTAAAACCAATCAGGTCATAACGCTTTTTTCTTAACAGCAAGCCATTTGGAACCATATTCAATGAATTAAAGAAAACCGAAATCATCAATATGGCACCGAGAGGCACATATAGCCTATTTGAATAAGCTACTGAAATACAAAGAGATAGCAGGAAGAACGCGAATGAAAGGGCAAGGCCAAATAAGAACGAAATGGTAAATAAATGGCCGTAATCATCTTGAGTTAGGTCATCGAATTGAATGATTGCCGAAGAAAGCCCCATATCGGACAAAAGTGAGAAAAAACCGGTAAATACCGAAAGAACAGCGACGATGCCATATTCTTCAGGTGTAAGCAACCGGGCAAGCACCATAGTGACGGAAAGCTGAGCAACAACATTGCACATCTTTGATGCGAGCTGAATTAATGCTGATGATTTAACTGAAAGTTCCGTAGTCTGCCGTTTAAGAAACTTCATTACCAGTAGCACCCCGACTCCACTTGGCTTGCAGCGGCAGGGGTTTCAGCTTTACTTGGCCTAATCCAATGCTCATTGATGTATTTTGCATATTGAGGCTGATCGCGGACCCACCTATTTCCATAAATTCCAAAAAGCATTTGAAGCCATCCAGCCAAATGAATAGCAATTTTGCCCTTGCTTTTAACATGTGCGCCAAGCGACATACCATATGCACCGCAGCCGATAAGGGCAATATCAAATTCATAGTTGTCGATTTCATTTTCCATTGCAGCAAGAGCATCAAACCAAGTGTTGAAGCCGTCGCAACATCCGCCCAATGATTGAACTGCCTTTAATAAATGTAATTCCTTAAATTCAGGAAGAACATTCGGATCATCGAACAAGAGCTCACGCTTTGTATATTGCTTCGCAATAGAATCAACAAATGGACTCACAACGAGAACTTTTTTCCCCATTAGCTGTAACGTCCATGGGTTATTCCAAAGAAATGGAGCGTAATAACCGTCGAGATTCACGCGTATCGCACTTGGATTAAAACGTGCGACATATTTTTCACTGCTTATGTATGAACCCAGAATATCAATCTGCTGAAAATCGCTTAGCGCTTGTTCAGAAAAAGTCCTAGTCAGTGATATATCTTCTGGAAAGAACCCAGAGTTATTTACGAGAAATTTTGAAGCAGCTCTTCTATCGTAATTAACCTTTCCATGTACGATATCGATAAATGGTATACCTAGCTCATGATTCAGGTACGTACAGACGGTTCCCAGCTCAGTGGTCCCCCATTTTGAAATAAGAAGTCCAGTATCGGACTCAAATGCACTTTGGATTCGCGCGGCAATGAAGTCATTTGCAGCGGAATCCTTTAATTGAACGTAACGATCGCTGTAATCATCATTTCTCGTTCGTCCAAAATGAACTATCGGCTTGTAAAAAACGCTCCTTATAGTTTCAAGCGCATTAACATTCATTGATTATCCTTTAACGATCTTTGTCAGTATTATTTGGAACTGCCTCGAGTCGTTTCTCAACAACATCAAGCGATTTTAGAATCTCTCGATTAATGAACTTTTTCTTGGAAACAGAGTCGATAGAATCGGTAGATGATCCCTCAAAATGGAGTACTTTGATACTTGGATCAAAAACCATTAGTAAATTAGCTTCTTTGCAATTGATTCGCAGCAGCATCTCTTCGCAATATAAAAAGGTTTCAGGTGTAAAAGGAAGTTCAAAACGCTGCATAAATTGCCTGGAAAAAACGAAACATGCACCCTGAAGCGCGACATCACTTAACCTAGATTTATACTCGCGTTTAAAACTAACTTCATGTTTATAATCTTGGATTTGATGCTTAAGCTCCACTAAGAAATTACCAATAAAACTGGACTTAATTATTTCCTTTATTGTCCGATCAGCCAATTCTTGATTTGTGACACCATTAAGTTCATTACGCAATATATTTCTAGCTTCTTCAACGCCCTGAATCGAAGGGTCATTTGGGTGAAGAGCGTCATTACAAATTGCAAATGGGTTTTGATGACGCTTTCTACTGGGAACATAGATGTCAGGGCCCAGAACTCCAAAACGGCAATCCTTATAGGCTGCCTCAATCTTTGATTCAAACGTCGTCTGAGTAAGTTCAATGTCGCTATTGAGCACGACGATAAAGCTTGGATTCCACTCTTTTTTTGCAACCGAAAACCCTAGGTTGTTGCCGCTCGAAAAACCTAGATTATTCTGAGTAGCAACAACTTTAATGTTTGAATCGCCACCGAACTTCTTTTCCAACAATTCTAAGGAATCATCTGGAGAACAGTTGTCGACGACAACAATCTTTGCATTCGATGAAGTACATTCCCTAATTGAGTCAATGCATGACACGGTTAAGTCAAAATGTCCATATTGCAGGATTACGTAGGCAAAAGACGAGTAATTACAACCTAAAGACTCATTAGCCATTGCTTCACCTGCCTATTCCAATCGAGCTGCTCTTTGGCATAGGCGACGATCTCAGGCTGCATCGAATCGGCATTCGAGTCAAATAGCCCCATTGCGTTAGCAAAATCCGAAATGTCGTTGCATATAAGCCCTGTCTTGCCTTCTATTACAAATTCGGTGAGACCAGGGAGATTCGAAACAGCAACAGGTTTTCCAAAATGATATGCCATTGCCAGAACGCCACTTTGCGATGCCTCGATATATGGAAGCATTACTGCGCGGCAATTTGAAAACAACCAAACAAGATCCTCGTCGCTTACGTAGCGGTGAATCAAGTAGACGTTATTGAGTGAATCGATTAACGCAGACTCATGAGGTGTAAATTCGCCGCTGCCCGCTATTACAAGAGGAGTTGTACCCGAATAGCTTGAGTAAGCCTCAAGGAGCCTTTCTATTCCCTTATATTTATCAATTCTGCCAAAGAATAAAAAGAAAGAGTGTTGAACCTTTGTAATGTCGACCAGCTCAGAAGGGATAACTGCTTTAGAGCATTTGGGAGGATGTGGACAAAGTGACATCACCGAGCACTTATCGACAAGATCGGGATACAGATTAGTGAAGCGGATTTTCGAAGTGTTTGATAGAAGCAGGTAGTTATCAACATATTTATTTTGATTATTGACCCATCGCGCAGTTAATAAATCCCAAACCCTATCTTTGATTGTTTTTGAACTATTAGTTGGATGGGGTTCGGGATCATGTTGTACAAGAACACATTTAATTTTTCCTGCAAGCATCCGCCGCAAAACGACTCCACCCAAGGCATCATCTGTGAAAATGACCATCTTGGGATTTAAATTAAGAATTTGGCGGCAGCAGTCTTTGATTCTTTTTGAAATACCGACAACGATCTCGGATGTTTTCACATGATCAAACCTGACGTATCCCGGCGCATCATCACATACGCCATGTTCTGCAAATACCCTAACGTCCTCGCCGTTAGCCAACAAGGCGTTCGCAAAGGAAAGCATGAACTGGACAGTGCCCTCTGCTTTTGGCATCGATGAAAAAAAGACAATCACGGTTATTCCAATTCGCTATGAAAGATAGTATTCCTGAAGAAACTCGGCAGTTTCATTGATGTCAAACCCAGCACGTGCAGTTAAAGCAGAACCGCTTGTCCTATCGGAAAGTGGGGTTTTCAGTAAGATCGCTTGATTGCTCCAATCATCTGAGCTGTTGTCAAGGTTTTGAAAAACAACGCTTTCTGTAAATGAAGCATCACGAGATATGGTGTCGGATAACAAAAGTGGAAGCCCATTACACTGAGCCTCAACACAAGAAACGGGCAGGCCTTCATAGAGAGAAGGCATACAAAGCAAGTCCATTGCAGAGTAAAAAGGTGCTGAATCAGTTTGGTTTCCAACAAGATAAACTCGATCGGAAATACCAAGCCTATCAGCTTCGACTTCTATTGAATTACGCAACGGGCCTTCTCCAACCAGTAGCAATGCTGCGTCAATTTTCTCAATCAGTGATTTTAAAATCCTAACTAAGAACGTCTGGTTTTTCACATTCGTAAGCCTTGCAACGTTGCCAATGACAAAAGTGTCGGATGCAATGCCTAATTTTTCGCGGATTCTAGTGCGCTCTTCTTCATTAAATTTAAACCGATTAACGTCAATGCCATTCTTAATGATATGGACGTCAATTCCATGAAGGGTTGCGTTGGGAAACATCCACTCGGATGCCTTGTCGGAGCAGGCAAAAAAATCAGTAGCGAGATTCTCGATACCCGTAGCATTCTTATCCAGATTGTGGCGCATTACAGCGCCTTTTAGCCCACCTGCCAGCGGAGTACAAGTGTTATGTGAGTGTATTGCTCTTTTGGTGATTCCAGCAGCTTTTGCAGACTTAAACGTAGCCAAACTTCCCGTCAAGCCAGATGAATGCTCATGAAGAACCCTTATCTCAGGATTATCTCTAAAAATCCTGTTGTAGAAATTAGCTGCTGCAAATGGATGTTTATTTGGAGATTTGATTTTAAATATTCGACCACCAAGAGAACGAATTTCATCATCGAAGAGGCAGTCATCATCGACTGCATAGACAAAATCAAATTGGACCTTTTCTCTATCCACACTTCGATACAGATTCATTACGAAATTCTCAATGCCGCCCATATTCATTGCGGCAACAGAATGCAGGACACGAATAACTTTGGTCATAACAACTACCTCCAATCAAACTTCGCCAGGATCATGCAGAAAACCGATGACCGTAGGGCCTCAAAAAAATTCACCGTTCAATAATCTCTCTATATTTATTGACATACCGAGCAGCCTTGTTATCCCAAATCAGCTCGCTTTCAACCTCGTCGAAATTCAAATCGTCCAGCAACTCATTCGTAATCCCAAGCAGGGCTTGGGCATACTCATCTGAGCCGGATCCTGGAGGAAGCAGGACAGCCGTCTTAGAATCTAGGATCAGGCTCGCGCCGAAGGAATCCGCACATATCAATGGACGATGATGTGAAATTGACTCCGCGATGACAGTGCCTCCCGTCTCACGAAGGCTCGGCATCGCCACGATGTTCGCCCATCGATAAAACTCTGCAAGCCGATCGCGGTTTACCTGGCCTTCGAACTCAACGCGGTCGCTTATTCCAAGATTCTTGGCAAGCAATTCCTGCCCTGCTCGGCTTTTGCCGTCTCCACAAATTTTAAGATGGAAATTCAAGCCAGCGGCATTTGCTTTTGCGCATGCCTCAAGCAACAGCTCGACGCCTTTACGAGGGACCAGACGCCCGACAAAGAGAATTCGGAGTTCTCCGACCTCAATCGAATTAGGCGCCGGCCCTTCTGCTTCTCCATCAATTCCGATTTCAGTCTTGAGGCCAAATGACTCAACCTCTACTGAATGGTCTTCAAAGAAGCGCTCGGTTTCTCTGTTAGCAAAATAAATAAAGTCAATTGCCTTTACGCGTTTCTTAAAACCCGAGCAACGAACGCAAACCTCGTTTAAAACCCTTCGGAATAACTCGACATGCCATTCTCCTTTTAGATAGCGCCGATACTGCCTGGGCGCATATTCGCCGCCGCCGACAGGGCCAACCACTGTTCGGGCGTTTAGACCCGAGTAATCGGCAAGGGCCCTGAACTCAACTGGCGTTATCTGGTGAATGATATCGAAGGGGGCCTCCGCACAAATACGCTCCAGAAGCGGTCTAATTGACCGACACCACAGAATGGCGCGAACAGAATACAGCGGCCCCTTGCATAAGCCAGCAAGCTTGCCCAGGGGCGCATAGACATAGCGCGGGTAAATCTGAGCCGGGTGAGAATCGATAAAGGTCTGAATCTCCTCCCGTTTGTCCTCTCTCGTCAGAACGGTCACGTCATGGCCGGCTCTGGCGGCAGCAATCGGCAGATGCCAACCAATGGCATCTTCGCTTCCGAGGTTAGGGCCACAAGAAAGGGCGACGTACAGGATCCTCATCTCGTAGCCTTACAACGCCTCATGCGTCTCGTACACGTGGGCATCCGCCTTCGACGCCTCGGACAGGCCGTCGTTCACTGTGGCGCACAGGTCGCAGGTGGAGCAGGCGTCGAGCTGCTCCTTGGTCACGCGGCCCTCCTCGTAGTCGCTGACGATCTTGAGCTCGTGCATGTCGTAGGGCTTCTTGGTAAAGAGCGCCTTCGCCTTGTGCTTGAGCACCCACCAGCCGGGCTTCCAGATGTACTTGTGCATGGCCGGGCTCACCGAGCCGATCATCCAGCAGTTACGGTCGCAGTGACGAACCTTCGCGCGGACCTTCTCCGCCTGGTCGGAGTTCCAGAGCTCGTCCCAGGACTCCTCGTTGAGGTTGCCCATGACCTCCTTGTCCTTGGTGCCGTTGCAGGGCATGACATCGCCGTAGGGGTCGATGAAGAAGGTGTCGAACGCCATGTCGCAGGGCAGCAGGCGCGGCTGGCCATAGATGTAGTTGATGAGGCCGTGGTTGAAGTAGGCGCGAAACCACTTCTTGGGCGAGCTGCTCCTGAGGAGCTCGTTCACGAGGTTCTCGAAGTTCTTGGCCACCATCGGACGGTCATGGATGATGTTGTGGGCCTCCACGAAGTAGAAGCTGTTGTGAAGGCTCGCCGTGGCGAACTCCATTCCCAGCTCGTCTGAAAGCTTGTAGAGCGGCACGAGATCTTTGGCGTTCCTATCTTGCACCGTCATGCCGAAACCAACGTCGGGGTGCTTCATCTCCACGAGCTTCTTGAGCGTCTGATACCCGCGCTGGAAGCCGTTGGGGAGCCCTCGGATCTCGTTGTTGGTGTCCTCCAAACCCTCGATGGAAACGCGGATGCCGACCTCAGGGAACTCCTCGCAGAGGTCGATGATGCGGTCGGTGAAGAAGCCGTTGGTGGAGATGACAATGCGGTCACTCTTTTTGTAGAGCTCGCGTACGATGTCCTTGAGGTCCTTGCGGATGAAGGGCTCCCCTCCCGTGATGTTGGTGAAGTACATGCGCGGAAGCTTCCTGATCGTCTCGAGCGAGAGCTCCTCCTCCGGGCGGCTCGGCGCCTTGTAACGGCTGCACATGGTGCAGCGCGCGTTGCAGCGGTACGTGACGATGACGGTGCCGTTGAGTTTCTTCTCAGCCATGGATTAATGACCCTTCTTCTCGCGTATGAGGGTGGTATAGAGGTCGACGAGTTTCTGCAGGTAGGCGCTCTCGGAGCAGCGCTCGCGGACGAACGCCCGACCCGCTGCCTGCATCGCGCGGTATTCGTCGTCGGAGAGATCCGTCGCGGAGCGCAGCAGGCTGGCGAGCGCGTCGGCGTCCCCCGCGGTGAACGTGAAGCCGGTCCTGCCCTCGTCGACGAGCTCGGGGATGCCGCCGATGCGACTCCCCAGGACCGGCGTCCCCGCCAGAAGAGACTCGACGACGGAGAACGGCATGTTCTCGTACCACGTCGACGGGACCACGCTGAAGCGGGCGCCCTTCACGAGCGCCCTGAGCTCGTCACCCGACTTGTAGCCGAGGAACGCCGCGGCGTTGGCGAGGCCGAGCTCGGCGGAAAGCTGCTCCAGCTCGGCGCGCGCGGGACCGTCGCCGACGATGGCGAGGCCGTAGTCCTCCGGCAGGCCCTGAGCCCGCGCCCGCACGAATGCCCGCAGCAGGACCGCGACGCCCTTCTCGCCCGAAAGCCGCCCGAAGTAGATGAAGTACGGCCTGCCCGAATCGGCCGCGGGAACGCCCTCGATCTCGGAGACTGCCCGGTCCGTCAGGAAGTTGGGCATCCAGACGAGTTGCTCTGTGGGAAAGCCGCCCTCGACCATCTTGCTCCCCAGGAACTGGGAGGGGCAGATGATGCGGTCGATCTTTGCGTACACCTTCGTGAGGCGCAGGTACTCCGCCTCGAGCGTCGCCAAGCCGCTCTTTGCCGTCGAGCCCTTGACGCACTTCCGCTTGAGGCAGCTGGAAAAATGGCCGCCCAGGCACGCCTCGCACACTTCGCCGTTGCCGTCGAGCATCGTGTAGCTCGGGCACACCGCGATGTAGTCGTGTGCCGTCCAGACGACCGGGACCCCGTGCTCCTGAAGGTACGGCGCATCGAGGATCGAGAGCGTGATCTGCCGGTGGACGAGATTCATGTGGACGACGTTAGGTCGCACCGCTTCACAGAGGGCCTCGAATTTCCGCTTGGCCTCCGTGGAGTACAGGAGCGACGCGGCCTCGCCGACCTTCCGCACCACCGACGTCGGCCCGTTGTAGTCCTTGGCTGAGACGAAGCACCTCGCCTGGTCGCACGGCTCGTTCTCAGGGTCCTCCATGGCGAAGAAGAACACCTGGTGCCCCTGGGACCTGAGCGCGTCGGCCACGGCGAAGTAGTAGGTCTCCGACCCGCCCTTGCGGTAGTGGAACTTGTTGACGAGAATGACCCTCATCCGGCAGCCCCCTCATAGGTCTCAAGCGTCCATCGAACGACGGAGTCCCAACCGAATGACTCGAGAGCGCGCTTGCGGGCGGTCAGCCCGAGAGCACGGGCCTCCCCATCGTCTTTCAGAAGCGACACGAGCACCTGCCGCAGGCCCGCGGCGCTCCCCCGCTCGAACGTCATCCCCGTCCCCGCGAGCACGTCCGCGCACTCGGGGATGTCGCTCGTCACGCAGCAGCAGCCGTACGCCATGGCCTCGAGCAGACTCATCGGCATGCCCTCCACATCAGAGGGCAGCACGTAGCAGTACGCATTCGAGTAGAGTTCGGCGAGCTCCTCACCCTGCACGAAGCCCGTGAAGAGAATGCGGTCATCGCCTTCGGCAGCCTGCCTGAGGGCCGTCTCGTAGGCGGATGTGTCGGAACCGCCCCCCGCGATGACAAGGCACTTGTCCGTCTCGAGCCCTCTAAATGCCTCTATGAGGAGCTCGGGTCGCTTCTCGGGCACCAGTCGCCCGAGGAAGAGGATGTAGGAGCCCCTCCCCAGTCCCCAGCGCTCGGTAATGACACGCGCCGCCCTGGGCTCCTTGGGGTTGATCCCGTTGGGAATGACCAGGGTCTTGCGTCCGTACGTCTCGCGAAAATAGCGCTGCGTGGACCGCGAGAGCACGATAACCTCGTCCGCGCATCCCGCCGCGTTCTTCTCGCCGAGCTTTATGTAGGAGCTTGCGAGCCTACCCCACTTGGCTCGCTGCCAGTCGAGGCCGTGGATCGTCGCGACGGTCCGTATGCCCGCGCGGCGCGCCATCGGGAGTGGCACGCACGGACCCTCCGCATGGTAGTGGATAACGTCAGGCTTGTCTTTGACGGCGGCAAGCGTCGCAAAGAACGAGGAGCTCAGAGCCGCCATGCCCCTGGCATCGATGGTTCGGACCGGCACCACGCGCACACCATCCACGACGCGCTCGCCGTGCGCTCGGTCACCGGTCATGACGTCCTTGCCGCCCCGGTCGTAGCAGGTGACCTCATGCCCAAGCGCCGCCATGCGACGGGCGAGCTCGGTCACCACAACCTCCACGCCACCCTCGCGCGAGCCAAAGCGCTTGTGCCCGATCATGGCTATGCGCACCGCTAGCTCCCCTGCGCCGTGAGCACGCAGCCCACGGTCTGGACGATCAGCTTGAGGTCGGCCCAGAGGCCGCACTTCTTCACGTAGATGAGGTCCAGGTCGACCCACTCGTCGAAGGTGATGGAGTCGCGATTCCTGCGCGTCTGCCAGTAGCAGGTGATGCCCTGCTTCACGGAGAGGCGCTGACGCTGACGGGGAGTGTACTGCGCGACCTCCTTGGGAAGCGCCGGGCGCGGCCCCACGACCGAGATGTCCCCCACGAGCACGTTCACGAACTGCGGGAGCTCGTCGATCGAGGTCTTGCGCAGGAACCTGCCCACGCGCGTGACGCGCGGGTCGTCCGCCATCTTGAAGACCGGTCCGTCCTTCTCGTTTCTCCCGGCCAGCTCCGCGAGGCGGCTCTCGGCGTCGGCGCACATGCTGCGGAACTTGTACATGCGGAACTCCCGGCCGTCGCGCCCGACGCGGGCCTGCGAGAAGATGACCGGGCCCTCCGGGTCGTCCAGCTTGATGGCTATAGCAACGATGAGGAAGAGCCACGAGAGGCACACGAGCACGCACGCGCTGAAGCAGACGTCGAACGCGCGCTTGACGGCGCGGTAGGCCCACCGTCCCGTCCTCAGCCGCTCGGCCGCGCGGGCCGCCTCGGGATCGAGCCCCGCCGCCACGCCCTCGACCCGCTCGAGCGCGTAGCCTCCGCACTGGGTCACGACAAGCTCGTTCCTATCCATTTACTTGCAGGTTCCTTCCATGGAGCACCTTCTCGCCCGCGCGCGTGCGCGCCGCTCCGACACCACGCGCTCCGCCTCCGCGCGGGCGGTCTCGGGCAGGCGCGCCACGAGCCCCAGGCCCACGCGGGTGGTCACCTCGCGGCCGCAGATCTCAAAGCGCAGGTACGCAACGCTGCGCCTGCGGTCGACCTCGGCGATCATGGCCTCGTGCCCCTTGAGGGGCCCCTCGGTGACCACGATCTTCTCGCCCGCCACCACGCCGTAGCTCATGGGGACGCAGCGGCGCCCCGGCTCGGTGAAAGCGCCGAGCCAGGCCTCCTCCTCGCGGGAGAGCGGCGCGTAGGCCCCTCCCACCTTGAGGACACGAGCGAACTCCGGGATCTTGGCGAGGTCGCGCGCCAGGCGCGCGGGGTCCGCGGTCACGGCGAAGAGGTAGCCCGTGAGGAGCGGCTTCTCCACGGGGCGGAACGCGCCGCGGACCTTGATCTCCGTCTGGTAGCGCGGGAGGAAGCACTCCTCCAGCACGCCCGGCGTGGCCACGCTCTCTATGAGCTCGGCCATGCGCTCCTCGGTCCCGCCTGTCACCTGCACCACGTACCACATGCTCGCCATCACCTCCCCGGGTTCTTCCTGTCTGAATCTGGTCATGAAAAAAGAGACGCGCGTGGCCTGGCGCCGGGCACGCGGCCCACGCCTTCGGCCATGCCGCCCGTCGGCGGCATCGCGAGTCTCTTCACTCCCCCGAGCCCTCCGCGCCCGCCTGATGCACCGCGCGGTCGACCGGGGTATGTATGCAGCAACAGCACGCCTGCGCACGCAGGGAGCCAGCTTGCTGTGCGCCGCCCGCGAGAGGGCCCGTGGGCCGCGCACAGAAAGCTGCCTTGAGTCTTTGGCTAGGTCTTGCTCACCACCTCGAGCCCCACGCGCAGCCGGCCCTCGCCGAGGCGCGAGTCGAGGTACGCGGCGCGACGATGGCGGTCTATGCGGCGAACGAGCTGCTCTCGCCCGGCGAGCGGGCCCTCCCACACGCGGAGGGCGCCGTCCTCGATGGCACCCCGGGACGCGCGGATGACGTGGTCGGGGCCGGCGAGCGCGCGCAGGAGCGCGGCGTCCTCCGCGGGGATTGCGGCGGGCACGCCGCCCACGCGCGGAAGGTCCGCGGGGGCCGTGAGGAGGCGGAGCCCGCGCTCGAGGGCGTCGGGGTTCCGCACGTCGAGGATGAGGTAGGAGGGGAAGGTGGGGACGAGCTCCCTGTGCCAGAGCCCGTCGCGGCGGCGCTCGCGCTCCGTGAGCAGGACGTAGCAGTCGTTGAGCCCCGCCGCCGCGACGCGGCGCACGCGACGCGCCATCGCGCGCTCGTGGCCGGGCGTCACGCGCAGCGCGCAGAGCGTTCCGTTGGTTGGGCGTGCCTCCGGTAGGTCTAGCCTATTCCGGGAGACCCCCCCCCCGATTATCATTTTATAAGTTGATATCTTCGAGGGAGCGGCAGAGAACTCTGTTTCCGCAGGTAAAAGTACCTGTGCGGCATAATCTGACATCACTCCCCCTCTCAACATGACCTGTTGGTGGAACTGATGCTATCACACCTTGGTTGAGGGAATACCCCCTCCCCTAATTTGGCGACACATATATTACATTCGGCTAACTGTAGCGTTGTGGTATGGGGAGCCGTGGGCGGCTGGGCGCGCTGGCCCGGGTGACGCGTTTCGGCCGGATGGGGCCGTTTTGGGGGCCTGGTTTGGTCGGTTTCCGTCACTCGGCGGGCGGGGCGTGCCGCAATCGCGGGGAGACACGCCAGTCGTCGGGCGCTCTCCGGACGTCGCCGACATGGAGCTCGGCGGCGCTGGTATTATCCCTACGAGGGGATGATTGCCATTCACGATCACGTCGACATCGGTGGCGAGAGGCGAGCGCGCGGGCGGCGACACGCCCCGCGGGCGGCGGCATGGGGCGACTTTCTCCTCTGCGCGCTGCTCGGGTGGTGCGGCGCCCACAAGTTCCGCGAAGGCAAGCCTGGGATGGGCGTGCTCTATCTCCTGACCGGCGGCCTCTTCTTTGTTGGCTGGCTCTCTGACGCGGGGCGCTACTACCGGATAGCCGTTGGCCGGCCTGACCCGGCGGCCACGCGCGGGCATGCGGCGTCGCCGTCAATCCCCGGCGGGACGCGGCGCCTCCTTCCCGTGGACCCGCTCCCCGTCGTGCCGACGAACGCGTTTCTCTCCCCCGGCGAGCGCTGCCATCTCTGCTGCCCGGCCACCTACTATGAGATCAGGAACGAGGTCGTCCGGCAGACGGGGCGCCTCTCGGGAGGGGCGGGGCTCGTCGGAAACGGGCTTGCCTACGAGCTTGGACGGAACGTCCATCTGGACCCCGTTAGGAAGGACATCGCGATTCCCACGCCCGGCACGCTCTCCGTGACCGACCGCCGCATCGTCTTCTCCGGCGTCAGGCGCGCGTTTGACGAGCAGGTGACGGCGCTCTCCTCGATAACCCCCGTCGAGTGGGGCTTTGCGCTTCAGTTTGGCAGCCGCCAGCACATCCTCAGGCTTGACGAGGCGCGATACGCGCTCGACGTAATCGAGCGCGTGATGAACGGCCCGGTGCCGGACGTGCCCGCGCAGGCGGGAGCCGTCAAGCCGCTTGAGGTTGCGCGTGGCCGCGAGCGGCGGGAGTAGCGGCTCGGGCTCGGGCCGCCCGGTTTGGTGCGGGCGCCAGTATGAGTGACGCGTTTCGGACGGATGGGGCGCTTTTGCGGGCCGCATTCGGCCGGATTCTGTCACTCACGCGGCTCACGGATGAGTGGGATCCTAGCAGCTCGCGGTGAGGACCTCCCCCGGGGCGAGGTCCCAGAGGGCGCCGTAGAGCTCGTTGCCGAGGAGCCAGCCGCTCTCGGTGGGCGCGAGCCGACCGTTCTTCTCGGCCAGAAGGCCGCGGGAGAGGAGGTCGGCCAGCGCATCGTTGAGCCGCGCGCCGAGCAGGTCACGGGCGCGCGAGACGAGCGCGGGGTCCAGCCCGTCCACGAGGCGCGCCCCGAGCATGAGGTCCTCGGTCGCCGCCTGCGCCTCCGTCAGGAACTCGAGCGACGCGGAGAGGGCTGCCAGCCGCGGGTCCGCCGCCAGCTCGCGGCGGCCCGTCGTGACGGTGAGGCGCGCCCGCGCGGTCCCCTCGGGCGGCTTCGGCAGTTGCGGAGCAACCTCACGAAATCTCAAGTATTCCTTGAGGTTGAGCATGCTTGAGGCTCCGGTTCCCAGGCCGAGATATGACAGGCCCGTCCAGTAGGCAATGTTGTGTCGGCATCGCTTACCTGCGGCGGCGTAGCTCGCCACCTCATAGCGGGCCAAGCCAGAACCTTCAAGCATCACCTGAGCCTCGCTCATGCGGGCGGCCTGCACCTCGTCGGAGTTCCAGGGGCACGGGTCATCCGCATAGCGGCGGTCGAGCGCCGTCCCCTCCTCTATCTGGAGCGGGTAGGCACTCACGTGGCCCACGCCGAGCGCGAGCGCACCCTCGAGCGTCCTCCTCCAGCTCTCGTCCGTCTGGCCCGGCGTCGCGCACATGAGGTCGACCGAGACGTCCAGCCCGGACGCCACGGCCGCCGCCACGCGCCCCCGCGCGCACGCGGCGTCGTGCAGGCGGCCCAGCTCGGCGAGCTCGCCGTCGTCGAGGCTCTGGACGCCGACGGAGAGGCGTGTGGCCCCTGCCGCGCGAAGGGCGTCGATGACGCCGTCCGTGAGGGAGTCCGGGTTCGCCTCGCAGCTGAGCTCCGCTATCCCCGGCGCCACGGAGCGGACGGCGGAGACGAGCGAGCCCAGGTTCTTCTCGCCCAGAAGCGTAGGGGTGCCGCCGCCCACGTAGGCCGTCTCGCAGCCCTCGACGAGGCCGAGCGCGGCCGCCTCCGTGAGCTGTTCCTCAAGGGCGCGGGCGTACGCGGCCATGAGCGGGTCGCCCGCGGGCGTGGCCCACGAGGAGAAGTCACAGTACGCGCACTTGCGCGCGCAGAAGGGTATGTGCAGGTAGAGGGCTTTGGTCATAACGTATCCGTTACTGAACGAGTGCTCGATTTGCATCCCTTGACGTGGGTCATATTCCCATGCTATGGCACTGGCATCATCATTGTATCCGTGAAGCCGCACCCTAGGGCATCGCATACAATGGGGCAAAGCAGGGCGGCTGAGACGGGAGGGCTCATGCGCAAATCAGGGGAGTCTTTCTCGTCCCTACCCATGGCCGAGATAATCTACAGAGCCTTCCACCCCATCCTCAGCCCGGACGTTGAGTCCTCGCTCTCGCGAGTCGCCGCGCTCACCGACGAGATGCGGCGGACATGAGCGCCACGCACCGATGCCGAGCGCGACGCCCTTGCGGGGTACGACCGCGACTTCCTGAGCCGCTTTGCCTACCACACGACTGCCATCGAGGGCTCCATGCTCACGCCCCTTGAGACCGAGCTCGTCCTTGAGGGAGAGTTCATTCCCACTGACGACAAGAGCCTGCAGGACCTCTTCTCGGTACGCGGCGTCGCGGAGGGCTACGACTACGCCCTGAGGCAGCCCTCCGAGGGACGCGAGCTCAGTGTTGCCCTCATCCAAGACATACATGAGCGCACCGCGCTCGATTGCCGGCCGAGGACGCGCGGTGCGCTCAGAATGGGCCCCGTCTACATCCGCGGCTCGCGGACCGCGCCGGTTGCCGCCGTCGAGGTTCGCGATGACCTCAAGAGCCTCGTCTACGCATATCAGCATCATGACCTGCACCCCGTATGTGCAGCGCTTGCGTTCCACGCCCTCTTCGAGGCCATCCACCCCTTTCAGGACGGCAATGGGCGCACGGGCCGCACGCTGCTCAACTGCATGCTTGTCTCTGCCGGATACCCGCCCGTCGCCATCAAGCACGACGACAGGGTCGGCTATTACACGTCGCTCGAGGCGTGGCAGGCGGACGGAGACGCCAACCCGCTCGTCGCACTTGGCTGCGCGTCCGTCCTCGCCGAGTGCAAGGGTCGGATTGCCTGCGTGCGGGAGACCCGGGAGAACGAGTCGGCCGCGGCGGGGGCGCAGGCGGTTTCCTGACAGACTGCCCTGACACCTTTGTCATGCTTCAGCCGTTGCGGAATGTGGGGCTGTGGCAGAGTCCGGCCTGCCATAGCCCCCAAAACCGCAACGCTCCGAGGAGAACGACCAGTTGGCGACCGGCGGCGATTGCCATGACCCCAAATCAGACAAAGCCGGAACAACGAAAGCTGCCATAACCCCCGATGTCGCAACGGGCCGCGCCCCCGCCCGCCGCCGAGCGGGTTTCCTGACAAACTACCCTGACACCTTTGTCAGGTACGCGCGGACGTCGGCGGCGACGGCGAGGAACTCCTCGGCGGTGACGCAGCTCATGGCGGCGTTTCTCCAGCGGGCGGCGTCGGGCATGCCCTTGAAGTACCAGCCCGCGAGGCTGCGGGCGCGCTTGAGGTGGGCGCCGGTGGCCGCGAGCAGACGCACGTGGCACTCGAAGGCGGCGATCTTCTCGGATACGCTCGGCTCGTGGCCCGAGAAGACCCACGGGTTGCCGTAGGTCCCGCGCGCCACCATCACGGCGGAGGCGCCGGTCTCGTCGAGCGCGCGCAGCGCCGCCTCGTGGGAGAGGATGTCGCCGGACGCGATCACGGGCACGGAGACGGCGTCCGCCACGCGGTCGATGACGCCCCAGTCGGCCTCGCCGTGGTACATCTGCGTGGCAAAGCGGCCGTGCACGGCCACGGCGGCGGCGCCGGCGTCCTCCATCGCGCGCGCGAACTCGGGCGCGACCTCCTGCCCCGCGTAGCGGCCGCGGCGGATCTTCACCGTCACGGCAACGCCCGGGGCGCCCGCGCGGCACGCGCGCACGATGTCCGCTGCGAGCGCGGGGTCCTCCAGCAGCGCGGAGCCCTCGCCCTTCTTGGTGACCTTGGGCACCGGGCACGCCATGTTGACGTCGATGAGCGCGAGGCGCTCGCCCAGCCGCGCCGCCACGCGCTCCGCGGACTCGCGGAAGAGCTCCGGCTTGGAGCCAAAGAGCTGCACGGCCACGTCCGGCTCCGCCGGGTCCGGGTCCACGAGCTCCCAGCTCTTCTCGCCGTAGTGGAGGCCGGCGCAGGAGACCATCTCGGAGTAGGCCAGCGCAGCGCCACCCGCGCGCGCCATGAGGCGGTACGCCGCGTCGGAGACGCCGGCCATCGGCGCCATGAGCAGCCTGCCCGAGAGGCGCTCCGCGAGAGAGACTTGCCTAAAAGGGGCCTGTCCCCTTTTAGGCATGTCGAGAGCGGCGGCGGGTGCGTAGGCGGCCAGGACCTCGGCGGCCGTCACTGGTCGTCCACCTTGAGGACGGCGAGGAACGCCTCCTGCGGCACCTCCACCGAGCCGATCTGCTTCATGCGCTTCTTGCCCTCCTTCTGCTTCTCCAGGAGCTTGCGCTTGCGCGAGATGTCGCCGCCGTAGCACTTGGCCAGCACGTCCTTGCGCACGGCCTTGACGGTGCTGCGGGCGATGATCTTGTTGCCGATGGCGCCCTGGATGGGCACCTCGAACTGCTGGCGCGGGATGATCTCCTTGAGCTTGTCGCAGAGGCCGCGGGCCATGGCGTAGGCCTTGTCGCGGTGCACGATGAAGCTGAGGGCGTCCACCTCATCGCCGGAGAGCAGGATGTCGAGCTTCACCAGGTCGCTCGGGCGGTAGTCGGAGAACTCGTAGTCCAGGCTCGCGTAGCCCTTGGTGCGGCTCTTGAGCTGGTCGAAGAAGTCCAGGATGAGCTCTGCCAGCGGAATGTCAAAGTGCATCTCAACGGACTTCTGGGAGAGGTAGACCATGTCCTGCGTGATGCCGCGGTGCTCGATGGCGAGCTGCATGACGGCGCCCGTGTACTCGGGCGGCACGATGACCTTGGCCTTGAGGTAGGGCTCCTCGATGCGCTCGATGCGCGTGGCGTCGGGCAGGTCCTGGGGGCTCCTCACCTCCAGCATCTCGCCGTCGGTCTTGTAGACGTGATAGTCCACCGAGGGCGAGGTGGCAATGAGCCCCAGGCCAAACTCGCGCTCCAGGCGCTCCTTGACGACCTCCATGTGGAGCAGGCCCAGAAAGCCCACGCGGAAGCCAAAGCCCAGGGCCACCGAGGTCTCGGGGCTCCAGGTGAGCGAGGGGTCGTTCACGCGGAGCTTCTCCAGGGCGTCGCGCAGGTTCTCGTAGTCCTTGTTGTCTATGGGGAAGATGCCGGTGTAGACCATCGGCTTGGCCTCGCGGTAGCCCGGCAGCGCCTCGGCGCAGGGGCGCGCGGCGTAGGTGAGCGTGTCGCCCACGCGCACGGCCTCGGGGTCCTTGAGGCCCGTGACCACGAAGCCGACCTCGCCCACGCCGAGCTCGTCCACGAGCTGCTCGGCCGGCCGCTTGACGCCCACGCCGTCCGCGAGAAAGCCGATCCCCGCCTGCATCATGGTGAGCCGGTCGCCCTTGCGGACGTGGCCGTCAAAGACGCGCACCGTGGCCACGACGCCGCGGTACTCGTCGAAGTAGGAGTCCAGGATGAGGGCCTTGAGCGGGGCGTCGTAGTCGCCCCTGGGGGGCGAGACCAGAAACACGATGGCCTCGAGCAGCTCGTGGATGCCCTCGCCCGTCTTGCCGGAGACGCAGACGGCGTCCTCGGCCGGGATGGCCAGCTCGTCCTCGATCTCCTGGCGCACGCGCTCGGGCTCCGCGCTTGGCAGGTCGATCTTGTTGATGGCCGGCACGATGTCCAGGTTGGCGTTCATCGCGAGGTTGGCGTTGGAGACGGTCTGCGCCTCCACGCCCTGCGTGGCGTCCACCACCAGCACCGCGCCCTCGCACGCCGCGAGGCTGCGGGAGACCTCGTAGGTGAAGTCCACGTGGCCCGGCGTGTCGATGAGGTTGAACTGGTAGGTCTCGCCGTCGTCGGCGTCATAGGTCACGCGGACGGCGTTGGACTTGATCGTGATGCCGCGCTCCCGCTCGATGTCCATCGTGTCCAGCAGCTGGGCCTCCATGTCGCGCTCCTCCACCGTGTGGGTGAGCTCGAGGATGCGGTCCGAGATGGTCGACTTGCCGTGGTCGATGTGCGCAACGATCGAGAAGTTGCGGATATGTGAGGTATCGTTAGTAGACATGAAGTGAATGATAGCGAACTCCCGGGCGATATGCTATATTCATCGGGTTGACCTCGCCGTGTCTCAGCACAGAGGCCTCACATAGTTAAGAACCGAAAGGAACTGCACGTGGCTAACATCAAGTCTCAGAAGAAGCGCATCATCACCGCTGAGAAGGCGCGTCAGCGCAACCGCGCGGTCCGCTCCGAGCTCAAGACCGCCGTCAAGAAGGTCCGCCTTGCTGTCGAGGCCAAGGACGCCGAGGCCGCCCAGGACGCCGCCAACAAGGCCGGCCGCCTGCTCGACAAGGCCGCTTCCAAGGGCATCATCCACAAGAACCAGGCCGCTCAGCGCAAGAGCGGCGTGCAGAAGCTCGTGAACACCATCAAGTAGCTTCTCCCTCATAGATCGTGCGAGCGGACCCGGGGTGCTGCCCGGGTCCGCTTTTTTCGTGCCGAGAAGGACCCGCTGCTTGCCGGTTCTTCTCGCCGCGCCCTCCCCGAGTGACAGCCTTCGGCCGGACGGGGCCCTTCCGGGGGCCTCATACGTTCGAAATCTGTCACTCGCCCGGCGGGGAGACCCAGAGGCGAGAAAAACGACGGCCCCCGGCCCGCCCCCGCGTGCAAAACGCCGCCCGCCGCCGCCAGGCCGCCGCCCGCGAAGTCGCCCCGGCGGCCGCGCCCCCTGCCACCTGCGGCGTCAGCGACGCGTCAGGGGCCGGGAAGACACCGCGGGCCGCCCCTCCCCTATCATCCCCGCTAAGGCGGAGAGGAGGGGCCGTGTGGCAGATCGTGGACCGTGAGATTGACATTTTCCTGCGGGAGGCGGAGCGGCGCGGCGCGTGCCTCGAGTCGTTCCCGGGGAGGCTCCATCGCGCGCTCGAGCGCCGCGTGGAGTCTGGCGAGCCCCTCTCCCCGCTCCCGCGGCTGTACGCGCGGGCAGAATCCTGGCGCTCCCTCGCCCGGAGCGAGCGGACGCTCTTCATGATGCGCGCCCTCCACGAGCTCCACCCGGACTGGGTGTTCTGCGGGACCTCCGCGGCCGTCGCCCACGGCCTCAGCGTGTCAAACCACCTCCAGACGCCCATCCAAATAGCCACGCCGTCGGGCGCGCGCAGCTATCACGGCGGGAGGGTCGTGGGGCTCCACGTCCGCGGCGAGGGCGCGACCACCGCGTCGGGCATTCCCGTGACAGGGCCGGAGCGCACGGTCTTCGACTGCGCGCGGCGGCTCAGCTTTTCCGAGGGGCTCGCGGTCGCCGACTCCTGTCTTCGCCTGGGCCTTCTTGGCGCCGACGAGCTGGTCTCGTACGTCGAGTCCATGGGCCCGCACTTCCGAGGGTTCCGGCAGGCGATAAGGACGGTCTCGTTTGCCGACCCGCGCCCGGAGAGCGGTGGCGAGTCAACCGCACGGGCGACCATGTACGAGCTGGGGTTTGCGATGCCCGACCTGCAGGTGCCCCTCCGCGACCCCATGAGCCCCGGCCGCGCCCTCCGCGTCGACTTCATGTGGGTGCTGCCCGACGGAACCGTCATCATCGGGGAGCTCGACGGCGGCGAGAAGGTCAGAAACCCGCTCATCAACGGCGGCAGCCCGCTCGTGGCGCTGCGACGCGAGCGGCGGCGCGAGTCCCGCATCACCATCGACCTGCCGAAGATCATCCGCTTCTCCCCCGAGGAGGTCGGCGACCTGTACGAGTTCAACCGCCTGCTCGAGACCTTCGGCGTGCCGCGCGACCACGAGCCGCTCGTCGACATCCCGGACGGCCCGGTCTGCGAGCTCGTTCCCCTTGAGGCATACGGGCTCGCATGAGCCGACCGCACTCGACCCCCGCGCAAAGTGACGGCTTTTGACCGAACGAGCGCCCCTGGAGGCTCCCATCCGTTCGAAACGGGCCACTCCGGCCGGAGGGGCGGCCGCGGCAACCGAGGCCCCAACGGCGGTCCGTCAGCCGAGTGACGGATTCTGGCCGGACGAGGCCCCCTCAGGGCCCCCGTTTGTTCGAAAGCTGTCACTCGCGGGAGGCACTCGCGCACGGCATTCGCGACAGGCCATGCCTTAACCGAACGCCCCCGCACGAAAGAGGGGTGCCCGGCGCATGGCAGTGACCGAGCACCCCCGAAAGGAGGAAGCGCTATCCAGGCGGCGCGGGCGCGCCGCGAAGCGACGCTACGAGAGCGACGCCTTGTACTCCGCGGGGATGTCCTTGACGTCCTTGTAGGTCTCGAGGGCCTTCTCGACGGTCATGCCGTCGGCGATGGCGTCCTTGCGGCAGGCGTTGACGGCCTGAATCTCCTTCATGCGCGGACCGGTGAGCTTGTAGCCCTTCATGGCGATGAGGGTGAGAATCCACGCGACGATGGGGATGATGCAGAAGAGGACGATCGTGAGCACGTTCATGCCCTCCATGTAGGGGGTGTCGGTGTCAGGCAGCGTGGCGAGGCCCACTGCGGTGATGGCGATGCCGACGACGGTCGTGGAAAGCGAGCTCACGAGCTTGTCAACGAAGGAGAAGAGCGTGCCCACGACGCCGGGCGCATAGTTGCCGGAGCGGAACATCTCGTAGTCGGAGACGTCGGCGACCATCGGGATGGCCATGTCGGCGGTGGAGTAGTACGCGCCGTAGCCCAGGCCGTAGAGCACGATAAAGATGAGGGTGTACGCGTTGAGCGTGAGGTGGAAGCCGCCCTCGGTGCTCCAGAGCGAGAGGCCAAACGCCGGATCGTTGGGGTTCCACATGCCAAGCAGCACGACGACGCCGATGTAGCAGATGAGAGCGACCGAGGTGAAGGTGACGAGCGTCTTCTTCTGGCCGAACTTCTGGCTGATGCGCAGGCCACCGATGAAGAACGGGGCGGAGAACACGTAGCCCATCACGTACATGGGCAGGTAGAACTGGTTGTAGTCGCCCATCATGCAGGCATAGAGCAGGACGCCGACAGTGGTGTTGGTGGCGACGGCGAAGGCGAACTTGGTGCCGGATGCCGCGACCATGAGGCGCTGGAGCTCCTTGTTGCCCTTGACGATCTCGACGTAGTCCTTGATCTTGAGCTGGGTCTTCTCGCCCTCGGACTCGCCGAAGCCCCAGTACTCCTTGCGGTCCTTGCCGGCAATGCCGATGACCGCGAGCGCGGTGAGGGCGGCGGAGAGAATGATGACAAGCGGGATGAGGAAGTTGAAGAAGGCCTCGGTGCCAAAGCCGACCTGGCCGCCCACGATGGAGGCGGTCGCCATGGTCACGCCCATGCCCACGAGCGAGGCGATGGTGTTGAACATCGTGAACGTCGGACGCTGGTTAGGATCGTTGGTGAGGCAGGTCTGGCCGGAGCGCGTGCAGGAGGTCTGCATGGCGTAGCCGACCATGAGAAGCATGTAGCAGAGGGTATAGCCCACGTACCGCAGCAGCTCCATGTCGGCGGGGATGAGGCGCGTGCCGTAGAAGAGCAGCAGCGACGAGACGGCCATGACCACGTTACCGAGGATGATGAACGGGCGGAACTTGCCGATCTTGGTCTCGGTACGGTCGATGAAGACTCCGATGAACGGGTCAATCACGGCGTCGAAGATGCGCGTGACCGTGACCATCGTGGTGGCGAAGGCCAGGAGCAGGCCCAGGACGCCGTTGGCGTAATACGCGATGTAGTTCATGAGGAGGACGTAGTACACGTTCGTCGCGCCGTTGTTGAACGGGAACAGGACGAGCTGGTACATCTTCGCCCGGTTTGTCGCGCCCGCACCGTGGTGCTGCGGCGCCTGAGCATTCTTCTCTGCCATACACTCTCCCCTATGTTGCGGCCCTTCTTTGGGGCTTCTCGCCCCTCTAACTGATATATCAGTTTAGCGTGAACAAGGCGCCGAATTCCCCAGAATCGGGCCTCTTCCGCGAGCGGCGCAAACGGCGGCGTGGGTGGTTCGGGCCGGGCGCGCCGGCGCGCGGGCGGAGCCATGCGCAGGCGCAATGTACAGAAGCTTTGGCCCTCCCACGCGGACATCAGGCGAAATGCCGTAGGAATAGGGAAACTTCTGTACTTTGCGCATCGGGCGGCCGCGAGCCGAGAAGAACGGTAGCGCGCGGCGCTCCAAAAAGGGCCCCGCGGGCGAGAAGCACCCGCGGGGCCCAGGGCGTCTGCCGACCGGCGACCGTGCGCCGGCCATGAAGACGCTAGCGACGCTTGAAGGTGGGCATGAAGCCGGCCACGGTGAGCAGCACGGCAGAGACCACCATGCAGCCCGCGGAGGCCGCGGCCGCATAGAACATGCTCCAGCCGGTGGTGTCGCCCGAGTTCCAGGAGAAGATCGCCGAGATGTTGAGGGCTCGGGACGCGACGACCTGGATTCCGGCATACGCCAGGATGAAGATGGCGACGCCCAGGGCGAGCAGGGACACGATGCCGGGGCCCTTGTCGGCGGGCTTGGCGTCGAGCGCGATCGAGACCACGACGAGCGCGATCGCGACGACCGAGAGAACGAGGTAGACGGGCATGTTGGGGAACTCGTAGCCAACGCCCATGCTGCCGCTCACGACCATGGCGACGATGCCGACGACGGCGAGCACCAGGGCGACGGCCTCGATGAAGAAGCCGATCCCCTTCTTAGCGGTAGTGGTGGACATCCCCCTACGCCTCCTTACTCTTCTTGGAGCTCATGGCCGCAGAGGCGGCGGCGCCGACGGCGAGCAGGCCGAACGCGGCGGCGGCCCCGATGTACGCGCCGCGCCACCAGGTGAACTGCGGCTCCATGTGCGTGGTGCTGTTGTAGCGGTTGGTGAGGTTGGACTGGGTCATGGCGTACAGGATCATGTGCGCGGACTCCTTGACGGCCTTCTGAACCGTGGCGTCGCCCTTGACCTTGTCCACGCCGATGGAGACGCCGTCGATCTGGTTGGCGAAGGTCGAGCAGTTCTCGAGCGTGGTGGAGTCATAGAAGCCGGAGATGCCGCGGGTGTCGAAGCAGGTGGTGCCGGAGACCAGGACGGCCGCCCAGAGGTCGGTGTCGTCGTAGATGTCCGTGACAGCGTAGCCGCGGAAGCCCCACTCGTTCTTGAGGATGTCGGTCATGAGGCCGGTGGAGCAGGTGCACTCGATCGGGCCGATCTTGGAGAACGACGTCATGAGGCCCGTCATGTTGGCGTTGCGGTCCTCGGTGTCGTAGTCGGTGGCCTCGAAGGCGATCTGCCAGCCGCGCAGCTCGCCCTCGCGGGCCTGCTGCTCGGTCATGTACGGCGCCACGCCGGAGCGGTTGGTCTCCTGGTCGTTGAAGGCGAAGTGCTTCGGCGACGCGATGAGGCCGTACTCGAGGGCGCCCATCGAGTACTCCATGGCGGTGTTGCCGCAGAGCACGGGGTCCTCGGAGTAGTACTCGCCGTTGCGGCCGTTGTACTGCTGACGGTGGATGTTGAGGCCCGGGCCCCAGAGCATCGCGATGCCGGTGAACAGCGACTCCTCGCCCATGAACTGGCCCATCTCGAAGTAGAGGGAGTTGTTGAACGAGGCGGCGGTCAGGGGCGCGTTGCCGAAGACCGCGCCGTTCCAGGCGCCGTTGGGGTCGTCAGCGCCGATGGTCCACGGGGCGTTGGAGTCCTGCGTGGCGTTGAGGGCGATGACGATGCCGTTGCCGGCGTTCTCGGTGAGGTAGTGCTCCTGCAGGCCGATCGACTCGACGCCGGGGATGGAGGGGCCGCCGAAGGTGGCGAGGTAGAGCGCCTCCTCGAGGGTCATCTTGTCGAGCAGCTCGTTCCAGGCGGGGTCGTCATAGGTCTTGCCGGCCATGTCCCAGATCATGAGGTCGGAGTCGGCGCCCCAGGTGATGCCGGAGAGGTCGTCGTCGGTCTTGACGTCGTAGTAGTGGCCGTTGAGGTAGTCGATGAGCTGCTCGTTCTCGAGCGTCATGTCGGCGTACTCGACAGGCCAGGTGCCCTCCCAGTCGGAGCGGGAGAGGTAGGTGACCTCGCCGGGCTGGAAGTAGTTCCAGTCGGCCGTCTCGAGGTGGTTGGAGACCTGCGCACCGTTCTTGGAGATCGAGAGCGCGGTGCGGGGCACCTCGGCGTCGGTGATGGCCATGGTCCAGACCTTGGCGGCGTCGCCGGTGCCGGCCAGTCGGGAGGCGTCGACGCCCTGGGCGAGAAGGACGTTGTTCACGGCCTCGTGCGCGCCGTTGCCGAGCGCGAAGTAATAGGTGCCTGGGTCGATGACGTAGGTGCCCTCGGTGCCGTCCTCGTTCTCGTGGGAGCTGTCCCAGCTCGCGATGTACTGGAGGTCGACCTTCACGGAGACCTGCTGGGAGGCGCCGGGCTCGAGCTCGTCGGTCTTCTCGAAGTTGAGGAGCTGGATCGCGGACTTCTCCACGCCGCCCGCGGTGTAGGGGGCCTGGCCCCAGATCTCGACGATGGACTTGCCCGCCGTGTCGCCGGTGTTGGTGACGTTGACGTTGAAGGTCACGTAGGCGGTGGTGGCGCCGTTGTCGAGCGTGGTCAGCTCGAGCTCGGGCTCGCCGACCGGCTCCTGGCTGAAGGTGGTGTAGGAGAGGCCGTAGCCGAACGGGTAGACCATCTCGTCGGCGTAGTTCCACGTGTCGCCCGCGGTGGCGCCAGCGGCCGAGGTCGCGTTGCCCAGGCCCATGACCTGGTCGAAGTAGCGGGTCTCGTAGTACTTGTACCCGACGTAGATGCCCTCGCACTCGATGAGGTAGTTCGAGGACAGGTCGCCGAACATGCCGCCCTTGCGGGTGAGGATGTCGGAGTTGGCGTAGTGGTAGTCGCCCATGTTCTGCATGGCGGGGGCGCTCATGTTGTGCGTGGCGTAGGTGTCCGTGAGGGCGCCCGAGGGGCTCACCTTGCCGCTCAGCACGTCGGCGACGCCGAGCATGCCGTAGCAGCCCGGGAAGCCGATCCACAGGATGGCGGAGACGTCCGGGTCGTCCGCGAGGTCCTTGATCTCGACCGCGTTGGCGGTGTTGAGGATCACCACGACGTTGCCGGAGCACTCCTTGGCGAGGTCGATCGCGGCGCGCTCGTTGTCGGTGAGCTGAAGCGGCTCGTCGACGCCGAGGCCGGCCACGACGCTGCCGGGCAGGTAGTCGATCGACTCGGCGGACGGGCGGGAGATGACCACGATCGCGGCGTCGCCGTACTCGGCGAAGCTCGAGCGGAAGTCGCCGTTGACGCCCTCGATGTCGGCGACGCCGGGCTCCTTCGGGTCGTACTCGGTAACCGTCATCTCGCACGTGGCGTGCGGGAAGGACTCCCCGAGCGCCTCATAGGCGTCGACCATCGTGGGGTTGACGTTGAAGCCGGCGCCGTCGAAGTCGAACTCGTCGCCCGACCAGCTGGAGATGGTCGGTGCGATCGCGCCCGTGCTGCGGTCGACGTTGGTGGTGATGGTGTTGGCGAAGTCGGTCTTGCTCTGGGTGAGCGCCTGCTCGAGCGTGATGCAGGGGCCGAAGAGCTTGAGGCCGAAGCTCGAGCCGAGCATGGGCATGTGGGACCTGATGCCGAGCAGGGTCACGTTGGAGCCCTCGGCGATCGGCAGGCCGCGCCCCTCCTCGGAGCTGTTCTTCAGCAGGACCGCGCCCTCGGCCGCCTGCTTGCGGTTGAGGTCGATGGCCTTCTGGATGAGGGCGTGGGAGTTGCCCGTGCCGTCCTCGTTCAGAACCTCGTCGGAGGGCTTGAACGCCTCGTAAAGGGGCTCGTTCTCCGTGCTCTCGGACGTGAGCTTCTCGCTCTGGGTGCCGAGGTTGGTGTCGAGCGTGGAGGCGAACTGCTCCATGACGCCACCCGCGCCCACGGCGACGGAGGCGCCGAGCGCGCCGAGGCCGAACAGGCCGCGACGTGTCACCAGCGTCTTGGGACGAGCTTCGTTGCTCATGAGAGATCCCCCCTCTGTGCGCTTTCCCTTACGTCGTGCATGTACCTTCCCTTCCTTTCTCTGCGTGCGTTCGCGTTGCATGCGCTCCGCGTCCTGCACGGGGTCCCCTTTCCCTCCGCAGGGCGGCCGGAAACTGATATATCAGTCTAACCGCAAATCCTTCACAGGGACAGGAGACAATCTCCGCAAAACCCGCCAACGGACGGTTCTTCTCGCCCTACGGTAGGTTTAGGCCCGACGTCCTTCTCGCCCGGGGCGAGGCAGGGGCGCGCGGGCCTCCCCTCCCCCGGGGCTCCCCTCCGGGTGCGTACACCTCGCCTCCGGGTACGTACGGGATTCAAAGTTTGATGTTCTTCTCGCACCGCCGCCTACCTGCGGGTTTATCAGGAGTGCGGCGTCCACGGCCCCCCGCGGGGTGTACGTACCCGGAGGGGGCGCGTACGTACCCGGAAGGGGCGGCTACCGAGAAGAACGGCAACGCCCCGACGCGCGCGGCGCCGGGGCGTTGCCGGGAAGGATGGACGGGGGTGGCCTACTCGTTGTCCGCCCAGTTGGACTTCTGGGTGCTCTTCTTCTGGAGCACGTAGTCGGGGTTGGGCGTGTCGACGCGGCGGATAGTGCCGGAGTCAGAGAGCTGGCCGGACGTGACCTCGATGCTGTTCTCGCCCTTCTTGAGCGGGACGAAGAACGTGAAGACGTGCGGGTTCTTGGGGTCCTCGCGACGGGTCTCCAGCTTGGAGCCGTTGACGAAGAGCGTGACCTCCTTCTGGTTGGAGTAGACCTTGACGCTCGTGGCCTCCTCGGCGCGGTCGACGTAGCGCTTGCCGCACAGGTGCACGAAGGGCTCGCTGCTCCACCAGGCCTTGTAGATGTAGAAGGAGTCCTTCTTGGTCTTTCGGTCGAAGGTGATGAGGCCCTTGTGGTTCATGCCTGGCTCGCCGCCCTGGTCGCGCGCGTCGGCGGCGAAGTCGAACATGTTCCAGACGTGCGTTGCCCACAGGTACGGGTGCTTGGCGAAGAACTTGAGCATGTACTCGTGGTAGACGCACTGGTACTCCTCGGTGTGGTCGTTGCGGCGCGGCCGCGAGGAGTGGAGGTTGGGCATGGCCTCGCAGCCGTACTCCGACATGCCGATGACGCGGTTGGGGTGCACGAGGCGGAAGAAGCCGAACCAGAGGTCGTTGAGGAAGAGGCCCGGCACGTACCAGCCGAGGTAGAGATTCCAGCTCACGACGTCGGTCACGAACGCGGACTTGTTGAAGGGCCCGCACATGGCGTAGCAGGCGAGCGTGGTGAAGCGGGTGGGATCGAGCTTGTGGCAGAGCTCGTCGAGGACGCGGTGGTTGTCAAGCATGTCCGCCTTGTCCTTGGTGGAGATGGTGATCTCGTTGGAGACGCCCCAGCACACGATCGAGGGGTGGTTGTAGCTCTGGGTGATGAGCTCGGTCATCTGCGAGATGGTGTTCTCGCGGCCGTTGGGCATGTGCTCGGAGATGTAGGGGATCTCCGCCCACACCACGATGCCGGCCTCGTCGCAGAGGTCGTAGAAGAACTGGGCCTGCTGGTAGTGCGCGAGGCGCAGCGTGTTGGCGCCGATCTCGCGGATGAGGGCCATGTCCTCGCGGTGCTCCTTTTCCGTGAGGGCGTTGCCGAGCGCCTTGCGGTCCTGGTGGCGGCACACGCCGCGGAGGGGGTAGCTGCGGCCGTTGAGGAAGAAGCCGCCCTTGGCGTCGTAGGAGAAGCTGCGCACGCCGAAGCGCGTGGAGACCTCGTCCACCACGGTGCCGGCGACGACGAGCTCGCAGCGGGCGGTGTAGAGGTACGGGTCGTCGAGGCCGTCCCAGCGGTGCGCGCCGGGCAGCGCCACGGTGACGTCGGTGCCGGTCGCGGTGCCCACCGTGGCGCCGGAGGCGTCGACGAGGGTCACGCGGACCTCGGCGGAGGCGGCCTCAGGCCCGTCCACCCAGGTCTGCACGCGCACGTCCGCGTCCTTCTCGCCGTCGGAGATCTTGGGCGTGACGGCGATGCCGGAGCCGCCGTGGTAGTCGAGCGAGAAGTGCGTGGCGTCGGCAACGAGCAGGCGCACGTCGCGGTAGATGCCGCCGTAGAAGGTGAAGTCGGCCTTCTGGGGGTAGACGCGGTCGTTCTTGGAGTTGTCAACGTGGACGAGCAGGCCGTTGTCGCCGGGCTTCACGAGCTCGGTGACGTTGGTGCGGAAGGTGGAGTAGCCGCCGTCGTGGTGGCAGCACGCGATGCCGTTGACCTCGACGTCCGCCGTGGCGTTGACGCCCTCGAACTCGAGGTAGACGACCTGCCTCTTGGGGTCGAACGCCGGGACCGTGAAGCGGCGCTCGTAGGCGCAGGTCCCGCGCCAGTAGTCGTTGCCGCCGTCCTGGCCGTCAAGGTTGTTCCAGGTGTGCGGGACGTCCACCGTGATCGGGGCGTCCCCCGGCTTGGTGAAGGTCCAGCCCGCGTTCAGGTTCGTATACGTGCGCATGCTCCCTCTTTCCTCGGCTCCCCGCCGCTCCAGTACGGCACTTCCAACTGATATATCAGTCTAGCGCATAACGGGGCCATGGCGTCGGCGCGCCCCCTGACCGGCCGCATTTCCCGTCCCAGCGGAGGGCGGGGCGCCGTGTCTCGGAGCCCGCCCGCGGGCCGCCCTCCCCCATCGCACGGAAGCTCGGCCACCCGCCTGCGGGCGAGCCTGCCCCTTGCGGCGGATGGCCGAGTCGCTGCGTTGTGTGGCGCGCCGGCACCTGGGGGCGCGACGCGTGGCGAGAGGGGCGCGCGGCGCTACCGCACCGTGGCCACGATGCCCATGGCCTCGCGGCAGAGTCGCTCGACCTCGTCGAAGCGGCCCTCCTTGATGAGGTTGGCCTTGACCATCCAGGTGCCGCCGCAGGCGATCACGTGAGGGCTCGCGAGGAACTCAGCCACGTTGGCCGGCGAGACGCCGCCCGTCGGCATGAAGCGGTGCCCCACGAAGGGCGCGGCGAGCGCGTTGATGGTGGAGAGGCCGCCGTACTGCGCGGCCGGGAAGAACTTGGTCACGTGGATGCCGAGCTTGCGGGCGGCGATGACCTCGGTGGGAGTGACGCAGGCCGGGAAGACCGGGAGCTCGCGCTCCATGCAGTGGCGGACAACCTCCTCGTCGAAGCCCGGGCTCACGATGAACTCGGCGCCCGCCTCGACGGCCTCGTCGACCTGATCGACGGAGAGCACGGTGCCCGCGCCCACCGCCATGTCCGGGTGCGCGGCGCGCATGGCGCGGATGGAGTCGGCCGCGGCGGCCGTGCGGAACGTCACCTCGGCCGAGGGCATCCCGCCGGCGACGAGCGCGTCGGCGAGCGGCTTGGCGTCGGCGGCGTCGTCCAGGACGACGACCGGGATGATCGCGAGCCTCTCGACCTTCTCGTAGTAGCTGTCCATGTACATGGGCTCCCCCTCACGTCTGCGAATTGGGGACAGTCCCCAATTTACATAATAGTTTGATATCAATCATATCTGCGAATCGGGGACTGTCCCCAATTCGCAGGCTAGCGCTTGACGTCAGCGCCGCTGGCCATGAAGTCGGTGACCTCGGCGGCCGTGAAGCGGTTGGCGTCGCCCGCCACGCTGTGCTTGAGCACGCTCGCCGCGGCCGCGAACTCGATGGCGTCGGCAGGCGCCATCTCGGCGAGAAGCCCGTGGAGCACGCCGCCGGCGAAGGCGTCGCCGCCGCCCACGCGGTCGACGATGGGCTCCACGTGCCAGGTGCGGGAGCGCGCGAGCGATCCCGCGGCGCCCGTGCCGTCGGCCGTGTAGAGGTAGCCGGTGAGGTCGTTCGAGCTGCTCGAGTGCGCGACGCGCCGCGTGCAGTAGATGGCGCGGACGCCCGGATGGGCGGCGACGAGCGCATCGTAGGCCGCGACCATGGCCTCCTCGCTCCAGGGCGTGCGCGCAAGGCCGAGGGCGCTCTGGACGTCGCCCCAGCTCGCGGCGAGGTAGGTGACGTAGGGCAGGACGTCGCGGAAGGCGTCCATGCACTCGTCCCACGTCCAGAGCTTGCCCCGGAAGTTGACGTCGTAGCTCACGGGGATGCCGCGCTCGGCCGCGGCGCGCACGAGCTCGAGCGTGAGCGCGCGCCAGGACGCGGAGAGCGCCGGGCAGATGCCCGTCACGTGGAAGAGCCCCACGCCCGAGAAGAGCTCGTCGACGTCCCATTCGCAGGACGCCATCGTCGCGAACGAGGAGCCGGCGCGGTCGTAGACGGCGACCGACCCGCGATTGGCGGTGCCGATCTCGAGGTAGTAGGTGCCGAGGCGCGCCCCGCCGCGCAGGACCTGCGAGGTGTCGACGCCGTTTCTGTGGAGGTGGCGCACCACCGCGTCGCCGAGCGGGTTCTCCGGCACCTTCGTGGCGAAGGTGGCCTCGTGCCCGAAGTTGGCGAGCGAGATGGCGACGTTGGCCTCCGCCCCGCCGTAGTGCGCGTCGAAGGACGCGGCGTCCGCCAGGCGCATCCCGCCGCCCACGGAGAGGCGGCACATGATCTCGCCGAGCGACAGGACCCTCCCGCTGCCCGTCACATCATCAGCCATGGTATCTCCTTGCCCCGTGATATATCACTAATGAGAACAGTGTATCCGCCGTGCGGCGGCCGCGCCACGGCCGTCCAGCGAGCGGCTTCGCAATTCGACGGGCGGCGGAGGCGGCCGGGCGCCGCCGCCCGGAACCCCGGCCCCCGAAATGCGTCGCCTGCGCCCCGCAACGCCACCGTGCGGGGCGCAGGCGACGCTTCCCGGAGCAGAAACGTCGCCGGGGCCCCGCAGATCCGCTCCGCGGGGCCCCGGCGACGAAGGGCGGGCGTCAGGTCGCCGGGCGCGCCTACTCGAAGAAGCCGAAGTAGTCGTGCGCGTTGTTGTAGCAGATGTCCTCAATGAGGCCGCCGAGGTAGGCCTCGTCCTCGGGGAGCCGGCCCATCTCGACCCACTCGCCGACGGTGTGGCAGAGCACGCGGCGGAAGTACTCGTGGCGCGGGTAGCTGAGGAAGCTCCGGGAGTCCGTGAGCATGCCGGTGAAGTTGGCGAGCAGGCTCTCCTGGGCGTACATCGTGAGCTGGCTCTTCATGCCCGCGAAGTGGTCGAAGAACCACCAGGCGCAGCCGAGCTGCAGGCGCTGGCGGCAGCCGCCCTGGAAGGACTGGATGAGCGTGGCGATGCCCATGTACTGGGACTCGTCAAGCGTGTAGATGATCGTCTTGGGCAGGGCGTCGGCGCTGTTGGCGGCGTCGAGGAGCAGGGCGAGCTGCCCCACAAGGCCCGGCTGGTCGCCGGCGGAGTCAAAGCCGGCGTCGGCGCCGAGCGCGGCGAAGCCGCGGGAGTTGGCGTTGCGGAAGACGTTGGCGTGCAGCTGGAGCGTCCAGCCGTGGCGCTCGTACTCGCCCATGAGGAAGAGCGTGAGCGCGCTCTGGTAGGCGTCCACCTCGGCCTTGCTCGGGGCCTCGCCCGCAAGGGCGCGCGCCACGATGCCGGCCACCTCGTCCTCGGTGGCGCCGGCGTAGAAGAACGAGTTCATGCCGTGGTCCGCGAGGCGGCCGCCGACCTCGTGGAAGTAGGCCACGCGCTGGGCGGCGGCGGCCTTCAGGCTCGCCCAGTCGGTGACGGCCACGCCAGAGACGTCCGCGAGGCGGCCGATGTAGGCGGCGAAGTCAGGCTTGTCGATGCCCATGAGGCCGTCGGGGCGGAAGGTCGGCAGGACCTTGAAGCCGTTCTCGGCCTCCTCGGCGGCGAGCAGCTTGTGCCAGGCGAGGTCGCTCGCCGGGTCGTCGGTGGTGCAGACGCAGCGCACGTCGAAGGCGCGGATGAGGCCCTTGGCGGAGAAGTCCGCCTCGGCGATGCGCTCGCCCGCGCGCCGCCAGATCTCCTCGGCGTTGGCGCGGCAGATCGTGAGGTCGATCCCGAAGGCGCGGCGCAGCTCCAGGTGGCTCCACTCGTAGAGCGGGTTGCCGGGCGCGCGCTCGATGGTGTCCACGTAGGCGAGGAACTTCTCGTAGGGCTCGCCGTCGCCGGTGATGAGGCGCTCGGGCGTCCCGTTGGCGCGCATGAGGCGCCACTTGTAGTGGTCGCCGGCGCCGTTGTCGCAGATCCAGAGCTGGGCGAGGTCCGAGAAGTGCACGTCCTCGTAGATCTGGCGCGGGTCGAGGTGGCAGTGGTAGTCGATGATCGGCATCTTCTCCGCGTGGTCGTGGAAGAGCCTCCTGGCCCACTCGGTGGTCAGCAGAAAGTCATCGTTCAGAAGCATGGAAGAATCCCCTTTCGCCCAGAACCCAGAGGGTGGGAATCGCGCGGGAGCAACCGAGAAGGGCGCTTGAGCCACCAGCCCCGCCGTCGCATATGTCCCGCGCGAGTTCTTTGCGAAGCAAAGCTGTCCGAGCGCGGGATCATATGCGGCGGCGGGGCCGAGAGGACCTACGCGCCCTTCTCGATGGCCTCCCACATTCCGTTGATGTAGGCGATGCCGAGCGCGCGGTCGTAGAGGCCGTAGCCCGGGCGTCCCGTCTCGCCCCAGATCATGCGGCCGTGGTCGGGCCTCATGTAGCCCGTGAAGCCGTTGTCGTGCAGGGCCCTCATCATCTTGTACATGTCGAGCGAGCCGCAGGGGCTGGGGTGCGGCGCCTCGTAGAAGTCCTTGTTGCCGGGCTCGTCGGGGTTGATGTACTTGATGTTGCGCATGTGCACGAAGTGGATGCGGCCGCGGCGGGTGAACTCGGCGAGGATGGAGTAGATGTCGTTGCCGGGCTCCTCGGCGATCGAGCCGCAGCACAGGGTGATGCCGTTGTAGGGCGTGTCCACCGCGGTGCAGAGCCAGTCGAGGTCCTCGCGGTTCTTGATGATGCGCGGCAGGCCAAAGAGCGAGTAGGGCGGGTCGTCCGGGTGGATGGCCATCTTGACGTCGCACTCCTCGCAGGTGGGCATGATGGCCTCGAGGAAGTAGACGAGGTTCTCGCGCAGCTTGTCGTCGTCGATGTCCTTGTAGGCGTCGAGGAGGGCCCGCACCTGCGCCAGGCGCTCCGGCTCCCAGCCGGGCAGCGTGAAGTCGCCCGAGCCGTTGGCCACGCGGTCGATGATGACCTGCGGGTCGTCGGGGATGTTCGCCTTGACGAAGGCGAGCGTGCGCGAGCCGTCGGGCAGGACATAGTCGAGGTCGGACTTCACCCAGTCGAAGACCGGCATGAAGTTGTAGCAGATGACCTTGACGCCCTCGGCGGCGAGGTTGCGGATCGTCTCCTTGTAGTTCTCGATGTGCTCGTCGCGCTTCTCGGTGCCGATCTTGATGTCGTCGGAGACGTTCACCGACTCGATGACCTTGAGCGTGAGCCCGTGGGCCTCGACCATCTCGCGCAGCTCGTGGATGCGCTCGCGCGGCCAGACCTCGCCTGCGGGGATGTCGAAGAGCGTGCCGACGATGCCCTTGCAGCCGGGGATCTGGCTGATCTCTTCGAGCGTGATCTTCTCCTCGTTGGGGCCGTACCAGCGGAAGGTGAGCTCCATGTCCCTCTCCTCTCTCTCCGGGCCCGTGCCCGGCTCTGGGTTGTCTAGCCGACGTAGCGCGCGATGGTGGCGGCCACGGCGCCGGGGCCGGCGTTGAGCTCGGCGAACATGCCCTCGATCTTCTCGCCGAGGCCGGCCTCGTAGAGGTCGAGCGAGAAGATCTCGGCGTTGGACAGGATGGGGCTCAGCGCCTCGTGGATCTTGGCGGGGTCGGTCTCGCCGAGCGAGATGCCGGAGAGCTGGGCCCTGAGGTCGGCGAGCAGCGGGTCGGGGCTCGGCTCGAAGGCCTCTCCCCTATCGTCGACGGCGAGCAGGTAGCGCATCCACCCCGCGATCACGAGCGGGATCGCCACGAGCCCGGAGACGTCACGCCCCGCCTCGAGGTAGGCGTTCAGGGTGTGGCCATAGCGGATGGGCACCTTCTGCGAGGTGTCGGCCGCGATGCGCTGCGGTGCGTCGGGCAGGCTCTTGTTGGGCAGGCGCTCGGCGAGCAGCTCGTCGATGAAGGTCTTGGGGTCGATGACCTTGGGGTCCACGACCACGGGCAGGTCCTCGTCGTAGCCGAGCCTCCTGATGAGCGCCACGAGGTCCGGGTTCTCCATCTCCTGCCAGATGCGGGTGTAGCCGAGCAGGCAGCCGTAGACGGCCAGGCACGTGTGCAGCGGGTTCAGGCAGGCGGTGACCTTCATGGTATCGGCGCGCTCGGCGGTTTCGCGGTCGCACATGATCACGCCGCCCTCCTCGAGGGCCGGCCGGCCGTTGGGGAACGAGTCCTCGATGACGAGGTAGTGGGCCGCCTCGGTGTTGGCGAAGCCGGCGAAGGTCGGGCCGGAGGTCGTGATGAGGTCGAGGTCCTCCCAGCCCTGCTCGCGCAGGGCGGCCTCGGTCTCGGGCGAGGGGTTGGGGGTGATGCGGTCGATCATCGACCAGGGGAAGCTCACGCGCGACTCGTCCGAGACGTAGTCCACGAAGTCCTGCGTGACGTGGCCGTGCTCGAGCCAGCCGCGGGCGATCGTGAGGATGGCCTCCTGGAAGCGGCGGCCGTTCTGCGAGAAGTTGTCGGTGGAGACCATGGCGATGGGCGCCGCGCCCGCCTCGAAGCGGTCGACGAGCAGCGCGCAGACGATGCCCATGGAGCTCGCGGCGTGCGCGGGGCCGGCCTCGATCTCGGCGGCCACGTAGGGCAGCAGCTTGCCGGAGGCGTTGGTGAGGCCGTAGCCCTTCTCCGTGATGGTGAAGGTGACCAGCTGGAGGTCGGGGCTCTCGAAGTAGCGGCGCGCGAGGGCGTAGTCGGTCGGGCGGTCGGCGTTGGCGAAGATGGCGCCGGCCGTGACGGCGAGCACGCGCTCGTCGAGCGTGCCGTCGGCGTTCATGACGACCTGCAGGATGTTGTTGTCATAGGGGGCGTAGACCTCGTCGATCGTGAACGGGCGGAAGGTCTCCGCCACCACGACGCCGCGGGAGAGCAGCCCCTTGTCCGCGAGGTCCTGCGCGATCTGGGCGTGGAAGGCGCGGTAGAGGTTGCCGCCGCCGAAGTGCATCCACACCGGCTGCTCGGCGCCCGCCTTGCGCAGGGCGTCGACGTCGCACTGGGGCAGGCGCACCCCCTTGCCCTCGAGCTCGTCGCGGCTCTCCTGCCAGTTCTTGAGTGTTGCCATGTACTCCTCCGTCCTTCTCGCCCGCGCCCGCGCGAGCGCGGTGCCGCAGGCCCCTTCGGTTCCCCCTAAACTGATATATTAGTTTGAGCGCCCCTCCAACTCAACCGGCGAGACGCGAGGTTTTGCGGGGAATCCGCCAGCGGTCGGTATTCGGCTTTGAGTGTCCGGAGGGCCTGGAGATTGCGTCGCGCTCGCGAATCGGACGGCCGGCGCGCGCGCCAACCCGTAAAATAAGACATTGCCTGACACCACGAGAAGCAAAGCGAGAAGGACGAGCATGCACGAGAAGGACACCCCCACCCTGCAGACCCAGGCCTACGAGGCCCTGCGGCGCGCGCTCGTGTTCTCGCGCTACAAGCCCGGGGAGCGCCTCGTGCCCAAGCGCCTCTGCGAGGAGCTCGGGCTCGGCCGCACGCCCGTGCGCGAGGCGCTCGTGCTCCTCCAGCAGCAGGGGCTCGTGAACACGGTGCCCCAGAGCGGCACCTACGTCTCCAAGATCGACATGCGCTCCTGCGAGGACGCGCGCTTCGCCCGCGAGTGCCTCGAGCGGCAGGTCGTCATCGAGTGCTGCGCCAAGGCCACCAAGGCCGACATCGCCGGCATCGACGCCATCATCGCGCAGCAGGAGGACGCCGTCGAGGCCGCCGACGAGCTCGCGTTCTTCGAGTCGGACAACCTCATGCACGAGACCTTCTTCGTCATCGCGGACCGCGCGCCGCTCTGGGACTGGCTCAACATGACCAACGTCCACTACGAGCGCTTCCGCTGGCTCGCGGTGCTGACCTCGGGCGTGGAGTGGGACGTCGTCATGGACCAGCACCACAAGATCCGCGACGCCATCGCCGCGCACGACACCAACGAGGCGTCCTACCTCACCTCGCGCCACCTGCGCAAGGCGCACATCGACTACCACCCCATCTCGGTCTCCCACCCGGAGTACTTCACGGAGAGCTAGCGCCGCCCGGCAGGAAGGGCGAGAAGAACGTCGCCGGGGCCCCGCAGGCTGGCTGCGCGGGGCCCCGGCGACGTTTTTTGCGCCGAGGTCTGTCGCCTCGGCGCCGCGCAGGCGCGCTGCGGGGGTCTGGCGACGATCCGGGAAGACGGGGTGTCGGGACGGCCCCGCGGGGCGCACTGCGGGGGTCTGGCGACAGTTTAGGCGGGCGGAACGTCGGAATGGCCCCGCAGGCTGATTGTGCGGTGGACTGGCGACGGTTCCGGCTGGCGAAACGTCGGGACGGCCCCGCGGAGAGAGGGTGCGGGGCCGTCCCGACGTTCTTCTCGCCCCGCGGAATCAGGCGGCGCCGCAGACGCGCGCGATGAGGGCGGGCATGACCTCGTCCGCCTCCACGCCGCTCTTGAGGGCGCGCTCGGCCTCGGCGCAGGCGCCGAGCAGGCGCTCGAGCTCGCCGTCGGCGAAGGCGCGCGCCCAGCGGCCGTGGTTTCTCACCTGCCAGTCCTGCTTCTTGAGCTCGGCGGCGAGCGCGTGGGCCTGCCCGCGCGCGGCGAGCGAGCGGGCGCAGACGAGCTCGCGCAGGCGGCCCGCCACGAGCGAGAGCAGCCCGAGCGCCGAGCCGTCCAGCAGCCGGTAGAGCGCGAGGGCGCGATGGGCGTCCCGGGCGGAGAGCCGGTCGAGGAACTCCCAGGGCTTGACCTCGGCCACGCGGGCGACGTTGGCCTCCACGAAGGGGGAGGTGATCGTCCCCGAGCCGCCGAGCAGCGCGGCGAGGGTCGCGACCTGCGTGTCGAGCATCGTCGTGGACTCGCCGACCCGCGCCACGAGCTCGCGCGCCGCATCGGGCGCGATGGAGACGCCGTGGGCCGCCGCGAGCTTCTGCACGTAGGGCGGCAGGTCGCGGCCCTTCTTGGCCGCGCAGTCGATCACCGTGCGGGGGCCGACCTTGGCGACGGCCTTGTAGAGGCGCGTGGTCCTTGCGAGCGTCGTGGCCACGAGCGCGAGCGTGCAGCTCGGGTTGGGGTTGTCGAGGTAGCCCACGACGGCCTCAGAGACGGGCTTGGGGAGCTTCTCGGCGTTCTCGATGACGACGACGCGGCGCTCGCCGCCCATCGGCAGCGTGTTGAGCGAGGCGAGCACGCCCACCGGCTCGAGGTCGCCCGGGGCGACGAGCTCCTCCAGGTTGAAGGCCGCGAAGGGCCCGTCCACGCGGGCCTTGAGGCGGGCGAGCGCCTGCTTGCGCTTGAGCTCGTCCGGCCCCACGATGAGGTAGGCCGCCAGAAGCGCGGGCTTGTCTGCCATCTTCTCCTCCCCTCGCGGCTAGAGCAGCCGCGCGTAGTCCTGAAGCGCGTGGAAGACGCGGGCGACCTCGACCGTGCCCGTATCGTCATTGACGCCGTAGAGCGCGACGTAGCTCCCGAACCCGGCCCTGCGGTAGCCGCCCGCGGCGAGCCTGCCTTCGCTAACGCGCGGGTACATCTCCGGGAACTGCGCCAGGTTGCCCGTCACGCGCTCGAGGCCGTCCAGGAAGCCCCGCGCGGCCGTCTGGTTCTGGAGCTCATGCAGCAGGTAGGAAGCGATCTGCTCCTTGTCCCGCCGGGCCGCATTGGCAAAGATAACATCATAGGCCATAGCGCTCACGCGTCCTTCGTATCGACTCGCGGGCGTCCACGACCCTACCCGCGCGGATGTCCTCCTCCGCCTCGTCAACGAGGCGGTAGAGCTCGGCGCGGGCGCGCTCCACGCGCATCGCGTCGAGCACCTCCATGGACATGGCCGCGAAGGCCTCGCGCCCGTTGCGGGTCACGATGACGGGCTCCGGCGACTCCTCGACGATCCGCGCGAACTCGACGGTGTTCTTGATCTCCTTGATGGGCACGCACCTTGGCATTTCACACCCCCTTTGGGCCACGATTGTGGCCCCTAGTGTAGCACTCATGGCATGCCTCCCTTCTGACAGGTGACAACCGGCCCGGACTCCCCCGGCTCGACCGTCACGTCCCCGCATTCGATGGTGCACAGGAAGAGCGACCCCGCCCCCTCGAGGGCCTCCACGCAGGCCGGGTCGGGGTGCCCGTAGGAGTTTCCCTCCCCCGCGCTCGCCACGCTCACCTCCGGGTCCAGCGCCCGGGCGGTCTCCATGCCGACGGAGGCGGCCGAGCCGTGATGGCCCACCTTGAGGAGGTCGACGTCGCCCACGTCGCCGCGCGCGAGGGCGGCCGACGTCTCGGGCTCCTCGGCATCCGCGGCGAGAAGCGCCGTGAGCTCGCGCCCGCCGTCGCGGAAGGCGACCAGGAGCTCGAGCGAGCCCTCGTTGCCGGAGCCGTCGGCCGGCTCGAGGGGCGAGACCACCTCGAGCGAGAAGCGCCCGACGGCGAGCGCGTCCCCGTGGCCGACCCACTCCACCGGCAGGCCGCCCGCCGCCGCGCCCGGCTCCGCCCCCTCGCCCACGATGACGCGGCCCACCGAGACGGCGCCGAGGACGTCAGCGAGGCCGCCGGCGTGGTCGTCGTGGAGATGCGTGAGCAGGACGGCGTCGAGGTGCGTGACGCCGGCGCGCGCGAGGGCGGCCACCACGGCGTCGCCGGGGCCGGTGTCCACGAGCAGCGACGCGGCGCCGTCCGTCACGAGGATCGCGTCGCCCTGCCCCACGTCCATGACCACGACGCGGGCCGGGGCGAGCAGGCGCCAGCGCAGGAGCCACGCGAGTGCGGCCGCCACGGCAAGCCCGAGGGCGGCGGCGATCGCCCGGCGCGAGGCGCGGGGCCACCAGACGAGCAGCGCCCCGGACGCGGCCAGCATGGCCGCGAGCGCCGGCCCCTCCTCCACGCTCACCGCCACGCTCGCGAGCGGGAGCCCGCCGAGCAGGCCGACGAGACGCACGATGGCCCCTCCCAGCGCGTCGGCCGCGAGGAGCGCGGGCGCCTGCAGGGCGGGCGCCCAGGCGAGGCACGCGGCGACGAGCCCCGCGCCGAGAAACGGCGTGAAGAGCGGGGCGAGAAGGACGTTGGCGAGCGGCGCCACGAGCGAGAGCTGGGAGAACGCGGCGCAGGTGAGCGGCATCGTGACCGCCTGGGAGACGAGCGTGAGGGCGAGCGCGTCTGTAGCCTCCGAGCCCAGGCGGCAGAGCGCCGCGCGGGCGCGCGCGGGCAGGGCCGCGGGGAGGCGCGGCGCGGGGAGAAGGACGCGCACGAGGTAGCGTGCGTAGCCGCCGAGCGCGCAGATGCCGCAGACGCAGGCAACGGACAGCAGGTAGCCGAGCTGGCCCGTGACGCCGGGGTCGGCGAGCGCCATCGCGAGGGACGCCAGGCTCACCGAGGAGAGCGGGTGGGCGCGCCTCCCCAGGAGGCGCGCGAGCGCGGCCACGAGCGACATGGCCCACGAGCGGACGGCCGAGGCGGGCGCCCCGCAGAACGCGACGAAGAGCCCCGTGAGGGCGAGCAGGGCCGCGGCGCGCCCGGCGGGCCCCAGGCGAAAGCGCCCGAGCGGGGCCGCCACGAGCGCGCAGACGAGCGCGAGGTGACCGCCCGAGACGGCGACGAGGTGCGAGACGCCGCAGCGCGCGAACGCGTCGTCGAGGCCGCGCTCGGAGATGGCCGCCATCGAGCCGCAGACGCTGCCCGCGAGCAGAGCGCGCTCGTCCGAGGAGCCCGCGTCGAGGCTCGCGAGGACCGCGGAGCGAAGGGCCAGGACGGCACCCGAGAGCCCGCCCGCCGGCTCCGCCGAGAGGGCGCGGACCGCGCGCACGGTGCCGCAGATCCCCTGCGCGCGCGAGGAGGCGCCCCAGTCGTCGTCCCCGTTCGGCTCGAAGCGGCCGACGCAGGAGAGGCGCGTCCCCTGCTCGAGTGGCTCGTCCGCGAGCAGCCAGACCTCGCCCGCGGGCCCGCCCGCGCACGAGGCCACCGCACGCCCGCGCCACGCGTTCGCCCCGCGCGACATGTCCCCGACGAGGCGCAGCTCCCACGACGAGACGGAGCTCGTCGAGAGGGCCTGGGCGAGCGCGGCCTGGCGGGAGAGCTCGGCCGCGCAGGAGAGGCCCGAGGCCGCGAGCGACGCGAGGAGCACCGCCGCGAGCGGCAGGGCGAGCGCGGCGCGCCCCGGGCGGGCCAGCGCGAGCGCGAGGGCGGCGAGCACCGCCGACGCGGCGGCGAGCGCGGCGGCGCCCGGCGCGAGGGCGAGGGCCGCGCGCTCGGCGGCGAGCGCGGCGAGCAGGGCCCAGAGCGCGTGGGGAAGCGCCGGGCGCGGCGGCAGGGCGACCGACTCAGACACAGACGAGTCCCTCGAGCTTCTCGAACTTCTTCTCCCCGATCCCCGAGACCCGCATGAGGTCCTCGGGCGACGAGAAGGGCCCGTTCTTCTCGCGATCCTCGAGGATGGCGCGCGCCGTCGCCTCGCCGACGCCGGGAAGCTCGTCGAGCTCCTCGAGCGTGGCGGTGTTGAGGTTCACGAGGCCGCCCGCCCCCTCGCCCGCGCCCGGCGCGGAGGGCGCGGGCGAGGGCTGGGACTCGCCTGCGAGCGGCACGTGGACCTTCTCTCCGTCCGAGAGGGGCGCGGCGAGGTTGAGCCCGGAGGTGTCCGCCCCCTCCGCGAGGCCGCCCGCGGCCATGATGGCGTCGTTCACGCGCGGGGAGCCGGGAAGCTCGTAGACCCCCGGCGCGCCCACGGCCCCGTCGACGTGCACCACCACGACCCCCTCCGCGGTGGCCTCCCCCTCGGCCGGGGCCGCGGGGCCCTCCTCGCCGGGCGCCTCCCCGCCCTCGGCCGGGACCTCCTGCCGCGCGGCCGCGGCCCCCTCGTCGCGCGCGACCTCGACGCCGCCCATGGTCGAGAGGCCGAGGGCGGCGGCCCCTCCGGCAGCGAGCAGCGCGATGACGAGCGCCACCGCTGCCGCGCGCCGCCCCGTCACGCCGTACCGCGTCGCCAGCCTCCCGAGCGCGCCCGGGCCCCTCCGATGATTCCTCTGCGCCATTCCGCATCGCCTCCCGCATCCAGCGTGGCACCCCTCGGTCGTTCCGGGCGCGGGATGGGCGAACTTCTCGCCAGGGCGCGCGCACGAAGCTGACGCGTCGCTGACGAAAAGGCGGCACGCCCCAGCTCAAAGGGGGCGTGCCGCTACAGGGTTTGATATGAGGTCGCCCTTTGGGGGCGCCGCTCGCGGGACGGGGGCCTACCGCTCGCCGCCCATCCAGGGGGAGAGCTCGCCATGGTGCTCGCGCAGGCCTCCCTTGGGCGCGTGATACGAGGGGCACTGCGTGAAATCACGCCACTCGACGTCCCTCACGAGGCCCTCCACCATGGCCTCGTGGTCGAAGGACTCCCAGGCCTCGAGGACCTGCTCGAGGCGGGCGTGGGTCTCCGGGCGGCGCGGCATGAAGAGCGTGCAGCAGTCGGGCGCGGTCTGGCACGAGATGTCGTAGGTCCCGATCTCCTGCGAGCGGGCGATGATCTCCTGCTTGTCCGAGCCGATGAGCGGGCGGAGCACGGGCATGGTGACGGCCTCGTTCACCGCGGCGATGTTGTCGAGCGTCTGGGAGGCCACCTGCCCCAGCGACTCGCCGGTGACGAGCGCCTTTGCGCCCTCGAGGCGCGCGATGCGCTCGGCGACCTGCATCATGACGCGACGGTACATGATGATGCGCAGGCCCTGGGGCACCGCGAGCGAGATCTCGCGCTGGCGCTCGCCGAAGGGCACCACGTAGAGGCGGCCGACGATGCCTGCGGGCGCGAGCGCCTCGACGACGTCCTGGCAGAGCCACTCGCTCGTGTCCGAGGTCATGGGGCGGCCCGAGAAGTGCACGGGCACGCAGGTGGCGCCGCGGCGGCCCACCATCCAGGTGGCCACGGGCGAGTCGAACCCGCTCGAGAGCAGGGTCACGACCTTGCCGGCGGTGCCCACGGGAAGGCCGCCCACGCCAGGCGCGGAGGCCGCGTAGACGTAGGTGGAGCCCTGGACCACGTGGACGACGACCGTGACGTCGGGGGTGTGGACGTCGACCTTCTTCTCGGGGAAGGCCTCGCAGAGGGCGGCCCCCACGAGGCGGTTCATGTCAAGGCTGTGGAGCTCGTAGGTCGTCGACGAGCGGCGGGCGTGGACCTTGAAGCTCCCGAACTCCCCCGCCTCGCCGAGGGCGCGGATGGCCGCGGCCGTGTACTCGCCCGCGTCGAGGCCGCACTTGTAGGCGAGCGAGACGCGCGCCACGCCGGGCACGCGCCGGATGGCGGCGGCGAGCTCCTCGCTCGCGCGCCCGTCGGCGACCTCGACCACGAGGTGGCCGGACACGCGCGCGATCCTCGAGGGCTCGAAGGCCCTGAGCGCCCGGTGGAGGTTCGTGACGAGCTGGTTCTCGAAGGTCGAGCGGTTCTTGCCCTTGAGGCCGATCTCGTGGTAGTGGACGAGGCAGAGTCTCTCCGTCATGGGACTCCTACAGGGCGATCGTGTTGGCGCCCCGGATGTCCTCGTCGAAGTCCTCCTTGACGAAGCTCAGGGTGCCGTCCTCGATCTCCTGCATGGCAACGGACACGGGGTCCTTGCCCGAGACGACGGTCGTGATGTCGTCGAAGTCCTGGATGGCGGTCACGCGCAGGTGCTGGCCGCGCACCATGTTGTTGATGTCGCAGGCGCGCTTGGACGCGATCGAGCAGAGCAGGAAGGGGTTGTGCTCGGTCTTCTCGAGCAGGGCGTCAATCTCGGGCTTGGTCACAGACATCGTTCGTGGGACCTCCGTTTGTCTCAAAGCGTTCAATAACACTGGCGAGCTCGGCCACGGCGCGCTCGAGGTCGTCGTTGACGACGCGCGCGTCATAGTCGCCGGCGCGCGCCATCTCGCTGCGGGCGTTGGCGAGGCGGCGCTCAACGGACGCCTCGTCCTCGGTCCCGCGGCCGCGCAGGCGGCGCTCGAGCTCGTCCATGCTGGGCGGCTCGATGAAGACGAGGACGGCGTCGGGGTGGGCAGCGCGCACGCTCATACCGCCCTGCACGTCTATCTCCAGCACGACCGAGCGGCCCTCGGCGAGCAGCCGCTCGGCCTCGCTCCTGAGCGTGCCGTAGCGGTGCCCGTGCACCCAGGCCCACTCGAGGAACTCGCCCGCCTCGACGCGGCGCTCGAACTCGTCGTCATCGAGGAAGTAGTAGGACACACCGTCCTTCTCGCCCGGTCGTGGCTCCCTCGTCGTGGCAGAGACCGTCAGGCCCAGGCGCGGGAGCCTCTCGCGAAGGAGCGAGACGAGCGTTCCCTTGCCCACGCCTGACGGTCCGGATACGACGAAGAGCCTGGCTCTCCTCGCCACCTACTTGGAGAGAGCCTCGACGAGCTGCTCGCGCTGGCGGGCGCCAAGGCCCTTGACGCGACGGGTGGCGGAGATGCCGAGCTCGTCCATGATCTTGGAGGCCTTGGCCTTGCCGTAGCCGGGGAGCGACTCGATGAGGGTGGAGACCTTCATGCGGCTGGCGATGGGGTCGTCGGAGTCGAGGACGTCCTCGAGGGCGACCTTGCCGCTCTTGATCTTCTCGCGGAGCTCGGCGCGCTCGTGACGAGCCTGGGCGGCCTTCTCGAGAGCGGCCTTGCGCTGCTCGTCGGTAAGCTGGGGTAGAGCCATGTGTTCCTCCATTTCAATCCGTTGAGCCGCAGGGCACCGCCCGACGGCTTCGCAAGAAACTAGTGTGCCCATTTAGCTCCGCTTTTGCAAGCCTTCTTCACCAAAGGTGCAGGTCAGAGGGCAGACCTTCACACGAACGCCGCGCGGGCGACGGGAGGGCCCTCAGCAAAAGCGCAGCTCAGGGGCTCCGCGGTCCCTACGCCATCAGCTCGGCGCAGATGGCGTCGAAGGCGGCCACGGGGTCCTCGGCGGCCGTGATGGGGCGGCCGATGACGAGCTTGGACGCGCCCGCCGCGATCGCGGCGGCCGGCGTGGCGATGCGCTTCTGGTCGCCCACCTCGGCGCCCGCCGGGCGCACGCCCGGGGTGACGATCAGGGCATCCGGGCCGAGAAGCGCGCGCATCTCGGCGGCCTCCTGCGGCGAGCAGACGATGCCGTCGGCGCCGGACCCGTAGGCGAGGCTCGCGAGGCGCGCCACCTCCTCGGCGACCGGCGACTCCACGCCGATCTCGGCGAGCGCCGCCTGGTCCATGCTCGTGAGCACGGAGATGGCCACGAGGCGCGTGCGCTCGCCGCCGCGCAGCTCGGCCGCCTCCTCGGCGCCCTTGCGCGCCGCGGCGATCATGGCCGAGGAGCCCAGGCCGTGGATGGAGAGGATGTCCGCGCCCGTGAGGGACGCCGCGCGCACGGCTCCCTGCACCTGGAACGGGATGTCGTGGACCTTGAGGTCGAGAAAGACGCGCAGGCCGCGCTCGCGCATGGCGTCCACGATGGCGGGGCCCTCCGCGTAGAAGAGCGTCATGCCCACCTTGACCCACGTGGCCTTGCCCGCGAGCGCGTCAGCCAGCTCGAAGGCGCGCTCCTTGGAGCAGTCCAGCGCGATGATGACCTTGTCGCTTGCCTCTTCGTACGTCAGCATTCGAAGGCTCCAATCAGCTCGTTGATGTCCGTGACGCCCTGCTCGGCGGCCCAGGCGGCGAGGCCGTCCACGATGTCTGCCGCGCAGGCGGGGTCGTAGAAGTTGGCGGTGCCCACCGTGACCGAGGTGGCGCCGGCGAGGATCATCTCGGCCGCGTCCTGCCACGTGGCGATGCCGCCCACGCCGTTGATGGGGATCTTGACGGCCTGCGCCGCCTCCCAGACCATGCGCACGGCGATGGCGTGGATGGCGGGGCCGGAGACGCCGCCCGTGGGCTTGGAGAGGCGGCTCCTGCGCGTGCGCACGTCGATGGACATGCCGTTGATGGTGTTGATGAGGGAGAGGGCGTCCGCGCCCTCGGCCTCGCAGGCGCGCGCGACCTCCGGCACGCGGACCGGGGCCATCTTGACGAGCAGCGGTCGCTTGACGCGCGGGCGCACCGCGCGCACGACCTCGGCGGCGCTCTCGGGCGTGCCGCCGACGAGGGCGCCGCCGCGGGCGATGTTGGGGCAGGAGATGTTCATCTCCACGCCGCTCGCCCACGGGCAGAGCTCCTCGATGAGCTCGACGGCCGCCACGTACTCCTCGACCGCGTGGCCGGCGGCCTGCACGATGACACGGCAGCCGCGCCCCTCGAGCCCGGCGAGGTACTCGCCGTAGCTCTCGACCATCCCGCGGACGCCGGGGTTGGCAAGCCCCACCGTGTTCATCATGCCGCTCGGCACCTCGCACATACGGGGCGCGGGGTTTCCGGGCCAGGGCTCGGCCGAGCAGCCCTTGAGGGTGATCGCGCCGAGGCGCGCCACGTCGAAGAAGTCCTCGAAGACCGAGCCGAAGGCGAAGGTGCCCGACGCGGTGTTGACGGGGTTCTGCATGCGCACGCCGCCGAGGTCGACCGCCATGCTCACGTCCCGGGCGCCCAGGTTCTTCTCGCCCATTACCACGCCACCTCCTCGGCGTCGAAGACGGGTCCGTCCTTGCAGCAGGACTTGTAGGTGCCGTCGGCCATGGCCACGTTGCAGGTGCCGCACGCCCCAAAGCCGCAGCACATCATGCGCTCCATGGAGACGCGGCACGCCACGCCCGCCTCATGGCAGATCCGGGCCACGCCGGCCATCATGACCTCGGGGCCGCAGGCGTAGACGACGTCGTAGTCGCCTGCGGCGAGAAGGTCGGCGAGGGCGTCGGTGGTGAAGCCGCGACGCCCCGCGCTCCCGTCGTCGGTGGTCACGGCGACGGTGCCGGCGCCGAGGCCCGCGAGCGCCTCCGCGCCCCAGAGCCTGCCGGCGGTCTGCGCGCCCACGACGGCGTCGAAGGCCACGCCCGAGGCGGCGAGCATGCGGGCGCAGGCCACGACGGGCGTGACGCCCACGCCGCCGGCCACGACGCACGCGCGCCGGGCGCCCTCGACCGCGGGCCACGGGTTGCCGCAGGGCCCGACGGCCGTGGAGCGCTCCCCCGCCGCCATCTCGGAGAGGCGGCGCGTGCCGTCGCCCACGACGGCGTAGACGATCTCCACGGTCCCGGCCGCGGCGTCCGCGCAGCTGAAGGACAGCGGGATCCGCAGGACCTGGCTCGCGTCGCCGGGCACGTGAATGTTCACGAACTGGCCCGGTCTGAGCGCGGAGGCGAGCTCGGGCGCGGAGAGGACGATGCGCACGAGCCCGTCCGCCACGGGCTCGTTGGAGACGACGGAGAAGTCGTGGACGGCGAGCCCGGCGCTCATCGCAGGACCCTTCTGACCGGGGTGACCTCGCCGTTCGTGAGCGTGTGGCGGCCGGCGACGAAGACGTCGCACGCGGCGCCCGTGAGGGTCTTGCCGAGCCACGCGGAGTTCTTGGAGCGGCTCTGGAGCCAGTCCTCGGTGACCGTGACCTCGGCCGCCGGGTCGATGAGCGTGAGGTCGGCGGTGCTTCCGGCCTCCACGCGGACCTCCGGCAGGCGCAGGCAAGCGCGCGGGTTCACGGCCATGACCTCGACGAGACGCGACCAGCTCATCGTGCCCGGCAGCACGAGGTTGGTGAGCATGAGCGGCAGCGACGTCTCGAGGCCCACGATGCCGAAGAAGGCGATCTCCCACTCGCAGTCCTTCTCGTGCGGGGCGTGCGGGGCGTGGTCGGTCACGATGCAGTCAATCGAGCCGTCGAGGATGCCCTCGCGCAGGGCCGCGGCGTCGGCGGCGGTGCGCAGCGGCGGGTTCATCTTGAGGTTGGTGTCGTAGGCGTCGGTGATGTCGTCCTCGCAGAGGAACAGGTGGTGCGGGGCCACCTCGCAGGTCACGGGCAGGCCCTCGGCCTTGGCGGCGCGGACGAGCTCGAGGCCCTTCCCGGTGGAGATGTGGGCGATGTGCAGGGCGCAGCCGGTCATGCGGCAGAGCTCGATGTCGCGGTAGATCTCGAGCTCCTCGCCGAGCGCGGGCCAGCCGAACATGCCGAGGCGCGTGCTCGCGCGGCCCTCGTTGATGACGCCGTGCGTGGTGAGCGACTCCACCTCGCAGTGCGCGGAGACGACCTTGTCGAACTGGCTCACGTACTCCATGCAGGTGCGCATCATGCCGGCGCTCTGAACGCCGTGGCCGTCGTCTGAGAAGGCGACCGCACCCTCCACGACCATGTCGCCGATCTCCGCGAGCGTCTGGCCCTTCTCGCCCACCGTGAGCGCGCCGATGGGGCGCACGTGGCAGAGGCCGGCGTGGCGCGAGCGGTCGATCTGGTAGCGGACCTCGGCGCCGTTGTCGGTGACGGGATCGGTGTTGGGCATCGTGGCCACGTCGGTGAAGCCGCCGTGCGTGGCCGCGCGGGCGCCGGTCTCGATGGTCTCCTTGTACTCGAAGCCGGGGTCGCGGAAGTGCACGTGCATGTCGACGAGGCCGGGCACGAGGTACTTGCCGGCGGCGTCGATGACCTCCGCGCCCGCGGGCGCCTCGAGGCACTCCCCCACCGCGGCGATCTTCTCGCCCTCGATGAGCACGTCGCGGACGTCGTCGAGGCCCACCTGGGGGTCGACGACGTGGGCACCCTTAAGCAGAAACGCCATTGTTCTCTCCTCCCAGAAGCAGGTACATCTCGGCCATGCGCGTGAGGACGCCGGCGTTCACCTGGTCGAGGATGCGCGAGCGCGCGCAGTCGGCCACGTCGGCGTTGATCTCCATGCCGCGGTTCATGGGACCGGGGTGGCAGATGATGGCCTCGGGCTTCATGCGGTCCACGCGCGCCATGTCGAGGCCCCAGAGGCGGTTGTACTCGCGGCGGGACGGAATGGCCGCGCCCTCCATGCGCTCGAGCTGGACGCGCAGCATGTAGACGACGTCCATCTCCGGGATGACGGCGTCGAGGTCGGCCGTCTGGGGCACGCCGTAGTAGTCGGGGTCGTCCACCTGGAAGGTGGGCGGGCCCACGAGCGTGACGTCGGCGCCCATGGTCTTGAGCGCGGGCACGAGGCTGCCGCAGACGCGGCTGTGGGAGAGGTCGCCCACGATGGCGACCTTGAGGCCGTCGAGGTGGCCGAAGTTCTCCCGGATGGTGTAGAGGTCGAGCATCGCCTGGGTGGGGTGCTGGTGCTTGCCGTCGCCGGCGTTGATGACGATGGCGTCGGTGTGCTCGGTGATCTTCTGCGGCGTGCCGGCGAGCTTGGCGCGGCAGATGAACATGTCGACGTTCATGGCGTCGATGGTCTCGATGGTGTCGGCCAGGCTCTCGCCCTTGACCACGGAGGACGTGGCGCCGCCCATGGAGAGGGAGTCGGCCGAGAGGCGCTTCTCGGCGAGCTCGAAGGAGCTCTTGGTGCGCGTGGACGGCTCGAGGAAGAGGTTCACGATCGTGCGGCCGCGAAGCGCGGGGACCTTCTTGATCGCGCGCTTGTTGACCTCGGAGAACGAGCGCGCCGTGTCGAGGATCTGCGTGATGTCGTCGGCAGTGAGGCTCGTCGTGTCGATCAGGTGCTTGACGGACAGCATGTGCGGGGCACCTCCTGTGCTACTCGGTGGGCTTGGTCCAGATGGAGACCGAGTTGGTCTCGTCGTACGGGGCGATGGTTACGCGGACGTCCTCCTCGTGCGAGGACGGGACGTTCTTGCCCACGTAGTCGGCGCGGATGGGGAGCTCGCGGTGCCCGCGGTCGATCATGACGGCGAGCTGCACGGTCCTCGGGCGGCCGAGGTCGATGAGCGCGTCGAGGGCGGCGCGGATGGTGCGGCCGGTGTAGAGGACGTCGTCCACGAGGATGATGTCACGGTCGTCGACGCCGAAGGGGATGTCGGTGCCAAACTCCACGGGCGCAATCTTGCGGCGGACGTCGTCGCGGTAGAAGCTCACGTCGAGCGTGCCCACGGGCGGGCGCGTCCCCTCGATCTTCTCGATCTCGTCGGCGAGCAGCGGCGCGAGCGCGGCGCCGCGGCGCACGATGCCCACGAGCGCGATGCCCTCGGCCCCCTCGTTCTTCTCGATGATCTCGTGGGCGATGCGGGTGAGCGCGCGGCTCATGGCCTGCTCGTCCATAATCTGGGCCTTGAGCTGTGGCTGTTCCATGGGACTCCCTTCTCACAAAAAGACGCCCTGCCGTATGCCGGCACGAGCGTCGAGATAAGGCTATGAGAGCGTCCCCGGGAGGACCTGACCTTGCTGGCGTCTCGCACCGGCTTAAAGAATCCCCCACAGTGTACACCATTCGGCCGCGCCGGGGCGCTGCCGCGCGGACCTCCTACCCGAACTGCCGCTCGTACGCCTCGACGACCTCCTCGACGGGACCGTCCATCCGCTGGACGCCCTTCTCGATCCAGATCGCGCGCTCGCAGATGCGCTCCACCTGCTTCATGGAGTGGGACACGAAGAGCACCGTGACGTTGCCCGAGTCGATGAAGCTCTGGATGCGGCGCTCGCACTTCTCCTGGAAGAAGACGTCGCCGACGGAGAGCGTCTCGTCGACGATGAGGAGGTCCGGCTCGGTCACCGTGGCGATGGCGAAGGCGATGCGCGCCACCATGCCGGAGGAGTAGTTCTTGAGCGGCATGTCCATGAAGTCCTGGAGCTCGGCGAAGTCGATGATCTCCTGGAGGTGCTCGTCGACGAACTCGCGGGAGTAGCCGAGCAGCGACCCGTTGAGGTAGATGTTCTCGCGGGCGGTGAGCTCGGGGTCGAAGCCCGCTCCGAGCTCGATGAGCGGGGCGATGTTGCCGCGCACGACGATCGAGCCCTCGGAGGGCTCGAGCACGCCGGCGATGCACTTGAGCATCGTGGACTTGCCGGAGCCGTTGGTGCCCACGAGGCCCACGACCTCGCCGCGGCGCACCTTGAAGCTCACGTGGTCGAGCGCGCGGAACTCCTTGAAGAAGAGCTCGTGCCTCATGATCTTGATGAAGTACTCCTTGAGGTTGTTGAGCTGCTCGCTCGCGATGTTGAAGATCATCGAGACGTCGTTGACCTCGATCGCGTACTCGGAGCCGGTGGTGTCAGCCATGGGGATACCGCCCTAGATGAAGAGGATGAACTTGTGCTCGGTCTTGCGGAAGACGAAGTAGCCGATGACGAGCATGAGCAGCGCCCAGAATACCGCGAGCAGGAGCACCGTCGTGGTGGGGCTCGACTGGTACACGATGGCGCAGCGCATCATCTCGAGGTAGTTGTACATGGGGTTGGCCTTGACGACCCACACCACGAACTGCGGCGCGCCGGCGTTGGTGAGCAGCGAGAGGTCCCAGAAGATCGGCGTGAGGTAGGTCCAGGCCGTGAGGGCCACGCTCCAGAGGTGGATCATGTCGCGGAAGAAGACGGCGGCGGCGCCGATGAGCAGGCTGATGCCGATGCAGAAGAGCATGAGCAGGAAGAGCGCCGGGATCATCCACACGACGTGCCAGGTGGGCACGACCTGGAAGAACAGCATGACCACGACGACGGCGATGAGGGAGAACCCGAAGTTCATCATCGCCGAGAAGACCTTCTGGACCGGGAAGACCCAGCGGTCGACCTTGACCTTCTTGAGCAGCGGCGCGGCGCTGATGATGGAGGTGAGCCCGCCGTTGGTGGCCTCGCTCATGAGCGAGAAGGTGATGTTGCCCACGATGAGGTAGAGCGGGTAGTTCTCCACGTTGGAGCCGCGCAGGAAGTACGAGAAGACGAAGCTCATGATCATCATCATGAGCAGCGGGTTGAGCACGCTCCAGATGACGCCGAGGACCGAGCGGCGATAGCGCAGCTTGAAGTCCTTGGTCACGAGCTGCTGCAGGATGAAGCGGTCCTTGGCGAGCGCGCCGGTGACGTGCGCGGCCTTGTCGGCCGCCTCGATGGTGTGGCTCACGGTTCCTCCCGGCATGCGGATGGGCTGTTGCGTTGAAATCCTAACACAGGGCGCCGGGGGTCATAGAAACGGCAGAGGGGGCGGAGGCATAGCAAAAGGGCCGGCATCTCTGCCGGCCCCTGCATGTCCTGGCTCCCCGGGTAGGATTCGAACCTACGACACGCTGATTAACAGTCAGCTGCGCTACCACTGCGCCACCGGGGAATGTGATGTGCGCGTTCGCACAAGAGAAGAGTATACAGATTCTTGGATGGCATGCAAGTGGAAATCTCAGATTTCTTTTCCGGGGCGGGCCGCGGGCCGATTCGGCGCGAGGCGGGGCCGCCATCCCGGGCGTTGCCGAGCATGCCCCCGCGCACGGTTTGCCGCCCTGAGAGCTCGATTCCGTGCGCGGGGGCATGCTCGGTGGTTCCGTGCGCGGGGGCATGCTCGCGGGAGCCTCAGGCGCGCCGTTCTTCTCGCCGGGCGCCCTCGGGCATGCGCGGCGAGAGGGCCTCACGGAAAGCGGCCCCGCGCCGGGAGAGGCGCGGGGCCGCGAGACAGGTTGAGAAGGACGACCTAGTCCTCCATGTAGTCCTTGAGGCGCCCCGAGCGGCTCGGGTGGCGCAGCTTGGCGAGCGTCTTGGACTCGATCTGGCGGATGCGCTCACGGGTGACGCCGAACTCGCGGCCGACCTCCTCGAGCGTGCGCGGGTGGCCATCCTCGAGGCCAAAGCGGAACTTGATGACCTTGCGCTCGCGGTCGGCAAGGCCGTCGAGCACCTGGTCGAGCTGCTCGCGGAGCATCGAGTCAGAGGCGGCCTCGGGCGGGGCCACGGCGGTGGAGTCCTCGATGAAGTCGCCGAGCTGGGAGTCCTCCTCCTCGCCGATGGGCGTCTCCAGGGAGACGGGCTCCTGGCTGATCTTCTGGATCTCGCGCACGCGGTCCGGGCTCATGCCCATCTCGGCGCCGATCTCCTCGGGGGTGGGGTCGCGCCCGAGGTCCTGGAGCAGCTGGCGCTGCACGCGGATGAGCTTGTTGATGGTCTCGACCATGTGGACCGGGATGCGGATGGTGCGGGCCTGGTCGGCGATGGCGCGGGTGATGGCCTGGCGAATCCACCACGTGGCGTAGGTGGAGAACTTGAAGCCCTTGGTGTAGTCGAACTTCTCGACGGCGCGGATGAGGCCGAGGTTGCCCTCCTGGATGAGGTCGAGGAAGAGCATGCCGCGGCCCACGTAGCGCTTGGCGATGGAGACCACGAGGCGCAGGTTGGCGCTGATGAGCTGCTGCTTGGCGTCGAGGCCCACCTGCTCGATGCGCATGAGGCGGCGCTGCTCGGCGCGCGTGAGCTGCACCTCGCCGGCCTCGGCGGCCTCGAGCTTCTCGGTGGCGTCGGTCCCCGCCTCGATCTTCATGGCGAGGTGAACCTCCTCGGAGGCCGTGAGCAGGTCGACCTTGCCGATCTCCTTGAGGTACATGCGCACCGGGTCGCCGGTGAGCATGACCGTGGAGGTGTCCTGCCTGCGGGCGCGGGCGCGGCTGGAGCGCTTGGGCTTGGCGGCCTTTGCCTTGGGCACGGAGCGCAGGGCCTCCTTGACGGCCTTGGCCTCGGCCGCGCTCTCCGACTCACCCTCCTCGTCCTCGAACTCGTCGCCCGAGACGTCATCGTCGTCGAAGTCGTCCTCGGCGTCGTCGCCCGAGGAGAACTCCTGGCCCGAGGACTCGGTGCTCGTGATGTCGACCCCCTTCGCGCGCAGCGCGTCGTACAGGTCGGAGAGCTCCTCCGAGTCGACGTCGATGTCCCTGATGGCGAGCTGGATGTCGTCCTCGGAGACGCTTGCGGGCGCCTTGGCGCCGCCGGCGAGCTCGTCGAGGACGCGGGTCAGCTCCTCGGAGAGCTTGCTGCCTGACTTCTTCTTGCTTCCTGCCACGTATCTCCCCTTCGACGCATGAACTTCGAGATTATACCCGAAACCTACTCGGACGATACCGAGGAAAGTGCCCCGACCAACTCGTTCACCCGGCGCTGAAGCTCGGTCGCCTCGCGGAAGAGCGCCTGGGACTCCTCGTCCGGGCGCGAGGAGGAGCCGAGCGCCGCGCGGATCTGGCGGATCCGCCTCCGGCACGAGCAGAGCTCGGCGGTGTCCACGATGAAGTCGAGCTTCTCGGCGTCCGAGAGCTCGTCGTCGTCCATCACGCGCCCGCCCGAGAGGATCGAGGGCGCCTCGCTCACCACCGAGCTCGCCGCCGCCACGGCCTCGGCGGGGCTCGTGCCCTCCGGCGTGGAGAGCATCGCCCACGCCATCGCCTCGTGGCGGGCGTCCGACCAGGAGAGCCCGGCGATGCGCTCGGCGTAGGGCCTCAGGGCGTCCGGGCGCTGCGCCATGGCGCCGAGCAGCTCGCGCTCGGCCGCGACCTGCATGCGGTCGTCGGCGGAGAGCGCGCGGTACCCGGCGGCGCGCGCGGGGCGAGGGGGGCGGGTGGCCGGGGGCGCGGCCGGCGCGGCGTCATAGGCGTCCGCGGGCACGTAGTCGTCGGGCACGTAGGCCCCCTCGTCGTCGTAGGCGGGCGCGGGGGGCATCGCCTGTGCCGCGGGGGCCGGCGCCGTGCGGGCGGGCCGCCGGGACGCCGGGCGCGCGGGGGCGCGGTCCTCCTCGACCTCCGCGACCTTGGCCTCGCGAATGGCGCGCTTGGTCTCGTCGACGTCCATCCCGAGGGTGTCCGCGAGCCGCGTGGCGTACTCGTCGAGCAGGACCGAGTGCTTGAGCGGCGCCAGGAGCTGGGCCATGTCCGCGAGCGCGCGGACGCGCAGGCCCGGGGCCGAGAGGTCGAGGCCCGCCAGGCGCTTCTCGAAGACGAAGTCCATGAGCGGGCGCGCCGCGGCGAGGATGGGGCGCAGCGCTTCGGCGCCGCGCTCGGAGAGGAACTCCATCGGGTCGAGGTTGTCCGGCAGCACCACGCACATGAGCGCCGCCGAGGTCTTGTCGATGTAGCGCACCGCGCGCTCGGCCGCCCGCTGCCCCGCGGCGTCCCCGTCGAAGAGGCAGACGATGCGGCTCACGCGCTGGCGCTCCATGAGCCGCACGTGGTCCAGCCGGAAGGCCGTGCCGAGCGCGGCCACGGCGTTGGTGAACCCGGCCTCGTGCATGGCGATGACGTCGGTGTAGCCCTCGCAGACGATGGCCTCGCCGGTGGCGGCCATCCCCTCCTTGGCCCGGTCGTAGGCGAAGAGGTGCTTGCCCTTGTTGAAGGCGGCCGTGTCGCGCGTGTTGACGTACTTGGCCACGTTGTCGCGCTTGGGCCCGATGACGCGGCCGCCGAAGGCGATGGTGCGGCCCTGCTCGTCGTGGATGGGAAACATCACGCGGTCGTAGAAGCGGTCCACGACGCGCCCCGAGCGCTCCTGCGCGAGGTCGGCCGCGATGAGCTCGGCGGGGGTGAAGCCCTGGGCGCGCAGCCGCGCCACGAGCTGCCCGCGCCCCGGGGCGAAGCCGAGCCCCCAGCGCCGGCAGACGGCCGAGCCGAAGCCGCGGCCGGCGAAGTAGCGCCGCGCCTCGTCCGGGCCCGGGCCCTTGCCGCGCATGAGCATGGTGTGGTAGTACTCCTCGGCGGCGCCGAGCGCCTCCATGAGGCGCGTCTTCCGGGGCCCGCGCCGGCCGCCGCGCTCCTCGGCGAGCTCGATCCCGGCGCGGTCCGCGAGGTAGCGGATGGCGTCGGGGAAGTCGAGGTTCTCGCGGCGCTGCACGTAGGAGAAGACGTCGCCGCCGTCCCCGCAGCCAAAGCAGTGCCACAGGCCCGTCGCCGGGTTCACCTTGAAAGACGGGCTCTTCTCGCCGTGGAAGGGGCAGCACCCCCAGAACTCCTGGCCGCGCTGCCTGAGCTCCACGGTCTCGGCCACGAGCTGCACGAAGTCCGTGGCCTGGCGGACCCGCTCCTTGTCCTCGTCGGTTATCACGCGCGCCTCCCGGAAAGCTCGACCCCCCGCACCCCGAGGGTAGCACGCACCCAGGACACGTTGCCGAGCACCACGCGCTCGAGCTCGTCGAGCGAGGGGAACGTCCGCGGCTCGCGGAGCCACCGGACAAAGACCACGCGCACGACCGCGCCGTAGAGGTCGCCCCCGAAGCCGAGCAGCGTCGCCTCGAGGAAGGGCTCGCCCTCCTCGCCCGGCGAGAAGGACCTCGGCTTGCCCACGTTGATGGCCGCCGGGTAGGCGACCTCGCCCACGTGGTCGGTGCCGAGGGCGCTGCCCACGACGACGAACCCCGCGTAGACGCCCTCGGCGGGGAGGCACGCGCCCGCGTCCACGCGCACGTTCGCCGTGGGGAAGCCAAAGCCCGTGCCCTCGCCGCGCCCGTGCTCGACCGTGCCCGCGACAAAGTGGCAGCGGCCCATGAGCGCAGACGCCTCCTCGACGCTCCCCCGCCCTATGAGGCCGCGGATGCGCGTGGCGGTGATGGGGGCCCCGCCCTCGCTCGCAAGCGGCACGCCGATGACGTCGAAGCCGTCCGCCCGGCCGAGCTCGCGCAGGGCGGGGACGGTGCCCGCCCCCCGGGCGCCCAGGCGAAAGTCCTCGCCCACCACGATGGCGCGGACGTCGAGAAGAGAGCCCAGTCCCTCGCGCACGAAGCGCTCGTACGGCACGGCCGCGAGCTCGGGGGTGAACGAGAAGACGAGAAGGGCGTCCGCCCCGGAGTCGACGAGGGCGTACTCGCGATCGTCGGCGGAGAGCAGCTCGTCGGGCGCGGCGTCCGGCGAGAGGACGCGCGCGGGGTCGGGCGAGAAGGTCACGACGGCCAGGCGGCAGCCCCGGCGCCCGGCCTCGGCGCGGGCGCGGGCGAGAAGCGCCCGGTGCCCGCGGTGCAGCCCGTCGAAGGCGCCGATGGCGCAGACGAAGCGCCGGTCCTCGCCGAGCGCGCGCCTCTCCGAGAGGAGCGGGTCACAGGCGGGCTCGGGGCCCTCCCCCACGGCCACGGCGGAGAACGGCGCGCGGTAGGGCACGTCGAGCGCGCACTCGACGGCCCCGTCGAGCAGGCGCATGCCAAAGCCGCCGCGATACGCGCGGCCCGCGGGGACGCAGGCGCGCACGAGCGCGCGGACGCCGCGCTCGTCGAGCGGCGACTCGGGAGAGAGCGAGCGGGCGTCGACGGGCGCGCGCACGCCCTCGACGGCCTGCGGGAAGTTGGTCTCGCAGACGAGGTGGCGCCCGTCGCGGCGCCAGATGCCGGCCAGGCCGCCGCCCAGGGTGAGCGCCACGCGCTCGCCGGGGGCGGGGGCGCGCACCACGCAGTCGTCACGCACCTCGCCAAGCGAGATCCTGCGCCCGTTCATGACGTCGACGACCTCATCGAGCGAGAGGGCGCGCTCGGGAAGGCCCAGGACGCCGACCGGGTCGAGGCAGCGCTCGTGGACGAGCTCGGCGCCGCGGGCCTCGAGCTCCTCGAGCGTCAGGCAGTCGGCGAGCGCCACGGGGCCGGAGAAGGTGCGCCTGAGGGCCGAGACGTGCGCGCAGCAGCCCAGGCGGCGCCCGAGGTCGCGCGCGAGGCTGCGCACGTAGGTGCCCTTGGAGACGTCGAGCGAGAGCTCCCAGCTCCTGGCCGCGGCGTCAACGCCGAGGAGGCGCGCGTCATAGACGCGGACGCGCCGGGCGGCGAGCCCGAGCGCCTCGCCCGAGCGGGCGGCGTCGTAGGCGCGCCGGCCGCCCACCGAGACGGCGGAGAAGGCCGGGGGCACCTGGTCCTGCTCGCCCGCGAGGCTCGAGACCTCGAGCTTGGCGACCATGGGGTCGAGCAGCTCGCCTGGCACCTCGGCCGTGCGCGTGATGTCGCCCTCGGCGTCGTCCGTGGTGGTCTCGGACCCGAGCTGGAAGGTCGCGTCGTAGCCCTTGCGGTCGAGCGTGAGCAGGCCCAGGAGCTTAGTGGCCTGGCCGATGCCCACCACGAGCACGCCGGTGGCGGCCGGGTCGAGCGTGCCGGCGTGGCCCACGCGGCGCTCCCCCACCGCGCGGCGGACGCGGGAGACGACGTCGTGGCTCGTCATGCCGGCGGGCTTGTCGATGGCGATGAGCGCCGAGAACGCGCTCGGACGGCGGGCCAACGTCAGCCCTCCGCCGGGGCGTACAGGGCGCGGAGCTTGGGCAGGACGACGGCGAGCGCCTCGTCGATGTCGCCGTCCACGGTGAAGCCCGCCGCCGCGGCGTGCCCGCCGCCGCCCATCTCGCGCGCGATCGAGGAGATGTCGCGCGAGGACTTGGCGCGCAGGTTCCCGCGGACCTTGCCGCCGGGGACCTCCTTCAGGAAGAGCGCCACCTCGCAGCCGTCGACCCGGCGCACCAGGTCGACGAGGCCGTCGCACTCCGCCACGGGCACGCCCGTGGCGGCGAAGTCGGCCGCGGTGGCATAGCTGTAGGCGATCTTTCCCTGCTCGAAGGTGGTGATGCGGCTCATGACGGTGGCGGAGAGGTGGATGTAGGCGAGCCGGTCGCTCTGGTAGACGTGGAGCGACACCTCGGAGGGCGAGGCGCCGGCCTCGACGAGCGAGCTCGCGACGCAGAACGCCTCGCCGTTGGCGTTCTGGTACTGGAAGCAGCCCGTGTCCGTCATGAGGGCGCAGAGCAGGTTCTGCGCGATCGTGGGCGTGAGCTCGCAGCCCACGTGGCGCGCGAACTCGGCGACGATGATGCCGGCCGCCGCGGCGTCCGGGCGCACCACGCCGGCGTCCCAGCCCGGCTCGCCGCCCGGATGGTGGTCGAGCACCACCGCGTGCGCGGAGCGCTCGAGCACGGCGCGCGCATCGGCGAGCCGGCCCGGCTGCGAGAGGTCCACACAGACGAAGAGGTCGGGCGAGCCCTCGTAGGCGCAGGCGCGCACGAAGGAGTCCGCGCCCGGCAGGAAGGCGTAGGTGCGCGGCACCACGTCGTCGTCGGCGAGCAGGCTCGTGACCTCGCGGCCCGGCCAGGTGCGTTCGATGACCTCGGCCAGGGCGAGCCCCGAGCCGAGCGCGTCGCCGTCGGGCGAGGTGTGCGCGCAGACGACGATGCGCCGCGCCGCCTCGATCAGGCGGGCGATCGCGTCGAACTGCGCGGCCTGTTCGGCGGGAATGGCTCCCCCCAGCATGCGGACCCCCTACTCCTCGTCGTCCTTCTCGCCCGCCGCCGCGGGCACGTCGGCCACCGGGTAGCCGAACTCGTCCTTCTCCACGCCGAGCGTGGGGGGCACGTCCTCGAGGGCGCGCGCGATGCGCTCGGCCTCGTCGGTCGTGGTGTCGATGCGAAAGTCGAGCTCCGGGGTCACGCGCCAGCCGAGCGAGCGGCCCAGAAGCGAGCGGATGCGGCCCTTGGCGCGCGCGAGCGCGGCCGTGACCTCGTCATAGCGCTCGGCGTCGCAGCTCACGAACGCCCGCAGGAGCGACTTGTCGACGGAGACCTCCACGCCCGTGACGGTCACGAGCGCCAGCGCGGGGTCGGAGACCTCGAAGAGCAGGATGTAGCTGAGCTTCTCCCGCGCGAGCGCGTTGGTCCTTCTCGAATACTGGTTCTGCTTCATTGGTCATGCTCCCAAGCGGGGGCGGGGCCGCACGGCCCCGCCCCGTCCGCGGTGAACTACTCGGTGCGCGCCACCTGGTCGATGCGGTAGCCCTCGATGATGTCGCCGGGCTTGACGTCCTGGAAGTTCTCCAGGCCGATGCCGCACTCGAAGCCCGCCTTGACGCTCTTGACGTCGTCCTTGTAGCGCCTGAGCGACGCGATCTTGCCGTCGTAGACGACGATGCCGTCGCGCACGAGGCGGACCTTGTCGTCGCGGGAGATCTCGCCGTCCTGGACCATGCAGCCCGCGGCGATGCCGACCTTGGGCACCTTGAAGGTGTCGCGGACCTCGGCCGAGCCCGTCTGGACCTCGATCTCGGTGGGCTTGAGCATGCCGATGCGGGCGGCGTCGATGTCCTCGATCGCCTTGTAGATGACGCTGTAGGTGCGGATCTCCACGCCGTCGCGCTCGGCGGCCGCGCGGGCCTTGGCCTCCGGGCGCACGCCGAAGCCGATGATGATGGCGTTGGAGGCGTCCGCGAGGACGACGTCGGTCTCGGTGATGGCGCCCACGGCCGAGTGGATCGTGTTGATGCGGACCTCGGACTGGTCCATCTTGTCGAGGGAGTCCTGGAGCGCCTCGATCGAGCCCTGGACGTCGGCCTTGATGATGAGGTTGAGCTCCTTGACCTCGGCGTCGGCCATGGTGTCGAAGAGGTTCTCGAGCGTCACGTGCTTGACGCGGTTCTGCTCCTCGATGCGGGCCTTGAGGGCGCGCTGGTCGGCGAGGTCGCGGGCGTCGCGGTCGTCCTGGAAGACGCGGAACTCGTCGCCGGCCATCGGCACGCTCTGCAGGCCGAGGATCTCCACGGCGTCCGAGGGGCCGGCGGTCTCGACGGAGTTGCCCTTGGGGTCGAGCATCGCGCGGACGCGGCCGTAGGACATGCCGGCCACGAGCGCGTCGCCGATGTGCAGCGTGCCGCGCGTCACGAGGACCGTGGCCACGGAGCCGCGGCCGCGGTCGAGCTTGGCCTCGAGGACGTTGCCGGAGGCGAAGGTGTCCGGGTTGGCCTTGAGCTCGAGGACGTCCGCCTGGAGAAGGACGGTCTCGAGCAGCTCGTCGATGCCGATCTTCTGCTTGGCGGAGATGTTGACGAACATGTTCTGCCCGCCCCACTCCTCGGGGATGACGCCGTACTCGGTGAGCTCCTGGCGCACCTTGTCGGGGTTGGCGCCCGGCTTGTCGATCTTGTTGACGGCCACGATGATGGGGACGCCCGCGGCCTTGGCGTGGTTGATGGACTCCACGGTCTGCGGCATGACGCCGTCGTCGGCCGCCACGATCAGGATGACGATGTCGGTCACCTTGGCGCCGCGGGCGCGCATGGCCGTGAAGGTCTCGTGGCCCGGGGTGTCGATGAAGGTGATCGTGCGGCCGTTGATCTTGACCTGGGAGGCGCCGATGGCCTGCGTGATGCCGCCGGCCTCGCCCTCGGCCACGCCCGTGTGGCGGATGGCGTCCAGAAGCGAGGTCTTGCCGTGGTCGACGTGGCCCATGACGGTGACCACCGGCGGGCGCGGCTTGAGGTCGGCCGGGTCGTCGTAGAACGTGAAGGAGTTTTCCTCCTCCTTGGTCATGACCTTGACGTCGCGCCCGAGGTCGTCGGCCACGAGCTCGATGAGCTCGTCGGACATGGACTCGGTCAGCGTGAGCGGGGTGCCCAGCAGGAAGAGGCGCTTGATGATGTCGTTGGCCGGCACGCCGAGGAGCTCGGCGAGCTCGCCCACGGTGGAGCCCTGCGGGACCCTCACGGTGTCGAGCTGCGAGAGGTCCTGGTCGTTGGCGATGGCCTCCTCGATGCGGTGCTGCTCGGCGGCCTGCTCGGCCTGCTTCTGGCGGCGCTCCTTGCGGCGCTTGCGGCGCCCGGTGGACTCGCGGGACGCCTCCTCGACGGCCACGCGGGCCTCCTCGAGGACGCGGCTCCTGTTATAGGCCTCGGCCTCGCGCGCCATGCGGCTGTAGCGGTCCTCGCCGCCCTCGCCGCGACGGCCCTTCTTGCCGCGGCGGCCGCGGCCGGCGTCGTCGGACGCCGGCGCGCTCGGGCCGGGCTGCGCCGCGGGCGCGGGGCCGGAGCCGCGGCGCCCGGCCGGGCGGGCGCCCTCGGCGCGGCGGCCGTGCCCGCCCTTCTCGGCGGCCTTCTTCTGCGCGGCCTCCTCGGCCTGGCGCTTGAGGACCTCCTCCTGCTGCGCGATCTGGTCGAGCAGGGACGAGAAGGACGGGACGGACTTCGGCGCGTTGTCGCGCACGCGGTTCTTCTCGGCCTCCTCGCGGGCCTTGCGCTCGGCCTCGGCGCGGGCCTCCTCCTTGGCCTTGCGCTCGGCCTCGGCGGCGGCGCGGCGGCGCTCCTCCTCGGCGCGCTCGCGCTCGCGGCGCTCCTCGGCGGCGATGCGCTCGGCCTCGGCCTGCTCGGCGGCGATGCGGGCCTCCTCGGCCTTGGCCTCGGCCTCGGCGCGCTTGGCGGCCTCGATCTCGGCGGCGCGGGCCTCGAGGATGGGCTTGAGCTTCTTGCGCACGATGGAGACGTAGGCGTCCTCGAGCGTCGAGGAGGCCGACTTGGCCGGTATCTTCATGTCGGCGAGGTGCCCGAGCATCTCCTTGCTCGACATCCCGTATTCCTTCGCGAGGTCATGTACGCGCGTCTTTGCCATGTGACCTACCTTCCAAACCTTCGGGCACGCGCCCGTCTGCTAGTTCCTGCGGGTACCCTAGATGAGCGAGTCGGGGTCGGAGCTGACCTCGGCGCCGGCGATCGCCTCGTGGATGCCGCAGAAGCGCGAGCCGGGGCGCGCCATGTTGCGGCACTGGACGCCGTTGGCGCCGACGAACTCGCAGCGGTGCGCCTCGCCGTCGTCGAGCAGGTCGTCCTCCGCGGCGGCGCGCGGCAGGTCGCGCAGGACGCCGGCCGCGAGCGACTCGTTCTTGATGTCGATGTGCATGCCCGTGAGGCGCGCGGCGAGCCGGGCGTTCTGGCCCTCCTTGCCGATGGCGAGCGAGAGCTGGTCGTCGGGGACGATGACGGTGGCGTAATCGGTCTCCTCGTCGATGATCACGCGGGAGACGCGCGCCGGCGAAAGCGCCGAGGCCACGCGGCGGGCCGGGTCGTCGCTCCAGAGGACCACGTCGACACGCTCGCCGCGCAGCTCGGAGACCACGGTGCGCACGCGGCTGCCCTTGGGGCCGACGCAGGCGCCCACCGGGTCGAGGCGCGGGTCGTTGGAGGAGACGGCCACCTTGGAGCGCACGCCGGGCTCGCGGGCGATGCTCCTGACCTCGACGACGCCGTCATAGACCTCGGGCACCTCGAGCTCGAAGAGGCGGCGCAGCAGGTCCGGGTGGGTGCGGGAGACCACGATGGGCGGGCGCTGGCGCTCGCCGCGCACCACGGGCTGCGTGGAGTTGGGGTCGCGCACGTCGATGATGATCGCGCGGATGCGCTGGTTGTGGGCGTAGCGCTCGCCGGCGGGGCGCTCGTTGCGCTCCTCGGGGAAGCGGCGCTGGTCGAAGTGCGGCAGCTCCGCCTCGACGCCCTCGCGGATCTTGATGATCGTGAAGTCCGAGGTGGTCTGCAGGACCGTGCCGGTGATGATGTCGCCCACGCGCTGCGAGAACTCCTCGTAGATCTGGACGCGGGCGGCGTTGCGCACGATGGCCTTGATCTCGGCCTTGGCGTGCTGGGCGGCGATGCGGCTCGTGTCGGCGGGGGTCACATCGACCTCGTCGAACTCGGAGTACTCGCCGGTCTCCGGGTCCTCCTCGCCCTTGGGGACGAGCTCGTAAACGTAGACCTTGCCGGTCTGGCGGTCGATCGTGACGCGGGCGCCGAAGGGCAGGTGCAAGACGTCGGCGTAGCTCTTCGCGAGCGACTGCTCGAGCCGGTCGAGCAAGTAGAGCTGGTCGATGTGGCGCTCCTGGCAGAGCAGCTCGAGGGCTTCCATCATCTGAGAGGCCATGGGTTTCTCCTTACTTCCTCCTGCCCGGGGCGCAGGCGTCGGCCTCGCCGAAGTCGGGCTTGATCGTGCACTTCCTGATGTCGTCGAGCGAGAGCTCCACGCGCTCGCCGTCGACCTCGAGGGCCACCGTCTGGCCCTCGATGCCCAGGAGGGTGCCTGTGTAGCGGCGCCTCCCCTCCCCGGGCACGAGGCTCACGGCCACCGTCTGGCCGGCGAAGCGCGCGAAGTCGCGCGGGCGGCGCAGGGGGCGCGCCATGCCCGGGCTCGACACCTCGAGGGTGAAGCTCGAGGGGATGGGGTCGAGCTCGTCCAGCGCGGCCGAGATCCACTCCGTCTCCTCCGTCACCTCGTCGAGCGTGATGGTGGGCGCGGACTCGTCCGCGTGGTCGATCCGCACGCGCACGCAGGGCGCCTTGCTCGCGCCGACGACCTCGACGTCCACGACGTCGATGCCGCGCTCCCCGGCGCGGGGCTCCAGCGCGTCGATGATCGCCTGCTCGAGACCTTGCTTGGGCATCGCCCCTCCCGTCTTCATACAGAAAGGAAGCGGGGCGAGAAAATCCACCCCACTTCCTACGGTTACAGCTTCGAATACGCTGCTAGTCTACGGTTTTTCTCGCCCCGCGTCAAAACGCCTCCACGAGAACCCCACATCGCGCATCGGCGGGCGGACGGCGCGACGGAGCGCGCGGCCGGGTTAGAAAGTGGCGCGCGTTGCGCGCGCCATGCTGTCGCCGCTTAGAAAAACGCGGCCGTCGCACCACGTCGCGCGCACGGAGCTAGAGATTCGCGGCCGCTGCACGCGGCAGCGCCCCTCCCGCTTGGGAAACCGGGCCCGTTGCGCTCAAAGGCGAGAAGAACGGCCACGCGCCCTTCTCGCCTCCCGCAACGGGCCCGCCTTTCTAAACCCGACGGCCGTCCCGTGCGCAACGACCCCAGAAACCTAACCGCCCCACTCCGGCGGCAGCACGTGCGGGCCGAGACGCGCGGATCCCCGCCTCTTCCGGAGAGAAGTTCCGCGCAGCGCACTTCTCGGAGGAAGAGGCGGGGGTCCGCCCCCACACGTGAGAGCCTACACCGCCACGATGTTGACCAGGCGGCCCTTGATGACGATGACCTTCTTGATCTCCTTGCCGGCGAGCTGCTCGGCCACGGCGGCCTTGGCGGCCTCCTCGAGCTCGCCGTCGGAGGCGTCGGCGGGAACCGTCACGCGGCCGCGGACCTTGCCCTTGATCTGGACGGCAATCTCCACCTCGTCGGCCTTGGCGGCCGCGGCGTCGAACTCGGGCCAGGCGGCGTTGTAGACGGAGCCCTCCTGCGCCAGCGCCTTGTGCCAGAGCTCCTCGGCCCAGTGCGGGCAGATCGGCGCGAGCATGGTCACAATCGCGTGCGCCACGGCGAAGCAGAGCGCGGGGTCGCGCTGCTCGGGCGCCACGTCGTTCACGTACTTGGACGCCGCGTTGGTAATCTCCATGACGGCGGAGATGGCGGTGTTGAACTGGCCGCGGTCGAAGTCGGCGGTGCACTTGAGGCCCATGCCGTTGAGCGTGCGCCACAGCTCCTTGCCCGCAGCGTCGAGCGTGCCCGCGTCCACGGCCCCCGCGGCCGCGCCCTGGCTGAGCAGCCAGACCACGCGCCAGGCGCGCTTGATGAAGCGGTTGGCGCCGGCGACGGCCTCCTCGTCCCAGTTGAAGTCCTTCTCGGGCGGGGCGATGAAGAGGATGGCCAGGCGCATGGTGTCCGCGCCGTAGGGCTCGATCACCGAGGACGGCGGCACGACGTTGCCCTTGGACTTGGACATGGTGTCGCCGTTGGCGTCCTTGACCATGCCCTGGCAGAGCAGGTTCTCGAAGGGCTCGTCGATGCCGATCATGCCGAGGTCGCGCAGGACCTTGGTGAAGAAGCGGCTGTAGAGCAGGTGCAGGATGGCGTGCTCGATGCCGCCGATGTAGTTGTCCACCGGCATCCAGCGGTCCACGGCCTCGCGCGAGAAGGGCAGCTCCTCGTTGTGCGGGTCGCAGTAGCGCAGGTAGTACCAGCTCGAGCACGTGAAGGTGTCCATGGTGTCGGTGATGCGCTTGGCGGGCCTGCCGCACTTGGGGCAGGTGGTCTCGTAGAAGGGCGCGTACTCCGCGAGCGTCTCGCCGGCGCCGAGGTCGAGCGTGTCCGGCAGCGTGACGGGCAGGTCCTCATAGGGCACCGGCACGTCGCCGCAGCAGTCGCAGTGGATCATCGGGATGGGGTTGCCCCAGTAGCGCTGGCGGCTGATGAGCCAGTCGCGCAGGCGGAACTGCACCGTCTTGCGGCCGAGCCCCTGCTGCCCGAGCCAGTCGATGATGGCGTCCACGGCCTCGGAGTGCTTGCCGCCCTTCATGCCGGTGAACGGGCCGGACTGCACGAGGTAGCCCTCGGCCTCCATCGCGTGGTCCCAGTCCACGGAGGTCACCACGAGCTCGCGCTCGTCCTTGAGCCGCTCGTAGAGCGGGTCGTCCTTCTCGCAGATGATCGGGGCGATCTCGAGGCCGTACTTCTTGGCGAAGTCGAAGTCGCGCTGGTCGCCGCAGGGCACGCCCATGACGGCGCCGGTGCCATAGTCCATGAGGACGTAGTCGGCGACCCAGATGGGGGCCGGGCGGCCGTTCACCGGGTTGATCACGTAGCGGCCGGTGAAGACGCCGTGCTTCTCGCGCTCAGAGCCCTGGCGGTCGACCGAGGAGACCTTCTCCGCCGCGGCCTTGAGCTCGAGGAAGGCCTCCTCGTGCTCTGTGCCAGCCACGAGCTCGGCGGCAAGCGGGCTCTCGGGCGGCAGCAGGAAGAAGGAGACGCCGAAGAGCGTGTCCGGGCGCGTGGTGAAGACGGTGATCTTGGTGTCGGTGGGGGTCACGCCGTCCTCCGCGGCCAGCGCGAAGTCGATCTCGGCGCCCTCGGAGCGGCCGATCCAGTTGGCCTGCATCGCGCGGACGCGCTCGGGCCACTTGCCCTCGAGCTTCTTGAGGTCGTCCAGGAGCTCCTGGGCGTAGTCGGTGATCTTGAAGTACCACTGGCTGAGCGCGCGCTTCTCGGGCACCGAGCCGCAGCGCCAGCACTTGCCGTCCACGACCTGCTCGTTGGCAAGGACCGTCTGGCAGCCGGGGCACCAGTTCACCGGCGAGTTGTCGCGGTAGACCAGGCCCTTCTCCCACATCTTGAGGAAGATCCACTGGCCCCACTTGTAGTACTCGGGGTCGCAGGTGTTGAACATGCGGTCGTAGTCGTAGGAGAAGCCCATGCGGCGCATGGTCTTGGTGGCCTGCGCGATGTTCTGGTGGGTCCAGACGCTCGCCTGCGTGTTGTGCTTGATGGCGGCGTTCTCCGCGGGCAGGCCAAAGGCGTCGTAGCCCATCGGGTGCAGCACGTCAAAGCCGCGCATGCGGGCCTGGCGGGCCATGGCGTCGCCGATCGTGTAGTTGCGCGCGTGGCCCATGTGCAGGTCGCCCGAGGGGTACGGGAACATCTCGAGCACGTACTTCTTGGGCTTCTCGGGGCTCTCCTCGGTCTTGTAGAGCTCCTCGGCGTCCCAGGCAGCCTGCCAGCGGGTCTCGATCTCCTCGGCGTCGTAGGCCGGGACCTCGAAGTTCTTCTCGGCGTCGCTCATCTGCGTGGCTCCTTCGTGTGCGATGGTCAACCGCTTGATTGTAGCAGCACCTCGGCTCGGGCGGTCGAACGTTCCTCCGAGAAGCGTGCTGCGCGGAACTTCTCTACGGAACGTCCGGCCGCCGCGAGGAGGCTCCAGCAACGAAAGGCCTCCCGGGCGTCTCGGAGAGAAGTTCCGCGAAGCGCACTTCTCGAAGAGACGTCCGGGAGGCCGTCGGCCGCAGGCTCTTCTCGCCTAGCGGTAGCTCACCGAGTGCTGGGAGTCCTTGACCACGACGTCGTGCGCGCCGCCCTCGACGATCGAGGTCGAGCTCACGAGCGTGAGGCGCGCCTTCTGCTGCAGCTCCTTGATCGTGAGCGCGCCGCAGTTGCACATCGTGGACTTGATCTTGTAGATCGTCTGGCCCACGCCCTCCTTGAGGGAGCCCGCGTAGGGCACGTAGGAGTCAACGCCCTCGACAAAGCCCAGCTTGGAGGCGCCGCCCTGGTCGTAGCGCTGCCAGTTGCGGGCGCGCGCGGAGCCCTCGCCCCAGTACTCCTTCATGTACTGGCCGTTGACGTTCACGCGCTCGGTGGGCGACTCGTCGAAGCGGGCGAAGTAGCGGCCGAGCATCATGAAGTCGGCGCCCATGGCAAGGGCGAGCGTCATGTGGTAGTCGTAGACGATGCCGCCGTCGGAGCACACGGGCACGTAGATGCCGGTCTCCTCGTAGTACTTGTCGCGCGCGCGGCAGACGTCGATGACCGCCGAGGCCTGGCCGCGGCCGATGCCCTTGGTCTCGCGCGTAATGCAGATGGAGCCGCCGCCGATGCCCACCTTCACGAAGTCCGCGCCGCAGTCGGCGAGGAAGCGGAAGCCGTCCTCGTCCACGACGTTGCCGGCGCCCACCTTGACCGAGTCGCCATAGTTGGCGCGCACCCACTCGAGCGTGCGCTTCTGCCACTCGGAGAAGCCCTCGGAGGAGTCGATGCAGAGCACGTCGGCGCCGGCCTCCACGAGCAGCGGCACGCGCTCGGCGTAGTCGCGGGTGTTGATGCCCGCGCCCACCATGTAGCGCTTGTTGGCGTCCAGGAGCTCGTTGGGGTTGGACTTGTGCTGGTCGTAGTCCTTGCGGAAGACGATGCCCACCAGGTGGTCGTTCTCGTCCACGACGGGCAGGGCGTTGAGCTTGTTGTCCCAGATGACGTCGTTGGCCTTCTTGAGCGTGATGTCCTTGTCGCCCACGATGAGACGCTCGCGCGGGGTCATGAACTCGCGGACCCTCTTCTGGTGGTCGTCGCGGCTGGGGCGGTAGTCGCGGCTGGTCACGATGCCGAGGAGCTTGCCGCGCGAGGAGCCGTCGTCGGTGACGGGCATGGTGGAGTGGCCAGTGCGCTCCTTGAGGTCCATGACCTCGGCCATCGTCATGTCCGGCGTGAGCGTGGAGTCAGACTCCACGAAGCCGGCCTTGTGGTCCTTGACGGCCTTGACCATGGCCGCCTCCTGCTCGGGCGTCTGGTTGCCGTAGATGAAGGCCAGGCCGCCCTCGATGGCGAGCGCCACGCCCATGTCGACGCCGGAGACGGACTGCATGATGGCCGAGACCATGGGGATGTTGAGGCTGAGCGCGGGCTCCTCGCCGCGGCGAAACCTCACGAGCGGGGTCTTGAGCGACACGTTGGCGGGGATGTTCTCCGCCGAGGAGTATCCGGGGACGAGCAGGTACTCGGAAAAGGTGTGGGACTCCCCCTCGAAGAACGTTGCCATGTGCCGGCTCCTCTCCCCGCCCGCGGCGGAAAACTTCCCCGTAACTTAATTTGAGCCATTGTAGCATCCGCTCACGGGTTTTTCAGAGGCCGTTTGCCGAGAAGTGCCGCAGCCTGGCCTGCCCTACAATGGGTGCGTCGAAGGGAGCGCCATGGACGGTGCGCGCATTGCCGCGGCGGTGCGGCAGATCGTGGACGAGACGGGCAGGCGCGAGCCGCGGGCGGGGCGCAACGTCCTCATGCTCGCGTGGCTCGAGGGCGAGCTGGACGGGCTACCGCCCAACCCCGGCGACTTCGACATCATCTCGGCGGCCGTGCCGCTCGACAGGCTCACCGGGGAACGCGAGGAGGGGGATGCCTGCCGGAAGGTGTTTCTTGCCCTCTACTTCAGGACCAAGCGGTTCGTGCAGAGCCTCATGCCCATCGCGGACGAGGGGTCGCCGCTCTTTCGCATGCTCACCACCTCCGCCACGAAGCTCCACCCCGTGCACCGCGTCAGCACGCCCGACCCCGACAGCGAGCTCATGGCCGACCTCTTTGCCGCCGCGGCGGTGACGTACGTGGAGCGGCGCGACGGCTGGGAGCAGGTGGTCGAGGCGCTCGGCGTCGCCATCACGGCCCTGGTCTCCCCCGTCGTCCCCGAGGAGGGGCCCAAGGGGGCCGACGAGGTGCTCGCCGTGATCTTGCAGGACATCGCCGCGCGTCCGGAGAGCGCGAGCCTCGCGGAGCTGGCGCGGCGCTACTCCTACAGCACCACCTACCTCTCCGAGCTCATCCACGAGCGCTGCGGCATGACGTTCACCGAGCTCGTGACCAAACAGCGCATGGAGCGCGCGGCGATGCTACTGCGCGCGACGAGCCTCCCGGTGCGCGAGGTGGCGCGGCAGGTGGGCTACGCCGGGACGAGCAACTTCTACCGGGCGTTTCGGGCGCAGTTTGGGTGCGGGCCGGCCGAGTGGCGGGAGGCGGCGCGAAATTAATCCGCCCTGGCGGCCCGTCGGCTCATGCTCAACTGGGCTTTTCTAAAACATCGGAGCCACAGGGCGGATTAATTTGGGGCGCTTGGCCGAGCGGCGGGCGGGGGACGCGCGAGGGTTCCGGCGCGCGAGGGGTCCCGGCCCCCAAGCGGCCCCCAAGCCGGCACTCATGAGTGCCGGCTCTTCGGGAGCCCGGGGCCGGCACTTCTCGGCAAACGCCAAATGGATGCCGACACTCCCCTCTCCCAGCATACGAAAATGCCCGCACTCCCCGCCGGCACTCATGAGTGCCGGCGGGGAGTGCGGGCCGATTCGAGAAGGATCGGCGTGACGCGCCTACTTGACGCGCGCCAGGCGCCCGTCGCGGATCTCGTAGATGCGGTCCGCCGCGGCGTCGAGCTCGCCCGAGTGCATGATAGCGACGACGGTGCGGCGCCCGCGCAGGCCGCCGAGGTACGCGCACAGGCGCGCCCGCACCTCGGCGTCCAGGTTCGTGAGCGGCTCGTCCAGGAGCACGACCGGCTCCGGGCGCGAGAGGGCGCGCAGGAGCCCCAGCTTCTGGCGCTCGCCGAGCGAGAGGTTGAGCGGCTGGTCCGTGATGGCGCGCCCGGGCAGGTCGCCCAGGTCGAGC
>NZ_JACJKN010000066.1 GCF_016900775.1 Olsenella uli | reverse complement strand
CCGTGCCCGAGAGGCCGAGCGAGGTCGCGATGAGGCGGTCCGCCTCCGCGCGCTCGACGCTCTTCTCGCCGGGCGCCTCGGCGCAGGACATGAGCTCGGAGATGGAGAGCCCGAGCGCGTCTGCGAGCGGCACGAGCAGTGGCACGCTGGGCAGGCTGAGCCCGCGCTCCCACTTTGAGACGGTCTTGTCGCTCACGTAGAG
>NZ_JACJKN010000065.1 GCF_016900775.1 Olsenella uli | reverse complement strand
CCGATACAGAAAAAGCCGCCCCTGCGGACGGCTTAAACTGTGGCAAGCAAACGGGGAGGCCAGCGCGCAAAGGGCCAGGCTCCTCCAACTTCCGCGCAAAATGCCCCTTGTTGGTCAGCGACGTCCTGCTCTCCCACGGACTACTCCGCAGTACCATCGGCGCTCGGGGGCTTAACTTCCGGGTTCGGAATGGGACCGGGTG
>NZ_JACJKN010000064.1 GCF_016900775.1 Olsenella uli | reverse complement strand
TCCCGGCCGCCGCGCAGGACGTAGCCCTCCTCGGTGGTGTAGTGCGCCCAGCCGTCCTCGGAGTAGCCCTCGACCGCGGCGTGCGCGTCGGCGTCCACCCAGTAGCGCTGGAGGCCCTGGCCGTACGCGTCGGAGACCACCCAGCCGGGGCCCGCGAGGCGCCCGTCGTTGTCGGCCAGGTAGACGTAGGTCTTACCGTCCTC
>NZ_JACJKN010000063.1 GCF_016900775.1 Olsenella uli | reverse complement strand
CTCGGAGTCGCCCTCGAAGTTCCAGCCGGCGAACACGTAGCCGTCCTTGGTCGGGTTGGCGATGCCGCTCCACTCGTTGGTGCCGTTCAGGACCGCTCCGGTGCCGAGCAGCTCGTCGCCGTCCCAGTAGTTGACGGTGACGTAGCCCTCGTACGGATCGGAGACCTCATCCCAGTTGGCGTAGAGGTTGATCTCGGTCACGGTCTCATCG
>NZ_JACJKN010000062.1 GCF_016900775.1 Olsenella uli | reverse complement strand
GCCGCGCAGCATGGCCGCCCACGTCTCCTTGGCGGTGTTGGCCAGCGGCGTGACGGCGCCGATGCCGGTGATTGCTACTCTGTGCTCCATCTCAACTCCCAACGCGTGCAAAAGTGACGGTCCCTTTTGCACGCATGCCAGTTACATCGCCATGCCGCCGTCGACACGGATGACCTCGCCCGTGACGTAGGACGCGGCGTCGCTCACGAGGAAGCGC
>NZ_JACJKN010000061.1 GCF_016900775.1 Olsenella uli | reverse complement strand
CCAACAAGGGGCATTTTGCGCGGAAGTTGGAGGAGCCTGGCCCTTTGCGCGCTGGCCTCCCCGTTTGCTTGCCACAGTTTAAGCCGTCCGCAGGGGCGGCTTTTTCTGTATCGGTCCATGTCATGGGAATTCGATTGCTGTCGGCCCTGAGGGGCCGCTGGCAGACCGTCCCGAACGGCTCTTCGCCCTGACCCTCGCGAAGCCCGAGGCGTTTCTCGT
>NZ_JACJKN010000060.1 GCF_016900775.1 Olsenella uli | reverse complement strand
TGGCGCGCGCCGTTCGAGCGCTGGGCGGAGACGCCGGCCCTGACGCGGTGGTTCCTCGTCTCGGAGAGCATCGCGCACCTCGACCACCTCGTGGCCACCGGCGCCGCGCGCCGCCTCGGGGTCGAGGCTTGCTCCCAGGCTAAAATGAGTTGGTACGAACACGTGTTGCACAATCCGTGGAGGCGGGCGCCGCTCGCGGCCCCAAAGGCGCCGCTCGGC
>NZ_JACJKN010000059.1 GCF_016900775.1 Olsenella uli | reverse complement strand
ACGAGAAACGCCTCGGGCTTCGCGAGGGTCAGGGCGAAGAGCCGTTCGGGACGGTCTGCCAGCGGCCCCTCAGGGCCGACAGCAATCGAATTCCCATGACATGGACCGATACAGGGTAGTGTCGCGAAAAGTGGTGTAGGGGCCTCCGCCCGGAATCTCTGATGAGCCGAACCTACGCCGCCGTCGCCCCCTCGTCAATCCCCGAGAGCGCCGCGATTCTCGAGCGA
>NZ_JACJKN010000058.1 GCF_016900775.1 Olsenella uli | reverse complement strand
CCAACAAGGGGCATTTTGCGCGGAAGTTGGAGGAGCCTGGCCCTTTGCGCGCTGGCCTCCCCGTTTGCTTGCCACAGTTTAAGCCGTCCGCAGGGGCGGCTTTTTCTGTATCGGGATCGCGTCGCGAAATGTGGTGTAAGGGAGACCTGAATTAGGAACGGCCTCCGTCCTAGAATCTCTTTCGACCAAGAGAAGGATTCGAGGGAACGGAGACCGCAATGGACACT
>NZ_JACJKN010000007.1 GCF_016900775.1 Olsenella uli | reverse complement strand
CGATGAGACCGTGACCGAGATCAACCTCTACGCCAACTGGGATGAGGTCTCCGATCCGTACGAGGGCTACGTCACCGTCAACTACTGGGACGGCGACGAGCTGCTCGGCACCGGTGCGGTCCTGAACGGCACCAACGAGTGGAGCGGCATCGCCAACCCGACCAAGGACGGCTACGTGTTCGACGGCTGGAACTTCGAGGGCGACACCGAGCACCTTTACAAGGACCTCTCGACTGTTCGTTACGCTGGCGACGAGACCGTCAAGGAGATCAACCTCTACGCCAACTGGACCAAGATCGAGGATCCCTACGCCGACTACATCAACGTCAACTATTGGGACGGCGAGGAGCTTCTTGGCACTGGCGCCGTGAAGAATGGCACTACCGAGTGGAGCGGCGTCGTTAGCCCGTCCAAGGACGGCTACACCTTCATCGGCTGGAACTTCGAGGGCGATACTGATCACCTCTACACCGATCTCTCGACTGTCCGCTATGCTGCCGACGAGACCGTGACTGAGATTAACGTCTACGCCAACTGGGAGCAGAACGTTGACCCCATCACGGAGACCCACACGGTCACCTTCGATGACTGCCTCTCCAACACGACCAACATGGTTGTCGAGGTTGAGGACGGCAAGGCTGTTGCCGAGCCGCCTGCTCCGACCTGCGAGGGCTACACCTTCCTCGGTTGGTTCTCCGACACCGCGCTGACCCAGGCTTGGGACTTCAACACTCCCGTCACCTCTGATATGACCCTCTGGGCTAAGTGGGAGAGGAACGCTGACGTCACCGCTCCTGTCGAGGACGCCGAGACTCCGCAGACCCCCGAGGAGTCCCAGGCCGCCGAGGCTGAGAAGGCCGAGTCCGAGGTCCCCGAGACCGGTGACGCGACCAACGCCACTGCGGTTGCCGGCATCGGCATCGCTGGCCTCGTGGCTGCCGCCGCTAGCTTCATCCTTCGTCGTCGCAACGAGCAGTAATCTGCTCACACAGAGCTGACGACCCGCAAGGGCCGCACGGGTTCCCGTTCCCGTGCGGCCCTTTTCCTGTCTCGGCCCAAGGTTCTTCTCGCCAGATAAATACTGTCCAGGAGCCTAGCTAATATGAACAAAAGAGAGAGCGGAGGTGGGCATGGAGCTTGAGATTAAGGACGGGATCGTGCGCGCTCCCGGGGCGCGCCTCATCGACCGTACGGGCAGAAAGATGCTTCCCATTGGGCGTGACGGCTTTGAGCCAGCGGCCGAGTCCTCGGTCGTGGTGGACAAGACCATGCTCATAGCAGACGTTCTTGACTCGGGCTACGCGGCAACTTTCTTTTGCTTCCCTCGTCGATTTGGTAAGACGCTCAACATGACGATGCTCAAGGCCTTCTTTGAGATTCCGCCGGACGGCGTCTCTCGAGCCCGGCGGCGTTGGGCGCGCTCCGCTTGATCTGAGCATCGTCTTCCCGGAGATGGGCCTCAAGGGCGATGGCCTCTGGAGCATGCTGTATCTTGCGGGCTATCTCACCACGGAGGACACCGCGCTGCCCAACAACACGCGCGTCCCCCGGAGGCTGAGGATTCCCAACAGGGAAATTGCGGAGCTCTATCGGTCCGAGGTCGTTGAGAGGTTCGCTGGCGTTGCGGGCGGGCAGAGCCGCCTTGCCGCGCTCCATGATGCGGTTGCTGGCGGGAATGCGGCCGTGCTTGGGGGGGCTCGCACGTATCTTGCGTGACTCGGCAGCGCGTTTGACCTGACGTCCGAGAATGGCGTGCACATGCTGCTCCTTTGCCTTCTTGTGGGGATGCCGGGGTATGGCGATCCACTGTCAAACCGCGAGCACGGAGGGGGCAGGCCGGATATCCGCATTGAGCCTGAGAGCTCCCCGTTTGTCTGGGGTCCGCGTCCGCTTGTGACGATCGAGGTCAAGTTTGCGCGTGACGCCTCTGACGAGGAGCTCCTGGCGCTTGCCCGGTCCGCGCTTGCGCAGATTGCCGAGAAGGGCTACGACAAAGGGCCGCTTCCCGCCGAGGCTGCGGGCCGCGTGCGCTGGGACGTTGCCGTTTCCGGCAAGAGGGCGGCGGTCGTGAGCGAGAGACCTGGCGAGAAGGACTAGCGCCCGGGCGGCACGTTCTTCTCGTCCGGCGGTCAGGGGCTTACCCGTTGCTGCGCCTCAACTGCCCCTTTACTCCACGCCGTCTATCGAAGACGTGTAAGGTCCTGATGATTCCTTTACCTGCTTCGTGTTAACGTAAAAGCTTGGAGAGCTAGGGAAGGGACCCAACGTGAAGTGCAAGAAATGCGGTGAGGAGCTGCCCGAGAAGGCTCGTTTCTGCCCCGGATGCGGTGCTCCCGTCGAGGAGGTGCCGGCTCCCAAGAAGCTCGAGGAGCCCCTCGATCCCATGGCCGCCGGCGCGGTGCCGCTGGTGCCCGTTGCCCCGCCGCCCCGAGCGGTCAGGGTGACGCCGCGCATTCCGCGGCCGTATGTCCCCCACAGCAGTCAGAGCGCTTCTCGTCGCTCGCCTTACGCGCACTATAACGCCTCGTATGACGCACTGCGGCCGGAGGAGGCCGTTCCGGCGAGGAGGCCTCCCCGCGAGCGCGCCGCCGCGTCCGCCTCTGCCGCGCAGGGGCCAACGGAGCCCGAGCGCCCCGAGGCCGTCGAACCCACGCCGGCTTCCGAGGCGCCGGATCTGGAGAAGACCGTCGACTTTGCCATGCCCGAGCCGCAGGCCGCCGCGCCCGTGGTGTCTGCCGAGCCAGAACCGCAGATTGTGGCTGGCAAGGAGCCCGTTGCGGAGGACGAGCTTGACGACACGTCGAGCATGCCGGCCCGTAGCGCGGTTGGCGAGGAGGCGGGATTTGAGGCTCCTGCGCCCCAGCCTGGCGAGGCGGCCGGCGCGTCGTTTCCTACCGAGGCGTTTGGTCGCGTGAGGGACGGGGCCGCCCGCGTGGGCGAACGCATGAGGGGCTTCCAGCCCGACCGGCGGATTGTCCTGGGCGTGTGCGGTGCCCTGGCGGCAGTTCTGGTTGGCGGCGTATGCTACGCCGTTGCCACGAGCTGGCTGGGGCCGTTTGCGCCGAAGGACGAGCCGGCGCCGCCCGTCGAACAGCCCTCGACCGAGCCCGTTGAGACCCTTCAGCCGCAGGAGGAGGAAGAGGAGCCCGCTGCGGAGGAGGGCGCCCCCGAGGTGCGCGCGGCCTTTGCGGACTACTCCTGGGAGGAGCTCTCCCAGATCTCCGCGCTTATCGCCACCGCGTCGAGCGACGACGAGGGGCTTGAGATTGCCAAGCAGTACAACCTGTGCGACGCTTCGGGCAGGCTGAGCATTGAGAACACGAAGGACCTTGCGCTCTCTGACGGCACGGTGGTGCCCGTGACCATTGCCGGCTTCCGCCACGATGACAAGGCCGACGGCTCGGGCGTTGCGGGCATCAGCTTTGTTGCGCGCGCGTCCGTGGGCACCCAGCCCCTCAACGCCTCCGTCGAGTCCGTTGCCTGGGGGCAGACCTCCCTGTGCTCGTGGCTCAACCAGTCCTTCATGGCGGAGCTTCCCGAGGAGCTGGCCGGCTCGATCGTTTCTGTGAGCAAGACCACCAACAACCCCGTGACGGCGGGCGGTGGGCAGTCGCTCACCTCCGAGAGCGTGTGGATCCCCTCCTGCTCCGAGCTGTCCGGGGACGTGGCCGCGCAGACCACCAACAGCGACTACGTTGGATACCAGATGGAGGGCGAGCAGTACCAGGTCTATGCCGATGCCGGCGTGACGTGGAACGACGGCTTTGACTACCTGCGCCTGTCCAGCGGCGAGGACTGGTGGCTCCGCACGCCCGAGCCGAGCGCCGGAGACTATTACATGACGGTCACGCCCGAGGGCAGCCCGCACTACTACCGCAACAGTGGTCGTGAGCTGGCAATTGTTGTGGGGTTCTGCCTCTAGGCGCCATCACTGAGAGCTTTGCCGCCCGCGGGGTCGCTGGACTCCGCGGGCGGTTTTTGCTGCGGGGCGCCTTTTGCGCGGTCCCGTGGCGGGGACGAGTGCGTACGTGCCGCAACAATGGGGTCCAAGGGCGCCTCAAAGAGAGGCGTGTGCGCGCCTGGCGATACGCTCGGCAAAAAACCGGCCCCGCCTCTGGGGCGGGGCCGGTTGGTGCGTTTTGGTGGGACGGAGCGCTACGCGAGCAGCGCGGTCACGTCTCCGAGCACGCTCTCAAAGCTGACGCCGCGGACCTGGTAGTCCGGCTGAGCGGGGGTGATCTCCATCGCGTGACGCACGAGCCCGCCGGCAAACTCGACGGCGGAGAGCAGGCTCTCGCCGGCGTAGATGGCGGCGGTGAGGCCGGACGCAAAGAGGTCGCCCGTGCCGTGCAGCATGTAGGGCAGCAGCTCGCCGGAGACTTCCTCGACGTCGCCGCCTCTCACGCTCACGTAGTTGCGGATGATGCTCTCGCCCTCGTGGACAACGCCCTTGAGCACCACTGACTTGGCGCCCATGCCCAGAAGCGCGTCCATCATGCCCTTGATGTAGCCCTCGTCAACGTCTTGCCCTGCGTAGGCAATGCCCGTGAGGATGGAGGCCTCGGTGAGGTTGGGCGTGAGCACGTCCGCGCCGTCCACAAGGCCCTTCATGGCCTCGCACATCTCGTCGGTGTAGGTGGGGTACTTGGCGCCGCCGTCGCCCATGACGGGGTCGACGATGCGCAGCGCCTTGGGGTACTCGCGATAGAGGCGCAGGATGGCGTCGACCTGCTCGGCCGAGCCGAGGAAGCCTGAGTAGATGCCATCAAGCTGGATGCCCTCCTCGCGCCAGGCGTCGAGGTACTCGGTGAGCATGGGCGTGGTGTCGTGCATGTAGAACTTGGGAAAGCGCGTGTGCGCCGAGAAGAGCGACGTGGGGACGGGGCAGACGTCGATGCCTGCTGCAGAGAGCACGGGGATGGCCACCCCGAGCGAGCACTTGCCGTAGCCGCACAGGTCGTGGACGGCCGCGACGCGCGGCAGATAGCCGCCCTCGCGCTGGTAGAGGTGCAGATTGCTGGCGTTGTTCATGGGATTCTCCTTTGTCCGCGGACTGATGGACCAGCGTACGCAGGCAAGGATAGCCCTTTTTGGGGCGTGCGGGGCGACAATGTCCCATTTGCCTCGGCGCGTCCCGCTGATGTGCCGTCCGTGTGGAGGAAAGATTGCCGACTCAATTCCGCACGGCCTGTCTTGGGGGCTCGTGCCTGCGGAAAGGCGGCCCGTGCGTCAGCGTCCCGGGAGCTTGGTGTCAGCTTTGCGTACGCGGCCCCTGCTAGGGTGTTCGGCAAAAAGATAGCGAATCAATACTGAATCGATATGTTTGCTATAGTGGGGAGGAGCGATGAGGCCAAAGGACTTTGAGTGGGACCCAGAGAAGAGCAGGAAGAACTTCGAGAAACACGGGATAGATTTTGTGGCGGCGCAGGCGCTTTGGGGCGGGCCGGTGCTTGAAAAGCCAGCCAAGCCGGGAAGCGACAACGAGCGGTATGCGGTGTTCGGAATGATCAATGGGATGCATTGGACCGCCGTCATTACCTATCGCAAGCAGGCCGTGCGCATCATCTCCGTACGACGCTCAAGAAAGAAGGGGGTAGAGGCATATGATCGTTTCAAAAGATGGCAAGAGAAGGATAACCGTCGAGGAGTTTGACGAGATGTTCGACAACGGCGAGGACATCAGCGACTTCCTGGATGATGAGCATGCCAGATGGATAGAGCCCGAGCCCGACACCGTCTTCATAACCACGCTCACCAAGAAGATCAACCTCGACCTGCCCATACACATGATCAAGCAGATTGACGAGCAGGCCCGCCGCTGCGGGCAGCCGCGCCAGAGCCTGCTCAGGACGTGGATTTGGGAGCGCCTGCGCGAGGAGCAGGAGCGCGACCTTCGGCTGGGGATTCCGCCCCTGAAGGTTGAGCCGTCGGTGATCGTCCAAGATCCCAGCAAGGAGGCCGCCGCTGCGCAGGCGTGAGCATGCGTGGACTCGCCGGGCGCCCGTGGCGACCTGCTGCTGGTCGCGTATACTGGGAGGGCAGCAAATGAGTCGAGAGGAGCATCATGGCAGACCAGCCGCTCGTGGGAATCATCATGGGATCAAAGTCCGACATGCCCACCATGGAGGCATGCACGAAGCAGCTCGAGGAGCTTGGCGTGCCGTACGAGCTGGTCATCGCCAGCGCTCACCGCACGCCCGACAAGGTTCACGAGTGGGCGGGCAGCGCCGCCGACCGCGGCCTCAAGGTGATCATTGCCGCCGCCGGCAAGGCAGCGCACCTGGGCGGCGTGGTGGCGGCCTTCACGCCGCTGCCCATCATCGGCGTGCCCATGAAGACCTCCGACCTCGGTGGCATGGACTCGCTGCTCTCCATGGTGCAGATGCCGTCTGGCGTGCCGGTGGCCTGCGTGGCCATCAACGGCGCCAAGAACGCGGCCATCTACGCCACGCAGATCCTCGGCGCCACCATGCCCGAGTATCGCGAGAAGACCGTGGAGTTCAAGCGTCAGATGGCCGAGGCCTAAGGAGAGCCGCGCATGGCGTCTCACTTCAAGCAGCCCGACGGGACTGACCCGAGGGGCTCCGCTCGTCCTTCTCGCCCTGCGGCGGGCGCGCCCTCCCGGCATGTGGAGGGAAGCGGGGGCCCCAGGCGCCTGCGCACGCGGCGCGGTGGCGACGAGTCGTACCACGCCCCGGCAGGCAATCCGCACGCGGCTGGCATGCCCCGCGCGAGCGAGGGGTTTGTCTCGGTGGTGTCCGACCCCGGGACTGTCTCGCGCGGCCACAACCGCCGCCGCAAGGAGCCCCACTTTGTCGAGACCGATCCGTACGACCTCTCTGGTCGGCGGAGCCGCGACCCGCGGAAGCGCGTGGCACGCGTGCTCTCGGTCATCCTGTTTGTGGTGGGCCTTGGGCTGATCATCGCCGCCGGCGGCATGTTCATCTACAACCAGTGGCAATACGGCGAGCAGGAGCGCATCAACGAGGAGCTTGCCGAGTATGCGACCCTGTCCGATGACGGCTCGAGTGCCCCGCAGGTTGACTGGGAGGGCCTCAAGGCCGTGAACGGCGAGGTCGTGGGCTGGGTGCAGATTCCCGGGACGGGCGTCAACTACCCGGTCTACCAGGCACAGGACAACGAGAAGTACCTGCATACGAGCGCGGAGGGGACCTACTCCCTTGGCGGGCAGGTGTTTTTGGACTACGAGAACGTCAAGCCGGGCATGGTGGACGCGCAGACGATCATCTATGGCCATCACCTGCGCAACGGGTCCATGTTCAAGCCGGTTTCCGACATGCAGGACCAGCAGGTCTTTGACAGCGTCTCCACCGTCTGGTACGTGACGGAGGAGGCGAGCTATGAGCTTGAGCCGCTGTTCATCTACCAGACCAACGCGGACGACACCAACGTGCGCCAGTTCAACTTTGCCTCGACGGACGAGCTGCACTCCTACCTCTCGGGCCTGCTCGGGCAATCGGCGGCGTCCCGCAGCGATGCCGCCCAGATCATCAACGGCATGACGAAGGCGGTCTCGCTCTGCACGTGCTATTACGAGGACAGCGACAAGGGCCGTGCCATCCTGGTGTGCGCCCTCAAGTCCGAGGCGGCCGCGGCCACGGCGGCCGCGGGCGAATAGGGGTTGACATGACGGATTTCCATTCAAGGTCCACCGACGTCACGCCGACCGGCGCCCCCGGCGCACCGGCTCCATGTGATGACAAGCTGCACGAGGAGTGCGGCGTCTTTGGCGTCTGGGCTCCCGGGCGCGATGTGGCGCGCATGACCTACTTTGCCCTGCGCGCCCTCCAGCACCGCGGGCAGGAGTCCGCCGGCATTGCGGTGGGCGACGGGCGGACGGTTCTTATCCGCAAGGACCTCGGCCTCGTTACGCAGGTCTTCTCTGACGCCGACCTCGCGGCCATGCCCGGCAAGGTGGCGTGCGGACACTGCCGGTACGGCACTGCGGGCGCCAAGGGATGGGAGTCCGCGCAGCCGCATCTCTCCACCATCAACGACGTGATCATTGCGCTGGCTCACAACGGCACGCTGGTCAACTTTGACAGCCTCCGGCGCGAGCTCATCGAGATGGGGGTCCCCTTCCGCTCGAGCACGGACTCCGAGGTCGCCGCAAAGCTCATCGGCTACTTCACGCAGCGGGCAGGGCGTCTGCGCACGGGCATTGCGCATACGATGCGCATGCTCGAGGGAGGCTATGCCATGGTGCTGGTGCGCGAGAACGCGCTCTATGCGTTCCGCGATCCGCACGGCATCCGCCCACTCGTTCTCGGTCGGCTGGGCGATGACGGCTGGGTCGTGGCGAGCGAAACCTGCGCGCTCGACATCTCGGGGGCGACCTTCGTGCGCGAGATCGAGCCCGGCGAGATCGTCCGCATCTCGGATGACGGCCTGCGCTCCGAGCGCGGCTGTGCGCTGGGGTGCCGGGCGGACTGCATCTTTGAGCACGTGTACTTCTCGCGCCCCGACTCCGTGAAGGACGGATCGAGCTTCTACCTCATGCGCCACAACATGGGGCGCCGGCTTGCGCGGGAGACGCCCGTTGAGGCGGACCTCGTCATCTCCGTTCCGGACTCGGGCACGCCCGCGGCCGAGGGGTTTGCCCAGGAGCTGGGAATCCCCTTTGGGACGGGGCTCATCAAGAACCGCTACGTGGCGAGGACCTTCATCCAGCCCACGCCCGAGCTCCGGCAGATGGGCGTGCGCCTGAAGCTCAACGCCCTGCCGGACGTGGTGCGCGGCAAGCGGCTGGTGATGGTGGACGACTCCATCGTGCGCGGCACCACCTCGCGGCAGATCGTGCGGATGCTCAAGGCCGCCGGCGCGACCGAGGTGCACGTGCGCTCGGCGTCGCCCATGGTCAAGTGGCCCTGCTTCTATGGCATCGACACGGCAAACCAGGACCAGCTCATCGCCGCCAACATGACGCTCGAAGAGATCCGCGCCTACATCGAGGCGGACTCGGTGGGCTTTCTCTCCATCGACGGCCTGCTCGACTGCGTCCCGCGCGGCGGCTACTGCAAGGCGTGCTTTACCGGGGAGTACCCCGTTGAGATACCCCGCTCGTTCTGGGAGGAGAAGTTCCTTCCCGGCTACGAGCCCAACAATCTTGAGGCGGCGTCTGCGACCTCGCGCATGCCGCTCGAGGAAGCGGAGCAATGCCTGAACGCCTAGGGGACGGCCCCTCGGGCGGCTTTTGGCGGAAAGGAGCGAGATGGCAGAGAACAGCAAGCACGTGAGCTATGCGGATGCCGGCGTCGACACGGCCGAGGGGGCCCGCGCCGTCGACGCCATCAAGGCGGCCGTGGCAACGACCAACCGACCTGAGGTCGTCGGTGGCCTTGGGGGCTTTGGGTCGTGCTTCTCTGCCGCCGCACTCAAGGACATGGAGGACCCGATTCTGGTCTCGGGCACCGATGGCGTGGGCACCAAGCTTGCCATTGCGCAGCTGCTTGATCGCCACGAGACCGTGGGCGAGGACCTCGTTGCCATGTGCGTGGACGACGTGGTGCCCATCGGCGCCGAGCCGCTGTTCTTCCTTGATTACGTTGCGATTGGCAAGCTGCGTGCCGAGCACGTGGCCAAGATCGTGGGCGGCATCGCCGAGGGCTGCCGCAAGAGCGGCTGCGCCCTCGTGGGCGGCGAGATGGCGGAGCACCCCGGCGTCATGGCCGAGGGCGACTACGACCTGGCAGGCTTTGTCGTGGGCGTGGTCGACCGGCCCAAGATGATTGGTCCCGACAAGGTGCGCGAGGGTGACGTGATCCTTGGCCTCCCGAGCTCGGGCATCCACTCCAACGGCTACTCGCTCGTGCGCAAGGTCGCCATTGAGGGCAGGACCGTGGAGGAGCTGGAGACGCCGCTTCCCGAGCTGGGCGGCGAGTCCCTCGCCGACGCCGTGATGCGTCCGACCACGATCTACGCCGGCGGCCTGCTCAAGGCGCTGCGCGCCGGCGCCCCCGTCCATGCGATGGCCCACATCACGGGCGGCGGCATCACCGAGAACCTGGACCGCGCCATGCCCGAGGGGCTCGATGCGCTCGTGTACCGTGGCGGCGAGGCCGGGCCGACATGGGACATTCCGCCCGTCATCACCTACATGGTCGACGCCGCCGAGCTCACCCTCGAGGAGGCGTACCGCACGTTCAACATGGGCGTCGGCATGAGCGTCATCTGCGCCGCCGAGGACAAGGACGCCGTGATGGCGGCGCTCGCGGACGCGGGGTTTGCGCCGTTCGTCATGGGTGAGGTGATTGCCGGCACGCCGGGCGAGAAGGGGAAGGTCGTGTACGACGATGAGCGTTAGGATTGGCGTTCTCATCTCCGGCAGCGGTACCAACCTGCAGGCGCTCATCGACCGCATCGCGGACGGCTCGCTCGACGCCTCCATCGAGCTTGTGGTGAGCTCGCGCCCGAGCGCCTATGGGCTCAAGCGCGCCGAGGCCGCTGGCATCCAGACGCTCACGCTCTCGAAGGATGTCTACGCCGACCCCGAGCAGGCCGACGAGATCATCGCCGCCGAGCTCAAGCGCCATGGCGTGGAGTATGTCATCATGGCGGGCTACATGCGCAAGGTGCACGACCCCATCCTGGCGTCGTTCCCCAACCGTGTGGTGAACCTGCATCCGGCATTGCTGCCGAGCTTCCCGGGCGCGCACGCGATTCAGGACGCCTACGATCGCGGCGTCAAGGTCACGGGGGTGACCGTGCATTTTGCGAACGCGGACTACGACGCGGGGCCCATCATCGCGCAGCGCGCGCTTCCGGTGGAGGAGGGCTGGTCGGTCGACGAGCTCGAGGAGCACATCCATGCGATCGAGCATGAGCTCTATCCCGAGGTCGTGGGCCTCATCTCCGTTGGTCGCGTCCACGTGCGGGATAACCTGACGGTTGCCATTGACCCGGCGTAGCGCGGGTTCTGGACTCTGTGGGGCGGGCCGTCGCCATGCTGGCGACGGCCCGTTTTTTGCGCAAACAGGCCCTTGGTGCGAAAGAAATGCCCACTGTTGCGCAGTCAGGCCCTTGGTGCGAAGCCTTTTTGAGAGAGGGGAAAAGATGGCGCTCTCGCTACCTGTGGAAATATAAACTCGAATCACTCGCTACCCGGCGTGCGGAGCAAATTGAGCCGGAAAGGCTCCGCACCAAGGGCCTGACTGCGCAGCGGGGTCGGACTATTTCGCACCAAGGGCCTGTTTGCGCAGGGCGCCGTCCGGCTACCGCCTCGCGAGCGTCACGACGGACTCTACGTGCTTGGTGTGCGGGAACATGTCGACCGGCACTACCCGCTCGATGAGATATCCCCGCTCGCGAAGCACCTCGAGGTCACGGGCCTGCGTTACCACGTTGCATGAGACGTACACCACGCGCGCGGGCGCGAGTGTCGTCACGCCATGTAGGAACTCGGGAGTGCTCCCCGCCCGCGGCGGGTCCATGATGACCGTATCAAAGCGGCCCGCCGTGCCCTCGCGCGTCATCCACTCGGTGGCGTCTTCAGCAATGAGGCGGCATCGCTCCGCCACGCCGTTGGCCTCGGCGTTCCTGCGCGCACATGCCACGGCGCCCGGGACCCGCTCAACGCCCGTGATCCGTGTCTCGCCGCCCCGCGCCGCGGCACAGATGCCAATCGTGCCCGTTCCGCAGTATGCGTCGAGCACGTTCTCCCCATCGGCGATGCCCTCGATTGCAAGCCGATAAAGCTCCTCGGTCTGCCGGGGGTTGGTCTGATAGAAGCTCGTGGGGCCAATCTCGAAGCGGCATCCCAGCAGCTCGTCGTACATGACGCCGGGGCCAAAGAGCGTGTGGCACCTCCGCCCCAGAATCGCGTTCGTCCTGCGGTCGTTCACGTTCTGCACGATGGTCGTGACCTCGGGACAGGCCGACCTCAGCTCGCCCACCAGCCGCTTGCGGTCCCGCAGCTCGTCCACGCGCGTCACCAGAACGAGCATCACGTCATCGGTCGCGTACCCGCAGCGCACGACGGCGTGGCGCAGCACGCCGGTGCCGCGATCCTCGTCATAGGGCGGGATGTGCATCCTCTCGGCCACTCGGGCAACGGCGTTCAGAATGCGTCGGGCGCGCGCGTCCTCGGCGAGGCAGTCCGCGCAGGGGACAATCCGATGCGTCCCCGCCGCATAGAAGCCGCTCAGCACGCGCCCGCGCGCCGCATGGGCAAATGGCGTCGCCGCCTTGTGGCGGTAGCGCAGCGGCTCGTCCATCCCGCGAATGGCCTCGAGCGAGCCGCCGTCTGCGCGGGCCATCTCCCCGAGGAGCCCCTCGACCTGCTCCTGCTTGCGCCTCAGCTGTATGGGGTAGGGGACCGCGAGCCACTCGCAGCCTCCGCACTCGCGCGCAATCGGGCAGGTGTACGTCTTGTATCCCATGCGGACCAGTATACCTGCCGTTTGCTGACTCGTCTCCACCGGGTCTTGCGCTGAGACCAATGTGATATCACAATGACCTCAGCGCACCGCGACCCACAGGGGGCCGCAGCGTCGTTGAAAGGAACGGAAATGACCGTAGAGAAGCAGGCCCGCGCCGCGTCAGGCTGGCCCATGCTCTTCATCACCCTCGCCGCCTACGCTGCCTCCATCTGGGGCATGGTCCAGGGCATCATCATCCTGGCCACGTCTGAGGAGGCCGGCGTCCCCGCACCCGTTACGGGTCCCGTGCTGCTCGTCGGCGGCATCGTGCTGCTCATCGTTGCCATCATCCTCAGCAGCGGCTTCTTCTCGCTCCAGCCGGGCCAGGCCCGCGTGCTCGTGCTCTTTGGCAACTACGTGGGCACCGTCCGCGACTCTGGCTTCTACTGGGCCAACCCCTTCTATAGCCACAGCCTGGGCTCGGATGGCACCGGCGCCTCCGTTGACATCAGCCTGGAGGAGGGCAACCCGTCCGTGAAGGCCGCCGCCGCAAAGGCCCTCTCCACCAAGGTCTCCCTGCGCGCCCGCACCCTCAACGGCGACCGCCTCAAGGTCAACGACAAGATGGGCAACCCCATCGAGATTGCGACCGTAGTGGTCTGGCACGTGGCCGACACCGCCAAGGCCCTCTTCGACGTGGACCACTATCCCAGCTACGTGGCCATGCAGACCGAGACCGCGCTGCGTCACGTGGCCAGCGTCTACGCCTACGACCACATGGAGGACGACGACGCCTCCAACCAGTCCATCACGCTGCGCTCCAACATCGAGGAGGTCTCCGCCACCCTTAAGGAGGAGCTCGACCGTCGCCTCGCCCCCGCCGGCGTCTCCGTGGACGACGCCCGCCTCACGCACCTGGCCTACGCGCCTGAGATCGCCCAGGCGATGCTGCGCCGCCAGCAGGCCGAGGCCATCATCGCCGCGCGCAAGAAGATCGTCGAGGGTGCGGTCTCCATGGTGGACATGGCCCTCAAGGAGCTCTCCGACGGCGGCGTGGTGGAGTTTGACGAGGACCGCAAGGCCGTGATGGCCTCCAACCTCATGGTCGTCCTCTGCGGCGAGTCCGAGGCCCAGCCCGTCCTCAACACCGGTTCCCTCTACCAGTAGGGCTCTGACGACGTGGCCGCGCGCAAGCAATATCCCCTGCGTATAGACCCCGAGGTCTGGGCTGCGGTGGAGCGCTGGGCCGCAGACGAGATGCGCTCCGCCAACGGGCAGGTCGAGTGGATCCTGCGCGACGCCCTGCGTCGCGCAGGCCGCCTGCCCAAGAAGGGCGAGAAGAACCCCGAGTCGTGACCTGACAAAGGCGATGACAAACGACCCTGTCGCCTTTGTCATCGCCTTTGTCAGGTCACCGCCCTCACCGTTCTTCTCGCCCGTTGCCCGATATGTGCGTAACGCCGCCCTCAAACGTGGGTAAGGTGAGTCACATCGTGCATAAACCCCGTCCAAGGGAGGCATCATGGCTGCAAAGGGAACGGAGAAGGTCAAGAACGTGGTCCTTGTGGGCCAAGGCGGCGTGGGCAAGACCATGCTGGCCGAGGCCATGCTTCACCTGACGGGGCGTACCACCCGTCTCGGCGGCCACGCCGGCACCAAGCCCACGCTTGACTACGACGGCGAGGAGGGGGAGCGCGGCTTCTCCATCTCCACCTCCATTGCCCCGATCATCTGGGAGGGTACGCGCCTGAACGTGCTCGACGCCCCGTGCTACCCCGACTTCGTGGGTGACGCCTACGCCGCCATGAGCGCCTGCGAGACCGCGCTCTTCATGGTCGACGCCGCCTCTGGCCCGGGCACCATCACCACCCGCCTGTGGTACGCGGCCGAGGAGCAGAGCCTCGCCCGCGCGCTCTTTGTCAACCGCATCGACCGCCCGGACGCGGACTTTGACGTGGCCATGGCCGCGCTCCAGGACCGCTTTGGCAACAGCCTCGCGCCCGTGACCATCCCGATGGGCTCCGGCGAGGCCTTCAAGGGCATCATCGACGTCGTCCACATGACGGCGCGCCACCTCGAGGGCGGCAAGCCCGTCGTTGAGGACGTCCCCGCCGAGTTCAAGGACGCCGCCGAGGCCGCCCGCGCGCAGCTCACCGAGCTCGTCGTGGAGGCGGATGACGAGATTATGATGAAGTACCTCGAGGGCGAGGAGGTCACGCAGGAGGAGCTCGAGAGCCTGCTGGCCAAGGCCATCCGCGACCGCGTCTTCGTCCCCGTCTTCGCCGGCAGCTGCGTGCGCGAGGAGGGCGTCATCTCCTTCATGGACGCCGCCGTGGCGTGGTTCCCCACCATGGCCGACTTTGGCCGCATCCCGCTCGTGAACGGCGAGCAGCTTGACATCTCCGAGGACGACGAGCGTCCCGTGGTCTTTGCGTTCAAGTCCCTCAACGACCCGCAGAACGGCCGCCTCTCCTTCCTCAAGGTCCTCGCCGGCACCGTCACGCCGGGCATGGAGCTCGCCAACGCCCGCACCCGCAAGTCCGAGCGCCTGGGCCACCTCTACCAGATGTGCGGCAAGGAGACCACCGACGTCCAGTCCGCAGCCGCTGGCGACATCGTGGTGGTTCCCAAGCTCGAGGCCATGACCGGCGACACGCTCTCCGTGACCGGCAAGGTCGAGGCGGCCGAGTTCCGCTTCCCCAACTCGCTCTACCGCATTGCCATCGAGCCCGACGCACGCGGCACCGAGGGCAAGCTCTACGCCTTCCTCGAGAAGTCCGCGGACGCCGACCCCACCCTCAAGGTGGAGCGCGACGAGGACACCGGCCAGACCGTCATCTCCGCCATCGGCGAGGCGCAGGTCAGCGTCCTTCTCGACCGTCTTGAGGACCGCGCGGGCATCACCGCCCACACCGTGGCGCTCAAGATTCCGTATCGCGAGACCATCCGTCGCGTGGCCTCCGCCCAGGGCCGCCACAAGAAGCAGACCGGCGGCGCCGGCCAGTACGGCGACTGCTGGCTGCGCATCGAGCCCAACCCGGGCGCCGGCTACGAGTTCGTGGACGAGGTCGTGGGCGGCCACATCCCGCGCGGCTTCATCCCGGCCATCGACAAGGGTGTCCAGGAGACCATGCGCGAGGGCGTGCTCGCCGGCTATCCCATGATCGACGTCAAGTGCGCCGTCTACGAGGGCTCCTACCACCCGGTCGACTCCAACGAGATGGCGTTCAAGACCGCCGCGCGCATCGGCTTCCAGAAGGCCGTCGCGCAGGCCGAGCCCGTGCTGCTCGAGCCCATGGCGCACCTCAAGATCACCGTGCCGGAGAGCTATGCCGGCTCCGTGATGGGCGACGTCTCCGCCTCCCGCGGCCGCGTCGAGGGCATGGAGGCCGGCACCGGCGCCACCGCCGGCGAGACCACCATCTCCGCCACCGTCCCGTACGCCGAGGTCACCGACTACGCCACCCGCCTGCGCTCGCTCTCCCGCGGCACCGGCGAGTTTGAGATGGAGGTCTCCGGCTACGAGCAGGTCCCGCACGACATCCAGCAGCGCCTGGCGGATGACTACGCCGCCCGCCGCGCCGCCGGCGAGAAGTAGCGCGCAAAAGGGACGGCCGCTTTTGCGCGCCCCACCATCGTGACCCCCACGCGGGCGGTCGGTTCCCCGGGGCCGACCGCCCGTTCTGCTAGGATTGAGGCCGTTCCGTCACAGCTCATCAATAGGAGGTAGCCATGCTCTCCGCAGTTCAGATCAAGCCGGATGTCTACTGGGTCGGCGCGCTCGACTGGAACGCGCGCGAGTTCCACGGGTACACCACCGAGGCCGGCATCACCTACAACGCCTATCTCATCCTGGACGAGAAGGTCACGCTCATCGACACCGCCAAGATTACCTTCAAGGACGAGCTCCTCGAGCGCATCTCCTCGGTGATCGACCCGTCCAAGATCGACGTGCTCATTGCCAACCACGTTGAGATGGACCACTCCGGATCCACCTCCGTGATCCACGAGCTCGCGCCCGGGGCGGAGATCTACTGTTCCGCGCCGCAGGGCGTCAAGAACATGACCGCGCACTTCGGCGACCTGGGCTACCACGGCGTCAAGACCGGCGACACCCTCTGCATTGGCAAGCGCACGCTGACCTTTGTGCAGACGCCCATGGTCCACTGGCCGGACAACATGGTCACCTATGACGCCTACGACAAGATCCTCTTCTCCAACGACGCCTTTGGCCAGCACTTTGCCAGCTCCGGCCGCTTTGACGACGAGAACGACATGTGCGAGGTCATGCACCAGGCGCGCAAGTACTACGCCAACATCGTGCAGCCGTACCGCGCGCAGGCCACCGCGGCCGTGAAGGCCGTGCGCGGCCTCGGCCCGGACGCGCTCGACATGATCTGCCCGGCGCACGGTGTGATCTGGCGCTCTCACGTGGAGGACATCCTCAAGGCGTACGAGGGCTTTGTCTCCGGCGAGGTGCGCGAGCGCGCCGTGGTGGTCTACGACTCCATGTGGCACTCCACCGAGAAGATCGCCCGCGCGCTCGTGGACGGCTTCCTTGCCGCCGGCATTCCGGCGCAGCTCATGGACCTCAAGGAGAACCACATCTCCAACGTCTTGGACGTGTTCCTGGACTGCAAGTACGTCTGCGTGGGCTCGCCTACGCTCAACAGCCAGATGCTGCCCACGGTGGCGAGCTTCCTCACGTACATGAAGGGCCTCTCGCCCAAAAACGAGAACCGCGTGGGCCTGGCGTTTGGCTCCTACGGCTGGGCGCCGATGGGTCCCAACAACGTGGCCAAGGAGCTCGAGGCCGCGGGCTTCCAGATGCCGGTGAAGACCATTGCCATCAACTGGATTCCCTCTGACGAGCAGCTCACCGCCGCGACCGAGGCCGTGAAGGAGCTCACGGCGTAGCAATCGCAGAAGCTGAGAAGAACGACCGCCCGGGCGCCCCGCACGTCCGGGCGGTTTTTTCTGGCATTCCCTTTTCAAATATAATATATTAAGAATACTTTATTAAAGAAAAGGGTGATGGCATGGCGGAACAGAAGCTGATCATTGGCTACCAAACGGCGCTCGACTTCTGGCGCGCGGCCCGCGTGGCCTCGTCCGACCTCCAGGAGCCTGAGGCGGTGGGGCGGACGTACGGCCGCCTGCCTCAGGACGTGGGCTCGCGCGCGCGGCGCGCCATCGAGCTGCTTGGCGCCGCCGCCCCGATAGACGTTGTTGCCCCCAAGAGGTCCGAGCGGGCAAGGAACCCGCTCGTGACCCCTCATTCCTGCTCCGCACCCATGTCTTTCCCCAATCTCTTCTATATAGATGACGACGTGGCCGTCTGCCGGATGCCGGTCGTCCTGGTGCAGCTCGCGTATGTGGCTTCCCTCGTGGACCTGGCGCGTATTGCCTATGAGATGACGGGGTCCTACGGGTTCGACGCGGCGGGCGAGCTCGTCAAGGACCTCCGCCCGCTCGTCGACCTCGGCGAGCTGAGGGGGTATGCCCTCTCAGGGCGCGCGATGCGCGTTCGCGGCGCCACGCGGGCCTGCCGCGCCCTGGAGCTTGTTGCGCCCAACTCAAACTCCCCGCGAGAGACGGACGTTGCCATCTCGCTCATGATGCCCCGCTCGATGGGCGGGTTCTTCATGCCGGGGTTTGCGATGAACCAGCCCATCAAGCTGTCCGGGCAGCTCGAGGCAATCGTTGGAACGGACACCCTCACGCCCGACTTCTATTGGCCGGACAAGAAGATGATCGTGGAGTACGAGAGCGACGAGTTTCACGCAAGCGCCCAGGCGATAGGCAGGGACGAGCGACGCCGCCGCGCCTTCGAGCGGGAGGGATATCACGTCATGAGGCTCATGAACGACGACCTCATGGCAAACGACCGGCTCAACAGCTTCATGACGCAGCTTGCGGAGGGCATGGGGCTGCGCCGTCGTCCGGCGTCTGAGGCCATGCTCGGGAGGCGGCGCGAACTGCGCGAGATGTTGTTCGGCCCCGTGAGCAAGGAGGTCGCCGACTGGGAGCGCGAGCATCCTTACGAGGGGGTTGTTCTCTGACCCTCGCATCGGTCGAGGACGCTCCGTGCGCAATCAGCCCCTTGGTGCGAAATGACGGCCTTCCGGTGCGCAGTCAGGCCCTTAGTGCGAAGGCCTTTTTGGCCTATGAGGCGATTCGGGGGCCGTAGGGGGCGAGCGGGTTCTGCAAAACGCCTGTTGGCGCGACGGCGCTACTCGTCTACCCCTCAAAAACCCTTCGCACCAAGGCGCCGACTGCGCAGCGCTGCTCAACTTTTTCGCACCAAGGGCCCAGCTGCGCAGACGCGACCGGGAGGGGGCTAAGCCTTCGGTAGCATCAGGTGCGCCCACACCCCGGACCTGCTAAAATCAGTCCATTGTGCCGATGACTCCATCGTCCCTGTCGGAGGCACGCATCTGACCCAGGACCAAGGAGGTCGCGCACAAGCGCATGGACGTAGCCATTAGTATTGTCGTCACGTTTCTGCTCACGCTCGCCAACGGGTATTTCTCCGCGTCGGAGCTGGCCGTCGTATCCGCAAAGAGAGCGATCCTCGAACCGGAGGCAGAGGAGGGCGACAAGCGTTCGCAGGCCGTCCTCAAGCTCTCCGCTGACTCGGGGCAGTTCCTCGCCACCATCCAGGTTGCCATCACGCTCGTCGGCTTTGCCTCCTCGGCCTTTGCCAGCACGAGCCTTTCCGATCCGCTCGGCGGATGGTTCATGAGCCTCGGCATGCCGGAGGCCATCGCCCAGCCGCTCGCCCCCGTCATCATCACGCTTGCCGTCTCCTACCTCTCCATCGTGGTCGGCGAGCTCGTCCCCAAGCGCATCGCGCTCGCGGACTCCGAGGGCGTGGCCAAGTCGGTCTCGGGCGTCATCCGCACGTTCATGCACGTCGCGCGCCCCTTCGTCTGGTTAACCTCCAAGTCCGCCAACGGCCTCTCCGCCCTCCTGGGCATCGCCTCCGCCGATGAGCGCGAGGGCGTCTCCGAGGAGGAGATCAAGTACATGGTGACGGACGCCGACGAGCTCTCCGACCAGGAGAAGTCTATGATCCACGAGGTCATCGACCTCGGCGACACCATCGCCCGCGAGGTCATGGTCCCGCGCGTGGACATGACGGCGATGGAGGACACCTCCACGCTCTCCGAGGTCCTCACCGTCATGCGCCGCACCGGCTACTCGCGCATCCCCATCTACCACGACTCCGTGGACCGCATCGTGGGCATCGCGCACATTAAGGACCTCATCAGCCCCATCCTCGACGACGGCCGCGGCGCAGACCCCGTTGCCGCGCATGTCCGCACGGCCGACTACGTGCCGGACACCAAGGACATCATCCCGCTGCTCTCCGAGATGCAGTCCAGCCACGACCAGATGGTCATCGTCGTTGACGAGTACGGCGGCACGGCCGGCATCATCACCGTCGAGGACATCGTTGAGGAGGTCGTCGGAGAGATCGAGGACGAGTTCGACCCTGACAACAAGTACCTCACCCAGCTCTCCGACCGCGAGTGGCTCGTCGACGGCCGCTTCTCCATCGATGACGCCATCGAGCTCGGCTGGCCCATCGAGGACAACGAGGAGTACGAGACCGTGGCCGGCTTCGTGCTCGAGCTCGCCGACAAGCTCCCGCGCCCCGGCGACGTCATCGAGAAGGACGGCTACCAGTTCCGCGTGCAGTCCATGCGCGGCCGCCGGCTCTCCATGCTCCGCGTCATCGCCCCCGAGCCGCCCGCCGAGGATGCCCCGGAGGACGCTGAGGGTGAGGAGAGCGTTGACTCGTCGAAGGAGTAGAACCTCCGCCGCCGAGTTTCACTACAATGGGTGAATCACAGTCGCCCGCGTCCGCCGCGGACCAAGGGAGGGAGCTCGATGGCCCAGCTCTTTGACATCCAGAAGGTGACGGTCGGCCCGAGGAACCTCGAGGCCGTGGTTGCCCTTGCCCCGAGCGCCCCCGTCATGACGAGCGATGACATCGAGGCCACGGCGCACGTGTTTGACCTGCTGCCCGGCCTCGTCGACCACGTCTGCCTGGGAGACTCCTCCGAGCGCTTCACCGAGGTGGCCGGGGACACGGAGCTCGCGCACCTGCTCGAGCACGTGACCGTCGAGCTCCTCGCCCAGACGGACATCGCCGGGGACATCTCGAGCGGCCGCACCACGCAAGTGGGGGACCGCCTCTATCAGATCACGCTGGCATGCCCGGATGACGTGCTCGTTGCCGGCGCGCTCTCGAGCGCGGTGTGGATTCTCCAGTGGGCCTTCTCCGGCGCCGGCGACCCGCGCCCGGACGTGGCCGCCACCGTCGAGGGCCTGGTCGCGCTCGTGGAAAGCCTGGGCGAGAAGGACGAGCAGCCCCAGGAGCCCGCAGCTTCTGCCGAGAAGGACGAGGAGCCCGCGACGCCCTCCGTTGAGGAGCAGCCTGTCGCGGCGCCTGCCCCGGCGCCTGCGGAGCCCGAGCCGTATCCCAGCCCCGAGCCGCTCCCCCTCGAAGAGGAGCCGGTCGAGATGGAGGAGCCGCTCGTGCCCGAGGGGGCGGGGGAGACCGGCATCCTCGAGCCGATTGCGGAGCCTGCGCCCGTTCTTATCGCCCCGGAGCCGGTTCAGGCTGAGCTCCAGCCTGAGTTCGCACCCGTACCTGCGGAGCCCGTGCCCGCGCCGGATCCGGAGCCCCAGCCTGAGGCGGAGGAACCGGAGCCCCAGCCCGAGGCCGAGACGGAGCCCGAGCCCGCCAAGCCCGCCGACCCCTGGGACTCCATCGACGCCCCTCGCCCGCACCTCGTCCGCTAGCAGCAACAGACGCAAGTCGGCGCAGCACGCGCGCCCCGCATAGCACAGACCGACAGGAGGAAGACATGAACAAGAAGACCGTTGGCTTTATCCTCGGCAGCATCGTGGGCGCCGGTGCCGGCGTCATCGCTGGCCTCATGCTGGCTCCCCGCTCCGGCGCCGAGAGCCGCGCCATGGCCGCCGATGCCATGAACGACGCGTGGGACTCCGCCGTTGACACCTACGAGCGCGGCGCCTCTGCCGTGAACGACAAGATCAACGACTTCCGCCCCACCGTCGATGCCAAGACCGACGAGCTCCGCGCCAAGGTCGACCTCGCCCGCGAGCGCATGGACCAGCTCCGCGAGTCCCTCTCCAACGCCGTCGCCGACGCGTCCTCCCAGGTGAGCGACGCCGTCTCCTCCGTGAGCGACCGCGTGGCCGCCATGGCCGAGGACGCCGCGCCCGAGTCCGCGCCCGCCGAGGCCGTGCACGTGGAGGTCGTCGACCCTGAGGACGACGACGAGATTCCCGCGGTCTAGGCGCTGCCCGTGCTCAAGGTAAGCCAGCTCGTCGGCCAGAAGGTCTTTCTCCCCAAGGCGCCCAAGACCCAGAAAGACGGCACCGTGACCGAGCGCTTCCAGCGCCTCGGCAAGGTCCACAACGCGGTCTTCTCGCCCGATGGGAGAAGCGTCGTGGGCCTGCTCGTCAAGCGGCCGGACGTCGTCGGCGTCATCAAGCGGGAGGACGCGTTCGTCGCGCTTGACTCCTTCAGGCTTGCGGAGGACGGTACCGTCACGGTGACCCGCCCGAAGGACGGCCTTGATGACGCTGCCATCCGGCGCCTTGGCCTCAACTGGGACGCCTGCATCATCTGGTCCGGCATGGACGTGCGCACCACGGACGGCAAGCCGCTCGGCTACGTCTCCGACGCGGAGTTCAGCGAGAGGACCGGCGAGGTCGTGCGCTTCTCCTCGACGGACGGCGGCATGGCGCACGCCCTTCTCGGCTCCTTTGTCATCACGCCTGATATGATGCGCGGGTATCGGGATGGCTATATGGTCGTGGACGCCGGCGGGCGTGCCGTGCCGCTTGAGGGCGGCCTCGCGGGCGCGGCCGGCGAGGGATACGCCCGCGCCAAGGTCAAGGGCGCCGAGGTGGGAAAGAAGGTCGGCGCTGCGGCGGGCGAGGCCGTGGACAAGGGCTCCTTTGCCCTGGGCAAGATGATCGGCAAGGCCCAGCGCACCATCAAGGACGCCACCGAGGAGGGCGATAAGAACGAGCCCGCCCCGCAGCCGCCTGCTGTTGAGGCTGCGGACGTCCAGGTGATCAAGCCTGCCGAGGGGCTGCCGGAGCATGCGGCTGAGGCCCCCGTCCAGGAGCGCCCCGCGCCGAAGACCTACCGTCCCGCTCCGGAGCGCCCCGCCGCCCCCGCCAAGAAGCCCGCGCCCATGAAGAAGCCCGCAAGCGCCGGTGACCAGGTGGCCCGCGCCGCAGGCAAGCAGCTCGGGGCCTTAGGCAAGATGTTCGGCTCCTTCAAGGACGAGTTCGACAGGGCAAGCAAGGGCGAGTAGCCGCACCCAGCCAGATTAGTGCGCACCTCAGTCATACCCGCTCGTGGACGTGCTTGCATGGCGCACGGGGGACTGGCTGGGGTGCATGCTGTTTGTCGATTGACTATCATCTTCCTCTAAGGCTCATCGGGGAGGGGGGTAGGTCATGAGTGACAACAAGAACCTGCCGGAGGACGCGCAGCCAACTGACGCGCAGGTGCCGCTCGACGAGCTTGCCTCCTCGCGCGCCGAGGGCATGCGTCCCTCCGTGGCCCCGCGCCGCCGTGCGCGCGACCGCTTTGAGACCGCCTTCCAGCAAGACCTCGAGCCCGATTCCCCCGCATCGGCACGTCGTGCCCGCCATATGAGCGCCGTCGAGCCCGCGGAAGACGGTGACTCCGGGCCCCGGACTCAGGACGAGCCCACCCCTGCGGGCGAGAAGAACGTCTCGTCGCGGCCCGAGCGCCGCCGGGTGCCCCTTGCCGCCAAGGTGCTCCTTGGCCTGATTGTCTGTCTGGGAATGGTTGCCGGTGCGGCGGCCCTTTGGGTGGGCGGCCTTGACAGCTCCATGCGCGTGAGCGACGACCAGCGCGCGGAGCTCGACGAGGCCCTCGCGGACCCCGCGCCTGCGGCTCAGGAGGTCCAGGGCAGCGTCTTCTACGCGCTCATCATCGGCTCGGACGCGCGCCAGGTGGACGTTGCCTCGCGCTCGGACGTTATCATGCTCGCTCGCGTGGACACCGCGCACGCAACCGTCACGCTCATCTCCATCCCGCGCGACACCATGATCAGTGCACAGGGAGGCGTCGAGAAGATCAACGCGCGCTACAACTACGGCCCCGCCGCCACGGTCAGGGCCGTGTCCGAGTTTGCCGGCGTGGACATCTCCCACTACGTGGAGGTCAACTTCGAGGGGCTGGAGCACGTGGTCGACGCTCTGGGCGGCGTGACCGTCACCATCCCCGAGGACATCCCCTCCGGCAACGGCGGGATGGCGTTCTCGGCGGGCGAGCAGACCCTCACCGGCGAGCAGGCCCTCGCCTACGCGCGCGAGCGCTACAACGTCTCTGGAGGCGACTTCGGCCGCGCCCAGGCCCAGCGCCAGATCGTGGAGGCCATCGTGCGCGAGGTGCTGGCCAGCAGCCCGGTGGAGCTTCCCGGCCTAGTGGGGCAGCTCGCGGAGTCCATCTCCACGGACCTCTCCGTCGCGGACATTGCCTCGTATGCCCTGGAGATCCAGCGTTCGGGCGCCGCGCTCACCATATATTCTGCGGCCACACCGAGCTACAGCCTCTCGCAGGGCGGCGTCTCCTACGTCGCGACCATGTACGACGAGTGGCGCGCCATGATGCAGCGCGTGGACGCGGGGCTCGACCCCAATGACGCGGCGGTCCAGGTGCCGGACGAGCAGCTCCAGAACGAGCGCCTCGGCGCGGCGACCAACGCCGCCGGCCCGCGGGACTACGCGGGGCTCGCCGCCTCTGCGGGGCTCACGACGGATGACGTTGCAAGCCTGGGATAGCCGCGTGCGACATACCCCGGGCCGCCATTCGCATAACTGATGCATTTATTTTTTTGTAAAGAAACGGTACGCATGTCCGGTTCTATACAAATGATATCGACCTCCCCCCTCCCCTAAGGCTAGAGTAAACTACTGTGGAAAATGGGGGAGGGGGTCGCTCATGTGGTGCTTCGCGCCCGGGCGGGCCCCGGCAGCGCGGCGGGGTGGTCCCGCCGCACGCGAGAAAGGAGACTGGGCCGCATGACCCTGCTCGAACTGCTTCAGCTGCTGAAGAAGCACCTCAGGCTGGTGATTGTGCTGCCTGTGGCGTGCGCGCTCGTCATGGGCGTGTACGCCTACGCGTTCATGGGCAACACCTACACCGCTTCCACAAGCATGTACGTCCTCGCTCAGGCCACGGAGTCCTCGAGCGGGAATCTCTCAACGGACCTCAACGCGTCTCAGATGATCTCAAACGACGTCTCCACGCTGCTCACCAGCGACCGCGTCAAAAACGAGACCGCGTCAGACCTTGGGCTTGAGAGCCTCAGCGGCTACGACATCTCCGTCGCCAGCGAGACCACGTCCCGCGTGGTGAGCCTGTCCGTCACCGGGCCTGACGCCCAGACTGCGGCGGACATCGCCAACACCATGGTGGAGAAGGTCTCCGCCATCGCCCGCGAGGTCATGAGCATCGAGAGCGTTAATGCTATCGACCAGGCCCAGGCGCCCGAGAGCCCCAGCGGCCCCAACCGCCCGCTCTACGTGGCCGTGGCCCTCATGGCCGGCCTCTTTGCGGCCGTTGCCATCGTGGTTATTGCTGACATGCTCAACACGCGCGTCTGCAGCCAGGAGGAGGTCGAGGAGCTCCTCGGCATCCCCGTGATCGGCCGCATCCCCGCCATGAAGGGAGGACGATAATGGCTAGGCGCTCCAACAGGGGGACGAGCGATACCGTCTTCCTCCAGAACGCGGTCAAGACGCTTGCCGCAAACATCCGCTTTGCGTCCGTGGACAACCCCATCAAGACCCTCGTGGTGACGTCTTCGATTCCCAACGAGGGCAAGTCCACCATCTCCATCGAGCTCGCCCGCGCCCTCGCGGCGGGCGGCAAGGAGGTCCTTATTGTCGAGGGAGACCTGCGCCGCCGCACCCTTGCCGGCATGCTCGGCGTGCACCCGCGCAATGGCATCTACGGCGTACTCTCCGGCCAGGTGGCGCTTGACGAGGCAGTGGTGACCGTGGGCGGCAAGTCCAGCCTCTGGTTCCTGGACGCCGAGCCCCACATCCCCAACCCGGTGGACATCTTCTCCTCGCGCCGCTTCCACCGCTTCGTGGACAGCCTGCGCCGCATGTACGACTACGTGATCTTTGACACGCCGCCGCTCTCCGCCTTTGTTGACGCGGCCGTGCTCGGATCGGTGGCGGACGGCACGCTGCTCGTGGTGCGCGAGGACTTTGTCAAGCGCGAGGACCTTGTCGCCGCCTACGACCAGCTCCGCAAGGCCGAGGCAAACGTCATCGGCACGGTGCTCAACTACTGCGACACCAAGCGCGGCGAGTATTACTACAACTACTACGAGCAGGGCGCGCCGCAGGCGGGCGAGAAGGGCCAGGACGCCCCGGTCATCAGCCGTGCGACGGCGGAGCCCGCGCCCAAGCCCAAGCCCGCGCCGGCGGCCCAGGGCTCCGGCCTGCGCCCCCTGCCGCAGGACGCCCGGATTGCCCCGGACAGCACGGCGCAGTTCCTCTCGGGCACGCACTACCAGCCCCGCGGCTACGAGGACGAGTAGCGTCAGGCAGCGTTGCCCGCCCAACCACGAGACGCGGAGAGGAGGACCACATGAGGGACATGCACTGCCACATTCTGCCCGGTGTCGATGACGGCGCCCAGAGCATGGACGAGAGCCTTGCCATGGTGGAGGCCGCCCGAGCCGCCGGCGTGACGAGCATCGTGTGTACGCCCCACGCGCGCAGCCCGTACTTCGACTACGACGCCATGTGGTCCGCCTTCCACGCCTTCGCGCCGCGCGCCCGCAAGATGGGCATGCCCGTCACCATGGGATTTGAGGTGGCGCACTCCAAGCTCATGCAGCTGGGCGTGGAGCGCTGGGCCGAGCGCCTGGCCTTCGAGGGCACGGGCGAGTTCCTGCTGGAGCTTGACTCCCGCTGCGCTGAGGGGGACTTCCAGCAGTACGAGCGCACCATTTACGAGCTGCAGGGCCTGGGGCTGGACGTGATCGTGGCGCATCCGGAGCGCTATCGGGCGGTTCAGCGAAACGTGGAGCTGGCCGCGCGCCTCGTGCGCCTGGGCTGCAAGCTGCAGGCGTCCGCGGACTTCATCGCCGGCGGGCGCCTGGGGCGCGAGAGGCGCCCCGCGAGAAAGCTCTTCGAGCGCAACCTCTACCGCTACATCGCGAGCGACGCGCATCGCCCTGAGCACTACCGCTACCTCGAGCGCGCGGTGCGCGAGTACCCGAGGAGGGGGGCGCACATGAGGGCGTAGCCGCGCTGGAACCCTCTCTTCCGGGCTCGCCCCAAGGTGGAACCCGGAAGAGGAGGCTCCGGCCTCCTGCCCGCGCAAGCGGGTGCGCATATCCGCAAGGCCAACAATCGTCGCCTAGGGCGCGTTGCTGAAAGGCTTACGGGGAATGAATACGTCGCTTACGGCGGGACGGGGGTCCCGGTGGCGAAGCATGCCGCTTCGCTGCCGACCCTGGGTTTCCCGCTTCTGCCTGTGCCAGGCGACTCCCGGAGGGGAGGCGCAGATGGCCCTTTACGTTATACAGGTTGTTGGCGGCAAGGAGCAGCACGTCTGCGACCTCGTCAACAAGCTGTTGAGTGACGGCATCAAGGAGTGCTTTATCCCGCGGCGCGAGGTCATGCGCCGCGTTGAGGGTAGCTGGATTAGCATCCGGGAGACGCTCTTTCCCGGATACCTTTTCGTAGAGACAGACAATATCCAACACGTGATGGAGCGCCTGGCACGCATCCCGGCGTTCACGCGCCTGCTGGGCGTAAGCGACGAGAAAGTCATTCCCCTGAGCCAAGACGAGGTCGCCTGGCTTACCGCGCTCATGCAGCCGCTCGACAAGGTGGTTGAGATGAGCGTGGGCGTCATAGAGGGCGACCAAGTCATCGTAACCGACGGGCCCCTCAAGGGTCACGAGGCACTCATCAGCAAGATCGACCGCCACAAGCGACTGGCCTTCCTGGACATGCGCATGTTCGGCAGGACCAAGACGATCAAGGTGGGGTTGGAGATTGTCAGAAAGAGCGCTTGAGGTCGAGGCACGCTTTGGCGAGAAGGACGTTGCGCCTTCGAGTGAGGCGGTTTTGAGGGACCTCTCGCATGCCGCGCAAAACGCAGAGAACACGCAGGAGTTCAGGCGCGTTTATGCTGCGGTGAGCCACACTCCCGGACTCACGGAGAGCGGCATCGCGGCGGATGTCCTATCCAGCCTATTGCCTGATGAGGGCGTAGTGGAGCTTCCGCGCGTGAAGCGCATCTCGGGAAGTCTTGGATATCGGTTTGTTAAGCGGGCATTCGATGTGTGCTCGTGCAGCGTTGCGCTCGTTCTGCTGGCTATCCCCATGGCCGTCATTGCCGTGAAGATTCGCAGGGAGTCTCCCGGGCCGGCCATCTATGCCCAGAGGCGCGTGGGGCTTAATGGCAGAGTTTTCAACCTCTACAAGTTCCGCTCCATGTATCAGGACGCCGAGGTACGCGGCGCCCAGTGGGCCAAGGACGAGGACCCGCGTGTTACGCCGCTCGGTCGATTTCTGCGCAACAAGCGCCTGGCTCCGGTAATAATAGGGACACCGGGCGACGGGGAGCCGACCAAATCCTTATCGCATCCAGTAAATTCCTCACTTGACCTGCACAAATGCGAGCGTCGCCCGGAACCTTTCCTGGTTGCGCAAACCCATTATACCAGCTTCCAATTCTTGTCTTTTGCCGTTTTCGGGGGTCTCGGGGCCGCCCGGGGACGGCGTCGCTGCGCCCGTGGCGCGGCTTCCCTCCGAGGCCTCAGGGCGGTGGCGTAGATGGCAGACAACGTGTCGGGAAAGGATGTCACAGCCGTGACGAGCGAGGGTGCTGACAACCCAATGACATCGAGCATCTTTCGTGGTGGTGTGACTGCAAGACTTAACAAGACTACTTTCAAGAAGCGGTATATGTACCGCTTCTTCAAGCGGGTATTTGACATTGTCTTCTCGGGCGTCGTCTGTCTCGTCGCTCTCGTGCCGGGTGCAGTGCTCTGCGTCGCCATCCGCCTTGATTCACCTGGTTCGCCTTTCTTCCGGCAGAGCCGCGTGGGCAAGGACGGTAAAGAGATCCGCATCTTCAAGTTCCGCTCAATGTATGCGGACGCGCACGAGCACCCAGAGAAGTACCTGGACGAGGACCAGCTCGCTCATTGGCTTCGCGAACAGAAGGTGGACGATGACCCGCGCATCACGCGCATCGGCCGCTTTCTGCGGTCCACCTCAATTGACGAGGTGCCCCAGTTCCTGAACGTGCTTCTGGGCGACATGTCCGTGGTGGGGCCACGTCCCGTCACGGAGGAGGAGACGCACGAGTTCGGCACGCGACGCGATTTCGTGCTCTCGGTGCGCCCCGGCATCACCGGGCTCTGGCAGGTGACGGAGCGTAACAACGCCACGTGGGAGAACGGCATGCGCCAAAGGCTCGAGCTTGCCTACGTTGAGCGCTGCGGCGTGCGCATGGATTTCGCGATCATTCTGAGAACTTTCGGTGCTATGTTCGGCAAGCACCGGACGGGGAGGTAAAAATGACCACTCCGTTGCGAGTCGCCCAGGTAATGGGCTATATGAACGGCGGCGGCGTCGAGTCTGTCGTCATGAACTACTACCGACACATCGACCGCACTAAAGTGCAGTTCGACTTTATCGTGTGTGAGAGATCAGAACATGTTCCCGCAGAGGAGATTGAGTCGCTTGGTGGTCGTCTGTTTCTCGTCCCTGAATACAAGGCGCTCCCCAATTTCATCAATAGGCTGATTGATCTTTTCCGCACTGAAGGTTGGCACATCGTTCACAGTCACTTGAACACGCTGTCGGTATTTCCGCTTTTTGCTGCGAAGCGTGCTGGCGTGCCCGTGCGTATAGCACACAGCCATTCAAGCCTTGGCGGCGGAGAGGGGGAGGGTGCGCGTGACGTAATCAAGTCTGTGCTAAGAAGATTCTCGAATATATACCCTACGCACCGCTTTGCCTGTGGGGACTTGGCGGGAAGCTGGCTGTTCCGCGGCGCTCCCTTTGAGATCGTTCCCAACGCCATAGACCTCGTCAGCTTCCGCTCGGACTCTGACGTTAGGAACAAAGTTAGGTCCGAGCTTGGGATTGCCGATAACACTTTCGTGGTCGGTCACATTGGACGAATGGTTCCTGTTAAAAATCACAGGAGGCTCCTCTCGATATTCTCGGTGCTCTCGGGGCTTTGCCCTAATTCGGTTTTGGTTCTTGTCGGCGATGGTGAACTGTCGGATGAGGTTAGAGAAGAGGCAGAAGAGCTTGGGCTGCAGGACAAAGTCCTCTTTCTAGGCCTGAGGCTGGACGCTGCGCGCCTATACCAGGCGTTCGATGTGTTCTGCCTGCCGAGCGCCTATGAGGGATTTCCAGTGGTGTCGGTTGAAAGCCAAGCTTCAGGGACTCCTATCCTTGCGTCTTCCGCCGTGAGCCGTGAGACGGCGATTACATCCCTTATGCAGTTTGAGTCACTGGAGTCACCGGATTTGACATGGGCGCGCCATCTTCTTGCCATGAAGGATGCTGCCCTCACGGAAGCTGACGCCAAGGCGCTGCTCTCTTATGACATAGACACGTCAGCGAGAAAGCTCGAGGAAGCTTATGCCTCCCTCTGCGAGGCAATTCCAGCAGTCGGAGATGATGCGGAATGAGCACTCCTCTTCGTGTTCTTCAGGTGCTCACAAGCCTTGATCGTGGCGGCATGGAGACGATGACCATGAACTACTACCGCCACATCGACCGCGAGCGCGTACAGTTCGACTTCTTGCTGCACCGCAGCAAGAAGGGGGACTACGAGGAGGAGGCTCGCTCCCTCGGAGCCCACGTGTTCCGCGTCCCTCGCCAGAACCCCCTCAGCCCGGGATACTGGCGCGCCCTCGGCGATTTCTTCTCCGATCATTCCTACAAGGTGGCACACGTGCAGCTCGATTGCCTTAGCGCTATTCCGCTCGCTGTGGCAAGGCGCCACGGGGTTCCCGTGAGGATCGCTCACTCGCACAACAGCCGTCAGGACCGGGATATCAAGTACCCGATGAAGATGCTCTGCAAGCGCTTCATTCGTCGGGAGGCCACCGACCTGTTCGCCTGTGGCGTCGAGGCGGGCAGGTGGATGTTCGGCACCGACGACTTCACGGTCGTGCGGAACGCCATCGACGTGGACGAGTACGCCTTCGACGGGACCAGGAGGGAGCGCACGAGGAGAGATCTCGGCGTTCCCGAAGGAACGCTCGTCATAGGCCACGTCGGCAGGTTCATGCCGCAGAAGAACCATGCGTTCATTCTCGATGCCTTTGCGGAGGTTTTGAGGCTCCGACCGGATGCGGTCCTGCTGCTCATCGGGGACGGCGAGCTGCGCGCGGAGCGAGAACAGCAGGCAGCTGATCTTGGCATTTCGGATTCGGTCAAGTTCCTCGGCGTTCGCACAGACGTGCCCGACCTGATGCAGGCGATGGACGTCTTCCTCATGCCCTCGCTCTACGAGGGGTTGCCCCTCGTGCTCGTGGAGGCACAGGCGGCGGGGCTTCCGTGCGTGCTCTCCGATTCGATCCCTATAGATTGCGATTTGGATGGGTCGAACGTCGCTCGCCTCTCTCTCGGTGATGATCTGAGGGAATGGGCGGGAGTGCTGATAAAGCAAATCAGCCACACGGAGCGCCAACTTGGAGCACGGATCGTACGCCAGGCTGGTTTCGACGTTGCAGATGTCGCGGCAAACCTTGAGGAGTTCTATCTGAGGAGAGCCGGGGTGGAACAATGAGCAGTGAACCGCTTGTAAGTGTCATAATTCCAGTTCTCGATGCCGAGAGGGTCATTGGAGACAGCGTCGCTTCGGCTCTGGGACAGACCTATCGCAACATCGAGGTCATCGTCGTGGATAACGGCTCCACCGATGGCACGTGCGCCGCGGTGAGCCTGCTTGCGCAGCAGGACGCGCGTGTGCGCCTTCTCGACTCTGGCCCCACCGGCGTCTCGCATGCCCGGAACATCGGGCTTGAGAATGCGAACGGCAGGTATGTTACGTTCTGTGACGCTGATGACCTTATGGAATCGAGTGCGGTTGCCGATCTTCTCGCCTTTGTAGAATCTACAGACATGGTTGCCGGAGGAATTGCATTCGATTCCATCGACGAGAATCGGAACGTGCTGTCTACGTCAATAAGACGAGTTGATGATCCGGTTAGTGCGCAGGGTGAAGGCCTTCGTGGTGTCTTCGAGTATCTCTGGGAGAGAAACTGCCTTCAAAGCTGCTGTTCAAAGCTCTATTCGCTCGAGTTCATTAAGAATAGCAATGTATGCTTCGACGAAGCCTTGAGCTCTTACGAGGACTTGGTGTTCAATCTAGACCTTCTGTCCCATGGAGCTAGATTCACGGCGGTTCCCGAGCTCTGCTACAGATACCTATGCGTACCGACGGGAACGAACTGGTCTAAATACAGAAAAGACAAAACCTGTCAGATGGAGTTCGTTGCCGAACGCGTCTCGAAGTTCTATAAGGAGACGCTACGAGATCCGGAGACGGCCGCCTGCATGCAGCACATAATCCAGTTCCTCGTGATCGCAGTTAATAACGCGCAGATGACACCAGGCGGCTGGGAGTCAATCAAGCGGGCGATAGCGGACGTATTCGTCAGAGGGGTCTTTCTTGCGGCTGCGGCTCAGGCATCGAGGTATCCAAACGTTTATTCGCGCTTGCTGGTTCGCTTAGGTGTAAGCCGGCACTACCGCGCCGTAGCCCTGCTCTCCATGATTAGAAACGCGATTAGGGATAGATATGTTGCGCGATAGAGGTCGGTCTTCATTACCCAAAAGTATTTCGGTGAGGAGCACAAGGTCAAAGATCGCGCCATTCCTTCTTGGGCTCTCAGTGTCAACAGGGGTAATCTACGCTCTGACTATTGGCAACACGCCCGTTTACGTCGGTTACTTTGTTGCTGCACTGCTACTTGTCGCTTTGCTCATCAGGAATTCAAAACTGGTCATTAGTGCCGTTTCCGCTATCGATAGCAGCATCTTGGTGTTCTTTGGCATAGCAGCGCTTTCTATAAGTTTCTCCCTCGCATATTGCATGGCGGGGCTGCTAAGTCTTGACGCTCCCATAATGGTGGTAAAAGGACTGTTCATCTTAGCGGCAGGTATTGCCATCTATGTTGCTGGAGTTACGCAGCGAAAAAATAGTGGCGCTATCTTTTGCGGTGTGGCAGTCGGAATTGTTGCCAACGCAGTGATTTCTTTTGCTGCGCAAATGGCGTATGACTCCGGTTCTGTCCTATCACTTATCTCCTTTTTTCCGCAGGACTCTTTTGTTGTACCGCTTAAATGGGGGACGCCAGAGCCAGTGGGAAGTCATGCAATATACGTGTTCAGGGCTCAGGGTCTCTTTCTGGAGGCATCACACCTTATGGTGTTCTTGGTAACCTGGGGCGTGTTATGCATCGCCAACCTGAGAAGCATATTAATGCGGGCTCTGGTTCTAGTCTGCGTCTGCTACATGGCTGCCGAAGCCCTGTCTCCCAATATAGCTGTCCTCATCCTTGAAGTAGCGTTGGCCCTGCTGTTTAGCAGGGCTGGAAAGCTTAAGAAGCGCCAGCGCACAACGGACAAGGTCATACCTTATTCGACCATCATCGCGTTTCTTGTGCTGATGTTTATAGGCTCTCTCGTGCTCATCTCGTTCGGGAGCGCCATCTCGGATGCTGCGAGCGCCGCGATGGAGTCCCTTACTGACCTCAACCCGTTCACATCTACCGATACGGGTACGACCGAGCGGTTCGATTCAATGATGTCCGCTCTCTCTGCCTTGCCGAACTACCCGTTGGGATCGGGATGGAATACGGAGAGCCTGGCTTTGATGTCCTGCTCAAATGGAACAGTGTACGCGTCCCACAGCTTTGCGCTGCGACTCTTAATCGAGCTTGGACCGTTGGGGCTTGCCACCTATTGCTGGGTCATCTTTCGGCACACCAAGGGCGCCTTTCAATCGTCGAAACATGGCCGCTTCGTTGCGGCTGCCATTGTCTGCATGGCGATCGCCCAGTTCATGAACGGCATCACCCTGCTTCCCTATGTCTGGTTGATTCTAGGCGTTGCAAGGGGTTTCGAGCTTGATCGGCAGGAGGCGTTTGAGGCCAAGGTGTCCACGAAGAGGAAATCTTTGGGCGAAAAGGATCTAGAGAGGTCATGCTAGTGAACGACAGCGTTGTGAAGCAAAAGAAAAAGGTCGGCATCCTTACCTTTCTGCACACCCTGAATTATGGCGCCATGCTGCAGGCTTACGCCCTTGAAACAGTTCTGCGGTCGGCCGGTTTCGACGTCGTGCAACTCGATTACAGAAACCCGAAAGTCGATGCCTTCGAGTTCAAGCATGCCACATCGCTGAAGGGGCGCCTCGCCAATCTGGTCCGCATGCCCGTCATCCGTCGCAAGGCCGCGAGGTTCGAGGAGTTCCGCCGCGCGCACGTGCCGTCCACCGTCCCTCTCTCACGAGAAGGCCTGATCGATGAGTGCGCATCTCTCGACTACGTCGTGGTGGGGAGCGACCAGGTGTGGAACGGGCTGGTCACGGGCTTCGACGCCACCTACTTCCTCGACTTCATCGGCGATGCAGGGAAGAAGAGGACGTATGCCGTGAGCATCGGCCAGGACCAGGTGCCCACCTCGACGGGGGTCGACTACGCGCACTTGCTGGAAGGCTTCCCATGTGTCCTCGTTCGCGAGAAGACCGCCTCCAGAGAGCTTGGGCTCATTTGCCCAGGTATGAGATTTGAGGTCGTGCTTGACCCCACGCTCCTGCTCGGCAGGGACGAGTGGCTCGGCTTAGCGGCCGAGAGCCAGGTGAGGCACGAGAGGCCGTACGTCTTCGTCTACGCCGTGGGTGAGACGAGGAACTCCGTCGCAGCGGCGAAGGAGATAGCCGGGAAGAGAGACCTCGAGGTCGTGGTGCTCCAGCAGAACGGGTTTCTGCCTATTCCGGGGGTGACGAACCTGCTCTCGATTTCCCCGACCGACTTCCTCTCATATATTGCGAACGCGGAGGCCGTGGTGACCTCGTCCTTCCATGGCACATGCCTTTCCATCCAGTTGGAGCGCGACTTCTTCGTGTCGTATGCGACGGATGGCGTGAAGAGGAACTCGCGCATGAGCGACCTTCTCGATGCTTGCGGACTTGAGAGAAGGACGCTGGCCGGATCGTTAACGGATGCTTCAAGCATTGATTGGGCGGAGGCGCGCGAGAAGCTGACAGCGATGAAGAGAGAGTCCCTGCGCCTGCTCTTTGCGTCCCTAAGGGGTGACAGAAGCTGATGGGGTCAAAACAAAAGCAGCTTTATGAAACGGATCGGGTTCGTTTTGGGAGGGAAAGGTTTGCACTGTTACGCGAGCCTGGCTTGCGATTCATGTGGGTATTCAGGCGGTGCAAGTCGTCGAAGAATCCGCTATGGACGATGCTTATGTACCGGATGAGGATGAAATATGGACTGGAGATCGGTCCACGCGTAGACATAGGGCCAGGGTTCTATATCGGCCATGCTTTCAACATCGCAATCAACCCCGCAGTCAAGATTGGAAATAATGTCAACATCCACAGGGGTGTCGTCATAGGGCAGGAGAACAGGGGTACACGGAAAGGCGTGCCCGTAATCGGTGACAGGGTATGGATTGGCATAAACGCAGCGATCGTGGGCAGGGTGAGCATCGGGTCTGACGTGATGATTGCGCCTAACTCGTTTGTGAATCGTGATGTGCCGGACCACTCAATCGTATTTGGAAACCCCTGCAAGGTGGTTCCGCGTGCTGACGCGACTAAGGGCTACATCGACAACATCGTGTAGTGCCTCTTTCGATGTCCTGCTCAGATTTGTACAGGTTGATTTCTATATGGAAAGTGCAGGAATGACCAAGGGAAAAGGTCGCTCGATTGCGTTCGTCAGTAACGCGATCAGCTCGCTGCTGTTGCAGGTAGTGAACATTGTCGTCGGGTTCGTTGTCCCCCACGCGCTGATAGGAACGTACGGGTCCGAGGTGAATGGCCTTGTCACATCGCTCACCCAGTTCGTGAGTTACATCCAGCTCGTCGAGGCCGGGATATCATCGGCGGCCGTGTTCCAGCTGTACTCGCCGATCGCCCGGGGGGACACCGTCGAGGCGAGCCGCGTAGTGTCCGCCGCGCGCACCTTCTATTACAAGTCCGGCGCGGCCTTCACCGCTCTCATGCTCGCGCTCGCGTGCCTCTACCCCGTGTTCGTGCAAGTGGAGGGCATTGGCTCGCCCGGCGTCTTCGTGCTGGTGCTTGCGCTCGGCGCTACGGGCTTCCTCGACTTCTTCACGCTCGCCAAGTACCGCGTGCTCCTCACGGCGACGCAGCGGAACTGGGTGATCCAGCTCGCCTCCATCGTCTACAAGGCTCTCTATACCGCCGTGGTCCTGGTCGGCACCTTCGCCGGCGTCTCGGTGGTCGCACTGTTCGTCATCGCCATCCTCCCCATAGTCGTCAGGACACTCATCCTGATCGCGTATGCGAGGAGGAGCTACCCTGATATCGATTTCTCCGCAGACGCCAAGGGGCTCAAGCTCGACCAGCGCTGGGATGCCTTCTTCCTCCAGGTCCTCGGCGCCGTGCAGTCTGGCGCTCCGACCATCATCGCGACGTTCGTGCTTGGTGACCTCTCGCTCGTGAGCGTATTTTCAGTGTATATGCTCGTTGCCAATGGCCTGCAGAACGCGATCAACTCGCTCAGCCAGGGGACGCAGGCGTCATTCGGGGATGTGATCGCACGCGGGCAGAGCGACGTGCTCAAGCACTCCTTCCGGGAGTTCCAGACGCTCACCTACGGTGTTACGGGCGTCGCCTGCGGCGTGGGCATCGCCCTTATCGTCCCGTTCGTGCGCCTCTACACCGCCGACATCGCGGACGTGGACTACATCTACCCGCTAGTGGGGGTGCTCGGCATGGCGAATGTGCTGCTCTACCACCTCAAGACCCCGCAGGGGCTGCTTGTCATCTCTGCCGGCAGGTACCGCGACACCAGGGTCCAGACGACGCTGCAGACCGTCATCCTGCTCGTCGGCTCCATCGCCCTCGGCGCGGCCTTCGGCATGCCCGGCATCCTCGCGGGAATGCTCCTGTCAAATCTCTATCGCGATATCGACTTAATGCTCTACATCCCGCGTGAGGTCACAAAGACCGCACCGAGCGAGACCCTCAAGTTCATGGTGCTTGCGGTGGCGGTCTGCGCGCTCGTCGCCGTGCCGTACTTTGTCGTCCAGCCGCCGTGCGCGGGGTGGCCCGAGTGGGCGCTCTCGGCCATCGTCCTCGCGCTGTGGGGGTGCCTGCTCACCTTGGCGCTCTACCGCGCGTTCGCCCGGGAGCAGCTGTCGGGGCTGCTCTCTCGCGCCAAGCGGCTCGTGGGCGCGAGATAGGAGGATGCCTTGCTCTACACCTGCGACCTGATCTGCTGGGGCGCCGCGTCCCCGGCCGCCTTCCACTCCTTCCTGTCCATGCTGGAGCGCCGCTCGGGGAGGCGCGTCACCTCATACGCGCACCGCGGGGCCGGGATGCGCCCGCACGGTTCCGAGATCGCGACCTACGCGGACGGCTCGGCGGGGTCCGGGACGACGGCGACGTCCGCATGGCGGCGCATCTGGTACGACCGCCTCTGCCGGGAGTCCTGCTACCGGTGCGGGCACCACTCGACCGAGCGCCCCGGCGACATCACCATCGGCGACTGGTGGGGGCTGAGGCGCTTCATGCCCGAGCTCGAGGACCCCTGGGGCGTGTCGTGCGCCGTCGCCAGCGCGCCGCGCGGCCTGGCGCTGCTGCGCGACTCGTCCGACGCGCTCGAGCCCGCGGCCACGCCGGTTGCCGACGTCGCGAACCCCGCGCAGCCCATGCTCGAGCATCTGCCCGAGCGCAAGGGGCGCGACGCCTTCTGGCCGGAGCTCTGCGCGGACGGCTTCGAGGCTGCCTGCCGCTCCGTGGGCGCGCTCGGTCCGGAGCGGGCGGCGAAGGAGCTCGTCAAGAGGGCCGCGGCCGCATTCAGGGGAGGCCCCGCGAAGGATTCCGACGCATCATCATCTGTGGGCAACGCATGGGAGGAGGTCCCAAAGGTGGACTTCGATGGGCTTGAGTCGCGCGGCGAGTACCCCGTCGCGTTCGCCGCGAGGAACCGCGACGACGGCGTGCGCCGCCGGAGCTCCTCGGGCGGCGTGTACCACGCGCTCGCATCGCACGTGATAGAAGACTTGGGCGGCGTGGTCTACGGCTGCGCCTTCGACGGGGACCTGCGGGCGGTGCACATCCGCTGCGAGACCATGGCGGAGGCCGAGCGCTGCATGGGGTCCAAGTACTCGCAGAGCGACATGGGGGACTCGATCGGAAGGGTTCGCGAGGACCTGGGCTCCGGGCGCGCCGTCCTCTTCACCGGGACGCCCTGCCAGGTGGCGGCCGTTCGCGCGGCATGCGCGAACCCCCCCGGGGGTGTCCTCATGACCGCCGACATCATATGCCACGGCGTGCCGTCCCCGGGGGTGTTCCAGGGGTGGCTCGCCGAGCTGGAGCGCGCCCGCGGCGCAAGGGTGATCCGCTACGAGCACCGGCCGAAGTCCATGGGCTGGGGGCACTTCGAGCGCGTCACGTGGGAGGGCGGCCATGCTGAGCAGGGCACGCGCCTCTCCGAGGCGTGGAAGCGCCTGTTCTACGGCAACCGGATGCTGCGCCCCTCGTGCTGCCGCTGCCCCTACACCGTGGCGGAGGGCCGCCCCGGCGACCTCACCATAGCCGACTTCTGGGGCGTTGGGGCCACGCCGCACGCGCGGGGGGACGACGGGGCCCTCGGCGTGTCGCTCGTGCTCGCCAACGGCCCGGCGGGGCTGCGCGCCCTATCGGAGCTCGACGTCGACTGCGAGCTCGCGACGATGGGCGAGGCGCTGCCCGGGAACCCCATGCTGGAGCGCCCGTCGGCCTTCGAGGGCGACCGCGACGAGCCCTGGCGCGAGCTCTACGGAGGCGGTCTGCTCGCCATGGCCAAGGGCGAGTGCTACCTGGTCTCGCCCGCCCGCGCCCTCGCGTCGCGCGCAAAGCGAGCCGTCAAGCGGATTCTCGGGAGGTGATCGGATGAGCAGGAACTTCACGCCGCGCAGGGGCTTCACGCCGCCGGACAACGCCCCGTACCGCTACCGAGACGGCTCTCAAGTCGATGCGTCCCCCGGCTACCACCCGCACGCCTCGACGCGCTTCCGGAACTGGGGCGCGGAGGTACCGCCCGCCGTCGCCAAGCGCGACCTGCCCAAGCTCTACCGCGACCGCTCGGAGTGCTGCGGCTGTACGGCGTGCGAGTTCGCCTGCCCTAGGGGCGCGATCTCCATGGAGCCCGACGAGGAGGGGTTCCTCTACCCGGTGGTTGACGCCGCCGTGTGCGTCCGCTGCGGCAGGTGCGAGGGTGCGTGCGCTTTCAAGGCGACTCTCGTGGACCGTTGGGAGCCGTGATTGTGAGCATTTTTGTCAGTAGGCGGTCTCGAAGCTCAAGTGCCATTGTCAAGCGTCTACCCTTGAGTCGTGATTGGACGATGCCCACGCTTATTCCTTTAGATTATCGAATTGTAGTAAAGTGATATAAATGCTTTGTTTCAATCGCGGCGGAACACCCAATAGCAGATAAGGTGACGTTGGATAGGGGATACATCTTTGGTTTGAAAGCTCGATGACAATGTGATCAGTATCGTATGAGCCGGTGCAAGCTCAAAAACTCCTGTGGTTTCATAAAGTCAACAATAAATTTGCTGTTAGTTTGAGATAAAAAAGGTATCTAGATGAATAAGAAACAGCTTATGTTGTTTCTCCTCAATTTCTGGAGAGTTGTTCCGTTTGCAGCCCTGTTTTCATGCTCGGGGGGGGGGTTACTCACTAATTCGAGAGGATGTGAACTATTGGGCGAAGCGCTATGGAATGAGTGAGCGTCTTTCGCTTGCGTTCAAGTTTTCGAATTTGATTATGACTTACCCAGAATTCAGAAATCTCATCGATATACGATTGAGCGCCGAGAACGATGTCATACGGGCCCTTTTCAGATTTTTCTTTCCATTGTTTCAAAGCCTTACAATCTACACGAAGGACATCGGCCATAGATTGTTTATACAGCATGGTAACGGCTCTGTTATTTCAGCAAAGTCTATTGGAGACGATTGTTGGATAAACCAGCAGGTTACTATCGGATACGGTTTCGCGGATGATCCGCCCGTAATTAAGGATGGCGCTCGAATATGCGCCGGGGCAAAGGTTATTGGAGATATCACCATTGGAAAGAATTCCATAATTGGAGCGAACGGTGTTGCTGTCAAGAGTGTTCCTGATGGTGAAGTTTGGGGTGGCGTGCCCGCAAAGAAGATAGGTGTTAATATCCACCCATTGTCAATGGATGATACCAATCTCTAAAAATGAGCCCAAATCAGAGGAGGCAATGTAATAACTGCCAATAGTTTTGTCTGTAAGGATCAGGGCGGTGTACGTTGATGCAGTTTGAGCTGTCGACACGAGCGGTTTGCTGGTCGGTTGACTATGAATAGAAATGGTGCGACCAGTCGAGTTGTTGGGAGTTACCTCGCCCACCTGATGGGGCGCGCGCTCTCGGGGCGCGAGTCGGAGTCGCTTCCCGACAGGCTCTCCGGGGAGAGCGTCGTCTCCTGCGCGCGGGACAACGGTGCTCTCTGGCTCGACGGCGTGCCCGACGACGTGCGCGCCCCCTGCAAACGCTTCTCGGACATGGTCGCGCTACACAACGTTCGCTACGAGGCGGAGCGAGTGGCGGTCTGCGCTGCGCTTCGCTTCGCGCCGAGGGCCTGAGCGTGCTTCCGCTCAAGGGGGCGAACCTCGTTGCGCGCTATCCCGACTACTTGATGCGCGAGGTGGGGGGGGACAACGATATCCTCTTCGGGCTGATCGACCTGAACGAGGATAGCACCTGCTTCAGCCGCATGGGCTTCGAAGAGGAGGCAGTGCAACTCCGCGAGCGCGCCCTGCGCGTCATGGAAGGGCTGGGCTACGTCTCTGTGCCAGTCGCCGAGGAGTGCCACTTGAACCTCGGCAAGGACCCCGGCCTCTGCTTCGAGCTGCACGACCGGCTCTTCTCCGACCGGTGGACGTTCGCCGGCTACTACCGCGACCCGCGGAGGCTCGCCCAGCCCATCGAAGGCGGCGCGGTCAGCTGCGGCGTGGGCATGGAGCTCGGGTTCCCGCCCGAAGACGAGTACGTGTACCTCATGCGCACGCGCGCAAGCACGCGCGGTACAAGGGCGTTGGCTTGCGAGCGCTGGCGGATATCATCGTCATGAACCAGTCATTCGGGGACTCCCTCGACCGCGACTACACCCGAGAGCAGCTCCTGGAGATGAGGATCCTCGGCTTCGCCGAGCTGATCGAGCGCCTCACGCGGGCCGACTATGACGGTACGGCACTCACCGAGGAGCAGCTTGAAACTGTCACGCACATGATGGAGTGCGGCGCCTATGACACCGAGACGGAGGGTGTGCATCCGCATTCGCCGTGCAGCAGGGGAAGGCTGCCGCTTGTGTCTCGCCGAGCTCCGGCGGTTTTTCTCGTTTGAAACGGTGAAGGGCTATGCCAAGTTCTCCGCTTTTGAGTGGTATAGTGGGCTACGTCCGTTCTTTTCTGTGTATAAATTACTTATCTTTATTTATCGGTTTCATCGGGATTCTCGTGCACAGCTCTTCAAACTCGCTGCTTTCTTCGGCAATAATAATATAAAATATTGAAGTTGATTACGCAATATGTATTATTGAGCTAATTCGCTTAGGGGCTTCTCCGCTGGCCGGACGGAGATTATACAAATAATGCTTTCAACTGGCAGAATTCTCTCACTACTGGTCTGGCTCATTGTGCGTTAACGAGCCGCTAGTCAGTTGGCAGGAAGGGCCGAGCATCATTTTGGTGCTCGGCCCTTCCTGTGTTTTGGTCTCCTGGTTGGCGCGCTACGGCTTTGCGGCACGGCAAAGGGGTCATCTCTTAAACGCTTCGAGCTTTATGACCTCTTTCTCTATCGTTACTTTATATGCTTTCTTGTTCGGAATCATCTGGAGCCGGTACATCCCGTCAAGATGCATGGTCCAATTGATGATTGACGAACGATTGCTCTTCATGAGCTCCATCTGCGCATCGGGGTCGGCAAGCAGCTCCCTCGACGATCCCGGCGCCATCTTGTTCATGATGGAGATCAGCTGCCTGATTCCCTCCTGCGATGCCTTGACCTCAAAGGCCCTCTTCAGCTTCGCGAAGATGTAGCCCAGGGCACGGAGCAGGTCCTCGTTGCCCGCGCACATGGCGCAGATTGCGATCACCGCGACGCACTGGATGTGGAAGAGCGAGTTCCTTCGCCTCCGGGCCTCCTGGAGCCCGTCGAAGGCGATTCCGAGCAGCGTCAGCGGACTGCGGCTGCCCATCGGCTCCCTCTCCAGGCGCGAGAGCTCCACGAACCACCTGAGCGATACGGCGACGACTGCTTGGTTTCCCAGCTGCTCGGGATGCTCCCTGACGGTAGTCTCGTGCTGCTTGACGAGCCTGTTGAAGCTGGCGACGGCGCGCTCGTCCCCGACCGGCCCCCTTGCCAATGCGTTCGTCACCTCGGCGCCTATGGCTGACGCGGTCTCGTAGGTCTTGTAGTCGTCCCCCGCGTAGTCAAGGTCCTGCAGCGCGCCCACGGCCGACTCGAACCGCGCCGCGTGGTCCGCGGAGGGTACAGCATTGTTGGTGAGCTGCCGGATGCTCGCCAGGGCGGACATCCGGTCGGCGCAGGCGCCGTCTATCTTTGATCTGTTGTCCTCGAGGGTCCGGTGCAGCTGCCACAGGTCCTTGTCGCTCTGCTTGACGTTGCCGCGCTTCAGGTCGAACTTGGCCATGTAGTACGTCAGGGCTGCCTCCGACTGCGCCCCGTAGCGCGAGGCTATTCCTCGGTCGAGGGCAGCCCGTATGATCGAGTCAACCTTCACCCCGCTGCAGTAGATCTCGCTGAGGGCTATCCATGAGCCCTGCTCGCCGGCTGCGCTCAGGAACTCGTCGCCGTCGGGGAGGTGTATCTGCCTCATGAGGAGGTCCATGGAGGCGGGGAGGGTTTCGGTGGCGAGCGGGTTGATCTCGGCAGACTCCTCCTCCCCCCTCATCCTCTGCGGCGTCGCCATGGCGATCATTCGAAGCGCTTCCTTGATCCTCGTCTCGTCGCCCTCACTGATGCTCGTTTTGCCGTAGAGCTGGATGGCGACCTCTTTGGCCATCGCGGCGAGCGCCTTCCTCCTCTCCTGCATCAGCCGGGCGTCGCCTGACTGCTGGGCGAGCTCTCCGAAGTCGCCCCATCCCCGTTCCTTCAAAAACTCCGTGATGCCCTTCGCCACGAGAGCGGGGTCGTATTCTGATGAATCCTCCCCGATCCGCAGGCCCGCATTGACCAGCGCGCAGAGCGCCTCGACGGTTCTCTCGTTGAAGGTGGCTTTTCTGGATTTGATGGCGTTGCGAAGCATGCTGCGGTAGGGCGTGGCAGCGCTCACTATGCGCCATTTCTCGGGCTCGATCATGATGGTTCCGAAGCACGCCCTGAGGATTTCCTCGAGAAGTCGAGCCGTGCCGCACGTCTCCTCTGATTCCTTGTCCATCTCACGGCCACCTCCCGCTTGCGAACCGATTTGAAACCGAGCCTCGCCCTTCTTTGATACCGCCGTTGAACTGCGCTGATGAGCTGCCGCAACTACGATCTTCTCATCCTTTGGGGACGGGGAGGCCAGGGCACCCGTCGGGTGCCCTGGCGGCGAACTCATCTGCTCTTGAAGGTTTTTGTCTGCCCGTTGTATCGATTCTAGCAGCGCGCGGGCCGTGGCGCTCGGTTCCTCCGGCGCCGAGGCAAGGCGCCGGAAGCCTGCGAGACGGAGGTCATCATGGGTCCTTAGAACATCGAACAGTAGCTAGTGCTTAGGCGCTCGAGAGCTCGAGCTCTAGCCAGGCAGGTGCGCGCAGCCTCCAGCAGGGAGGCCCCGTCGGCCGTCCATCGGCCGTTGCGCCCACCGATCGCCAGGCTGGGCCCGAGGATTCGTGCTGCGCGCACCTGCCTTCTCGTGAAAAGGGGCCGTCCCGCCTGGGCTGGAGAAAGCTCAGGTGCAAAGATGAAACAAGGCAAGGACGGCCGCTACCCGCACGAGAAGTCGATCGAGGGCGCTCGCAACTCCGTGAGGAGGAGGGCGGAGCGCGCCAGGGAGGAGGTCCGCGAGGTCTACGAGCACGGGGACGGGGGAGTGACCGTCGTGTACGAGACCCACGCCGTCCGGCTCGAGGGCGTCCGCCGCACGCTGATACCGTTGGACCTCGTCGAGGAGTACCCCATCGTCATGGAGTTCTCCAACGGCGACCGCACGCCGGCCCGCGGCTCTACCGATCGCGGGACGGGGCGCCCGGCCATCGAGGTAAAAGGGGATCTGAAGGACGTCAAGCACGAGGTGCTCCGGCGCGCCGCGTCGGGCACGGTCCGGGACGCGGACGGGGTGGTGCGCAAGCTCGTCCTGTACCCCGACGAGCTCGGAGAGGGGTCGTTCCGCTTCCGCCTGGAGTGGTGGGCGGGCTACCTCCGCGACCGCATAGACGCCAGGCGCGAGGGGTCGCTCCGCGCCGACCGCGGCGGCGTCACCGACCTCGAGTCCATCGTTGACGAGGCCGGCGGCCCCGCGGGCGGGCGCCTCGCCGCACCGGGCGGGGGCGCGTCCGCCGCGGGCGAGGCGGAGGAGGGGTACTCGTACTTCGAGCTGGTGGACGCCATCGAGAGCGTGCTCGCGGGCGCGAGCGAGCGGGACGCCTACATCTTCCGCCAGCACTTCTTCGAGGACCGCGAGTACAAGGACATAGCCGAGGACCTCGGCTGCGCCAACTCGACCGCGACCTACGCCATGAAGAAGCTGCTTCCCCTCGTGAGGGAGTGCCTCAGGGAGCTCGGGTACTAGGCGGCTCCAGACGACGGGCGGGGCCGTGCGCTAACTTGCACGGCCCCGCCCGTTCGCTTCGGTTCCTGCTCTTCTCCTGACTAGCGGTCCTCGCTCATGGAGGCGACCCGGCAGCAGGCGTACGCCGTGACGGTGCAGGCGCCCATGAGCATGCCGACGACGAACAGCGCGGCGCTGGCCATCTACCCCACCTCCCTTGCGAGCACGACCGTCCGGGAGTTCGCGGTCTGGTAGCTGCACGTGACGAAGGCCCACACCCGCCCGACGTCCTCGGGATGGTCGAGCACGACCTCGCACCTCTCGAGCCTCTCGTCGACGTAGGCCTGGAGCTCGGCGGCGTCCGCGAAGTCGGTGCGGACCCCCTCGCGGTCGGCGTCCAGGACGTCGGCGGCGAACACCTCGAGCTCCACGGTCCCCTCGCGCGTGTAGACGAGGATCGTGCGGTGGGTAGCGGCGAACGCCTCGTCGGCGTACTGCTCCAGGGGCCCGAACATCGTGCCGTCGCTCATGTGGTGGGCGTACACGATGACGAACGGGCTCCTCGTGCCGTCGCGGCATCCCGCGTCGACGTAGGGCGCGCCCCACACGGAGGCGTCGCCGTATATGTCATGGGTCAGGTAGTAGTCGGGGTCGTCCTCGTCGCCCTGGACGATCGGGTAGTCGACGGTGGTCCCCGGGACGCGCACCCACGCGACGACGGATTCCGGCAGCGCGCCCCAGTCGACGGGGGTGGGCTCCTCCTCGGGCGCGGGCGCGCCCGCCTCCTCCTCCACGAGCGGCACCTCGGCGACCTCGTAGGGGATGGTCTCCCTCGTGTACGACGCGACGAGGAACGCGAGGATCGCCGCCGCTGCCGCGAGGCAGCCTATTGCCACCACGGGCATCCTTCTCATCTCTCCTCCCTTGGCGAGGCGCCCCTCCCGGCCGTCGGTCGGAAGGGGCGCGGCTTTGCGGCATAGGTGCTACTCGGCGTCACCGTTCCTTCCGCGGGCCGCCCTCGCGCGGGAGCGGATCGCGAGGGCCGCGCCGCCGACGGACGCGACCGCCACCAGGGCGACGGCGCCCGCGACGAGCGGGTCGACCCCGCTAGGTGCGTCGGCACCCGTCTTCGCATAGGGCGACTCGGGCACCGAAGGGGTCTCCGGGTTGTCCACGACGACCGTCTGGCCCTCGTCGTCGATGTCCTGGTGAACGGCTACCACGTTGCCGCTCGCGTCGAGCACCTCCTCGAAGGCCACGAGCGCGGCGCCCTCCTCGACCTTGGAGGCGTCGAACTCGAAGGCCACCTCGACGGCGCCGTCCGACGCCTCGGGCGTGAACTCCGCCGTCGCGGTCACGGGGTTGTCCTCCGCGTCCTCGAGCGGCATGCCGGTCGCCTTGTCCATGACGGTGCCGTGCGCGGTGTATGCCTCGCCCGCGACGAGCCCCTTGTACTCGACCGTGTCGACGAGCCTCGCCGTCCCGTTCTCGACCGTGTGGTCGCCGTCGGCGGAATCGACGAGCGTGGTCCCGATCTCGACCACCGTGACGGACTGGCCCTCGTCTTCGATGTCCTCGTGAACGGCGAGGACGGTGCCTTGCGCGTCGAGCAGCCTCTCGAACACGACGAGGCGGTGTCCGCCGAGGCCGGCGGAGTCGAGGGAGAGCTCGACCGTCTGGGCGCACTCGGGGGCCTCGGGCGCGAACTCCGCCGTCGCGGTCACGGGATCGCCGTCGGCGCCCTTGACGGGCTCGCCGGTCTCTGCGTCCATGAGCGTCGCCTCGAGCGCGTAGCCCTCGCCGGGCGTCAGTCCCTTGAAGGAGACCTCGTCGGCGACGGCGACCTCGGGGCCCGTCACGAGCTTGTCGCCGTCGGCCGCGTCGCTCGCGGTGGTGCCGATGCCGACGAAGCGCACGGTCTGGCCGGAGTCCTCGATGTCCGCGTGGACCGCCACCTCGACGCCGTCCTTGGAAAGGCTCTCGAACGCCACGACGTCCTCGCCCGCGAGCAGGCTCGCGTCGAAGGTGAACTCGACGTCAACCGAGCCGTTGGTGTTCTCGGCGGTGAACTCCTTGGTGGCGGTCACGGGGCTGCCCTCGGCGTCGAGCAGCGGCTCGCCGGTGGACTTCACCATGAGGGTGCCCGTGAGGGTGTAGGTGCCGCCGAACTCGAGGTTCTCGTAGTGGACGGTGTCGGCGACCGTCGCCTTCTCGGCTGCCTGGGCGACCTGGTCGCCGTCGGAGGCGTCGGATGCCGTGGTGCCGATCTTCGGGCCCTCCTGGTCGTCGAGCGTCATCCAGACCTCCTCGGCGACGCCTGAGTCGCGCTCCACCCAGAAGGTCTTGGTGACGAGCTCGTATCCCTCGTTCGCCTCGCAGGGGAGCTCCTCGAGCGTGTACTCGCCGAAGGGCAGGGCGCCGAGCCCGTCGTCGGCGGGGGCGGCAGATCCGTCCTCGCCGAGCCCGAACCAGATCCCCGCCTCGGGGTCCATCATGTCGGACGTGATGGCCTCGGCCTCGAGCAGGCCGTCGTTGCCGTTGGTGTTCTCGGTGTGCTTGTTCCAGCCCGCCTCGGTCGATGCTTGGCCGTTGCGGTCGGTCACGAGCACGTGGGTCTCGCCGGTCGCTGTGTTGGTGATGGCGAAGGGGACCTGCAGGCTCTCGTTGGTGTCGTCGGCCTTCTTGGAGAGCTTGAGGTCGTTGCGCACGACCTGGTCGCGGAGCTCGAGGGCGCCGCCCTCGGCGTCCGCCGTGACGACGGCGCCGTCCTCGCGGACCTCGAAGGTCCTGGGCTCGCCGTCGGTGAGCAGGTAGGAATCGTTGGTCGCGGTCTCCTGGATGGTGTAGGTGCCGTACGGCAGCGCGTCGGGGGCGGTCTGCGCGGTGTAGGCGCCCGCCTCCTCGTCCCAGGCGGTCTCGATGGTCATGACCTCGTCGCCCGCGTGGAACCACTCGCCGCCCACCATGACGCCGTGCTCGCTGGCGTTCGTGATGGTGAGCTCGATGCCGGCGAGCGTGGTGCCCGCCCCGTCGGGGGTGTGCCCGTTTCCGCCGATCGCCTCGGACGCGCCGAGCTCGGCGTCGGACTTGACGACCCGGACGCCGCCCGCGGCCACCTCGTTGAGCTCGCCCTCCTCGAGGAGGAACTCGCTCACCTCGCCGTCCCCGCGCACCTGGAACTGCTTCTCGATCGCGCCCTCCGGGGTGTAGCCCTCGGGCGCCTTGGTCTCGCGCACGAGGTAGGTGCCGTACGGGAGCAGCCTGTCGGCCGTCCTCGCCACGTAGGCGTCGAGGTCCGCGTCGTACTCGGTGGCGATGGTGACGACGGGGTCCCCGGGGGCGATCGACTCGCCGTCCCCGATGGCCCCGTCGGCGTCCAGGTCGACGCAGACGCGCCCGGCGCTCGCGTTGTAGACGGTGAACTCGGCGCCCGCGAGGGAGGCGTCGCCCTGCGCGTAGTTGTGGTAGGAGCCGTCGCCGCCGGTGCCGTCCTCGTCGAAGAGCAGCGCGTCGCCCTTGGCGACCGCGACGCCGCCGAGCGCCGGGGTCTGGACGTAGCCCAGGGAGCCCTCGAACGCGTTGGAGAACGTCGCCTGCGTGCTCGTGGGGGAGAGCTGGTCGGTCGCCGTCACCTCGATGGTCTGCGTGGCGTCCTCGGGGATCACGCAGCCCTGCGGGGCCTCGACCTCCGTGACGGCGTACGTGCCGAGCTGCAGCACGTACGAGCCGTCGACGACGTCAAGCGGGTCGCCCTCCACGAAGCAGCCGTCATCGACCCTCATCGAAACCCTGCCGTCGGGGCCCGTGCGGTAGACGCCGGACTTGCCGTTGGGGTAGTCGATGCGGAACTTGGCCCTCTCGAAGGAGGCGTCGCCCTCGGGGGCGGCCTGGCCGTCGCGGGCGAGCTTGACGACGGAGACGCCGATGGGGAAGTACTGCTTGTCCTCGGCGGACGAGACGGACTTGTCGCCGTCGAGCTCGACGCGCTGGACGGTCGGGTCGAGCGCGTAGCCCTCGGGCGCCCTCGTCTCCTTCACCCAGTAGGTGCCGGGGTCGAGCCCCTCGGCCGTGCCGGTGAAGCCCGAGCCGCTCGCGGCCACGGTGATGGCCGCCACCTCCTCGGTGCAGGCCTCGTCGGCGTACACGCCGTACCGCGCGCCCTCGAGGCTCGCGGCGTAGGCGCCGTTGCCCTCGGTGTCCAGCGCTATGGCGTCGCCGGCGCTCTTGTCCACCGTCAGGTCGAAGCCGTGGGACACGGCGACCGAGGCGTAGTAGAGGTCGCCGACGACCTTGCCCTTGATGGGGCCGATCGTGCAGGCGGGCGGGGTGGCGTGGAACATCAGGTCCTCGCCGTTGCCCTCGCCCCAGTAGATGCCCACGTGGCTGGCCGCGCCGCCCAGGGGCACGTCGCCGGAGGACTTCTCCCACACGAACAGGATGTCGCCCTTGGCGGGCCTGCTCGCGAGCAGGTCCTCCTTGCTGCTGAACACCCGGACGTCGCAGTTCGCGAACGCCCAGGTGTAGAGGGTCTCGGTGTTGGGCAGGCAGTTCTCGTCGGCGTGGCGCGGCCGCATGTCGTGGCGCAGCGTCGAGTCGGCGACGCCGGCCTCGTTGATGAGCGCGTAGCTCACGAACGTCGAGCAGTCCATGCCGGCGCCGGGTCCTGCCTCGCGGTCGTCCATGGTGTAGGGCGTCCCCAGGTACCTGTCCTTGTGCGCCTCGAGGTTGGCGACGAAGGCCTCGGGGTCGAACCCGAGCCTCTCGGCGAACGTGACGCCCCTGCCGGACTCGTACGCCGGCTCCCCGGCCTGCGCGAGCGCGGGGGCCGCCCCGGCGAGCAGCGTGGCCGCCGCCAGCAGGAGCGCGAGCGCGCACCGCAGGATCTTCTCGGGCGCGTGCGCCCGTGTCTTGTCGTTCATGCTTCCCTCCGATCTAGTTGGGCACGTCGCGCGAGGCCTGCCGCGCGCCCCCGCGCCCGAGCGAGTCGGCCCCGTCGCGCGCGGCGCCCGCGCGCTCCCTGAGGCTGCGCCCCTGGGCGTGCTGCTGCGCCCACGCGCGCCGGGCCTCCGTCAGGGCGTCCTTTATCTGCTGCGGCCTTACGCGAAGCTCCTCGCGCGCCGGCTCCCCGTCGTCCCCGAGCACCACGTTGTCCTCGGCGTCGCGGGCGACGCGGGTGAGCCTGACCTCGCGGTCGGCGAGCAGCGGCACGACGCGCTGGTCCTCGTCGAACCTGCTCCGGTCGACGAACAGGGGGCTGAACCTGAAGCCCCCGACGGGCCTGCCGTCGATCACCGTGTCCGACGGCAGGGTCACGGAGTTGAGCGTCCTCTCCTCGCCGGTCGCCCGGTCGACGTAGGGGACGCCCTCCCTCACGAAGCTCTTGTGGAAGGACAGGTAGACCTTCCCTCCTCCTTCTGATCCCATCTGCTTCTCCTCTCCTCTCTCTGCCTTGCGGGCCGCGCTCCGCGGCGCCGCTCTCGCCCCCTTCCCGCGCCGCGCCCACATGGGGAGGGCCCGCCTCCACCTGTGAGGTGGGGACGGGCCCTCCGGTTTCGAGTGGGTTGGGCGCTCTGGTCAGCCGCCCATGACGTCGCGCGCCCAGGCGCCGCTCTTGACGAGGCTCAGGATGAGCAGGACGCACATCGCGAGGTACTGCAGCGCGTAGGAGAGCCCGCCCACCACCGAGCCGACGGGCGTGCCGGTGCCGGCGGACACCGCGTTGAGGCCCGACAGGACGATGGGGAAGCTCACCAGCACGACGAGGATCACGACGCCCGCGATGCAGACCCCGGCGAAGTTCCTGAGGAATCCGATCCCGAGCTGCCTCGTCTCGTCGAGCGCGAGCAGGCTCAGGGGTATGGGGGCGAAGCAGGCGTAGACGTAGATCTGCACGCAGCGCGCCCAGCTGACGACCAGGGCGACCACGTAGGCGACGATCACCACGAGCCAGCTCACCACGGCGACGAGCATCATCGCGACCAGCGAGGGCACGTCGTCCTCCTGGGTGACGAGGCTCACCTCGCTCAGGTCGAGCTGGGACCCCGCGCCGAAAAGGGCGATGATCCGCTCTATGGCAAGGCGCGTCACCTCGTACACCGCCTGGCAGAGCTCGAAGCTGTGCTGTATGAGGAACAGGAACACAGCGAAGAACACCAGCAGGAGCACGACCTCCCTGACCGCCGGCATGGACTGGCTGCCCTCCATGCGCTGGCTGATCTTTATGAGCTGCGCGGTGAACACGAACGACAGGATCCCACAGCCTATGGGCAGGATGGCGTTCTCCCACGCGCCGTAGGCGATGTCGTACATGCTGATCCCGCCGGCGTTCCCCAGCATCTGGTCGAACCCCTCGGAGAGGATGCCGTCGTAGCCGATGGAGGCGAGCACCTGCACCTGCCCCGAGAAGATCCAGTTGCAGATGCCGCGGAGCTGCTCGCAGAGCCAGGCGTTGATGTCCTCGGCGATGCCGGCGTAGGCGGGCCGCGGGAAGAGCAGCGCCGCGAGTACCACCGCGAACGAGGCCGCTGCCGCCGCGAGGGGGAGCCTGGCCGTGCGCCGGCGTGCGGGCGCCGTCCCCGGCGCCGGGTTCCGTTTCGTCATGGCGGGCCTCCTAGAGAACCGTGAACGCGCCGTCGGCCCACTGGACGGTGACGATCGTCGAGGCGTTGTCGTCGAGGTGGAAGGTCGCCGAGACCATGCCGCTCGCGAGGTCGAGGAAGACCTCGCCGTCGAAGGAGGCGCTCGACGCCTGCGGGCTGCGCCGGGCGGCGTAGGCCCCGATCGCGGCCCTGAGCGCGCCCTCGTCGCCGCCCACGAGCTCGAGGTAGCGCTCGTCGAGCCCGGTGACCTCGAAGGGGCCGCCCCCGCCCTCGCTCGCCACGTAGCTCGGCGCGGCCGAGAAGGCGTCGGACGCCACGGCCGCGGGCTCCCCGTCCTCGAGCGTCACGACGAGGGTCGCCGCCGAGCCGTCCTCCAGGGTCAGAGTGACGATCGCCTGCCCGTCGGCCTCGGCCTCGTCGGCCGCGGAGTAGGCGAGCGCGCTCACCGTACCGTCCCCCGTGCTCTCGACCAGCGACCGGTCGGTGACCTGGAGGGTGGCGCCGCTGCCGTCCTCCGCGACCCACGACGTGCCCGCCGCCGCCTCGAGCGTCGACTCCGCGGCCTCGGCGGGGCCCGCCTGCTGCTGCGCCTGCTCGGGCGCCGGCCCTCCCGCGCCCTGGCCCGCTCCCGCGGGGCCCGCCGCGGCGCAGCGCGCGATGGTCGAGGCGAGCAGGACGACGAGCGCCCCTGCCGCGGCGACGGCGATGACCTTGCTCCTCTTGCCGTTCTTCCTCATCTTTTGTCTCCCTTCTATCCGGTGTGCCTGAGCGCGCAGGTGAACGAGCTGATCCCGGTCGACATCTTGCAGACGTCCCCCGGCTTGGGCTCGTGGATGTAGCGGTCGCCGCCTATGTAGATGGCGACGTGCCCGGGGCGGTAGAGGATGTCCCCGGGGCGCGCCTGCGAGAGGGGGAGGGCGGTGAGCTCCCTTCGCTGGTCCTCGGTGTAGTGGCTGATCTGGATGCCCGCCTGGCGGTAGCAGTACTGCGTGAGGCCGCTGCAGTCGAGCCCGACCCCGGGGGTCGAGCCTCCCCACACGTAGGGGACGCCGAGCTGGCTGTACGCCGCCTGCACGATCGCGTCACCCGCCCCGCCGCCGCTCTCCCAGTCCTCGACGCTCATGCCGTCGAAGCGGTAGAGGCCGTAGGTCGCCATGATGCCCTTGAGCGTCTCGACGTAGTCGGAGCTGGTGGCGTACCCGGCGTCCTTGAGGCCCTCGGCCATGAGGTCCGAGTCCTTCTCCTCGATCGCCTCCCTGATGAGCGCGTTGTCCCGGTAGCGCGGGCTCTGGAGCAGGACCCTGCTGCGGAAGACGACGCAGTCGCGCGGCGACGCGAAGCTCGTGAAGTCGGCGGTCACGGTCACGTGCTGCCCGCCGTACTCCTCGCCGGTCTGCCAGCTCGACTTCCCCGTCACCTCGGGGCACCCCGCGAAGCTCGGCGACCACTTGATGCCGAACAGGTTGTTGTCCCGCTCGGCGAGGCCCGAGAGGTGGTCCCCGACGCCCGACTCGCAGATGATCTGGGCGATGGTGCACCCCGCCGGGTGCCCGTACTCCTCCTGGCACTCGAGGGCGGCCTCCACCATCTCGTAGGTGACGTAGGGCGGCAGGCCCTCGAGGGAGGCCTTGGAGGCCTCGTTCGTCCAGAAGCCGAAGAGCGCCCCGACGAGGCTCGAGAGCATGACCACGGCGAGCACCGCGGCGAGGGCTCCGGCGAGCACGCCCGCGAGGGGCGCGGCGATGGAGGAGAGGGCCGCCGCCACGGCGCCGGCCGCCTTCCCCCTCGCCGCCGAGGATGCCGCCGGCCTCCCGAGCCGGGCGGCGGCGGACCGTGACGCCGCCCAGTTGCGGCGCCGCTGGGCCGAGCGCATGACCGGCCGGCCTCCCTTCCCGCGCCCCCTTCGCGCCGAGCCGCCGGCCTTCTTCCCCCGTCCCCGGGCGGTCGCGCGCGGGTGCGGGACGTTGTTCGAATTGGCGGCTTTCGCCGATACGCCCCGGGCGGTCGCGCGCGGGTGCGGGGCGGCCGCGCCCCGGCTCCCCGAGCGGCGTCGGGTGGGCGCCGTCCCCGCCGGGCCCTCCCCGGGCGCATGGGCGGGGGCTCCGGGGGCCTCCTCCCGGGCGCGCGCCGAGCCGCCCCTCCGCGCCCCGGGCGTCGCCGCCGACCGCCGTCCGTGCTCCCGCGGCGCGCCCTCGCGCTCCGGGCGGCTCGCGTCCCCCTTCCTCGGGGTCGCCCGGCGCGAGCGGGCGCCCGCCGCCGCGCGGGCGGCGCGGTAGGGCCCGGAGACGCCCTCGAGCTCGTCCGAGTCGGCCAGCTCCTCCACGGCGGCGTCCGCGGCCGGCCCCGCGAGGCGCGGGAGGGCGCGGCGCGGCTGGGGGGAGGCCGCCGCCCTCGCGCCCCGCCTCATGCCGAACGTCCCGCCCCCTGCGGACTCGAACGTGTCCCGCCCCGCGTCGAACTCCTCGGTGGAGCTGAAGCCCGCCTTGCGGCGCCCCGCGCTACGGTCGTCCATCTTCGGCACCCGCGCGCTTGATGGCGGCGATCTCGTCCGCCTTCGTGTTCCAGAGGTCGTAGAGCCTGCCGTGCGGCCAGTCGTCGACGATGGGCACCCGCGCGGCGCCTGCGATGAGCAGCCCCTCGCCCGGCTTGACGCTGTCGTCGATGTACCCGAGCTCCTGCTCGGACAGGTTGAGCAGCTCCCGCCACTTCTCCCCGTCGGTGAGCGACTGCTTGAACAGCATGAGGAAGTCGCTGTTGAGGATCAGGGTGCGCCCCTGCGGGTTGTCGAGCAGGTAGGTGGCGTTCTGCGTGATCCCCGTCGCGATGAGCCCGAACTTGCGCCCCTCCGCCCACAGCCGCGAGAGGTACCCGATGGTGGCGGGGTGGCCGAAGAGGCCCTGGACCTCGTCCACGTAGAGCCAGGTCGTCACGCCACGCTCGAAGTTGCGGTACATGCGGTTGCGGATGAACTCGAGGGCGGCGACCATGGCGAACGCGAGCATGCTGTCGGGCAGGTCGCGGAAGCTGAAGCACGTCATGGGGGCGTCGAACTCGACGTTGCTGGGGTGGTTGAAGATCGAGAGGGCGCCCTCGACGTAGCGCTCCAGCCGCAGCGCCACGAAGCGGGCCTCGGGCTCCGGCTGGCGCACGAGCTCGTCGTGGACGTCGCCGATGAGCAGCTCGCGCCCCTCCGCGCGGGCGCGGGCGAGGGCGGCGCCGAAGCAGCGGCTCACGATGGAGCGCTCGGCGTCCGTCTGGCGCTCGTCGCCGTCGGCCATGGAGGCGCCGCACAGCGCGATGAGCGCCTCGGTCTTCGACGCCGCCTGGAGCTGCTCCGCCTGGTGGGAGACGTCCGCCATCCCCATGGGGTTGAGGTGGTTGCCCGAGTCGGGGGAGAGGCGGACGTGCCGCCCGCCGCAGGCCTCGGTGATGGGGCCGAACTCCTGGGCGGGGTCGAGGATGATGATCTCGTCTTCCGGGTACGCGAGCCTGGTGTTCGTGATCTCGCGCTTGGTCTGGAAGCTCTTGCCGCTTCCGGGCTTGCCGCCGACGAACCCCATGGGGCTCGCGAGCCTCTTGCGGTTGGCGATGACGAGGTTGAGCGAGTGGCGGTTCTGGCCGTAGTAGCCGCCGCCCTCCTCGTTGAGCTCGAGGGTGGCGAACGGGCTCTGGATGGCTATCTCGTCGGTGAGCATGTAGCGCTCCACGTCGACCTCGCTCGTCCCCAGCGGCAGGGCGGAGTTCAGGCCCTCGCGCTGCCGGTAGTGCAGCGGCGCGAGCTCGATCCCGTTGGCCTGGGCGGTCGAGACGAGGCGCCCGACCCGGTCCTCGAGCTCCTCGCGGGACGGCGCGTAGGTCATCGCCACGCCGCAGTAGCGGAACAGGCGCTGGCTGTCGTCCTTGAGGCGCTCGAACATGTCCTGCGCCTCGTCGCGCGTGTAGCGCAGCTCGGCGGGGAGCAGGGTGTAGTCGTAGCCCCTCTTGACGGCGCTCATCTGGTCCTCCACGACCTCCTTGTCGATCCAGTTGAGGCGCTGCTTGACGAAGCCGATGGCCTTGTTCTGCTCGAGCGCGCGCACGTGGGTCGAGATGACGAGGGGGATCGGCAGGTCGACCATGTCGGCGAGGCACCGGTCCGACAGGTTGCTCTCGAACCGGCGGAACGCGAGCACCTGGAACCACGTGCCGTCCATGGTGAAGGCCGAGGCGGAGCCCTGCGGCTTGAAGTCGATGAGGTTCGGGGCCACGAGGTCCTTCGTCGTGGTGCCCCGGTGCGCCGCGACCTCCGACCAGTCGACGGGGAGCGGGGGCTCGGCGGGCCTGAGCATCGAGCGCAGGAGCCCCGCGCGCTCGGCGCCGTCGAGCGGGGAGAGGTCGCTCCTGATCCCCGTGAGCACGCCGGAGGCCATCGAGCGCATCCGGGCGAGCGCGGGGACGGCGTGCTCCGCGTCCGGGGCGTCCACGGCGAAGGTTATGTAGCGCTCGCGCACGAGGTTAGAGACGCCCTCGCGCATCTTCGCGTTGAGGACGTCGTTGTACTCATCGGCCAGCGGCCCGGTCGGGTCGTCGCGGACCTCGAAGAAGGTGCGGTTGCCGATCTCGGACTCGTGGATGGGGCGCGTGACGAGGGTCGTCTGCATGGAGACCTCGGGCGTGAGGCCGTTGTAGAGCATGCGCATGCGCTTGCACACCGCCGCCTGGGCCTCGTCGCTCGCCGACTGGTAGCTGATGTCGCCGAAGCGGTAGGTCCTGCTGTACCTGCCGAGGTCGTTCATCGCGACTCCGTCGCGGAAGAGCGCGAGGTAGGACACGGCGTCCGCGGTCCTCGCCCTGCGCCTCCCCCTCTCCGGCGCCCTCCTCCGCTCCCGCCTCTTCTCCTCAGCGGGCCTGTAGTGCTTGGGCTTCTCCCGCCTGAAGGGTGGGCGCATAGTCCTCACCGACCTTTCTCATGAGCTTCCTGAACTTCCTCCGGGTCACCGACGGCCTCGCGGCCGCGGCGGCAGGGCCGGGGGCCTCCTGCGAGGGGGACCGGTAGACGAGGGTCCCGTCCGCGGTCAGGTGCCGGAGCGCGAGCGGGACGAAGCGCTCGGGGCGCATCCCCCTGGGCCTCCAGAACCCGAGCAGCCAGAACGGCATCGACGAGGCCATGACGGGCAGGCTCGCGTCCGCCACGGGGACCCCCAGGCAGAGGTGGCAGGCCGCCGCCGAGGCGAGGGACGCGGCGACGCCCGCGGCGATGCAGGCGACCATGCGAGCCGAGAGCTTCCCGACGACCTTCTCCTCGTACTCCCCGATGTCCTTGTGGACGTAGGTGTGCTGCATGCCGGCCCCCTCAGCTCGGCATCCAGCTCGTGTCGAGCTGGCCGAAGTAGACCGCGGCGGCGATGATGATCGCGCCGCCGGCGATGGTCGCGATGGCGCTCGCCAGCTGCGCGCCCCCGCCGCCGGTCTCCGAGCGGATGGCGATGCCGAGGCTTACCGCGCCCCACACGACGACGAAGCCGCCGAGGAAGGTCACGCAGCCGCTGACGAGGCTGATGATGTTTGCGAGCATTGGCTTACCCCCTTGCCCTTCGCGGGGCCCGCCGCCCCGGCGGCGGCGGGTCCCCTCCTGACAAGGGGTCGCCGGCGCGCGGCCATTTCGAGCCGCCGCCGTGCGCGACCTCGCCCCAGCGCGGGTGCCTGTCTGCCGCGTACTTGTCGTCGATGACGGGGTCGGACCCGCTGAACAGGACGATGGCCTTCCCGCGTGGCAGCCGCCCCGCCTCGCTCGCCTGGATGAGGTCGCGCTCCAGCCTCCCGCGGTTCCTCGTGGTCGAGCCGGAGGCGCCCCGCGTGACGTTCCAGGTCTCCGAGTCGACGGTCTCCTTGCCGACCATCTCGCTCACCATCCTGTTGGTCTGGGTCGACTTGCCGCCGAGGTAGAGGACGACGTCGCAGTTGTCGACGATGATCTGCGCCTCCTGCTCCCCGTAGCGCGCCTCGAGCTGGGCGACGGACTGGAGCATGATCGACATCGAGATGTTGCGCGAGCGGACGGTGGTGATGACGTGGTCCATCTGGCTGAGGCGCCCCAGGTTGTAGAACTCGTCGCACATCAGGTGCAGCGGGCGGGGGAGCTCGCCGCCGTGCTCGCGGTCCGCCTTGGCCGTGCAGACGTGGATCGTCTGCCAGACCATCATCGACATGAGGAAGCTGAACGCGTCGGTCGTGTCGTCGGTCTCGGCGAACAGGACGCGCTTGCGCCCGGCCTCCCCGAAGCGGTCGAGGCCGACCTCGTCGCGCATGGTGAGCTCGCGCATCTCGGGGACCATCATCGACTGGAGGCGGGAGTTCGCGGAGATGATGACCGACTTCAGGGTCTTGCCGGCTGCGGCCTTGAGGAGGGTCCAGCTGAGCAGCGCGATGTCGTCCTCGGGCGCCTTGGGCTCGGCCACGCTCACCCACTCGAACGAGCGCGCCGCGCGCCCCTTGAAGTCGCGGCGCCCCCTGCGCGCGGGCGCGGCGGGGGCCTCCCTCTCAACGAGCATGGTCCCGTCGGCGATCTCTCGCATGAGCAGCTCGTAGGGGCTCGCGAACGACTCGTCCTCCTCGCTCGCCTGCGCGAGGCTGAGCAGCGTGACGAGCCCGTTGAGGTTGCGGTCCTCCTCGGGGCAGTGGAACACGAGGTAGCTCACCTGCGAGAGGAGCAGGAGCACCGTCGTGTTGGTCCAGAACGCCTCCTCCGCCTTCGCGTCCTCGCCGTTGGTCACGGAGATGAACGCCTGCACCCACTCGATGACGTCCACGGGGGTCCTGAGGTAGGCGAGCGTGTTGTAGCGGGCGGACCGCGATGGGTCCTTGGTCGAGAACACCACGACCTCGTAGCCGTGGGCGGCGAACATGCCCCCGAGGTCCCTGGAGAGCGTCCCCTTGGTGTCGGTGATGAGGAAGTCCTGGTTTGCCTGCAGCGCGTTGGGCATCACGTACGAGAACGTCTTGCCGCTGCCGGTGCCCCCTATGACGAGGACGTTCTTGGCGCGCCTCCACTCCCTCTTGAGGCGCGACTGGTCGACGGCGAGCCCGACGCGGCGCGTGAGGATGATGTTGTTGTCCGGGTCCCTCGTGTCAGAGAACCTCCTCGCCGCCTCGGCCGGCGGGAGCCACCGGGCGCTTCCGTGCTCCTCGCCCTGGCGGAAGTTGCCGCCGGCGAGCACGGCCCGGCTCCAGGCGAGCCACACGGCGACCGCGCACACCGCCCCGGCGAGGAGGGGCCCTTGGCCCGGCGTGACGGGGCCGTGCGCGGCGACGTAGGCGGGCAGCGCCGCGAGGGCGGGGGCGAGGTTTCCCGTCCAGGAGCCCCCGAGCGAGGCGAAGCAGGCGGCGTAGGAGTCGCCCGCCGCGAAGGCGAGGGCGGAGGCGGCGGCCACCGCGGCGAGCGCCGCCGGGGAGGTGGCCCTCATCACGACCGCCCCCTCTCGAGGCTCTCGGCGCGCTCCGGCTCCCGCCCGGCGCGGCCCGCCCTCTCGGGGGCCTCGGCGTAGCGCCTGACCGTCCGCACGCGGTCCCGCAGGCTCCGGTCCGTCCGGGGGTCGCCTCCGTCCCGCTCCGCCTCCTCCGCCTCGCGGGCGCGCCCGACGGCCCTGACCGCCTGCTCGTGGGCCGCCTCCACCTTCTCGGCGAGGCTGCCGAGGGAGTCCGCGAGCCCCCGCGCGTCGCCCGTGCGGAACAGGAGGCGCCGCTCCCCGGTGCGCCCGTCCTCGAACCACTCGTGCGCGATGCCGCGCGCGTCGAGCTCGGCGTCGATGGCTGCGCGCACGTCATCCCACCCCTCGACGCTCGCGAGGTCGCGGACGTCGAGCTTCGCCCACCCGTTCCGCTCCTCGCCCTGCGGGGCGCCGTCGCCGGGCGAGACCCTCTCCTGGGCGTCGCGCAGCGCGCGGGCGAGCCCCGCCGAGCTCTCCCGCGCGTGCAGGCGCCCCCGCTCGATCATGATCCGTATGCTCCATTCCAGCAGCTTGTCGCCAGCGTCGTCGCCGAAGTCGTCGGCCATGCCCGGTCTCTCCCTTCCGTCTCCTGTCAGCTGTCTCTGCGGGGGCTACCTTCGCCGGCGCCCTTGACCTCGAGCCAGTGCTCCCGGGCGTCGACGTCCCGCTTGAGGAACATGTACGCGAACCAGCGGTCCCATAGCTCGCCCCGGCGGTCCTCCGAGCGGAGGTGGTCCTGGTAGAGCTCGGACGCCCTCGCGTCGATCCCGTCGAGCGCGTATCGGGCGTACACGTCCTCGGGGCGGGCGTCGCGCGTGAGCTCCCTCACCCGCTTGGCGCGCTCCCGGGCCGCGGCGGCCCTCGCCCTGGCGGCGAGGGCCCGGTAGCCCTCCGGGTTGTTCGGGTCGAGGAAGCTCGCGAGCTCGGGGTAGAAGCGCCCCTTCCCCTCCCTGGCGGGGTGCAGGCCCTCCCAGTCCCTGAGCGCCCGCGCGATGTCCTGGGCCCTCACGCCCTCCTCGTAGAGGGGCCTGTAGAGGGCGAGCGCCTCGGCGCGGTCGCGCGCGTACGGGTAGCAGCGGAGGACCTCGTGGAAGGCCCCCTCGATCCCCTCGCCGCGGCACGCCGGTGCGCCCCCGCCTTTGGTATGCGTGTCTAACCCTGTTCTATTGGGTGAGGCGCGCTCAGGGCACCCCTGAGGTCTCTTCAGGGGTGGGGGTGAGGCGGCTTCAGGGGAGCCCCCTGCGCGGGGTGAGGCGGCTTCAGGGGTCGCCGCGCCCCCGCAGCGGGCTATCGCCTCCGCGACCGGGCCCGGCACGGCGACGTACATGTTCGTCGTCCTCCCGCGCCACCTGTGCTCGCCGACGCAGTCGATGAGGCCCCTCCTCTCGAGCGCGTGCACGACGTCGATCGCGTGCCGCTCCGAGCAGCCGGCGCGGTGGGCCGTCATCGCGTTGCTGCCGTAGTAGCAGCCGCCCTTCCCCTGGCTGTAGGAGTACACGAGCGCGTAGACCGCCAGCTCGACCCCCTTCAGGGCGAGGCCGTTCCGGCTGCTCATGAACTCGAAGATGCAGTAGAAGCTCTCGGGCGGCACCCTCGGCGCCGCCCAGCTCTCCTTCTCTGGCATGGGGCCTCCTTCTCCCGTTCCGTCGCGCTCCCGCGCGTCCCAGGGGTCGTCGCGCGCCGCCCCTTTTCGAGGCCGCCGCCGGGCGGCGAGCGCCCGCAGCTTTCGAAAACGCGGCCTCCGCCGCGACCACCGGGGCGAGGGCCGGGGCCGAGGAGGGCCCCGGAACGGGAGAGGAGGTGCGTGGGCATGGGCGAGACGAGCGGGAAGAGGGACCTGGCGGACGTCGTCATCCCCGCCGGCCTGTCCGCGGAGGAGCGCGCCGCCAGCTTCGTCGAGCAGGTGGGGAGCCCCTACGAGTTCGAGAGCCACGGCGTGAGGGTCCGCATCAGCTTCGCGGGGCAGATCCCCATAGAGGACGCGGTCGCCCGAGTCCTGGGGCTGGGGACCGAGTGAGGCGCCGGGCCGCCGCGCGCCCGGGCTGTGCTAGAATCTCGTCGAGGAAAAACTGGACGACGGTTTTGGTCGGCTCTCCGGGCGCGCCTGGTCGCGCGCCGTCAGAGGAGGGCCGATTTTTCATGCCAAGAACCAAGGGAAGGGCCGTCCGCCTGGGCAGCTACGCGCGCCTGTCGCGCGGGGACGACTCGGACGGCGTGTCCGGGAGCATCGTCAACCAGCAGCAGATAATCCGGCAGTACTGCGAGAGGAGCCCCGAGGACCTGAGGATAGTCCGCGAGTACGCCGACGACGGGGTCTCGGGCACCACCTACGACCGCGAGGGGTGGAGGGCGCTCATGTCGGACCTCGAGTCCGGCGTCATCGAGGGCTTCGTCGTCAAGGACTCGAGTCGGTTCGGGCGCAACTCCATCGAGAGCGGGCTGCTTCTGGAGAAGGAGTTCCCGAGGATGAACGGCGGCAGGGGCGTGCGCGTCATCATGATCTCGGAGGGCTACGACTCCGCCTCGAGCGACCCCTACACCTCGAGCATCATGCTCGCCTTCCGCGGGATGCTCAACGAGAACGTCAGCCGCGACACCTCCGTCAAGACCCGCGCGGGCCTCCACGCGAAGATGCAGCGCGGCGAGAGGGCGTGCGCCTTCGCGCCGTACGGCTACGCCGACGACCCCGAGGGGCGCGGGCACCTGGTCGTCGACGGGCCGGCGGCCTCCAACGTCAGGAGGATATTCGCCATGAAGCTCGACGGGATGTCGCCCCAGGCGATCGCCGACGAGCTCAACCGCCTGGGCGAGCCGTGCCCGGGCGCGTACAAGCGGGAGCGCGGGGCGCGCCTCGCGATGCCCTTCGCCGGCGCCGACGGCCCACGGTGGCGCCCGGTCACCGTGGCGCGGATACTCTCCAACGAGGTGTACGCCGGAACGATGGTCCAGGGGAGGACCTACACCCCCAGCTTCCGCAGCAGGAAGACGCTCCCGCGCGCCCCCGAGGAGTGGTTCCGCAAGGAGGGGGCGCACGAGGCGATCGTGAGCCGCCACGAGTTCGAGCTGGTCCAGGACCTCATGGCGAGGGACACCCGGACCGCCCCCGGGTCGCGGGTCGTCGCCCTGTTCAGCGGCATCGCGTACTGCGCCGACTGCGGGCAGCAGATGCTCATCCGGACGGGCCGCAACGGCAACCGCTACCTCACCTGCTCGACCAACAAGCGAGACGCGCGCCGCTGCAGCTCGCACCTGTTCAACGAGGCGCGCCTCCGCGCGATCGTCGCGGAGGCCGCCCAGGCACTGGTCGACGTGAGCGTCGACACCTCGCGGTTCGTGGCGTCACACAGGGACGAGCTCGTGCGCGAGCGGACGGCCGACGTCGACCGCCGCATAGACGACGCGCGAAGGAGGCAGGAGCGGGCGCTCCACTTCCGCCACGGCCTCGTCGACGACCTCGAGGCCGGGGTAATCACCAAGGAGGAGTATGGCCTGTTCGCCTCCGCCTACGTCTCGAGGATCGAGGAGGCGCGCTCGGCGGTGCTCGAGCTCGAGGCGGAGCGGGAGCGGGTCGCGGACCTCGTGACGGAGGCGGAGGCCGCCCTGGAGCGGTTCGCGGCGAGCGGGAGCATCGGCGAGCTCACCAGGCGCAAGGTCGTCGAGCTCGTCGAGCGCGTCGACATCCACGAGGACAAGTCGGTCGAGGTCCGCTTCCGCGTCCAGGACGTGATGGAGCGCGCGGGCGTCGCGTTCGCGGAGGGGGGATCCCGATGAGGGCGGAGGGCAGGGCGCTCAGGGCGGCCATCTACGCGAGCGCGTCGAACTGGGCGCCGCTGACGCGCCCCGACGTCCCGCTCGCGGAGCAGTCCAGGAGGTGCAGGGAGGCGATAGACGCCGACCCGACGCTCAGGCGCGCGGCGACCTACCGCAACCGCTACGCGAACGGCGAGGCGGGCGACTACCGGCGCCTCGTCGAGGACGCCGTCAACCGGAGGTTCGACTGCCTCGTCGTGTGCGGGGGCAACCGGCTGGGCCCCTCGGAGCGGGCCGCCTTCTTCCTGGTCGGGCGCTTCCTCGTGCCGGCGGGCTTCCGCGTCGTCGACGTGGCGGAGGGCTGGGATACGGAGGCCTCGGGCGGGAGGGCGTACGCGTTCCACCTGCGCGGGATGTCGAGGGCCGAGAGACGGGCGGAGAGGAGGTCCGAGCATGGCGCGCAAGAGCAGGAGGACTGACGCCCCGGCGACCGCGCCCGCGGCGAGGGCGAAGGTGTGCCGGGTGGGCGTCTACGCCCGCACCAGCAAGAGCTACGGCGACGACGGAAGCAGCATCGGGAACCAGAAGCGCATCGTCGCCGACCACGTCGGGGGGCTGCCGGACGCCGTGGTGGCCGGGTACTACGTCGACGACGGGGCGACGGGCACCAACCAGGACCGGGAGGCGTTCCAGCGCATGGTCGACGACCTCCGGGCCGGCAGGATCGACGGCGTGGCGGCCAAGGACGCCAGCCGCCTCGGGCGCGACTACGTCGAGTGCCAGACCTTCATCAGGGAGACCCTGCCCGCGCTCGGCGCCCGGCTCATCCTCGTGGCGGACGGGGTTGACAGCAAGGACGGCGCGTCCCCCGACGGGTTCGGGATGGACGTCAAGAGCCTCCTGAACTCCCTGTACAGCCGCGACCTCAGCAGGAAGATCCACGCCATCTTCGAGGCGGCGCGCCGGAGGGGCCCCATCGTCCTCGGGAACGTCCCGTACGGGTACCTGCGCGACCCCGCCGACGCGCACCACCTGGTCCCCGACCCCGAGACCGCGCCCCACGTGCGCGAGATGTTCCGCATGAAGCTCGCCGGCGCGCCCAACGCCGAGATCGCGCGGCGCCTCGAGGAGGCTGGCGCGCCGACCGCGGGGAGGGTGAAGTACGACCGCGCGGGCAAGCGGGCGACGAGCAAGGACTCCAGGCGCTGGCACGCCCGCAACGTCAACCGGATGCTCGCCAACCCCGTCTACGCGGGGCGGGTGGCCATGGGCAAGTGGACCCAGAAGCTCTACCTCGGCATACCGCACGAGAGGAACTCCCCCGAGGAGTGGCTCGTCGTGGAGGGGGCGCACGAGCCCCTGGTCGACCCCGTCGACTTCGACAGGCTGCAGCGCGAGCACGAGGAGAGGGTCGCGAGGCGCAGGGAGGCCCTCGCCGCCACCGAGAGGATCAGGGAGCTGCACCCCGACCGGCTCGCCGGGAAGGTGCGCTGCGGCGTCTGCGGGGCCTCCATGCACATCTGCCGCTGGGTCGAGGACGGCGTGTTCTGGGGCGCCGAGTACATGTGCGGCAGGAACGACGCCGGCGAGGGCGGCGGCAGGCACCGCGTCGCCGTGCCGCTGGTGGAGACCGTGTGCATGGACGTCATCCGCAGCCAGGTCGAGCAGCGCGTCGCGCTGGACGAGCTCGTCGCCTCGAGGGCCGCCGACGGCACGCTTGCGCGGCGGCTCGCCGAGGCGGCCGCGTCCCTGGCGGAGGCGGACGCCGAGATCGGCGAGATCGAGGAGAAGGCCGTCCAGCTCAAGGCCGAGCACTCGCGCGGCGAGGTCTCCTCGGCCGACTATCGGCGCATCGAGCGCATCCTCTGGTCGAGGCTCGAGGCCGCGAGGTCTCGGCGGTCAGAGGCGGGGGCGCGCCGCGGACTGCTCGCGTCCCTCTCCGAGGGAGGGGCCGGGGCCGTCCTCGGCGAGGCGGGGCGCCTCCTCGGCAGCTTCAGCAAGGAGCTCGCGGACGCCGCCGTCGAGTCGGTCACCCTCGAGGGCGACGGCTCCCTCTCGGTGCGCCTGCGGTTCACCGACGCCTACCGAAAGGCCGAGACGATACGGGAGGCCCTGTCATGATCGCGCTCTACTGCAGGCTCTCGGTCGCCGACGGGACCGAGGGCGAGTCCGACTCCATAGCGAACCAGCGGCTGCTCCTCGCGGACTTCGTCGCCTCGCGCGACGACCTCGCGGGCGAGGGTCACCTGTTCTTCGTGGACGACGGCATCAGCGGCACCCACGCCGAGAACCGCCCCGCCCTCCAGAGGATGCTGGCCATGTGCCGGGAGGGGCGGATCAGCACGGTCGTGGTGAAGGACCTCTCGAGGCTCAGCCGCGACGGGCTCTACTGCGTGGGGCTCGTCGAGGACGAGCTGCCCTCGCTCGGGGTCCGCGTCATCGCGGTCACGGACAACTACGACTCCAGGCGCGACGGCAAGAGCCCCGCCGCCAGCACCGAGCTCGGCTTCCGGGCGATTATGAACTCGTGGTACTCCAGGGACCTCTCGCGCAAGGTGACCCAGTCCATAGAGAGCGAGCGCGCGGGCGGGACGAACCTCAACACGGTCCCGTTCGGCTACCGCAAGGGGAGGGGCGAGCGGGCCTGCGAGGTCGACGAGGAGGGCGCGGCGGTGGTCCGGAGGATCTTCGGGCTCGCGTGCGAGGGACTCGACCAGGGGGCGATCGCCGCCGCGCTCAACGAGGAGGGCGCCGTCACCCCTCACAACCTCAGGGCCCTCAGGAACCCGGGAGGCAAGCTCGCGCCCAAGCCGAACCAGCGATGGACGGGCACGATGGTGAAGACCGTGGTGCGCAACCCCCACTACAAGGGGACCCTCGTCCTCGGCAAGAGCAAGAGGGTCGAGATGGGCCTCGGGGCGTCCCGCCCGACGGACCCGTCGGAGCGCCGGGTCTTCGAGGGCGCCCACGAGGCGGTCGTGGACGCCGGCACGTGGGAGCGCGCGCAGGCGTCCATGCGCGACACGCGCTGCGGCGGGAGGAGGGAGCCTCTCGGCCACCTGTTCTCAGGGCTCGTCTTCTGCCCCCACTGCGGGGCGGCGGTGTCCTTCAGGAGCGGGAGGCAGGCGCCCGTCGAGCGCTACACGGCCTACTGCGGGTGCTTCCCGGAGCCGCCCTCCATCTCGCTCGCGGACCTCTCCGACGCCGTCGGGTGCGTGCTCCGCGCGCACGCCGACCTGGCGCTCGGGCTCTCGGGCGCGATCGCCGCCGCCGAGGCCGCGCCGGAGAGGGCCGAGGGGCTGAGGGCCGAGCTCGCGAGCCTCTCCGCGCGGAAGCTCCGGGCCTACGAGGCGTACCGCGCGGGCGGGACGGGACCGGACGCGCTCTCCGCGGCGCTCGGGGCGATCCGCCGCAAGGAGGCCTCCGCGCGCCATGCGCTCGAGCTCGTCGAGGCGGAGGCGGGGCGGCGGGCGCCGGACCTCGCGGAGGCCGCCCGGGCGCTCGAGATAGCACGGCGCCTCGGGAGGCGCGGGGTCACGCGCGAGGCGCTCGTGGCGCTCGTGGAGCGCATCGAGCTCATGGGCGACGACGACGTGCGCATCACGCTCAGGTACGCCGACCTGTTCGAGCGGCTGCGCCGAGGCCCCTAGGCGGGGGGCGCCCCCCGCGCGGGCGCCCAAGGGCGAGCCCTTGGGGATCCCCGTCCGACCTCCGCGCCGGTCGGGCCGCACCTCCCGGCTCAGGCGCCGCCTGGGCTGTGGCGCGCGGGCCCCTCGGCTCCGCCCCCCCGCACGACATCCCCACAAACGCGCCCCGCGCGTTGGATGCGGATGCCGCCGACGGCTTCGTGCAGGAGCCCTCCGCCTCCGGGCACGCGCGCCCGGAGGCAATCAACGGATGCAGGCGGGGCCTGCATCCGGCGGTCCCGACGAGGCGCGAGGAGGGACATATGGGAGCTGTCAGGGACCTGGCGGACGTTGAGGTTGACGCGAGCCTGCCGGTGGACGAGCGCATCTGCTCGTTCGCGGAGCAGATCGGCGACCCGTACCACTTCACGACGCACGGGGTGGAGGTGAGGCTGAGCTTCGCGGGGCAGGTGCCCGTCGAGGAGGCGGTCGCACGGCTGCTCGGCATCGGCGGGGCACCCATGGAAGCGGAGGCCGCGGGGCCGGCGCGGAGGGCCGAGCCCGGCGCGGCGTAGCGGTCGAAACGCGGGGCGCGCCGCGACCACGGAATCGTGGCGCGCCCCCCGATGGAAAGGACGGAAGGAATGAGGGTCATAACGGCAAGCAACTTCAAGGGAGGGGTGGGCAAGACCACCACGGCGGTGAACCTGGCGGTGCTCTGCGCCTCGCGCGGGCTCAGGACGCTGCTGGTCGACCTGGACCCGCAGGCGTCGGCGACCGACTACTTCGGCCTCTACGACGCGGCGGGGGAGTCCGGGCGCAACGCGGTCTCCCTGCTCTACGGCGACATGCCCGCGCAGGAGGCGGCGCACCAGACCGGCGTCGAGCGCCTGAGCTGCGTCCCGACGACGCTCGACCTCATCGACCAGAACGAGCTCATGCTGCGCGAGCAGCGGCTCAGGTTCGCCCTCGACGACGCGGAGGGGGCCTACGACGTCGCCATCCTCGACTGCGCGCCGAGCGCCAAGCAGCTCGCCATGTGCGCCTACGTCGCGACGAGCGGGCGCGGCACGGTCGTCATCCCGGTCAAGCTCGACTCGACGGTCATGAGGGGGACTGCCTCGGCGGTGGCGGCGGTCCGCGGCGTGGCGACGAAGCTGCGGATGCCCCTGCCCAACTGGAGGATCCTGCGCACGTGCGTGCCGGGGCGGATGACGAGGGCGGAGGCGACGGGCGCCGCGGTGCTCGACCGCTTCTTCCCCGACCGCCAGTACGCGACCGTGATCCACCACTCGGCGAAGGTGATGGAGGGGAGCTGGGAGTGGAGGCCCATCGTCTCGTTCATGCCCGGCAACCGCGCGGCGCTCGACTACGAGGAGCTCGGGAGGGAGATGGGACTGTGGCGGGAGTAGAGGAGATCGCGCGCCGCTTCAGCCTGGCGGGCGTGCTGGACGACGACGCCCGGGCGCGCGAGAGGTACCCCATCAGCGAGATCGAGGTTGCCGACATCGCCGACCACCCGGGGAACGCGGCATACAGCATGGACGAGGGGGCCATACGCTCCCTCGCCGAGTCCATACGGAGGGACGGGCTCACCGACATCCCCCTCGTCCGCAGGCTCGACGACGGGTCGTTCCAGATGATAAGCGGGCACCGGCGCAAGGCCGCCTACGAGCTGCTCGCGCGCGAGGACCCGTCCTTCTCGAGGATGCCGTGCCGCGTCATCGAGGGCATCGGCGACGATGAGGCCCTCACGCTGCTGCACACCGCGAACTACTTCACGCGCGAGCTCACCGTCCTCGAGCGCGCTCGGGCGACCCAGGCGCTCGGCATCGAGGTGAGGCGGATGCGCGAGGCGGACCCCTCTCTCAGGGGCGTGCGCAGCTCCAGCCTCAAGGCGGCGATCATCAAGGCGCAGACGGGTCGCGACGTCGCCCCGAGGACGATCGAGCACCACGAGCGCATCGCCCGGGTCGTCGAGGGGAGCCTGGAGCCGGAATGGCGCGAGCGGGCCGAGAGGGGCGAGCTGAGCGACGCCGACATCCAGAGGCTCGCGAAGATGGGCCGGCCCGCCCAGGCCGAGGCGGCCGCCGCGGCGGCGGCCGGGAAGCCCGCGGCTGCCGCCATCAAGGAGGCGGCGAGGAGGTGCGGCGGCCAGCCGAAGGGCGGGCGAAGGGGCGAGGCGGGCCCCACTGCGCAAAGTTTGCGCACCGACCCCACGGAGCTCGTCTCCAGGGCCGCCGGCCTCGTCCGAGAGGCACGCGCGGCGATGGCGCGGGGGGCCGGGCTCGACCCCTCCGCCCTCGACGAGCTCGAAAGGGAGGTGGCCGCGACGCGCGACGCGTCGTAGCGGCCACCCGGCGCGGGCGCGTAACCATGCGCCCGCGCCGGTCTTAGCAAGCTGCCTATTGCGTATCACGGCGCCCTACCGGGCGCCGCTCAAGCCGCAATAGGCCCCTCCCGCCCGACGGGGCGCGCGGGAGGGGCGCCACCCGCCGGCCGCGCGGGCGCCGGCCGCCGGAGGCGCCGATGCGGGGGTGGCCCCGCGCCCCAGGAAGGGAGGCAGCCCATGCCCTACCGGAACATGGTCAGCCTGAGGCTGGACGACCGCGACCTGGACGCCCTCGAGGACGCGTGCGAGAGGTCGGGGCTCTCGCGCTCGGACCTCCTCCGGTCGCTCCTGCGCGTCCCGCCGGGCGCGGACCGCCAGAGGACCGTCTACGCCGTCGACGGCAGGACGCTCGGCAGGCTCGCGACCGAGCTCGTCAGGTGGGGCCGCCACTACAACCAGGCGGTCCACGCGCTCAACACGATTGCGCTCTTCATCCGGAGGGGGAGCCCGCCCAAGGCTCCCGAGCTCGAGGCGATGCTGGGCCGCGCCCGCTCGACCCTCGAGGAGGTCGAGGCCGGCAGGGCGGTGCTCGAGCGCGCCCTGTGCGAGGTCGCGGACTCAGTCTCCGTGAGGAGGGGGTAGCCGTGCCCGTCGTCAAGCCGATCAGCGGGCACACGGGGTGCGGCGGCATCATGCGCTACCTCACCAAGGGAGGGCGCGCCCTCGCCGTGGACCTGTCGAACCTCTCCTGGTCGCCGGAACACAGCTGCGGGTTCAGGGACTGGGCCGAGGAGATGGACTTCACGCGCGTCGCCTACGGCAACCACACCCCCTGGAAGGGAAGGCCCGCCCGGACCTACAAGCACTACGTCCTGAGCCCCGACCCGAGGGACGGCATATCCCTCGAGACCCTCCGGGACCTGGCGCGGGCGTGGGTCGCCGAGAACTTCGGCGACTTCCAGGTCGCGGTCGTCTACCACGACGACAACGAGGGCGGGGTCATGCACGCCCACGTGGTCGTGAACAACACGAACCTCCAGACGGGGGCTCGCCTGCAGGACCCGGCGCCGAGGGAGCTCATGCGCTCCGCCCAGAGGCTCGCCGAGGAGCGAGGGCTGAGCTTCTTCCCCGACGAACCCGCCCCGGGGGCCGCGCCGCTGCTCGCGGCCAGGGAGGGCTCCCGCAGGGAGGGCGTCCACTACCGCAGGGCGGAGAGGGAGCTTCTCGAGAAGGGCGGCTACTCCTGGGTGGCCGACATCAGGTGCCGCGTGACCGTCGCCAGGCGGGCCGCGCGCGACGAGGCCGACTTCCTCCAGGTCCTCTCAGAGCTCGGCGTCGAGGTCTCGGACGCCGCCCCCAGGGGCGGCGAGGCGGACTGGGTCTACGCGCTCGCTGGCGAGGGGGCGCGGCGGGTCAGGGGCGAGAGCCTGGGCACGTCGTTCGGCCGGTCCGCCGTGCGCCAGGAGCTCGCGCTCCGCTCCGCGCCGAGCAGGGCCGACGCCATACGGGAGATCGCGCGCGGGGCGGTGGAGGTCGACGACCTGGACGACCTGAGGCGCCTCGCCGACGCCCTCGACGCGTTCTCGCGCGAGGGGGTCAGGAGCGTCGCGGACTGCGAGGCCCGCATCTCAGCGCTCGAGGCCACGGGCGACTTCGAGGCGATGGAGCGGCTCGCGGGCCACCGCGACTACGCCGTCGAGAAGGGCCTCCTCCCCGAGCGCGCCCCGGCGAGGCGCAGGAGGGTCGCGCCGGACGACGGGAGCCCGCGGCCCGGCGCGAACCGGCGCCCCATGTCCGAGCCCCGGTGGCGCGGAGGCGGCGAGGGCAGGGCGAGGGAAGGAAGGGAGAGCCAGCGATGAGGGTGGAGATCGACTACGCGGACGGGAGGCTCGGCGTGTTCGACACCGCGAACCTGGTCGCCGGGCAGCCCTTCGGAGGGGCGTGCGTCACGGCGGAGCTCGTGCTGAGGCTCGACGCTCGGGAGGGCGAGGGGATGTGCCTCGACATCCACCACCACGACATCCCCGACGCGGACGGCGGCGGCGACGTCCCGTTCGCCGACCGGTGCAGGGGCTACAGGGTGTGCCTCGCGGACGCCGACGAGCTCGACGGCATCGAGTGCGTCTCCGTGGACGGCAGGGCCGTGGCGTGGAGGCGCGCCGGCGGGCTCGTGGACGGGGCGAGGTTCGAGCGGGCCCAGCGCCTCTGGTACTCGGAGTCGCCCAACGCGTGCGAGAACTACAGGGCCTGTAGGATATACGACTACCTGGAGGCGTCCCGCCCGGACCTGCGGGGCGACCCTGCGGCGATCTGCTCGCTCTTCGGCTACCCGGTGGAGGCGCTCGCGGAGGCGAGGCGCGCCGAGGCAGCCCAGCCCGACGACGAGGAGGTGTAGAGGGTGAGGCTCGTGCTCAAATTCTTCCGCTGGCTCTTCAGGGCCGTGTTCAGGTGGTTCATGTGAGCCGCGCTGACGGTACCGGCGAGCGGCCGGACGACCAAAGTCACTTCGGGTATTCGATATAGATTGCACAAAGTAACGAAAACAGTTACCTTATGAGACATGAATCGAACTAGTGACACACATGAAGACGGAAAGCCGAAGGCGTCGGGCCTCCCCGCGTGGATGCTCTCGCACGGCGTCACCTCGATGACGACCGGGGAGGTCGCCTCGCTCCTAGGCATCCCGCCCGAGCAGGTGAGGGTGCGCCTGGCCGCCCAGAGGAGGTCCGGCGCGATCGTCTCGCCGGCGCGCGGGCTGTGGGTCCCTGTTCCCCCGGAGCGGGCGGCGTGGGGCGCGCCCGAGCCGGGCGCCTACATCGACGACATGATGGCACACCTCGGCTGCGCGTACTACGTCGGCTGGCTCAGCGCGGCGTCCCTGCACGGGGCGGGGCACCAGGCGGCCCAGGAGTTCCAGGTCGCGACGTCGAGGAGCGTCCCGAGCAGGACGGTCGGCCGTTCGCGCCTGCGCTTCCTGGCGCGTTCCCGCATCGACGCCGTCCCCACTGTCAGGATGGAGGTCTCGTCATCGGTCGCGACGGTCTCCACCGTCGGCGCGACCATGCTCGACGTGGCAGAGGACCCCGAGGTCTCGGGCGGCATAGACAACGCGGCGACGGTCATCGCCGAGCTCGCGTGGGAGGGCGGCGCCTTCCTCGGGGACGCCCTCGCGGCCGCGCCCGCGCACTCCGCCGCCGCGGTGAGGCGGCTCGGATGGATCCTTGAGAACGTCGCGGGGTCCGATGGCCTCGATGCCCTTGCGGAGGCGGGGGGCGGGGGCTCGCCCTCCTACCTCGCCCCGGCCTCGCCGAGGGAGGGGCGCCTCGACCCGCGCTGGAACCTCATATTGAACAGGGAGGTCGACCCGGACGTATGATTCCAAGAAGCGTCGTGACGGCGTGGTCGGTGGGGCACCCATGGCCGGAAGCCGACCAGGTGGAGCAGGACCTGCTCCTCGCCCGCGCCATCTGCGAGATCGCCAACGACGAGCTGCTCGGCGGGGAGCTCGTGATACGCGGGGGCACCGCGTTCCACAAGCTCTACCTCGACAGACCGTGCCGCTACAGTGAGGACCTCGACTATGTCAGAAGAAGTGCCGGCGGCATCGGGGAGGTCATGAAGAGGCTCACCTGGATGGGCGGGGAGCTCGGGTTCGAGGTGCGGACGCAGATGGCGAGGCACCCGAAGGTGTTCTGGAGGTTCGTCTCGGGCACCGGCGTCAGGCGCAAGATCAAGCTGGAGATCGACACCTTCGAGCGCTCCCCGGTGCTACCCCTCGCGCGGCGGCGCCTGTCGGTCGAGAGCGCCTGGTGGTCGGGGGGTGCCGAGGTCCCGGTGTTCCAGACGGAGGAGCTGTGCGCGACGAAGCTGAGGGCGCTCTACCAGCGGTCCAAGGGAAGGGACCTCTTCGACCTGTGGCTCGCCCTGACGCGGCTCGGGGCCGATCCGAGGGGAGTCGTCGACGCGTTCGGCGCGTACCGGCCCGAGGGGCTGACGCGCAGGCTCATGGAGCGCAACCTCGAGGCCAAGCTTGAGGACCGGGACTTCTGCCACGACTGCGACGCGCTCATCGTCGGAGGTGCCGAGGGGCTCGGTTACGATGCCCGCGAGGCCGGGAGCCTCGTCCTGGAGGAGCTGGTCTCCCTCATCTGATTGCCTTTCAAAGGAAGGTGGGCTCTCGGCCGATGTTCGGCGTGGCTCAATTGTGGGAGGCGCCGATACTACGAGCGCTCAAGAGGGACTGCGAAAAACGCCGGCGTTCCGAGACCGCCGGAGCTTCTCTTGGCTCCAAAGATTGCGGCGGCTGGACGTGTAAGTGTGATGCGATGGCGTTGATTTGATATCCCGCTTTCGGCCAGTCGCTCATGTCGGCTTGGACAATATTGCAGTGCTTGGTCCAAGTCGGGAGTCCATCCGATGTTCTAAACCATGTTTCGGGTTTTGCCGTACAGGTCGTTGATGGCCCTGAGGTACTGCGAGCGGTGAGTCCGCGTGCCGCAGTCGCCCTTGTGGAGGATTATCCATAGCTCGAAGGTGAGGTTGCCGTGGGCGTTGACGTACCTGAGCCCGCGGCCGAGCGAGCTCGCCCTCTTCATGCCCAGGTTCTTCTGTTGGCTCTTCAGGGCTGCGTTCAGGTTGTTTATGTGACCGTGTCCTGTCTGCCTGTTCTTCATCTGAGCGGAGCGTTGGTGGTGAGGTGAGGGTGAGCGGCGGTGCAGGATGGCGTGCGTTCGTGGATGGATTTGCGTATGTGAAGCCAGCTTGGTAGTGTTGACCGAATATACTCAAGAGCTATAATCAGAGAAAGTTTCTGAATACCGCTTCTATATATCAACAGAAGGAGAGAAGGAGCGACATCCGATGCTCTGCCAGTTCACATTTAGCAACTACCGCTCCTACCGAGACGAGGCGACCCTCACGATGCAGGCCTCCTCAATGAGGGAGTTCTCGCGGTCCCTCCTGCCCGGGGGCGACAGCCAGTCCTTCCTGCCCGTGGCGGCGATCTACGGACCCAACGCCGGCGGCAAGTCGAACCTCATCGAGGCGCTCGGCTACGTCCAGTCCGCCGTGGCGCGCCCCATACTCTCGCTCACGCGCGGGCCGGAGGGGCGCGACGACCCGGCGCCGCGCCTGCCCCGGTGCGCGCCGTTCGCCTTCGACGGGACGCACGGCGCCCTGCCCTCGGAGTTCGAGGTCTACTACCGGGTCTCCGGGTACGAGTACCGCTACACGCTCGCGGTCAGCTCGTCCGAGATCGTCGGCGAGAGCCTGGCCCGCCGCAAGGTCGGCGCCTCCCGCGCCGCGCGGCTCTTCGACCGCGAGGGAGGGGACGTCGACCTCGGCCCGTCGCTGCGGCGGGCGGGGGTCTCGACCGGCTTCAACCCCGCGATCCCGTACCTCTCGTACCTGTACATGAACACCGACCTCGAGCCCGTCCGCGACGCGGCGAGCTGGTTCCTCGGCTCCGTGGTCCTCGACTACAACAGCTTCTTCCTCGAGCACCTGCTCGAGGACCTCCTCGACGAGGGGGACTCCCCGGAGACCACCAGGTTCCTCAGGGCGGTCGACGTCCACGTGGACGGCTTCCGCGTCGAGCGTGACGGGGAGGGCCGCCGGCAGCGCGTGTTCGTGAGGCACAGGGTCGGCGGGTCCGACTACGAGCTGCGCCTCTCAGAGGAGTCGGCGGGCACGCAGAAGCTCATGGGGCTCGCGCGCGTCGTCATGAGTGCCCTCGAGGAGGGGGGCACTGTCCTGGTCGACGAGCTCGACGCGAAGCTGCACCCCAAGCTCCTGCGCTACGTGATCCTGCTGTTCAAGGACCCGGAGGTCAACAGGGGCGGCGCCCAGCTGATCTTCACGAGCCAGGACGTCTCCACCATGCGCAATGACGTGTTCCGCCGCGACGAGATCTGGTTCGCCGCCCGCGACGAGGACGAGGCGAGCCGGCTCTGGTCGCTCTCCGACCTGCACGAGCCCAACGGCAACCTCGTCAGCAAGAACGCCGCCTTCGACAGGCAGTATCTGTCGGGCCGCTACGGCGCGGACCCGTACCTTACCCGCATCGAGGAGTGGGAGTAGCCATGGCGGCGAAGAAGCGTGGATGGCGCAGCGGGAGGCGCTCCGTGGCGACCAGCCCCGTCCAGATGACGCGCCACCTGATCGTGTGCGAGGGCAAGGAGACCGAGCCTCGCTACTTCGAGGGCATGAGGGACGCGCTGGGAGCCGCAAATGGGAGGAAGGTCGCGGTCGTCGTCCGAGGCAGCGGGAGGCACACCCTCGACCTGTTCGGCTACGCGGAGGACCTCTGCCGGTACGCACCCGACCCCTTCGACCACGTCTGGCTCGCGTTCGACAAGGACGACTTCCCGGCGGCCGACTTCGACCTCGTCGAACGGAGGTGCGCTGAGGCCTCGAGCCCGGCCTGCATGTTCCACGCCCTCTGGTCGAACCCGTGCTTCGAGGTCTGGCCGCTGCTGCACCTGCGCTACACCACGGCGCCTATGGACGCGGCGGGCTGCCAGAGGGCGCTCTCCGACGCGCTGAGTCGCGAGCTCGGCGTCGACTACCGCAAGAACATGGACGGCCTGTTCCAGCTCATCGACCCCATGAGGGACGTGGCGGTGGGCAACGCCGCCAGGCTTGCCCGGCACCACGAGGAGATCGGTAACTCGAGGCCGTCTGCCATGAACCCCGGGACGCGCGTCGCCGACATCTTCGGCGAGGTCGGTCCCTACCTCGAGGGGAGCGGCGATTGAGTAGGAGAACGGCTCCGACATCCGCGACTGTCAATCTTCTATGGGCTCTGTCCGCAGGGCACTGCGAACTCTGCGGGTCCGACGTGACCAACGCCTTGGCGTCAGGAACACAAGGGAAATATGGTCAGGTAGCGCATATCGAGGCCTACTCCCCAGGTGGTGCGCGGTACAGCGCCGACCAGACAGAGGAGGAGCGCAATTCGATAGACAACCTCATGCTTCTCTGCCCCGCCTGCCACAAGCTTATCGACGACAACGCGCCCGACTTCGGGGTCGAGTTCCTCAAGGACCGGAAGCAGTTCTTCGAGGCCTCGGTGAAGGCTGCCGTAAGCGCGATCGAACCAGCGTGTTCCGACGTGCTCATTCTGGGAATGCGGATAGGGGGCAAGGACTTCCAACTTTCGGAGAAGGGCTGGAAGAGGGCGTTGGTCGACGCGGGGGTCAACGTTGGCGACAGGCAACCATTTGACGCCTCCCGTGATGTTCCCGAAGGCTGCGGTCCGGAAACGCTTCGCTCGCTCAGACGGCGTATCGACATATACCGCGAGTTGATCCACGGGGACGGATCGAGGCGGACGAGCGTGTTCGCAATCGCCCCCCAGCCCGTTCTGATCGGACTTGGGACCATGCTTGCCGACGACGGAAACGTCGACGTCTATCAGAAGCGGCGCGATGCCGAAGGCTGGTCATGGGCAAGCGACGGCAGGCCGAATAGCTTTTCCCTCGAGGCCGTGTCATCGGGCGGCTCCGAGGGTTGCGCGATCGTTGTTTCCGTTTCAGGCCCAATCGACAGAGAGACCTATGCCGATGCGCTGTCCGACTCAGTCGAGACCGTGTATGAGCTGCGCGCCTCGAGGACCGGTCCGACTGCGATAAGGCTAAGGGACGACTGGTACGAATTCAAGCGAACCGTGACCTCCGCCGTCTTCGAGATTCACGAGAGGCACCCAGAGGTGCGCAGCCTCCATGTACTACCCGCGATGCCCGTTTCGGCTTGCGTGGCGTTCGGGATGGCGTGGAATGAGCGACTTATTCCAGAACTAGTAATTTACGAGAAGCACGAAAGCGTCTTCTCGAGAACGCTCTCGATAGGGGGCCCCGATGGATTTGCAGATTGATGATGGCCTGAACGGCATCTTCGACGAGCTTGCGGAAACACTGAACATATCCGAGACGATGCGCGAAAAGGCCGAGAGGGCCTATTCCAAGCTCGGAGAGTGGATCGAGGGCAACTCGGAGGGGGAAGCTGCTGAGGTCTACGCTCAAGGCTCCTTTGCCCTGGGGACCGTCGTCCGTCCGCCAAGCGGCGAGGATCTAGACTACGACATCGATTTGGTATGCCAGCTGCCGGGCATGGTCGAAAGCACTGCCGAGGAGATCAAGCTGTTCGTTGGGAAGAGGATTAGGGAGCACGGAACCTATGCGAAGAAGCTCTGCCCGGAGGGCAAGCGCTGCTGGACGCTCGATTACGACGTCTTTCACGTCGACGTCCTTCCGTGCGCCGACGACCCCCGACGGGGAGGGACGGCGGTCCGGCTCACACACAAAGATCCGGAAACCGGCGAGTATTCCGACAAGTACAGCAACCCTAAAGGATATGCGAAATGGTTCGAAGGGAGAATGGGCGACAGCCTAACCGAGGCGAAACGCCGATATGCGGGGAGGGTGTACTGCTCCGTCGAGGACGTACCCACCTTCGCCGTTAGAACCCCGCTCCAGAAGGCCGTTCAGATACTGAAGCACCACCGAAACCTGATGTTCGAGGGGGCAGACAACGCCCCCATCTCGATAATCATCTCGACTTTGGCGGCGCGGGCATATAACGGGGAGAAGGGGACGTACGATGCCCTTGTCGGGATCCTCGAGAGGATGGATGCTTACATTTCCGGTGGCCCGGGGAGCTACAGAATCGCAAACCCGGCAGACGAGAAGGAGAACTTCGCCGAGAAGTGGAACGAGAAATCCGAGAAGGCGACAGCGTTCTTCTCGTGGCTCGATAGGGCGAGGAAGGACTTCCGTGGGCTATCTGCCGTTCGTGGGCTCGATGCCATAGCCGGCTCCCTTGAGACTTCATGCGGAAAGGTGATAGCCAATCGTGCGGTAAATCGGTTTGGGGAGCGCCTGCATGAAGCGAGGGACTCGTCTTCCCTGTTTGCCTCTTCTGTGGGGCTGACATATGCTGCGTCACCTTCAACTCGTCCTGTCCCGCGGCATGAGTTCTATGGCAACTAGGATTCCCCCATTCCTCAGGAGGCACAGGAGCCTGTCATCTGCCATGCAGCTTCTGGGTCTGAGGAGGCTGTTCCCTGATTCCATCGGCTCAATCGATAGGGGAAGACTCAAGTGGTCGTTCGACCGTTTCCAGGGGTCTCCGATTTCCAGCCTTTACAGGATTGAGATTGAGGGCAGGCCTGGGGAGAAACCTTCCATCTGGTTGTCCGGAGGCGCCATCCATTCTGGCAACGCCAAGGATGCGCCCCATAAGTACTCCGTGGATGACGATGGCCCCAGGATTCAGGTCTGTCTGGACAGGTTTGACTGGAAGCCCGATCAGCTGTATTCCGAGACGTACATACCATGGGCGATGGAGTGGATAGTCCACTTCGAGATATGGTGCGCGACGGGGGAATGGACTGGTGGGGGCGTCCATCCGACGTAACAGAGATGATGGCTGTTGCCAACAGCAAGGTGGAGCGGGATGGATTGGTTGGCTAACATCTGGTTGCGCTAGGTTCCAAGCTCGCCAGCTAGCGTGCGGGCTCGTTGAAGCGCGACCGCTGAGTTCTCTCGCTATGGGAGGCGAGTCGGGCCGCGCCAGCGCGCTCCGCCAGGCCCCTGGGGCTGCGCCCCGGCGTCCGCTCGAGCTCCTTGTCCCTGCTCCGTTCCTCGGGATCGCGTAGCTTCGACGTCTCCCTCTCGATGGCGTCGATGATGCCGTGAGAGGCGGAGCGTATCTCGTCGAGCGACGCCCTGAGCTCCGAGATGTCCCTCCCGCTGCTCCACGAGGCGACGTAGCCGAAGCTGTAATCGCTCGTGTCGAGCCCCAGCCAGCTTGATACGACGTAGGCGACGCTCTCGGCCTGCACCTCCCGCGTCCCGCGGTCGGAGAGGGACGGGCTCTTCTCGCCTGGCTCGGCGTCGTGCATGACGCTGTGGGCGAGCTCGTGGACGGCCGTCTTGAGCGTCTGGGCTTGTGACATGCCCTGCTGTATGGCGATGCGCTTCGGCTCGGCGCGCGAGAAGTAGCCCTTCGCGCCGCCCTCGATGTCCTCGTAGGCGATGGGGTACCTGCTCGCCTTCCCGATGGCATCCATGACCGCCTCGAACCCCTCCACGTCGCCCCTCAGCTCGTCGACACCCAGGGTGGGGAGGTCCTTGCCCTCGGTCTGGCTCACGTCGAAGACGGTCGCCATGCGGAAGCCGGCTACCCTCCTTACGGGGACCGGCTCGTTGCCCGGCTCGGCGTCCTCCCCGGGGGCCTCCTCGGAGGGCCTGGCCCTCACCACGATGGGGCAGAGGATCCTGATCCCGTGCTCGCCCTTGCGCACGTGCCTGTCGAACTTGTCCTGCCATGCGCGGTACCCGGCGACGAGCGCCGCGTCGGGCCTCTGCATGGCTATGAGCAGGCAGTTGTTGAGGCTGTAGTCGTGGAACCGGGACATGACGGACAGGTACTCGGCGTACCTCCCCGACGTGAACACGTCCCTCACGCCTTCCTCCAGCCGCTCCATCGTCTGCTGGAGCTCCTCGCTTCTCTTTTGCGCGGGGTTCTCGTTTCTCTTCGCCATGCCGCGGGCCCTTCCAAGATCGACGTTCTCGGTTCCGGGGTCGCGGCCGGGGGCTCGTTTTCGATCCCGCGACTTCCGCGCGGCGCTTCTTGCTGGCATGGAAAAGGAGAGGGCGGCCGAAGCCGCCCTCTCCCGTCACGAATCGCCTTGACGCGGCTATTTGCCGTCCGCGTCGTCCTCGTCGTCGCGCTCCTCGAAGCGGTCCTCCTCGGGGATGGTCCCCGCGTCGCTCGTGCAGACGCGGCCGTACTCGTCTCTCTCTGGCTCTGGCATCGTGACCTCCTATGACATGGCGGCTCTGCCGCCGGGCTGTGGCCGCTCCGACGGCGGCCTCACCTATGGGGCCGTCGGGGAGGGAGGCGTTTCGACTGAATCGGGGGCCTTTCGGCGCTACGCCCCCATCTTCCTCAGGTTCCGCAGCTTCCAGAGCGCCGCCGGGCTCATCTCCGCTGCCGCCGCCATCCTCTCGTCAGGGAAGATCAGCGCGGGCCGGTACTCGCCCGCGGCGAAGAGATCAAGGTACTCGCGCTCGTCGTCGGTACGCGGCAGGACGCGCGACTCTATAAACCTCTCTGCGGTCGCCATGAGCATACCGAGCGTTGGGCGCTCGTCCTCCTCCCTCAGCATGGGGAGGAGCTGGCTCTCGAGCTCCGCCTCCCTGTCGGCGAAGCGCTCGGTCCGCCCGGCGAGGGGCTGGGGGAACCTCGCCGAGAGCGAGGCGTAGTAGAGCATCGCCCGGTGCGCGAGGAGCTCGCTCTCCTCGTCGGCGCCGGCGAGGACGCGCTCGAGGTTGCAGACGTCGTAGAGGTCGCGCACCTTCACCCGGTCGAACAGGGCCTTGACCTTGCCCCCGGCGAGCTCCGCGTCGCAGAAGGTGACGACCCGCGTGCCCGGCCTGACGGCGCAGGGCCTCGCAGTGGGCGGGACGAGCGGGGAGCGGTTGAGGAACACGCAGTCGACCTTCACGTGGTCGGGGCCCCAGTCCCCGCGGTAGCGGAGCATGAACGTCCTGCCAGCGTGCTCGGACTGCGTGGGCGGAACATCGTAGCCGAGGTAGCGCGCCACCTCCTCTATGCCCCGCTCGATGCGCGGCCGCTCGGCCAGCATCTCATCCCGGTCGACCGCACCGACGTAGGAGACGTCGATGTCGACCGACAGCCTCGGCACGTCGAGCATGAAGAGGTTTATCGCCGTCCCGCCGTGCATCGCGAGCCTCCCCGCGAGGTCGGGGTGGCGCCCCATCTCCTCCATCAGGTCCAGCAGGCGCTCGACCTTGTCGACCGTCCTCGGGGCGAAGCCCTCCATGCTCACCGCGCCCATGACAAGACCTCCTCCAGAGTCTCCGGCAGCCTCATGTTCCACTCGCCCGACCATCCCCTGGTCGCGGCGGCCCCCTTGTCGAGCTTGGAGACCGTACCGGCGCTCGCCCGGCGCAGGCGTTCGATCACCTCCGCCGGGACGCGCCACGCCCCTCTCTTTGCCTCCAGCAGCCACCCGACGCGTGCCGCCATGGACGCGCTGTCTGCAAGTGCCAGTTCGGCGGCCCGCCCGGCGTCGAGGTAGGGGAGCGCGGAGAGCGAGCGCACGGCCTCCTCAAGGCCACCAGCCCACTCGGGGTGCTTCAGGCAGTCGAAGAGCGTCTGCTCCCTCGTCGTGACGAGGACGGAGCCGAAGGCCCTCCCGCGCACCCTCTGGGTCGGGATGGTGCTGTCGGCGGGGTGGGGGATGTATCGAGTCCCGCTGAACGAGAACGGCGACCGTGCCGCCGTCGTGCGGAACCGGCACTCGAAGCCGACGTTGTGGGCGACTCCGTGCGCCTCGAGCGCGCTGTGGTAGGAGAGGACGGCGTCGGGGTCGAGCGCGGCGACGACCTCGTAGGGGTCGACGCCGGCGCCCTCGAACCTGCCGCTGTTGGAGACGTAGAGGCCCCTGCGGACGCGCTCGACCGACCCGGAGGCGACCGCCTCCTTGAGCTGCTGCTTGGCCGCGCCGCTGGAGTCCGCCGCCGCGAGCAGGGCCTCGGTGGCGAAGACGTGGTGGCTGCCTATGTACTCCGTGAACTTCATACTTACGGATTTAACCATAAAAGGTAGTAAATAGCTACCTTTTCCATAAGTATCTGTAAGCATCGAGACGCTTGTTTCTTCTCCTATTCCTCTCATTGAGACCCGCTCCACGCGGAAGGCGTTCGATATGCCATCTCTCTGCGAACGTAAAGACGCTCCTGAGGTGCTTCGCCCGTATCGACGTTCAGCCCCGAAGTTCCGCGCGTACGCTCCGACAACCTTGTCCACGCCACTCATTGGAGTACGCCTGAAGCCCAAAGTTCGATACAGGGGCTTCATTTCAGTGGTGATTGTGATGCCCTTTCGTCTTGCCAACATCCCGCCTTTCATTCATTTTTCCGTGTTTCTATATCTTCAGTTGTTAAGCGGCACACGCAGCTCGAAGGCGATCTGTCCCAGGTAGAGGTGCGCGAGGGCGTTCGGCGTGATGCACATCGAGCGGCACCATCGCCTCATCGCCGCCTTGTCGCCGGGGCTCATCTTGATGCTCATGCTGCAGGCGATGCCCGACCTGCCGTCTGTCCCGTCCTTCGCGATGCCGTAGAAACTTGCGTCCTCGTCGCTCATCCCTATTCCGGCGACCTCCTCCTCGCGCGTCACCTTGAAGGGGATCCTGTTCTGGCGGATGCCGAAGCGGACCATTGCCTTGATCGCGCCCGCCATGGTCATGCCCTTTGATGAGAGCACCTTGAGTGCTCGCTCCTTGACGCCCCTGTCGACGGTCAGGTTTATCGCCGAGCGCTCGTCCCTCGGGTCTATCATTTCCTGTCTCCTTCCCGGTAGGGGAGCCGCATCTCGTAGGCACACTGGGTGAGAAACGCGCGGATCAAGGTGGCTGCGGGTATGCCGTAGTCCCCGAGCCTCTCCTGCGCCCTTGAGAATGTGTCAGCGTCCAGGTGTATGCACATCGGCTTGGTCTCCCCGGACGATACCGGCCAGTCTCCCTCGGTGATTCCGTAGAAGCGGCGCATCGTCTCCGTCAGCCCCGCGGCCCTGAGGCCCGGGTCCCTGCTCACGGAGAAGGGGATGGAGTCGCTCTCTGCGACGCGGGCCAGCAAATCGTTCGCCGCGTCCCTGACTGTCAGCCCGCTCGCTTTCAGGATCTTCTTCGCCTGCTCCTTCACCTCTGGGTCGATCTGGATTGCGATCTGTGCCTCCTTGGCGCTCATTGTTGGTTCTCCTTTAGTAGATCCGCCTGTTTTGCGACAGGGGCTCTCTCGGGGCTCAACGAGTCTCGCGTGTTCGCTGTGTCGTCTCGCAAATGGTATCCGGAGCTCGAAGGCGACCTGGCTAAGGAACATGCGAACAAGGTTATTCGGGTTGACGCACATCGCCTTGCAGAAGGTACGCATCTCCGACTTGAACTTCGGGTCCATCCGGATGTTCACTCCGACCCTAACGCCGCTGAGGCTGAAGTCGCTCCTCTCGATTCTGTAGAACTCGGCAACCTGGTCGCTCATGCCGACGCCTGCGAGTGTGGGGTCCCTCGTGACATTGAAGGGGATGCGGTGCTCCATGATGCCGAGGCTCACCATGCGGCGCACCGCGCCTCCTATGGTCATCCCGTTTGCCTTCATGACCGACTGAGCGCGGTCTCTTATGATCTGATCGACCTCTACGCCGAGCGTAACGTCGTACCTTGCCATCCTTTCCTCCTAGCAGCAGATAGCGGAGTCGAAGACGCTCTGCTTGAGGAACATCGCCACCGCCGCGGTCGGCGACATACCCCAGTCCTCGAGAATCGGCATGGCCTTCTTGTAGAGCTCGGGGTCGATGCGGACGACGAGGTTGCACTTCTCGTTGGTTCCCACCGGCCAGGAGGTACGGTCGACGCCGAAGGCCTTCGCGATCCCTTCCGTCATCCCCGCGCCGCGGTCGGATGCGTTGCGGTTGATGCGGAAGGGGAGGGTCCCTCGGCTTACGCACTCTTGCAGGAAGTGCCCGACCGCGTCCTGCATGTTTGTGTTGCATGCCTTGAAGACCAGCTTCGCCTGGTCCTTCACGCCCCGGTCGATGGTGACTGTCACTCTTTCCATCTTGCTCTGCTTCATGGTTACCACCCTTTCTTGATTGCCTAGTCTTTGATCTCGTCTTTGATTGATGGCGGTTTAAGCTCCCATGCCGTCTGGTCGACGAACGCGGCGATGATGAGGGTCGGTTTGAGCGCGAGCTCATCGCACAGCGCGTCGATTTTGGTTTTGAAGTTTGAGTCGACACGCACGCCCCATTCGATCTTCTCGCCGCTCCTGTGCGGGGCGAGCGCGTCGATTCCGAGCGTCTCAGCCTGTGCGGCGGTGAGCCCTTTCGCCCTGAGCTCCTTTGCGCGGCTGGGGACGAACGAGAGGCCGCGTCTTGCTATCGACGCCTGGAACATCCCCTCGACTGCCCCCTTGATGGTTAGCCCGTACGCGCTCCAGACCTTCGTAGCTATCTCCTTTGCCCTCTTGTCCGTTGTCACGGTGACGGTTGTCTGCTTCGCCATCCCTTGTCCCTCTTCCTTGCTTCTAGGTGCTTCTGTTCTCAGTTGTTCAGGGGTATGCGCATCTCGTAGGAAATCTGGGCGGCGTAGGCGCGCACTAGGGCGTTGGGCGAGATGCAGAGCGATCCGCACCACTCCTGGATCTGCCTCTTCTCCTCAGGCGTCACCTGCAGGGTCATGCCGCAAGTGATGCCGGTGCTCCCGTCGGTCCCGTCCTTCCGGATGCCGAGCCTGCGTGCGGAGGCCTCGCCCATCCCGACGCCCGCCAGGGAGGGCTCCCGCGAGATGCCGAAGGGGAGGCGGCCCTCCCTCATGCCGATCCTCATCATCGACTTCAGAGCGCCAGACATGGTCATCCCTTTCGCCGCAAGAATCGCGTTCGCCCTCTCCCGCACGCCCCTGTCGATGGTGAAGTCGAAAACCGAGCTTCTCATTTGCACCACCTCAGAACCCGACCGGCTCGCGCAGTTCGAAGGCGATCTGGGCCATGTAGGCGAGGGCCACGGCGTTCGGGGTGATCGCCATGGCCTTGCACCACCTGCGCATGTCCCGTTTCTCCTCGGGGCTCATCCGGATCATCGCCCGGTCGGGCACTTCATTGCGCCCGTCGGTCCCGTCCTTCGCGATCCCCAGGTCATGGGCCTCCTCGTCCGACATCCCGCACCCGGCGACGTCGGGCTCGCGGGTTATCTCGAAGGGGAGTCTCATCTCGTCAATCCCGACCCTCGCCATGGCGGTGACTGCGCCGGACATAGTCATCCCGTTTGCGGCGAGGACCTTCACTGCGCGCTCCTTTATCCCGTTGTCGATTCTTATGTTTATTGCCGCGCGGCTGCTTCTTGGGTCCAACATGGCTGCTCCTTTGCTTGGCGTTTCCCCACGCATAAGGGGTCGGGAAAACGCAACAGATTCGAGGTTTTCCAAACATTTCCGAGAGGAGTTAAGGCGGGAGGGCGGACTGGAGTCTCTTTTGGATTGCTTTCGTAGCACCCGGCGTAGGGCGGGGCAGGAGGCATGGCTGAGGGTGCTTCGTGAACTTCTCTCGGGTGCGTGCTGCTGGGAAGCTCCTCATTTCGTTCACGCCCTTCCGAGGCGCGCCGAGGCACCTCAATCAGGGCTCCCTGGGTCGTTCGTGTCCCCATTACGTCTTCTCAGGGAGGGCATCTTGTGGGCATGCGCTGTACTGCAGCCTCTGTAACACCTTCCGAGCCCGAAGCGTTGGACGAGATTCCTCAGTTCTGGAACGTGGTACGCGGCGACATGTCCCTCATCGGCCCGCGACCGGAACGTCCGGCGTTCCACGAGGTCTTTTGCCAGCGTATCCACGGCTGGGAGCAGCGCGTGATGGTGAAGCCTGGCATTACGGGCCTCGCTCAGGTGGAGGGCGGCTACGACCTGCTGCCCAAGGAGAAGGCGCGGATTGACATTGCGTATATCGAGAGCCGATGCATCAAGCTTGATTTTGGCATCATCTGGCGTACGATCCGCACGATGATTAGTGGGGAGGGCGCGAGGTGAAAATCCTCGTTGTGTGCCAGCATTACTGGCCTGAGCCCTTTAACACCGCCGATGTCTGTGAAGAGCTGGTTAGACGCGGTCATCGGGTTACCGTTCTTACGGGCCTCCCTAACACGGGGCTAAAAGACGGTGATGTGCCTGCGGAGTATCGAAATGGCCAAAATCGTAAGCAACAGCGCAACGGAGTGACGATTCTTCGCGCATGGCTTCATCCACGAAAGACGGGCGCAAAAAACAGGGTGCTGAATTATTTGAGCTTCTGGTTTGCGGGTAACAAACTGGCCAGAAGACTCAAGGAAGATTTTGATGTGGTGATTGGGTACCAGTTTTCTCCCGTCATGCAGGTGGATCCGGGACTAGTGTATGCGAGGAAAACCGGGACCCCGATGCTCCTGTATAGCTTTGACCTTTGGCCTGAGAGTCTGAAGGCCGGAGGCTTCTCAGAGTCGTCGCTTCCGTTTAAGTGGATCAAAGGCGTTTCCCGGAAAATATATTCTGACGCTGATTGTCTTGCCGTCACATCTTGTGGGTTCTTCGATTACTTCAGGGATGAGCTTGGAATTGAGCCAAAGCGCCCCCTTTATTTGCCGCAGTATGCGGAGGACCTATTTACCTCTAAGGAAAGCTCCTCTGGGGCGGTAGGGTTTGATGCCAACAAGACAAACCTCGTCTTTGCTGGCAACGTCGGTGTGGCGCAGTCGGTAGAAACGATTGTTGAGGCCGCAAACATTCTGCGCGATCACCATGAGTTGGTCTTTCATGTTGTGGGATCGGGATCTTCGCTGGAAAAGTGCAGAGGGCTTGCTGAGAGCTACGCTCTTTCCAATGTTGTGTTTCACGGCCGTAGGCCTCTCGAGGAGATGCCCTCTTTTTACGCAGCGGCGGATGCCATGCTGGCGACGTTCTCAAACGACCCCATTTTGGCCTACACGCTTCCGCGCAAGGTGACAACCTATCTCGCCGCCGGCAAGCCCGTGCTTGGAACCCTTACGGGCGAGGCGCGTCGCGTTATTGAGGATGCGGGGTGTGGGTACTGCTGCGCATCTGGGGATGCTGAGGGGCTCGCAAAGATATGCCTTAGGTTCGCCTCTGACTCCAAGAAGGAAGAGCTCGGGAGCAACGCCAGGGCGTATTTCGACGAGCACTACTCCAAAGAACGCTTTTTCGACAGTTTGGAACAAACGTTGAACAATCTGAAAGGAATACGACATGGCGCATGATTCTTTTGCTGGCAAGACTCTCATGATTACCGGGGGTACGGGAAGCTTCGGCAACACCGTGCTCAAGCACTTCCTTGAGTCCGACATCGGTGAGATTCGTATCTTCTCGCGCGACGAGAAGAAGCAGGACGACATGCGCCACGCCCTGCAGGCCCGCCATCCCGAGCACGCGCACAAGGTGCGCTTTTTCATCGGCGACGTGCGCGACGCGCAGAGCGTGCGCGACGCCATGCACGGCGTCGACTACATCTTCCACGCGGCGGCGCTCAAGCAGGTGCCGTCCTGTGAGTTCTTCCCCATGGAGGCCGTCCGCACTAACGTCATCGGCACGGACAACGTGCTGCACGCCGCGATCGCCGAGGGCGTCGACCGCGTCGTGTGCCTGTCCACCGACAAGGCCGCCTACCCCATCAACGCCATGGGCAAGTCCAAGGCCATGATGGAGTCCATCATCTACGCCAACGCGCGCAACGGCGCCGCCCGCACGACCATCTGCTGCACGCGCTACGGTAACGTGATGTGCTCGCGCGGCAGCGTCATCCCCCTCTTCATCGACCAGATTCGCGCCGGACGGCCCGTCACCGTCACCGACCCCTCTATGACGCGCTTCCTCATGAACCTCGACGAGGCCGTCGACCTGGTGGAGTTCGCATTCCTGCACGCCAACCCGGGCGACCTGTTCATCCAGAAGGCCCCGGCCTCCACGATCGGAGACCTCGCCGAGGCGGTCCAGGAGCTCTTCGGCAGGACCGGCACCAAGGTCATCGGCACGCGCCACGGCGAGAAGCTCTTCGAGACCCTCATGACGCGCGAGGAGCGCCTGCGCGCGGAGGACATGGGGGAGTACTATCGCGTCCGCTCCGACTCGCGCGACCTCAACTACGACGACTTCGTCGTGGACGGCGAGGTCAAGACGCAGGCCGACGAGCCCTATACGTCGCACAATACGCGCCGACTCGATGTTGCCGAGACGGTAGAGAAGATCAAGACCGCCGAGTACGTACAGCTTGCGCTCGAGGGTCGCGAGAACGAGGCGGTTCAGTAATGAAGATTCTCGTTACCGGCGCCAAGGGGTTCGTCGGCAGGAACCTCTGCGAGTCGCTGAGGAACATCCGCGACGGCAAGGACCGCAGGGACCGCTATCAGTCGCTACTCCCGCTTACGGTGTACGAGTACGACGTCGACGGCACCCGAGAGGAGCTCTCCCTCTACTGCTCCCGGGCGGACTTCGTGCTTAACCTCGCCGGGGTGAACCGCCCCGAGGACCCCGGCGACTTCATGAGGGGCAACTTCGGGTTCGCCTCCGAGCTGCTCGGGCTGCTCGAGCACCACGGCAACAGGTGCCCAGTGATGCTCTCCTCGAGCACGCAGGCGTCCCTCGAGGGGCGCTACGCTGGGTCCGCGTACGGCGAGTCCAAGCTGGCGGGGGAGAATCTCTTCCGTGAGTATTCCGCCCGGACTGGTGCGACGATTTACATCTATAGGTTCCCCAACCTGTACGGTAAGTGGTGCAGACCCAACTACAACTCCGCCGTCGCGACCTTTTGCGACGCGATTGCAAACGGTCGCGAGTTCCATGTGAACGACCCTTCCGTTGAGCTCGAGCTGCTCTATATCGATGATCTTGTTGAGTGCATGCTCGAGCTTTTGCTGGGCAACGTGGAGCAGGATAGTAACGACATCTGCGTCGTGCAGCCTACGGATAAGGTGACGCTCGGCCAGATCGTTGAGCTGCTGGAGAGCTTTCGCGATGCGCGCGAAAGCATTTCCGTACCAGACCAGACCGACGGCAGTTTTTCCAAGAAGCTGTACGCGACGTTTTTGAGTTACTACGATGCTGGGTCGCTGGCGTATCCGCTGCATGTGAACTGCGATGAGCGCGGCTCGTTCACCGAGTTCCTGCGCACGCCAGACCGTGGGCAGGTTTCGATCAACGTGTCCAAGCCCGGCGTGACCAAAGGAAACCATTGGCACCACACCAAGTGGGAGAAGTTCCTGGTTGTGTCTGGCGAGGCGCTGATCCGTCTGCGCAAAGTCGGTGTCGACGCGGAGGGCAATCCCTATCCCGTTGACGAATATCGGGTGAGTGGGGATAGCCCGACTGTGGTCGAGATGGCGCCTGGCATGACGCACAGCATCACGAACGTCTCGAAGACGGACGACCTCGTTACCGTGATGTGGGCTAACGAGGCGTTTGATCCTGAGAGGCCCGATACTTATTACGATGCAGTCTGAAATGAAATTAGCAAGTAGGATACTTTCTACGAGGCTTGATCACGTGATTCCGGGGTTACTCATCGGTATCGCCGTTTGCCTCAACAGCTGTAGCGCGATTTCTACACTAAATGATTGCTCATGGATTTGTCTACCACTTGCTGCGCTCGCATGTGTTGTACTACTGCTGTTTCCTAATACTGAAGGTAGAAAAGCCGCACTTACTGTCGGCGCGCTAGTCTTTACGCTTCCGATTGTCATTTCAGCTATCGTAAATCTGAGTTATTCAAATATCGTTAACTCGATGACTCTTCTTATTACCATTCTGTTGGCATATTTATGTGTTCGTAAGACAAAGGCTGAATGGTTATGTAGGGCTTTTGTTTCGACGATGTGTGTCACATCGTTTTGCTCATTGTGTCTATGGATATTGACAAATGTTGCGAAGGTCGATTTACCCGTTCCGGTGTTGGAGAATGTGAACGGTGTTCACTACAAGACGCTGGGCATTGTTTCACAGTACGTTGAACCCTACATTCAACATAGTAATAGCATGGGATTCTTTTGGGAATGCGGTGTATTCGCTTCTTATCTTTTACTTGCTATTGTTGTTGAGTTTATGCTCGCGGAGAGGGTTTCGAAGCTGCGTCTGGCCTTGTTAACTATAACGCTTTTAACGACTGGCTCGACTGCAGGATACTTGCTTCTCCCGCTCGCGATTTCTTTTGGATTTCTTAGGCAAAGTAGTAAAGCAGGGGTTGTCATTTCTGTCTGCCTGCTTGCTTTTACGCTGATTGTCCTCTTAAACTACTCTTCTATTGCCGACACGCTTGCCGGATTTAATCCTTCTCTATTTGGGAAATTAACCGATACCGGTGCAGTGACTAGATTGACAAGACTCCAGTCTCCGGGAATATGCTGGGAGCTTTTCCTTCAGAATCCGTTATTTGGTCTCGGATACGGGGGTGCTCTCGATGCCTATGCTGCTTGTACAATATCGACTTCAACAGTTGATTCGCTAACGACTACTAGCTTTTTTCAACTTGCTGCTTTTGGGGTGGCAGGCTTTGCAATATGGTTCGTTACGCTTTCCAGCATTTTCGGTGCCCATCGAGCTTCATTCTCGGCTAGTCTTATATTAGCGTTTCTGCTGCTGGCTATCCTTAATAAGGAGCCTCACACTTCCTCATGTTTGACCTATTTACTGATCTTCTCCTTCCTCTCTCTTCAAGATCAGAGGACGATTTTTCGCAATAGCTAAAATATTTGGAGTGAAAATGAAGCGTGGTCTAAGGTTTAGCGTTGCGGTAAACGCGGGTATCAAAGTGCTCGCACTCATAGTCTCTTTTCTTTCGACACCTTTAATGATGAGTTTCTTCTCTAATGAAGCCGTTCTCGGTGCTTGGTTTACCATTCTTTCCGTGTTGAATTGGATTTCCTTTTTTGATTTTGGGATTGGTAACGGCCTAAGAAATGACCTTACATATGCCCTCAGCGTAGGAAATAAAAAGAAGGCCAAATGCGTCATCTCTTCGTCAGTTTTTCTTCTTGGAGCAGTCATCGTTTTGCTTATACCTCTGGGCGCGGCTCTTTCCTTGTTGATTGATTGGAATGTTGTTTTATCCGTCGGTAAAAATGATCTTGCTGAACAGGATCTTGCCATTTGCATGGCAATTGTCATAATAGGCACACTTCTTCAACTTATTTTGAAGTTAGTGAACTCTCTTTTTTACGCCATGCAGAAGAACGCAGCACCGGCTTTTTTGCTGCTTCTTTCAAATTGCCTCATTTTGTTGTTTGTCGCTTTTCCTCCCGCGCTGTCAGGGTCTGGTGAGAAGCTCGCCTACATGTGCATTGTGGAAATGGTGGCCTTATCTGCTCCATTAGTTTTTGCGGCAATCGTGCTGTTTGCATCAGAGATGAAAGAGTTCGCACCATCAATTAGGGCGGTAAAGACAGACTATTTTCGTTCTTTAGGAACGATTGGACTTAAGTTTTTTGCGATTCAGGTCGCTCTTCTCTTTATTTCATCAACCAATGAATTGTTTATAGGTTCCCTTTGCGGCTCGGGAGACGTCGTTCCCTATTCGCTCGCTTATAGAATTTTTAATCTCGTACTTGTTTTCTTTGGGGTTATGGCTCAGCCTATTTGGTCCGACATGGCCGAATCTTTCTCTTCGGGCAACCAAAGAAGGCTCCTTTCGGTACACAAAAAATATCTTTACTTGGCGGTAATCGCTTCTATAGCGACGGTTTTAATCGGGGTTTTGGTCAATCCTGTTCTTAGAATATGGCTAAGCGACAAAGCTCCAACTTTAAACAACTTTGAATCCTTTTCCCTAGTTTTTCTTGTTGTTCTTACGGTACTGACCAACTCGGAGACTTGTTTAGGTAACGCTACAAATCGTTTAACGCCTCAGGTAATTTGTTATTGCTTAGGCGCTATCGCCAAGTACCCATTATCTGCTGCTCTTTCGATTATCGCTCCTAGCTGGGCTTCTGTTGTCGTTGCTAATGGGCTGGTCCTTATTCCGGTTCTAGCTTGTCAACATATTGCTAATCGATGGTTAACGATGTCTGCGCGCGAGGAAAACAACAATGTCAATCAAACAGCATGAGACGCTTTACTTTATTGGCGGGCTTTTCCCCCATGAACGTGAGGGGGAAATTCGAAAGCTAACCAAATCTGGCCTTCAAAGCGCAGCAAATAATCTTCAGTGGAAGTTTTTAAAAGGTTATGACGCGTGTCTTGGCGCTAAAAATGTTCATATTATCAATTCCGAGTACATCGGTTCCTTTCCGCTGCGTTATGGGGGGTTGCGAATTCCGCGGTACCTGTTTGCTCATTCCAAAGGTGCTATGGATGATGTTGGGGCTGGTTTTATTAACCTGCCTGTGATCAAAGAGCTGTCTCGTGCTCGGCGTATTATTTCCGAGATAGACAGAATTCCCCGTATCGAGGGCGAACAGCTTTATTTCGTTGGCTATGCTGCCACATATCCTATTGTTATGGCGCTCCAACATGCCAAAGAGAGGTTTAAGAGCAGTGTTTGCTGCCTGATCGTACCCGATCTTCCTCAATATATGGAGCTCGGTAAAAATGGTGCCGGGATTCTTAGGAAAATAAAAAATGAAATTGTTAACAATAAAATGAAGAAGATGGATTGCTATATCCCCCTTACCGCTGCAATGGCGCCATACCTCGGAACCGATTTGGAACATTGTTGTGTTGTTGAGGGTATCGCAGACGACGAGGGCGTCGAATCCGCATCAACGGTGCGCTTCAAGCTTCCCGAGAGATACATTTTATATACCGGTACGCTGCAGTATCGTTATGGTATTGGCGACTTAATTAGCGCATTTAGACAAATTGATGACGATAGCATTGATCTTGTCATATGCGGAGACGGCGAAGCTGCAGATGAAATCAAAGCTCTTAAAAGAGAAGACAAAAGAATAATCTATCTTGGCGTGTTATCCGTTGATGCAGTTGCCTTTTTGAGAAAGCATGCACATATTTTAATTAATCCGCGCAAGAATGAGGGTTCTTATACAAAATTTAGTTTCCCATCGAAGATGATGGAATATCTTGCAACAGGTGTACCCACCGTTGCGTACAAATTGGATGGAATGCCTGAGGATTACGACGGCCTTTATTTCGATGCCACTGAGGATGGCTTGAAGGCCACGATAAAAAGAGTTCTCAGCATGGGATCCGAAGAGTCTTCGAGTTTTGCCGAACGTGCAAGGAAATACGTTCTAGAGGAAAAGAGCCCAAAACGGCAATGTGAGAGAACTCTCGCACTGTTGAGGAGGGAGACCATGCGAAATGGCTAACGTCAGACAATTTGATATTCCTGTAGCGATATTCATCTTCAAGAGACATGACACCCTCAAAACTATTTTTTCAAGACTCTCTGAAGTTCGGCCGAGAAAGCTGTATCTCATTGCCGACCAAGGAAGAGACGATGCGGAACGGCGTTTGGCTGTCCAGGCGAGAAAGTGCGTTGAGTCGTTTATTACGTGGGACTGTGAAGTCGTTCGAAATTATGCTGAAAGCAACCGAGGGGTGTACGGGAATATTGCATTAGGTGCGAAGTGGGTTTTTGAGCGCGAGCCCGTTGCCATATTCCTTGAAGATGACAACCTGCCTTCTGTATCGTTTTTCCCATTTTGCGCTGAAATGCTAGCACGCTATCGTGATGTCAACGAGGTTCTTTGGATTTGCGGAACAAACTACCTCTCAAAATATAATGCTCCAAATGGGTCGTCATACGTATTTACGAGACAGCTTATGCCATGTGGCTGGGCATCTTGGTCAGATAAATTTATGACTTCATATGATTTTGAATTGAAGAAAATGCTACCCGAGCATAAACGTCACGCTCGCAGCACATATTCGGTTCACAGGCTTTATCTACAGCAGCTTTTCAATGTTGAATACGAAAAGTCTCACAGAGAGAGAACCGGGCAGTTTTATTCGTGGGACTATCACATGGCTTGGACGCTTCGTACCGGCGAATACTACGGGATTGCGCCAGCGGTCAACCTTATTAAGAATATTGGTGTCGACGACTACTCTGAGCATGGTGGAAATGATTTTACGTTAGATATGACAAACAGATTTTGTTCGATGGATGGGTATGAGCTAGATTTTCCTCTTAAACACCCTGGCTCAATTGAAGTTGATCCAAGGTATGAACGACTTATTGAACGAAGGCTGCTCTATCCAGCCAAAGATTACATTGGAGTTTTGGTTAAGCTTGCAGCTAAACGGCTCTTGGGCTTCCCACCAGATCTCTCACTTAGACAATCTATTGCGAAAGGCGAAGAATAATGCATTACAAGAGAGAAGAAGCTGTGCATTTTAAAAACGACGGCCGCCTCAAGCTCCTCATAATCGTGGGCACGCGCCCAGAGATCATCCGCCTCTCTGAGGTCATCAAGAAGTGTCGGCGCCACTTCGACTGCCTGCTCGCGCACACGGGGCAGAACTATGACTACACGCTGAACGGCATCTTCTTCCGCGATCTCTCGCTCGACGACCCGGACGTCTACATGGACGCGGTGGGGGAGGACCTAGGCTCGACCATCGGCAACATCATCGACGCCTCCTACAAGCTCATGGCGCAGGTCGGGCCTGACGCCCTGCTCGTGCTGGGCGACACCAACTCGTGCCTCTCGGCCATCCCCGCGAAGCGCCTGCACATCCCCATCTTCCACATGGAGGCGGGCAACCGCTGCAAGGACGAGTGCCTGCCGGAGGAGACCAACCGCCGCATCGTGGACGTGATCTCCGATGTCAACCTCGCCTACTCCGAGCACGCGCGCCGCTGGCTCGCCGCCACCGGCTGCGCGCCGGAGCGCACCTACGTGACGGGCTCGCCCATGGCCGAGGTGCTCCGCGCGAACCTGGGGCAGATCGACGCGTCCGACGTGCTCGACCGCGAGGGGCTGGAGGAGCGCGGCTACTTCCTGCTCTCCGCCCACCGCGAGGAGAACATCGACACCGAGGCCAACTTCCTCTCGCTCTTCGGCGCCGTCAACGCGCTCGCGGAGGAGTACGGCAAGCCGATTCTCTACAGCTGCCACCCGCGCAGCCGCAAGCGCCTGGAGGCCACCGGCTTCGCGCTCCACCCGCTCGTCCGCACGCACGAGCCCATGGGCTTCCACGACTACAACCGCCTGCAGTCCAGCGCCTTCTGCGTGGTCTCGGACTCCGGCACCCTGCCCGAGGAGTCGAGCTTCTTCGCCTCCGTCGGCCGGCCGTTCCCGGCCGTGTGCATCCGCACCTCCACGGAGCGCCCCGAGGCGCTCGACAGGGGATGCTTCACGCTCGCGGGCATCGACGAGCGCGGGCTCCTCAACGCCGTGCGCGTGGCGGTCGCGCTCGACGCGGAGGGCAGCTACCCCGCCGCCCCCGTGCCGGACTACGCGGACGAGAACGTGAGCACGAAGGTCGTGAAGATCATCCAGTCCTACACGGGTATTGTGGATCGTATGGTGTGGAGGAAGTGCTAGGGGAGGTTCTTCTCGCCAGTCGACGTGCTTGAGCTGGGCTTGCCTTACGCCATATGGGCACTGAATAAGGCCTGGCCCCTGCGATTAAACGAATTTGGCCCTTTGGGGTCTTCCAAACGCCGGAGGGGTATCCTCCGGCGTTTTGCGTGTCAGGGGGCGCGGGAGCTGGGCACCTCTGTGGCTGGGCTGGGTGACGATGGACGTGGTTCGAACCGCCGCTTCATGAGTGGACGAGCCCTCTGATGGCGTTATCGTGCCCGATGAGCGCGTATTGGGCGACAGGGCGGCTCTAGCATTCCATTTCATATGTCGCTTCTGCTCGGCAGTCGTGACGAGTACAAGGGGATGGATCCCTCGGCGCGCTCCCCGCTCCTCCCGTCTTTCATACCGCCCTTCCATCAGCTGCAAGGCCTTCTCGCCATCGCAAGTGCGTGCTTTCGGGCGCGGCGTGGCCCTCCACAAGGGGTCGTATGTTATCCAGGTGCCGCGGGTGCCGACGCACGGTGTGACGACTTACGTTGAGTGACAGTCTTTGGACGGACGGGGCCCTTCTTGGGACCTGGCTTGGTCAGAATGAGTCACTCATCCTGGGATGTGGGGGAGGTTCGGAGCCGAGCGTTGAGGTTGATATCAGCAATTCCCTAGAGGTCCTTCTCGGGAATCTTCAAAAGCTCCTTCGCCTTGTCCGTGAGCACGAACCTGAGAGGCCGCGCGCTCACGGTCTTTACAAGGCCCTTCTCCTCGAGCCTCTTTGTGTGACGCCTCGCCATTGGCTCCCTGAGGTTTAGGTATTCCGCCACGTCACGAAGAAGCACATCGGGGAACGCGCCAAACAGGGCGTACTGGGCCAGCATAAAAAGCATGTCGCGCTCCTTGTCGGGGAGGTCGATCGAATTAACGAGCTCGTCGATTGCTGTCACAGTTACCTCAAACTGGCCCTGGCGCGTCTCCAGGTCGGAGAGAACGCGATGCTGGGCGGTGTCCACATACTCCAGCATTGCGAGGACAAAAGGCGTGAGCTCGCCGTGGTTGAGCGGATCTTCGACTTCGCGGAACGCCCGGTAGTAGGCGCCCCTACTCTCAGCAATCGAGCGAGAGACGGACAGTGCGGTGAGCGTTGAGAGCGGCCTGCTGAGGTAGAGGGCAAGAAGGTAGCGCCCCGTCCTGCCGTTCCCGTCATAGAAGGGGTGCGCGTACTCAAAGAGGAAGTGGGAGACGATTGCGCCGTATGTCTCGGGGATATCTTCCGAGGAGGCCAGTGCAATCATGCGTGTCATCGCGGACACGATGCGGCTTTCGGGAGAGAGACCCGTATGGATAATTCTGCTGCCGCTCCCGATGATGTTGACCTCGCCCTTTCGGAACAGAATGCCGTCCGGAGCGTCCTTGCCCAGGTCCTCGCCCTCCATAATTCGATCGTAGATGGTGCGGATGTCCTCGGGGGTCTGAGGGAAAATGTGCTCGCGGTCACTTAGCTCAAGATAAAGTCGTGCGAGTTCGCGAAAGCGTTTATGCTCGAGTTTCGATGGGTCGACAGATGTTGTCTCGAGCAGGTCGTTAATCTGCCTCCGCGTGCTGTGGACGCCCTCGAGTTCATTGGAACAAACGATCTCATCGATGACGAGGCTCCTGATGAGGGCTCCGGTTGCGATGGGTGGCAGCCTCGAGAGCAAGAGCGCGATTTGTCTCTCGCGGCGAAGGATGGTTTCGTTGAGAACGGAGAGCTCGCGAGGGACGGCAAGAAAGAGCTCTCCGTGAGGGGTCTCAACGCCGGTCCTGAAGGTTGACTCTGCTTCAAGTCGTGTCGCGGCGAGCGCCTCGTTTTTCTCGTAGCGCTTGCTTGACGAATCCATGTGGAAGAGCTTGGCGAGGGTTCTATATGCCATGTGTGCCTCCAATCGAGAGTGCGATTATAGATGGAATCCCACTCTCTTATTTGTACTATTCGGAGAATAGTACAAATAAGAGAGTGGGATTCGGGGCGCTATTTGTACTCTTGGCCGATTGGGAGATTAAGAGTTCCAACTCGCTTTGCTTGCGCAATTGCTAAGGTATCGCGTCGGTGGTCTCGCCCGCTACTCGTAAAACCGTAGCGCCTCGCGAATGTAGCGCCTGAGGAGGACGAGGCCTAGGGCGTCCCACTCCATGCTTTCCTTCCTGGCGCTGATCATGAGGTCGAAGTAGCGTCGGGACATCGGAATGTGCGAGCTGTACTGCTGGACTATGCTCGCGATGACCGTCTGGTGGCTGTTGCCCTGCCTATTTGCGCCGAGGACGGGAAGGAGCGGCAGGTCGAGATACTCCCTCCGCAGACGTTCGAAGACGCTTCGCATGAGCGAGGACGAGGCCGGCCCGGTGATGGCATCCATGTCATGAGCCGCGGCGCCGGAGTCCTTGGAGCAGTTGATGACGAAGAGGATTCTGAAGGCGCGGGGGGGGGGGAAGTCCTCGCTGCGGTCCTTGCTTGCCTCTCCTGAGACGGGGTCTCTCAGCGCGTCCTCGTCGTACTTTACCAGGAGGCAGTCCCCGTACTCCAGGCTGCTGTCGCGTCCCGGCTCCGCTTGGCGATGCGTACCGCGGAGCGTATGACTCCGGATTTCTGTTCTCACGCTATGATATTCATAATCTGCGGTGGGGGAGGTGCGAGATTTTATGGGAATGAGCCCAAATCCAAAGGCTCTGCTCTGGGCTATTGAGCGCTGCGGGGAGTCCGTCGACTCCCTCAAGAAAAGATGGCCCAAGATCGAGCAGTGGATCGACCGCAGCCACGAGCCCACCCTCAGGCAGCTCGAGGATTTTGCGGGGCTCACTCACGTGGCGCTCGACCTGCTTTTCGGTGATGACGTCCCCCGTCTCGACCTTCAGATTGCAGACTTCAGAACCTTGGAGGGCCCCGGTGGCGAACCAAGCCCCGAGCTCTATGACACCGTGACGCAGATGCAATATCGGCAGGACTGGCTAAGAGAGTATTTCGTGGAGCTCGGCTGTGACGCGATTCCCTTTGTCGGCTTACTCAATGCAAGGGATATGGAGGACGCTGGGAGCAGTGCGGCGGCCATTCGGGACTATCTCGGCCTGGGTGAGACATGGGCCTTTGCAGAGAGGGGTGTGTCGGGCGCCCTGAGGGCCTTGCGTGACAAGATTGAGGCCCAGCGCATTTCCGTCATCATTAATGGGGTCGTCGGAGACAACACAAGGCGCCCGCTCAACGTTGCTGAGTTCAGGGGCTTTGTGCTGGCCGACAACATGGCGCCGTTTGTCTTTGTGAATGGGCGCGATGCCAAGTCTGCGCAGATCTTCACGTTGGCTCACGAGCTTGCGCACCTTGCGTTTTCCCAGACGGGCGTGGTCCAGCCTTGCGAGGACATTTCCCGCGGCACGAAAACGGAGCGCCTCTGCGACGCCATCGCCGCAGAGATGCTTGTTCCGAGGAACGCTTTTTTCCGCGTCTGGGATGATTCTACAGGGGCATACCAGATGCTCGACAAGCTGAGGAGGAGTTTCAAGGTCAGCTTTATCGTGTGCGCGCGAAGGGCCCTTGATCTGGGCCTTGTGTCCGAGGCCGAGTTTGCCAGCTCCGTTGCGAAGCATCGTGACGAAGTCGAGAAGGCTGTCCCAGAGTCTGGCTCTGGGGGTGGGAACTACTACCTCACTAAGGCATACCGAGTCGGCCATGTCTTCGGTGAGGCGGTCTTTGGCGCCACGCAGACCCGGCGGATCACGTATCGCGAGGCGTTCCGCCTCACGGGCCTCAATGCTAAGACGTTCGACGAGTATTTCAGGGGGTATGCCGCATGACGACCCCTCAGTTCATTATCGACTCAAACATCCTGATTGAGTCGAAGCGCATCGATTATGGCTTTGATATTTGTCCCGGTTTCTGGGATCTCCTGAGAAAGGCGTTCGAGATGGGCATCGTGATCAGCCATAACAAGGTGCTTCAAGAGATCAAGCGCGTTAACGACGACCTCAACAATTGGGCGTCGGGGCTCTCCCAAATCTGCTTTCCGCGGGAAACCGCCGCGGAGTTCGCGGTTTACCAAAAACTCTGTAGCTGGGCGCGTAACGGGAGCTACAAGCCGTCCGCCATAAACAAGTTCTGTGATCCAAATTATGCTGACCCGTGGATTTGTGCCAAGGCGGCGGTCGAAGGGCTGACCCTTGTGACCCAGGAGGTATCGGAGCCTCACGCAAAACGAAGCATTAAGCTGCCCGATGCATGTATCCACATCAGCGTTCCGTTCTGTAACAAGTACGATATGCTGCGTGCCCTGAATGCGAGATTCGTACTAGACGCCGGACATTCGTTCATTTAGGCGGGTTCAATCAGCGGGAGTCGACAACTGCGCACATGATGCCCGGGCAGCTTGCCCTCGACGTGGAGCGAGCTCTCGGGTTTGGGCTACCTACTGCACCCGCCCTTCGGCGCCATTTCACAGCATGGCGTTACGCGGCTCAAAGTCATATGAAATGGCGCGGGGAAGCATATTCTCGATGGGCGAGTTGGTGCCCACGTAAAGCGGCAGGTCAAAGAGTCGCTTTGTCAGCGCGATTGTCATGCTTGCGCTCCCTTACGCGCATGGTTCTCTTCTCATTTTTGGTGCGTGTGAAAATGAGAGTAAATGAGGCACTGCGGTTCAAACAAGTGGCTGGATGGGATGCCCCCATCTTCTTCGGTGCTCCTTTGATGGCAGCCCATCTCTGACTATCTCAGAATTCAGAGATATATCTCTGAATTCTGAGATAGTCAGAGATGGGTCCGAAATGTTCTGCGCCGGCAGTTGGCTCGCCTCGAAGCGTGACCGGCTGAGCCGGCTGCTGCCCGCGTGGATTGCGCGAGTCCTTGCGAGGGGCGTGCAACCGATTATCGTGATAAAGAAGATTTATTTCTGATATAAATTAAGTGCCATAAATCCAACCGATACAGTTGCGCTCATCGAAGCGACTCACTACGAAAGGGCTAAAGCCTAGAAGAACTTTAGGTATCTTGAACTGGTGTTTATTCGATTGCTCTGGCATGGGCAACGCACGATAAGACCCACCGGCGAGCGGATAAACAAGGACCGGTCACAGAGAATTTTGCGCTCTTTGGCTTGACGAGAAAGTTTCCGCGCCGTAGGTTCGGCGCGCTTTGACTCCGCCCGGAGGCAGCCGCGAAACCTCTTCCCATGCTGCCTCGCGCCCTCCCGGAATCGCGAAGAAGCGACGCTCGGAAGATTTCGTCGATGGAGACGCCATGCAGAAGCTGAAGCACCTTAAGTGGCATGCGATGCCGGAGGTCGGGGTTGTGGTTGTGGTTGCCCTTGCCGTCGTGGCCCTTGCGATGACGCTTGCGCCGCGTCGGGTGCAAGCCAAGGAAGTCGACTATGTGAGCGGTGCCACCGTGGTCGCACAGTCGTCCGAGGGCCCGGAGCACCCTGCTGCCGCAGTCGTTGACGGGAGCCTTGAGACCTGGTGGATATCCGACGACATGAAGGCCGGGCAGGAGGCGGGGCAGAGCCAGACCCCGCAGTGGATCGTCATCGACCTGGGCCCGTCCTTCTCGCCCTCTTCTGTCACAAGCATTGCGGTTGACTGGCGTCCCAATAAGGTCTGGGGGCAGGCCTACCGCGTCGAGACCGCAGATGGCTACGACGGGGATAACACCTCCTGGACCACGATGGCGCGCGTCGAGCGCGACGCCAAGGGGCTCATCAACCCCCAGAATGCCGACGGCCAGAACATCGCCGACGGCGTGAGGGACACCATCACGGCGTCATCCACGCCAGCGCTCGAGGACGGCGCAACGGCCCACCGCTACGTCCGGCTCTATATTGAGAAGGTCAACGAGGCCGCACCGGGCAACAACGTCAACGTCTGTGACCTCCACATCATGGGCGAGGTCGGGCCTGAGGAGCCCGGGGGGCTCGGACGTCGAGCCGTGGAACGTGGCGCTGGGCCGCCCGGTGGTGGCATCGAGCGTCGATGAGGGGACGTCCGCCGAGAGCGCCGTCGATGGCGGTACCACGACCTCGTGGAACTCCGCGCCCATGAAGGACGTCACTCACTCGGACACCTCGGGTGACGATGACGCGCAGACGCCGCAGTGGCTCTATGTGGACCTCGGGGTGAGCGGGACGCAGCTCTCGAGCATCCAGGTCATCTTCAAGAGCAACAAGGTCTGGGCGCAGCAGTATGAGATCCAGACGAGCGACGAGGCCCCAAACCCCGAGACTGGCGAGGCGGGATGGACCACGGTGGCGTCCGTGAGTCGTGCCTCCGCCTTTGCCACGCTCACGCAGGGCGCAGGTCAGAACATCGCGAGCCCGTCCTCCTATGCCGACACCATCACCGCGAGCACCACGCCTGCGCTCGAACAGGCCACGCTCGGCCGCTACGTGCGCCTGTACGTGGAGAAGACCAACTGGCAGGCGCCGGGCGTGAACGTCAACATAGCTGAGTTCGTGGTCAACGGCGTGAACTCGCTGCGCCCGCTCTCCGACGAGCTGGACAAGCTTAAGACCGAGACCGTGTACGTGGAGGGCGGCAAGCTCGTCTTCCCGGAGGCCCCCGAGGGCGTCGTGTACAGCGCCTACGGTAGCGAGCTTGAGAACGTTATCACCAACGATGGCACGGTGACCGGCCAGAACATGGGCCCGCGCGACGTCACGATCATCGTGCGGGCCTCACGAGCGGGTGACCCTGACGACTACGTGCAGAAGAACCTCGTTGTGACTGTGCCCGACAACAGCGCCACCGCGGCCTATGCGGACATGGTGCCCTCCGGCTCCAACAAGAAACCCGAGGTCATCCCCACCATTCAGGAATGGGCGGGCGGCAGCGGCTCGTTCGTGCTCGCCGACGGGGCAAAGATCGTGCTCAATGACCGCGCGGGCGTCGGCCTCTCCGGCGTGGCGGACAACATGACAGCCGACGTCAAAGAGATCTCCGGCATCGGCCTCGCTACCGTAAGCGGGGCGGCTCCCGTCGCTGGTGGTATCTACATCGAGACCCTGCCCGCGGACGAGGCCGCGGCCTACGCCTTGGGCGACGAGGGCTACCTCCTGAGCGTTGCCGAGGACGGCATCAGAATCTATACCGGAACCTACACCGGCGCCATCTACGGCACCATCACCGTGGAGCAGATCCTCTGGCAGGCTGCGGACCATGCCTCGGTGCCCTGCGGCCTGGCTCGCGACTACCCGGCCTACGCGGTCCGCGGCGTAAAGCTGGACATTGCCCGCACACCGTACCGCTATGAGCAGCTCGAGGACTACGCCAAGATCATGCTCTGGTACAAGATGAGCGAGTACGACCTGCACGTCAACGACAACGACAACGCCAACATCAACGGCGCAACCTTCGACACCCATGCGGGCTTCCACCGCATCGAGAGTGACACCTATCCGAGCCTCGCTGAGATGTCCGGGACCAAGCACGCCGGCATCCCCGAGGACCTGGTGAACGCGGACTACTACAACAACAATGAGGACTATCAGGGAAACCCCGTCTACACCAAGGACCAGTGGCGCGCCCTCACCCAGCTCTTCGGGAGCTATGGCATGCACCTGCTCACAGAGATCGACCTGCCCGGCCACTCCCTGCTCTATAACAAGTACGCCGAGGAGAACCCGGATAACATCGGCTGGCTTAACGGCGGCACCATGCTGTCCCCCAGCGCGGTGAGCAACTCGGGCTACCTCGAGCTCCTTGACCTGACCGGCGAGAACAGCGAGCGCGCGCTGCGCTTTGCCCGCGGCCTCTGGAACGAGTACACCGACCCGGCCAACCCCACGATCTACGGCAACGTGGTCGGCATCGGCTCCGACGAGTACTGGGTGCACAATGCCGAGACCTACAACGCGTTTGCCAACTTTGCCAACGAGATGCGCGGGGTCATCCAGGGCAACCTCGGCGCTGACACCAAGATCCGCATGCGGGGCGCCGGCTCCACGGCCTTTTCGACTGCCGAGGAGACCCTGGGCATGACGACCGAGGAGCTTGCGAAGAACTTCCAGCTGGACATCTGGTACCCCGGCTATGACAACGCCAAGCAGCGCGTGGCCGAGGGCTACGACGTCGTGAACTGCCGCGACGCCTACATGTACGGCAACCCCGGCCGCACCTTCCGCGACGTCCCCTCCGCCGAGTACCTCTTCAATGAGTGGAATCCCGCGATCTTTGACGCCGGGCAGCCCGGCGAGAACACCAACACCCTCGTGGGCGATCCGCACCTGCTGGGCGCAAAGGCCGTCATCTGGGGCGACCAGAGCCAGAAGGGCATGACCGAGCGCGACGTCCACCAGCGCGTGCTGCGCGCGTCCGCCATCGTGAGCGAGCGCAGCTGGGGCGGAACCGAGGAGGACGACGCCTTCGACTCCTACGAGCTCCGCGCGAGCCGGCTGGCGGAAGGTCCCGGCACGAGCATTGCCATGGACGTGAAGAGCGAGAGCTCGCTCGTTGCCAGCTACGACTTCGGTAACGTGACCGACGGCGGCGCGACGGTGCTCGACGCCTCGGGCAATGGGTACACGGCCACGCTCGAGGGTGTGAACGTGAGGAACGGCTGGGCCTCCTTCGACGGCTCCGACCTCATGAAGACCGGGGTCAAGATCGTCTCCTACCCCTACACGGTGAGCTTTGACCTGCGCCTCTCCGCCGAGGACGGGGCGGCCAACACCCAGGAGAGCTCGCTCTTCTCGGGCTACGACGGCCGCATCCAGGTGGCCGGGCACAACGGCAACATGAGCGCAGACGTCAACTACTTCACGCGCGACCTCGGTTACCGGTTCCCGTCCGACGGCTCCGAACATACGGTGACCATCGTGGGGACGATGCAGGCCACGCGCCTCTACGTGGACGGCACTCTGGCGACCTTCCTGTCCCAGAAGGCCGACCAGGATGGGGTGCGCCCAGGCGCCGTCTCCACGCTCTACTCCTCCGTTCCACTGCCGCTCGAGAAGATCGGCCAAGGCCTTCATGGCGACATCGCCAACATCGACGTCTACAACAAGGCGCTCTCCGCCGAGGAGGTCGCTGCCATGGTGAGCGGCTCCGGTGACGACGGAATGGTCAACGTGGCTCAGGACGCGCACGCCGGCGGCATGTCCCGCCACGCGGGCGACGCCTTTGACAACGCCGACTCCCGTGTCCGCGTTGCCTTCAAGGCCATCGACGGCGAGGCGTTCCCCGTCCCCGGGGATCCCTCTGCGGCGCCCGACGGGTCCGGCTCAGAGATCTACTCCTACTGGAAGGGCAACCACCCTGACAGCTCGCTGACGGTCGACCTTGGCGAGCCCCGCACGTTCTCTGAGGTTCAGATTCAGTGGCGCGACGGCGGCATGGGCCGTGACTTCAAGATTCTGACGTCTGACGACGGCGAGGCTTGGGCTGAGGCCAAGAACGTGGTCGGGAATCAGGATTACTTCGAGACGGTGACCCTCGACGAGACCGTGACCGCGCGCTTCGTCAAGTTCCAGGGCGTCGCGTCCAACGCCGGCTCCGGTGCCTACCTCATCCAGGAGCTCAGGGTCATGCAGGCGGTCGACAAGGACGACCTGGCCGACAAGGTCGCGGCCGCCGAGGACCTGGCCGCCGAGAAGAACATCACGGCCGCGAGCACCGGCGATGCCGAGTCTGCGCTCTGGGCCTCCCTCATCGAGGCGCGCGCCCAGCTCAGGAGCCCGCTTGCGCTGAGCGACGACGTGTCGCGCGCGGGCGACCGGCTCGCCGCGGCGGTCGAGCGGTTGGGCGATGACGCGCCCGAGACGTTCACCATCACCGCCACGGCCGGCAAGGGCGGTACCATCACGCCGTCCGGCACGGTCGAGGTGACCGCTGGCGAGAGCACGTCCTTCTCGATAGCCGCGTCCGAGGGCTACAGGATCGCCGACGTTACCGTGGACGGCGTGTCCGTGGGTGCGGTCGAGAGCTACGCGTTCAAGGACGTCGACGCTCCCCACGCCATCGCGGCAACGTTTGCGAAGGCTTCTGCGCCGGAGCCCGAGCCGCAGCCGGGAGCCCATGCGGTGACCGTGGTCCTGGGCAACGGGCGGGCGAACCTCACCCTCACGGTCGGGGATGGCGAGCCGCTCGGCGAGCCCGCTGCGCCGACGCGAGCGGGCTACCGGTTCGCCGGATGGTTCCGCACCGTCGACCCGAAGACCGGCGCGCTCTCCGACCCGTATGACTTCTCGTCGCCCGTCACCGGCGACCTCACGCTCTATGCTGGCTGGCTGCCCGAGGGCGGTGGCCGGGCGGGCGAGCAGCCCGCAACGTCCGATTCCGCCGGGACTTCCGCGCAGGCCGCCAAGGCCGTCTCCAAGAAGGGCCTCCCCGAGGCAGGCGACGCGACGCCTCTTCACACGCTCGTCGCAAGCGCCTTGCTCGGCGCCGCGGCCCTCGGCTCCGGCGTGCTGCTGCGCTGGCGTAGAAGCAGGTAGGACTTCTTGTTGGGAAGCGGGGCGGCTCAGGCCGGGAGCCGCCCCGCTCTGTTGGGGACGCTGGCATGGCGGCGCCCTCGTTCTTCTCGCCCGCAGCGGAGCCGCGCTGAGTGAGTGACGGACTTTGGACGGATGGGACCTTCTCAGAGGCTCCAAACGTCCGAAATCTGTCACTCGAGCCGCATGACCGCCGGGGTATTCGTGGAGGTGACCGTTGAGATCTGGTCAGCGAGTCCTACAGCGACCGCCCGTACTCAAACCCCGTGAAGGGGAACGAGATGAGGTTCGAATTCGGGTGCTTCTTAGCTTCTATGAGGAGGTCGCCGTACTCCTCGGCGGTCAGGTCACGAATAACGTACGTGGCGATATGATGGATGGAGCTGACGTCGAAATACATCTCGGCGCTTGGTGTCCTAACGATGTTCCCGCTGGCGTCTGTGAACTCGAAGTGTCCGAGCACGGTGCAGCTGCGGTCGGCGAAGAAGCATACGGGTACAACTCGGATGTCATTCCCCTCTACAACTAGGCTCGTGGAGGCCTCGAAGATGTCCCTCGTCTTATTGGTGTCAATTTTGATCCCATAGATAGAATGTTCGCCATCCATCCCGCCCATTCCTCCGCCCTTAATTGTCCAGTCCACTTCCCCGTTGGGGTATGTGGTGATAGAAATTGCGGACTTCATCGAACCGTACTCGCTGCCCCGTCCTGAGCAAAATTCAACCCCCACTTCGAAGACGGTTTCCTCCTCCGGAGCCTTGACGAGGTCGCTTGCGTCCAAGAACGGTACTCTCTGGCTTGTTCCCATGGGGACGTCCGGGCACTCCCACTCGAGGACGCTTGATCCGAAGCAGTGCGCGAACTCCTCGTCATCGCAGGTGGCGCGACAAGTCAAGTCCGTGCCATCGAGCCGGCCCGTGTTGGTGACGGAGAGGGCTAAATTGCTGAAGCCGTCGCGCAGGGGCCCGTCCTCTGGAAAATAGTCAAAGTTAATGCTCAGCTCGGCTCGCAGGTCCGCCGTGATGCGCTCTGCGACAAGTCTTACTCCCGTGATGTTCACGGACGTCTCATCGTAATTTGTGATGGTGACCTGAGTCGCGCAGCCAGCGGAGAAGTACGATACCTCCCCGTCTTTCAGTTCGTCCGAAAATGCCCGATACGACTCCGTGCTGAACACCGGATGCAGCGGAGCATCCCCTTCGGACTCGAGAAGATACGGAACGCCGCTGGGATCGATGTTCGCGAAGTCGGCGGAGAGACCGCGGGGCGCTATCAGGTCGCCAAATATCGGAACTAGTGCGATGACCGCGGCGATTGAGGCGATAACTGCAAGGAGCCAGGCAGCGCCCTTCCCGGAGGGGGTCTCCGAGAATTCTCCTGCCTGCTCGGCTCCGCCCTTTACTGCCTCGGCCGCTTGAACGAGTGCGGAGGAGAACCGCGAGCGTACGCAGGTGATAAGGTCATCAAGTCTCATGGGTTCCTCCTGCCCCTGCGGTGGAGCTCGAGAAGGCGCTCCTTTATCGACTTGAGGACCCCCCGGGCTATGGTGTGGATGAGGCTGAGGCTCGTGCCTTCGGGGACTTCGCCGCGTGCAACCGCCTCGATGACGGCCTGGTTCCCAAAGAGCATGATTATGTTGGCTGTCAGAATGATGGCGACATATACGAGGAGTGCGATTGTCCGGGCATTCCAACCAAACGCGTTAATTACGGCGTAGTACGTCCATGCGAGGACGCCCCCGAGGGCAAAGCCGAGCGTTATGGAGAGGGCCCAGTTCGTCCAGCTTCTTCCTACGTAGGGCGGGACGTAGCGCGAGTTCCACTCAAAGTCCTTCTCGCCCAGCAGATCGTTGATTCGATGCTCGATTTGCTGGAGGAGCCCTCGCAGCGCCGCAACGCGACGAAACTCATGCTCTAGATACGAGACTACCGTACATGAGATGAAGATGAAGGCGACAGATACCCACCCGCGACTGTCGGCAGGCGTGTCCCTGCCCGCTACGTAGAAGTTCCCGGCGGTCAGAAGCGTGACCAACACCATAAGGACTGTGTTGTATCGGGCCTCGGTCGCGTTGATGAACCCGTCGAGGTGCTTCCACTGTTCGACAAGCGCCCCGAGCCGCTCCTTGGGCCCCACGACATCACTACTGAGCTTGTCTGTGCCACCCATATTAACCCCTCCGTTGTTTATTAAGTATTCATTAGACGTCAGGCAAATGGTGAAGCTGTCTATGGAAGGCGGAAAGACGCCTGCGGGCGGGCGGTTTGACGGCTCATATTATGTTCGGCAGGACGTCAGCAATAATTTATGCTTGGTCGAAGGCTGCGGCCTGTGGGCGTTCGCGAGATGGGGGAAGCATGGACACGACCCAGATAGTAGCGGATCTGCTGCCGGCGATAGCGTCGATTTTGGAAGCGATTGGGTTTCCGGCGATCATCGTCGCCGCCGCAAGATTATTGTCTCGCGGAAGACCGAAGGTCAGTGAAGAAGTACTTGCAGATCTGAAGGATGCGGGGGAGGGCTGGTCGTTTGTCGGATACTACGAGTCCAACCACGCCATGCTCAGGGACGGGGCACTGAAGAGAATCGTACTGCTGAGAGATTCCTGTGTTGGCGCGGCGCGGAGCTCAAAGGGTTTCTCTGGGACGGAGCTGAAGAAGGATGACCTTGGCGGCAACACTGGGGCGGTGGCCGGAAAGGCTGGAGACGGCGAGGCGCGGCCCGCGCGTCTAGGGAAGAATCACAAGATGGCTGTCGCGGCGAGTTGCATCCTTGCCATAGTTCTTCTCGCCCTCCTTTCCGTGCCCCTGCTGTTACAGCTTTGGATAATGTTCTTCGGTCAAATTTCCACCGAGGGCTGGCCGCCCATTATTAAGTGCGTGTTCGACTTCGTGTTCGACTATCCCGAGTCCTGTTCAACTGCTTTAGTCTCGGTTCTTCTCTTCGCGGCTTCCATGGCTGTCGTATTACTGACGAACAAGGAGAGAAAGTATTTAAATGTAAAGATGCACTCATTGCTGCCGGCCCTGACGGGGGCAATCGTGGTGCTGGCCTTCTGCCTAGGCGTGTCCCTGTTTCTTGAGTCCAAGGTCATTGAGGGTTCCGTGACGGCTCCCGGCTGGTGGCATATTGTTCCACCGTCGTTCGCGCTCGTTACCGCAGCTCTAGTTCTTGTGTACACGGTGGTTGTCAGAAACGTATCCGAGGAATATGCGATACGGGAAACGTATCCGGAGGATTTTTTTATGCGCCCGCTTGACCGGGACATGCTCGTATCCATTTACGGGTCGATAAGCAGGTTCAAGGGGTTTATGGTGACAGGCGAGATTGTGTTTATGGAGGCGGCTCTGATGGCAGGCTGGTCAATTATGTCGATTGCCCTAGTTTTTGCTGCGGCCGCGTCAGCGTAAGAGTTCGGACGCGTTGAGTCAGGGGACGAGGCGCGGCTGCTCCTTCGTTTGTTCGCGTGCGCCCTCGCGTTGGTATTGGGCTAACGTTCGCCGTCGGTGCGGACCATTGCGTGAAGCCTGCGCCGCCGTGCCGCCTACCGTGCGCCGAGACAGAGGATTCGGACAGAAACGGCCTTCCCGAGGGCCAACTCTGTCCGAATCCTCTGTCTCGGCGTGGGGAGGGCCTCGGTGAGGGGAGGGACTCGGCGAGAGACCTCGCTGAGGGGGAGGGGCCTCGATGAAGACCTCGACGGGGCCGGCTAGCCCCCGTTCGCCGGCAGCACGTGTAAGGAAATCCAAAAACATCCCCCCGGTGATTGACCTTATAACCCTAAGGCTGCTAGAGCCATAGCATTACTGAGGGGAGGGGGAACCTTCTCCCGCTCTCGACGAGAAGGGACACCATAAATGAAGAAGCTCGTGAGTGCCTTTGCTGCCTTTACGATGATGCTCGCGCTGCCCACCGTTGCCATGGCGGCGCAGTTCAACAGCCCCAGCGGCACCACGGTCACCGCCCCCGGCACGGGCGTCGCCATCTCCGTCTCCGGCGATGTCTCCGGTAACGGGTTCATCCACGTTGACCCCTCTGACGTTGCGGCGTCCAACGTCCCCGAGGGCGTCACCCCGCTTGCCTCCTTCGAGGTCGTCGCGGACGACAACGTCTCCTTCACCGAGCTCTCCCTCACCTTCAGCGTTGGCTCCAAGTACGCCGGCGCCAAGGCCACGGTCTACATCCAGCACGGTGACGGCACCACCGACGTCCAGGAGGCCACCGTCGCCGCCGACGGCACCGTGACCATCGCCGTCGACCGTCTCTCCATCTTCTCCATCGTGGTCGACGAGTCCACCATCCCGGCTGATGGCGGCGTTGCCACCGACACCTCCGCCACCGCCCCCGCGACGGACGTCAACTCCGCTGCCGTTGCGGGCGTGACCGTTGCCGCCCTCGCTGGCGCTGGCGTGGTTGCCGTGACCCTTCGCAAGAAGGTTTCTGAGTAACGCAGGAAACGCCCGGTCAGGCCGGGTGTCAAATGGACGATGAGGGGCCCGTCTCGCGCGGGTCCCTTTTTGTAGGATACGGGGAGCGGCCGCGAGGCCGCAGGCGGGCAAAGAGGATACGATGCCAGGTCAGGACAAGGGCGAGAAGAACGGTGGCGCGCGGCGCAGGGGCGTGATTCCCCTGGTCGTGGCCCTCGTGGTTCTTCTCGCCGTGGCGGGATGCGGGATTGCGTACTTTGTCATGCAGAGCGCGGCCGCGGAGAAGATTCGCTCCGAGCAGGAGGCGCTCGGACCTGGCCGGGCCGCCGACGAGGCGCCCGCCGAAGCCGCCGACCCCGAGCCTGCGGAAGACCCGCGCCCGGCCAACCCGGTGGACTTTCCCACCCTCAAGGCCGAGCACCCCGACGTCTACGCCTGGATTGAGATTCCGGACACCCAGATTGACTACCCGGTGGTGCAGAGCGCTGTGGACGACAACTTCTACCTGCGGCGCGACCTTGACGGCAACTACTCCGTCTACGGCAGCATCTACAGCCAGAGCATGAACGCGACGGACTTCTCCGACCCCGTTACGGTGCTCTACGGACACAACTCCTCCGATGGCCTCATGTTTGCCGACCTGCACAAGTTTGAGGATCCGGAGTTCTTTGCCGCGCACGAGGACCTCTACATCTACACGCCGGGACACATCCTCACGTACCGAATCATCTCTGCATACCGCTATGATGACCGGCATATTCTCAACAGCTTCGACTTCTCTGACCCCGAGGTGCGCCGGCAGTACTTCGATGCGGTGCTGAACCCCGTTTCTATGGTCGTGAACGTGCGCGAGGGCGCTTCGCTCTCCGTGGACGACCGCATTGTGCAGCTGAGCACCTGCCCGCGCGAGGGGTCCGTGAGCGGCGGGCGCTACCTCGTGACGGGCGTGCTCGTGAGCGACGTGGAGACCAGGTGAGCGCATGACCAAAGACGCTGACGAGAAGAACGTGGCGCCCGAGGAGGAGTTTGTCCCGCGGGGGAAGCACTTTCGGGCGGACCCGGACCCGGAGCCGGAGTCCGTGGCCGAGGAATCGGCCGCCGGGGAGGCCCCTGCCGCGGCCGTAGACGGGGTCGAGCCCGAGTGCCCGCCTGAGCGGGCGGCCGGGGCGGAGGCCGCGCCCGATGCCGCCGAGGGGTCGGAGACCGCTGTCGACGGGGAGGAGCCCGCCTGGCCCACGCTTGACGAGCTGCCCCAGAAGCGCCGGCGCAGCGAGGAGAGCATCAAGCGTCACGCGCGCAAGCGGATGCTGCGCCGGCTGAGGATCGTGGGCGTGGTCCTTCTCGCCCTTGCGCTTGCGGGGGGAGGGGCCGCGCTGGCCGTGGCGCACATGATCGAGGCGGGCGGCCAGGCGCTCAAGGAGGCCTCCAAGCCGCAGAACATCCAGACGGCCGCGGAGGCGGTCACCGCCGACGATGGTCTCACGGTGGAGTACCAGGGCAAGAAGTACCGCTACAACGAGGACGTCGTCTCCATCGTGGTCATGGGCTACGACCGGCGCAAGGACGTCTCCGAGACGGGTGCCGCCGGCCAGGCGGACGCCGTGATGGTGGTTGCCCTGGATACGCGCACGGGGCAGATGCGCGTCATCGGCGTGCCGCGCGACACGATGGTGGACGTTGACGAGAACGTTGGCGAGGCGTTTCTGGGCCAGGACAAGATGCAGATCGCGCTGGCGTTCAGCTACGGCGACGGGTATGAGACGAGCGCGCAGAACGTGGTGCGCGCCGTGTCGCGCGTGCTGTACAACATGCCGATGAACTACTACTTTGCGCTGGACATGAACGGGATCGGCCCCATCAACGACGCCGCGGGCGGGGTGACGGTGACGCCGCTCTCCTCCATCCCCAACACGGCCATCGTGAAGGACGTGCCCATCAAGCTCTACGGCAACAACGCGATGCGCTACGTGCAGTACCGCGACACCTCGCAGCTGACGTCCTCGCTCGACCGCCAGGCGCGCCAGTCGCAGTACCTCAAGGCGTTCTTCTCGCAGGTCGTAGGCAACGCGGCGGGAGACCCGGGCATCCTGATCAGCCTCTACCAGACGGCGACCGAGTACTCGACCACCAACCTCGACCTGAGCGAGTTCAGCTATCTTGCCGCCACGCTCGTGGAGCACGGGATGAGCGAGCTCGACGTGGTCACCCTTGCGGGCGAGGCCGTCAAGGGCGAGCAGTACGTCGAGTACCACCTGGACCAGGAGGCCGTCTACGAGACGGTGCTCGACGTGTTCTACACGCCCATCGAGGAGGGCGCGCCGGAGCCGACCGCGGCGACGGAGTAGGCGGCGCCCTCGCGCGCGGAGGCGTCGCGCTATCCTAGAGGGCACTTCGAGGGTGGTTGCCCCTGATGCGGCGGAGGGAGCCGATGCGCCACTTCCACTTCACTGACCGCGGCAACGCGGTGAACGAGGACTTTGCCTGCTCGACGCCTCGCTACGGCATCGTGATCGACGGGGCCACGGGGCTTGCGGGCGCGCCGCTCTTTGCGGGGCGCTTTGGGAGCAACGCGCAGTGGTTCTCGCACGTGGTGGGCGCGGCCGTCTGCGAGGCACTGGACGCGGGGCATCCGGCCGAGAAGGCGCTGGCGCGCGCCGTCGATGCGGCCCGCGCGGAGCTCGAGGGAGCGCTGGGATGCTCGCTCGCGCAGGTTGACCCGGATGCCGTCCCCTCGGCGACGCTTGCGCTCGCCGTTGTGTCCGGCGACGCCGTGGAGCTCTACGGGCTGGGGGACTCCCCGCTCGTTGCCGTTCTGCGCGACGGCTCGACGTTCTTCTCGACGGACGAGGTGCTTGAGGGGCTGGACGCCGAGGCGCTCCGCGTGAGCCGCGAGCGGGCCGCCGCATCCGGGCGCGCCCTCTCGGGTCCCGAGAAGCGCGCGCTGGTGGATGACGTCATTCTGGACCACCGGAGAATGCGCAACGCCGAGGGCGGCTACTGGTGCCTGGACCCGTCTGGCGCGGGGCTGGCGCACCTGCGCCGCGCGACGCTCCCGCGCTCCGAGGTGGTTGCCGTTGCCGGTATGAGCGACGGGATGTGGCGGGTGTTTGGCCTGTTTGGGCTGGCGGACGCCGCGAGCGAACTTCCGGCGCTGTCCGCCGGCCGCGTCGCGGAGCTTGTGGCGGAGCTCCGGGCGCTTGAGGCGCGGGACCCGGACTACGTGCGATATCCTCGCCTCAAGAGATCGGATGACGTAAGCGTGTTCTGGCTGGGCGGAGAGGAGTGACCATGGGAGTCATGCTGGCGGGCGGCGTGGAGATTCCGCAGATCGGGTTTGGCACGCTCCAGATTCGCCCCGACGAGACGCAGGCCGCCGTGGAGGAGGCGCTGGCCCTGGGCTACCGGCACGTGGATACTGCGGCCGCGTACATGAACGAGGCGGGCGTTGGCGCGGCGCTCGCGGCGACGGGCCTGGCGGGCGAGGTCTTTGTGACGACCAAGCTGCGGACCTTCGAGCAGGGGTACGACCCCACGCTGCGGGCCTTTGAGGCGTCGCGCGCGGCCCTGGGGGTCGACGTGGTTGACCTGTACCTCATCCACTGGCCCGCGCCCGCGCTGGGGACGTACGTCGATTCGTGGCGCGCGATGGCCCGCCTGCTGGACGAGGGTGCGGTCAGGGCGATCGGCGTCTCGAACTTCCTTCCCGAGCATATCGGGCGGCTGGTGGATGAGGTTGGCGTGGCCCCGGCGATTGACCAGGTGGAGAGCCACCCGAGCTTTTGGCGTCCGGAGCTGGAGGCCTACTGCCATGGGCGCGGCATCGTGGTTGAGGCGTACGCGCCGCTCGGCCACGGCGGGGACCTTGCCGCCGCGCCGGTCGTGGCCGCGGCCGAGCGGCTGGGCGTCTCGCCGGCGCAGGTGATCCTTGGCTGGCACCTGCGGGCGGGGAGGGTGGTCCTGCCCAAGTCCTCGCACGCGAGCCGCATGCGGGAGAACCTTGCCGCCGTTGAGGTGGCACCGCTGCTCACGGAGGCGGAGCTCGCCGCCATCGCGGCGCTCAACGACCCCGGGGCTCGTCTCTTTGGCGACCCGGCGACGAACGTCAACCGCCAGGACCCGGCTGACATGCTCGCCCGCGGCATGCTCTGATGACAAAGGTGTCAGGGTCGTTTGTCAGGAAAATCCTGACAAACGACCCTGACACCTTTGTCATGACGGGCGGATCTCCTCGACGTAGGCGGGCTTCTGCACGAGGGCCCCTTGGGCGTCGTCGATGGCGAGGCGCAGCTCTCCCGCGCGGTCGACATACTGCTCGAGGACATAGCGCAGGTCGGGCTCGTCAAGCTCGAAGAGCAGCTCCTCGACCTCGTCAACGCCCGTGCCAAATCGCTGCGGGTCGCAGTTGGCCTCGGCGAGGTCGATGATGCGCTCGAAGAGCGGCCGCTCGTCGTCCCCGACCTCGCGCAGGCGCACCAGCAGCTCAAGCTGCTCGAGCTCGCACATGATCTCCCAGAGGCAGAAGAGCGCGCGCTCCGCGGCGTCGCGGTAGTGCGCCAGCTCGGCGATCTCCCGGTCCCCCTCCCCGCCCTGGCCGAGCGACTCCACGAACTCGGAGGCCTGGGTGTGGAGCATCTGGAAGTGAAGCAGGGTTTCGGACGAGACGACGGTGTCCACGCGGTGCGTGAGGGTGAGGCGGACAAGGCCCCAGTAGCGCCCGACCATGCCGATCATCTGGTTGAAGTTGGCCACGAAGAGGCGGCGCTCCGAGGTGGGGCACACCAGGCGGTCGACGATCGCCACGGTGGCGATGGCGAGCAGGAGGCTTGCGATGCGCATGGTGGTGGCGTAGCGGTCATCGATGGAGACCGATGCCATGGAGACGGCGTACGCGGTCGCGAAGAACGCCGAGGGCACCGACCCCGGCTTGGTGGCATACATCGGCCCCACGAGGAACATCCCGAGGATGGTGACCTCGACCCAGCCGAGGTTGAGCAGCGCCAGGCCGTGTACGAAGAGGCATCCGATTACGGTCCCCACCATGCGGGTGCGCATGCGGTGCAGCGACTCGTGCGGGAAGGGCTGCAGCAGCAGGAAGGCGTGGAGGGCGAACCAGTAGAGGTGATCGACGGGGAACAGCAGGTTCGAGGCGCAGCTCACGGCGAGGACGGCGCCGCAGCGAATGGAGAAGCGCATCTCAAAGGATTCGAGGCTGAGGCGCTTGCGGAAGCTCGTCACGCGCGCGAGGTCGGAGGCGGAGAGGCGCCAGGGGCGCTGGTGCGGGTCGGGCGCGGTGCGGAGGATGAGCAGCACCAGGTTGAGGTAGCTCTGATAGAAGATGCGGAAACGGTCCTCGGCGATGTCCGCCTGGGCGAGCAGCTCCTGCGCGCGGGGGATGAGCCTGTGGCAGCGGGTCGAGACGTCGTCTGCGAGCGCGTCGTCGAGCTCGCGCGTGAGCTGGGAGAGCGCGCCGAGGGCGCGCGCGTGCTCCTCTGCGTGACTTGCGCTCCAGTCGAAGTTGCCGGCGAGGTAGGCGGTCCGCTGGGCGAGGGTCGCAAACATGTCGAGGAGGTTCTGCACGTGGACGGGGGCCGAGGAGTCCTCGCGGGCGGTGTAGGCCATGCGGGCGAAGTCGCGCCTGAGCCGGAGGAGCTCGGAGCTGAGCTTGGGCCCGATGCCGCCCCCGGCTGCCCGCGCGAGGTCGTCGGCGAGGCGGCGGACGAGCTCGTGCAGACGCGCGCGGGCGCCCTGCGCGTGGCGCTGGAGGTGCCCGGCCACGACGAGCGTGAGGATGAGGACGGCGCAGCAGGTGGCGAGCGCGAGGGCCTGGGTTGCGAAGGTATCCACGAGGGTCTCGGGCCTGAGCTCGAGAAAGCAGAAGAGCATCGTGTAGGGGAAGTAGCGGCGCGGGTTGAGCTGCGACGAGCGCATGAACACGAGCAGGAACGGCATGAGGAGGTTCATGATGACGCAGACCGCCACGCCGACGACGGCGACGCGCGCGGCCACGAGCACGAGCGCGCTCACCAGCACGAAGCGGGCGTACTGGCCGGGCGGGTTGTACTTGCGCAGCCTGGTCTGGAAGAGTGCGGTATAGGGGGAGACCACGAGCAGGTAGTTGGACCCAAACGCGAGGTGGACAATCCAAAAGAGCGCGATGAAGAAGAGAATGGTGGGCAGGGTGTCGACGAGGCGGCTCCAGAAGTCGCCGGCCCATGTGTGCGCTCTCTCCGAATGCATCCCCTCGCCCCCTCAGCTCCCTTCGACCATACCGCAAAGTCGTCCCGCGCCCCGGGCGGACGCGGGGAGGCGCTTGAGTGCGTCGGCTGGCGGGCCGAGCTGCGCAGTTGGCGCCTTGGTGCGAAAGAGCGGGGCAGCTGTGCGCAATTAGCCCCTTGGTGCGAAGGGGTTTGGGGGCCCGTCGGGTATCCGGTCCGACAAAAGCCCAGATAGGCAGCTGCCCATCAGGCCATTTTTCTCCTGACGGGCATGAAATGGCTTCGCACCAAGGGGCTAATTGCGTTGGAGGGGCGGATTATTTCGCACCAAGGGCCTCATTGCGCGCGGGATGGAGCCGGCTGCGGACCAGGCTACATCCCCAGCGCCTGCATCACAAACATCACGACGGTGAGGATGGCCACGGCGACGATGGTGAACCACGTGAGCGCGTTCCAGACGCGGCCGTTCGCATATCGGCCCATCACGTGGCGGTCGCTCGCGATGAGCACCATGAAGACGAGGAGGACGGGCAGCAGGACGCCGTTTATGACCTGCGCCACCATCATGATTCCGAAGAGGTTGACGTCGGGCAGCACGACCACGACGGCGGAGATGGCGATGACCGCCGTGATGATTCCCCGGTAGGCGGGCGCCTCCGACCAGCTGCGGTCCGCGCCGCGTTCCCAGCCGAAGGCCTCGCAGATGGCGCTTGAGGTGATGCCGGGCAGGACGCAGGCCGCGAGGAGCGAGGCGCCGGCAAGACCCGCGCCGAAGAGCGCCTCCGCGTAGCTGCCGACGAGCGGCGCGAGCGCCGACGCGGCGTCCTCCGCGCCGTTCACGACGACTCCGGCCGGGTTCAGCACGGCCCCCGTCGTAAGGATGATGAACCACGAGATGGCGCTTGCCACCACGGCCCCCGTCACGGTGTCGATGCGCTGGTAGGGCAGGTCGGCCGCCCGCGCATTCTTCTCGACCACGTTGCTCTGGGCGAGGAAGAGCATCCAGGGCGCGATGGTGGTGCCGACGTTCGCGACCAGCAGCGAGAGGTACTGCGGGGAGGCCATGACGTGCGGGACCACGGTGTGGAGCAGGGCGTCGCCCCAGTCGGGCCCCACCATAACGCCGGCGATGACGTAGGTCACGAAGACGCACGCGATGGCGAGGAGGACCTTCTCGATGCGCCGATACGAGCCGCTCATCGTGAGCAGCCAGATGGCAAGCGCCGCCACCGGCACGGATACGATCGGGGGAACGCCGAAGAGGGCGAGCGCCGAAGCGATGCCCGCGAACTCGGAGAGCGTGACGGTGGTGTTTGAGATGAGGAGGGCGAGCATGGCCACGACGGAGAGGCGCACGCCGAACTGCTCGCGGATGAGCGAGGCGAAGCCCTTGCCCGTGACGCAGCCCATGCGCGCGGACGTCTCCTGCGCCACGATGAGCAGAAAGCACATCACCGGAACAGTCCAGAGCTGGTTGAAGCCGAAGAGCGCGCCGGCGTTGGAGTACGTGGCAACGCCGCCCGCGTCCGCGCCGGCGAGGGCGGCCACCATGCCGGGGCCCATCGCCGCGAGGATGCGTCGCGGCTCGAGTGGCGAAGAGGGGGCGTCGCCTTTCATTATCGCACCAGCCCCAGGGGTCCGGCGAGCGCCAGCACGGCGGCCAGGAACACCACCACGGCAACCAGCATGGAGACGAGGGAGAGCGTAAAGCCGGAGGTCTCCTTGTTGGCCTCGTCACGTCGGCGAAGGACGGCCAGGTAGATGGGCGTGGTCGCAAACGAGACGAACGTGGAGACGGCCGCGGCCACGCCCCCCGCGGAGAGCGCGGGGCCGAGCCGCTCGACCGAGGAGGGCACGGCGGGGGAGGCGATGACGCTCTCGAGTCCGAGGACGATGAGCACCACGAGCGCGCCGAGCGCGACGCCGAGGCCCAATCCCTTGAACGCAAAGCCGAGCGCGGAGGGCGCGTCCTCGTCATCGGGGTCGTTCTCGAGGAAGAAGTTGGTGACGTAGCTCACGGAGTCGTCCGCGAGCACGAGCGCGACGGCGAGCGGGATGGTGGCGGCAAGCGTCTCGCCAAGGCCGAGCCGCGTCCCCGCGACGAGGGCGAGCGCCACGACGCCGACGGCCCACAGGACCACCCACACGTTGCGGCGCACGAGCCAGATGAGCGTGCTCGCGTGCCCGGAGTCCTCGCCATCCGCGGAACCGCCGGCAACGCGCAGGTCCTCGGCGTGCTCCTCCTCCAGGACGTCGAGCGCGTCATCCACGGTGACGATGCCCAGAAGGCGCCCCTCGTCGTTCACGACGGGCATGGCCAGCAGGTTGTACTTGGCGATGTCCTCGGCGACGTCCTCCTGGTCGTCCTCGGGGCTCGCCGTGATGAGGTCCTCGGTCGCGAGCTCGGAGAGCCGCGTCTCGGGGTCGGCCACGATGAGGCCGGGAAGCGTCACCACGCCGGCGAGCTTGCCGTCCTCGTCGGTGAGGTAGACGTAGCGCACGGACTCGAAGTCCTCGTCCAGCCCGCGCAGCATCTCTACGGCGTCGGCCACGGTGGCATCGTCGGGCACAGTGGCGACCTCGGAGGTCATGATGCGGCCGGCCGTGTTCTCGCGGTACCCCAGCAGCTGGCGGATGGCGCGCTGCTCCTGCACGCCCATGAGGCGCAGGAGCTTCTCGGCCTTGTCGTAGTCGAGCTCGGAGACAAGCTCGGCGGCGTCGTCCGGGTCCATCTCGGCCAGCATGCGCGAGGCGTCGGTCTCGTTGAGCGAGCCCATGAGCTCGGCGGCCATGGCATCGTCGTCGAACTCTGCCATGGCGTCGGCGCGCTGCTCATCGTCAAGCTGCGCGAAGACCTGGCCTCGCAGGCGCGGGTCCAGCCGCTCGATGATATCGGCGATGTCGGCGGGGTGCATGTCGTCGAGCGTCTTGTGGCTCACGGAGAGCTTGACGTTGGAGAGGTCGCGCTCCACGAGGTCCATGTAGTTCCATGCGATGATTCTCTCAGGCATGGGGTGGCCGAAGGTCCGCGCCAGGCGCAGCGCCACGCTTTCGAGCGCGGGGTGGAGGCTGCGCAGGAGGCCGCGGGCGCCCACCTCGGCGCCGAGCAGGCGCAGCTGGGTGGAGCTCGTGTCCGAGAGCTTGAGGTCGTTCACGCGCACGACGCGCATGCCGTGCGTGTCCACTATCTGCTTGTTCAGGATGTCGCGGGCGAGAAGGACCTCGTCCGGCTGGAGGTACGAGAAGCGCAGGTCGGTGGCTATGACCTTGAGGTTGACCTCGTTCTCGTCATAGCGCTCGACGTACTTGCGCCATGAGATCATGATCGGCGTGCGTCCGGGGCCCATGAAGGCAAGGCTCGTGACCCGGGGGAAAACCTCGCCGGTGGCGATGCCGAGGTCGGAAACCGTGCCGATCTTCTCGCCGTCGGCATCCAGAACGGGGTTGCCCAGTAGCTGGGACAGGTAGATCATCTGCGCTCCTTCGCTTGCGTCACTCGACGCGCCACGGGAGCGCGCCGCAGGTCATCGACTGTGAGGTCGAGGTTTCATGCGGACCCTTCTCTTAGGGGATTTTCCAACCGTCATTGTAGCCCATGCCGTGTCGTGGAGGGTCGTTAGAATAGGACGGGAGCCGCGAGGCTCGTCGATCTGAGGAGGGCGCGTGGGCAAGAGGGGTCGCAGGGTCGTGAGGGTGGTCGCGTGCGCGGGGGCCGTCGTGGCGCTCGGCGCGCTCGTGGCGGCCAACGTGGCCATGGCGCTTCTCGGCGACACCGTGGACTCCTTCCTGGGCACCGACGTGGTGAACGTCGAGCCCGAGGAGCGCGAGGCCGCGATGGAGGACGGCCGCGCCCTCGGGGAGCGCGTGGAGGCCGAGGGCATTGTGCTGCTGCGCAACGAGGACGAGGCGCTGCCCCTCCCCGCGGACGTGACGCAGGTCAACGTCTTTGGCTGGGCGTCCACGCAGTGGGTTGCGAGCGGGTCGGGCTCGGGCCAGGTGGCCGGCGAGACCATGGGCCTTCTCGACGCGCTCGAGGAGCGCGGCATTGCCTACAACACGCAGCTCACGGACATGTACCGCGGCTTTCACGGCGAGCGGGCCTATCGCTCCGCGGGCGCGCTCAACAGCCACGCCTCCGAGTTCTGCCGCCTCTACGAGCCAAGCGTCCGCGACGAGACGTGCTACCCCGACGATCTTCTTGCCGCGGCGGAGGCGTACTCGGACACCGCGATCGTGGTCATTGGCCGCGTCTCCGGCGAGTCCATCGACTGCCCGGACGCGCAGTACAAGGTGAGCGGCCGTGACGGGGCGGTTGACCTCGACGTCACGCGCGGCTACCTCGAGCTCTCGCGCGAGGAGGAGGACCTGCTGCGCTACGTGGGCGCCACCTACGAGCGCGTGGTCGTGCTCGTCAACTCCACCAACACGATGGAGCTCGGCGAGCTGGAGACCATCCCCGGGATAGACGCCGCGCTCATGGTGGGCACCACGGGAGAGGTGGGCACCCGGGCCGTGGTCGGCGCGCTCTGGGGGGACGTCAACCCCTCCGGCCGCACCACGGACACCTACGCCTACTCCTTTGAGACGGCCGCGAGCTGGGCCAACGCGGGCGCCATGGGCGAGGGCCTCTACACCAACGGCGAGGGCCTCTACCCGGCCGACGGCACGCTCAACGCCAACGTGGGCGTGGCCGAGACGTATGACGGCGTGCGCTTCGTGGACTACGCCGAAGGCATCTACGTGGGCTACCGCTGGTACGAGACGGCCGACGCCGAGGGCTTCTGGGACGGCGTCGAGAACGAGCACGGCACGGGCTACGATGCGGTGGTCCAGTACCCGTTTGGCTACGGCCTCAGCTACACGTCCTTCTCGTGGCAGGTCACGGCGCGCGCCCCGGGGCAGGGCATGCGCGTGGACCGCGTGACAAACGCCTCCATCACCGTGCGCGTGACCAACACCGGCAGCGTGGCCGGCCGCGACGTGGTGCAGCTCTACTGCACGCCGCCCTACGAGCCCGGGGGCGTGGAGAAGCCCTCGACGGTGCTCGTGGCCTTTGCCAAGACGCGCCTTTTGCAGCCGGGGGAGAGCCAGGACGTGACGCTCTCCTTCACGCTCGACGACGTGGCCTCCTACGACTGCTACGACGCCAACGGCAACGGCTTTGCGGGCTACGAGCTCGAGCGCGGCGAGTACCTTGTGGAGCTCAAGCGCAACGCGCACGAGCTCGCGGACTGCGACTACGCGCAGACGGTCTACTACCTGCCCTCGGACGTGCTGTGCGAGAAGGACCTCCAGACGGGGGCCACGGTGGCCAACCGCTTCACGGGCGCCGCGGCCGGGGACGGCGTCTCCGTGGACGGCTCGGACTCCGCGGCCGGCATCACCTACCTCACGCGCGCGGACTTTGCGGGCACGTTCCCGCGCCAGGGGAGCGCGGACCGCGCGATGACGGACAACGTCATGGCCCGCAACCTCTACGGCGAGGACCGCGTGGAGGCCGACGCCCGCGGCTATGAGGGAAAGCTCGCCACGCCGCTCAACCAGCCGCTCGCCTCCGCGGCGGGCGACTACTGGCAGCTCACGGAGGACGGCGAGCTCACGCAGATGGGGCGCGAGCTGGGCCTGGACTATGACGACCCGCGCTGGGAGCTCCTGCTCGACTATGTCTCCCTGGCGGACATGGAGCGGCTCGTGCTGCACGGCTATCTGGCCACGGGCGCCATCGACGGCATTGGCAAGCCGCGCACCAAGGAGGTGGACGGCCCCGCGCAGGTGGGCTCGTTCAACCAGCTGAGCTATGGCGTGGGCTACCCCGGCCCGACGGTGCTCGCCCAGACGTGGAACGCCGCGCTCGCGCGCGAGTACGGCGCGCAGGTGGGCCTGGAGTGCGCGATGATCGGCGTGGACGGCTGGTACGCGCCGTGCGCCAACGTCCACCGCACGCCTGTGGGCGGCCGCAACTACGAGTACTACGCGGAGGACCCGCTGCTGTGCGGCGTCATGGCCGCCGAGGTGGTCGCGGGCTCGCGCGAGGCGGGAACCTATGCCTTCCTCAAGCACTTTGCGGTCAACAACCAGGACTCCTACCGCGACTCGCTCTACACCTGGCTCACGGAGCAGGCGCTGCGCGAGATTTACCTCGCGCCGTTCCGCCGCGCCGTCGCCGAGAGGACGACGGGCCTCATGACCTCGTACAACCGCATTGGCGCCACGTGGGCGGGCGGCAGCCGGGCGCTCCTCACGAGCGTGCTGCGGGGCGAGTGGGGCTTCGAGGGCGCCGTCATCACGGACTACGCCGACCATCAGACGTACATGAACGCGGATGAGATGCTGCGGGCCGGCGGGGACCTCTATATGGACGGCGTCTTCCGCAACGGCGCCTTTGCGTACGGGTTCACGCAGGACGGGCTTCTGGCCGCGGAGGGCACGCCCGAGGAGCCGCGCGCCGTGAGCTACCTCACCAACCTGCGGCGCGCCACGAAGAACGTGCTCTACACGTGGCTCAACGCGCGCGCGACCAACCTCGCCTACAACGAGGCCGCGGCGAGCGTGGGCGAGCCGGGCATCGAGCGGCCGGTCAAGACGCAGGGCTTCAACTACGTGGGGACCGCCCTCGCGATCGCCGACGCCGTGGCGGGGGTGGGCGTGATCGCGTGGGTGCACCGCGCCCTTGCTCGCCGCCGCGGGCGCTCCTGACAAAGGTCCTGACAAAGGTGTCGGGGCAAACTGTCATGAGCCTTTCATGACAGTTTGCCCCGACACCTTTGTCAGGATGCCCCTTGCCCCTGTCAGGTCGTGAGAGAATGTCTCCGTGGCCGCCCTGTCGGAAGGACCCGCATGTCAGATCTGCCCTCGCACCGGCTTGACCCGCGCATGCTGCGGGTGTGGTACATCTCCAGCCTCGTTGGCATTGTGGCGGTGGCGGCCCTGGCCGTTGTGGCCTGGCTCATCGTGCGCCACCTGGGCGGTGACGTCTTCTGGGTCTACCTCGTCGCGGGCGTCATCGAGGCCATCTGCGTGGGCGACATGCTTGTCTCGCCGCGCGTCGAGTACGCCACCTGGCGCTACGACGTCACGCCCACCGACGTCGACCTCTACAGCGGCGTCTTCACCAAGAAGCGCACGCTCGTGCCGCTCGTGCGCGTCCAGCACGTGCAGACCAAGCAGGGCCCCATCCTGCGTGCGCACGGCCTGGCCAGCGTGACCGTCTCCACCGCCGGGGAGAGCTTCGAGATTCCCGGCCCCGCAGAGGACGATGCCAACAGGCTGCGCGACCGCGTGGCCGAGCTTGCACGCCTTGCCAAGGAGGACGTGTGAGCGCCGGCGAGAAGGGCGGAAGGGCCGAGAAGAACGCGCGGCTCGAGAAGGGCGCGCAGTTTGAGAAGAGCGCGCAGCCCGAGACCTGTCTCTTATACACATCT
>NZ_JACJKN010000057.1 GCF_016900775.1 Olsenella uli | reverse complement strand
GGGCAAGGTCTTCGTGGGCTGGGAGGACATATCCGGCAAGCGCGTCGAGAACTCCACCGAGGTCACCGGCGAGTGGTACGTGTACCCCGTTTTCGAGGACGAGCAGGTTGCTCCGGTCACCTACAAGGTGCACTTCTATGACACCGACGAGACGACCGAGATCACGGCGGTGAACGGCGCCGAGGGCTACACGTTCGGCACCTACGCCGAGGGCATCGCCCCGAGCTAC
>NZ_JACJKN010000056.1 GCF_016900775.1 Olsenella uli | reverse complement strand
TACTACGACGAGAACCGCATCTCCTTCGTGGCGCAGGGCCCCTTCCGCATGAACCTCGGCTGCCTCATGCGCGTCCACAACGGCAACTGGCCGGCCATCTGCCGCGCCGGGCGCTGGGGCGCCGCGGTCGGCGCGATCCTCATTCCCGTGCTCGAGCTCGCGCTCGGAGACGTGCTCCCCGGCGCCACGATCGGGCTTCTCGGCTGCGCCGCGTTCTTCGTGCCCATCCTCGT
>NZ_JACJKN010000055.1 GCF_016900775.1 Olsenella uli | reverse complement strand
GTCACCTACAAGGTGCACTTCTATGACACCGACGAGACGACCGAGATCACGGCGGTGAACGGCGCCGAGGGCTACACGTTCGGCACCTACGCCGAGGGCATCGCCCCGAGCTACGTGCCCGAGGGCAAGGTCTTCGTGGGCTGGGAGGACATATCCGGCAAGCGCGTCGAGAACTCCACCGAGGTCACCGGCGAGTGGTACGTGTACCCCGTTTTCGAGGACGAGCAGGTTGCTCC
>NZ_JACJKN010000054.1 GCF_016900775.1 Olsenella uli | reverse complement strand
CCTCGACGGGGGCCGCGAAGTCGTAGGCCACGGTGCAGGCCTCATCGGTGTACCAGCCGGCGAAGTCGTAGCCCTCGCGGACGGGGTCGGCGGGCTTGGCAACGGGCTCGCCGTAGGCGACCGTCGAGACGACGTCCTCGGTGCCGTCGACGCCGTCGTCGAAGGTGACGGAGAGCTGCTTGGCATCCCACTTGGCGTAGAGCGTCATGTCGCCCTCGACGGGGGCCGCGAAGTCGTAGGCCACGGTGCAGGCC
>NZ_JACJKN010000053.1 GCF_016900775.1 Olsenella uli | reverse complement strand
GCGCTTCCTCGTGAGCGACGCCGCGTCCTACGTCACGGGCGAGGTCATCCGTGTCGACGGCGGCATGGCGATGTAACTGGCATGCGTGCAAAAGGGACCGTCACTTTTGCACGCCCACATGACAGACGTGCAAAAGTGACTGTCCCTTTTGCACGCGTTGGGAGTTGAGATGGAGCACAGAGTAGCAATCACCGGCATCGGCGCCGTCACGCCGCTGGCCAACACCGCCAAGGAGACGTGGGCGGCCATGCTGCGCGGC
>NZ_JACJKN010000052.1 GCF_016900775.1 Olsenella uli | reverse complement strand
CGGCTGAGCCTCGAGCCCAGCGCCTGCGCCGCCGTGGAGGACTCCGTCAACGGTGCCCTCGCGGCCTGCGCGGCCGGCATGGCCACCTACCTCGTGCCCGAGTGGGCCGCGCCCTAGCGTGCGTGGGGGCCAAGCATGGCGGCGGGAAGCTCGCGCAGGCTCCCCAGGACGGCGGCGCACCTCTCGACGACCTCGGGCGTGGGCGCGGCCCACTCGGGCACGAGGTAGGTGGCCATGCCGGCCGCGCAGGCCGCGAGGGCACCGTTGACGGAGTCCTCCACGGCGGCGCAGGCGCTGGGCTCGAGGCTCAGCCG
>NZ_JACJKN010000051.1 GCF_016900775.1 Olsenella uli | reverse complement strand
ATCCATACGGTGAATCCCTTCTGTATTTCTGTGTGGACGATTGTGACACTCGGGGCACACCGGGACTGTCACCGGGGCCGCCGCAAACCGTTAGCTGCCTAGTCCTTCCGACCGTCCCACAGCTGCCAACTGGCCACAAGCACCGTCGATCTCAGAGCCTCGGGTATCGCGAACTGTCACCGGGATCTTCCAGCGCTCAAGTGTCTCGACGAAGGCATCCTGGTCCTCGGGGCGCGAAGCCGTCCAGCGGGAACCGGGCGTCGGATTGAGAGGGATGAGGTTGACGTGAGCCCAGGTCCAATCGCCCCGACGACGGATCTGACGGGCCAGCACC
>NZ_JACJKN010000006.1 GCF_016900775.1 Olsenella uli | reverse complement strand
AGATGTGTATAAGAGACAGGTCGGGCGGGGCGCGCTACCACGTGAAGGGCGCGTCCGGCGCCGAGGGGGCACCCTCGAAGTTGAGGTCGCCCGTGAGCCCGCGCGCGCCGGCGAGGTCGAGCTCGGGCGCGCGGAGCCCCGAGAGCACCTCGCCCACGCGGCCGCGCGCGTCGTCCCAGAGGTCCCAGAAGCCCTTCTCGCTGACCGCGCCCGTGAAGGGGTTCTCCCAGGCCGCGTGCTCGCGGTTGTCAAAGGCCGAGGTCGCCTCGGCGCGGTCCCGGTGCGACATCGCGCAGACGAGCGAGAAGGGCGTGCGGCCGAGCGCCCGCTCGAGGGTGCCGATGACCGCGCGCTTGCGGCCGCCCGGCGAGTCGAAGACACGCTGCACGAGGCGGAACTCAATCGCCGCCGTGGAGAAGGTCCTCGGGTCGATGGCCTTGCCGTAGACCCACAGGGCCACGTAGAAGTACACCTTGTCCACGGCCGCGAGCACCTCGCGGCTCGCGGCGAGCGTGCGGGCGTGCGGCCGGTACGTCGAGACGGTCTGCCCGGTGAGCGAGAAGAGCACGGCCTCGTCGAGGTCGCGCTCGATCTCGGCGTGGACCTTCGAGGCCGCGCGCTCGTCGAGCCCCTCAACGCCCGCCTCGCAGATGCCGTTCTGCCAGTGGTAGACGAGGGGGTGCACCGTAGAGTCGAGCAGCCAGTGGCAGGCGAAGCCGGCCACGTAGGCACGCGCGAGGGTGCGCTCGCGGCCCTCGAGGCCGGCGGCCGCCTCCCGCATGGCGAGCAGCAGCAGGGCCGGGCGCGCGTCGTGCATGGCGTTGCCGAGCGGGGACCACTTGTGCATGAGCGGGTCGACCACCAGGTAGAAGAGGGGGTCCGGCCCCTGGTTGCCCAGGAGAAACGCGTCGGTCTCGTCGTCTGTCCTAAGGCCGAGCAGGTCCCGAACCTCGTCGAGGGACTCCCGGCCAAAGAGGTCGTGCGTGAGAATCGCGGGCATGGCGAGCCTTTCGTCGTGTGTGCTCCCCCGATTATGCCACGGTCTCCACGCCCCGGCCGCGGTCCGCGCCATCGGCACATTACGCACTTCTTACCCCCTCAGGGCCGCGCGGACGCCTACCATGGAAACGTTGCGTCGCAAGAACGGGAGGAGCCGCATGGCACACCAGAAAATGACCAAGGCGGAGAAGAGCTGGATCGTCTACGACGTGGGCAACTCCGCGCTCGTCCTTCTCGCCACGAGCGTGATCCCCATCTACTTCTCCTCCCTCTCCCCCGAGGGCGGCGTGGTGGTGGCGTGGAGCTACGCCGAGACGGTGGCCTCCCTCATCATCGCGCTTCTCATGCCCGTCCTGGGCTCGATCGCCGACATGCAGGGCATGAAGAAGAGGTTCATCGTGGGCTGCGTGGGCACGGGCGTGGTGGCCACGGTGGCGCTCGGCTTTGTGACCACGGCGCTGGCGTTTCTGATCATCTACGTGGTCTCCTCCGTGGCGCTCAACTCCTCGATGGTCTTCTACGACGCGCTGCTCGTTGACACCACCACGGACGAGCGCATGGACGAGATCTCGTCGGCGGGCTACGCCTGGGGCTACATCGGCAGCTGCGTGCCGTTCATCGCGTGCCTCGGCGTGGTCCTGGGCTACGAGGCGCTCGGCATCACGATGCAGACCGCCATGCAGATCGCGTTCATCATTACCGGTCTGTGGTGGGCCGTCTTCACCGTGCCGCTGCTCAAGAACGTCCAGCAGAGGCACTTCAAGCCGCGCGAGCCCCACGCCGTCTCCCGCGCCGTCCGCGGCCTTGCGGGGACCCTGCGCGAGATCTGGGCGAACCGCGCCATCCGCTACTACATGATCGCGTACTTCTTCTACATCGACGGCGTGCACACCATCATCAAGCTCTCCACGAGCTACGGCACCGATCTCGGCATCGACTCCACGCAGCTCGTGCTGGCGCTTCTCGTCACGCAGTTCGTGGCGTTTCCCTCCGCGATCATCTACGGGCGCCTCTCGTCCAAGTACGGCACGCGCCGCATGCTCCTGATCGCGATCGCCGCCTACTTTGGCATCACCCTCTTTGCCGCGTTCTTCCTGCGCTCGGCCGCCGAGTTCTGGTTCCTGGCCATCCTCGTGGGCATGTTCCAGGGCGGCATCCAGGCGCTCAGCCGCTCCGAGTTTGGCAAGCTCTGTCCCAAGGAGCGCGCCAACGAGTACTTTGGCTTCTTCGACATCTTCGGCAAGTACGCCGCCATCCTCGGCACGTTTCTCGTGGGCACGTTCACCGCGCTCACCGGCAACTCCAGCCTCGGCGTGCTCTCGATCGCGGTGCTCTTCGTCGTGGGCTTCCTCGTGATGCTGCGCGTCCCGGAGCGCACGGCGTAGGCCTGGCCGGCAGCGGCGCGGTCCCGCTGGCACGCGTAGCCTCGCATTATCGGCAATCCCCGTTTGCGCGTCCTTCCGAGGATGCGTAGATGGGGATTTTCCGTATATCTGCATACTTTTTCGAGATTGCGCGTCATCTAGTTTGAGATTTATCACGCGTAATCCGCGATGTCCGAAAACCGCCGTCTGCGCGTCCTCATGGGGAGCAGCCATATCAACGCCGCTGCCAAACGTGTAGTTCCGAAAAATCCGCAAACCCTCGCGCAAACGCACGATACGTCCTCACGTTTTCTTGCGGGCGTCCCACCTCGTGCTGAGCCGCCCGTACGCCCCTTGCGGAGAGCCCGGCGCACGCCCAGGGGAATGAAATCGTCAGCCTCGTGAAAGTCCCACCTGCTAGCCTCCCGTCACCACGAAGAGAGGAGGCCCATGGACATCTTCCTTGCGCACGAGGACTCCCTGAAGGTATTGCGCCACGCCCGAAGAACAGGGGACCTTGCGCTGATTCCCGCGGACAGGGAGGAGATTCACCGCGACCATGGTCGAATCGACGCCTCGAGCCCGATCTCCGCTCTTCCCGGAGACGTCCTCGCGCCCACGCGCACGCAGCCCGTCTCCTTGCGTTTTGCGGACGATGCGTCCCGAAGTCAATGCGCCATCGTCCGGGCAATCCCCAACCTCGCGCGCCTGCCCGACGGCTCGCACCTGGAACTCGTCAGCTCGACAGGAGCCCCGCTCTCCACCGCGGCAGGAAAGCCCGTTCACGTGTTTGTTGAAGCAGCTGGCCTCTCGCTCATCAGCGCGGCGCAGTCCCTCGGCGAACTGGTTCGCAGGGAGCAGCTCACGAGAAACGCCGCACTCGTTCGCCTCAGCGGATTTCTCATGGAGCTCTGCGGATCATACGCGCGCGACCCCCTCTCCCCTGCCTCGGGCGAGGTCGTCTATGACCTTCCCCCGGTCTCGTCAGTCGCCGAGGTAACGTCATTTCTCGAATCAGCAAGCGGTCTTCACGGTCACACGCTCGCCCACATGGCGGCAGGGTATGCCAACGACGGCTCGGGCTCCGCCATGGAGACGTTGTGGTATCACGCGTTCTGCCTCCCGCCGCGCCTCGGCGGCATGCACCTTCAAAGGCCCCTCCAGAATGTCCCTTTGCAATGGCCCAACAAGGTCAGCAGTCTTGTCAGCCACCGGACCATGCGCCCTGACTTCTACTGGGCGCTCTACCACGCGGCATGCGAGCATCAGGGGAAGGACCATACGAGCGAGAAGGCGCTCGCCGAGGACTGCGACCGGGCACGAGACTACGAGCTGTGCGGAATCGACTACTTCCCCGTAACCAAGAAGGACGCACGCAGCGAGAAGGCCGTCCGGGCGTTTCTCGCCCAGCTCGTTGAGAAGTTTGCGCCATACGAAGGGCCATCCTTCAAGCGAAGAATGAGGCAGCGCCTCGATGACCCCGACGTCGTTCTAGCACGAAACGTCCTTCTCTCCCAGCTGAGGCCAGCCTCGCTGCGCTGGCGGGACGAGGACGCGTAAGTTCCGATTGATGGATATTGGAGTTTCCGCGTCCTTCTCGGCACGCGCATCCTGGGATTTGTGGCCAAACGGAGCCCCCATTCCAAGTTGCGCATGGGGTAGTTCAATATTTTGCACGCGTAAACCGCAGTGTGCGGAAATCTCGGAATACGCATGGCGAGAAGGACGGGCGGGGCCCGGACGCCCTAGGGGACGTCCGGGCCCCGCCCGAAATGGCAGCGGTTCCAAGCGGAGGCCTACGCCAGGCGCGCGATAATCTTCTCCAGGCGGTCGCAGGCCTCGTCGACCTCGGCGCACGTGATCACGAGCGGCGGGAGGAAGCGCAGGATGGAGTCGCCGATGTGGTTGAGCACCAGGCCCTCGGCGAGGCCCTCCTCCACCACGCGCGCGGCGATCGGCGCGTCGAGCTCGGCCCCGCGCATGAGGCCGTGGCCGCGCACGTCCACGACGTGGTCCATGGCGGTGAGGCGGTGGCGCAGGTGCCGGCCGACGGAGAGCACGTGCTCGCCGATGCCCAGGTCGGCGAGGGCGCTCACGCAGGCGAGGCCCGCCGCGCAGGCGAGCGGGTTGCCGCCGAACGTGGAGCCGTGGTCCCCGGGGCCCATGAGGTCGGCCACCTTGGCGCGGGCCGCGACGGCGCCCATGGGGAAGCCGTCCGCGATGCCCTTGGCCATGCTCACCACGTCGGGCTCGATCTCCGAGCGCTGGTAGCAGAACGGGGAGCCGCAGCGATAGAAGCCCGTCTGCACCTCGTCGATGACGAGCAGGATGCCCTTCTCGGTGCAGAGGTCACGCACGTCGCGAAGGTAGTCGTAGTTGGCGTTCCAGACGCCGCCCTCCCCCTGCACGCACTCGAGCATGACGGCGCAGACGCCGCCGCGCTCCACGCGCTCGCGCAGGGCGTAGATGTCGTTCAGGGACACGGAGACAAAGCCCTCGGGCAGCGGCCGGAAGCTGCGGTGGAACTTGTCCTGGCCGGTGGCCGCGAGCGTGGCGAGCGTGCGGCCGTGGAAGCTCTGGCGCGCGGTCACGATGATGCTCGCGCCGTTGAGGTTCTTCTCGCCCCAGCGGCGGGCGAGCTTGATGGCGCCCTCATTGGCCTCGGCGCCGGAGTTGGCGAAGAAGGTGCGCCAGCGCGTGCCGGTGGAGCCCACGACGTGGCCGCCCTCGTCGGTGGTGGTGGAGAGCATCGTGGAGAGCGCCGCCGCGAGGCGGGCGCGTTTCTCGTCATAGAAGTAGTTGCCCGTCTGCCAGACGCAACCCAGCTGGTCGCGGATGGCGTCGGCGACGGTGGGGTTGCAGTGGCCGAGGCTCGCGCAGCCGATGCCGCCAAGCAGGTCGAGGTACTCCCTGCCCGTGGAGTCCACGAGCGTGGCGTCGTGCCCCGAGACGAACTCGACGGGATAGCGACCGTAGGTGTGCATGACGTAGTCGGCGTCAGCCTTCATGACCCGCTCCGAGACGGTCGAGAAGGTCGGCGTGTCGTTCTTCTCGTCAGCTGGCATGGGACATCCTTTCCCCTAGGCATTGTCCTGCGTGAACATGGTACCGCAGCCCGCGTCGGTGAAGATCTCCAATAGCAGCGAATGTGGGAAGGTTCCGTTGAGAATGACGACCTCGGAGACGCCCGCGTCGAGGGCCTCGGCGATGGAGCGGATCTTGGGCAGCATGCCGCCGTCGAGCGTGCCGGAGTCGAGCAGATCGTAGGTCTCGGAGCGCGTGAGGCTCTGGATGAGCGAGTCCTCGTCGGCGACGTCGCCGTAGAGGCCGTCGACGTCCGTGAGGTAGATGAGCTTGTCGGCGCCCATGGCCTCGGCAATCTTGCCGGCAGCCACGTCCGCGTTGATGTTGAAGAAGCCGTCCGGCGCGCACCCCACCGTGGCGACCACGGGAATGTAGCCGTCCTCGAGGATGGTCTCGATGAGGCTCGGGTCCACCTCGCGGATGCGGCCCACGCGGCCGAGCTCGGGGTCGATCTGCTCGGCCTTCAGGGTCTTGCCGTCCGCGCCGGAGATGCCCACGGCGTTGTGCCCGTACTCGTTGAGCGCCCAGACGAGGTCCTGGTTGACCTTGCCCACGAGCACCTCGCGCACGGCCTCCATCGTGGCGTCGTCGGTCACGCGCAGGCCGCCCTTGAAGGTGACGGGGAGCCCCAGCGCCTTCACGTGCGCGCTGATGGCCTTGCCGCCGCCGTGCACGAGCACGATGCGGATGCCCAGCAGCTTGAGCATCTCGATATCCGCCACGACCTGGCGGCAGAGCTCGGGGTTCTCCATGGCCGATCCGCCGTACTTGATGACGAACGTCTTGCCGGCCATGCGGTGGATCCACGGCAGGGCCTCGTTCAGGACGTCGACCTTCGAGGAGGCGCGCTCGCGCTCCTGCCTGTCGCGCTGCTTCATGGTTGCTCCTTAGATACGCTGGCGAGAAGAACGTGAGGAGTCGTCCGGGCCGAGGCTATCCGAGCGGCGGACCCTGGCGGACCGCCCCGGCCCTGCGTAGGGCGCTACGTGCGGTAGTCGCCGTTGATGGTCACGTAGTCGTGGGTGAGGTCGCAGGTCCACACGCGCGTGGACGCCTCGCCCATGCCGAGGCTGACGGTGATCGGGATCTCCGGGGCCTCGAAGCGGCGGAGCATGTCCTCCTCGTCCATCGGCACGGTGAGGCCGGCGCGGCAGACCGGAACGCCCAGGAAGTCGATGTCCACGTGGCTCTGGTCGAAGGCGACGCCGCACTTGCCGGCCGCCATCGCCACGCGCCCCCAGTTGGCGTCGTGGCCGAAGATGGCCGTCTTCACGAGCGGCGAGTTGGCGATCGAGCGGGCCACGGCGTCCGCGTCGGCGTCCGTGGCGGCGCCGGTGACCGTGACGGTGACGAGCTTGGAGGCGCCCTCGCCGTCGGCGGCGATCTTGCGGGCGAGGTCCACGCACGCGGCGCGCACGGCGGCCGCCACGACCGGGTAGGCGGGGTGCGCGAGGTCGATCTTCTCGCCCCCCGCCGCGCCCGTGGCGAGCAGGATGCAGGTGTCGTTGGTGGAGGTGTCCGAGTCCACGGTCACCTTGTTGAAGCTCTCCCCCACCGCGGCGGCGAGGGCCGCGCGCGCGGCCTCTGCCGTGAGCGGGGCGTCCGTGGCGAGCACGGCGAGCATCGTGGCCATGTTGGGCTGGATCATGCCCGAGCCCTTGACGAAGCCGCCCACGTGGACGCGCACGACGCCGCCATCCGCCTGCGGGACCTCGCCGACGAGCGAGACCTCCTTGGGCACGGTGTCCGTGGTCATGACGGCGCAGGCCGCGTCGTGCGCGCCGTCCGCCGTGGGCGCGAGCGCGGCGGCGGCGGCGGGCACGCCCGTCTCGTAGGGCTCCCACGGCAGCGGCACGCCGATCACGCCCGTGGAGCACACGAGCACGTCGGCGGCGTGGCAGCCGAGCTCGGCCGCCACGCGCTCGCAGGCGCGCTCGGCGCAGGCAAGGCCCGGCTCGCCGGTGGCGGCGTTGGCGTTGCCGGAGTTGAGCACGACAGCGCGGGCGCGGGCGTTGGCCGCGTGAGAGCGGCTCACGGTGACGGGCGCGGCGCAGAAGCGGTTGGTGGTGAAGGTCGCAGCGGTCACGCAGGGCTCGTCGGCCGCGACGAGCGCGAGGTCGAGCCGGTTGGGGTTTCTGCGGAAGCCGGCCGAGACGCCGGCCGCGCGCACGCCGGCGGCGGCGCAGATGCCGCCCTCGCAGGGGACGAAGCCGCAGGCCTCGGGCGTATCGGGCGCCACGGGGACGGCGAGCGGTGACAGGTTGTCCATGAGGTTCTTCTCCGTGATAGGCGTGTCAGATGAGGGGCGCCGGGGCGAGAAGCCCCGTGGTCTCGGGGAGGCCCAGCACGATGTTGGCGCACTGGACGGCCTGGGCGGCCGCGCCCTTCCCGAGGTTGTCGATCGCGCAGGACGCGACGATTGTGCGTCGTCGCCTGGCGTCGAGCGCCACGCCCACCTGGGCGCGCGCCGTGGCGGCGACGGAGGCCGTCGCGGGCATCTGACCGGCGGGAAGCGTTGTGACCAGCGGCTCGTCCGCAAAGAAACGCTCGTAGGCGGCCTGCACGTCCTCGGCGGTGACGCCCGCGGCCGCCTCGAGGTAGACCGTGGAGAGCAGGCCGCGCGTGAGCGGCGCGAGGTGCGGCGTGAAGACGACGGACATCTCGCGCCCGGCCACCTCGGAGAGCGTCTGCTCGATCTCTGGCGTGTGGCGGTGCTTGGCCACGCCGTAGGCCTCCACGGACTCGTTGGCGTGGCAGAAGTGGGTGCGCGCGTTGCAGCCGCGGCCGGCGCCGGAGACGCCGGAGATGGCGTCGGCAATGACGAGGTCGCCGGTCGCGAGGCCGGCGGCGAGCGCGGGGGCGGCGGCGAGCGCCGTCGCCGTGGGGTAGCAGCCCGGCACGGCCACGAGCACGGCCTTGCCGGCGGCGCGCCGGGCGGCGAGCGCGGCCACGCCGTCGCGGAAGAGCTCCGGCAGGCCGTAGACCGTCTCGCCGAGGAGCTCGGGACTCGCGTGCGGCGTGGCATACCAGGCCTCGTAGGTGGCCGGGTCGTGCAGGCGGTAGTCCGCGGAGAGATCGATCACGGTGACGCCGCGCGCGAGCAGCTCCGGCGTGAGCGCCAGGCTCGCGGTGTGCGGCACGGCGAGGAAGGCCACCTCGGCCGCCGCGGCTATGGCGTCCGGATCCGGGAGGGAGAGCACCACGTCGCAGGCGCCCGCAAGGGACGGGTAGACGGCGTCCAGGCGCGTGCCGGCCTCCTTGCGGTCCGTGGCCATGGCCAGCTCGAGCTCGGGGTGCCCGAGGACCAGACGACAGACCTCGACGCCCGCGTACCCCGTCGCTCCCACCACGCATGCCCTGATGCCCATGACGCAATCCCCCTGGGTTCTTCTCGCCCTGTCTGCAATACGCACAACTTAGGCGGGGCGTCCCCGGGTGTCAACGACGCAGGGGCATTCGGACACCGGACGGATACACTTCTGCGCCGGCGCGCGCGTTGGGGGCGCCGGGAGCGGCCTCAGCTCACAGGCCACGCTCGCGCAGGCGCGCGTCGATCTCCCTGAGCGTGACGCGCGCGGCGAAGAGCTGCCGGTACGTGGCGGTCTTGACCTTGCCGGCCAGCGCCAGCTCGTCCATGCGCGCCTTCGTGGCCTCGAGCTCGTCGCGCACGCCGGCCGCGAACTCGTCGTAGGCGACGAGGCGCGCCGCGTCGTCCTTCTCGCCCAAGCCCTTCTCGCCCATCAGAAGTTGGCGCCGTTCCAGCCGAAGTCGGGCGTCCAGCCGTAGCGGATGTAGAGGCGCGCGGGGTCCACGCCCAGCTCGCGGCAGACCGCGGGCGTGACCTCCTCGGTGAAGCGCTCCCACGCGGAGGCGGGCACCTCGGAGCGCGCGAACACGCTCACGTCGATAAGGGCGCACGGCTCGGAGTCGTCCCCGGCAAAGTAGATGTGCGCGTCGTCCTCGAAAAGGCACATGAGCCAGGCCTCGGACTTGCCGGGCACGGCCTCGATCGCGCGGCCGTAGGCGGCCTTGAGCGCCTCGCGGGCCTCGGGCGCGATGGGCGCGGAGCAGTAGGTGTGCACGACGGGCATGGCGGCTCCTCTCGGTCGGGTGCACCCAGCATAGCGCAGCGGCGGGGGCGCGGGGAGGGACGCCTCTAGCGCGAGAGCTCGTCGAGCGTGTGGCCGGCGTCGTCGCGCAGCACGAGCCAGCTGTTGGCGCCTGCGAAGTAGAGCAGGCGCCCGACCTCGTTCACGCTCCTGAGCACGATGTCCTCCGTCGTGCGCGCGCCTACGATGGCGTCCGCGTGCTCCTCGCGCAGGCGCAGGGCGAAGCGGGCGGCAAACCCGAGGCTGCCGTCGCGGTTGAGCGGCGGCTCGGCCCGAAGCGTCGCCCCGGCGAGCACCCGCAGGCGGTCGCGCGCCTCCCAGAGGACCGTGGCCTCGCTCCCCTCGTGGCGCATGCGAAGCGGCACCCGGGCGAGCTCGGCGCGCCAACGGTGGCGGGCCTTCCCCGCGGGGCGCGGGGCGGCGTCTCCCGCGCCGGGACGGATTCCCAAGGCGCGCAGGGCAAGAAGAACGTCCGCGCCCACGTCCGCCGCGGCGCCGGGGCCGGGCGCCGGAGCCACCTCGATGGCAAACGAGTCGCCCGGCGGCTCCGCGAGCACGCGCACGCCGCCGGGCACGGCCTCTGCGGTGACCGTGAGCTGCATGGCAACCCCCTCCGCGACGGGCCCCGGAAGATCTGGGGCTGAAATTGCGACCTTGGGGGTATCCTACCCACAGGACGAAAGGGGAAACGCATGGGATTCATCGGTAAGTGGCTCGTCACGGCCATCGCGTGCGCGGTCGCCATCTGGCTCGTCCCCGGCATCGTGCCGGTGGGCGGCGCCTGGGTGGGGCCGATCTTCTGCGCGCTCGTGCTCGCCCTGCTCAACGCGACCGTCAAGCCGGTCCTCCAGGCGCTCGCCATCCCCTTCACCCTGGCCACGCTCGGCATCTTCTACCTCGTGGTCAACGCCTTCGTGCTCGAGCTCGCGAGCTGGCTCTCCCGCAACATCTTCCACGCCGGCATCGCCATCGACTCGCTCTTCTCGGCGATCCTCGGCTCGATCGTAATCTCGCTCGTGAGCATGGTCGTGGGCGGTGTCATCGGGGTGGACGACTAGGGGCTCAAAATTAATCCGCCCTCTGGGCGCGACGGCTTCTGCTCAACAGGGAAAACGCTCCGGAGGCATTCCACGGGGCGGATTAATTTTCCGCCTCCCCCTGGGCCCTCTGGCCGCCGACGAGTCCGACGACCCGCCGCGCCACCCGCGTCGCGGCGTCCGCGGCGGCGTCCGTCAGCGCCTCGCCGGCCGCAGCGGCACCCGCCCCCAGGAGCTCCCCGAGAAGGCTCAGCATCATGTCGCGCGTGCGCGAGTCGACCTCGCCGAGGGCGGCGAGCACCTTCTGCGCGGCGGCGGGGCTCGCGAACAGGTCCTCGAAGCGCTCCGCCCCTCCCGCCGCGAGCGCGTCGAAGAGCTCGTCGGTGAGCAGGCGCCTGTCCTCGGGCGCAAGCTTGGAGAGCCAGGACGCAAACGCGCCCTCCACCAGCAGGCACTCCGGGTCCGGGCCGTCCGCCTCAACAAATCCCCCCGGCCCCACCTGCCAGGAGAGCGGGTCGTGCTGGAGCGAGCGGGCGGCGTTGCTGCGCACCACGCTCACCGGGGCGTCATCAGAGAAGAACCTGCCCACCACGCTGTAGGCGGGCACAATCTTCACGTAGCGCTCCCCCATCACATCGTGGCAGCTCACGGGCATCACGGCGCGGTCCATCCCGGGGCCGTCGAGGCTCCAGACGCGCTCGATCAGCCCCGCGAGCGCGACGGGGGACATGCTCGCCGCGTAGGCGGCGAGGTTGCCGCCCTTCGAGTGCCCGCCCACGCGGACGCACCCTCCCGTCGCCGCCGCCCGCTCGAGCGCGCGGCCGAGGTAGGCCGCCGCCGCACGCTGCGCCTCGGTCACGGCAAAGCTCAGGATGAAGTTCTCCCTCCAGCCCACGAGGGTCGTGTCGGTCCCCCGGAAGGCGACGAAGGTCGCGCCGTCGTCCAGGGACACGGTCACGGCGGCGAACTGCATCACGCGCTCGCCGTCGCGCACGTCGACGTAGTCGGTGAGCAGGGCGTCGCCAAGGCGGGCCGACGCCCCGAGCGCCACGACGAAGCGCTCGTCGATCGTCGCGAGCGAGCGCACGCGCGAGGAGACGTCCCCGTCCGAGCGCGCCAGGAGCTCGGCGCACGCGTCCGTGACCCGCACGGGGCCCTCAACGATCCCCGTGAGGTCGAGGTAGGCGAGCGTGGAGAGCGCGAGCGCGTCCACGTCGTTGAACGGCCGCTCGGCGAGCGCGATGTCGCCCCTCAGCTCAAGGTAGTCCCGAACGTCCGCCACGCACACCACGTCCTTCTCGCCAGCGCGCTCTTCTCGTCACGCAATTCTTATTCCCGCCCAAACGACCCTCGAAGCAGCACGTTCCCCGACGGTAAAGAAGCCCCGATACGACGGCGCCCCGCCCCTTTGCAAAGCAAGCTTTCTGAGCGCTTTGCGCGAAGCAGCTTGCGTGCAAAGGGGCGGGGTGCCCCCACGTCGAAAAGGACGCTACGCCATCACTTTGCGGAAGAGCTCCACCACGGCGGCGTGGTCGGCCTCGCGCGGGTTGCCCGGGAAGCAGGCGTCGGCGATGGCGTCGTCGGCCAGCTGGTCGAGGTCGGCCTCCACGAGGCCGTCGCACGTGGGCTTGATGTTGACGTCGGCGGAGAGCTGGCGCACCGCGGCGATGGCGGCGTCGGCGGCCTCGTCCTCGGTCATGCCGGCGGTGTCAACGCCCATGGCCACGGCGACCTCGGCCAGGCGCTTGGTCACGACGGGCTTGTTGTACTCCATGGCAACCGGCAGCAGCATGGCGCAGGCCACGCCGTGCGGGGTGTCGTAGTGCGCGGAGAGCGTGTGCGCCATCGCGTGGTCGATGCCGAGGCCCACGTTGGAGAAGCCCATGCCGGCGATGTACTGCGCGAGCGCCATGCCCTCGCGGCCGGAGCCGGGAACGCCGCTCTTGGCCTCGGCCACGGCGTCGCGCAGGTGCTTCGAGATGAGCTGGATGGCCTTGTAGTGGAACATGTCGGAGAGCTCCCAGGCGCCCTTGGTGGTGTAGCCCTCGATCGCGTGGGTGAGCGCGTCCATGCCGGTGGCGGCGGTAAGCCCGGCGGGCATGGAGGCCATCATGTCGGGGTCCACCACGGCCACGTCGGGGATGTCGTTCACGTCCACGCAGACGAACTTGCGGACCTTCTCGGGGTCGGTGATCACGTAGTTGATCGTGACCTCGGCCGCGGTGCCGGCGGTGGTGGGCACGGCAATGGTGAAGACGGCATGCTTCTTGGTGGGCGCCACGCCCTCGAGGGAGACGACGTCGGCAAACTCCGGGTTGGCCACGATGATGCCGATGCCCTTGGCGGTATCCATCGAGGAGCCGCCGCCGATGGTGACGATGCAGTCCGCGCCGGAGGCCTGGTAGGCGGCCACGCCGTCCTGCACGTTCTTGATCGTGGGGTTGGGCTTGATCTCGGAGTAGAGCTCCCAGGCGATGCCGGCCTCGTCGAGCAGGTCGGTCACCTTGGCCACGACGCCAAACTTCACGAGGTCCGGGTCGGAGCAGACGAAGGCCTTCTTGTAGCCGCGGCGGGTGAGCTCGCCGGGGATCTCCTTGATGGCCCCGGAGCCGTGGTACGAGATGTTGTTCAGAACGAAGCGGTTGACTGCCATGTTTCCCCCTTTGGATTGCTGCGTGCCGGAACGCCGGCGGTCCGCCGGGTAGTATGCGCCTTCGGACATGTTGACCGGTCAACTTCTCCGCGAGCGGCGCGTCCTTCTCGGCAGAACATGACAAAGGTGACAGGGGCATCTGTCATAATCCAAGTCATGACAGATGCCCCTGTCACCTTTGTCATGAGACGCCCGGGAGCCGTCATGGACGAGAAAATCAAGCAGCTTGCGACCGCCTACGCCGACGAGTGCCACGAGGAGGAGCTCGAGCTGCTCCGCACGCTCGCGCAGATCCCTGCCCCCTCCGGGCACGAGGAGCGCCGCGCCGAGTTCATCCGCAGCTGGCTGGTCGCGCAGGGCGCGCCGGTTGGCGCCGTGCGCATCGACGACGCCAAGAACGTGATCTTCTCGCTTCCCGCGGGGCCGCACGCGGCACCCGACGAGGGAATCGCCGTCTTTGCCGCCCACACCGACGTCGTCTTTCCCGACACCGAGCCGCTGCCGCTCGCCGAGAGCGCGACGCGCCTGCTCGCGCCCGGCGTGGGCGACGACACCGCCAACCTCGTGGGGCTGCTCCTCGCGGCGCGCTACCTCGTCAGGAACAACGTGGAGCTCGACCGGCCGCTGCTCGTGGTGGCCAACTCCTGCGAGGAGGGCCTCGGCAACCTCGCCGGCACGCGGGAGCTCTTCCGCCAGTACGCCGGGCGCGTGTGCGAGTTCACCTCGTTCGACCTCTATCTGGGCATGCACGTGGTCTCGGCCGTGGGCTCGCACCGCTGGCGCGTCGCATGCCACACGCAGGGCGGCCACTCGTGGGAGAACTTCGGGCGCGACAACGCCATCGAGGAGCTCTGCTCCCTCATCGAGGACCTCTACGCGATGGAGCTGCCCACGGCGGCCAAGACCACCATCAACGTGGGTCGCTTCGAGGGCGGCACCACCGTGAACTCCATCGCCGAGGACGCGAGCGTGCTCGTGGAGTACCGCTCCGCCTCCGAGGAGTGCCTCGAGCAGATGTACGGGAACTTCGTGGGGCTCGTGGAGGAGCACCTGCGGAAGGGCTCGCGCATCGACGTCAAGCTCATCGGCCGGCGTCCCGCCTCCGGCGAGCACGTGCCCGAGGGCCAGGGCGCGCTCATCGCCCGCACCGACGAGGTGCTGCGCGAGCTCGGCGGCGTGACGCCCACGCACCAGGAGTCCTCGACGGACGCCAACATCCCGCTCTCGCTGGGAATCTGCGCCCACACCGTGGGCACCGTGGAGGGCGACCTCCTCCACACGCGCGAGGAGTGGGTCGAGAAGGACAGCCTCCGGCGCGGCCTCGCCGTCATCCTCGCCCTCATGCTCGCGCACGCGCGCCGCTGACGTCAGGCCCGCCCGGCACGGCAGCCTGCCGCGGCATAAAAAATGGAGCCCGCAGGCTCCGCTCGACCTCTCGTATGGGCGCAGGCGCTACGCCGCGCGGACGCACTTGACGAGCAGGTGCGAGTCTGCGTGGTTCCGCTCGTGGGTGGCGAACCACTGGTCAACGTCGTTGAACAGGATCTTGGGGCTGTCGGCCCAGAAGCGACGCTCGTGGCCGCCGAAAAGCGCGCGATACTCGCCGCTCATGAACCAGCCGTTGTGGCACGCCCTCAGCACCTTGCGCTGGCGGGAGCCCATGTTCTTGACCTTGGTCATGTTCTACCCTCCTTTCTCTCTTCTCGTCTGACACGCTCGTTATACCCAATCCTCCCTTCCGTCGAAACCCTCTTGACAAAACCCTAACAACTTCCTACAGGCCATTAGCAAAACCTTAATCCCTGGTTCAGGACCCCTTATGGGCGCGGGCTCCAGACTGGTGCCAGACACCGAGGAGAGGAGACCGCCATGACCAGGTACGCGCCCAGCCGCTACGTCCGTCGCAGGAGGGCGAGAAGGACGTCCGCCCTGCTTCTGTCCGCGGCCGCCGCGCTCGCCCTTCTCGGCATCGCGCTCGCGGCGCTGTCCGCGGCCGCGCCCCGCGACGCCCGGGCGGCCGAGCCCGTCACCTCCACGCCCCGCGCCGAGTGGCGCCGAGGCGAGGTCCCCTGCCTCTACCAGACCGACCCGGCCTGGGCGGGCATCGGCTACGCCGGGGGGACCATCGAGAAGAACGGCTGCGGGCCCACCTGCCTCTCGATGGTGTACGTGGCGCTCACGGGAAAGGACGACCTCGACCCCGCGGGCATGGCCGCCCTCTCCGAGCGCGGGGGCTACACCGCAGACGGCATGACCACGTGGACGCTCATGAGCGAGGGCGCCTCCGAGCTGGGGCTGCGCTCGGAGGAGCTGCCGGCGAGCGCCGACGCCGTGCGGGAGGCGCTTTCGCAGGGCCACCCCGTCATCTGCAGCGTGCTGCCCGGCGACTTCACCTCGACGGGCCACTTCATCGTGCTCGCGGGCCTCACGGAGGAGGGGGAGATCGTCGTGCGCGACCCCAACAGCGCCGAGCGCACCGGCAGGACCTGGGAGCTCGACCGCGTGCTCACCCAGTGCGCGAACCTCTGGTCCTTCTCGGCATAGCCCGCGCGGCGGGCCGGAGAGACGGGCCGGAGGGCACGGCCGGAGGAGCGAGAAAAACGTCGCGGGGCGCCCGCAGCATCTGCGCGCGGGGGCCTCGCGACGCTTTCCGGCGCCGATGTGTCGCCGCGCCCCCGCGGGGCGTCAGCGCGGGGGCCTCGCGACGCTTCCCCGCCTGAGGGTGTCGCCGCGCCCCCGCCCGGACGCTCTGCGGGGCCGCGGCGACACCCTCGGGAAGGAGGGGCGGCCAACGCGGCCGTCACGCCCGCGCGCCGGCCGGCAGCTCCACCGTGAACGTGGTTCGCCCCTCCGCGCTCGCGGCAGAGATCGTGCCCCCGTGAAGCTCCACGATCTCGCGCGCGATGGCCAGGCCGAGCCCGGTGCCGCCCGTGGCGCTCCCGCGCGACTCGTCGACGCGGAAGAACTTGTCGAAGATGGCGCGCAGCTTGTGGGAGGGGATGGTCGCGCCCTCGTCCGAGACGCTGATGACCACCCGCTCGCCCGAGCGGTGGGCGCGAAGGTCGATGCTCGTCCCCTCCGCGCTGTAGGCGATCGCGTTCTTGATGAGGTTGTTGAGCACGCGGGCGAGGCGGGCCGCGTCGGCCGTGATCACGAGCGGCTCGCCGGGCTCCTCCGGCGTGCGCTCGGAGCCCTCGACGGTCACGACGAGCCGGTTGCCGTGCGCGGAGAGCGCCGGCAGAAACTCGTCTGCCATCTGGACGAGCAGGAAGGAGAGGTCGACGGGCGCGAGCTCCAGCTCTATGTGCGCAAGGCCGTAGCGCGTGATGTCAAAGAACTCGTTGATGAGCGCCTCCAGGCGCAGGGCCTTGTCGAGCGTGATGCCCACGTAGCGGCACCGCTGCTCGGCGGGCAGGTCGGGGACCTCGTCGATCAGCGAGAGGTAGCCGATGACCGAGGTGAGCGGCGTCTTGAGGTCGTGCGCCAGGTAGGTGATGAGGTCGCTCCTGCGCGCGGACTCGTCCTCGAGCCGGCGCGCCTGGTCGGCCGCGGCGCGCTTGACGTCCGAGGCCACCAGCGCGAGCTCCTCGTAGCCCTCGGGGAAGGCCTCGTGGGCCTCGAGGTCGTGTGACATGTAGCGGCCGAGCAGCTCCGCGGCATGCGCGGCGGCCCTGCGCTCCGCGCGGCGGGACGCCATGCGCCATGAGACCGCCCCCACGGCCACGATAGCCACGATAACGCAGATCCCCAGCTGCAGGAAGAAGTACTTGACGCCGCCGTTGTCGAGCACGATCTCCGGCGTCACGCCAAAGACCTCAAGGTTGTGGTGGTCCAGGAACTGGCCCGCCAGCCAGTCCATGAAGGTGCCGTTCCACGCGCCGTCCACAAACCCGAAGACGGTCTGGAACGCCACCGCGCCTATGATGACGGCGACGGCCGCTGCCGCGACCGTCCTCATGGTCGCGGCCGATGACCCCGCGCGCGGCGCGTTCTTCTCGCTAGCGCTCAATCTTGTACCCACACCCCCAGACGGTCCGGATGTAGCTCGGGTCCTCGAAGGAGTCGCCCATCTTCTCCCGCAGGTGGCGGATGTGGACGGTGATGGAGCCCGAGCCCCGCTCGTAGTAGGCCTCCCCGAAGATCTTGAAGTAGAGCTCGCGCGCGGAGACGACGGCGCCCTCGGCCTCCAGGAGGATCCGCAGGATGGAGAACTCGGTGGGCGTGAGCTGGAGCGGGCGCTCGTTGAGGCGCGCCTCGTGCGTCCGCACGTCGAGCACAAGGCCGCGGCACACGATGACGTCCCCTCGCCCGCTCGGCTCGCCTGGCATGGGCGCATTGTAGCGCGTGTAGCGCCTGAGCTGCGCCTTGGCGCGCGCCACGAGCTCGAGCGGGAGGAAGGGCTTGGTCACGTAGTCGTCAGCCCCGAGCGCAAGGCCGGAGATCTTGTCCGCCTGCTCGCCGCGCGCGGTGAGCATGATGACCGGGTAGGCGTGCCGCTCGCGGATCTTGCGGCAGAGCTCGAAGCCGTCGACGCCGGGCAGCATCACGTCAAGGATCGCGAGGTCGATTGGCGCGGCGGACGCGTCCTCGACGCGCGCGAGCGCGGAGGCGCCGTCGTAGAGGCGCTCCACCTCGAAGCCCTCTCCCTCGAGGTAGACCGCCACGAGGTCGCAGATCTCCCGCTCGTCGTCCACCACCAGTATGCGCCTACCGCGCCCGGCGTGCTCGCCCATGCGCCTCCTTTCCTCCCGCCCAAGGATACGCGGAGGAGGGGCGACGATTGCTAAGGATTTGCTAAGGGCGCGGTGGCGGCGGGCGGGGCGGCGGAGCGCTGCCGCGACGTGACGCTGCGTCGTGGCGCTGCGGAATCGCGGGTCGTGGCAATCTGCCGGGCGGGGGCGCTGCGGAATCGCGGGTTATGGCAGCTCCGGGCCTGCCACGGCCCCATATCCCGCAACGCGGGCGAGAAGAACGCCAGGTCGCCGCCACGCGCGGCTGCCAGAACCCCATATCCCGCAACGCCTCTGGCCGGCAGATTGCCATGGCCCCCCCTTTCGGCAACGCGCCCCCTCCTCTGTCAGGGCACCTGCGGGCAGGCGATACAATCCTTCTATATCGCGGCGCCCCGAGGGAGGAAACGTGAATCTCAAGCAGCTCGAGTACTTTGTCGCAATAGTCGAGGAGGGGCAGATCACCGCGGCAGCCCGGCGGCTCCACATCTCCCAGCCGCCGCTCTCCTACGAGCTCGCCCAGCTCGAGCGCGAGCTTGACACAAAGCTCGTCCTCCGAGGGCCGCGCGGCGTCACCCCCACCGATGCGGGGCGGCTCCTCTACGAGCGCGCGACGACGATGCTCGCGCTCGCCAACGCCACGGCACGCGAGGTCTCGGGGCTGGGAAGGGGGCTCACCGGAACCGTGTGCATGGCAGTCTGCGCGAGCGCGGCGGGGCTCGTCCCCTCGACGCGCCTGGGCGAGCTCGCGTCCGCGCCCGGCGTCTCCTTCGAGGTGCGCGAGGGGACGGTGCCTGAGGTCATCGACCTTGTGGCAAGCGGGATCGCGGAGATCGGCGTCGTGCGGACCCCCTTTACCAGCGCCGGGCTCCGCTGCAGGTACGCCCCCGCGGAGCCGCTCGTCGCCGTCATGCCCCCGCACCTTGAGGTGGGCGACGAGATGGAGGTCTCGCTCGAGGAGCTCGCGCGGGTGCCGCTCGTCTGCGACCGACGGCTCTCCCAGCAGGTGCGCCACGCGCTCTCCGCACGGGGCCTTGAGGCGCGCGTCGCCTGCGAGACCGAGGACGAGCGCACCACCTGCGCGTGGGCGGCCTCCGGCATGGGCGTCGGGCTTGTGCCGCAGTCCCTGCTCAGGGTGTGCGACACCGGCGACCAGTTCATCAAGGTCGTCACCGAGAAGGACCTGGAGTCGCGCTCCGCCGTCATCTGGAAGGCCGATCGCGCGCTCACGCCGCTCGCCAGTCGCGTCGTGGCGCTGCTCGGCGAGCTCCGCTAGGGGCGACAGGCGGCAAGGACGGCGGGCGGGGCGGGTGTCACCTGGGCCCCGCGCCGTGGGCGGGCGGGTGTCCGGCGACGCTCTTGCGGCGGGGCCGTCGCCTCTCCCCCGCGCAGCTGCCGCGCGGGGGGCTTCGCGACACCCCCAAGCGCGGAAACGTCGTCTCCGCTCCGCACGCTATCTGGGTGGGGGCTTCGCGACGTTCCCGCCGCAAGAGCGTCGCCTCTCCCCCGCACGGCTGCCGCGCGGGGGCTTCGCGACACTCTCAGCTAAAGAAACGTCACCTGGGCCCCGCACAATCGACGCGCGGGGCCCAAGTGACAGATCGCCAGCCACGAGAGGGCGCCCCCGGGCGGGAAGGAGGTCCCGGGGGCGCGGGGCGGAGCTATCGGACGTCGCCGTTCTTCTCGACGTCAGATGCCTCGATGGGGGTGACCTCGGGCTCGGCGGAGGGCTCCGAGTCGCTGGGGTCCTCCTCCATGCCCTCGCGCACGTTCTTGACGGTCTTGCCGATGGCCGACCCAAGCTTGGGGAGATTCTTGGGCCCAAAGATGACGAGGATGATCACCAGAATGACGGCGAGCTCGGGGATGCCCATGCCAAGAATCATGCGCTGCCTCCAATGACGCGGTGGGAACGACCTCATGGTAGGCGGACAGAGACCCTCCGTAAAATACATATGAGATGGGCCTGCCATACAGCAGATGTATGGCAGGCCCATCGAGGGGGCAGGCGTGCGAGAGGTACCTACTCTATCTCGGACTGGTCGAACACGTGGAAGCCGGCCTTCTCGATGGCCCAGCTCGCCTCCGCCGCGCTCGCCGGGTCGGCGATCTTGAGCGCCAGCACCGCGAGGTCGTCGGTCGTGGAGAAGCAGTAGAAGTACTCGATGTCCACGTCGAGGTCGTCGAGCTTCTCCAGCAGGTCCGCGGCGCCGCCCGGGTGGTGCGGCACGGCGATGGCCATGATCTTGGTCTTGATGGCGCGGTACCCGCCCGCGTCGAGCGCGGCGAGGGCAGCCTCGGTGTCGCTGCAGATGATGCGCACGATGCCGTACTCGGTGGTGTCGGCCACGGAGAGCGCGGCCATGTTGATGTTGGCGTCGCCCAGGGTGCGGCACAGAGACGCGATGCGGCCGCGCTTGTTCTCGAGGAAGACGGTGATCTGGTCAATCATTACTTGATCCCCTTTCGCAGGTCGACGATGCGCTTGGCCTTGCCCTCGCTGCGCGCGATGGTCTTGGGCTCCACGAGCTTGACGCGCACGCCCACGGAGAGCGCGGTCTTGAGGCGCGCCGAGATCTCCTTCTGCAGGCGCTCGACGGCGGCCACGGAGTCGAAGGCAAAGTCGGGGTTGACCTCGGCCTTGAGCGTGACCAGGTCGAGCGAGCGCTGGTCGGTGTCGATCTCGATCTGGTACCAGGAGCTGACCTGCGCGAACGTCTTCATGACGTCCTCGATCTGGCTCGGGAAGACGTTGACGCCACGGATGATGAGCATGTCGTCGGTGCGGCCGTGGATGCGGTCGATGCGGCGGTGTGTGCAGCCGCAGGCGCACTCGCCGGGGAGGATCCGCGTGATGTCGCGCGTGCGATAGCGCACGACGGGCGTGGCCTCGCGGTCGGTGGTGGTGAGCACGAGCTCGCCCCACTCGCCGTCGGGCAGGACCTCGCCGGTGTTGGGGTCGATGATCTCCGCGTAGAAGTGGTCCTCGGCAAGGTGCAGGCCGTCCTGCTCCCAGCACTCGATGGCCACGCCCGGGCCCATGGTCTCGGTGAGGCCGTAGACGTCGAGCACGTGGTAGTTGAGCTTGCGCTCGAGGTCGCGGCGGAAGTTGTCGCTGAAGGGCTCGGCGCCGTGGATGCCCGCGCGCAGGTGGAAGTCGCGAGCCGGGTCGATCCCCATCTCGAGGGCGGTGTCGGCGATGTGCATGGCGTAGCTCGGCGTGCAGCAGATGATCGTGGAGCCCATCTCCTTGAGCACGCGAATCTGGCGCTCGGTGTTGCCGGCGGACATGGGGATGACCGTGGCGCCCGCGTAGAGGCCGCCGTAGTGCGCGCCGAGGCCGCCGGTGAAAAGCCCGTAACCGTAGCAGACGTGGCAGATGTCGTCCTCGCCGCCGTGGGCGTACTCGATGCCGCGGGCGAAGCACTCACCCCAGATCTCCAGGTCGTGCTGGGTGTAGCCGCCCACCGTGGCCACGCCCGTGGTGCCGGAGGACATGTGGATCTCGCGGCAGTTCTTGAGCGGCTCGGCGAACATCTTGTACGGGTAGTTGTCGCGCATGTCCTGCTTGGTGGTGAAGGGCGCGCGCTCGAGGTCGGCGAGGCTCGTGACCGCGTACGGGTCGAAGCCGGCCTCGTCGAACTTCTCGCGGTAGAACGGCACGTTCTCGTAACACTTGATCACGGTCTTCTTGATGCCCTCGAGCTGAATCGCCTCGATCTGCTCGTGGGGCGCGTGGAGAATCTCCTGCATCTTGCCCACCTGCCTACCCTTTCTGGAACCCAAAACCACAGATGAGGAGATTCTATGGCGAGAAGGACGGGCGTGTCACCGGCGTTCGCAAACGGAAACGGTGAACGGCGTGATGCTGGCAGGGGTGACGGGGGCGTTTGTCATAATTTTCATGACAAACGCCCCTGACACCTTTGTCAGCATTTGTCAGCGCAGCGACTCCAGGCGGCGGAGCACCGTCCTTGTTGCCCCGATCGCGGCCTGCACGTTCTCCTCGGCGTCATCGATCCTCTTCTGCACGTAGAGGTCCACGAACGGGTTGTCCACAAGGATGTCGAGCGCGGAGGCGAGGCCGCCCACGTTCACGCGCAGCTCCTCGATCCCGCGCACGTCGGAGACCTCGCGCGTGAAGGCGTAGAGATCGGCCCGGGCGCGCTCGAGCGCCTCCTCGGCGTCATCGAGCCGCGAGCGCTTGACCAGGCTCGTGATGATGCCGCCCGCGAGAAGGTCGAAGAGCCCCCAGTTGCTCGCGCTGCCCAGGGCGTCCGCGGCCTCCTCCAGGCTGGCGAGCGCGCGGCGTCCCGCCGCCACGGCCTCGGCCACTTCTCGTCGCTCGTCTGATGTCATGGGACCCTCCCCGGCTCGACGTTCTTCTCGCCATGGTAGCAGTGGCGGCGGGGAGACGGAGCGGCAACGGCTCGCTCGTCCCCCCGTCGCACTGGGAACGATACCGCTCGCGGAGAATACTCTGCATTCCGCCGAGCGAGGTGCATACTTTTCCTATCTGTGAGCCCAGAGGGAAGGATGTACCATGCTTCGAGTCGGTCTTCTCACGAGCGGCGGCGACTGCCAGGCGCTCAATGCCACCATGCGCGGCATCGTCAAGACGCTCTACCGCCAGTCCGAAGAGCCCGTCGAGGTCTACGGCTTTGAGGACGGCTACCAGGGCCTCATCTACGAGCGCTTCCGCATGATGGACAACCGCGACTTCTCTGGCCTGCTCACGCGCGGCGGGACCGTGCTCGGCACGAGCCGCACCCCCTTCAAGCTGCTCGACACGCCCGAGGCCGACGGCGTCAACAAGGTCGAGGCGATGAAGCACACCTACGCCAAGCTCAAGCTGGACTGCCTGTTCATGCTCGGCGGCAACGGCTCCACCAAGACCGCCAACCGCCTCTCCCAGGAGGGCCTGAACGTCATCGCGCTTCCCAAGACCATCGACAACGACACCTACGGCACCGACATGACCTTCGGCTTCACGAGCTCCGTCGAGGTGGCCACCCGCTGCATCGACGAGATCCACACCACCGCGAGCTCCCACGGCCGCGTCTTCGTGATCGAGATCATGGGCCACAAGGTCGGCTGGATCCCGCTCTACGCGGGCGTGGCCGGCGGCGCCGACGTCATCCTCATCCCCGAGATCCCCTACGACATCGAGAACGTCATCCGCGTCATCGAGGACCGCGACAAGGCCGGCTCGCGCTTCACGATCGTCGTGGTGGCCGAGGGCGCCATCTCCAAGGAGGAGGCCGCGCTCTCGAAGAAGGAGTACAAGAAGCTCGTGGCCGCGCGCACCTCGCCGTCGGTCGCCTACGACATCGCGGCGGAGATCGACAAGCGCACCGGCCGCGAGATTCGCATCGCCATCCCCGGCCACACCCAGCGCGGCGGGCAGCCGGACGCCCAGGACCGCATCTTTGCCACCCAGTGCGGCGTCGAGGCGGCGCTCTCCTGCCTCAAGGGCAAGTACGGCGTCATGATCGCGCAGGTCAACGGCAAGATGTGCCGCGTGCCGCTCAAGGACGTGGCCGGCAAGCTCAAGTACGTCGACCCCAAGAGCGACCTCGTCAAGGAGGCCAAGGCCATGGGGATCAGCTTCGGCGACGAGTAGGCCGCACTTCTCGGCCCGCGCCCCTCGCGCGAACAGGCCGCCGGGCGCGGGGCCTCCTCCGGGGCCCCGCGCCCTTTTTGCTGAGAACTCGCCTAAAAGGGGCCTGTCCCCTTTTAGGCGATCTCCGCCGCGTCTGAGCCGTCGATGCGCAGGTCGGCCTCGTAGAACGCCGTGAGTGCGGCGATGCCGAGCGCCGTGTCGCGGGCGCCCGCCGTCTCAAAGACGGAGTGCATGGCCAGCTGCGGCAGGCCCACGTCCACGGCGTGCACGCTCACCTGGGTGTTGGAGAGGTTGCCGAGCGTGGAGCCGCCGGCCACGTCCGAGCGGTTGGCAAAGGTCTGGTACGGCACGCCCGCGCGCTCCAGCACGGCAACGAGGACGGCGCGGCTGAAGGCGTCCGTGCAGTAGTGCTGGTTGGCCGCCTCCTTGATGACGAGGCCGCCGTTGAGCCGGCAGCGGTTGGCCGCATCGAACTTCTCGGGGTGGGCGGGGTGGACGGCGTGCGCGTTGTCGCAGCTCACGAGCATGGAGCCGGCGAGCGCGCGCAGGTGCTCCTCGGGCGTGCGGCCGAGCGCCGCGCTCGTGCGGGAGAGCGTGTCGGCGAGCAGCGTGGACAGCGCCCCCTGCTTGGTGCCCGAGCCCACCTCCTCGTTGTCGAAGCACGCGTAGACGCTCACGTCGCCCGGGTTATCCGCCGCGAGGAAGGCCTCGAGCGCCACATAGGCGCACTGGAGGTCGTCGAGATGGCCTGCGGAGACGAACTCGCCAGCGCGGCCCCAGACGCGCGGCTCCTCGTGGGCCACGAGGAAGAGGTCGCGCGCGAGGACGTCCGCCGGCTCGCAGCCCGCGGCCTCAGCCACCATCTCGTCGAAGGCCCCCGCGGGAAGCTCGCCCGCCGAGAAGAGCGGGCAGAGGTCCACCGCGCGGTTGAGCTCGGGCGTAAGGCCGCTCGCGCGGTCCAGGTGGATGGGCACGCTCGGGATGAGACAGACGTCCTCGGCGATGTCCACGAGGCGGCTCTCCACGCGCGCGCCGTCGCGCACGAGCACGCGGCCCGCAAGGCCGAGCGGCCGGTCCAGCCACGTGTGGTCGAGCATGCCGCCGTAGGCCTCGACGTCCAGGCGGAGGTACCCCTCCGGGCCCTCGAGCACGGGCGCCGCCTTCACCTTGTAGGTGGGCGAGTCGCCGTGGGCGGCGGCCAGCTGGAAGTGGTAGCCGTCCTCGGGGAGCTCGGCGCCGACCTTCCACGCCACGACGCTCGAGTTGTTGCGGACGGTGTAGTAGCGCCCGCCCGGCTCCATGGCCCAGGCGTCGCCCTCGGGCAGATAGGCAAACCCGGCGGCGTCGAGCCGAGCGCGGATGGCGGCGGCGGTGTGGAACATGCTCGGGCATGCGCGGACAAACTCGACGAGCCCGGCGGCGACGTCCTTCTCGATCATAGGTCTCCTTCGGTCGCAGATTCTTTCGCAGGTCGTTTGCGAAGCGCGACCGTCCAGCCTAGCACTTCTCGGCGCGCCGGGCGCCTCCGGGCGCACGCCCTCCCGGGTACGTACACTCCCCCTCCGGATGCGTACGCAATTTGATAATTCATACGGTACCATGCAGCCAAGGACCCGCAGGCAGAGCGCTTGGCGAGAAGAACGTCGACGCCCGAGGCGTGTACGTACCCGAAAACGGCGTGTACGTACCCGCGGCGGGCGCCAACGGGCCCGGACCGGGCGCCCGGGCGTCAGGCGAGCATGTTGCGGGCCGTGAACTCCGCCTGGACCGTGGCGAGCATGAGCTCCACGTCGTCGAGGCCGAGGTGGCGCTCCGACTCCCCCGCCTTGAGCGTACCGCGGCGGCGCGCCCAGCTCTCGAGCGACGCCGGCCGCTGCTCGTGGGGCAGGATGCGCGTCTCGGGGTCCACGCGGCGGCAGATGTCGCGCGAGTCCACGACCACCACGCGCCCGGCCTTGCGCGCCTCGGCGTAGCCGTCGATGTGCAGCATGAACCAGGAGTCCTCGAAGGCGGCGTTGTGCGCCATGAACGGGTAGGCGCACATCGCGGCCAGAAGCGCCTTCTGCACCTGCTTGTCCTCGCGGAAGGGGGTCTTGCCCTCGAGGTCGGACCACGAGATCTTGTGGATGTCCGCGAGCGGCACGCCCTTCTCGGCGTACATCTCGGGCAGGCCGAAGTAGCCGGCAAAGGGGTCGTGCGGCTTGGCCTTGGGCCCGATGGTCATGAACTCCAGGCCCACGTTGATGATGTAGCCGCGCGCCGGGTCGCGGTCCGTGGTCTCGATGTCGATCCCCACGACCATGCCGGAGACCGGCGCGTCCACCCAGGCCACGTTGAGGTCGCGCGCGTCCGGGCCGGCGAGCGCCGTCACCTGCGCGTCCGTGCGGTGCTGGAGCACCGCCACGGCATGGATGAGGTCGGCCGCGGAAAGCCCGCGCGCGAGGCTCGAGGGAGAGAGGTCGCGCAGCTTCTCTATGCCAAAGCGGTCGCAGACGTCGCGGTTTCTGTCCGCGAGGGAGAGCACGAGGTCGTACGGGAACGGCTCGCGGCCGGCGGGCGCCTCCGCCCAGGCGGCGCGCAGCACCCCGAGCGCCTCCTCGTTCTTGGCGCGCTCGGCGGAGAGCGACGCGTCGTCCGTGAGGAAGCCGGGAAACACGAAGGCGCTCGCGCACTCTATGGCTTGGCTGAGGTCCACGTTGCTCACTTCCGTCCAAGGAAAAAAGACGCCGAGAAGAACCCGGCGCCTTCCTAGGCTAACAGAACGCGCGGCCGCCGCGGCCTACTCCGCGTAATAAACGCGACCGTCCCTCCTCGGCTTGGGCTCCGGCACCTCGGCCGCATACCCCAGGATGCAGTGGCCGATGCCCTCGTAGTCGCCCTCGACGCCCAGCTCGGCGAGGATGGCCTTGCCCTCGGGGGTGTCAAACTCCTCGCGGGCGCGGTGGATCCAGCAGCTGCCGAGCCCCAGCGCGTGCGCGGCGAGCATGAGGTTGCCCATGACGAGGCTGCCGTCGTAGACGCGGTTGGGCTGGTCGCGCGGGGCAAGCACCACGAGCACGACCGGCGCGCCGTAGAACGGGTCGCGGCTGGGGTCGCCGATTATCTCGGCGTTCATGCGCGAGAGGCGGTCGCGCAGCGCGCGGTTGGTGACGGCCACGATGATGGGGCCCTGGCGGTTCATGCCGCTCGCCGCCCAGAGGCCGGCCTCGACGACCTGGTCGACCTGCTCGCGGCTCGGCACCTCGTCGGTGTACGCGCGGACGCTCCGGCGGTCCAGCATGCCCTGGATGACGCTGTTCATGGGTTCCTCCTCGCCTCGATTGCCGTTTGAGGCTGTTATACCCCATCGCGCGCCGACCCGCCCCGTCGCCGGCCCCAAGACGGCGCGCGGCGAGAGGAGGGCCGCGCCTCGCGATCAGCGGGCGGCGGCGCAGGGGAACGTTCCCACCCCTCGTTGCCTACGCCCGCGGAATCGTTCCCACCTTTGGGCGGGCGCACCGCTAGAATGCGTGCGGGAGCATACGCAGAGGGGGAAAGGACCGCCCATGACGGAGAAGGCCACGAGGAAGAGCCCGGCCAAGAAGGCGCCGGCGAGAAGGACGTCAAAGGCTGCGGCCGCCAAGCCGCGCGCCACCGCCGCCAAGGCCGCCACCGCCAAGCCGCGCGCCACCGCCGCCAAGGCCACCAAGCCGAGCGCCACCGCCGCCAAGGCCGCGGCCGCCAAGCCGAGCGCCACCAAGGCGGCGCGCGCGAAGGCCGACGCCGTCTTCCAGGAGCGGCTCGCCCGCCACCACGACGAGCTCCGTTGGCTCTACATGGAGCTCTACGACAACAGCGACATGTTCGCCGAGCTCCTCGACCAGATGCGGGCCTACTACGACGCGCGCTCCGAGCAGCTGCGCGCCCTCGACGCCGAGCGCGCAGCCGCCGGCGAGTGGTACCGCAGCCGCGACATGCTCGGCATGCAGATGTACATCGACAACTTCGCCGGCAACATCCGGGGCGTGGAGGACCGCCTGGACTACCTCGAGCGCGTGGGCGTGAACTACCTCCACCTCATGCCGTTCCTGGACACGCCCGCGGACAAGAGCCGCTCGGACGGCGGCTACGCCGTCAAGGACTTCCGCCGCGTGAAGCCCGAGCTCGGCACGATGGAGGACCTGGCGCACCTCGCCGAGAAGTGCCACAAGAAGGGCATCAGCCTCTGCATGGACTTCGTCATGAACCACACCTCGGAGGACCACGAGTGGGCCCGGCGCGCCCGCGCGGGCGAGGGCGAGTACATGAGCCGGTACTTCTTCGAGAGCAACCAGGCCGTGATCGACCAGTACACCCGCGACGTCCCCCAGGTCTTCCCCACCACCGCGCCCGGCCACTTCACCTACCTGCCGGAACTCGGCCAGTCCGTGATGACGCAGTTCTACCCCTACCAGTGGGACCTCAACTACCGCAACCCGCGCGTCTTCAACGAGATGATGTACAACTTCCTCTACCTGGCCAACCAGGGCATGGACATCATCCGCATCGACGCCGTGCCCTACATCTGGAAGCAGCTCGGCACCAACTGCCGGAACCTCCCCCAGGTCCACACCATCGTGCGCATGATGCGTATGATCGGCGAGATCGTGTGTCCCGGCATCGTGCTTCTGGGCGAGGTCGTCATGGCGCCGGTGGAGGTGGTGCCCTACTTCGGGACGGTTGAGAAGCCCGAGTGCCACATGCTCTACAACGTGACCACCATGGCCACCACCTGGAACTCCGTGGCCTGCCGCGACACGCGCCTGCTGCGCTCGCAGCTCGACGCCGTCTGCGGGCTGCCCAGCCAGTACACCTTCCTCAACTACCTGCGCTGCCACGACGACATTGGCTGGGGTCTCGACTACGCCACGCTCAGCACCTGGGGCATGGAGGAGGTGCCGCACAAGCGCTACCTCAACGACTACTTCCAGGGCCACACGCCGGGCAGCACCTCGCGCGGCGAGCTCTACAACGCCGACCCGGTCACGGGCGACGCCCGCTTCTGCGCCACCACGGCCTCCATGTGCGGCATCGAGGCGGCGGGCTTCGAGGGCGACGAGGAGGCCATGGACCTCGCCATCCGCAAGGACGTCATGCTCCACGCCTACCTGCTCGCGCAGTCCGGCCTGCCGATCATCTACAGCGGAGACGAGGTCGGCCAGGTGAACGACTACACCTACAAGGACGACCCCGAGAAGGCCGAGGACTCGCGCTACATCCACCGCGGCCGCTTCGACTGGAGCCTCGTCGACCGCGTTGACGAGAAGGGCAGCGTCCAGCAGCGCATCTTCGACGCGCTCGGCGAGCTGGAGGCCATCCGCCGGCGCGAGGACGTCTTCGACGCCGACGCTGAGGCGGGGATCGTCGACTACAGCGACCCGGCCATCCTCTGGATCCGCCGGAGCGCCGGCGGCCGCACGCTCAACGCGGTCTTTAACTTCAGCGATGACGAGAAGACCGTGTGGATGCCGTCCTGCTCCGAGTACACCAACCTCGTCACGGGCGAGACCATGGGCTTCGAGACCTTCCAGCTCCCCGCCTGGGACTTCGTCTGGTACCTCGCGTAGCCGCCCGCAAAAAACCTGACGGAATGCCCTGACACCATTGTCATGATGACAAAGGTGCCAGGGCATTTTGTCAGGTCCTAGGAGAGGATCTTCATCTTGGAGAGGGCGTGGCTGAGCTCGAGGTAGCTGAAGCTCGCCCCCTCGAGCGACGAGAGGCAGATGGGGATCGGCATCCGGTCGCGCGGGGCGATCGGCCTCATGACGCAGCCCTCGAGGGGGCCGATGAACTCGCCGCCCACGATGAACGAGAGGCCGTTTCTGTGCTCCAGGAGGTCGTTGTACGACCCCATCGTGGGAATCTCGACGAGCTCCAAGGTCATCCCGCGGGCCGCGTAGGCGCGGCAGACTGACTCGTTGAAGTGGTCGAAGTCCGGTGCGAGCGCCACGGGGCACGCGTTGATGTCCTCGAGCGTGACCTCGCGCTTTCTGGCCAGCGGGTTGGACTTGGACATCAGCACATAGGGGGACATCGTGCCGAGGCTCCCCGTGACGACCCCGCGCTCCTTCAGGGGGCCGATCGTCACGAGCGCGTCAAAGCGGGCCGCCCTGAGCTCGTCCACGCAGGTCCTCCCGCTCGTGAGGATGACCTCGACCTCGCAGCCGAGGGCGCGGCCGGTCACCACGTTGATCATGGCGCAGATGCGCTCGATGCCCGGAAAGCTCGGCACGCAGAGCCCCAGGCGCAGGCCGCGGCCCGCGGCGGCCTCGCGGGCGCTCGACCGGGCGAAGCTCTCGAGCGCGTCGTACTCCACGAGCACCCGCTGGGCGCGCGCCCCGAAGGCGCGGCCGAGCGGCGTGGGCGTCACCCCGGAGCTCGCACGGTTGAAGAGCGGAGCGCCCATCTCCCCCTCGAGCTCGGACATGGCCTTGGAGACCGCCTGGACCGAGACGCTCTCACGCGCGGCAGCGGCAGAGAAGCTCCCCGTGGCGAGAATCGCCACGACGTATCTGAGCTGCTTTATGTTCACGAATGAGCCTCCCTGCGAGACGCGCTGCCGAGAGCGGATATGTGTTATGCGATGTGCCTAGTTTGTCACAGCCGCGCTACCAGTGAATAACATGCGCCCCCTTCCTCAAAAGGCAGTTGACCATGCGGCGCGGCAGGGACCGCACCCTCGAGCCGGCTCCGACCGGCTGCGGCATGCGTCTCGCCACGCACCGAAGTCTTTCAGCCTTGCGGAGGCTTTGGGATTATCGTGAGAGGTCAAGGCGGCCCGTTCCCCGCCCCCGAGAGGACGCCCCATGCACGAGATACCCTGCGACATCACGGACCCGCTGGGTCTGCACATCCAGCTTGCCGTCCTGCTGGCGAGCGAGGCAGAGCGCTGGAGAAGCGACGTCACCCTGGAGCACGCGGGGCGCGTCGTGGACGCCAAGCAGCTCATGCAGCTCCTGATGCTCGGCGTGCGCACGGGCGAGCACGTGGTCGTGACCGTGAGCGGACCGGACGAGGACACTGCCGCGGCGGCCATCCGGCAGATCACGCGGACGTTCTAGGAGCGGGACGGCCAGGGCGTCCACGTTCTTGTCGCCATTCCCCCCGCGGAGCGGATGCGCGGGGCGCTTGCGACAGTCCCGCTCACCAAAACGTCGCCATTCCCCCGCAGACCCGCAGCGCGGGGCGCTTGCGACGGTCTCCCGGCTGAAAACGTCGCGAACCCCCGGCGGAGCCACCTTGCGGAGGATTTGCGACAAACCCACGCGCCAAAACGTCGCCAAGGCCCCGCAGAAGCCTCATGCGGGGATGCGGCGACACATCCCGTTTCCGGAGCGTCGCGAATCCCCCGCAGGCCCGCCGTGCGGGGGCGGGGCGACAAGAACGTCCGGCCGTCAGCACATCAGCCCGGCGAGTTCTTCTCGCCACCGCGCGACGAGCCGGTCGAGCGACCACGCCGCGTTGGCGGGGCTCGTGGACGGCAGCACCCGCGCCGGCAGGCCGCACACGGGCTCCAGCCAGCGGCGATAGAGCCTTCCGGCCGTACCGCCGTTGCAGAGCACGGCCTCCACGGGCGACGCCCGCAGGATGCGGGGGACGTCGGCCGGGACCACGTTTCTGATGGAGGCGTCCGCCGAGCCGCGGATGTCGCAGCTCTCGATGACGTCCCAGAGCGCGATGCCGTGGCGCAGGAGCAGCGCGCGCTTGGCGGGGACGTCGTCATCCGCGGGGACGGGCTCGCCCGCGCAGGCGGCGATCACGCGCCAGAAGCGGTTGCGCGGGTTGCCGTAGTAGAAGCGGTTCTCGCGCGAGAGCGCCGAGGGGAGCGAGCCCAGCACGAGCACGCGGGAGCGCCCGTCAAAGACCGGCTCGAACTCGTGGACTATGTGCTCGTAGTCTGCCATGTCACGAGCATAGCGCCCCACGCCCCGAGCTGACCCCTCAACCTGCGCTTTCATGGCGGTTTGGTGAGGTGTGCCCCGGCGGCGCTACACTCATGCTGTCTGAAGGGAGCCCCAAGGGATGGACATCAACCAGATAGCGCAGATGGCCGGCGTGTCGCGGGCCACGGTGTCGCGCTACCTCAACGACGGCTACGTGAGCCAGGAGAAGCGCGCGGCCATCCGCCGCGTCATAGAGAAGACCGGCTACGTCCCGTCCCAGCACGCCAAGACGCTGCGCACGGGGCGCACCAACGTCGTGGGGGTCATCATCCCCAAGATCAACTCGGCGTCGGTCAGCCGGATGGTCGCCGGCATTACGCCCGTCCTCAACGAGGCAGGCTACCAGGTGCTCCTTGCCAACACGGACAACGACGCCGCGCGCGAGGTCGAGTTCTTGCGCCTGTTCTCCGAGAAGAGCCAGGTCGACGGCGTCATCCTCATAGCCACCGTCATCACCGACGAGCACCGCGAGGCCATCTCGTCGCTCCCGGTGCCCATCGTGATGCTGGACCAGGACACCGACAGCTGCTCCTGCGTCTTCCAGAACGACCTCGAGGCCATGCGCGACGTCACCGCCCTCGCGCTGCGCTCCGCGCGGCACCCGGCCTACATCGGCGTCTTCGAGGAGGACGTGGCCGTGGGCCAGATGCGTCGGCGCGGCTTTCTCGAGGCGTGCGCGGCGGCGGGCGTCGAGGTCCCCGAGCGGGCGATGCGCATCGCCGAGTTCACCGTGGACTCCGGCTACGAGCAGGCCGAGGCGCTCCTCGACACCTATCCCGAGCTCGACGGCATCGTCTGCGCCACCGACTCCATCGCCTACGGCGCCCTCACATGCCTGCGCGAGTACGGCCACCGCGTCCCCGAGGACGTGGTGGTGACGGGCATGGACGACTCCGAGATTTCGCAGATCGTCACGCCCACGCTGACGACGGTCCACCTGCACTACAAGTCCTCCGGCGCCGAGACCGCCAAGACGCTCCTCGGCTTCATGAGCGGCCAGGAGTACGCGCCGCGCAAGGTCAGGATGGGCTACGAGGTCGTGGCGAGAAACTCCACGCGCTAGGCCGCGTGCCGGCGCCGCGTTGCCGATTGCGGGGCCATGGCAGGAGCGGCGTGAGACGCGTTGCGAAGGGCGGGGTCGTGGCAGAGATTGCGCTGCCACGACCCCGCCCTTCGCAACAGGGGCGAGAAGAACCGCAGGTCGTTCTTCTCGCCGATTGCCACAAGCCCCATCCACGCAACGCGCCGGACCGCGGGATTGCCGCTTCTGCCCGCCGCCGCGCGATTCCGTGCGGGGAGGCATGCTCGGGCCGCACGCCGCTTGCCGACCGGATTCAACCGCTCGCACAATATCTTGCGTTCCCCGGCTCTCTGCGCTATTGTGAGAACGATTTCATATGGGAACGTTCTCATACGGCAGGACATCGCAGAGAGAAGGGCGGTTCCAATGGCACTTGACTATCGGCAGGCGGCACAGGAGATACTGGACGCGATAGGCGGCCCGGGCAACGTGGTCTCGGCCGCGCACTGCGCGACGCGCCTGCGCCTCGTGCTCGCGGACGACGGCAAGGTCGACCAGGCCAAGGTGGACAACGCGACCGGCGCCAAGGGCAACTTCAAGGCGTCCGGCCAGCTCCAGGTCATCTACGGCACCGGCACGGTGAACAAGGTCTACGACGAGTTCATCGCGCTCGGCCACATCACCGCTGCCACCAAGGCGGAGGTCAAGGCCGCGGCGGCGGAGCAGCAGACCAACCCGTTCATGCGCGCAATCAAGCTCCTGGGCGACGTCTTCGTGCCCATCATCCCGGCCATCGTGGCCTCGGGCCTGCTGCTCGGCATCATGAGCGCGCTCAGCTTCATGGACACCAACGGCTTCATCAGCCTGGACACCAACAACGCCTGGTACCAGATCCTGAACCTCGTCTCCAACACGGCGTTCACGTTCCTGCAGATCCTCATCGGCTACTCCGCGGCGTCGGCCTTTGGCGCCAACCCGTACCTGGGCGCCGTCATGGGCATGATCCTCATCAACCCCGGCCTGCAGAACGCCAACACCGTGGCCACCGAGGGCGTGCTCCAGACCTACTCCGTCATCCCGGGCCTCTACTCCATCGAGTGGACCGGCTACCAGGGCCACGTCATCCCCATCGTCATCGCCTGCGGCATCCTCGCCTTTGTGGAGAAGCGCCTGCACAAGGTGGTGCCCGAGGCCTTTGACCTCTTCGTGACTCCGCTCGTCTCCGTGGCCGTGACCGCGTACGTGGTCATGCTCGCCGTCGGCCCGATCTTCGTGTGGGCGGAAAACGCCATCCTCGGCGGCATCCAGTTCCTGCTCACGCTGCCCCTCGGCCTGGGCTCGCTCATCATGGGCGCCCTCTACGCCCCCACCGTCGTCACCGGCATCCACCAGATGTACACCACCATCGACCTCGGCCAGATCGCCACGTACGGCGTGACCTACTGGCTGCCGCTCGCAAGCGCCGCCAACATCGGCCAGGCCGGCGCCGCCCTTGCCGTGGCCCTCAAGACCAAGGACGTCAAGGTCCGCTCGCTTGCCCTGCCCTCCTCGCTCTCCGCGTTCATGGGCATCACCGAGCCCGCCATCTTCGGCGTCAACCTGCGCTTCTTCAAGCCCTTCGTGGCCGGCTGCATCGGCGGCGGCCTGGGCGCCATGTTCGCCTCCATCGCGGGGCTTGCCGCCAGCGGCACCGGCGTCACCGGCATCTTTGGCATCCTGCTCTGCCTCAACCGGCCCGTCCAGTACGTGATCATGTTCGCCATCGCGGGCGTCGTGGCCTTTGCGATCTCCTACATGCTCTACAAGGACCCCGAGCAGCAGGCCGCCGCACCCGTGGTCGAGGCCTCCGTCGCCGCGTCCGCCGCTGACGCCGCCAACGCCGCGGCCCTCTCCGCCGCCGCGGCCGACGCCGCCGTGGCGGCCGTGAGCGCGGGCGCCGCCAGCGCCACCAGCGCCGCCGAGACCATCGTCTCCCCGCTCGCCGGAACCGCCATCAAGATGACCGAGGTCCCCGACCCGGTCTTTGCGAGCGAGGCCATGGGCACCGGCGCCGCGGTGCGCCCCACCGAGGGCAAGCTCTACGCGCCCGCCGCGGGCACCGTCACCGTGCTCGCCGAGACCGGCCACGCCCTGGGCATGACCACCGACGCGGGCGCCGAGATCCTCATGCACATCGGGATCGACACCGTGACGCTCAACGGCGCCCCCTTCACCGCGCACGTCCGCGTGGGCGAGCACGTGAGCGCCGGGCAGCTACTCATGGACATCGACCTCGACGCCATCCGCGCGGCCGGGCTCGACCCCGTGACGCCCGTGATCGTCACCAACACGGACGCCTACGGCAGCGTGACCCCGCACACGGGCGCCGCCGTGCGACCCGGCGACGCGCTCGTCGAGCTCTCCTGACCCGTCCCCGTGCGCGGGACCGGCCGGATGATCGCCCACCGGGAGCGCCTCTTCCGCCATCTGCCAAAAACAGCGCGAAGTGCACCGCTTTTGGCCGATGGGACGCCCCTCGACGCGGCACGCCCGCCGAAATCCAGGCACTATCCGCTCGGTCCCGCGCCTCATTTCCCGTTCCCGTCAAAAAGTGGTGCACTTAGGCTATTTTTTGGCAGGAGCTCGCCGCGCCCCCTTTGGGCCCCGATGCCAGCCGGGCGGCGCGGCCCGAATTCCCGTCCCTCCTTCGGGGCGGCCCGTGCCGGACGGGCCGTCCCTCACCCGCAAAGGAGTCCCATGTCACACGACCCCTGGCGCATGGGCTTTCACCTCATGCCACCCACCGGCTGGTTGAACGACCCCAACGGCCTCTGCCAGCTCAACGGCACCTATCACGTGTTCTACCAGTACAGCCCCGACTGGCCCGCCCCGCACGCCCCGCGCGGCTGGGGCCACTTCACGAGCGAGGACCTCGTTCGCTGGCGCGCCGTCGACCGCGAGTTTGTCATCGCGCCCGACACGCCCGACGAGGCCTCGGGCGCCTACTCTGGCTGCGCCGTCCCCGTGGAGGGCGGCGTGCGCTTCTACTACACCGGCAACGTCAAGGAGCCCGGCGACTTCGACTACGTGCACGCCGGCCGCCGCTCCGTGCAGATACTCATAGAGAGCCCGGACGGCTACAAGATGGGCGAGAAGAACGTGCTGCTGAGAAACGCCGACTACCCCGCCTTCTGCACCCGCCACGTGCGCGACCCCAAGGTCTGGCGCGAGGGCGACGCGTGGCGGATGATCCTCGGGGCGCGCGACGTGGACGACCACGGCCTCGTGCTCGTGCTGCGCTCGGACGACGGCCTTGCCTGGGAGAACGCGGGCACCGTCCGCTCCGCGGAGCCCTTCGGCTACATGTGGGAGTGCCCGGACCGCGTGGAGCTCGGCGGGCGCGAGTGGCTCTCCTTCTGCCCGCAGGGCATGCAGGGCCTCCCCTGGGCCAACGGCATCCGCGACCAGGCCGGCTACGTCCCGGTCGCCGCAGGCTCCCGCGTGAGCGAGGGGGCCGTGGTGGACGCGGGCGCCTTCCGCCGCTGGGACTGCGGCTTTGACTTCTACGCGCCGCAGACCTTCGTCGACGAGTCCGGCCGCACGATCCTCATCGCCTGGATGGGCCTGCCCGAGGCGGACTTCGAGAGCGCCCCGGACGGCATGGCGTGGTGCCACTGCCTCACGGTCCCGCGCGAGGTCACGGCCGGGGCGGGCGGGGCGCTCCTCCAGCGGCCGGTGGCAGAGCTCGAGGCGCTGCGCGGCGCGCGGCACGAGCTCGCGGCCGACGGGACGCTCGAGCTGGCCGAGCACCGGGCCGACGTCCTTCTTGCCAACGCGGAGCCCGCGGGCTCCCTCGTGCTCGACGACGCGCTTGCGATAAGCTGGGAGAACGGCACCGTGCGCCTGACGTTTGCGGACGATCGCGTGGGCTGCGGCCGCGACGAGCGCGCGGCATCCGTGGACGCGGTGCGCGACCTGCGCGTTCTTGTCGACAGCTCCGCCGTGGAGGTCTTCGTGAACGGCGGCGAGCTCGCGCTTGCCACGCGCTGGTTCCCCCGCCCCGGTCACCTCGCGCTCGCGCAGAAGGGACAGTCGCTTTTGCACGCCTGGGAGATGGGCGACGGCATGGCCGGCACGTACTAGAAAGGACCGCATGACCCCGGACGACCCCAACGCCAGCTTCGCCCCGCACGAGCAGGCCCTCGCCCGCGCCGAGCGGGGCGTGGCCGAGCTCGCCGCCGCGCGGCGCGACCGCTGGTATCCCACGTTCCACGTGGCCTCCCCCGGCGGCTGGATCAACGACCCCAACGGCCTTTGCTTCTTCGACGGGCGCTGGCACGCCTTCTACCAGCTCCACCCCTTCGGCACGCAGTGGGGCCCCATGCACTGGGGCCACGCCTCGAGCGCCGACCTCGCGCGCTGGCGGTCGGAGCCCGTCGCCCTGGCCCCGAGCCTCGTGGCCGAGCGCGCGGGCGTCTACTCGGGCTCGGCCGTGACCGGGCCGGACGGGCTCCTCTACGTCTTCTACACCGCGCACCGCTGGCGCAACGGGCGCAACGAGGACGAGGGCAACCTCGAGGTCCAGTGCCTGGCCACCTCCGAGGACGGCGTCCGCTTTGAGAAGCGCGGCGTCGTGGTGGGCAACCCGGACGGCCTGCGGGACTTCCGCGACCCCAAGGTGTGGCGCCAGGGGGACGCGTGGTACATGGTCGTGGGCCGGCGCGCGCCGGACGGACGCGGGGAGATTGTGCTCTACGCCTCGGACGACCTGACGCGGTGGCGCCCCGAGGGCGTGATCTACCGCCACCCCGACCCAGACGTCTACATGCTCGAGTGCCCGGATCTCTTTGAGCTCGCCGCGCCGGGCGGCGAGCGCCGCTGGGTGCTCTGCTTCTCCGCCATGGGCGCCCGGCCCTCGGGCTACCGCTACCGCAACTTCAACAACGCGGGCTACCTCGTGGGCACCTGGCGGCCTGGCAGCCCCTTCGAGCCCGCCGGGGACTTCCGGCAGCTCGACTGGGGGCAGAACTTCTACGCGCCGCAGACCATGGAGGCGCCCGACGGCCGCCGCATCCTGATGGGCTGGATGAGCCCCAACGGCGGCGCGCTGCCCACGCAGGAGGACGGCTGGTGCGGCCAGCTCACCGTGCCGCGCGAGCTTGCGCTGGGGCCGGACGGCGCGCTGCACTGCGCGCCCGCGCGAGAGCTCGATGCCCTGTGGGGGCCGGCGCGCGAGGTGGGGCCGCTTGAGCTGGGGCCCAACGAGGAGCTCGTGGTCGAGAAGGACCTCGCGTCCGGCCGCGTGGACCTCGCTATTGACCTCGCCTCCTCGACGGCCGAGCGCGCCGGCCTCATGCTGCACGCCACGCCGGACGGCGGCGGCACCTACGTGGCCTATGACGACCAGGCCGGCCGCGTCGTGCTGGACCGGCAGGCGGCGCGCGTGGGCGAGCGCGGCTACCGCGCGGCTCCGGCTTCCGCCGGCCGCCGGGAGCTCAGGCTGCAGGTCCTCCTGGACCGCGGCTCGGTGGAGGTCTTCGTGAACGACGGCGAGCAGGTGCTGAGCGCCTACAGCCTGCCCGCGGCGGGGCCGCGCGCCGTGCGCCTGGTGGCGGAGGGCGGCTCGCTGCGCGTCAGCTGCCTGTCCGTGCGCCGGCTGCTTCCCTAGAGCCCGGAAAGGAGGGGCGAGAAGAACCTGGGGCCGGCCCCGCGATGGGGCCCGTCCAGGTTCTTCTCGCCCCTCTTGCGTCCCTACGACAGCTCGGCCAGCAGCTCGCGCATCGCCTGCTGGACGGAGCGCTCCGTGTTGGGCCCAATCACGCGCTCCGCGATCTGCTTGAGCGAGTAGCGCGCGTTCTCCACCACCACCGGGTGGCCCACAAAGCGCAGCATGGAGTAGTCGTTCATGGAGTCCCCGAAGGCCATGACCTCGTCTGCCGCCACGCCGTAGTAGCGCATCACCTGCGCCAGGCCCACCGCCTTGTTCACGTGGACCGGCGCCACGTCGATCCAGCGCGAGCCGCTCGGCAGGAACGTGAACCACTCCCCCAGCTCGCGCTCCAGCACGTAGGCCATCTCGGTGATGAGCTCGGGGCGGTCGCAGCACACGGCGGCCTTGATGATGTTGACGCGCGGCGAGGGCGGGTCAAAGACGCGGATGGCCGAGCCCAGGTCCTTGTCGAGCTCGCTGATGTAGGCGCTGAGGTCGTCGATCAGGTAGGTGGCGTCGTCCTCGTAGACGGCCAGGTGCAGGCAGTCGAACAGGGCGCAGGTCTCGAAGAGCCGCATGACCGAGAGCGTTGAGAAGACCTCGCGGTCGAGCAGCTGCCCCTCCGCGTAGACCTGCGTGCCGAGCGAGGCCACGTAGTCGATCTTGTCAGCTATGGGCTCGAAGAACCAGCGCAGCGTGTCATAGCGGCGGCCGGAGCTGGCCACAAAGTGGACGCCCTTCTCGCGCAGGGCCACGATCAGGTCGAAGGTCTCCTCGGGCACGCGCGAGCCCTCGTCCAGAAGGGTGCCGTCCATGTCTGACGCGATGAGCTTGATCATGTGTTCCCTCCCCCTCTCCGGGTGTGTGGTTGTGGTATCGTTCTCATAGTCGTTGACGTTGCGTTTTTCGTCAAGTGCCATCCGGTGAGCGGCGGGGCCGGCCGCGCGTTGGCGCGCCTGACGGAGGAAATGCGCCCTCTTACCGAGAAGAGCGCGCGGCGCGGCGCCACGGCGGCATAATGGCCATGGAATCGATTCCGCAAGCGAAAGGACACCTCATGTTCTCTGTCTCAGCACTGGGCGAGCTCCTCATCGACTTCACCGACGCCGGCACCTCGGCGGGCGGCCAGCGCCTCTTCGAGCGCAACGCCGGCGGCGCGCCGGCTAACGTCCTCGTTGCGCTGGAGAAGCTCGGCCACAAGACCGCCTTCCTCGGCAAGGTGGGCTGCGACATGCACGGCGAGTTCCTGCGCGCCACCCTGGAGGAGCAGGGCATCGACACCACGGGCCTCATCTCCGACCCCGACGCCTTCACCACCCTGGCCTTCGTGGCGCTCTCCCCGGACGGCGAGCGCGAGTTCTCCTTCGCGCGCAAGCCCGGCGCGGACACCCGCCTCACGGAGGACGAGCTCGCGCGCGACGTGATCGCCAGCTCGCGCGTCTTCCACGTGGGCTCGCTCTCCCTCACCGACGAGCCCGCCCGCTCGGCCACGCTCGCCGCGCTCGAGGCCGCGCGCGAGGCCGGCTGCACCCTCTCCTACGACCCCAACTACCGCGCCAACCTCTGGCCCTCCGTCGAGGCCGCCGTGGAGCAGATGCGCGCCGTGGTGCCGCAGATGGACCTCATGAAGCTCTCCGACGAGGAGTGCGGGCTGCTCACCGGCCTTGACGACCCCGAGGCCGCGGCGGCCGCGCTTCTGGCCCAGGGCCCCAAGGTCGTGGCCGTGACGCTCGGCGCGGGCGGCGCGTACGTGCGCTGCGCCGACGGCGGCGTCGAGGTGCCGGGCTTCCCCGCGGACGCCGTAGACGCCACGGGCGCCGGCGACTCCTTCTGGGGCGGCTTCCTCGCGGGCTTCTGCGAGAGCGGCAAGGCGGCCGGCGACGTCACCTGCGAGGACGCGGCCGGCTTCGCGCGCCTCGGCAACGCGGTGGCGTCCCTCTGCGTCCGCAAGCGCGGCGCCATCCCCGCCATGCCCGAGCGCGCCGACGTGGAGGCGCTCCTCGCCGAGTAGCCCAGAGAAAGCGACTCCGTGACATCAGTGACAGGTTCTGGACGTATGCGACCCCAAAATCCGGGCCATCCGTTCAGAGCCTGTTACTCTACCAAGGCGAGACAAAGGTGATGGCGGGGGTGGCTGACCTGACAAAGGTGCCGGGGGAGTTTGTCATAAAAAACATGACAAACTCCCCCGGCACCTTTGTCAGGTCAGAGTGCCGCCGCGTGCATGAGCATCGCGAGCGCGAGGCAGCCCAGAAGCGTCGAGGTGGCCAGGCAACTCAGAAGAACGGCCCGCTCGGACATTCGTGCGATCATGGTGCCCCCTTCCGCGCCGCTGCCCCTCCCCCAGGGACCGGGCGCGCCGAGTCGCCTGCGCGCCCGTCCTGGGAGGGTGACCCCATTCTCGCAGCCAGGCGGGCCGGGGCCAATCGATTGGGCTTACGCGCGGGTGACGCTTTGGTAAGATTCGCCCCGGCGCGTCCTAGCGGCGCAGCTCGGAGAGCGCCACGCGCACGGCCTCGTCCTCGTCGTCAGTCACCACGATGAGCGCAGGGTCGAGCGGCGAGATGTTGCCCGCGCCGAGCACGGTCCCCTCGATCCAGTCCATGAGGCCAGACCAGTACTCCGCGCCGAAGAGCACCACCGGCGTGCGCGCCACCTTGTGCGTCTGCACCAGGGTGAGCAGCTCGAAGGCCTCGTCGAGCGTGCCAAACCCGCCCGGGAAGATGATGGCGCCGCCCGAGTACTTCACGAACATCGTCTTGCGCACGAAGAAGTAGCGGAAGGTCATGCCGAGGTTGACCCACTTGTTGATGCCCTGCTCGTGCGGAAGCTCGATCCCCAGGCCCACCGACTTGCCGCCCGCGCGCGCCGCGCCGCAGTTGGCGGCCTCCATGATGCCGCCGCCACCGCCCGTGATCACGGCGACGCCCGCCTCGGCGAGCTTACGCCCCACGTGGCGCGCGGCGCGATACATCGGGTCCGTGCGCGAGGTGCGCGCCGAGCCAAAGACGCTCACGGCCGGGCCCAGCTCGGCGAGCGCGCCGAAGCCGTCGACGAACTCGGCCTGGATGCGCAGGACGCGCCATGGGTCCATGTGCAGCCAGTCGGTCGAGTCCTCCGCGGCGAGCAGGTTGCCGGTCGTGGTGTCCGAGGGAATCATCGGCCCGCGCATGATCACGGGGCCGCGGTGGTAGGTCTGGCCGAGCGGGTCCTCGGGGGCGGTCCGCTGGTCGAGGCTCTTCTCGTCTGCCATGGTCTCTCCTTCTCCCGATGGACCCTACGGTACGCCCGTTCCGTCAGCGGCGGGTAAGCGCGCCGTGCCGCTGGCATCAGGCGTGCCCGGCACGGCACGCGGCGCGCGGCGCTACCCCAGCCCGAGCGCCATCCCCACGAGGCGCACGGCGAGCGCCACGACCCACGCCACGCCACACTGCATGGCAATGACGGCCCACATCATGCGGGTGCCGAGCTCGCCGCGCACGGCCGAGACCGCGGCCACGCACGGCGTGTAGAGCAGCGTGAACGTGAGGAACGCAAAGGCCGTGAGCGGCGAGAAGAGCGCGGGCAGCCCCGCCGTCGTGCCGCCCATGAGGACGGTCAGCGTGGCCACGACGTTCTCCTTGGCGCCGAAGCCCGCCGCCAGGGCCGCCGCGGCGCGCCAGTCCCCAAACCCGAGCGGCGCGAAGAGCGGGGCCAGCAGGGCGCCCAGCGCCGCGAGCATGCTCTGGGACTGGTCGGAGACCACGTTGAGCCGCACGTCAAAGGTCTGCAGGAACCAGATCACCACGCTCGCCACGAAGATGATCGTGAACGCCTTGGTGGCAAAGCCCTTGGCCTTGTCCCAGGCCAGGCGCGCCACGGTGCGGGCCGCGGGCAGGCGGTAGTTGGGGAGCTCCATCACAAACGGCACCGGGTCGCCCTTGAAGGCCGTGCCCTTGAGCACGAGCGCCACGAGAATCCCTACCACGATGCCCATGAGGTAGAGCGCGATCATCACGAGCGGCGCCTGCTCGGGGAAGAACGCGGCCGAGAAGAGCGCGTAGACCGGCACCTTGGCCGAGCAGCTCATGAACGGCGTGAGCATGACCGTCATCTTGCGGTCGTGCTCGGAGGGCAGGGTGCGCGTGGCCATGATGGCGGGCACCGAGCAGCCAAAGCCGATGAGCATGGGCACGAAGCTCCGGCCGGAGAGGCCGAGGCGCCGCAGCAGCTTGTCCATCACAAAGGCCACGCGCGCCATGTAGCCGGAGTCCTCGAGGATCGAGAGCAGGATGAAGAGCACCACGATGATCGGCAGGAAGGAGAGCACCGAGCCCACGCCGGCAAAGACGCCGTCTATGACCAGGCTGTGCACCACGGGGTTGAGGCCAAAGGCGGTGAGCGCGGCGTCGACCTGCGCCGTCACCCAGTCAATGCCGGCGGCGAGAAGGTCGGAGAGCCGCTGGCCTATGACGTCGAAGGTGAGCCAGAAGACGAGCGCCATGATGCCCACGAAGACCGGGATGGCCGTGTACTTGCCCGTGAGGATGCGGTCGGCCGCCACCGAGCGCGCGTGCTCGCGGCTCTCGTGCGGCTTGACCACGCACTCGGCGCAGACGCCCTCGATGAACGAGAAGCGCATGTCCGCGAGCGCCGCCATGCGGTCGCGGCCGGACTCGCCCTCCATCTGGCTGATGATGTGCTCCACGGCGTCGAGCTCGTTCTGGTCGAGCCCCAGGGCGCCCATGACGAGCTGGTCGCCCTCGATGAGCTTGGTCGCCGCAAAGCGCACGGGCAGGCTCGCCGCGGCGGCGTGGTCCTCGATGATGTGGCAGATGCCGTGGATGCAGCGGTGGAGCGCCCCGTGGTCGGGGCCGTCCGCCGCGCAGAAGTCCACGCGCCCCGGGTGCTCGCGGAAGCGCGCCACGTGCAGCACGTGCTCCACGAGCTCGGAGATGCCCTCCTCGCGCGCCGCGGAGATTGGCACCACGGGGATGCCGAGCGCGGCCTCCAGGCGGTTCACGCTCACCGTGCCGCCGTTGGCCGTGAGCTCGTCCATCATGTTGAGCGCAAGGACCATCGGCCGGTCGAGCTCCATGAGCTGGAGCGTGAGGTAGAGGTTTCGCTCGATGTTGGTGGCGTCCACGATGTCGATGATCGCGTCCGGGCCGTCCTCCAGGATGAAGCGGCGGGAGACCACCTCCTCGCTCGTGTACGGGGAGAGCGAGTAGATTCCCGGCAGGTCCGTGACCGTGACCTCGGGATGTCCCTTGACCTGGCCGTCCTTGCGGTCCACGGTCACGCCCGGGAAGTTGCCCACGTGCTGGTTCGCGCCCGTGAGCGCGTTGAAGAGCGTGGTCTTGCCGCAGTTCTGGTTGCCGGCCAGGGCAAGGCTCAGCGGCCGGCCCTCGGGGATGGCCTTGCCGTCGCGCCGCGGCGCGTACTTCTCGCCAATGGCGGGGTGCGGGGCGGCCTCGAGGCGCTCGCGGGTGCGCGGGGCGTCGTGCATGTCGTGCACCTGCGTGAGCGCGATGTGGCGGGCGTCGTCCCGGCGCAGGGTGAGCTCGTAGCCGCGCAGGCGGATCTCCAGCGGGTCGCCCATGGGGGCGCGCTTCATGAGCGTGACCTCCACGCCCGGCGTGAGGCCCATGTCCAGGATGTGCTGGCGCAGTGACGGCTCGTCGCAGTCCACCGACGCCACCACGGCGTCCTTGCCGATCTCCAGCTCGTCCAGGTTCATGCGCACTTCTCCCCTCGCAGCTCCACTCGCACGCCATTGTAGCGTGTGCGCCTGCCCTGGAGCGCCCCCTTCTCGCCCGCTCGCGCAAACTCGAGGGAAGCCCTGCGGGCAGCGCAGCCCAGCGAGCCCCTGAGCTGCTCAAACGCTGGCAATCTCTTTTTTGGGCGGAGGGCGCGCAACGCCTGCGCGTGCAGGCTCGAAGGAGCCCGCCCCATGGCCTCGAATGGCGAGAAGGGCCGAGAAGGACGCGCGCCCGCCGGGGCTACGCCCGCACCCTCACGGCAAACGCCACGCCGAGGGCGCCGGGGCCGCAGTGCGAGGTGATGACGTCCCCGGTCTCGTACCACTCCACCTCGGCGAAGCCCAGCTCGCGCGCATGCGCGCTCACGAGCTCGCGCACCTGGTCGGGCAGGCCCGGCGACTTCACGAAGACGATGCGCGCGGGGTCGAAGTCCTCGCGCAGCACCAGGTAGTCGACGAGGCGGACCGAGGCCGCCGCCATGGAGCCGCGGAGCTTCTTGGTGGCGACGAGCCTGCCCTCCAGAAGCTCCACGACGGGCTTGATCTTGAGGAGCGTGGCGCCCAGGAACGCTGCGTTGGAGAGGCGGCCGCCCGCGCGCAGGTAACCGAGGTCGCCGGGGAGAAACGCCATGCGCACGCGCGCGGAGAGGTCCTCCACGTAGGCGCGCGCCTCGTCGACGCCGGCCTCGGGGTGCGCGCGCACCCAGCGGGCCGCCTCGCGCACGACGAGCCCCTGGCCGATGGTCACGTGGCGGGTGTCGACGGCCGTCACGTAGTCGCGCGTCTCGGCGGCGGCGAGGGCCGACTCGAGCGAGCAGGTCGTGACGGCGGAATACGCCACGTGCAGGATCTGCGCGTCGGGACGCTCGGCGTGGATGCGGTCGAAGGCCACCTCAAAGTCGTGCGGGGTGCACCCGCTCGTCTTGGGGAGCACGCCGAGCTGGCGGCACTGCTCGAGCATCTCGGCCGGGGAGATCTCCCCGTCGTCGATGGTCCGGCTCCCCACGGTGACGTGCATGGGAACGAGCTCGATCCCCAGCTCGGCCGCCTCGGGGGCGGGAACGTCGCAGCCGGTCTCTGCGGTGATGACGATGCGTGCCATGCGTGACCCCCTGTCTCGACCCAGCAATATGCACATTTTAGACGTCTCCGCACGCCCTGGCCAGCTCTGGCGCGCAGGCACGCTTTTCGCAGACGCAACACAACTTCGAGGCTAAAATGTGAGAATCTAGAATTCTCTGGCGCAGATGAGCGGATGATTGAGGGGAGGGGGCACCATGTATCTTGAGCGCATCGACTCGCCCGAGGACGTGCGCGCCCTGCCCCCCGAGGCGCTCCCCGCGCTCTGCGCGGAGATTCGCGCGGCGATCGTGGAGAGCTCCGCCGTGGTCGGCGGACACGTGGGGTCCAACCTCTCCGTCGTGGAGCTCACCGTGGCGCTGCACCGCGTCTTCGAGAGCCCGCGCGACAAGATCGTCTTCGACGTCTCGCACCAGACGTATGCGCACAAGATGCTCACCGGCCGCGCACAGGCGTTTCTCGACCCGGCGCGCTACGAGGACGTCTCCGGCTTCTCGAGCCCCAGCGAGTCCGAGCACGACCTGTTTGCGATGGGACACACCTCGACCTCGGTGAGCCTCGCCTGCGGCCTTGCCGCGGCGCGCGATCTCGCGGGCGAGAAGTACGCGGTGGTGGCGGTCATCGGCGACGGCTCGCTCTCGGGCGGCCTGGCCTTCGAGGGGCTCGACAACGCGGCCTCCCTCGCGGGCGGCCTCGTCATCGTCGTGAACGACAACGAGTGGTCGATCGCCCCCAACCAGGGGGGCATCTACGGCGCGCTCGCCGAGCTGCGCTCCACGCGCGGCGCCTCGCCGCGCAACCCCTTCACGGCGCTCGGCCTCGACTACCGCTACCTCGAGGACGGCCACGACGAGCAGGCGCTCGAGGCGGCGCTCTCGGAGCTCGCGGGCACCGACCACCCCGTCGTGCTGCACATCCACACCGAGAAGGGCCACGGCTACGCCCCCGCGCTCGCCGACCCCGAGGGCTGGCACCACCCCTCCCCCTTCGACCCCGCCTCCGGGCTCCCCCTGCGCCAGGCGGACGGTCCCGACTACGCGCAGCTCACGGCGTCGTTCCTCGCGGCGCGCATGGAGGCCGACCCCACGCTCGTGGCCGTGAACGCCGCGATGCCCTACATCATGGGCTTCACGCCCGAGCTGCGCGAGCGCGCCGGGCGGCAGTTCGTGGACGTGGGGATCGCCGAGGAGCACGCCGTGACCTACGTGACCGGCCTTGCGCGCGCGGGCGCCACGCCCGTGCTCGGCATCTACTCGACCTTCCTGCAGCGCGCCTACGACGAGCTGTGGCACGACCTCTGCCTCAACGCGGCGCGGGCCGTCATCCTCGTCTTTGGCGCCTCGGCCTTCGGCACCACCGACGCCACGCACCTCGGCTTCTTCGACATCCCCATGCTCGGCGCCATGCCGGGCCTCCCCTACCTCGCGCCCACCTGCTCCGAGGAGTACCTCGACATGCTCGCCTGGGCGCTCGACCGCGCGGAGGGGCCCGTCGCCATCCGCGTCCCCGTGGCGGGCGTGACGTCCCGCCCGGACTTCGCGCGCCCGGCCGAGGGCTACGCGCGAGGCGCCGAGATCGTGCGGAGGGGCTCGCGCGTCGCGCTGCTCGCCCTGGGCGACCTCTTCCCCCTCGGCGAGCAGGTCGCGGGCGCGCTCGCCGAGCACGGCGTACATGCCACCCTCGTCAACCCCCGCCTTGCCACGACGGCAGACGAGGGCCTGCTGGCCCGGCTCGCCGCCGGCCACGACGTCATCGTCACGATGGAGGACGGCATCCTCGAGGGCGGCTTCGGCGAGCGCTGCGCGCGCGTCCTCGCCTGCGACGACGTCCGCATGCGCTGCTACGGGCTGCCCCGCGCCTTCGCGGACCGCTACGACCCGGCCCAGCTGCTCGAGCGGTGCGGGATGACGGCGGAGGGCATCGTGGCGGATATTCGCGCCCTTCTCGGCGCATAGGCGCCCCGCGCCGGGCCGGGCGTCCGGACCCGCGCGGCCGGGCGGCCCTTACCGGACCATGCCCTCGTTTCTGAGGTCTGAGCGCAGGCGCGAGAGCGTCACGGGCGTCATCCCCAGAAGGGACGCCACATAGCGGTTGGGAACCTTCTCCACGATGCCGGGATAGCGCTCGAGGAACCACAGGTAGCGCTCGCGCGAGCGAAGCTGGGACACCACGCGACGCGTCTCCCAGTGCATGTGCCAGGCCTCGCTCACGACGCGGATGAACAGGTGGTTGGCCGCAAGGTTGGTCTCGAGCAGCTCCCTGATGAGCGCATTGCCCAGGTAGACCGCCTCGCCGTCCGCAAGCGCCTCGACGGTCGAGGAGGACGGGCCCTCGAGCTCGACGCTCGGCGAGAGCGCAGATCCCGGCGTGAAGAGGATGCAGTCGGTGATGTCATGGCCGTCTGCGTCCACAGAGAAGCTTCTCACAATCCCGGAGACGAGAAAGCCGACCCCGCTCTGGACCTCCCCCGTCCGAAGCAGGCAGTCGCCCTTCTCGAAGGCGCGGCACGTGGCGTTTTGGGACAGGACGTCGAGAAGTCCCTCGTCATCCACCTTGACGGCGTCCCTGAAAAAGGCGCGGTAATCCATCCTATGGCCTCCCTCCCGGCAATGCTGAGATTTTTTAGTTTACTCCACGTCGTCGGGCTCCACGGCCTCGGAGTCCGCCTGCTCCCGCCCGGGGGCCGCGCCGTGCCCTCCCGCTTTGGCCTCCTCCCGCTCCGCGCGGGCCTGGGCGAACTTCTCGCGCATGGTGGGGTTCTTGAAGGTGAGCTTGCGGATAGTCAGCGCCTCCGCCTTGTCGTTGGCGTAGCGCAGCTGCCGCTCCGAGGAGGTCAGGTCCTCCTTCACCTTCTGGAGGCGCGCGATGGCCTTGTCGATCTCTTCGATGGCGTCCCCGAACTTCTTGCTCGCCGTCGCGTAGTTCTTGCCGAAGCCGTCCTTGAACTTCTCGAGGGCGTTCTCGAAGTTGGTGACGTCGATGTTCTGCTGGCGCACCTCGGCGAGCTCGCGCCGGTAGGCGTGCGCGTTCTCCGCCGCGTTTCTCAGCAGCGTGATCATGGGGATGAAGAACTGCGGGCGGATGACGTACATCTTCTCGTACTCGTAGGACACGTCCACGATGCCGGAGTTGTAGAGCTCGCTCTCGGGCTCGAGCATCGAGACGAGCACCGCGTACTCGCAGCTCTTGTTGCGTCGGTCCTGGTCGAGCTTCTTGAAGAAGTCGGAGTTCTTGTGGCGGCTCGTGGCGGCCGAGGCGTCGTCCTCGTTCTTCATCTCGAACATGATGGAGACGACCTCGACGCCCTCGTCGTCAACCTCGCGGAAGACGTAGTCTCCCTTCGAACCGCCCACAACCTCGTTGTCCTTATGGAACTCGGCGCCGCGAAAGCCCAGCGAGCGCCAGCGGTTGAACTCCATCTCGCAGTGCTGCTCGAGCGACTCGCCGATGAGCTTGGTGGAGAGGCGCGCACGCTGGTTGCGCAGGCGCTCGATCTCGTCCTCGCGGTCGCGGATCGTCTGGTCCTTGAACCGCTCCTGCTCGGCCATCTGCTGGCGCAGCGACGCCTCGACCTGCTCGCGCTCGAGCTTGGCCGCGCGCAGGTCTCCCTCGAGGGCCGCAAGGCGCTCGCCCTGCTCGCCTGTGGCCTTCGTGACGGCGAGGGCCTTCTCCGTCACGAAGGCGGACTCGCGGGCCTTGATCTGGGCCTCGAGCTCGGAGACGCGGCGCTCCTGCTCGAGCCTGGCCGCACGCAGGTCTCCCTCAAGCTCGGCGATGCGCTTTTCCTGGGCGTCCGTGGCCTCGCTCACCGCAAGGGCCTTCTCGGTGGAGAAGGACTGCTCGCGGGCCTTGAGCTGCGCCTCGAGCGCGGCGACGCGACGGTCGCGCTCGGCGAGCTCCGAGGCGCCCTTCGTGGCCGCCTCGCTGAGGGCCCGCTCCTGCGCCGCGCTGGCCTCGAGCAGGGCACGCTGCTGCTCGGCAATCTTCTGGTCCCGCTCGGAAATCGCCTGGGCGAGCGCGCGCTCCGCGGCCGCGCGGGCGAGCGCGACGGCGTCCTCTCCGCGCTCCACCTGGGCGCGGAGCTCGGCGAGCTGCGCGTCCTTCTCGGCCGACGCACGCTCCGCGCCCTGGCGCGCGGCGGCGAGCTGGGCCTGCAGCTCCTCGCGCTCGCGCGAGGCGAGCTCGCGCGCCTCCTGGCGCGCCTGGGCGACGGCGGCCTCCACGGCGCTCGCGCGCTCGCGCTCCGCCATCTGCTCGCGCGCCCTGAGCTCGCGCGTGAACTCCGCGTCGCGCACCTGGCGCACGATCTGCGCGTACTCCGTCTCGTCGACCTGGAACACCTCGCCGCAGTGCGGGCATCTGATCTCAGCCATGGGCCCTCCCGTTCTTCTCCTGGGAACTAGGGTACCCGTACCGCCGGACAGAAATGGGCGCGGAGGAAAAAGGGCGAGAAGAACGCGGGCCCCGCGACGCGCGCCGCGGGGCCCGAAAACCTGACAGACGCCCCGGTCACCTTTGTCGGGTTACCTGCCGCCGAAGGGGCTCATCTGCTGCTCCTGCTGGTACTGCTGGTAGAGGTCGATGAGGTCGTCAATCGTGACCTCCTGGCCGTTGACGTTGACGGTCTGGTCGCGCTGGTCCTGCTGCTCCTGCTGAAGGGCCTCGTCGGAGCCGAGGGTCACGTCGAGGGTCAGCTCCTCGCCGCCGCGCATGACGGTCACCTTGACGGTCTCGCCGATGCTGTGGGAGCGCACGGCGAGGATGGCGGCGTCGGCCGAGGAGATGGCGTCGTCGCCGATCTTGGTGATGACGTCGCCCTCCTGGATGCCGGCCGCGGCAGCCGGGCCGCCCTGCGCGACCTCGACCACGTAGGCGCCCTGGTCGACGGAGAGGTTGTTCCTGAAGGAGTTCTGCGGGGTCACCGTCTGCATGGTGAGGCCGATGTAGGCGTGGGTGACCGCCTCGCCGGCGATGATCTTGTCGGCGACCTCGGTGGCGTAGTCGCTCGGGATGGCGTAGCCGATGCCCGCGAAGCTCTGCGTGTCGGACGAGTAGAGCGTGCAGATGCCCACGAGCTGGCCCTCGGCGTTCACGAGCGCGCCGCCGGAGTTGCCGGGGTTGATCGTGGCGTCCGTCTGGATGAGGTTGGTGTAGAGCGTGTTGCCGGAGGCGCCCTCCATGAGCGTGTTGCGCGAGAGCGCCGAGACGATGCCCTGCGAGACGGAGTTCTCAAGGCCGAAGGGGCTGCCCACGCTCATCACCCAGTCGCCCACCTGCAGGGCCGAGGAGTCGCCGATCTCCATCGGCGTGACCTCGGTGTCGCCGAAGTCCACGTGCAGGACCGCGAGGTCGCTCGAGGCGTCGGTCCCCACGAGGGTGGCGTCGTAGCTCTGGCCGTTGAGGGTGACGCTGATGGACTCGGCGTCCTCGATGACGTGGTTGTTGGTGATGACGTTGCCGTTGGTGTCGTAGATGACGCCCGAGCCCATGCCCTCGCCGTTGGCGTAGGTGCTGTAGACGGTCACCACGGAGGGCAGGGTCTTGGCGGCCACCGCGTTGGCCACGGTGGTGTCCTCGTCGGAGGGGTCGATGGTGATGGCCTGCGAGGTCCCCGCCGCCTGCGCGCCGCCGCCCGCGCTCACCACGCCCGTGCCCAGCAGCACGCCCGTGAGCGCCGCGGCGCCCACGACGCCGCCGAGCAGCCCGGCGAGCACCGCCCTCAGGCCGGGGCGCGGCTTCTTCTGGGGCTGGAAGTCAGGCGCCGCGGGCGGCTGGGGCGCGCTCGCCTCGGGCCGGGGCGGCGTCTGGCCGGGCTGGGCCGGCCCGCCCTGCGCGTCATGCGCGGCGTGGGCGCCCTGCGCGCCCTGGGCACCCGGGAAGGGCGGCCGCTGCGCCGTGGGCTGGGCCTGCGTGGGCTGCTCGCCTGCGGGCTGCTGGTAGGGGCTCTGCGGGCCCTGGGGGTCCTGCGGGTTCTGCGTGCCATACGGATAGTCGCTCATGTCTTCCCTCTCTCGCGTCGCCCCGTTGCGTGGGGCGTGTTTTTGTGTCCGCTGTCGAATGTACCCCGCGGGGAGGGGCGCATACGCCGTCTGCGAGCGCATCACCGGGGTGGCACGATGCTTTCTGCTTCCTGAAAAACGGGCGCGAGAAGAACGTGGAGACGCACGTTCTTCTCGCGCCCCGCTCGCCTCTTGCGCCCCCGGCCGGGGCGGCGGCGCTAGATGCGGAAGAGGTAGCCCACGCCGCGGATGGTGACGATGTGGCTCGCCACCTGGGGGCCCACCTTGGAGCGGACGCGGCGGATGTGGACGTCGACGGTGCGCGTGCCGCCGCAGTACTCGAAGCCCCAGACACGGTGCAGCAGGGTCTCGCGCGAGTAGGCGCGGCTGGGGTGCGTGGCCAGGAAGGACAGCAGCGAGTACTCCATGAGGGTGAGGTCGACGGGCTTCTCGTCGATATAGACCTGGTAGGTGGCGAGGTTGATCGTCATGTTGTCCACGGTGACGATGTCGGCCGGCGCGGACTCCTCGCCGGGCCAGAGCAGCAGGGTGCAGCGGACCTCGAGCTCGGCCACGCCGGCGGTGGAGAGGATGAAGTCGTTCTTCCCCTGCATGGGCATGCGCAGCGTGGCAAGCTTATCGGGGTCCTGGACGAGGAGCATCGGGATGAAGCCGTTCTCCGCCACGAACGCGTCGACGGCGTTCAGGATGTCCTGGCCCATGCCCTCGCCGTCCAGGATGACAAGGTCGAACTCGTGGCCGGACGAGACCGCCTGCGAGAAGGTCTCCTCGCTCGCGAGGGCGATGGAGACGTCAATGGCGTGGGAGAGCTCGCGCATGCGGTCGTGGAGCCGCGTGGTTGCAGATACGAGAAGGATGTTCTTGTGATGCATCCTCAGGCCTCCCGGAATTGAGCACATGTATTTGAAAAGATTAGCACATCGCCCCCGCGTTCGACGGGGGCGATGTCAGAACTTCGTAAACGAGCCGCAGCTCAGTGACCGTCCGGAAACGGCGCTTAACGAGCCAGAAACGCTATGTTTCAAACGAGCCGCAGCTAGTTGATGCTGCCGAGGAACTCGGCCGTGCGGGCGTTCTCGGGATGGTCGAAGACCTTCTCGGGCAGGCCCTGCTCCACCACGTAGCCGTCCTCCATAAATACCACGCGGTCGGCCACGTCGCGCGCGAAGCCCATCTCGTGCGTGACCACGATCATGGTCATGCCCGAGTTCTCCGCGAGGTCGCGCATGACGTCAAGGACGCCACGGACGAGCTCGGGGTCGAGCGCCGAGGTGGGCTCGTCGAAGAGGAGCACGTTGGGGTGCATGGCCACGGCGCGGGCGATGGCGACGCGCTGCTGCTGGCCTCCGGAGAGCTGCGTGGGCTTGAAGTCCGCGCGGTCGGCGAGCCCGACGGCGGCAAGCTGCTTGAGCGCCTCGGCCTCGGCCTCCTCCCTGCTCTTCTTGAGCACCTTCGTCTGGCCGATCATGACGTTTTCCTTGGCCGTGAGGTGCGGGAAGAGGTTGAATTGCTGGAAGACCATGCCCACGTCGCGGCGCAGGCGGTTGACCTCGGCCGCGCTCTTGTTGGTGATCTCCTCGTCCTCGATGAGGATGTGCCCCGCGCTCGGGCGCTCGAGGAGGTTGATGCAGCGCAGCATCGTGGACTTGCCCGAGCCCGAGGGCCCGAGCACCACCACGACCTCGCCGGGCCAGACGTTGAGGTTCACGTCCTTCAGGACGAGCGTCTCGTCGAAGCTCTTGTTGAGGTGCTCGATGCGCACGATGGGGTGCTCGCCGGGCGTGAAGTGGTGGCTCGTGAGGCCCTGGTCGTGCGCGTAGGCGATGCGCGCGGCCTCGTCTGCCGGCAGCGCGGGCGGGACGTCGATGGCGGCGCGGCGGTGACGCTTAGCAGGCATTCGCGGCCTCCTTCATCTGGGCGGCGGGAGCGGCGGGGGCGTCCTTCTCGGCGCCCTTCTCCACGTCCTTCTCGGCGCTCTTCTCCACGAGCTCGTCAGCGTGGTCGGCCACGTCGGCGCGGCGCTTGGGGCGCGGGCCGCCGCCGCGCTCGGAGCGGGCGATGTTCTCCTCGACGATGCCCACGACCTTGATCAGCGGCAGCGTGACGATGAGGTAGAAGATGCCGGCGGCCACGTACGGCGTGATGTTGCCCGTGACGGTGGTGAGGTTCTTGGAGAACATCATGAGCTCCATGACGCCCACCGAGGAGAGGAGCGACGTGTCCTTGAACGCGGTGATGAAGTCGCTCGTCACCGTGGGGATGACGCGGCGCACGGTCTGCGGCAGGATGATGGAGAACATCGTCTGCACGTAGTTCATGCCGAGCGAGCTGGCGGCCTCGTACTGGCCCTGCGGGATGGACTGGATGCCCGCGCGGAAGATCTCGGCGAGGTAGGCCGAGGAGTTGATGGCCATGACGATGATGCCAAGCAGGTTGTTGTCGATGTTGATGTTGAGCATCGGCAGGCCGAAGAACATGATGTAGATCTGCAGGAAGAGCGGCGTGCCGCGCAGCACGTTGATGTAGACCACGGCGATGGCGCGCAAGATCCGCCACTTGGAGATCTTGAGCATGGCGAAGAGCAGGCCCAGCGCGATGGCAAACGGGTAGGCCGCCACGACGATCCCCAGGCACAGCAGCCAGCCCGGCGCAAGCGACGAGAAGGACGTCACGAGCAGCTGGGGCCTCAAGAACATGCCGAGGAACTGGTTGGAGTTCCACGCCTCCACCCACGGCTGCTCGTCAAGCCAGTTGACGAGGCTCTGGAGCGGGGTGTTGGCGATCGTGGCGATGGGGTCGGAGTCCGCGAGCTCGTGCGTGGCGCCCGCGGACTCGTAGCTGCCGGAGACCACGCAGTCGCCGCCCGCGGCGGGAAACTGCATGTTGGTGATCTCCAGGCGCAGGAGCGACCCCTCGGGGATGGCCTGGTCAAAGCTCACCGTGATGGAGTTGGCGGAGGGCGTGGCCTCGCCGGTCACGTCCATGCGCGAGAGGCCCTCGAGCGCGGTGATGCGCGTCGTGGAGCCTTCGAACGTGGCGCCCTCGGGCAGGGTCAGCGTGACCGAGGTGACCTCCTCGCCGGGCTCGACCGTGCCCTCCCAGGTCAGGCGCGTGTCCATCCCGCCGATGACGCCGTCGCCGCCGTCCTCGTTGGGGCGCGCGGTGGCCTTCTCGGTGGTGAGCGCCTGCGCGGGCTGCGGCGCCGCCGTCGCAAAGACGCCCGTGAGCGCCAGGGCGAGGGCAACGAGAAGCGCCCCTCGTCTGTGCTGCATGCTTCCTCCGTTTCGTGCGTTGCTGACAAAGGTGTCAGGGCCCTTTGTCATGATGCGCGAGTCGCGGCGATCATGACAAAGGGCCCTGACACCTTTGTCAGCAACCGCCGCGACCCGCAGGTTCTTCTCGTCTAGATCTCGGTGGTGCCGAACCACTTCTGCTTGATCTCGTCCATCGTGCCGTCCTCCTCAACGGCCGCGAGAGCCTCGTTGATGGCCGCGAGCAGACCGGGGTTGTCCTTGGAGACGGCGATGCCGTACTGCTCGCCCGTGGGGATCTCCTCGACGACCTCGAGGTCGGAGAAGGACTCGGCGATCATGTTCTGGGCAACGGGGAGGTCGATGACCATGGCGTTGTAGAGGCCCGTGGAGATGCCCATGAGGGCTGCCGTGACGTCGGCCAGCGGCACCTTGGTGGCGTTGGGCAGGTTCTCGGAGATCCAGTCGTCGCCGGTGGTGCCGGTCTGGCAGGCGACCTGCATGCCCTCGGCGTTGAGGCTCTCGGAGTTGAGGTCGGAGCCGGCGGCGGCCACGATGCCCTGGTTGGAGTTGAGATAGGGGTCGGAGAAGTCGACCTCCTCGAGACGCTCGTCGCTGATCGTCATGCCGGCGATGCAGATGTCGGCCTTGCCCCCCTGCTTGATGGTGGGGACGAGCGTGTCGAAGGCCTGGTTGGGCAGCCACTCGCAGGTGAGGCCCATCTTCTCGGCAAGGGCGTTGGAGAGGTCCACGTCAAAGCCCACGGTGTTGCCGTCCTCGTCGATGTACTCGAAGGGCGAGAAGCCGAGCTCGGCCACGTTGGTGAGCACGCCCTCCTTCACGAGGGTGTAGGAGGCCTCGTCGGTAGACTCGGCCACGTCGTCGGCGGCCGGGGCGTCGGCGGCGGGCTCGTTGGAGCCGCTGCAGCCCGCGAGCAGCGCGGTGCCGGCAAGGCCGAGGGTGACAACGAAGTTACGCCTGTTCATGCTGGACATTTCTTTTCCTCCCAATCCGCCTTGCCTAAGCGGGGACAGGCCCCTTTTAGGCAAGTTTCTCAAAACAACTTGCCTAAAAGGGGCCTGTCCCCGCTTAGGCAAGGCGTGCACGCTAGAGCTCGGCGCCGAGCCACTTGACCTCGAGCTCGGAGACGTAGCCCTCCTCCTCGAGCTCGGCCAGGGCGCCGTTGATGGCCTCGGTGAGGCCGGGGTTGTCCTTGTTGACGGCGATGCCGTACTGCTCGCCCGTGGGGATCTCGATGGCCACCTGGCAGTCGGTGAACGAGTTGGAGCAGAGGTAGGTCATCACGGGCAGGTCCGCCACGGCGGCGGCGTACAGCCCAGTCTGCACGCCGGTCACGGCCACCACCGGGTCGTCGAGCGCCACGATCTCGGCGTTGGGCAGGTTCTCCTCGGCCCAGGAGGCGCCGGTCGTGCCGGCCTGGACGGCGACCTTGGTGCCCTTGACGTTGAGGGAGTCCTCGGTCACGTCGCCCGCGCTCGAAAGCGTCACGAGGCCCTGGTTGGAGTCCATGTAGGAGTCGGTGAAGTCCACCTGCTCCCAGCGCTCGTCCGTGATGGTGATGTTGGAGACGCCCACGTCGGCCTTGCCGCCCTGCTCGATGAGCGGGACGATGGTGTCGAACTTCATGGCGGGCAGGACCTCGCACTCGAGGCCGAGCCTGTCCGCGACGGCGTTGATGAGGTCAATCTCAAAGCCCTGGGCCTCGCCGGTCTTCTCGTCCACGAAGTCGAGCGGCGCGTTGGCCAGGTCCGAGGCGACGATGAGCTTGCCGTCCTCCACGAGGGTGTAGGCGGCGGTGTCGGCGGCGTCGCCCGCGGGGGTGCTGGTCTGCCCTCCCCCGCTGCATCCCGCGATAGTCACGGCTAGCGCGCAGGCGACCGCGAGGCCGCCCGCAATCCGGCTGGAGAGCTTCATGGTGGGTGTCCTTCCCCCAATGCTTCGGCGCGTGGTCACGCCCTTTCCCGACGGTGGCACGGGTCTTCCCGTGTCAGGGCGCATGCCCCGTCCGTCGCCAAGGTTTCAGTTTGGTTCAAGTCGTCCTACGAGGTTCTTCTCGCCAAGTTTCTTAACAAGATTGACACGTATGGGGCAGGCGGCATCGCGCGCCGACCGGGCGCGTTAGGATTCGGGGGTCGTTGCGGGCCCCGCCCGAGGGGCGGTTAGGGAATCGCGGTCGTTGCGGGGCGGAAGGCCTGCGGGCGGCCCTCGTGCCCCCGCAGCGGGCCCGCATCGCCCGGCGCGCCGCGTCCCCACGCCTCCCGCCCCGCAACGACCGCGATTCCCTAACGAAGGCGCGCCCCGGAGCTGCAACGACCCCGCATCCCTAACGCCGAGGCGGCCGCACGGCGCAACGATCCCCCAAGGGCTAAGCGCCGCGGCCCCCGCAGGCAAGAAGTGCGGTGAGAAGGACAGCGCCGCCCGGGAACCCCCGGACGGCGCCGCATGCCATCGTTCTTCTCGCCTGACGCGAGTCGCGGCTAGAAGCCGCCGTAGTAGTGCTCGCGCTCCCAGTCGGTGACGGCGGTGCAGTACTCGTACCACTCGTCGCGCTTCTCGCGGACCAGGTAGTCGAAGATGTGGTCGCCGAGGACGGTGCGCATGAGCTCGGAGGACTCGAAGCGGTCCACGGCCTCGCCGAGCGTGCGCGGCAGGCGGGCGATTCCGCGGGCGGCGAGCTCGCGCTCGGAGAGGGCGAGCGTCTCGCTCGTGGCCTCCTCGGGGAGCGGCAGGCCCTCCTCGATGCCCCTGAGGCCGGCGGCGATGGTCACCGCGAGGGCCAGGTAGGGGTTCGCCGTGGGATCGGGGCTGCGCAGCTCGACGCGGGTGGCGATGTGCTTGCCCGGCTTGTGCGTGGGCACGCGCACGAGCGCGGCGCGGTTCTTGCGGCCCCACGTGGCGTGCGTGGGCACCTCGCCCGTGGAGATGAAGCGCTTGTAGGAGTTCACCGTGGGGTTGGTGACCAGCGTGAACTCGGGCGCATACTTGAGGATGCCGGCGATGTAGTGCTGGGCGAGCTCGGAGAGGTGCGCCTCGTGGAACTCCTTGGGGCCCCAGAAGAGGTTCTCGCCGTCATGGTCGAGCAGCGACTGGTAGAGGAACATCGCGGACCCGGGGACGTCGGTGATGGGCTTGGGCATGAACGAGGCGTACATGCCCTGCTCGGCGGCCTCCTGCTTGATGACCAGACGGGCCGTCATGATGTTGTCCGCGCAGCTCACGGCCTCGGTGAAGCGCAGCTCCACGCCGTTTTGCGAGGGGCCGGCCGCGTGGTAGGAGTACTGGACGGGGATGGACATCTTCTCCAGCGTGAGCGTGGTCTGGCGGCGCAGGTCGTTGGCCGTGTCCATGGGCGTGAGGTCGAAGTAGCCCGCGTTGTCGAGCGGCACCGGGTCGAGGTCGTTGTCAAAGTAGAAGTACTCCATCTTGGGACCCACGTTGGGCACGTAGCCCCGCTCCTCGGCCGCCTGGAAGACCTTCTTGAGGCAGCGGCGCGGGTCGCCCTCGAAGGGCTCGCGCGAGGGGGTGAAGACGTCGCAGAAGACGCGCGCGACGCCGGACTCCGAGGGGCGCCACGGCAGCAGCGCGAAGGTGTCGGGGTCGGGAAAGGCGAGCATGTCCGACTCCTCGAGCGAGGCGAAGCCGTCGACGGCCGAGCCGTCGAAGCCGATGCCCTCCTCGAAGGCCTCCTCGAGCTCCTCGGGAGAGATCGCGAACGACTTGAGGTTGCCGAGCACGTCAGCGAACCACAGCCTCACGAAGCGGATGTCGCGCTTCTCGACGGTCCGGAGAACGAAGTCGATGTCCTTCTCGCTGCTCATGCGGTTTCCTTTCCGGTTGACCGGCAGGGCTACTCATTATTCAGCGATAGGTTCTCACACGCGTGTTTCGCGCCTGTTTCCCGGCGTGCCGCCGGCGGCATGGCTACTTGCCGAGGTTCTTCTCCACGTTCCTGAGCATGTCGCGCGCGGCCGGGCAGGGGCCGCCCGCGGCGTGCGCGGAGCACGAGCCCCTGCTGCCGCAGCTCGAGCACTCGCCACCCGACCTCCTGATGGAGCGCACTGCCAGGGCGAGAAGGACCGCGATGGCGGTAATGATGACGACGTCGGCGAGGCCCATGCGACCAACCTCCGAAAAGAGGAGAAAAGTTTGTTGTTAACCAAAGGCAACTATACCCATCTGCGTCATACTAGAGGGGCAAGGCGGCCTCGGCCGCACAAACTTTGCATCAGAAGGGACGTGTCTCCAATGAACGACGATCAGACCATGCAGCTCGTCATCGTCCGCCACGGTGAGTCCGAGTGGAACAAGCTCAACCTCTTCACCGGCTGGACCGACGTCGACCTCACCGACACCGGTCGCGAGGAGGCCCACGCGGGCGGCAAGGCCCTCAAGGAGGCCGGCTACGACTTCGACGTCTGCTACACCTCGCTGCTCAAGCGCGCCATCCACACGCTCAACTGCGTGCTCGACGAGCTCGACCGCAACTGGCTGCCCGTCCACAAGGCCTGGCAGCTCAACGAGCGCCACTACGGCGCCCTCCAGGGCCTGAACAAGGCCGACGCCGCCGCCGAGCACGGCGAGGAGCAGGTCAAGATCTGGCGCCGCTCCTTCGACGTCTGCCCGCCCGCCCTCGAGCCCGGCGACGAGCGCGACCCGCACGTCCTCGAGATGTTCCGCGACGTGCCCAAGGAGGACCTCCCCTACACTGAGTGCCTCAAGGACACCATCGCCCGCGCCTGGCCGTACTTTGAGCAGGAGATCAAGCCGCAGATGGAGGCCGGCAAGCGCGTGCTCATTGCCGCTCACGGCAACTCGCTGCGCGCCCTCGTCATGCAGTTCGAGAAGCTGACCCCCGAGGAGATCCTCGAGGTCAACATCCCGACCGGCGTGCCGTGCTCCTACACCTTCGACAAGGACTGGAACGTCGTCGACAAGCACTACATCGGCGACCCCGCCACCATCGAGGCCAAGATTAACGCCGTCGCCAACCAGGGCAAGGCCAAGAAGTAGCCAGCGTTCGTCCGCACGAAAGGCCCCGTCCCCTGCACGCAGAGCCGCGCTTCGCGGAAGGCTCCGCCTCGCAAGGGGCGGGGCCTTTTCGTATGGATGCGAGTCACTGACCAGCAGGGGCGGAGAGGCTCGATTAACGCGCGCTCGTGCAGGCCTTTTTCGCGTTTCCCCAGTTGACGTTCAGAAAACCGCGCGCGAGTGCGCGTTAATCACGGCGGCGAGGGGCGCCGGGCCAAAACGCAAAGGCGCCACCTGCCGTAGAGGGGGTGGGCAGGTGGCGCAAGGATGCGCCGTCTGCGACGGGGAGAGGGTCCGTCGCTCGGGCAGGGTTAAACGCACTGGTGCCGATGCGAGTCGCGGTTCTTCTCGGCACGATGGTAGGATAGGTTAACCAGAGCTAACTTCAAACGGGAAAAGAGGCCGACACAGGTTCTCCATAAGTAAGCATAGGTTTACTATTGGCTAGCCCAGCGCCACGTCCAGCACCATCATCAGGACGAAGCCCGCGATGAAGCCGAGCGTTCCCACGTTGGAGTGCTCGCCGAGGTGGGACTCGGGGATGAGCTCCTCCACCACCACGTAGACCATCGCGCCGGCGGCAAACGCCAGGAGCCACGGCATGTACGGGCTGATCCAGCCGCTGGCCAGCACCACGAGCACGCCGAAGATCGGCTCCACGATGCCGGAGAGGCTGCCCATCACGAAGGCGCGCCCGCGGCTCATGCCCTCGCGCGCGAGCGGCAGCGAGATGGCCGCGCCCTCCGGGAAGTTCTGCAGACCGATGCCGATGGCGAGCGCCACGGCCATGCCGAGGTAGGCCTCCCCCGCCGCGCCGGCGGTCTGCGCCGCCATGGCAAAGAGCAGGCCCACGGACATGCCCTCGGGGATGTTGTGGAGCGTCACCGCGGAGACGAGGAGCGTGGTGCGCTTCCAGCCGGAGGGCACGCCCTCCGGCTCGTCGGAGTCCGCGTGGAGGTGGGGCAGGAACGTGTCGAGCGCCATGAGGAAGGCCACGCCCAGAAGAAAGCCGCCCGCGGCGGGCAGCCAGCCGGGAACGCCGAGGCCCTCCGCCTGCTCGATCGCGGGGTTGAGCAGCGACCACACGCTCGCCGCAACCATGACGCCCGCGGCAAAGCCGAGGAAGATGTGGTGCATGTTCTTGCGCTCGGAGCGGAAGAAGAACACCACGGCCGAGCCCGCCGTGGTCATGAGCCAGGTGAAGCCGCAGCCGAGCGCCGCCCACGCGAGCGCCTGGGGGATGTTGTCTATCATCTCGTGCCTCCTTGGTCCCCTCTTGGGAATCAATCCGTTTCTAGGTGTTTTTTCAAGACACCTCTAAATACTACTAGTTAGGTGTCATTTGTTGACCTGCGACTATTCTAGTCAGGATACGCCGGGTATCCGTATGCCATCGCAAAAAACACCTAGAAATGGACCCGCGGGGGCGGGCCCCTCCCCGCCGGGGCATGGGACCCCTCGAGACGATTGTCGGCGGTTCTCGGCGCGCCCCTAAGTACGACTAAAATTATGTCATTTATTTACCAGCGGTTTTCCAGGCCGGGCCAGGCCAGATACTCGCACGGCCGCACATAAACCACCGACAATCGATATGCATGCAGACCGGGGGGCCTTCCCCGGCATAAAAACGGGCGCGCCGCCGGCGAGAAGAACCGGCGGCGCGCCAATGTGTGCAAAAGTGCCTGCCCCTTTTGCACGCCTTTGCACGCTACGCGAGCTGGGCGAGGACCTTCTCGTCGGGCTGCTCGTCGCGCGGCATCGGGCGTGCGATCTGGAAGATCATGCCCGCGAGCAGCGCAAATGCGACCACTGTCCACACGCCGAAGTTCCCCAGCGCGAAGAGCTCCCAGAGCTGGTTGATGATGAGGCCCACGCACCAGGCAAAGACGCACTGATAGCCGATCGCGAACCAGAACCACTTCGGCGAGTCCATCTGCTTGCGGATGGTGCCGATGGCGGCGAAGCACGGCGCGTCGAGCATGTTGAACGCCACGAACGCGCACATGGCGCCGACGTGCAGGATGCCCGAGGCGTCGGTGAACATGCCGGCGAAGCCGCTCCACATGGTCACGGAGTTCTCGGTGGCGTCACCGATGCCGTAAATCACGCCGAAGGTGGAGACGAGGTTCTCCTTGGCGATGAGGGCGTTGATCGACGCCGCCGCGGCCTGCCAGGTGTCGGCGCCGAGCGGGGCGAAGATCCAGGCGACGGCGTTGCCTACGATCGCGAGCAGGGAGTAGTCGGTGTAGTACTCGGGCGCGCCCTCCATGAGCGACATGAAGCCGAAGGCCCCGTTGCCGCCCTCCCAGTTGGCGAAGCCGAACTCGAGCAGGAACCACACCACCACGGACGCGGCGAAGATGATCGTCGTGGCCTTCTTGAGGTACGCGGAGATGCGCTCCCACACGTGCAGCCACCAGCTCTTGAGGGTGGGCAGGTGGTAGTCGGGGAGCTCCATCACGAACGGCGCGGGCTCGCCGGCGAACATCTTGGTCTTCTTGAGCATGAGCGCGGAGACGACGATCGCGGCGAGACCGAGGAAGTAGAACATCGGGGCGACCCACCACGCGTCGGAGCCGCCGATGAGGACGCCCATCACGAGGGCGATGATCGGGGTCTTGGCGCCGCACGGAATCATGGTGGTGAGCATCGCCGTCATGCGGCGGTCCTTCTCGTTCTCGATGGTCTTGGTGGCCATGACGCCGGGGACGCCGCAGCCCGAGGAGATGAGCATCGGGATGAAGCTCTTGCCGGACAGGCCGAAGCGGCGGAACACGCGGTCCATGACGAAGGCCACGCGGCTCATGTAGCCGCAGTCCTCGAGGAAGCACAGCATGACGAAGAGCACGAGCATCTGCGGGATGAAGCCGAGCACCGCGCCAACGCCGGCGACGATGCCGTCGAGGACGAGCGCGGTCACGAACTCGGAGGCGCCCGCCGCGGCGAGCCAGCCCTCGATGACGGAGGGGATCGACGGCACGAAGCTGGCGTAGTCATCGAGCGCCGGCGCGCTCTCCTGCGCGGCGACGGCGTCGGCGAAGTCCGACGCGCTCACGGAGTCGATGACCGCGAGCTCCTGCCCGTCAGCCAGCACGGGCTCGCCGTCGGCGTCGATGCGGGTGACGACCTCCTCGTTCGCGTCGAGGAAGTTGCCGTCGCCGTCGTGCATCGGGACGTCGGTGGCCACGACGCCTGCGGCCTGCGCCTCGGCGACGAAGCCAGAGACGACGGCCTGTGCCTCGGGATCCTCGGGATCCTCGGCGAGGGCGGCGACCGCGTCGCTCACGCCGGCGGTGTCAAGCCCGTCGGCCTCGGCCGCGGCCAGGAAGCCGTCGATCTTGTCGCCGTAGTAGCCGGCGTCGTACTCCTCGGTCGCCGTCTCGTAGGCCGCCTGGTCGGACGGGTTCCAGAGCCAGCCGTCGCCGAAGACGCCGTCGTTGGCCCAGTCGGTGCCCCACGTTCCCACCGTGGACACCGCGATGAAGTACACGACGAACATCACGGCCACGAAGATCGGCAGGCCCAGCACTCGGTTGGTCACCACGCGGTCGATCTTCTCGGACATGCTGAGCTTCTTGGGCGCCTTCTTGACGCACGCGTCCATGACGTCCGCGATCCAGTCGTAGCGATCTGAGGTGATGATGGACTCGGCGTCGTCGTCACGGGACCTCTCAACCGCCTTGATGGCCTGCTCGGCCTTGTTGAGCTGCGCGGACGAGAGGTGGAGGGCCTTCACCGCCTCGGCGTCGCGCTCGAAGACCTTGATTGAGTACCAGCGCACGAGGTTTGCGTCGCAGCTGCCGGAGACGATTCCGGCGATCTCGCCGAGCGCCGCCTCGACCTCGGGAGAGAAGCAGGGCGCCCCGGGCTGGACCTTGCCCGCGCGCCCGGCGGCCACGGCCTTGTTCACCAGCTCGTCGAGGTTGGTGTTGCGCAGCGCGGAGACCTCAACGACCGGCGCGCCCAGGCGCTCGGAGAGGGCCGCAACATCGATGACGTCGCCCTTCTCCTTGAGCAGGTCACACATGTTGAGGCCCACCACGACGGGACGCCCCGCCTCCAGGAGCTGCGTGGTGAGATAGAGGTTGCGCTCGAGGTTGGTGGCGTCGACGAGGTCGATCACGGCGTCCGGCCGCTCGTTCACCAGGTAGTCGCGCGAGACGACCTCCTCGGGCGTGTACGGGGAGAGCGAGTAGATGCCGGGCAGGTCGACGAAGGTGACGTCGCGGTCCGCGCGCCAGGTCGCCTGCTTCTTCTCCACGGTGACGCCGGGCCAGTTGCCCACATACCCGTTGGAGCCGGTGAGCTCGTTGAACAGCGTGGTCTTGCCGCAGTTTGGGTTGCCTGCGAGACCGATCGTGATCTCAGCCATGTCCTGCCTTTCAGAGTTTGCTAACTGCTACTTGCACGGTGACAATTGTTAGACTTAGCTAACTTGTTGCGCGAGAAAAACGGCCGCTCCCGGCCGCCTCCTGACAAAGGTGTCTTCCTGACAAAGGTGTCAGGGTCGTTTGTCAGGTTTTACCGGTCGTCGCGCATCACGTCAGAAACCTCGACGCTCGCCGCCTCGTCCTTGCGGATCGAGAGCTCGTAGCCGCGCACCGTGAGCTCGAGCGGGTCGCCGAGCGGCGCCACCTTGCGAACGTGGACGCGCGTGCCCTTGATGAGCCCCATGTCCATGATGCGGCGCTTGAGGGCCCCGGCGCCCGTGAGCCTGGACACCGTCGCGCTCTCCCCCACCTTCACATCCTTAAGCGTTGTCATTTGCCTTCCTTTCTCCCCAACGGCGAGAGGGGCGGTCCCCCTCATCACAATGTCACGCTGATGTGGCTCGCCATCGAGCGGTTGAGCGCCAGACGCGCGCCCTTGACCGACACAATGACGTCGCCGCCCGCGCGAGAGACGACCCTGACCTCGGAGCCCTCCACAAAGCCGAGCTCCGAGAGGTGCTGCCGCAGGTCCGCCCCTCCGCGCACGCTGGCCACGCGCGCCGTCTCGTCCGGGCCGACCATGGCCAGCGGAAGCTGGGATGCCGCCATGACTTGCCTCCCATAAGTTAGCTGCTTGAACTCCTCATGAGTAATATAGGACTTACTTTTTCATGCGCAAGTACCGTTCGCCGATTGAGTTGAATGCGGGTTACTTTTCCGTACGCCCCATCTCAACCGATGCGGCGCTCGCCGCGATGTGCCGAAACAGAGCGAGCCGACGCTTTCGGGTATCGGAGAGGCCGATTTTGTCTATCGCTCTGTCCGGCATCCCACACGCCGGAACTCTCATCCGCCGCCACGTCAAAGTGGGGAACAAGAACAGAAACGCGACTAGGGAGGCACACATGGGCGCAGGCGTACGCGACTTCACGGTGACGGGCGAGAAGGGCTTTCGCCTGAGCGACTATCCCACCTCGCTCAGGGTGGACGGGGACGAGCGGCCCGCCTGGGAGGAGCGGCTCGCGCGCAACAAGGCCCGCATCGAGGAGCTGCAGGACCCCCTCTACGCGGAGGCGCGCGAGAGCGTCATCGTGATCTTGCAGGCCATGGACGCCGCCGGCAAGGACTCGACGATTCGCCACGTGCTCGGCGGCATCAACCCCACGGGCATAGACGTGCGCAGCTTCAAGCAGCCCACCAGCATTGACCGCGAGCACGGCTTTCTCTGGCGCAGCTTCTCGGCGCTGCCGGCGCGCGGCAAGATCGCCGTCTTCAATCGCTCCTACTACGAGGAGTGCCTCGTGGTGCGCGTCCACGGGCTCTGGCGTGACTACCAGCTGCCGGACCGCTGCCGCGACATGGGCGAGAAGCGCTACTTCAGGGAGCGCTTCGAGGACATCCGCGGCTTCGAGCGCTATCTCTGGCGCACCGGGAACCGCATCGTCAAGGTGTTCCTCAACGTGAGCGCGGACAAGCAGCGCGAGCGCTTCCTCGAGCGCATCGACGACCCAGCCAAGAACTGGAAGTTCTCTGAGAGCGACCTCTCCGAGCGCATGGAGTGGGACGAGTACCAGGCCGCCTACGAGGAGATGATCGCCGAGACCGCAACCGAGCGTGCCCCCTGGCTCGTGCTGCCCGCGGACCAGAAGTGGGTGGCCCGCACGCTCTTCTCCGAGGCGCTGCTCCAGGTGCTGGAGGACATGGACCCGCGCTACCCTGAGCTGCCGCGCACGTCGCTCGACCGGCTCGATGAGTGCCGTGCCGCGCTCGTGGACGGCCCCGCGGCGGACGTTGACGACTAGGCGAGAAGAACCTGGCGGCGGGCGCCGTATGCGAGTGACGCGATCGAGTGACGCGTGCGAGTGACACACTCTGACCAAACGGGCCTCGAATCATACGTCCATCCGTCCAAAACCCGTCACTCGAATAGCAGTCCGTCCAAAACCCGTCACTCACGTCACGGGCGAGAAGAACGGACGCGCCGTGGGCCCGACCCCTACAGCAGGTGCTTGCGGAGCTTCCTCAGGAACGTCTTCACGAAGTCGCGGCGCGTGCCGAAGAAGAGCCGGTCCGTGGCGTTCTCCTCGTGCGCGTCGTACCTCAGCGCCGCCAGCTCCACGCCGCAGGCGTAGTCGGCGACCTGCAGCATGCGATACCCGTCAGGCCGCGCGTCGCGATAGATGACCGCCTCGCGGGCGAGCGCATACTCAAATCCGTCGTGAAGCGCCCGCGTCACGAGCGCCTGGCCGTCGTCATAGTAAATCTTCACCAGGTCGAACCCCTAGAGGCGCTCGATGTGGTCAAAGAGGAACTCGACGAGATCGCGCCTCATTCTGGCGCCGAGCGATGCACGGTCGCGAAACTCGCTCTTGCGGTACACAAACACGTGGTAGGTAAAGGGAGAGTGCTGAACGAAGGTGCCAAAGCTAGCGAGATAGGCGGCGCGACGCTTTGGCTCCATCTCAGCGTAGGCGTCGTTTCCCCGAAGCAGGGGGCTGAGGTGCAGAGGAACGTCTTCAAGCCCGCGGACGGCCAGATCGCCCTCATAGAGGCGAATCGTTCGCCCAAGATCATCTGCTTGATCATGAAAGACAAGCGCAAGGAGATAGTACTTGGACTCACCGCCCAAGTCGCCCGACTCGTCAACGAATACCGAGAGCTCCCTCACCTTCCACCGCCTCGCGATATTAAAAATGCCGGGGGGAACCCCCCGGCCCTTGATAGCCCCCTCTTACGAGACGACCAGTTAGTTTATATCACAGCTCATCTCAAGATGCAAGGAAATTCTTAGGTTGTTATGATTCAACATTAACACAATGTCATACTATATAATCTTCTAGTCCATCTCACCAAGAGACATGAATGGGGCACATCAAGACCGCCCGGCGAGAAGAACGCGCAGCCCGTAGACTCGCTACCGCCCCGCCCGGCCGCAGACCCTCCGGACGATGGTGGCCACCAGCAGAACAAGCACCACGACCAGCAGCGCCAGCCCGCCGATGCGCAGCCAGCGCTCGACCTCGAGCGCGGGCGAGCCGGTCGACTCCGCCGGGAGGAACGCCGCGACCACCCGCTCGACGGCACCCGGGCTCGCCTGCGCCTCGTCGTTCTCCACTCGCTCGCAGTACACCAGATAGCGATGCGAGGAGACGGCATAGGGATGACAGGTGAAGAGCGTGACCAGGTCCCTGCCCTCCTGGACGGCTAGCGCGTCGACGTCGTCCGGCTCGATGACGCGGATCTCGCAGACCCGGTAGGTGAGCTCGTCCCATGCCGTCGTGATGGTAATCGTGTCCCCCACCTCAAGAAGCTCGATGTCGCGGAACATCTGCACACCGTGCCAGACCCCCCGGTGCGCCGCAATCACGCAGTTGGAGGACTCCCCGCCGACGGGCATCGAGGTCCCGGCGACCACCGCCGCGCCGAGCTCCATGTTGGCCTCGGTTGCACCGAGGTAAATAGGCAGCGTGACGCCCATGGCCGGGATGTCGGTCGAGCCCACGATGCCGTCCGGGAGGCCCATCGCGGCCAGCTCGTCACCGGAGAAGGCGAAGGGGTCGTTGACCTTGTCGCCCGTGCCCTCGCGCACCCGCTCGCTGTAATCGACGAGCGCCTCATAGGTGGGGTCGCCCTCCTTGGGGCGGAAGGCGTCCCCGCCATCGTCTTCAGCGGCAGCGGGGGGATCCTCCTCGTCGGACACGGTCGCGGACGTGCGAGACTCCTCGACCACCTGCTCCACGCGTCCCTGCTCGATGACCGCCGAGACGCTCGGCGCCAGGAGCAGGCACGCGCCGATGGCGAGAAGGACGAGCGCGGCCACGAGGGGCGCCACCCCGCCCCGCTGCCTACGGGGCCCCTCGGGACCGGGCGTTCCCTGGGCGAGGTGCCTAGCCACGGTAGCGCCTCCCGTCACGGCGACGTCCGTCGCGCGGGATGACGGGCCTCACGCCGACGGCGCGTCTTGGGCCGGACGATGCGTCGCCTCCGGGACCCTGGCCGGCGAAGTGCCTGCCCGTCGGCCTTGGCGTGGGCTGGCCAGCGGGAACCGGGGCGCTCCCCGAGCCGCCGCGCCCGCGGGACCGCAGCTTGGACACGAGCACGTATGTGCCAATCACCAGCGCGGCGAGAAGCAGGCCGAGAAGGACGGAGGGTAGCAGCGCCTTGTCGGGTGGCTCGGTGTAGCCGGAGGGGAAGTCGGCGTCGCCCTTGTCGAGCCACTCCGCGGGCAGCTCGCAGCGCTCCGCGTGGACGAGCAGGCGGTGGGTGTTAACGCCGTACGGAGTGCAGGTGACGAGCGTGCAGAGATCGCGGCCCTGCTCGATGACGAGGGAGTCGGTCTCGTCGGGAAGGACCACCTCGACGGAAGTGACGCGGTAGGCGTGGTCCTCGCCGAGGACCGAGATAACGAAGTAGTCCCCCACCTCGAGCTGGTCCAGGTTGTCGAAGATCTTCATCGAGGGAAGCCCGGTGTGGCCGGAGAGGACGCAGTGCGTCGACTCGCCTCCGATGGGGACGGAGGTCTGCTCGAGATGGCCCACGCCCCGCTGCAGCGTATCGGCCTCGGTGCCGTGATAAATGGGGAGCTCGACGTGAATCTTGGGAATGTTGATAGTGGCCATGACTCCATCACCCGCAAGATTGAGCACACTCTCGTAGTCTTCATCCGTGGGCTTCTCGGCATCTGGGTCAAACGGGTCGGTGACGACCGTCCTGCTTGAGAGGAGCTGCTCGTTGTAGGCAATGGCTCGCTGCCGCTCCGAATCCAGGAGGCCGTCGTCGGTCTCGCTCACAATCTCCCTTGACTGCTCGACCACAACACGCTGCTCGCCTTGGTGCACGGCATTGCTGACAAACGGGTAGGTAATGCAGAGAAGACCAGCGAGAAGGGCGATGACCGCGGCCGCGATTCGCCCGCGAGACCTTGCCGCAGCGGAGGTCAAGCTGACCTGCGAGCGAGAGGCGCCGTTGAAGACGTCTGACCTGACCATGAGACCTCAATTCAAGAATGCACAACCAAGAAGGCCCGGCTCCCCAAGGGGGCCGGGCCAGTGGCTCGAGAGCCTTACGCACGGAGGCGCACCAGGTCCTAGTTCTCCTTGCGGGAGCGGACGATGAACGCGGCGGCGCCTGCGACGAGCACGACGCCAGCGGCGGTCAGGGCAACGGTACCCGCGCCACCGGTGGTCGGGAGCTCGGTGAAGAAGTTGGACTCCTCATCGACGATCTCGCCGCCGTTCACCTCGTAGAGGCTGCCCGTATAGGTGCCGTCATCGGCAAGGCCGGAGGAGGTAATGGTGAACGCCAGATCGGCAATCGGCTTGTAGCCGGCGGGAGCCTTGGTCTCCACGAGCGTGTACTTCTGGCCGGCAGCAAGCGCGCCGTTGAGGGTCACAACGCCGTTCGCACCGGACTTGAGGCCCGTGTAGAGCTCGTTGCCATCGGCGTCCTTGATCGTAAACTCAGCGCCCTCGAGAGCGTCCTTGTCGCCGTTGACCTTCTTGAAGGTGATGCCGTAGACGGTCATCCACACGGTATCGTCATCCGTGGAGGTCTCTTCATCAACGGAGTTGACGGAGAACTCAAGCACGACGGAGTTGGACTCGTCGGCGCTGTAGACGGGGGCGTTGCCGTCCTGGGCAAGGGTCGCCTTGTAGGTCACCGTAAGCGTCTGGTTGGCATACGCCTTGAGGGCGGTGCCAGTGAGCTGGATGGTGCCGAAGAAGCCGTCGGCGGAACCGAGGATGTAATCGTCGCCAGCGGTCAGAGTGGTCCCACCAACCTTGACCTCAAGGCTGTCGGCAACATAGACAAAGCCGTCATCCATGGTGTCGGTCAGCTTGTACACGCGGGTGCCAAGCTCGTCGACGTACTTGGGAACGGGAGCGGTGATGGTGAAGGTCACGGTGTCGTTGGTGTCGACGTTGTCGACGGCATCCTGGCCGTTGATCTTCTTGTCCACGACAGATCCGTCGGGATCGGGCGTCATGTCGGTGTACTTCAGATCGGCGCTCACGTCCACCTCAACCCAGTCGGCGCCGTCAGCCTCGGGCATGACGGTGACGATGGTGTTCTGATACACGCGAGTCGCATCGTTGGCACTCTCTACGACCACGAGGTACTGGCCGGCGTCAACGTCGTTGAAGACGGCGCCGGCAGCGGTGGCGCTCACGGGGCCATACATCTTGAAGCCAGTGGCACCCCACTGCCCAGCGTTCTCGTTCACGTACTGGGCGATGGTGTTGGCGTAGCCCTCGACCTCGTCCGTGGTGTCGGGGTCGGCAGCCGTGTTGCTCGCGGCCCACTCCTCGTCAAAGTCGATGCCGAAGTCGGTCACGAAGCTGTTGGTCGCCTCGTTGTTGGTCGTGTTAACGTCGGTCTTCACGACCTGGTACAGATAGACCTGGTCGCCAGGCTCGACGTTGGTGATGGTGACGTCACCGCCCGTGATCGGGTCAGCGAGCGCCGTCCCCGGGGCAATGGCGAGGGCGGCGACGAGCGCCACGAACGCGGCGAGCAGCCCCCTCAGCCTGTTCTTGATGTGAGCCATGTTCTTCTCTCCTTTCGCCGGCTCCCCGCCGGCATTGCCCACGAATTACTAAACGAGTTAGCTATCAACACCACCCGGTATCTCCGAGCGGGAGTTGCTGATGAATCTCCAGCGCTACCCCCGGAGCAGGCCCTTCCTTCTCGCCAGATACGCCCCGCCGACCGCAACCGCGGCAACGCCGGCCGACATCATGAGGATCGTGCCGGAGGAGCCTGAGGTCGGGAACTCAGGGTTGGGCTTGTTGGCAACGGAGAAGCTGAACGTGGCGGTATCCTTGTTGAGCTGGACCGTCTCGGTCGTCGGGTCCTCGCCCTCGTCCCCGGGGATGGTGAAGACCGCCTGGTCTCGTCCGACCTCGATGACGATCGTCTTGTCGAGAATCTGATAGCCTGAGGGAACCCTGGTCTCCTTGAGGTAGTAGGTGCCCCCCTCCTCGAGGCCGGAGAGAATCACATGTCCCTTCGTCACGCCATTCTCGCCGTCGCTGGTGACGCCCTTTGCGACCTCCTGCGTGCATGCCTCGTCGCTGTAGAGCGTGAACTCGGCGTCCGACAGCGGCCTATTGGGGTCTGCGACGGGCCTGCCGCTCCCGTCCTTACCGAGCTCGCCCTTGAAGATATCAAGGTGATAGACGCTATAGACGTTCTTGAAGGAGACCGTCAGAGGGTCGGCATGGCTTTCGTCAGAGGTTTTGTAGGTCGCAGACCCTGCGTTTGCCCAGTCGCCGTCGCCAACCTTCTTCTCAAGCGTCAGCACGGCCTGAATGTCATCCTTAGCGCTCTCGTCGACCCAGGTCACGGCAACAGAGACGCGCCAGGTGGTCTCCTCCTCCTGATGCCACTTGCTGTCCTCGCCGAGAACCTCAGCGTACTCGTAGACGTAGGTGTGGCCGACGTTTGCGGCGGTCAGCGTCAGCTCGTTGGCGGAGCGAACCGTGCGCGTCTGGTCCGTGGTGATCGACTCGCCGTTGCTGAAGGTAAGAACGTTGTCCTGGAACGCGCCGTTGAGCTCGCCAGCAAGGTTAGAAAGCCCGGCGAGTTCAGCCGCCTGCTCGGCAGTGGTGCCCGTGGCCTCATCGGCAAGCGCCGTCACGGTGAAGCTGAAGTCGCCCGCGCTCGCATCATGGCCAACGACCTGCTTGGTCTCCTGGAGTCCGGCGAACGTCAGGGACACGTAGCGGTTAGTGAACACAAGGCTCTGGTAAATACCTCTCGCGGATTCTTTGGAGTCGAGGTCCCTCTTGACCCACATCCCCGTTACGTTCAGGCCGCCGCCCGCGATGTTGTCAGAGACTTCAAGCTCGACATACCAAGGATTGTCGTACACCAAGTCATCGGGGCTGCCATCCTCGACCTCGGTCACCTTGTAGTAATAGAGTCCCGGCTCGTCAAACGTAATAGGGCAGAAGGCTTCCACCTTTGCAGTGCTTCCATCCACATTGATCTGCGGGCTCTGACCATCAATTGTGACCTCCTGCTGGACATTGCCCTCGTCGCATCGCGGCAAAGGCATCTCATAGGTGGTGTCCAGCCCTTCTCCCGGGTTCGCAACTCGGCCAACGCCCTCGATGCGGAAGGTAAACGAGTCGCTCTCGCGCCACTCGCGGCCGTCAATCTTCTTAAAGACGTCCAGCTCGTAATGTGCAAGCGCAGACGTGTTGGTCATGACCACCTTGATGACGGGGTCTTGCCCGAGAGCGGTGCCCTCGTTGGTCTCGCCCTTGATGCCCGTTCGGCCATCGTCGTCCTGCACGTTCGACGCTCCGCCCTTCAGGGGGGTGCCGCTTTCATCCGTCATGGAGAACGTCGGGGCGAGATAGTCCTCATCGCTGAACGCCATCCCGTCGGCGTTCACCTCGTAGACGGTGACCGTGTTGCCGCCAACGATCCCCCGGATCTCAGCATGCTGGCCGGCCATGAGCTCGACGAGGCCGCCGCTGGTCGTCCTCTGCTCTCCCGACGTATCGTCATCAGAGTCGTAGAGGTAGTACGTGCCCTCGTACTGCCTGGATCCAATCATCACCATTGCGTAGAAGACGTCGCCATCCTCTACCTTGCCGTCCTTCTTGACCTCGACGTTGAACGAGTTCTCCGCGGAGATGGAGTTCTCGAACGTCACGTGGGCGGTCTGGTTCACGACGAACTCAGGGCTCTTGACCCCGTTGACGGATCCACCTTGCCACGAGGCGGAGGTACCGTTGATCTCCACCTCGTACTTGTCGCTCGTCGCACCCGTCTCCACGACGTAGTAGCGGCTCTGGCGGGTGATGCGCGAGCCATCGGGGTTGTCCGACGTGATGAGTCGGGCGGTCTGGCCGTCCTTGAGCTTGATGACGCCGTTCTCGGCCGTGAGCCCAGCCTGCACGCGCTCGCCGTCCTCGTACACGTCATAGGCGCCGGTATAGAGCTGGTAGTCCGTGCCGTCCCCGTCATAGTCGACGTAGGCATTGAACGTGAAGTCGATGTCCGAGACATCGTTGAGGTTGGAGTAGGTTACGTCCTTATCGATCTCGACCGAGCCGTCGGGAATGGTCGGGAGGTTGAAGCGGATGCGGCAGTTGGACCCGCCGTCGCCGCGCTCGAGGTAGAAGAACTTGATGGTGTGCGTGGCGTACGGGTCGTCGTTCCACGTCTTGCCGGCCGCAGTGAAGGCGTCTTCGATGGAAGCATACGTATTACCGGTTGCCCCAGTCCAGCGCTGGCCCCTCTCCCCGCGATACGGACTGGCGTCGTAAGTTATTGTGCCAGTATGGAAATTGATATTTCCACTCGTTGCGTCATGAATGCCGCCGAGGTCGAGCACGAGCACGTCATCGATGAAGACCCAGACGTCATCGTCTCCGGTGAAGTCGAAGATCATGTCCTCGCCGTTGGATAGTACGCCAGACTCGCCCTCGTACTCGGGCATATAGAACGTCGCGGAGATATCTAGACCGAAGGAATAGTTGAAACCGCTTTGCGTCCTGCTATCGTCGAACGGCGTGAACTGGGGAACGCTCGCCGCGCCCGTCCTCGTATCCGTTGTCAGGGTAAAGCTATTGGTTCGCTCGTTATATCGAGCATAGTTCTGCGAACTATCGAAGTAGTAGTAACCGTCGTCATCGCGCTGGAGAAGGCCGGTCACGTTCTGGTAGTTATGAATATAGGACCTGTTGGAGCCATCTCCCCCAAACAGGTAGGAGAGGCTTTGGGTAGAGCGAGTCGTCGAATAGTTAAGAACCGGACACCCATCGTCCGACAGTTTTCTCTGAACAATCTCAGCAAACATCTGATTGCCATGGGTGTACTCGTTGAATGTATTGTCATTCATATCGCCGAACTTCATGGCATGGAGACTGTCGTTAATCGTTCCCCAACCAGACCGATCGTAGTCGTGAAGGTTAACCACGATGCCGTCCTCCTGGGCAGCATCGGCCCACGCCGTAGCCGGAGCAACCCCAAGCCCGAGCAACATTGTCGCCGCCGCAAACGCCAGCAGCGAGACAGCCCTTCCGAGCGCCGTTCTTCTCCGTACCTTCATCCGCCTACCTCCATGCCTTTGGAGCGCCAATGCGTCCATGCTTTGTTGCGCATCTTTGATTGAGACGCATTTTCGAATCACATGAAGGAAAGTTTAGGGTTGGTTGAGGGCTAACCTATTTTCTTGTTTTATGGTAGGGGGTACTGAAATCGCATCATTTGCGCAATTGCATGGGGAGGGGGTGCATCCATTTTCGCACCGTATTTCTGGGCTATAACACCAAAGAGGTTCTTATCGCCTAGACACATAATCCCACATTGCCCGATGAGCTGGGATAACGCATCCGAGTATGTTATCTTTCGCACATTCCCCTCACCACTTCATGGGGAGGGGCCATCTTCTTCGCTTACGGGATTTTTACACGCCAGGAATTGGCACCGCACTCAGCGCATTATCAAATGTTATATCTCTCGACGGACGGCGTCAGCCCTCGAGGCTCGCCTCGTCCACCACCGTGTAGACGTTGGCGAGCTGAGCGCCGTTCTCTGCGTGGACGGGCGTGGAGACCACGATGCCCTCGCGGCGCATGCGGGAGAGCAGCCGGTCGATGGTCTTCTCGTTGCGGCCCAGCACGGCGGCAATCTGAGCCTTGGAGCAGGGCCTTCCCTCGTGCCGCTCGATAAACTCGATGATTCTTGCCTCCGTCGGGGTAAGGCGGACAGGACCCGCGGCGGTCATGCGGATGCGCTTTGCTCCGCGGGCGCGGCGCGTCCTCTTCTCGTCGGTGGCGCCCCCGCTCGCCCGGGCATCGCCCTTGGGTGAAGGCGCCGCCTTCAGGGGGTTATCCGGCGAGGACCCCCCCCCACTGCACCTTTTTTGCCCCTATGCGCGCCATCCTGCGTTCCTTCCGTCACGTGCCCAACCGACAAGGCCCCTGCCCTCTGGCCGCACGAGCCACAGTCATCTAATCATTTCGAAAAGTGTACGGGGGAAGCGGCGACCTCCCGTCGCGAGGCGTCGCACAACCTGCGTCGCGCCATCAAACCGTCATCATTTCATGGGGAGGGGGTCTAATGTGCAGACCTCATCCGGCGCAGCGCCCGCAGGCTGCTGCGAATCAAAGCTCAGAGCGCCGCAGCTATGGCCCTCCTGATGAAGTCGGACCGGTTCTGCGCCCTCTCGTCGATTGCCTTGACCATCGACTGGGGAATCTTGACGGTCACCGACACAAGCGGCTCGTCGGCGACGGCCGCCGGTCCCTGGTGGATGCGTTGGAGGCGGCCCGCCCATGACTCAGTCTCGAACTCCTTGCAGATGCGGTCGATGTCCTCATCCGTGAGGACTTCACCGTTTGCCAGCTTGTATTCGGCCATGTCAGTTCCTCCTTATTAGATAGTCAATCTCATTCAGAACCTTCTTGGTTGGAGGGGTCATCGCGTGATACACGAGCCACTCACCACCTGGAAGAAGCGACCCCACCATCTCAACCAGACGCCCCGCAGGGTCAACCCCCACGCGAACCTCCAACTCTCCGGGAACGCGGACGGCACCAATCAGATAGTTCTCCCAAGCCAATCTGACTTCAGTGGCGGTGAGGCCATGTCTGAGAGCGTTCGAGTGCACCTTTACCATCTGTCTCCTTCCTATTGTAATACTTTGGGTGTTACCAATCGAAGAGGGTCTTCCCTTCAATACGGATGTTCTCGCCCGACTCATCCTCCCCAGGGCGCGAGCGTAGCACCCGGGGCGGCGGAGGTGTCTTCCCAGTTGCTGACGCGTTGCTGCGCCCGCAGGTCAGCACGGGTTTGGGGGCTGCGAGCCGTGGTCCTTCTCGGCAGGTGGCGGGAATGCGGGGATGGGCGGGGTGCGGGAGTTCTCCGCGTCGTGGGGCGCGTCGCAAATCTTCCGCGGAGTTGACGGGCGGGGGATTCGCGACGGAACGCGGAACGAAAACGTCGCCGGACCCCCGCGTCACGGCTGAGCGGGGGTCCGACGACGTTTCAGGAGGCGGGACTGTCGCCACGCCCCCGCAACGCGGCCGTGCGGGGGCCCGGCGACAAAACCGGGATCACCCCGTGTTCTGCAGGCCGGCCGCGACGCCGGAGACGGTGCAGAGGATGAGGTAGGTGAGCGCGTCGCGCTCCTCGGGCGTGAGGTCGCCCGCGCGCAGGCGCCGCAGCGCGAGGGCCTGCGTCACGGAGAGCACGTTCACGAACGGCAGGCGCATGCGGATCACGGGCCCGAGCACGCGGCGGTGCTCGAGCGGCCAGGCGTCGCCCACGATGGCGAGCACCCAGCGACGGGTGAGCGCCATCTCGTCCAGGACCTTCTCGGCGAGGTCAGAGCGGTCGCCGAGCGAGAGGTAGAGCCGCGCGATGCGCTCGTCGGTCTTGGAGAGCGACATCTCGACGTTGTCCACGAACGTGGTGAAGAGGGGCCACTCGGCGTAGGCCTCGCGCAGGCGGTCGAGGTCGCCCAGGCGCTCGCAGGCGGTGCCCAGGCCGAACCACGCGGCCAGGTTGATGCGCGCCTGGCTCCACGAGAAGATCCACGGGATGGCGCGCAGGTCATCGAGGGAGGTGGCGCCGAGGCCGCGCTTCGCGGGGCGCGACCCGATGGGCAGCAGGCCCACCTCGGTGAGCGGCGTCACCGTGGAGAACCACTCCGCAAAGCCGTCCGTGTGCAGGAGGTCGAGGTACTTCTCGCGCGAGGCGGCGTCGAGCGTGCGCGCGAGCTCCGCGTACTTCTCGGTGGCCTCGGTGTTGACCCAGTCGATGGAGGGCGCGGACTGCAGGAGCGTCGCCCCCGCGACGGACTCCACGTGGCGGCGCGCCAGCGTGGGGTCGCCGTAGCGGGCAAAGATGACCTCGCCCTGCTCCGTGAGCTTGAAGCGGCAGTTCACCGAGCCCGAGGGCTGGGAGAGCACCGCGCGGTTGGCGGGCCCGCCGCCGCGCCCGACCGCGCCGCCGCGGCCGTGCATGAGGACGAGGTCGATGCTGTTCTCGTCCGCCCAGCGGGCGATGGCGGCCTGCGTGGCGTGCAGCACGAGCGTGGCGGAGGTGGGACCCGCGTCCTTGGAGGAGTCGGAGTAGCCGAGCATGACCTCGAGGCGACGGCCCGTCTCTTCCAGACGACGCTGGACCTCGGGGAGGCGGATCATCTCGTCGAGCGTGGCGACGGCGTTCTCCAGGTCCTCTGCCTGCTCGAAGAGCGGGATGACGTCGAGCACGGGGACGTCGGCCTCGTGCGCGAAGGCGAGGTGCGCCAGGCGATAGACGTCCGCCACGTTCTGCGCGGACTTGGTAAAGGAGATGATGTAGCGGCGCGCGGCGTCCACGCCGTTTTTGCGCTGGATCTGCGCGATGGCGCGGAAGGTGTCCAGCACCTCGCGCGTCATGGGCTGGAGCTCGCCGCGCTCGCCCCAGCGACCGTGCTCGCGGATGTCCTCGAGGGCGCGCGTGTGCACGACGGAGTGCTGGCGGAACTCCATCTCCACGAGGTGGAAGCCGAAGGTCTCGGCCTGCCAGATGAGCTTCTGCAGGGGCCCGTAGGCAGTGCGGACGGCGCCCGCCTTGGCAAGGGAGAGCTGGACCACGCGCAGGTCGGCGATGTAGGACCGCGCGTCGGGGTACATGATGTCCGCAGTGCGGTCGATGGTGGCGCGCAGGCGCTCGGCGATGACGAGCATGCACGCGCGGTGGAGCTCGCTCGCGGAGACCTCGAGCGCGCGGGCGGTGATGGCCTCGCTCATCTCCATCTGGTGGTTCCAGAGGTTGACGAGCTGGTCGGAGGGCGGGGTGGACGAGGCGTCGAGCGTGAGGTTGCGCCCCGTCACGCGCGTGGCCTCGGCCAGGGCCTCCAGCACGTGCCCGCGGAACTTCTCGGCCACCTGGCGGCTCACGCGGGCGGTGACGTTGGGGTTGCCGTCTCGGTCCGAGCCGATCCAGCTGCCGGGGTGGAAGAACGCCGGGCAGACGGGCGGCACGGTGCCGGCGCGCTCGCCGAGCTCCCAGTCGTCGAAGCGGCGGTAGACCTCCGGCACCATGTCGAAGAGCGTGTTGTCGAAGATGTCGATGATGGTGTCGGCCTCCTCGACGGGCGTCGGCTTCTTGTGCGCAATCGGCGAGGTGCGGAAGAGCGCGTCGATCTCCTGCAGGAGGCAGCGCTCGTTCTCGGCGAGCGCGATGCCCGCGAGGCCCTGCCGCGCGGCGAGAAGCCCGGCGATGCGGCGGATCTTGCCCTCGACGGCCTTGCGGCGCGCCTCGGTGGGGTGCGCGGTGAAGACCGGGCGGAACTCCAGCCGGTTGAGCAGGGCGATGGCCTTCCCGCGGCCGCACTCATCCACGAGCTGGCGGTAGGCGACGGTGATGTCGTTGATCGGGTCCTCGTCCGCCGTGGTGGGGACGGCGCTCTCGCGGCTGCGCAGCGACGCCACGCGGTAGTTCTCCTCGCAGATGTTGGCGAGGTGGAAGTACGCCGTGAAGGCGCGCATGATGATGGTGGCGCGCTCCTCGTCCAGGCCGTCGATGATCTGCTCGAGGTCGGCGAAGGCGGCCCGCTCGCCCTCGGTCTCCTCGGCCTCGTCCGCGTTGGCACGAATCGCGTCGGCGAGAAGGACGTCGAAGGTGGCGCGCACCTCGGGGTCGAACTCCTCGAGCACCTTGCGGATCAGGCGCAGGAACAGGGCCATGTTCTCCGCGATGCTCTCGGGCAGGTCGACGCCGGAGAGCGCCTGGCGCGCGGAGTCCGTTGCGACGCGCACGGCGTCGGCGAGCTCGGGCGAGGCGGGTATGATAGCTGACGGGCTCTCAGGCGAGGGGTTCTTCTCGGCCAACGTGTCTCCTTTGACGGGCGGGCGGTACACGGTCTGCGTATCCACCATAGCGTGAGAAGGCCGCTGGCGAGAAGACCACTCAAGAAAGACCCACGGGGGAAACGCGTTGTTCACGCGGGGCGGTGCGGGCGAGCGTCACTCAGTTCCGGAGCCATGACAAGGGCACCTGACAAAGGTGCCGGGGGAAATTGTCAGGTTTGGAGCCGCTCGACGCGGTGGCCGCAAGACGGCGACCCGCCCTGCTTTACATTCCCGTCACGCCCGGACGCTACAATCGTGGGGCCAGAGCCGCTCGAGAGGAAAATGCCGTCCATGCCACGCAACCCGTTCAAGCGCCGCGAGGTCACGCCCGTGCGACCCGCAAGCCAGACGCCCAAGACGCCGCGCTACGGCGTGGTGGTGAAGGGCCGCAGGCGGAAGCGCCCGCCCAAGGCGGCGGCCGACAGGCAGCCTGGGTTTCTCGCCCGCGTGGCCAACGACTGGTGGAACCGCCTCATCGGCGCCGTCTTCGGCGGCACGTTCTCCAGCGAGACCGAGCAGTACCTCGCGCACCAGACCAAGCGCGACTACGTCTGCAACACGCTTGGCCAGGCGGCGTGGGGCATGCTGTTTCCCCTGCTCACGATGGTGGCAACCTGGCTCGTGGGCGCCGAGCAGGCGGGCCTCTTCTCGATGGCCTTCACCGTGGGCACGCTGCTGCTCTTCCTTGCCAACTACGGGGTGCGCACCTACCAGGTCTCGGACCTCGACGAGATGCAGTCGTTTCTGGACTACCAGGTCCAGCGCGTCATCACGTGCGCGCTCATGCTGCTCGTGGGGTGGCTGTGGTGCCAGTTCAGGGGCTATGACGGCCACATGTTCTCCATCTGCATGGGCGTGCTCGTCTTCCGCGCGGTCGACGGCCTGGCGGACGTCTACGAGGGGCGCCTCCAGCAGGCGGACAAGCTCTACCTGGCGGGCCTCTCCCAGGCCGCGCGGTGCGTGCTGGGGATCGCGGTCTTCTCCGTGGTCCTGCTGGTGACGCGCAACCTGGCGTGGGCGAGCTGGGGGCTTGCCGTGGGCGGCGTGGCGTCGCTGCTGTTGCTCTCCCTGCCGCTCGCGTACTTTGAGACGGAGCGGTCGCTCCCGGCGAGCGCGCGCGGCGTGCGGGAGCTCTTCGTCCAGTGCTTCCCGCTGTTCCTCGCGCTCTTCCTCTACAACCTCATCGACTCCGTGCCCAAGTTCACGATGGAGGGCGCGCTCTCCTACGACAACCAGCTCTACTACAACGCCATGTACTTCCCCGCCCACTCCATCCTCATGGCGGCGGGCTTCATCTACAAGCCGCAGCTCGTGCGCCTGGCGCGCATCTGGGACGACCCCGAGAAGCACCGGCGCTTCGACCTGCTGGTCCTGGCCATGATGGGCGTGATCGCGCTCATCACCGGCGGCATGGCGCTCGTGATGGGCACGGTGGGCATCCCGGTGATGGGCTTCATGTACGGGATCGGCTTCGAGCAGTTCCGCAGCCTCTGCCTCGTGATGGTGGCGACGGGCGGCGTCTGTGCGTGCATCGACTTCCTGTACCAGATCATCACGGTGCTGCGGGCGCAGGAGCAGGTCTCGCGGCTCTACCTCATCGCCATAGCCTTTGCCGTGCCGGTGTCCATGCTGCTGGTGAACTTCGCCGGGCTCGCGGGCGCCGTGGTCTCGAGCCTCGTCTCCATGGCGATCCTGCTGGTGCTGCTGGTGACGGAGTACTTTGCCATCCGCAGGCGCCTGGCGGGAGGGCGCTAGGCTCCCCGCCTCGAGCGGCCGCCGCGCCGAGGGGCCTGGGACCGGTCCTTGCGGACGGAGTAGCCAAAGGTCCCGATGCGCCGCCCCAGCTCGAAGTACTCGCCGTGGCTGTACGCGGTGAGGCCCGCGCGGGCGAGGTCGAGCCTGCCGCGCGCGTCGAGGAGGCCATCCTCCACCTGGACGGCGGTCACGTCCGCGAGGAAGAGGTGGTGGCTTCCCAGCTCGAGCACGTCATGGACGCGGCACTCGATGCTCACCGGCGACTCCTCGATCGCGGGCGCGAGCCCGAGCGTCGCCGCGGGCGCGGGCGTGAGGCCGCACTCCGCCCACTTGTCGAAGTCCCGCCCGGAGCGGACGCCGCACCAGTCGCACGCGCGCTGGAGCCGCGCGGTCACGAGGTTGACGACGAACTCCCCCGACTCGCGCACGATGTGGTAGCTGTGGCGCTCCGGCCTGAGGGAGATGGAGAGCATGGGCGGGTTGGTGCAGACGGTCCCCGCCCAGGCCACGGTCACGATGTCCCGCTCGCCCTCGGCGTTTGCGCAGCTCACCATCACCGCGGGCAGCGGATAGAGCATGTTGCCGCCCTTCCAGGCCTGCTTTGCCATGGCTCCCCCCTTCGTTGGCCGGGCCAGAGAGTCCCGAGTGTGCGCGTGCCGCGCTTCCCACCCAATTCTGGCATCAAAACGCGGCACGTGCACGGTCGGGCGAGCAGCCTCGTCCCATCGAGGGCGCGGGATAGAACGCCCCTGACGCACAACCCGACAAAACGGGCGTTTTTTCCTCTGATTTGTCGGGTTGTGCGGCATCGAACGAGGGCATCTCAGGAGCAGAGCGCGCCGCCGAGGCGCGTGCCCGCCCAGACCGCGACGAGGCACGTGGCCACGTTCAGCGCGACGTTTGCCGCCGCGGCCAGGCCGTTGCCCGCCTCGAGCAGCTGAAACGTCTCGTTGGAGAACGTCGAGAACGTGGAGAGCCCGCCGCAGAGCCCCACGGTGAGAAGCAGGCGCGCGGGCTCGGGCAGCGGAGAGGCCGCGTTCACGCCGCCCACCACGCCGATGACAAGCCCGGCGAGGACGTTGGCGACGAAGGTCCCCGCGGGCAGCCCCGGCAGGAGCGACGAGAGCGCCAGCCCCAGGCCCCAGCGCCCCACGCTGCCCACGGCGCCGCCCAGCGCCACGGCCGCAAGCTCGATCATGAACATCCCCCTCCCGGCCGGGGCGCGCCCTGGCCCGGCCTAGTCCAGCTCCTTGGCACCGGTCCAGAGCTGCCAGTACTCCCCGCGAAGCGCGAGGAGCTCCTCGTGCGTTCCGCGCTCCACGATGCGCCCGTGCTCCAGCACCATGATCGCGTCCGCGTTGCGGACCGTGGAGAGGCGGTGCGCGATCACGAAGACCGTGCGCCCCGCCATGAGGGCGTCCATGCCGCGCTGGATGAGCGCCTCGGTGCGCGTGTCGATGCTCGAGGTGGCCTCGTCGAGGATGAGCACCGGCGGGTCAGCCACCGCAGCGCGCGCGATGGCGAGGAGCTGCCGCTGCCCCTGCGAGAGGTTGGCGCCGTCGGCCACCACGGGCGTGTCGTAGCCGCGCGGCAGGCGCGAGATGAAGCCGTCCGCGTTGGCCACGCGCGCGGCGGCGCGGACCTCCTCGTCCGTGGCGTCGAGCTTGCCGAAGCGGATGTTCTCGGCGATGGTCCCCGAGAAGAGGTGCGTGTCCTGCAGCACGATGCCAAGCGAGCGGCGCAGAGAGGCCTTCTCGATGTCGCGCACGTCGATGCCGTCGTAGGTGATCACGCCGGAGCGCGTCTCATAGAAGCGGTTGATGAGGTTGGTGATGGTGGTCTTGCCCGCCCCCGTGGAGCCCACGAAGGCGATCTTCTGCCCCGGCTTGGCGTAGAGCGTGAGGTCCTTGAGGACCGTCTGGCCCTCCTCGTAGCCAAAGTCAACGTTGTAGAAGCGGACGTCTCCCTGGAGCGGCACGTGCTCGCCGTCGATGAGCCACGCCCAGCCGGCGGCGCCCGCCGCCACGCGGGCGGCCTCCACGTCGTCGGCGTGCTCGAGGCGCACCACGCCCTCGTCCACCTCGGGCGCGAGGCGCATCACGGAAAAGATGCGCTCGGCTCCCGCAAGCGCCGTGAGCAGGAAGTTGCCCTGCTGCGTGAACTGGTTGAGCGGGGCCGTGGCCTGTCGCACAAAGACGAGGTAGCTCGCGAGCGACCCCACGTCCATCTGCCCGCCCATGGCGAGCAGCGCGCCCAGGATGGTGACGATGGCGTAGTTGATGTAGCCCACGCACACGGTCACGGGCACCATCGTGGAGGCGTAGGCCTGCGCCGACGTGCCCGCCTCGCGCAGGCGCTCGTTGAGCTCGCGGAAGCCGGCGAGGTTGGCGGCCTCGTGGTTGAAGACCTTCACGACCTTCTGGCCTGAGATCATCTCCTCCACGTAGCCGTCGAGCGCGCCGAGCTCGTGCTGCTGGCGCGAGAAGAACCGCCGGCTCCGACCGCCCGAGAACCGCACGTAGAGCGCGATGCCCACGTCGCACGCCACCGTGACCAGCGTGAGCCGCCAGTCGAGCACCAGAAGCAGCGCCAGCGTGCCCACGATCTGCACGCCCGCCTGGACGAGGCTCGCAAAGCTGTTGTTGAGCGCCTCGGAGACCGTGTCCACGTCGTTGGTGAAGTAGCTCATCACGTCGCCGTGGCGGCTGCGGTCAAAGAAGGAGAGCGGCAGGCGCTCGATGTGGTCGAAGAGGTCGCGCCGGATGTCAAAGACCACGCGCTGCGCCGCGCGCACCATCGTCTGCGTGTAGCCCGCCGCCGACGCCACGCCCAGAAGATAGATGACCGCGGTCAGCGCCACGCCGGACGAGAAGGACGCGAAGTCGCCCTCCCCCACCGCGTTGACCACGGGCTTGATCATGTACGTGCCAAAGAGATTGGCGAGCGCGCTCACGGTGACGAGCACGGCCACCAAAAGGAGCATCCAGCGCGCATGGCTCATGTAGGAGAGGAGCGCCCTCAGCGTGGCGATCGGGTTGGTGGGGCGCGCGGGCGCCGCGGTCTGACGGGACGGCATCTACGCCACCTCCCCGCTGATCCCAGAGCCTATCTGGGACTCGTAGATCTCCTGGTAGATGGGGTCGCTCGCGAGAAGCTCCTCGTGGGTGCCCTGCGCGTGCACGCGCCCGTCGTCCAGCACCACGATCTTGTCGGCGTCCATCACGGAGGCCACGCGCTGGGCGATCACGATCTTGGTGACGTCAGTGAGCGTGGCCAGGTTCGCCCTGATCGTGGCGTCCGTGGCCATGTCCACGGCGCTCGTGGAGTCGTCGAAGATGAGGACGCGCGGACGCTTGAGCAGGGCGCGCGCGATGCAGAGGCGCTGGCGCTGGCCGCCCGAGACGCCCGCGCCGCCCTGGCCGAGGTCGCCGTCGAGCCCGCCGATGCGGTCCAGGAACTCGTCCGCGCAGGCGAGGCGGCACGCCTCGAGCATGTCCGCGTCCGAGGCGCCCGCGTCCCCCCAGGCGAGGTTCTCGCGCACGGTGCCCGAGAAGAGCACGTTCTTCTGCAGCACCACGCCCACCGCGTCGCGCAGGCGCGCGAGGTCGTAGTCGCGCACGTCACGCCCGCCAACGCGCACCACGCCCGAGCTCACGTCGTAGAGCCGGGCGATGAGCTGCACGAGCGTGGTCTTGCCCGAGCCCGTGCCGCCGAGGATGCCGATGGTGGACCCCGCCGGGAAGTCGAGGCAGACGTCCTCGAGCACGTTCTTCTCAGCCGTCGCCGCGTACTTGAAGCTCACGTGATCGAAGGAGACCGAGCCGTCGCGGACCGTGCGCTCGGCGGAGCGGGGCGAGGATATGGTGGGCTTCTCGTCCAGCACCTCGCCCACGCGCTCCACGCTCGTGACGGCGCGCGCGAGCAGCAAGAAGACGTTGGAGATCATCATGAGGGAGTTCACGATCTGCAGGACGTAGCTCATGAAGCCGGTGAAGGTGCCCACCGTGAGCGTGCCCGCGAGGATCATCTGGCCGCCGAGCCACATGATGCCCACGCACGTGGTGTACATCGTGGCCTGGAAGATCGGGAGGTTGAGCACGGCCGTGCGGAAGGTGCGCGTGGCCGTGGAGGCGAGGCGGGCGTTCACGTCCGCGAAGCGCTCGGCCACATGTCCTTCTCGCACGTAGGCCTTGATCACGCGGATGGCGGCGAGGTCCTCCTGCAGGGCGTCGTTCAGCTGGTCCATCACGCCCTGGAGCACGCGGTAGAGCGGGCCCACGCGGCGCACCACGAGAAAGACCGCCACCGCGAGCACCGGCATCACCACGAAGAACACCACCGCGAGCTCGGCGGACATGAGCGCGGCGCACGCGAGGCCCATCACCATGATCACGGGCCCGCGCACGAGGGGGCGCGTGCCGGAGACCAGGGCGTTCTGAACCACCGTGACGTCGGTGGTGAGGCGCGTCACGAGAGACGAGCTCTCGAAGTCGTCCAGGTTGGCGAAGGAGAACTCCTGCAGGTGGGCGTACTCGGCCTCGCGCAGGCGCGCGCCCAGACCCATGGCGGCGCGGGCCGAGAAGCGCGCGTAGAGAAAGCCCAGGCCGAGCGAGAGCAGCGCGCAGACGAGCATGCCGGCGCCGCCCCTGAGGACGGTCGCGAGGCTGCCGGCCATGATGCCCTCGTCCAGCACGTAGGCCATGAGCACGGGGATGAAGATCTCAAGCGAGGTCTCAACGGCCACGCAGAGCACGGCCAGGAGGAAGTCGCGGCGATACGGGCCCAGGTAGCGGGCGATGAGGCGGACGCCGTCCATCAGGCCTCGCCCCCCTCGGGCCCGCTGGCGGAGTCGGTGCCGTCGATGGCGCGCCAGAGGTTGGCCCGCACGCGGGCGAGAAGGCCGGCGAAGGCAGCGCGCTCCTCCTGCGAGAAGCCCGCGAGCATGACGCCCTCCTCCTGCGCGCAGATGGCGTCCCAGGCGTCCGAGGCGGCCTGGCCCCGCTCCGTGAGGGCGAGCATCTTCGTGCGGCGGTCGCGGCCGGGCGCGGAGGTCACAAAGCCCGCGCGCTCGAGGGAGTCGAACATGCGCGAGACGGCGCCCGGGTCGCACTCGAAGAAGTCGGCGACCTCACGCTGGCTGGACGGACCGTGAACGGCCAGGTAGACGAGCATCTTGGGCTGTCCGGGGCCGAGCCCGAGCCCGTCGACGCGCGGCCGCAGGTAGGTGCGCTGCGCGTGGAAGGCGCGCATGAGGCGCATGTGGAAGTCCTCGAGCGAGGACCCCCTCTTAGGGGTGGTCATGGAAACTCCTTGACACGTCAATGGTTGTCTATGCAAGGGTACTGTAAGCCGTTGCCGTGTCAAGGGTTAGCGGTTTGGGGAACGCCATGACGTCGCGGATGGAGTCCTCGCCGGCGAGCAGCATGCACACGCGGTCGAGGCCGAGCGCAAAGCCGCCCATCGGGGGCGCGCCGTACTCGAGGGCGTCCATCAGGAAGCCGAACTGCTCGCGGGCGCGCTCCACCGTGAAGCCCATGAGCTCGAGCATGTCGAGCTGCATCTGGGAGTTGTGGATACGCATGCCGCCGCCGCCCGCCTCGCAGCCGTCCATGACGAAGTCGTACGTGGCAGAGCCAATGGCCAGCGGGTCCGCCTTGATCTTCTCGACATCGAGCTCAGTGGGCAGGGTGAAGGGCTGGTGCTCGGCCTCGTAGCGCTTGGTCTCGTCGTCCCAGTGGAAGAGCGGGAAGTTGACCACCCAGAGGAAGTCGTGGCCCTCGCGCGGGACGTTCAGGGCGTTTGCCATGTGCAGGCGCATGCCGCCGAGGATCTCGTCGGCCGTCTTGCGGTCGGCCACGGCAAACATCACGAGGTCGCCCAGCTCGACGCCCATCTCCTCGCGCAGCGCCGCCATCTCCTCGTCGGAGAAGAACTTGACGATGGGGCTGTTCACGGAGCCGTCCTCGCGGAAAGCGATCCACGCGAGGCCCTTGGCGCCGAACTCGGCGGCGACGTTCGCCAGCTTGTCGATCTGCGCGCGCGGCCAAGCGCCGGCGCCCTTGGCGTTGATGGCCTTGACGTACTGGCCGTCGGTCGCGGCGGCGCTCGCGAAGAGCTTGAACTTGGAGGCCTGGAAGATGCCCGTCACGTCGTGGAGCTCCATGCCAAAGCGGGTGTCCGGCTTGTCGGAGCCGTAGGTGTCCATCGCGTCCCAGTAGTCCAGGCGACGCAGCGGGCAGGGCATCTCGACGCCCATCTTGGAGAAGGCGTCGGCCAGCACGTCCTCGAGCGCACCCATGACGTCGTCCTGCTCGACAAAGCTCATCTCGATGTCCACCTGCGTGAACTCGGGCTGGCGGTCGGCACGCAGGTCCTCGTCGCGGAAGCACTTGGCGACCTGGTAGTAGCGCTCAACGCCACCCACCATGAGGAGCTGCTTGAGCAGCTGAGGGGACTGCGGCAGCGCGTAGAAGTGGCCGGGCTGGGTGCGGGACGGCACGAGGAAGTCGCGCGCGCCCTCGGGGGTGGACTTGAAGAGCGCCGGCGTCTCCACCTCGAGGAACTCGCGGTCGTGCAGCGCCTGGCGCAGCGCGAAGGTGAAGTCGGAGCGCATCTTGAGGTTGGCCGTCATGCGCGGGCGGCGCAGGTCCAGGTAGCGGTAGCGCAGGCGGACGTCCTCGGAGGTGTCCACGTGGTCCTCGATCTGGAAGGGCGGCGTCTTGGAGGAGTTGAGGACCTCGATGGCATCGATAAGGACCTCGACCTCGCCGGTGGCGAGCTTGGGGTTGTCCATGCCCTCGGGGCGCTCGCGGACGGTGCCCGTGACCTTGATCGGCCACTCGGAGCGGATGGTCTCGGCCGCGTGGAACGCCTCGCCGCCTGAGTGCTCCGGGTCAAAGGAGACCTGCGTCACGCCGTCGCGGTCGCGCAGGTCAACAAAGATGAGGCCGCCGTGGTCGCGGCGGTGCCAGACCCAGCCGGTGAGCGTCACCTGCTGGCCGATGTGCTCGCGGCGCAGCTCGCCGCAGGTGTGGGTGTGCATGGTGTGTGAGTCCATGATTGCCTTTCTCGTCCTGCCGCCCCGTGCCGTACGGGCGGCGCCTGCCGGATGGCCGCGGCGCGCGTAGACGGCGCGCGGCGCAGCGGGGGTGATTGTACTACGGACCGAGTGGGCGTCGAGCGGGCGAAAGCAGACGGAAACCTGACAAACGACCCTGACACCTTTGTCAGGTTAACGTGCTACCCTAGCGGCGACCAATCGAAGGAGCGTCCATGCCCGCATACAAGACCGTGGTCTTCGACCTTGACGGAACCCTGCTCAACACCCTCTGCGACCTGCATCTCTCCACCAACGCCGCGCTCGGGGCGCACGGCATGCCGCCGCACACCCTCGACGACGTGCGCCGCTTCGTGGGCAACGGCATCCGCCTGCTCATCCACCGGGCCGTGCCCGCCGGCACGGACGCCGCCACGGAGGAGGCCGTCTACGAGGACTTCTGCGCGCACTACGCCGCGCACTGCGAGGATCACACCGGCCCCTACCCCGGCATCCCCGAGCTCCTGGCGCACCTGCGCGCGGCCGGCGTGCGCCTGGCCGTGGTCTCCAACAAGGGCGACTTTGCCGTGCAGGAGCTCATCGCGCGGCAGTTCCCGGGCACCTTCGACGCCGTGCTCGGGGAGAACGAGGCCGCGGGCATCCGCAAGAAGCCCGCGCCCGACATGGTCCTCGCCGCGCTCGAGCGCATGGGCGCCACGCGCGACGGCATGGTCTACGTGGGAGACTCCGAGGTGGACGTTGCAACCGCGCGGGCCGTGGGATGCAGCTGTCTTTCATGCACGTGGGGATTTCGCAGCCGCGACGAGCTCGTAGCGGCGGGGGCGACCACCCTCGTGGACACGCCCGACGAGCTGGAGCGCGTTCTTCTCGCCCGCGCTCAGTGAGCTCAGAGCCTACGCTCACCTAACATTTCCAGAACGGGCGCATAACGGAGGGCGAGACGGGTTATAGTTTCCCTATCGTCCATTTGGTAGTCCGGAGAAAGGAACCGCCATGGGAAAGAAGGCAGCAGAGGCCCTCGACATCAACTACGACGAGCTGGCCGAGTACCTGCACTGCAACCACTCGGTCTACATGAAGACCGGCTCCTCCATCTATTACCTGACCGACTGCAACTTCGAGTCCTGGCGCGCGCAGGACACGAGCCGCCGCAACGAGAAGGACCACTTCGTCGACTGCTCCGAGCTCGTCCCCACCGTCGACGAGTTCCTCGCCCTCCCCTTCATCAACGGCAAGACCATCAAGGACGTCTTCGACCACGCCACCTTCTTCGCCTCCATCTCCGGCGAGAAGGACTGACCTGACAAAGGTCCCGGGGGAAAATGTCATGAACGGGGCCGGAACCTCAGGGTTCCGGCCCCGATTCTGTACTCTGAATAACGCGCACTCGTGCAGGATTCTCAACTCGCCAACTGGAAAAACGCGAGAAGAACGTGCACGAGTGCGCGTTAATCGCGGAGAGGCACGCCGCCGGGCGGCCTCGGGCCGCCGAGCTACTCCTCGCCGAGGGCGGCGCGACCGTAGGCGTCGGCCGCGAGCATGGCGGAGGCGACCTTCTCGGGCGTGACCTCGAAGGGCATGTTGCCGAGGGTGTCGGTGGGCGCGCAGGCGAGCTTGGCCACCTCGAGCACACGCTCGTAGCTCGCGTCCTCGACGCCGAGCTGCGCGAACGTCACGGGCAGGCCGACCTCCACGCAGAAGTCGAGCACCTCGTAGAGCTCCTCGGCGTTCTCCAGCACGAGCTGCGTGAGCGTGCCAAAGGCGACCTTCTCGCCGTGGTAGTAGGCGTGGGTCTCGGGCAGGGCGGTCATGCCGTTGTGGATGGCGTGCGCGCCGGCCAGGCCCGCGGACTCGAAGCCCAGGCCGGAGAGCAGCGTGTTGGCCTCGATGATCTTCTCCACGGACTCGGTGCAGGCGCCGGCCTCGAGCGCGAGCTTGGCCTTGAGGCCGTCGGAGATGAGGGTCTCGTAGCAGAGGCGAGCGAGGGCCATGGCGGCCTCGGTCACGTGGCCGCCGGCGCAGGTGGTGGAGTCGGAGCGCTTGCAGGCGCGCGCCTCGAAGTAAGTGGCCAGGGCGTCGCCCATGCCGGAGACCGTCAGGCGCACCGGGCTCTTGGCAATGACCTCGGTGTCCATGAGCACGAGGTTGGGGTTCTGCTTGAAGAACTGATACTCCTTGAACTGGCCGTCGTCGGTGTAGATGACGGAGAGCGCCGAGCACGGGGCGTCGGTGGCGGCGATGGTGGGGACGATCACCACGGGCACGTCCACGGCCGCGGCCACGGCCTTGGCGGTGTCGAAGATCTTGCCGCCGCCCACGCCCACGACGACGTCGGCGCCGGACGCGCGCAGCACCTCGACGAGGCGGTCAATCTCTGCCTGGGAGCACTCGCCGTTGAAGTTGTCATAGGTGCAGGCCACGCCGGCCGCCTCGAGACTCGCCGTGATGGCGTCGCCGGAGCGGCGCAGGCCGCCCGCGGAGATGACCACGAGCGCGTGGGCGCCGTAGGCCTTGACGTACTCCCCGAGGCGGGCGAGCTCGCCGGGGCCCTGGACGTACTTGCTGGGGCTGATGAAGATGCGTGCCATGCTGTTCCTCCTGTCGCTGCCATATGAGAGGGCCCCGCACGCTCTTACGTACGGAGCCCTGATTGCTTTTTATCGTAACACCCTCGCAGGGGCGACGCTACTTCTTGGCCACGAGGAGCGGGTCGCCGATCTTGACGAGCGGGCGGTCGCCGATGAGCGTGCCCGAGGAGCCGACGTGACGGATCTTGGCGAAGCTGTCCGGGTTGGAGATGACGCAGGCGATGACCTCGTCACAGCCGGCGAGCTTGATGGCGTCGACGTCGAAGGTCATGATCGGCTGGCCGGCGTGGACCTCGTCGTTGGCCTCGACCAGCCGCTTGAAGCCGCGGCCCTTCATGTTGACGGTGCCGATGCCGATGTGGATGAGGACCTCGATCCCCTCGGGCGTGGCGATGCCGATGGAGTGGTTGGTCACCGTGGTGGCGCCGATGCGGCCGTTGACCGGCGAGTAGAGCACACCGTTGCCGGTGGGGAGGATGCCGTAGCCGTCGCCGATGAGGCCGGCGGAGATGATCTCGTCGTTGACCTCCTCGAGCGGGATGAGCACGCCCGAGACGGGGGCGTAGACGGTATCCGGGCGGGTGGCGAACGACGCCTCGGGGGGCGTGTACGTGCCGTCATCAGATACGAACTTGCTCTTGATCTTATCGAACAGTCCCATGGATACCTCCTGTCGCTTCCCTTCCATTGCTTCATGGTAACGATGTTGCATGCGTGTTTCAGGTTCATTCGGCCAGCGGCGCAGGCGGCCTGACAAAGGTGACAGGGTCGTTTGTCACGAAGCCGCTCGTGACAAACGACCCTGTCACCTTTGTCAGGTCAGGCGGCCCGTCAGCGGACGATGAGGCTGCGCGAGGTGAGATAGGTCACGAGGAAGTAGCCGCCGTAGAGGGCCACGACGAAGGCGACCGTCCCCACGAGCGCCGTGCCGATCTGGAAGCCGGTGAGCAGCGCCACGATGTCGTTCACCACGCTGAGCGCCACCGCCGCGTGCGCCACGGCCACCACCAGCGGGAAGAGGAAGTACACGCCGATCTGGGCGAGAAGAGCGCGGTTGATCATGCGTCGCTCGGCGCCGAGCTCGGCGAGGACGCGGTAGCGGCCCACGTTGTCCGCGGCCTCGGAGAGCTGCTGCAGGGCGAGCACCGTGGCGCAGTTCACGAGCAGGATCACGCCGATGTAGATGGCCAGGTAGGTGACCACGACGGTGGTGCCGGACGCCTGGTCGAGCAGGCTCTGGGCGGTCGTGCGCATCCAGACCGGCCAGGCGTCGAGCGTGGAGCCCTGGCCCATGATGTCTCCGTAGGCCTCGTCGGTCGCGGCGACGGCGGCGGCCTCCACCTCCGCGCGCTCGCCCGCGTACATGAGGTTCACCACGGTCGAGGTGGGTCCGGTGCCCTCCGGGACCAGGTCGTCGGGAACGATGAGCGCGCCCGACACCGTGCCGCCGGCGCTCGAGTCCGAGAAGGGCAGGCGCGCGAGCGGCTCTGCGGCGAAGCGCAGCGTCTGGCCTTGGACCTCGACCTCGGGGTTCTGCGCGACCACGGCCTCCCAGAGCTCGTCGAGAGACGACATGTCGTTCCAGAGCAGGCACTCGTCGTCCGCGAGCTCCACGTTCTTCTCGCCCAGCATCTGGGCCAGGGCGTTGTACTGCGAGACCGGCACGATGACGAGGTGCTGGTCCGTGTTGCCCTGCATCATGGTCTGCATGGTGGCGTTGCCCGTGAAGTCCGTGTTGGCGAAGAGCTCCTCCACCGTGGTGTCCACGAGCAGGTTGCCCTCGGCATCGTAGGTGTACTGGTTGACCTGGACGGCGTCGCGGAAGAGCTCGTCGTAGTCAGGGATGTCCGCGCGCAGGCGGGCGATGGCGTCGTAGCCGTCCGCCGCGGCGGGGCCCTCCTCGGGGTCGTCGGAGACGAGCGCCGAGGCCATGCCCATGGGATAGCTCACGAGCGACATGTCGTAGCGCGTGCCCACCTTGAGGCTCTCGTTCATGCCCGTTGCCACCGAGAAGCCCGTGCACACGCCGCAGATGGCGAGGAAGAGCATCGCGCACACCAGGGAGACGGAGAGCCACGCGGTGTTGATGCGGCTGTTGAGCTGGCGCATCACGAACATGTTGAGGCCGGAGAGGTAGGCGCGCGGGCTCGCCTGGAGCGCGCGCAGCGCAAAGCCGGAGATCGAGAAGAAGAAGAGCAGGGTGCCCACCGTGACCAGGCCCGTGGCGCTGGCGAAGTACGGGCCCTCCTCCATCATGCCGTGCTCGAGCAGGACCTTGTACGCCACGCCGATGAGCGCGAGCGACACGAGGAAGAGCACCACGGAGAGCGGCAGGCTGCGCAGGCGGACCTTCTCGCTCACCTTGTCCGCGTTGATGAGGTCGATGAGCTTGTAGCGGCTGACCGTGGTCACGTTGAAGACGAGCGTCACGAGGAAGATGCCCGCGAAGCACGCCATCGTGGAGAGGCACGCGGACGGCGAGAAGGCGAAGACGAAGCCCTTGATCGTAGCCTCGAAGAGCCCGGCCGTGACGTACATCATGACCTGCGAGAGGCCGATGCCCAAAAGCAGGCCCACCGCCAGCGCGACCACGCCCACGACGAGCGTCTCTATGACGACGATCCACGAGACGTGCCGGATGTCCATGCCCAGCGTGAGGTAGATGCCAAACTCGCGCTTGCGCCGCCGTATGAGGAAGCGGTTGGCGTAGACGACGAGAAACCCGAGGATGATGACGACGAACACGGAGACGCCGGAGAGGATGTCCGCGAGGGCCTGCACCATGCGGCGCTGGTCCTCGGCCATCTGCAGGACGGCGGCCTGGTCGGTGATGGACCCGAAGGCGTAGAACACGCAGACGCCGAAGGTGAGCGTGAGGAAGAAGACGGAGAAGTCCCGGAAGGACTTGCGGACGTTGCCGAGCGCGATCTTAGCGTACATCTGCGCCCTCCCCTCCCAGGAAGGACACGACGTCCATGATCTCGTCGAAGAAGGCCTTGCGGGTCTTGGCGCCGCGGACGATCTCGTTCCAGACGCGACCGTCCTTGAGGAAGAGGGCGCGGCGGGCATAGCTCGCGGCGAAGGAGTCGTGCGTGACCATGATAATGGTGGCGCCGTCGGCGTTCAGGGCCTCGAGGCTCTCGAGCAGGCGGCGGGAGTTCTTGGAGTCGAGCGCGCCCGTGGGCTCGTCTGCGAGCACGAGCGAGGGGTCGGTCACGATGGCGCGGGCGGCGGCCACGCGCTGCTTCTGGCCGCCGGACATCTCGTGCGGGAACTTGTCGAGCACGTCCGCGACGCCGAGGCGCTCCGCCACGCCGCCCACGCGCGCGACGACCTCCTTGGCCGGGGTGTGGTTGATCGTGAGCGCAAGCGCGATGTTCTCGCGCGCGGTGAGGGTGTCGAGCAGGTTTGAGTCCTGGAAGACAAAGCCCAGGCGCTCGCGGCGAAACTTCGAGAGCTGCCCCGGGCGCAGCGCGGTGATGTCCTGCCCGTCCACGTAGATGTGGCCGGAGGTGGGCCGGTCGATCGTGGAGATGCAGTTCAGAAGCGTGGTCTTGCCCGAGCCCGACGGGCCCATGATGGCGATGTACTCGCCCGCCGCCACCTCGAAGGACACGCCGTCGAGGGCGCGCGTGACGTTTGAGCGGCTGCCGTAAAGCTTCTCGACGTCCTGGCAGATGAGGACCGGTCGTTCTGATCTGATGTGAGCGGGTGCCATGGGGGCTCCTCTCGTGTGGCCGTCTGGTACAGGACCATACTCGCCCGGCGAGAAGGACGGCGCCATCGGACGGGCTTATCGGCGCCTTATGCTTTCGTAAGGTTGGTGGCCCAAATGGGGACGGGCCATCTCTCTCAGAGTTTTTGGGTCACGCGCGGTCGACCATGTCGGGGAAGAACAGGTACACCGTGGTGCCCGCGCCCTCCTCGGACTCCAGCGCGGTGCGCACGCCCATCTTCTCGCAGAGCTCCCGCACGAGGTAGAGGCCCATGCCGGTGGAGCGGGCAAAGCGGCGGCCGTTCTCGCCCGTGAAGCCCTTGTCAAAGACGCGGCCCACGTCCGAGACCGGGATGCCCACGCCGTCGTCGGCGATCGCGAGCACCGTCTCCCACGCGTCGAGGCCCGTGTCGCGCCGCGTGGCCGTGATGCGCACGCGGCCGCGCCCGTCCTTGTCGCTGCGGTACTTGGCGCTGTTCACGAGCGCCTGGCCGATCACGAAGGAGAGCCACTTGGGGTCGGCGTGCACCGTGAGGTCGAGCCCCTCCAGCTCCGGCGTCACGCGCGCCCCGATCAGCGTGCGCGCCTTGTGGCGCAGCGCGTCGCGCACCACGTCGGCGAGCAGGACCTCGCGAATCTGGAAGTCGCGCTCGAGCGAGGTGCCGCGCGAGTAGTAGAGCGCCTGCTCGACGTAGCCCTCGATGGCGTCTACCTCCGCGTCCATGGCGTCCACCTCGGGGGCGGGGTTGTTCCTCGCGATGAGGTGCGCCGCGGCGATGGGCGTCTTGATCTCGTGCACCCAGGTCTCCACGTACTCGCGGTACTCGCGCTGCCGGCGGCGCGCCAGGGCGATCCGGTCGCGCATGGCCTTTGACTCGCGGTCGAGCGCGTCGTAGAAGATCTCGCCCTCGAGAAAGCCCGGACGGTCGATGAGCTCCGTGGCGAGATACGCCTCGTCGAGCGAGTCGAGCAGGTCGGTGAGCCGCAGGTAGAACGTGCGCCGGTGCAGCCAGTCGAGCAGCAGGGCCACGGCGGCAGCGAGCACGAGCACCGCGCAGACAAAGCCCACGGCCGCGGGGTCGAGGCCGTAGACGGTCATGACGAGCGCGACGAACGCGAGCGCCATCGCCCCCACGGCGAGCGGCACCAGCCGGTCGGCGACGTATGCGCCAAACGTCATGTTCCCTCCCAGCCGACAGGGGTGCCGACAAAGGTGTCAGGGCATTTTGTCATGAAAAAGCATGACAAAATGCCCTGACACCTTTGTCAGCACCTACTCCACCAGATAGCCCATACCGCGCTTGGTGAGCACGTAGTCCTCGACGCCGATCTTGGCGAGCGTGGCGCGTAGGTGGGAGACGTTCACGGTGAGCGTGTTGTCGTCCACGAACTCGTCCGAGGCCCAGAGCTCCTCCTGGATGCGCTGGCGGCTCACCACCGCGCCGGCGTTGCGCATGAGCAGCGCCAGGATGCGCAGCTCGTTCTTCGTGAGCTCGGCGGTATGGCCCTCGTAGCTCACGCGGCAGCGCGCCGTGTCCAGCGCCACGCCCCCGTGGCAGATCTCCGCCGCGGCAGCGCCCTCGCCGTAGCTGCGCTTGAGGACCGTCGCCACGTGGGCGAGAAGGACCTGGTCGTTGTAGGGCTTGGGCACGAAGTCGTCCGCGCCGAGGGAGAGCGTGAGCAGCTCGTCCATGTCGTTGTCGCGGCTCGTCACCACGATGATGGGCACGTCGCTCGTGCGGCGCACCTCGCGGCAGACGTACTGGCCGTCAACGCCAGGCAGGTTGAGATCCAGGAGCACGAGGTCGGGCGCGGCGGAGAGGATCTTCGCCGCGGTGTCCGCGAAGTCCGTGAGCGCCACGGCCTCGTAGCCGTTGCGCTCGAGAAGGACGCAGAGCTCGTCGCGCAGCCGGGCGTCGTCCTCCACCACCAAAAGGCGTCTCATGGGGCCTCCTGTCCGCAGGTTCTTCTCGCCACGAGGGTAGCACAGCGGCGCGACGGACCGAGGGGGACGCCGGCGCGGGCGGCGGGCGCTGCGTCCGAGGGGGTCATGGCGGCCCCATCGCCCGGCGCGTTGCCGAAACTGGGGTCATGGCAATCGGTCCAGACCGCCACCTGCGCGTTCTTCTCGCCCCGCTGCGCTTTTCGGGGCTATGGCAGCCGTGCCGCTGCCATAGCCCCCATCCGCGCAACGCCCATCCGCCCCGGATTGCCACGACCCCCAAAGCCGCAACGCTACGTCACATGAACGTTACCGGACGCGAAGTCGCGCGCCCTTCTTTGCACGCCCGCGTCTATCATGTTCCTCACATGTGACAAGACCGAAAGGCTCCCCATGACCATCGTCGACATGCTGCGCGCGAACGCCGAGAAGTACCCGAGCGAGGTGGCCCTCGTCGAGGTCAACCCCGAGCGGCGCGAGAACCGCCACATCACCTGGCGCGACTACGACCTCGTGGAGACCACCGACGACGAGCCGTTCCGCCGCGAGATGACGTGGTCGGTCTTTGACGAGAAGGCCAACCGCTTTGCCAACCTGCTGCTGTCCCGCGGGGTGCGCAAGGACGACAAGGTGGCCATCCTGCTCTACAACTGCATCGAGTGGCTGCCGCTCTACTTTGGCGTCCTCAAGAGCGGCGCCACGGTGGTGCCGCTCAACTTTCGCTACTCCTCGGACGAGATCGAGTACTGCCTGGACAAGGCGGACGTGAACATCCTGGTGTTTGGCCCGGAGTTCATCGGGCGCGTCGAGGACATCGTGGACCGCATCCAGGCGGGGAGGCTCCTCTTCTACGTGGGCGACGACTGCCCCACCTGGGCGGAGAGCTACCGCGAGCTGGCGAGCCTGTGCTCCTCGGCGGACCCGCGCGTGCCCCTCTCCGAGCGCGAGGACGCGGCCATCTACTTCTCCTCCGGCACCACGGGCTTTCCCAAGGCGATCCTCCACAACCACGAGAGCCTCACGCAGGCGGCCGAGATGGAGCAGCGCCATCACGGGCAGACCCACGACGACGTGTTCCTGTGCATCCCGCCGCTCTACCATACGGGGGCCTGCATGCACTGGATGGGAAGCCTCATGGTGGGCGGCCGCGGCGTGCTCTTGCGCGGCGTCTCTCCCAAAACGGTGCTCGAGACCGTCTCGAACGAGGGCTGCACCATCGTGTGGCTGCTCGTGCCGTGGGCGCAGGACATCCTCGTGGCGCTTGAGGAGGGGACGGTGCGCCTGGAGGACTACCGGCTCGACCAGTGGCGGCTCATGCACATCGGCGCGCAGCCGGTCCCCGCGAGCCTCATCCAGCGCTGGCGCGCGGTCTTCCCGCACCACGACTACGACACCAACTACGGGCTCTCGGAGTCCATGGGCCCCGGCTGCGTGCACCTGGGCGTAGAGAACGTCGACCACGTGGGCGCCATCGGTGTGCCGGGATACCGCTGGGAGTGCAAGATCGTGGACGAGCGCGGCGCCGAGGTGGGCACCGACGAGGTGGGCGAGCTCTGCGTGAAGGGCCCCGGCCTCATGGAGTGCTACTACAAGGACCCCGAGGCCACGGCCGAGACGCTCGTTGACGGCTGGCTCCACACCGGCGACATGGCCCGGCGCGACACCGAGGGGTTCTACTGGCTCGTGGACCGCAAGAAGGACGTCATCATCACGGGCGGCGAGAACCTCTACCCGGTGCAGATCGAGGACTACCTCATGGGGCACCCCGCGATCAAGGACGTGGCCGTGATCGGCCTGCCCGACGAGCGCCTGGGAGAGATTGCCGCCGCCATCATCGAGCTCAAGCCCGACGCCGCCCCCCTCACCGAGGAGGACGTGGACCGCTTCTGCAAGGGCCTGCCGCGCTACAAGCGTCCGCGTCGCGTGATCTTTGCGCCCGTGCCGAGAAACCCGACGGGCAAGATAGAGAAGCCGGCGCTTCGCGCGAAGTACGGGGCCGACGCCCTCGTCGCCCGCGAGACCCGCCACTAGGCGTGCAAGGGGGACGGGCGTGCAAAAGTGACTGTCCCCCTTGCACGCCTGCCCCCCTTGCACAACCGCAGGAAAGGAGAGACATGGACAAGCACCTCATGTCCGGAAACGAGGCCATCGCCCAGGGCGCCTGGGAGGCGGGCGTGGCCGTGGGCGTGGGCTACCCCGGCACGCCGTCCACCGAGACGCTCGAGGCCCTCGTGCGCCACGAGGACGTCTACTGCGAGTGGTCCCCCAACGAGAAGGTCGCCTTCGAGGTGGCGCTGGGCGCCGCCATCGCCGGCGTGCGCTCGCTCGTCACGATGAAGCACGTGGGCGTCAACGTGGCCGCCGACCCCTTCATGGCCGCCGCGTCCACCGGTGTGAACGCCGGCCTCGTGCTCCTGGCCGCGGACGACCCGTCCTGCTACTCGTCCCAGAACGAGCAGGACTCGCGCTTCTACGCCGCCTTCGGCCGCATCCCCTGCCTCGACGTGGCCGACTCGCAGGACGCCTACGAGATGACGCGCGCCGCCTTTGCGCTCTCCGAGCGCTTCGACACGCCGGTCATGCTGCACGAGACCATGCGCATCGCCCACACCCGCACGCTGGTGGCGCCCGCCGGCGCGCGCGAGGCCGTGGCCCCGCGCGACTACGCGGACGACATCCCCAAGTACGTCATGATGCCGGCCAACGCCGTCAAGCGCCGCGCCGTGGTGGACGAGCGCCAGGCAGAGCTCGAGGCCTATGCCGAGACCTGCCCGTTCAACCACGTGGAGATGCGTGACGAGAAGATCGGCGTCATCTGCGCCGGCGCCGTCTACCAGCACGTCCGCGAGGCGCTGCCCGAGGCCTCCACGTTCAAGCTGGGCCTTTCCTGGCCGCTGCCGGCACGGGCCCTCGCCGACTTCGCCGCGTCCGTGGACGCCTGCTACGTGGTGGAGGAGGCGAGCGACTACTTCTCCTCGCACGTCCGCGCCCTCGGCATCCAGCTCGCCGAGCCGGCCGCCGGCGCCCTGCCCGTGGCCGGCGAGCTCAAGCCCGAGCTCATTCGCACGGCCTTTGGCGTCGAGCAGCCCGCGCACCTCGCACCCGCCACGGACCTCCCGCCGCGCCCGCCGGCGTTCTGCCCGGGCTGCCCGCACCGCCTGGTCTTCTGCGAGCTGCGCCGGCTCAAGGCCATCGTCACCGGCGACATCGGCTGCTACACGCTCGGCGCCGTCGCGCCCTACGGCGCGTGCCACACGGTCATCGACATGGGCGCCTCGCTCTCCATGGCGCACGGCATGGAGCTCGCCCGCGCGCAGGAGCGCACGGGACGCCCCGTCGTGGGCGTCATCGGCGACTCCACCTTCGCGCACTCCGGCATCACGAGCATGCTCGGCACCATCTACAACGGCGGCACCGGCACCCTCTGCATCCTGGACAACCGCACCACCGCCATGACCGGCACGCAGGGCAACCCCGTGAACGGCGTCACCCTCACGGACAGCTCGCACAAGATCGGCCCGCTCGACAACCCCACCGGCACGGCGCTCGACCTGCTGGCCCTGTGCCGCGCGATGGGCGTTGAGGACGTGGTTCAGGTGGACGCGCAGGACCTCCAGGCCGTGCGCTCCGCCCTCAAGGCCGCGACGGCCGCCACCGACCGCCTCTCCGTCATCGTCTTCAAGGCGCCGTGCCGCCTCATCGACCGCAGCCGCGGCAAGGAGCCCACGATCCGCAACTGCCGCGCGTGCGGGCAGTGCGTCAAAATCGGCTGCCCCGCGCTCGGGCGCGCCAAGGACGGCACGGCCGTGATCGACCCCACCCAGTGCGTGGGGTGCGACCAGTGCGTCCAGTCCTGCCCGTTCGGCTGCATCACGAAGGAGTAGCAATGGCAGATACCGAGAAGAGCGTGCAAAGGGGACAGGCACTTTTGCACGGAACCAAGACAATCCTCCTCGTGGGCGTGGGCGGCCAGGGCACCATCCTCGCGGGCAAGCTCCTCGCCACGGTGGCCGCCGAGGCCGGGCTCGACGTCAAGGTCTCCGAGATCCACGGCATGAGCCAGCGCGGCGGCTCGGTGAGCACGGTCATCCGCCTGGGCGAGCACGTCTCCACCATGGTCTGCGACGACGGCTGCGCCGACGTGGTGGTGGCCTTCGAGGCCGTGGAGGCCCTGCGCGCCCAGCACTACCTCGCCGTGGGCGGCCGCATGTTCGTGAACGACGAGGAGATCACGCCCGTCTCCGTGAACATCGGCAACTTCACGATGCCCGAGGGCGTGGGCGAGCGCCTGCGCGAGCTCGGCGCCCACCTGCTTGACGCCGGCGTCATCGCGCGCGGCCTGGGCGCCCCGCGCTCCACCAACGTGGTCCTCGTGGGAGCGCTCTCCACGGCGCTGCCCTTCGACGCCGAGCTCTGGCGCGACGCGGTGCGCCGCTGCGTGCCGCCCGCGACGGTGGACGCCAACCTCGCGGCCTTCGACGCCGGGCGCGACGCGGCCCTTCGCGGCGCCGCCCGCTGACCTGACAAAGGTGTCAGGGTAGTTTGTCATAAAAACGACGTGGCCCCGGCCGCCCGAGTGGCGCGGCCGGGGCCCTTCTCGTCTGGTGGGCTGGCGCGTCCCCCGACCACGCCAACCCATTGCGTTCGGGGGATGTAAAGCAATCATACCCCATTTTCCTGCTCGCATTCCCTCACGACTCGTCAGCCGCCCGAGCGGATGCCGCGACGCGCCCTTCTCCCCGAGCAAAACCGACCGTCCGCGAACGCGCCGCGCTCGCGGGGGGCCGCACGCGGTAGGCTCTTGTAATCCGCAAGTAAGCCGACTTAGGTGGTGATTTCCATGGGTCAGTACGTCGTGGTTGAGAACGAGGGCCGCTACTGCTTCAACCTCTGCGCCTCCAACGGGCACATCCTCATGTCCTCAATCATCTTCCCGTCCAAGGATGAGTGCCTGCACGGAATCGAGTGCGTGCGCTCCTCCGCCGCCGAGGCGGAGATCGAGGACAGCACCATCGACGCCTTCGACCGCGAGGCATCGCCCAAGTTCCGCATCTACGAGGACTTCGACGGCCACTTCTTCTTCCGCTTCATCACGCACGAGGCGGGAGACATCGCGCGCTCCCACACCTATGAGCTCAAGGAGTCCCTGCTCAGGCGCATAGAGCGCACGCGCGCGGAGGCGGACTCCTCCCTTGCCGCAGACGAGAACTAGCGCCTGGCACAAAGAATGTCGACTCGGCACGCCCCCGGGACCTGCATGCCCGGGGGCGTCTGCGAGTTGGGGACAGTCCCCAATTTGCAGAAAAGTTTTATGTGATTTGGGGGCTGTCCCCAATTTGCAGACCCACCTCGCAGACACAGGGAGGAAGCCATGGACATGACGGGCGTGCGGCTCACGGAGCTCGTGGAGGCGGCGGGGTGCGCGGCAAAGATTGCGCCGGGCGAGCTCGCGGGCGTGCTGGCCGGGCTGCCGCGCCTGGACGCGCCCGAGCTCGTGGTGGGCTTCGACGCATCCGACGACGCCTGCGTGTGGGACCTCGGCGACGGTCGCGGCCTCATCTCCACCACGGACTTCTTCCCGCCGATGGTGGACGACCCGTTCCTGTTTGGTCAGGTCGCGGCCACCAACGCCCTCTCCGACGTCTACGCGATGGGCGGCTCCCCCGCCCTTGCGCTGAACCTCCTCTGCTTTCCCAACTGCCTGGGCATAGAGGTCGCCGGGCAGATCCTCGCCGGGGGCGCCGAGCAGTGCCGGCGCGCCGGGTGCGTGGTCGCGGGCGGCCACTCGATCAACGACCACGAGCCCAAGTACGGGCTTGCCGTGACGGGCTTTGTGCGCCTGGACGAGCGCCTGGAGAACGGCGGCGCACGAGCCGGAGACGCGCTCGTGCTCACCAAGGCGCTCGGCACGGGCATCCTCACCACCGCGCACAAGGGCGGCATCCTGGACGACGCCGGCCTCGCCGTGGCCACGGACTCCATGACCACCCTGAACGAGGCGCCCATCCGCCTGGCCCGCGAGCTGGGCTGCTGGCCGCACGCAGCCACCGACGTCACGGGCTTCTCGCTCATGGGCCATGCCTGCGAGATGGCGGAGGCCTCGGGCGTCACGCTCTCGGTGGACGCCGCCGCCGTGCCCGTCATGGCACGCGCCCGCGAGATGGCGCGCATGGGACTCATCCCCGCCGGCGCCTACCGCAACCGGGACTTCTTCGGGCCGCGCGTGGCGCTGGCGGAGGGGCTGCCGCTCGACCTCGCCGACGTGCTCTTTGACCCGCAGACCTCGGGCGGCCTGCTCCTGGCGCTGCCCGAGTCAGGCTCGGAGCGCCTGGCGGGCGCCCTGCGCGAGGAGGGCCTTCCCGCGGCCGTCATCGGTCGCGCCCTCCCCCGCGGCGAGAAGAGCGTGGTCGTGGCGTAGGCCCCGCGACGCCGCTATCCATCGAGAAGGACGGATAGGTTGCGGGCGAAGCGCTCGCGATCCTCGTTGGTGAAGGCGGCGGGCCCGCGCGTCCGGCCTCCCGTGCGTCGCAACTTCTTCTCCTCGTGGCGAATGAAGAGGTCCATGTCGATCGTCGCCTTTGAGTACACGCGCCCGCGCACGCCAATAGCGGCCGCCCCACGTCCCAGCACCATGCTCGCAAGGCCGATGTCCTGCGTGACCACCACGTCATCTGGCTGCAGGCGCTCCACGATGGCAAAGTCCGCGCTATCCGCCCCGACGGACACGTCGAGCACGTCGACCCAGAACCCGCCGTGCTTGGCATCGCGGCCGCGGGCCCGCTCGGGGCCGCGCGGGTCATCCCGTCGGACGTGCCGTTCAAGGTTCTGCGTGGTGTTTCCCACAATGACCACCGGCACCCGCGCCCGTCGCGCGCAGGCGAGGGCCTCGCGCGTGACCGGGCACGCGTCGGCGTCAATGTAGAGGGTACGACTGTGGGCCACCCGCTCCTCCTCTTAGCGCGCCTCGCCCCCATACCAGCGGCGCAGCGTGGGCAGCACCGCGCCGAGCAGCGACGCCGCCTCGTCCGCCGTCCAGCCCATCGCCTTGGCCATGCGCGGGGCGCAGTCCTCGATCATCTCGTCCATCGTGACGTCCTCGACGTATGCGCCGTCATCGTAGCACCACCGGCAGAGGTCCCCCACCTCGGAGCCGTCCGCCTCGTGGCCGTGCTGGCCGGGCGCGACGAACATCATGCCGCAGCTCTGGCAGTAGTGCTCCGGCATGTCGAGGAGTGCCGTCACGGGGACGTCAAGCTCGCGGGCAATGAGCTTGATCATGTCAATGCCGGGCTCAGTGGCACCGGTCTCCCAGCGACTGACTGCCTGGCGGGTGATGTAGAGCCTTCGCGCCAGCTCCTCCTGCGTGAGCCCTCGCTCGCGCCGCAGGCGGGACAGCGCGTCCTTGAGCATGAGCATGGGACGTCTCCTCTCATCCGGATTCTTCTCCCCCATTGTCCGGGGGGGGCGGCGCAAGAGCCAAGCAACAGATCGTTGCGCGGACTACCCCCTGGCAAGCTCACGCTGCACGCGCTTGGGCAGCTTGGCAACAACGAGCCTGTAGCTCAGGTCGCAGAGGTCGAGCACGAGCCCCTCAGGCAGGTCGGCGTCGAGGTCCACCGAGATCCACGTGCGCCCGTCGGAGTAGTAGCCGGGCAGGACCGCGTCCGGCCACTCGGCACGCAGCTCCAGGATGCGGTCGGGATCGCACTTGAGCGAGAGCAGGTGACGCCCGGCATAGGGAGCCTTGGCGTCGGGCGCGACCATGAGCTCGCAGGCAAACTGCCGGCCACCCACCCAGTACACCATCCAGCCCCACTTCTCGTGAAGCGCCTTGGTGGCGCCGGCGAGCGAGAGCAGGCGCTTGTCGACATTCGCAAAGTCCATGGCGGCCCCCAATCAGGGAAACGGATTGCCCTGCCAAAGGCTACCAGACAGAAATAGGCCGGGGCGCCGTCTTCGGCGACCCCGGCCCGTCAGTCACGCCCCGCCGCGTCTACGCGTTGAGCTTCTCCTTAAGGGAGAGCAGCTCACGATAGGTGTCGGCGAAGTTCAGCGCCATGAGCTTGCAGGTCTCGGCGCTCGCCATCTGGTCCTCGGCGTGGAGGAGGAGCAGCGGCAGCGTCTTCTTGCCCGCGCCGGACGCCTCGGCCTGGAGCAGCCTCATGTGAACCTCGTGGCCGCCGTTGTACGCCTCGTCGCCCTGCTTGACCAGGTCGGCCGCCGCGTCGAAGTCGCCCTCCTTGGCCTTGGCGATCGAGTTGACGTAGCAGGACTTGGCGGTGCCCACGTAGCTGATGATCTCGAAGCAGATCTGCTCGAGCTCGTCCATGTCTTCCATCTCAGCCTCCTCGCTGGCTAGCCGAGCATCTTCTTGACGTCGTCGAGAATCTTGGCTGCGTTCATGCGACCGTAGTCGACCATCGGGATGACGGCGACGGGGATGCGCCCCTCGACGGCCTTCTCGAAGTCGCCCTTCGCGTAGCCGATCTGGGGCCCAAGGAGGATGACGTCGGCCTCGTTGATGTGGTCCATGGCCTCGTTCATCGGGCGCGCCTCGATTGCGACCTCCTCGCCGCGGCTCGCGGCCTCCTTCTGCATCTTCTGGACGAGCAGGCTCGTGGACATGCCCGCGTTGCAGCACAGCATAATCTTCATGATCTGTCCTTTCCGACCGGCATACCGGTCCGTTGCATCCGACGACCGCCAGATGACGGTCACCGCTTCTTGACATGGGACCCCTCCGGGGGGCACCCTCTGCGGACGAGCTGGTATGGCCCGTCCGCAGAGAGCAGGGGGAACTACGCGACTACTCCTGAGCTATCTCGAACTGCTTGCGCTGCGCGGTCTCCGATGCCTTCATGAAGGGCAGGTAGATCAGCGTGAAGATTACCAGCAGCACGATCTGGAGAATGCCCGCGCGGATGTCGCCGCCCGTGGACAGGATGCCCGAGGCGATGATCGGGGTGGTCCAGGGCACCTGGATGCAGGTGGGGCTGACGAGGCCGATGACCGTGGCAAAGTAGCCGACGAGGATACCGATGATGGTGTTGAGCACGAACGGAACCATGAGCGGGATGTTGAACACGATCGGGTAGCCGTAGATGACCGGCTCGTTGATGTTGAAGATGGCAGGCAGGATGCCGAGCTTGGCAACCTCGCGGGAGGGGCGCCACTTGCCCCAGATGAACGTTGCGATGAGCAGCGCCAGCGTGCAGCCCGAGCCTCCCATGAGCGCGTAGACGTTGATGGTGTTCATGTTGAGCCACAGGTCCGGACGGGCGATCACGGCGTCGATGCCGCCGGAGCTGTACACGCTCGTGGCCTCGACGAGCACGACCGTGAGGACGGGCTCGACGAGCACGCCGTTGATGGTGGACTGGTGGATGCCGAGGGTGAACAGGAACACACCGAGCGAGTAGATCACCACGAGGCCGATCGGGTTGGTGGTGAGGGCTCGCAGCGGGGTCTGGATGAAGGTGTTGATGAGAGCAGTGACGTCAGTCTGGAAGCCTGCGTAGAGAACCATCGAGAGCACGCCGAAGGCGCCCAGGGTGAGCAGCATCGGGATCAGGACGTTGAAGGACTTCTCGACCGCGGGCGGCACGCCCTCGGGCATCTTGATGCGCAGCTTCTCGACGCCCGAGACCTTGATGAAGAGCGTGGGCGCAAACAGGCCGATGATGATGGCGGTGAACATGCCGTTGGTGCCCGTGTAGTTGGTGATGAACGCGCTCGAGACCTGAGCGGTGGTCACCTCTTCGGCCACGTAGAGCGGCGATGACGCAGCAAGGTTGGCAGCCACCGTCTGCGGCATCATGATGAAGAAGACCGCGAGCGCCACCACTACGCATGAGACGGGGTTGTCGAAGCGCTTGTTGTTCGCGAAGCTGTAGCCCACCATGGCGCACAGCAGGATGGCCGAGATGGAGAGCGCGCCCTGCGTGAGCGAGTTGCCCCAGTACTGGGCCGTGGCGAGCACGTCGGCGTTCGGGAAGAGCCCGGGGCTGCTCGGGTCCGCGCTCCACAGGAACGTGAAGACAACGTTGTTGAGCAGCGCTGCGATGCCGGCGAGGATGAAGATCGGCATGATGGTGGCGAAGCCATCGCGCAGGCTGCGCAGGTGCACCTAGTTGCCGACCTTGGCGGAGACTTCCGCGAACTTGTCGAGGAAGCTTTGTCCGTTGGCCATGTCTTTCACTCCTAACTGAACTGTTGGAAACATTAGCCGTGCCATCGCGCCCCTCTCCAGGGGACGCGTATCCGATGGCCGAACCGAGGGGAGGGAGCCCGGGACCGTTCCCCCCGGTCCGGCCCAAGGACCTACTTCACCACGTGTGTCGCGACAACCTCCCTGAGCCACGCCGCGGACTTCTTGGGCCTGCGCTCGTAGTTCTCCATGAGGTCGACCTCAACGAAGCCGTAGCGGTTCTTGAAGGCGTTCGCCCAGGACCAGTTGTCGATGAGGCCCCAGTAGTGGTAGCCCTTGCACCTGGCGCCGTCGTCGATCGCGCGGGCGATCCAGGCGAGGTGGTCGCGCACGAAGTCGACGCGGTAGTCGTCCTGGATCTGGCCGCTCTCGTCGCGGTTCTTGTACTCGCCCTCGATGCCGATGCCGTTCTCGGACACGAACCACTCGAGGTCGGGGTACTCGTCGCGGCACTTCATGCCGAAGTCGTAGATGCCCTTGGGGTAGATCTCCCAGCCGCGGCTCTCGTTCATGACGCGCTCGGGCCAGACGTAGGGCTCGGCGAAGAGCGGGTTGCCCCACTCGTCGCGGTCGCGGCTCGGCGCCTGCACGCGGCAGGGCTGGTAGTAGTTGCAGCCGAGCCAGTCCACGACGCCCGAGCGCAGGACCTCCTCGTCGCCGGGGCGCGCCGGGACGGGCGTCCCGAGGCGGGCAAGGGTCTCGAGCACGTCCGCGGGCAGGCTGCCCTTAGTCGCGAGGTCGAGCCACCAGCGCGTGGTGAGGCCGTCGTTCATGCGCAGCGCCTCGAGGTCGGCCTCGCTCGGGTCCTCCTTGGTGTAGGAGGGGCTGAAGTTGCACACGATGCCGATCCGCGCGTCCGGACGGAGCGCGCCCTCCTCGCGCGCCGCGCGGTAGCGGGCGACGCCGAGCGCGTGCGCGATCGAGATGTTGTACTGCGCCACCACGGCCTCGCGGAAGCTGTGGTGCTGCGGGTACCAGCCACCGTGCCAGTAGCGGTTCTCGGGCTCGACGCTCGGCTCGTTGAACGTGAACCAGTACCGGACCTCCTTGCCGAACTCGTGGAGCGCCTTCTCGACGTAGTTCGCGTACGCCTCGCAGGTCTCGCGGCTCTCCCAGCCGCCGCGGCGGAAGAGATAGGTGGGGAGGTCAAAGTGGTAGAGGGTCACGAAGGGCTCGAGCCCCTCCTCGCGCGCCGCGCGGAAGAGCTCGTGGTACCAGGCCGCGCCCTCGGGGTTGATGTTGCCGTCCGCGTCGAGCAGGCGGCTCCACTGGATCGACGTGCGAAAGCTGTCAAGTCCGAGGCCCTTGAGGATGGCAAGGTCCTCCTTGTAGTGGTGCATGAAGTCGTTGCCCACGTAGGAGCCCACGCGGTTGTAGAACGCCTCGATGTCCTCGTTGGACCAGGTGTCCCACACGTTCTCGAGCTTGCCGCCTACGTTCCAGCCTCCTTCCGTCTGCGGACCGGACATCGCCGCCCCGAAGAAGAAGTCCTTGGGCAAGGTCAGTTCTGCCATGATGCCTCCGTTTCCTCGCTCGTCCTGCGCGGCTCTTTGTCGCGCTTTGTTGGTTAAATTGTAGCGCTTTTATTTTCTCTATGTAGCGGATTTATTGCCGACAAAGACGGGGACAAAGGAAGATAATGGATTACGTCAGACGAGAACCACGTCGATGAGCTGGGGTTTTGCAGCCAACCAGCCCGACGGGGCGCAACGCGCACGAACCCGCGCCCTCTTGCCTGGCCGCAAAATCAAACCGCTCGCGGGCGAAACAAGACCGTTCGCGGAGCGCGTCGAGGACCGCGGGAAGCACAAGGGAGGCCGCCATGCTCAAGTACGAGTCGATTGCCCAGGACATCCAGAGCCGCATCGAGGACGGCGACCTCGTGCCCAACGACAAGCTACCGACGGTCGTGGACCTCTGCGACCGCTACGGCGTGAGCAAGATCACCGTCAAGCGCGCCTTCGAGATCCTCACCGAGAAGGGTCTCATCGCGAGCAAGCGCGGGTCGGGCACCTACGTGAAGAACATCACGGAGCTCTTCGACACGGGGGGCGTCGACCCGCTGCTCGTGGGCGAGGACGGCACGCGGGAGGACACGTTCGGGTTCACCAGGTCCGACCAGCCGATCGGCTTCACCGCCTCGCACAGCGCGCGCGGGAGGAGCGTGAGCTCGGTGGTCTACGACTTCTCGGTCACGAACCCGCCCGAGAGCGTCGCGCGGCACCTGAGCATCTCCCCCGACGACTTCACCTACTACTTCTGCCGGGTGCGCTGCCTTGAGGACGACCCAATTACGATTGAGTACACCTACATGCCGATCGACGTAACGCCCGGCCTCAAGCGCGACCGGCTCTACCACTCCGTCTACTCGTTCGTCCAGGACACGCTCGGGCTCAAGATCTCGAGCTTCCACCGCATCATCCGCGCCGTGGGCGCGACCGAGGAGGAGGCCGGGCGCCTGCGGCTCGGCGCGGGCGCCCCCCTGCTCGAGATCTCCCAGGTCGGCTTCCTCGACGACGGAACGCCCTTCGAGTTCTCCGTCGCACGCAGCAACGGCATGCGCTCCGAGCTGCGCGACGTGAACGTCATATAGGCAGCAGGCAGGGACAGGAGAAGGACATGAAGAAGCTGGCGGTTCTCGACGTAGGCGGCTCCGCGATCAAGTACTGCACCATGTGCGGACCGGGCCTCGAGGGCAAGGGGGAGGTGCCCACCCCCGACGGGGAGAGTCACGACCCCGAGCCGTTCCTCGAGGCCATCGAGGGCATCCTCGCCCGCATGGGCGACGTCGAGGGCCTGGCCCTCTCCATGCCCGGAGAGATCGACGCGCGCCGGAAGTACATCCGGACGGGCGGCGCGCTGCTCTACAACTACGACGTCGACGTAACGGAGTGGGAGAAGCGCTTCAGACTCCCAGTTGAGATCGAGAATGACGCGCGCTGCTCGGCAATCGCTGAGTTCTCCCGCGGTAACCTCCAGGGCGTTAACTGCGGCGTGGTTCTTGCCTTTGGGACGGGCATCGGCGGCGGTGTGGTCATCGACGGCAAGGTCCTGCGGGGGGCGCACCTCTTTGCCGGTGAGGCATCGAAGGTCCTCACCTCCTGGCCCGAGGACCCCAGGAACCCCATCACAAGTGATCAGCTCTGGTCGTCTGCCTGCTCGACGAAGTCCCTGTGCGAGCGCGTTGCCCGAGCGAAGGGGGTTGACGGCTGTGACGGGCGGCAGCTGTTCGGCTGGCTTGAGGACGGGGACGAAGTCGTTGCCGGCGTGTTCCGTCAGGTGTGCGACGAGATTGCCCTGCAGATCCACAACATCCAGTGCTGGCTCGACCCAGAGCGCATCTGCCTCGGCGGCGGCATCAGCCAGAACCCGCTCTTCGTGGAGGGCGTGCGGGACGCGCACCGCCGCTTCAACGCCTCGTTCGACAACGCCTTCCCCGAGGCGGACATCGTGGCGTGCCGGTTCTTCAACGACGCCAACCTCATCGGCGCCTACGAGCACTTCCTCGCCATGGAGCAATCGCGCTGACATGTGCGCATTATAGAAATGCATAGCGTCACATAGGGTAAAACTGACCCAAAAAGAGGCCCGTCTCTTTTTGGGTCTTTCCTACGCCACCTGGTGCCGGCGGAAGGAAATCGCCGCCACCGGGGTCGAGACGAGTGCGAGCGCAGCGTAGACGAGCAGCACCATCCCGATCAGGTCGAGCACCACAGGCCCCAGCGGGTAGGACTCGAGCGCCGAGAAGAGCACGCTGAAGTTGGCGAAGTTGATCGGGAAGAGGGCGAGCACGCGCTCGAGCGCACCCACGCCGGCCGAGGGGACGAGCCCGGTAACGAGCACGAGCGCCACGTCCGCCAGAAAGACCGAGAGCGTCGAGCGGGTGCGCGAGGACACCGCCAGCGTCAGGCACGCAAAGCCCAGGCACGCCACGTACATGAGCCCCACCAGCACGAGCGCGGCCTGCCCCGCCGTGAGCGGGTAGGGCGAGGAGAGCGCCATGCTCTGGACGGAGAGACCGAAGCCGTCCGCCCCGTAGAAGACGAGCGAGACCCCAACGATTATGCCCGCGCAGAGCGCGAAGTACGCCGTGGCGTAGGCGAGCCCCGCCACGACCTTGGCGGCCACGAGCGACGAGCGCCCGCGCCGGGTGGCAAGCACCACCGCGTCCGCGCCGGAGCTGTACTCGAAGGAGAACGTGGGCGCCAGCGTCACGCAGACGGCCAAGATCGCAAAGACGAGAAACGCCGCGCAGTTGACGACGTTGTCCCAGCCGCCCGAGTAGCCGTACGTGATCGGCTCGGGAACCCCAGCGCGCAGCTCCGTCCAGTACGCGCGCTCGGCCTGGCCGTACTCCCACATGCCGCCCTGGCCGTCGTCAAGCGTCTGCTGAGTGAGCTCGGCCGCCGCGCCGTACCAGTCGGCCGCCATCTCGGGCGTCACGCGGGCGGCCGTCTGCGCGGGCTCCTCCCTCGCCACGCGCCAGGGGCGCAGGAGCCAGCTCCAGTACGAGTTGTAGAGCTCGTCCACCTCCTCGGGCGAGAAGCTCTGCGCGATGAGCGAGTAGACCGCCTCGCCCGTCATCTCGCCCACCGCGTCGCGGTCGACCCGAGAGAAGAGCAGCTCCTGGTAGGCGGCGATGTCCGCGGCGGCGCGCTCGGCGGTCACCGGCCCCGCGTACTTCTCGGCCTCCGCGCGGTTGTACGCTATGGCCGCAAGCCCGTTGAACTCCTCGCCCGCGAAGTTCGCCGTCCGGCTCTGCGTCACGTTGAGCGCCATGATTGCCACGAGGAACACGACCACGCCGATGTTGGCCGCGAGCGCCACGCGGCGCGTGAGCATCTTCTTGAGCTCGAACAGGATGAGCCTAGCCATGGCGGTCCTCCTTGAAGTGGGCGCCGCGGAAGGCGCGCGGGGCGCCTGCCCCGGCAACCGCGCCGTCGCGGAACAGATACAGGTACAGGTCCTCGAGCGTGGGCTCCACCGGCGCCGAACCCGGCACCGCAGGCGCGTCGGCCACGTAGCGCAGAAGCACGCGCCCGCCCTCCGCGTGGCGGACGTTGCCCACCGTGAGCGCGGCCTCGAGCGCCTCGGCGCGCGCGGCCGGGACCGTAGCCTCCCAGACCTTGCCCTCGGCCTCCGCCACGAGCTCGGCCGGCGGCCCGGAGAGCACCACGGAGCCCGCGCGCATCACGAGGATCTCGTCGGCGATGTGCTCCACGTCGGAGACGATGTGGGTGGAGAGCAGGACGATCTTATCGCGCGCGAAGCCGGCGATGAGGTTGCGAAAGCGCACGCGCTCCTTGGGGTCGAGCCCGGCCGTGGGCTCGTCGAGCACGAGGACCTCGGGATCGTTGAGGACGGCCTGCGCGATGCCCAGGCGCTGGCGCATGCCGCCGGAGAAGGTGCGGATGCGCCGCCGCTCCTCTCCGCCAAGCCCCACGCGCTCCAGCAGCGCGAGCGAGCGGTCGCGGGCGTCCCAGCGGCCGAGGCCCTTGAGCGAGGCCATGTACTCCATGAAGTCGAGCGCCGTGAACTCCGGGTAGTAGCCAAAGTCCTGCGGCAGGTAGCCGAGAAGCGCGCGGTAGGCGTCGCCCATGCGCTCGACGGGCGCGCCGTCGTAGCGCACCTCGCCCGAGGTGGGGCGCAGCACCCCGCACACCATCCGCATGAGCGTGGTCTTGCCGGCGCCGTTGGCGCCGAGCAGGCCGTAGACGCCGGGGGTGAGCGTCGCGCTCACGCGGTCCACGGCGATCTTGGGCCCGAACTCCCGGGTCAGCCGGTCGAGCGTCAGTTCCATCCTTCGCTTCCTCTCTGGTAGTCGGTCTTGCCGTGGGGTCGCTAGAGCGCCGTGGCGGGAGCGGGTGCGTCGGCAAAGCCGGACGCCGCGGCCCGGAGCCAGGCGCGGGCCTCGACCGCCGCAAAGGCGAGCGCCGCGGCGGCCGCACCCCACCAGGCGAGCGCCGCCGCGGGGCCAAAGGCCGCCGGGCAGACGGTGCGCGCCACGACGCAGGCGGCGCACACCCCGGCGGCCGCAGCAACGGCAGCGACCGTTGCGTCGGGGCTTGCCACGCGCCGGGCAACAAGGAGCCCCGCCCCGAGAGCCGCAAGGTAGGGCGCGAGCCCCTGGGAGAGCACGGCCCAGGGCGCGCCGCCCGCCGGCCCCGCGAGGACGGCGAGAAGCGCCACGGCAAGCGCGTCGGCGCAGCAGAGCACTAGGGTCCGGGCGCATGCGACCGCCTGGGCGTTCACGGGGCAGGCGGCCTCGAGCTCCGCCATGCCGCAGGAGCGCGAGCGCGTGACCTCCGCAAGCGTCGCGAGGGCAAGCGCCGCCCCGAGGACGGCCGCGGCCGTCCCGGCGCCGATCCCGGAGAGGGCGCACGCCACGGCGAGAAGGACGAGCGCCGCATGCAGCGCCCACGTCCCCACCCCGACGCGCCGGGCCTGCTCGGCGACCACCGCGGCGGCGCGCGGCCGGGCGGGGCGTGCCATCTCGGCCGCAACGGCCTCCACGAGCGCCTGCGGCGGCGCGGCGGCGTAGGCGCCCGCACGGTAGTGCTCCCGCAGCGCCCCCTCGAGGGCCCGTCTCTCCCGCATCCTCATCTCAGGCCTCCTTGTCCGTCCGTCGGAGCGCCCAGCTCCGCCCGCAGCGCCTTGAGCGCCGCAGACAGGGCCCTGCCCGCCGCGAACCTGCTCATCCCCAGCGCCGCACCCACCTCGCCGACCGTGAGGCCCTCCCCGTACCTGAGCTCCAGCGCCTCGCGCTGGGCGCGGGGCAGCCGGGCGAGGGCGGAGGCGAGGTCGCGCTCGTCGTCCTTCTCGCCCGGGTCGCCCCCGGCGGGCAGCGTCTCGGGAAGCTCGTCCCACCCGGCGGCCCGCCCGCGGGCGAGGTCCGCGCAGACGTTGCGCGCGATGGTGACGAGGTAGGCGCGCGCCCGGCCCCGCTCCCGGTAGCGCGAGCGGGCGCGGACGAAGCGCAGGAACGTCTCCTGGGCCGCGTCCTCGGCAAGCCCCGCCGGCGCGTGCCTGCGGCAGTAGCGCAGCACGTCCGCGTAGTGCTCGCCCACGAGCTGCCCCGCCTCGTCTGCCCGCGCGTTCTTCTCGCCCATGGCGTCACCTCCCTCTATCCCTAATAACGCTCCGGCCGCCCTGGATGAGCGGTCGAACCGAAAATAATGCCGAGGCGGCGCATGGGGTCGCCGCCCCTTTGTTTCGAGCCGGTAAACCCCGCACGTGGTCCCTCTTTTCCGGGGCGCGGCCGGAGTTTCCGCAGTTGACAGGAGAGCTGGCTTGAAAAAACATCTACTACGTGTGAGGTTTGCCGGCGGGCTCCGGCCCCCGAAGGTCCAGCGTCACCTCCCCTTGCGCGCCACCGCGACGCAAGCCGTCAGGCCCACGCGGCGCCACGCGACCTCGCTGAACCAGGTACCGAGGATGCGGCGCAGCTCGGCCTCGGAGTAGATGCGCACGTCGCCCTCGCGCGAGCGCGGCATCCATGCGTTCATGAGGGCGCGGGCGGGAGCCGGCTGCCACGCGTCGCCCACGACGAGCGCGCCGCCGGGCGCGAGCACGCGCCACGCCTGGAAGGCCGCCCGCTCCGGGTCCGGGTAGTGGTGGAAGGAGTCGTTGCACCACGCCACGTCGAAGGCGCCCTCGTGGAAGGGCGGGCGCTCCGCGTCGCCGAGCTGGACCGCGGCCCGTCCGCCCAGCCGCGCCCGGGCGGCCTCGACCATCCTCGGCGACAGGTCCACGCACGCGAGGCGCGCGCCCGGCACCTGGGAGAGCACGAGCTCGGCGAGCGCGCCCGTGCCGCAGCCCAGGTCGAGCAGGCGCGGCGCGGGGTTTCCCGCCACGGCGCGCGTCACCTCCGCGAGCACGTGCGGGTAGAGCCTCCGCGCGTGCTCGCCCTGCATCCCGGTGTCGTAGGTCGCCGCCTGCGCGTCGAAGGCCGCGCGGGAGCGGGAGCGCAGCAGCTCGGCGTTCTTCTCGTCCATCGTGATTCCCTTCTGTTGAACAATGTTCAATACAATCGGCCGAAAAGAGCCCCGACCGCAGCCGGGGCAAGACCTCTAGTCTGCGTCGCCCCCCGAGCGGAACTCGGCGAGAAGGGCGCGCAGGTAGCGCCGGGCGGCCGCGACGGCGGCCCCGTCCGGCATGCCCGGGCCCGAGGCGAGGCCCACGCAGGCGTAGGTCATGATCGCGGCGAGCTCGCCCGCGTCCCCGGCCGGCGCCCCCCGCCCCACGGCGTCCGCCTCGAGCGCGGCGCGCAGGTGCGGCCGCACCGCCTCGCACATGGCGAGCGAGAGCCGGTCGTGGAGGGCGCTGTGCCCCTCGGCGTGGAAGAACGCGGCGTAGGGGTAGCCCCCGTGCCGCGCGCCGGCGTCGAGCGCGCGCTCGAGCCTCTCGTCCAGCGTGAGGTCCCTCCCGTCCAGGACCTCGCAGACGCCCTCGGCACAGCGGCGGGCGTAGTCCTCGATCGCCTCGGCGAACAGGCGCTCCTTGGAGTCGAAGTAGTGGTAGGCGAGCCCCGGCGCCACGCCGGCGGCGCGCGCCACGGCGCGGACGGACACGTTGTCGTAGCCCTCCTCGGCGAAGAGCCGCATGGCGCACCCCAGAAGCTCGCGCCGGCGCTCCCCGGGGTCCTTGACGGTTCTTGGCACCTCCGCCACCTCCTCCCTGAGTGCGTACCCCTGTATTGAACATTGGTCAATACATCGGATGAGCCGAGAGTTGAGGATTTCTTGACCTTGCTCGGGTAGCATGGACGGGTTTAGTCGGGAGACGGAGGCGGGATGGACGTGACGCGGGACGGGCGCGGCGAGGCGCCCCTCGTTCTTATCGTCGATGACGAGCGGGACATCGCGGACATGCTCGAGGCGTACTTCAGGCTCGAGGGCTACCGCACCCTCGTGGCGCGCGACGCCGCGGGCGCCGTGGCCGCGGCGGGCCGCGCGCCCGACGCGATCCTCCTGGACGTGAACCTGCCGGACGCCGACGGCTTCTCCGTCTGCCGCCAGATTCGCGAGGTCGTGGCCTGCCCGATCATCTTCCTCACCGCCCGCGTGGAGGACGCCGACGCCCTCGCCGGCTTTGCCGCCGGCGGGGACGACTACGTGACCAAGCCCTTCTCGCTCGACGTGCTCGGCGCCCGCGTGAGGGCGCAGCTCGCGCGCGACCGGCGCCAGCTCGACCGGGCGACGGTGCGCTTTGCCGGCGGGGTGTCCGTGGACTTCTCCCGGCGGGAGGTGCGCGTGGGCGAGAAGAACCCGCGGGTCGCCCCGCTCGCGCGCAAGGACTTTGACATCGTGGCGCTTCTCGCCGGACGGCCGGGCCAGGTCTTTGGCCGCGACATGATCTACGAGCGCGTCTGGGGCGAGCCCGGGGACTCCTCCGTGGTGACCGAGCACGTGCGCCGCATCCGCCGGGCGCTCGCCGACGCTGGCTGCACGACCGAGCCGCTCGCCACCGTGTGGGGCGTGGGGTACTCGTGGCGCGCGTGAGGCGCGCCCCGCGGCGATGGGCGCGCAGGCTGCGGGAGCGCGTGGCCAACTGCTCCGTCCGCACGGCCTTTGCGCTCTACGCCGCGGCGGCCCTTCTCGCCGGCATCGCGCTCTCGTTTGTCTCCACCGGGCTTCTGGGGCTGGCCGCCGAGGCCACGCTGCCCGAGGACCCCTACGCCTACGCCGGCACCTACGTCTACGACGCCGCGAGCAACGAGCTCGTGCCCGCCGAGGCGCTCTCCTGGTACGAGATGCCCGCCTACGAGGCGCTCGCCGAGAGCGGCGACGCCGCGGAGGAGAGCGCCGAGGCGACCGTGGACGCCACGGACGTCATCGTGCTCTACGTGGAGTCGCACGCCAACCAGGACGCGAGGCCCGTCCCGGTCTCCGACCCGCCCGAGGCGGCGCCGGACGGCGAGGTGGTGGACCTCGCCTGGTGGTCCGCCAGCGTGTCCGACGTCACGGACCGGGCCCTCTCCTTCGAGGAGATCCCCGTCTACGACGTCTCGGCGTCCACCGCCCGCCCCGGCGCCGAGGAGGCGGTCCGCCTCGCGCAGGCGCTGCCCGCAAACGCCGAGGGGGAGCGGCCCGTGGTCTCCAACGTGGGCTACTACCTCCCCTACCCCGGAGACCCGGGCGCGTACAGGGCGTTTGCGTGGGCGGCCATCGCCTCGGTGCCGGCGATCTTCGTGGCATGCCTCGTGGTGGCGGGCCGGCGCTTCTATCGCGCGCGGCTCGCCGGGCAGCTCGCCGCCATGGACGAGGCGGCGCGGCGCATCGCGGCAAGCGACCTCGACTTTCACGTGGAGCCCCAGCGCCCAGACGAGCTCGGCCGGCTCGCCGGGCAGCTCGAGGCCATGCGCGCCGAGCTCGAGCGCACCGAGGGCGAGCTCTGGCGCGCCGCCGAGAACCGCCGCCAGGTCAACGCCGCCTTTGCCCACGACCTCCGCACGCCGCTCACCGTGATCCGGGGCCAGGCCGAGCTCGTGGGGAGGATGGCCGAGACCGACGCCGTGCGCGCGGCCGCCGCGACGATCGTGCGCCAGGCCGAGCGGCTCGCCGCCTTCGCGGACTCCATGCGCGGGCTCGACGCCCTCGAGTCCGCGCAGGTCACGCCGGAGCCGATGGACCCGGGCGCCTGGCTCGACGGGGCGGCGGCGGACGGGCGCGAGATCGTGCGCGCGGCCGGGGCGAGGTTCCTCGTGACGGGCGCCGAGCTGCCGCCGCTCGTCCGGGCGGACGGCCGGGCGCTCTCCCGCATCGCGGACAACCTCGTGGCCAACGCAGCCCGCTACGCGCGCTCCGAGGTGCGGCTCTCGCTCTCGTGGGGTCAGGGCGCGCTTGAGCTTGCGGTCTCGGACGACGGGCCCGGCTTTGCCGCGACCGCCCTCGCGCGGGCGGCGGAGCCCTTCTGGGGCGAGTCAAAGGGCACGGGCGGGCACCTGGGCCTGGGGCTCTACGTGGCGCGGACGCTCGCCGAGCGCCACGGCGGCCGCCTCGAGCTCTCCAACCGCGCGGGCGGCGGCGCCCTCGTCCGCGCGCGCATCCTCGCCCCCGAGGTCTCATGACGTGACGAAAAAGCCACCTTCCGTTGAGGGTTTCTTGACCTTCGTTCCGTAGGCTCGTACCCAAGAGACGACGGACGAGAGGGGCGCGGGATGGCGAGAAGAACGATGCGGCGTGGCATGGTCGTGGCGGCGGCGATCGTCGCGGCGCTTCTCCTCGGGGCCGCCGGCGTGGCGTTTGGCCCCGGCCTCTGGGCGTTCTTCACGGACGGCGAGGCCGTTCGCGCCTGGGTGGACGCGCAGGGGGCGCTTGCGCCCGTGGCCATGGGGGCGCTCGTCGTGGCGCAGATCGTGGTGGCGGTGCTGCCCGGCGAGCCGGTCGAGCTTGCGGCGGGCTACCTCTTCGGCACCTGGGAGGGCACGCTCATCTGCCTTGTGGGCGGCCTCGTGGGCACGCTCGTCGTGACGGCGCTCGTGCGGGTGCTCGGCACGCGCGTCGTGCGGACGTTCTTCTCGGCGGAGCAGCTGGAGGGCGTCGCGTGGCTCAGGGACTCCGCGCGCTTCGAGCTCCTGATGCTCGTGGTGTTCCTCATCCCCGGCACGCCCAAGGACGTGCTCACCTACGCCGCGGGCCTCACCACGTGCCGCTGGTGGCGCATCGCCGCCATCGCCACGGTGGGCCGCATCCCCTCGATCGTAACCTCCACGCTGGCGGCCGGCTTTGCCTCCGCGGGCAACTGGGCGGCAGCCGGCGTGACGCTCGCCGTCACCCTTGCGCTCGTGGGCGCGGGCGGCGCCGCATACGCCACCATGCGCCGCCGCGAGGCTGCCCGGTAACATCATGACAAACGCCCCCGGCACCTTTGTCAGGTCAGGTAGGCGAGGAACGCGTTGGCCTCGGCGGCAAGCTCGGAGCGCGCCTCGTCCGTGAGGGCGAGCACGTCCGTCTCGAACGCGCGGCGGTCGAGCCTCACCCCCACCTGCGGCTCTCCCATGAGGTCCATCTGCAGGGCCGCGGCCAGCTCCGCGAGCTTGGCGCGCGCACCGGCGCCCGCGGACGAGCCGGCCGCGGAGCTGAGCGCGAGCCTCTTCCCGCGCGTCACCGCCGTGGCACGATCTCCCGCGACGACGGGCCTGCTCAGCCAGTCGAGGAGGTTCTTGAGGACGCCGGGGTAGCTGTAGTTGTACTCGGGCGTGAAGATCCATATCCCGTCCGCCGCCGCAACGGAGGCGCGCACGCGCTCGACGGAGGCGGGCGGCGGGAACTCGAGGTCCTGGTTCATATACGGGAGGTCGCGGTACTCGAGCGTCTCGACCTCGGCGCGCCCGGCGAGAAGCGCGGCCGCCTCCTCGGCGAGCTGGCGGTTGAAGGACCTCTCCCGCAGGGAGCCAACGATTATCACGATGCGCTTCATGGGACACCTCTCGTCATGCGCGCCAGGCCAGCCCCGCGCGCCCCGTCTTGTGGGCATCGTACCCAGATGCGGGCGCCGCCTTTCTCGCCCGTTAGGGCTTCGTTAGGATCGGGCCCCACCATGGATGACGTCCCGGAAAGACCCGTACGAAAGGACGCACCATGGGATACCTGCTTGAGACGCGCGGCCTCACCAAGCGCTTCGGCCGCGGCGCCGAGGCGCAGACGGCCGTGGCCGACGTGAGCCTCCACCTGCGCGTGGGCGAGGTCTACGGCCTCTTGGGCCCCAACGGCGCCGGCAAGTCCACCACGCTCAAGATGATCTGCGGGATGCTGCGGCCGACCGCCGGAGAGATCCTCTTCGCCGGGCACGCCTGGCGCCGCGAGGACCTCTACGCCATCGGCAGCCTCATCGAGGAGGCGCCGCTCTACCCCAACCTCACCGCGCGCGAGAACCTGCGCGTGCGCGCCACGCTGCTCGGCCTTCCCGAGGGCCGCATCGACGAGGTGCTCGCCGCCGTGGACCTCGCGGACACCGGGAAGAAGCGCGCGGGGCGCTTCTCGATGGGCATGCGGCAGCGGCTGGGGCTCGCGCTGGCCCTTCTCGCCCGTCCGCGCCTTTTGGTGCTGGACGAGCCCACCAACGGCCTCGACCCCATCGGCATCGAGGAGCTGCGCGACCAGATACGCGGATTTGCTGCGGCGGGCACGACGGTGCTCGTCTCCAGCCACATCCTCTCCGAGGTGCAGCAGATGGCGGACACCATCGGCATCATCTACCGGGGGCGCCTTGCCTACGAGGACGCGCTGCGCCCGGGCGAGGACCTCGAGGAGCTCTTCATGAGCGTCTGCCGAGAGGGGCGTGCCGCATGATGACAAAGGTGACCGGGTCGTTTGTCAGGTCGTGCGGTGCGGCCTTCCGGGCCGAGGCGCTGAAGTCGCGCCACTCGGCGCCGGCGCGCATCGCCGTCCTCATGGCGCTGCCGATGCCGCTGCTCGGCGCGATGCCCTACCAGGGCGTGCAGTCCTTCAGCGCGTGGAACTACTGGTACGCGCTCTTTTTGCCCGTGGCGCTCTCGCTCGTGGTGGCGTGCGTCGCGCAGGCGGACGCGCGGGCGCGGATGCGGGGCGTGCTGGGGCTGGGCGTGCCGCTCGAGAGGTCCTGGTGGGCCAAGGCGCTCTGGTGTCTGGCACTTCTCTCCCTCTCCAACCTCGTGGTCTTTGGCATCTACCTCGCCGGGTCCGCGTTCTCCGCCCAGGGCCTCACGGCGGCCGGCGCGCTCACGATGCTCTGCTGCGCGCTCGTCAACACGCTGACCGCGGCGTGGATGATCCCGGCGGGGCTCTGGGCCACGGCGCGCCTCGGCATGCTCGCGGGCATCTTCTGCCCGCTTGCCGTGCAGCTCGTAGGCGGGTTCGCATGGTCGCTGGTGCCGCTGCCGCAGCTCTTCCCGCCGTCGGCGAGCATGGTCATCCCCACGAGCTTCATCCCCGTGCTGCCGAGCGGCGAGCCGCTCGCGGCGGACATGGCGCTCGGCGGGGCGCTCGCAGCGGACGGCGTGCTCACGCTGGCCGGCCTTCTGGTCTGCGCGCTCGCGTTCGTCGCGCTCACGGCGGCGGGCGCGGCCTGGTTCGCGCACTCCGAGGAGCGGTGATCGCCATGGCACGACTCTTTGACCCGACGCCGCGCATGACGCTCGCGCGGGCCCTTCGGTCCGAGGCCCTGCGCCTGGCACGCTCCCCGCTCGTGGCGGTGCACCTCGTCTGCGGCCTGGCCGCCGGCCTTGCCTGCGGCGAGTACTTCTCCGTCGCCCGATGGGACCCGGCGCTGGGCGCGGACGCCTACGCCCAGTTCCTCGGCGCCCTCATACCCCTCATGTCCGCCATCGTCTGCGGGCTCGCCGTGGACGAGGAGCGCGCCGCCGGGCGCCTCGCCAACCTCACGGCGATCCCCTCGCGCGGGCGTGCCGTCGCGGCGAAGTGGCTCGCCCTTGCGGCGCTCGGCGCAGGCGCGCTGGCCGTGGCGCTCGGCGTGTTCGGGGCCGTGCTCGCCGCAGCCGGCCGCCTGCCGCTCGGGCCCGCGCCGCTCACGGCCGCCTGGGCGCTCACCGTGCTCGGCAGCCTGCCGCTCTACACGCTTGGGCTCGCGCTGGCCCTGCGCCTCGGCCGCAACGCGTCCATCGGCACGGGCGCGGCGGGCACGCTCCTCGCATTCTTCTCGGTGGGCGGGCTTGCGCACGGCCTCATGACGGGCGAGCTCACCGGCGCGCTGGCGACCCCGCTCTCCTGGGTCCCGTTTGCGTGGCCCGCGCGCCTGGGGTCGCTCGGGGTGGAGGCCTTCATCGACGTCGCGCGCACGGCGGGGCCGCTCGCCGCGACCGCGCTCGCCGGCGCCGCGCTCTCCCTCGCGGCCGTCGTCGCCCTTCTCACCTGGTTCCGCCGCTTCGAGGACGGGAGGGCCGATGCGTAGGAAGCCGCTCGCCGCCGCCGTGCTCGCCCTCCTCGCCGCGGCGCTCATCCTGGGCGGGAATACCCTGCTCGACGCCGGCTGGGGACCGGCCCTGCGCTCCGTCTCCGACCGTGTTCTGCCCAACCCGGAGGTCACCATGTGGGCGCCCGCGCCCGTGCCCGGAAGCCACACGAGCTCCTACGCCGACGCCACGGGCGCCGGCACCAACTACGTCTACCTTGTGACGGCGGCAGACGCCGACGGCAACGTCCGGGGGCTCCAGCTCATCTTCTTCGGGCGGGAGTCGGACGGCGGGGGCTGGCTCGAGATCGAGGCCCGCGGCGGATCTGGGGTACGCTACCGGGCATGCGACAGGACAGGCGTGCCCCCAAAGGCCCTCGACGCGCTGGGATAGATTGGCCGACGTCGCATACCCCGACATTTTGGGCTCAAATTTGGCCCAAAAAGTCGGGGTATGCGACGTCGGCAGAAGTACCCCCGTTACACCTTCGTTAGAATTGGGCGCCAGACTGGTCTTGGGCGAGCGAGGGGGCGAGAGATGGCGCGCATTCTGGCGATAGACGACGAGCGGGCGATCCTGGACGCCCTCGCGCGCGTCCTGTCACGCGACGGCCACGAGGTCGTGCGCGTCACCGACCCCAGGAGCGTGCCGGGCATGGACCTTGCCCGCTTTGACCTCGTGCTCTGTGACGTCATGATGCCGGGGCTCGACGGCTTCGAGCTCGTGAGGCAGATTCGCCCCTCCTTTGACGGGCCCATCATCTTCCTCACCGCGCGCGTGGCCGAGGAGGACGCCGTCACCGGCTACGGCCTGGGGGCCGACGACTACGTCCGCAAGCCCTTCGGCGCCGCCGAGCTGCGCGCCAAGGTGGCCGCCCACCTGCGCCGCGAGCGCCGGCCGCACGCGCACGCCCTCGCCTTCGGCGACGTGCGGCTCGACCTCGGTGCGCGCGAGCTCTCCGTGGGCGGCCGCGCCCTTTCGCTCACGCCCACCGAGTACGCCATCTGCGAGCTTCTGGCCCGCCACCCCGGGCAGGTCATGAGCCGCGCCCAGATTCGCGAGGCCGTGCTCGGCTGGGAGAGCGACGCCGACGACACGGCCATCTCCATGCAGGTCAGCCGCGCGCGCAAGAAGCTCGCCGCAGCCGGCGCCGACCCAATTGCGACCGTCTGGGGAATGGGGTACAAGTGGCAGCTCTAGGGACCGTGCAAAAGGGACAGGCACCTTTGCACGCCGGCCTGCCGCTCTCCTTTGTGATCGCGCGCTACTTCGCCTACGCGTTCGCGGCGGTTGCTCTGGCGTGGCTCCTCGCGTTCATGGCGATCTCCGCGGCCATCAACCTGGGATGGGTCTACCAGGCGAGCTGGGGGCCCGCCAACGTGCGCGAGGTCGCGGAGGACCTGGCGCACGAGGGCGTCCACGGGCCGCAGGACATACCGACGGCCTACCGCTACCTCGTCACGGACGCGCGCGGCGGCGCGCTGATGACGGATCTCGAGGGGGCGCGGCTCGAGGCCGCGGCGGAGATGGCCCGCGCGGCGCTCGCCGCCGAGCCGGGCACGGTGGAGATAGAGGGCGGCGGCTCGGGCCTCACCTACGCCGCGTTCCCGCTCGCGGACGGCGGCGCGTGCGCGCTCGTCAGCGAGTACCTGCCGCAGTGGGTCTCGCGCGACCTCGCCGGCCTGCTCCCCAACCCGCAGGACCTCATGCTCGCCGCCGGCGTGGCGGGCAGCGCGCTCGCGCTCGCGCTCGTGGCGCGCCGGGCCGCGCGCGTGATCTCCCGCAAGATGGCGCCGCTCGCGGAGGCCGCGGCGCGCGTCGGCCGCGAGGAGCTCGACTTCTCCGTGCGCCGCACCAACGTGCGCGAGGTGAACGACGTCCTCGACGCGATGGACGCCATGCGGGCCTCCCTCGCCGAGTCGCTCGACGCACGCTGGCAGGCGGAGCGCGAGCAGCGCGGGCAGGTGGCCTCGCTCGCGCACGACCTCAAGACCCCGCTCACGGTCCTGCGCGCCAACGCCGACTTCGTGGCGGAGGAGCTGGGCGGCGGCGCGCCGGGTGAGAGGGACGGCGAGCTCGCGGCCGCGGCGCGCGACATCGCCGCCGGTGCCGAGCGCCTGGACGGCTACGTGCGCCTGCTCATCGAGGCGTCGCGCGGGCAGGATGCGCCGGCAAAGGCGCCCGTGCGGCCGGCGGCGCTCTGCGCGCAGGTCGTGGCCGAGGCCGGGCCCGTCGCGCGGGCGCACGGCGTGGAGCTCGTCGCGGACGTCGCCCCTGCCGTCGCGGGCGCGCCCGAGGCCCCGCTCGACCGCGCCGCCCTGGCACGCGCCGCCGCGAACCTCGTCGCCAACGCCGCCGAGCACGCGCGCTCGCGCGTCGAGCTCTCGTGCTCGCTTACAGATGAGGCGCTGGTCATCGAGGTCGCCGATGACGGGCCGGGCTTCTCCCCCGCCGCCCTCGAGCACGGATGCGAGCGCCTCTTCACCGACGACGCCTCCCGCGCCGCGCGCGGCGGCGAGCGCCACTATGGCCTCGGCCTCTACGCGGCGGCGGAGGCCGCCCGCGCCCACGGCGGCAATGTCCTTCTCGCCAACCGCGCCTCGGGCGGGGCCGTGGCCGGCATCACAATCCCGCTCCGCGCGCGATGACCCTCCGCACGGCTGCAACCACCCCACTTTCCTAAGCGGCCATCTACCTGAGACGATGCGAGTATTCGCAGGTAGATGGCCTTCTTTTTGTGCTTAGAAACTCGCGGTCGTTGCAGCGGCGGAAGCAGTGCGGCGCCCGCACGGCCCTTCGACGGGCTCCTCCCCCAGCGCGGCGAGGGCGGCGCCGCGCGCGTGGATGAGGGTGGTGTCAAAGAGCGGGACGTCCGTGTCCTGCGGGCGGACGAGCAGGCCGATCTCCGTGCAGCCGAGGATGACGCCCTGCGCGCCGCGCGCGGCGAGGTCGTCGATGATGCGGAGGAACTCGGCGCGGGAGCCGTCGCGGATCTCGCCGCGGCAGAGCTCGTCGAAGATCACGCGGTTCACGAGGGCGCGGTCCTTCTCGCCCGGCGTGAGCACGGTGAGGCCACGACGCTCGAGGACGCCCGTATAGAAGTCCTGCTCCATGGTGTAGCGGGTGCCGAGGAGTCCCACCGTGGCCACGCCCGCGCCCTCGAGTGCGTCTGCCGTCATGTCTGCGATGTGGAGCAGCGGTATGCCGACCGCCGATGCGACCTCGCCCGCCACCTTGTGCATGGTGTTGGTGCAGATGAGGACCATGTCCGCGCCGGCCCGCTCGAGGGCGCGCGCCGCGCCGGCGAGGATCTGGGCGCTCCTGTCCCAGTCTCCCGACGACTGGCAGCGCTCTATCTCGTCGAAATCCACGCTGTAGAGGACGATGCGGGCGGAGTGGAGCCCGCCCAGCCGCTCCGCCACCACGCGGTTGATGACCTGGTAATAGGTGACGGTACTCTCCCAACTCATACCGCCGATGAGTCCGATGGTCTTCATTGCGCCTCCCTTGCGCAGCGGGCCTGTCCCGCTGCTGCGGAGATTCTAGGCTCGTGGGCCAATGCGTCCGAAAGTTGAGCGGAATCGCAACAAAGCGCGGGCGAGAAGAACCTGTCAAAATGCTGATTCTGCCGTTTTGCGAGGATAACCTCGGAACGGACAACGATAAAAACTAGAGCGCATCCGCTATGCGGACACGCCCTTACAAAACCCGAAGGTTTTACATCTATTCGAATTGTGCCCGTTTCGGCGTCCAAATGTCAACGAGCTTCATGATGAAATCGAAGTATGACGTAAGCGACCCATCGGCAGGGCAGAGGGGCCGGACGGCATCGAACGCCTCTCGGACGGTTTCCATTGCCTCGGAATGGCGTGTGCGTGTGGACTCACGCCTGCAGAACTCGCTCGATGCAAAGAGCACGGCGGCTATCTGGGCAACCCGAAGGTTCCTCATCTTTGAGCGACGTGACTTGCTGCTCTTGAGACCGTGCTCGTTCATGGAGGCGGCAATAGGATTCGAGGTCGGGAAATCTGCCCGCTCAGACGTTACGGAGAAACCGTTGATGATGCAGCTGTTGTGACAAACGGCGTTTCTGATGGCCTTGACGGACTTGAGGACGTAGTGCAGGCGCCTCATGTCGCGGTCGCCCCACCTACGAGCACAGAAGAGCCACAGGTCGCAGAAGCGCCCGAACTCAACCACCTCGAGGAAAACCCACAACGGGTAGCCTTCGACGCGATAGTGAGCAATGAGAGCTCCAGAGTACTCATCACGCGACTCACCGTCCCGGGCACGCCACCCAAGCCCGCCCGTAACGCGTGCGTGGTCACGTGGCGTAAGGTCGGCGAGGTAGTCTTCCACGATCTGATAGCCGTCCTCGCCCTCGACGATCGCTCGGTTGAGCAGGCAAACGCGCGCGAAGTGCTCGACGTCGATGCAAATCTCTCGAAGGGCCGACCGCAGCACGCGGTCGGCAGATGACAGGCGGCGAAGAGCTTCGAAGTCGAGGCCAACGTACTCGCCGGCGCGCTTCCCCTCTATCTGCATGGGATAGAGCTTGCGGTATGACGCCGCGCGAAGGTAGTTGTTGGCATGGGTCAGGTAGTCGGCGGCCTCCCCCTCCGAGCACCGCTCGAAGGTCACGCCGCGTGCCTTGAGGGCGGCAACGAGTTGCGTGGGCGTCATGAAAGGCTTGTGGGCAGGCGTTGCTATCTTCTCATCCAGGCGATTCTCGAGTTTGCATCTCTCCGTCGAATCCGTCACGAGCGGCCTCCTCGGTTCCGCGGGAGACCATTCTATCAGTGGCCGAGAAGCTCAGAGCCTCATCACCTGATCGGCCACGCCGTCGAAGAGCCCCTCGTGATCGACCATGACGACGAGGCTGTCACGCGCAAGGCGGGCGAGCAGGTCGCGCAGCGAGGCCTTGGCAGCGGGGTCGAAATCTGTCACCGGCTCGTCGCCTCCTCGCCGGAAGGACGCGTCGCCGCGTCGACGATCTCCTGGTAGCGGGGATCGTCTCCGGCGAGGTCGCGCCACTCGGGGGAGGTCACCCGCTCGGCGGCCTGCTGGAGCAGGGCGCGGCGCAGGTCATCCAGCTGTCGCGCCTTGTGCTCGGCCCAGGCCTCGCCGGCCCGGGCGGGGTCGAGGCGCCCGGCCATGCGGTCCCAGAGCGGGGAGTCGGACGGGTCCGGGCCCGCCGGGTCGGCCGCCACGGCGTCGACCGCCCGCGCAAGCGCCGCGAGCGCCTCGTCCTTCTCGCCCGCGCGACGCAGGGTCTCGGCCACCTCAAAGGCCATCGTGGCCGAGAAGAACGGGTTCACCGCGCCCATGCCCAGCGCCGCAAAGACCGCCTCGGCAGCGTCGCCGGCCGCCCGTGCGAAGGCCGCGTCGCCCCGCATCCCCACCTCCTGCATGAGCGAAGAGAGCACGAAGCTCGCCGCGCGAAGGCGCTCCGCCTGCAGGAGGTCGAGGGCGTCATCATCACGGCCGAGCTTGCGGTAGGCCGAGGCCAGGAGCATCGTCGGCGCGCCCGCGTCCTGCCGGCGCACGAGCGGCTCCAGGAGCGCCGCGGCCTCCTCGTGCCGCTCCGCCTGGAAGAGCGTCGTGGCCTTCTGCTGCTGCGCAAGGTAGAGAGTCGAGGGGTCCGTGGACAGCTCGAGCACGCGGTCGAGCAGGGCGAGCGCCTCGTCCGTGAGCGCGGCGGCCTCGAGCGCGCCGTCCTTCTCCCCCGCCGGCGCGAACGGCGTGGCCATGCCCGCCGCCCACACCGTAAGGAGCGACGCCAGCATGAGCAGCAGGTTCACGTCGGAATAATGCGCGGCAGCAAGCTCGCGCAGCCGCTCGTGCGCGGCGGCGAGGTCCTTCTCGCCCAGCGCGTAGACCTCGGCGTAGAGCGCGGCGGACTCCTCCTGGGTGAGCTCGTCGCGCCAGTCGAAGAGCTCGTCCAAAGAAAGCGAGAAGTACGCGGCGATGCGCGGCAGCAGGCTCACGTCCGGCAGGCTCTGGCCGAGCTCCCACTTTGAGACGGCGGCCTTAGAGACGCTCAGGTGGGCGGCCAGCGTCTCCTGCGTGACGCCCCTGCGGCGGCGCTCACGCGCGATGGTGCGGCCGATGTTGATCGTTTCTCTCATGATGTGCTCCCTCGACGCGGCGGATGGGCGGCGGCCGGCTGCCGTCTCCAGTATGCGGTCGAGCGGGAGTGGAATCAAAGGAGCGCTGGTTGACGTTTTGCTCGCGGGGTCAACAGCCGCTCGACGCCAGGGCTCAAAAAAGACGGCCCAAACGGAACCGGCCGTGCTAGAATCCCCGGCAAGACAGCAAGCACTCGATTTCCTTTTGGAGCGCATCAAGCACAACAAACCAAAGACCACATCAGTAGCCCGCCGGGGTTTTGTCCATTGTGTAGTAGGCCTGCGTTACACAAACGCGGGCCTACTTTTTTGTGTAGGAGGAAGAACATGCTGATCTTACTTGGCACCACCCTGACCGCAAGCTTCTTTGACAGCCTGAACCCGTCCGCCATCGCGCAGCAGATGCTGCTCCAGGCCATGGTGAAAAGAAAACGGCACATCTGGTTCTTCATCCTTGGCATCGGGACGGCAAACCTGCTGATGGGCCTAGCCATCTACTACGGGATCGCCACGTGGGTGTCCAAGCTGCTCGCGCAGGTCGTCGGCTCCTACCCGCTGCAGGTGTATGGCGCGGCGGCGGTGGGCGGCGCGGCCCTGCTGGTTGCCGGGCTGCGGCTCGTTCTTGTGACGAGGCGCAGCAACGCCGAGAGGGACGAGACCGAGTGCGCGGAGACCGGCGAGGTGAAGGCCCCCGCCCAGCTCTCGCCCGTGTCCCTTTTCATCATGGGGGCGGCGTTTTGCATGGTGGAGCTGACGAGCGCCTTCCCGTACTTCGGCTTCCTGGCGCTCCTGACGAGCTACGACCCGGTGTTCCCGGCGGCGATGCTGCTGATTGGGGTCTACGACTTCATGTACGTGCCGCCCCTCATCCTGCTCTACTTTGGCTACAACCGCCTGCAGGGGACGACGGCCATCATCAAGCTGGAGAGCGTACTGGAGAAGGTGTCGTCCTACATCGTCCCAGCGGTGGTGAGCCTGGTGGGGGCTCTGCTGGTCTACTACGGCGCGACGTCGCTGCTCTCCGTCTAGGGCACAACGGCTCAGGAGGTCTCTCATGAATAGAATCGTTACCATCAGCCGGGAGTTCGGAAGCGGGGGCCGCGAGGTGGGCCGGCGCCTGGCGGAGGCGATGGGGGTCGCGTACTACGACCAGGAGATCGTCGCCGCCCTCATGCGGCGCTCGAAGGCCGCCGAGGAGTACGTCCGCTACATGGAGGAGCAGCGCCCGCTGCCGCTGCTCCCCATCACGACCGCGCGCACGTTTGGCCTGCCAACGAACCAGGCCGTCACGGAGAACCTGGACTTCTACCTGCAGGAGAGCCGGGTCATACAGGAGGTCGCCGAGGCGTCCGACTGCGTGATCGTGGGGAGGTGCGCGGACTACGTGCTGCGCGACCTGAGCCCGGTGCGCCTGTTCGTCTACGCGGACATGGAGCACAAGGTCGCCCGCTGCCAGGAGAAGGGCGACGACGCGGAGGAGCTCACGGTCTCTGAGCTGCGCAGGAAGATCGCGTCCGTGGACAAGAGGCGGGCGCGGTACTACCAGTTCTACACCAGCCAGCTCTGGGGAAGGAAGGAGCACTACGACCTGTGCGTCAACACGTCGCGCCACGCCCAGGCCAAGGACCTCATCCCCGGCCTGGCGGCGCTGGTCGAGCGCTATGCCAAGGGAGAGGGTGGCGGCTGCTAGCGTGGCGGGGCCTTCGTCCTGCGGGGCCGGGCGAGAAACGCGCGCGACCCCGCAGGCCCGCTCACGCCGAGCGGGTCGCCGCGTCAAGGATGCCGGGGAAGGCGTTGGCTGCATAGAGGGGTATGTTTACCAGCCAGTCCTGCTCCTTCAATCCGCGTAGCGAGAAGCGCGCGGCCCTCTTGAGCCCATAGTCCCGCACGAATGCGGCAAGGCTCCCCCCGGCGATGTTCTCGTCCGCCTTGACCTCAACGGGGACAGGGCGTCCTGCAACCTCAAGTAGGAAATCGACCTCGCCCTTCTTCTGCTTGCCGTCTGCTGACCAGTAGTACGGCACCATGCCGCCCGCCACGAGCTGCTGGCACACGAACTGCTCGGCATAGACTCCCTTGTACTCGGTGAAGAGCCGGTCCCCCTCCACGAGCACGCGAGGCTCGAGCCCCGTCGCGGCACCGAGAAGCCCAATGTCGAGCAGGTAGAGCTTGAAGTATGTCTCGTCAGCGTATCCCTTGAGCGGAATACCTGGCTTAGTTGCGCGCGGGACCTTGGTGACCAGGCCCGCATCGACAAGCCACGCGACCGCATCCCGGTAGTCGCGCCCACGCCCACCTTCCCGGACGGAGGCGTAACTGAACCGACGGAGGTCGCTCTCCCGCGCAAGCTGAACGGGCACTGACCTCCATGTCTGCCGGATGCGCTCCACTTCGACGGCGCTTTCAACGTGCTTGGAGAAGTCATGCTCGTAGTCCGCAAGCAGCGTCTGCTGTACCGCTCGCGCCGCCGCAAAGTCCCCGGTCTCGCTGTAGCGCTTCACCGCCTCGGGCATGCCGCCTACGTAGTAATAGGTGCGCAGGAGGTCGGTCAGGCGCTCCGAAAAGACGCTGATGAGATCGGCGTCACCGTGGGCAATCGCGTCGGCGAGCGTTGGGTTGCCGACCTCGCGGACAAACTCGTCAAACGAAAGGGGGTGCAGGTCAAGATAGTCGACCTTCCCAACGGGCCACGACGTGCCAGTGCCGTCTTTTCCACGCTCTCGACTGAGAGCCACGCCGAGAAGGGACCCTGCTGCAACCACGGGCACGTCAGGTCGCTGCTCGCAAAACATCTTGAGGGCGGTGATGGCGCGCGGGCATTCCTGGATCTCATCGAGAAACACGAGCGTTCTGCCGTCACGGGGATTGGTCCCCGTTGCCGCCCCGATGATGGTGAGCAGACGTTCCGCATCGAGGCTTCCCCCGAAGGCCCGCTTCATGTCCTCGTTCTCCAGAAACACGACATGAGCTATGGAATCGTAGCGATCCGCTCCGAAGGCGAGGACGAGCCACGTCTTTCCCACCTGACGGGCGCCGTTGACGATGAGCGGCTTGCGACTGGGGCTGTCGCTCCACGAGTGGAGCCTGGTCATAGCGTTGCGATACATCCCCGACCTCGATTCTGGCGGATACCGGTTTCGGTATGAGCCATATTTTGGCGGAAACCGATATCGGTATCAACCAAATGATGGCGGATGCCGAATTCGGTATCCGCCATCATAGAGGAGGCCCGAAGCAGGTCTGTCTGAGGCATAATGCCGTTAAAAGCTTTGACGAGCCAGACGAACGGCGGAGGGGAGCCCATGGACCACGTGACCGACCGCATCCGGCATGAGCTCGAGGCGCTGGCCGACCCCGCGTACCGCGACTTCCAGGCGAGGCTCGTGCCGACGGTCGACCCCGCGCGCATCCTCGGCGTGCGCACGCCGGCGCTGCGCAGCTACGCCCGGCAGCTCGCCCGCGAGCGTCCCGCCGACGCGCGCGCCTTCCTCGCCGCGCTCCCGCACGAGACCTACGACGAGAACAACCTGCACGGCGAGCTCATCGGCCGCGTCACCAAGACGCCCGCGGAGGCGTTCGAACTGCTCGACACGTTCCTGCCGCTCGTCGACAACTGGGCGACCTGCGACCTCATCCGCGTTCCCGCCTTCAAGCGCGACCTGCCGGCGGTACTCGAGCGCATCTACGGTTGGATCGCCGCAGAACCGGAGTACATGGTGCGCTTCGGCGTGGTCCAGCTCATGACGCTCTTTCTGGACGACGCCTTCGAGCCCGGGCACCTCGCGCTCGTGGCCGCCATCGCCCGCCCCGAGTACTACGTCAACATGGCGCGCGCCTGGTACTTCTCGTTTGCCCTGATAAAGCAGCCGGCGGCGACGCTGCCCCTCTTTGAGCGGCGGCCCTGCGCCCTCGACGTCTGGACGCACAACAAGGCGCTCCAGAAGGCGCGCGAGAGCCGCCGCGTCACCCCGGAGCAGAAGGCGTACCTGCAGTCGCTCAAGGTGCGAGTCTCCCCGCAGGTCAAGTGACGGCGCCATTCCCGAAGTCGTGTCGGTTTTGTGACCCGCCCCCGGCAACGTGGAATAATGCTTCTGTCAATCAAGCGCGTATAACGGTTCAGCGCGGGGCATGCAGGTGCCTCGCGCTTTTTTTGTTTGCGCGCGCGTCGAAAGGAGTCCGGTTTTGCAGTTTCACATGCGCCTTCCCCGCAACAAGCGGGAGTTCTGCCTCTTCATGGCGGTCATCTCGGTGATTTCGGTCAACATCATCGCGCCCGTCATCACCTGCTTCGAGATGGGCTTCTCGCTCTCCGCCTGGGCGGCGGCGCTCCATGCCATGCCCCTCATCTGGCTCGCCGTCATCGCGTGCGTGCTCGCCACCTACTACCCCGCCGAGTGGGTCACGGCACGCTTCCTCGCAGAGGGCGACTCCTACAACGCGCACGTCCTCGTGAACATCCTGGCCACGGTGTGCATGATGTCGGTCGTCCTCACCGTCGTGGCGCCCTGGATCGCCTCCGGCCAGGTCTCGATGGAGCCCGTCGAGCACTTCTTCCTCCGCTGGCCGCGCAACTTCGCGGTGTCGTTTGCCGTCAAGGCGCTCGTGGCGCAGCCCATCGCCCGCGCGGTCATGAACCGGCTGCACCTCGCGCTCGACGCGCGGCGCGCGCAGGTTGCGGCGTAGCGCGCAAACGCCGTTACCCCCCTCGACAATGGGCGGGGAGCGCCCTGGCGTGAGAGCGGCTCATGATCCACTCACGGGCGCGCGTCACCGGCATTGCGATGATGCGCGCCCCAACCCCGCCCAGCCAAGCGCCCCATTAGTCGCTATGGGCGTCATGGGCGAGAAGCGACGGCACCTGCGCGAGGCAGACGCCCGCGAGAATCACCGCCACCCCGAGCCACTCGATGACGCCGAGCGGCTCGCCGAGCACGACCATGGCGATGAGAAGCCCCGCAGGGAGCTCCGCCGCGGCCATGACGGTGGAAAGGCCAGCGGGCAGGTAGGGCGAGCCCAGGCCGAAGAGCAGCACCGGGCACATGAGGCCGAAGAAGCCAGCTACCGCCGCAAAGGGCAGGATGCCTTGGAAGACGACGCCCGATGCCAGGTAGTCCGGGCACACGGTGAGCGACATGACGCCCGCCCCCAGGCACACCACGACACCGCGCTGCTCGTTGGAGCAGGGCGCCTTCACCTTGCCGGAGAGCGTCACGAAGAGCGAGCAGGTCACGGCGGCGCCGAGGGCGCAGCTAAGGGCCACCGGGTCGTAGCCCGCGAGCCCCGTCTTGTAGACGCCGCTCGCGAACACGGTGCCGAGCACAATGACCGCCGCCGAAGCGACCTCCACGGGGCGCGGGGCCCGGCGCGTCGCGACGGTCTGCCAGACAAGCCCCATCCACGTGAACTGGAAGAGCAGCGTGAGGGCGACCGACGCAGGCAGCACGCTCATGGCATAGCAGTACAGAATCGAGGTGGTGCAGGTGAGGGCCCCGAGCCCCATGAGCTTGAGCGCCTGTTTGCCGGCCAGACGCTCCCACCGCCTGCCGCGCAGGCGACCAACCAGCGCCGCAAGGGCAAAGAACAGGCACCCGAACCACGCCTGGCTCGCCACCACCTGCGCGGAGGTGAAGCCCGCCGCGTAGGCGAGCTTGTAGGTCGTTGCCATCGCCCCGTAGCAGGCGCCGCCCGCAAACACCTGGAGCGCCGCCACCGCCCGACGGCGTCCCGAGGGCCCCGTCCCCGCAGACGGCATCGGCTGATCAATCACGTTCTCCATACCCATCCTTCCTCTCGCCCCGCACCGCGGGGCTTCGGCCCTATGCGTCTCGGGCTCTCGGAAGGAGGCTGACCGTACGCCGCGTGGTCAACTGGCACGAAAAAGCCGCACAACCGGAGCTCCGTTGTGCGGCAAAAAGGTGGCTCGCGCCCAGAAAAGTCCACACGATTTTAGACGGTCAAAACCGTACGATTCTCAGCTGTGGAAGTCAAGCGAGCCCTCATGGCACCCAACGCCTCGCACAAGGCATCCCGCGCTTCGCGCGAAAACGCATTGAGCGTAACGGCGTCGTCACAGCAGAAGGACCCCGCTTGGGGTGGGCATGCTGCGGCACGGGCATGTGCCCCGCCGCCGAGCGCTACGCCAGCCGGTCGCGCTCGGCGGCGAGCTCGCGCGCGAAGCGACGGCACGCCCACGCGGCGAGAAGAACGCCCACCCCAGCCCACACGGCAACGAGTGCCGCCAGCACCGGTACCGGCGCCGCAGCCCCCATCCCGCACGCGGCGCGCAGCAGCTCGACGGGCACCCCCAGCGGCCAGAACCACGTGAACGTGCGCACGGCGTCCGACATGAACGCGAGGACGGGCGCCACGGTGACCACCGTGAGCGGCACGGCGAGCAGGCTCGACGCCATCTGCTCGCGCGCGGAGAGGCCGGCGGCAAGGCCCGCGAGCAAAAGCGGCTGGGTGGCCACGGCGGAAAGCGCGAGCAGGGCGGCGGAAGCCGTGGGCACAAGCCCCAGCAGCAGGCAGGCGACGGCCTGGGTGACGAGCGTCACGCACGTGGCGGAGAGCCACTTGGAGACGGCGAGCTCGCCCGCCGTCACGCCCACCTCCAGCAGCGTGCCGTACGCCCCGCGCTCCCGCTCCTCCGCCATGACGTAGAGCTCGGTCACGCAGCCGGCGAACGCCGGGGCAATGCAGAAGGCGGCGACCAGGGCAAACGCCTCCGCCTCGCCGCTCGTCAGCCGGGCAGAGCCCGCCGCCACGCCGCCGATGAACGCCGTGAGCAGCGCGCCCGCGCCGCACGACATGAGCACCGTGGGGTTGCGGACGGCGTCCGCGAGGTCGCGTGCCACGAGCGCGCGTATGATTCCAAGCCGCGTTGCCATGTGCCCCATCATAGCCGATATACTGGACGCGCCCGCCCCGCCCGAAGGAGGAGCCCCGTGCCGCAGCCCGCCTCATATGACACCGTCGAGGACCTTCTTGCCGCCCGCGAGGGAGAGGGCGTGCACCTCGAGTGCGCACGCGAGACCGTGGACCGCGCCGTGCGGTTTGTCCACGAGCGCTACGCGCGCCGCCGCTGCGCGTTCTACGTCTCCACGGACAGGGGCTTTGACCGCGAGACCGTCCGCACCTACCTGAGGTTCTTCTCGCGCCTTGCCGGGGGAGCCGTGGCGCCGGAGGACGCGATGGCCCACTTTGGCCTCGTCCCGGCCGCGCGCACGCAGGTGAGGAGGCTCACCGAGGAGCAGCGCGCGCTCATGAACTTCGCCCGCATGAGCCTCTTCGAGCCGGAGGTCGTCTTCTGCGAGCGGCCGCTCGCCGACGTCACGCCCGCCACGCGCGGTCTTGTGACCGCATGGATGGGCCAGGTGGCAGACGCCGGCGGCATCCTCATCACCGCGGGCGAGCCCCTGCGCGAGGCCCTGCTCATGCCCGGGACCGCCTTCTATGAGGAGGACGGGCGGCTCTGGGAGGCCAAGACCGCCGTGGGAGCGGAGGACGAGAAGGACGCGGGGGTCGCCTTTGCGGGCGACGAGGTGCGCGTCTTCAAGGTGCCGGCCCGCGCGGGCGCGGCGACGCTGCTCTTTGACCCGCGCGAGGTGGACTTCGTGGAGAGCGTGAACCGGCAGAACTTCGCCTCCGTGCGCGGCGAGCTCTACCCCGTCACGATGACGCTCGACGAGCTTGAGGCCGAGCTCGAGCGCTTTGGCTTCTTCCGCTGCCACCGCTCCTACATCGTGAACGTGCAGAAGGTGGCCAAGGTCGAGCGCTTCACGCGCAACAGCTTCAACCTCACGCTGGCCGACGCGGCGGCCACCCAGATCCCGCTCGCCAAGGGGCGGGCCGACGCCATGCGCGAGCGCTACGGCTGGCGGTAGACGCGGGTCTCCCAAAGTCCGGCCCGGCCTGCGCTGCAGGTAGACGGCCTCTCGCCCAACGGTCGATTGACATGGCGCGACGCTCAGGGCAGCATCGGGGCATCCCGACCGCACTCGCGAAGGAGCCCCCATGCCAGACGCCCCCAACGCCCGCCCGCTCGACGCCGCCACGCTCGGCTCCTTTATCGCCCGCGTCCGCGCCGAGCGCGGCCTCACGCAGCGCCAGCTCGCCGAGCGGCTCTACGTGAGCGACAAGACCGTCTCAAAGTGGGAGCGCGGGCTCAGCCTGCCCAGCGTGCCACTGCTCGTGCCGCTCGCAGACGCGCTCGGGCTCTCCATCTCCGAGCTCATG
>NZ_JACJKN010000050.1 GCF_016900775.1 Olsenella uli | reverse complement strand
TGGCGCGCGCCGTTCGAGCGCTGGGCGGAGACGCCGGCCCTGACGCGGTGGTTCCTCGTCTCGGAGAGCATCGCGCACCTCGACCACCTCGTGGCCACCGGCGCCGCGCGCCGCGAGCGGGACGGCGGGGGCGTGAGCCGGTACGTGGCCTGCTAGGCATGCCCTCTCAGGTCGCCCCGGGGCGACCTGGCTCTGACTTCCCGCTCCGCGGGCTCACGCCCCCGCCGTCCCGCTCGCGGCGCGCGGCGCGCCGCCTCGGGGTCGAGGCTTGCTCCCAGGCTAAAATGAGTTGGTACGAACACGTGTTGCACAATCCGTGGAGGCGGGCGCCGCTCGCGGCCCCAAAGGCGCCGCTCGGC
>NZ_JACJKN010000049.1 GCF_016900775.1 Olsenella uli | reverse complement strand
TGCGACGTTTGATCGTGATCCCGACCGTCTCGAGACTCTGAGCGTAGACCTCGGCGATGATCTCAGATTCGGTAAAATTCGCCGAACCGACGATCAGGTCTGCGCTACCGGATCCCGAGCCATCCGAATTGAGGGGGTCGTTTGAGGAACATGCTGCCAGACCGGTCAGCAACGCTGTTCCGAGCAGGGTTCGGCGGGTCATGGGCGTTGTGATCATCGGGTGCTCCATTCGATGGGATCACTGCGGGGTGAGGGCCAAGGCGTGTCTGACACCCGGGCCAGTGAGTAAGCGGGTAACGAGGCGGAGCAGCCCGTCAACAACCAGAGCCAGCACGATGATGACGATGGATCCGGCGAGCATTTGTGGGTAGTCGGAGACCTGTCTCTTAT
>NZ_JACJKN010000048.1 GCF_016900775.1 Olsenella uli | reverse complement strand
ACCGGCTCCGGGCGCGAGAGGGCGCGCAGGAGCCCCAGCTTCTGGCGCTCGCCGAGCGAGAGGTTGAGCGGCTGGTCCGTGATGGCGCGCCCGGGCAGGTCGCCCAGGTCGAGCATCTCAGCGACCTCCGGGTCCGCCGCGGCGCCGAGGAGGTTGTCCTCGAGCGTGCCAGACACGACCGGCACCGGGTAGGTGAGGTAGGCGGCCCCGAGCACCCCGGGCGCGAGCGCCGCCCCGCCGTCGAGGTCGGCCGGGTCGGAGAGGCCGCGCAGGAAGTCCAGCAGGCGCGACTTGCCCGTGCCGTTGGCGCCCTTGATCACGACGAGCTCGCCGGGACGCACCTCGAGCTCCCCCGCGAAGAGGCGCTTGCCTCCCTCGCCGCGCTCGGGCGTGGCCCAGAGG
>NZ_JACJKN010000047.1 GCF_016900775.1 Olsenella uli | reverse complement strand
TTATACCACCATTCAGCCAGAGGCAACCATTTGACCCATTGTGTCTGTTTATCAGATACAAAGCAACGAAGATATCCTTCCAAACATTTGTTTACTATCTCAGCTTGCCCATCAGATTGAGGATGATAAGATGAGCTATGAGCTAACTGAGTACCAAGACAAGAAAATAATTTTGTCCAAAAATTTCCAGTGAAAATGGAATCTCTGTCACTTACAATAATCTTTGGGTTTCCATGTAGCTTTTGAATTGTTTCCATAAATGCAGTAGAAACTGTACTGGCTTTATATGGATGTGATAATGCACAAAAGTGTGCATAGTTGGTAAGTCTGTCAACTACCACCATGATGAAAGTCTTTCCCTCGGACTTGGATAAACCTGCGATAAAATCCATTGAAACCTCCTCCCAATGTAGGCTTGGAATGGATA
>NZ_JACJKN010000046.1 GCF_016900775.1 Olsenella uli | reverse complement strand
GCGCCCGGCGCGGCAGATGGCCGGCCAGTTGCCGTTGTGGACGCGCATGAGGCAGCCGAGGTTCATGCGGAAGGGGCCCTGCGCCACGAAGGAGATGCGGTTCTCGTCGTAGTAGCCGGGCAGCTGCCCGAGGCAGAAGAACGAGAAGTACGCCAGCGCCACGAGCATGAGCAGGCCACCGGTGACCGCCGGGTCGGAGAGCGCCTGGAGGAGCAGGTCGATGTTGCGGGAGAAGACGATGCGCGCCGTGAGCGCGCCCCATGCCGCCTCAACCAGCAGGAAGGCCACGACCCGCAGCGCGCGCTGGCGCCCGGTGAGCACCGTGCCCGAGAGGCCGAGCGAGGTCGCGATGAGGCGGTCCGCCTCCGCGCGCTCGACGCTCTTCTCGCCGGGCGCCTCGGCGCAGGACATGAGCTCGGAGATGGAGAGCCCGA
>NZ_JACJKN010000045.1 GCF_016900775.1 Olsenella uli | reverse complement strand
TCGGGCTCTCCATCTCCGAGCTCATGTCCTGCGCCGAGGCGCCCGGCGAGAAGAGCGTCGAGCGCGCGGAGGCGGACCGCCTCATCGCGACCTCGCTCGGCCTCTCGGGCACGGCGCTCACCGGGCGCCATCGCGCGCTGCGGGTCGTGGCCTTCCTGCTGGTTGTGGCGGCATGGGGCGCGCTCACGGCGCGCATCGTCTTCTCCCGCAACATCGACCTGCTCCTCCAGGCGCTCTCCGACCCGGCCGTCGCCGGAGGCCTCCTCATGCTCGTGGCGCTGACGTGGTTCTCGTTCTTCTGCCACGAGACCCTGCCCGGATACTACGACGAGAACCGCATCTCCTTCGTGGCGCAGGGCCCCTTCCGCATGAACCTCGGCTGCCTCATGCGCGTCCACAACGGCAACTGGCCGGCCATCTGCCGCGCCGGGCGC
>NZ_JACJKN010000044.1 GCF_016900775.1 Olsenella uli | reverse complement strand
CCTCCAGCGCTACTGGGTGGACGCCGACGCGCACGCCGCGGTCGAGGGCTACTCCGAGGACGGCTGGGCGCACTACACCACCGAGGAGGGCTACGTCCTGCGCGGCGGCCGGGACTTCGAGGACGGCCGCTACTGGGCCGACAACGACGGCAGGGTCGCCAGGAACGGCTGGGTCGTGACCGGCGACTTCACCGGCGGGGCGCTCGAGCGCTACTGGGCCGGCTCGAAGGGGGCCTTCCGCGCCGACGGCCTGTTCGACACGGGCCTCGGGTACTGGTCGTACGCCAAGGGCGACACCACGATCCTCCGGGGGAGGCTCCCCTTCGTGGGGGAGGACGGTAAGACCTACGTCTACCTGGCCGACAACGACGGGCGCCTCGCGGGCCCCGGCTGGGTGGTCTCCGACGCGTACGGCCAGGGCCTCCAGCGCTACTGGGTGGACGCC
>NZ_JACJKN010000043.1 GCF_016900775.1 Olsenella uli | reverse complement strand
ACGCCGGGAAGCACGCGGCGGTCGTGGGCTACGACGACGGGTCGGAGGGCGCCGGCAACTGGGCGCACTACACCACCTCCGAGGGCTACGTCCTGCGCGGCGGCGCCGACATCACCTCCTCCTCGGCCGAGGACGACGGGATGTTCTACGCCGACAACGACGGGCGCCTCCACACCTCCGGGTGGCTCGTGACCTCCGCCTTCGGCCAGGGCCTGCAGCGCTACTGGTTCGAGGGCGGCAAGGTCGCCTCCGTCGGCGTCCACAAGACGGGCGCCTCCTCCTGGACCTACACCACCTCGAACGGCTACGTCCTGCGCGGGCACCTCCCCGTGGGCGGGCTCGTCTATCTCGCCGACAATGACGGCAACCTCGCCGGCGGCGCCGCGGGCGGCTGGGTCGTCTCCGACGACTTCGGCCAGGGCCTGCAGCGCTACTGGATCAACGCCGGGAAGCACGCGGCGGTCGTGGGCT
>NZ_JACJKN010000042.1 GCF_016900775.1 Olsenella uli | reverse complement strand
CCGGTGCCGAGCAGCTCGTCGCCGTCCCAGTAGTTGACGGTGACGTAGCCCTCGTACGGATCGGAGACCTCATCCCAGTTGGCGTAGAGGTTGATCTCGGTCACGGTCTCATCGGCGCCCATAACGACCTTAGTAAGGTCCGGGTTGATCAGGGTCTCGCCCTCAAAGCTCCAGCCGAGGAAGTTATAGCCGTCCTTGGACGGGGTGATCGGGCCACTCCACTCACTCGTACCGCGCTTCACGGCGCCGGTGCCAATAAGATCCTCGCCGTCCCAGTAGTTGACCGTGATGTAGTCAGCATACGGATCCTCAAGCTTGGTCCAGTTGGCGTAGAGGTTGATCTCCTCATCGGTAGCGCCGGCATAGCGGACCGTGGAGAGGTCGGTGTAGAGGTGCTCGGAGTCGCCCTCGAAGTTCCAGCCGGCGAACACGTAGCCGTCCTTGGTCGGGTTGGCGATGCCGCTCCACTCGTTGGTGCCGTTCAGGACCGCTCCGGTGCCGAGCAGCTC
>NZ_JACJKN010000041.1 GCF_016900775.1 Olsenella uli | reverse complement strand
GGGCAAGGTCTTCGTGGGCTGGGAGGACATATCCGGCAAGCGCGTCGAGAACTCCACCGAGGTCACCGGCGAGTGGTACGTGTACCCCGTTTTCGAGGACGAGCAGGTTGCTCCCGAGCCCGAGCAGCGTTTCATCACCGTCAACTACTACGACGGCGAGGAGCTCCTCGGCACCGGCGCGGTGCTGAACGGCACCAACGAGTGGAGCGGACCGATTACCCCGTCCAAGGATGGCTATACCTTCGCAGGCTGGAGCTTCGAGGGTGAGCAGGCGTCCTATATGGACCTCTCGACCGTTCGTGTTGCCTATGACGAGACCGTGACCGAGATTAACCTCTACGCCAACTGGGATGAGGTCTCCGATCCGTACGAGGGCTACGTCACCGTCAACTACTGGGACGGCGAGGAGCTGCTCGGCACCGGAGCGGTCCTGAACGGCACCAACGAGTGGAGCGGCATCGCCAACCCGACCAAGGACGGCTACGTGTTCGCCGGCTGGAACTTCGAGGGCGACTCCGAG
>NZ_JACJKN010000005.1 GCF_016900775.1 Olsenella uli | reverse complement strand
AGATGTGTATAAGAGACAGGCGCCGGCCCCCGCCGCGCCCGCCGCCGAGCCGGGCCTGGGGCGTCGCGGCCCGAGCCACGCCGCTCGCGACTACGAGGACGTCGCCGAGAACTACGTCAGCCGCCTCACCTTCCGCGAGCGCATGGCGCGCCGCGCGGAGGGCGTCGCGGCGACGCTCAGGGCGCGCATGGACGCGGGCAGGATGGCCGGCGTCCCCGTCATCGAGCGAGCGGACGGCACGGTCGGCGACGTGGGGACGAGCTGGTGGACGGCCTCCGTCGGCGCGGACGCCATCCCCTCGTCCTTCTCGATCGCCCCCGACGACCCCCTTGCCATCCCTGCCGACTTCACCGGGATGGACCGCAAGCTTGAGGCGGGCCTCTCCTTCGACCCCAACGCCTCGCTTCTGCGCGCCGGGGCCTCCCGGAAGGGCATCTCCGGACGCGTGGCCTTCGTCGACGAGGGCGCGTACCCCGAGCGCCGCTCGGTCGAGGAGCTCACCGAGGACGACGACTGGGCCGCGGCGCTGCGCTCGCTCGACGAGCTGGTCTCCGCCGAGCTCCCGCGACGCGACCCCATCGAGTTCATCGATGCCGTGGGCGGGTCCGACACGCTCGACGAGCCCGACAACCTCGAGCCCGACACGGCGTTCATCCCCTTCCGCCCGCCGGCGGGCCACCCCGAGGTCGTGGACACGGAGACCTACGTGGACTACCTCATCAAGGACGAGTTCTCCAAGAACTCCTCCCGGGCCGTTCGCCGCAGCTCGCGCCGGTTCCTGCGCGTGCTGGAGGGCGGGACGCAGCGCTCGGCGCACCTCGCGGGCTCGCCGTCGCCCGAGCGGCCGGCGCACGCGCCGCGCCACTTCGCGTCCACTGACGCGGCGGAGGCGTGATGGGGGCACGGGGCGACTCGGCGCGGCGGCCCCTCGTCAGGTGGGCCGTCGCGCTCGTCGTATGGGTCGCCTTCATCTGGGGGCACTCGCTCGTCCAGGGGCCGCAGTCATCGCTCGAGAGCGGGGCGGTCGTGGGCCTGCTGCGGCCGCTCTTCGAGGCCGTCGGGGTGACGGACGCGGACGGCATGTCGCTCGTCGTGCGCAAGTGCGCGCACTTCTCCGAGTACGCGGTCCTCGGCGTCCTCGTCCGCGGGCTTCTCGCCGCGCGCTGGCGGGGTTCCGGCGCGCCCGCGCTGCCCGCCGGCTACCTCGCCGCCCTCGTGCCCGTGATAGACGAGTCGATCCAGCTTCTCGTCCCCGGCCGCTCCGGGAGCCCCGTTGACGTCTGCATCGACCTCGCCGGGCTTCTTGCGGGCGCCCTGCTCTCCTGGGGCGTCTCCCGCCTCGCCTCGGGCCGACGCTGACGGCGACCCGACAGACTCCCCCGGGACCCTTGTCAGCATGACAAAGGCCCCGGGGGAGTTCGTCAGGAAGGCGCGGCGATTGTTTCGGCGCTGTTAGCAGCATCACAGCTCGGTTAACAAATCCTCCACATCGCTTATGTGCGTCCGGGCGCGGGCGTACGGTAGCTGCACGCTTTACGCAAGAAGCGACGGGAGGAGAAAGACATGTTTGAGAACATTTCCAGGCGGCAGTTCCTCGGCGGCTCCGCGGCGGTGTTCGCGGCCCTCGGCCTTGCCGCCTGCGGCGGCAACGGCGGCGGCGACGCCTCCGGCGACGGCGCGTCGAGCATTAAGGTGGGCATCCTCGGCCCGCACACGGGTGACGTCTCGTCCTATGGCCTCGCGTGCAAAAACGGCGCTCAGCTCTACTTCGACCAGCTCAACGCCGACGGCGGCATCAACGGCAAGACCGTCGAGTACCTCGTGGAGGACGAGAAGGGCGACGCCACCGAGGCCGTCAACGCCTACAACAAGCTCGTCCAGGACGGCGTGGTGGGCATCGTCGGCGACGTCACCACCATCCCGACCGTCGCCGTGGCGCAGGCCTCCGTCAACGACAACATGCCCTGCGTGACCCCGTCCGCCACGGCGGCCGACGTGGTCACCTACGGCAGCAACTTCTTCCGCGCCTGCGTGACCGACCCGGAGCAGGGCCGCGTCATGGCCGCCTTCGCCGAGGAGCAGGGCTACAAGAGCATCGCCACGCTCTACCTCTCCGGCGACGACTACTCCGAGGGCGTGAACAACGCCTTCTGCGAGGAGTGCCAGGCCAAGGGCATCACCATCACCACGCAGCAGTCCTACTCGGACGGCGACGTGGACTTCAACACCCAGATCACCAACATCATGGGCACCAACCCCGACGCCATCCTCGTCCCCAACTACTACCAGGACGACGGCAAGATCGTGACCCAGGCCCGCCAGCAGGGCTATGACAAGGTCTTCCTCGGCGCCGACGGCTGGTCCGGCATCTTCGGCGGCTCCGAGAACTACGCCGCCGCGGCCGACCTGCACGACTGCTACTACTGCTGCGCCTTCACGGGCTCCAACAGCGGCGAGTCCGTCCAGGAGTTCATCTCCGCCTACCAGGAGGCCTACGGCGAGGCCCCCACGAACTTCTGCGCGCTCGGCTACGACGCCGCCATGGTCCTCGCCAACGGCATCAAGGCCGCCGAGGAGGCCGGGCTCGAGGCCGGGACCGACGAGTACCTCCAGGCCGTCATCGACGGCATCGCGTCGGGCACCGTCCAGGGCGTGACCGGCTCCATCTCCTACGAGGGCACCGGCGACCCCGTCAAGTCCTCCCTCATCATCACCTTCGCCGAGGACGGCTCCGAGGAGATCTTCGAGACCGTCGGGGTGTAGGGGATAGCCCCACCGATCGTCCCGGGGCATCGGGCCGTCCGCGCCCGGTGCCCCTTTCATGGTTCTTATCGGCATCTGCTGGCCCGCGGGGCGCCGCCCCGCCCGTCTTCATGAGAGGAAGTGCCCGGACGTGGACATGTTCCTGTCACAGCTGCTCAACGGCCTGCAGCTCGGCAGCATCTACGCGCTCGTCGCGCTGGGCTACACGATGGTGTACGGCATCATCCTGCTGCTCAACTTCGCGCACGGCGACATCATCATGGTCGGCGCGTACATCTCCTGGGTCGTCATGGCGCAGCTCGGGCTGAGCCCCGTGCTCGCCATCATCCTGTCCGTCGCGGGATGCGTGCTCGTGGGAGTCCTTATCGACAAGGTCGCCTACGCACCGCTGAGAAACGCCCCCCGCCTCTCGATCCTCATCACCGCCATCGGCGTGTCCTACTTCCTCGAGAACGGCTCGCAGCTCGTCTTTGGGGCCGACGCCAAGGTGGTCCCGTCGTTCACCTCGGTCCAGACCCTCCACCTCGGCGACCTCTCGCTCTCCTTCGCCGCCGTGGTGACGGTCCTCGTGACCGCCGTCGCGACGGTCATCCTCACCCTCGTGGTGCAGAAGACCAAGCTCGGCAAGGCCATGCGCGCGGTCTCCGAGGACATGGGCGCGGCCCGGCTCATGGGCATCAACGTCAACTCCACGATCTCGTTCACCTTTGCCGTGGGTTCGGCCCTCGCCGGCATCGGCGCCGTGCTCTACTGCATGGCATACGCCCAGGCCTCGCCCACGATGGGCATGATGCTCGGCACCAAGGCCTTCGTGGCTGCCGTGCTGGGCGGCATCGGCTCCATCCCGGGCGCCGTGGTGGGCGGCCTGCTCGTGGGCTTCGCCGAGATGCTCGTCACCTTCGCGGGACTCTCCGTCTGGAAGGACGCCGTGGTGTTCCTGCTGCTCATCGTCGTCCTCGTGGTCCGTCCGACCGGCATCTTCGGCCGGACGATGAACGAGAAGGTCTAGGGGGTGCGCGCAATGAAGGAAGAGGCCATGGCCGAGAGGCGGCCCATCATCTCGGCCGGGGGACCCGCCCCGGCCGCGCCGGGCGCGCGCCGCAGCCTGCCCATGCCCGTCCGCTACGCCATCAACGCCGCGCTCGTGCTCGTTCTTCTCGTCGTGGGCGAGCTCCTGATCAGCGGGGGCGCCATCAACCGCTACCAGTCGACGGTGGTCGAGCAGGTGGGCATCTACATCATCCTCGCCGTCTCGCTCAACATCGCCACGGGCTACCTGGGGCAGCTCCCGCTCGGGCACGCCGGCTTCATGTCGGTCGGCGCGTACGGGTGCGCGATCTTCGTCACGCGCATGGCCGACGTGCTCGGCATCGCCGTGCGCGACTTCGCCACGGGCTCTCCCGTCGCGGTGGCCGTGGCGCTGGGCGGCCTTGTGGTGGGGGGCCTGTGCGCCGCGGTGGCCGGCATCATCATCGGCATACCCGCCCTGCGCCTCAAGGGCGACTACCTCGCCATCATCACGCTCGCCTTCGCCGAGATCATCCGCGTGGTGATGCTCAACATCGACAGCGTGCTCGGCTTCGAGCTCACGGGCGGCGCGGCCGGCTTCACCGGCATCCCGGGCTACTCGAGCTTCCTGCTCGTCTTTGGTTGCGTGGCGGTGGTGTGCTTCCTCATCCACACGATGATGAAGTCGCGCCACGGCCGGGCGATCCTCGCGATCCGCGACAACGAGATCGCGGCCGAGGCCACGGGCGTCAACACCACCTACTACAAGACCCTCGCCTTCGTGGTGTCCGCGTTCTTCGCGGGCGTGGCGGGCGGCCTCTACGCCGGGTGTGTGGGCGTCCTGCAGCCGGCCTACTTCGGCTTCATGAAGTCCATCGAGATCCTCGTCATGGTGGTGCTCGGCGGCATGGGCTCCATGCTGGGCTCCGCACTCTCCGCCACCGTGCTCACGATTCTGCCCGAGGCGCTGCGCGCCTTCTCCGAGTACCGCATGATCGCCTATGCCGTGGTGCTCGTCCTCGTGATGATCTTTCGCCCGCAGGGCCTGCTCGGCTCCTATGACTTCTCGCTCTCCCACGTGATCGAGCGCGTCATGAACCGCGACTTCCCGTGGAGGAAGAAGGCCGCGCCCGCGGACGCCGCCGACGGAAAGGAGGTGAGCGCCGATGCCGAGCGATAAGAAGAGGCACCGCCCCGTCCTCGTGCAGGTGGAGACGCCCAACCTCATCCCCGAGCGCGACCTCGGCACCATGCCGGTGCTCCAGGCCGAGCACCTGGGGATCGACTTCGGTGGCCTCACCGCCGTGGACGACTTCAACATCGCCATGGGCCGCACGGAGATCTCCGGCCTCATCGGCCCCAACGGCGCCGGCAAGACCACGATCTTCAACCTGCTCACGAGCGTCTACAAGCCCACGCGCGGCACCGTCCTCGTTGACGGCTACGACACCGCGAGCAAGTCCGTGGCCGAGGTCAACCGCATGGGCGTTGCCCGCACCTTCCAGAACATCAGGCTCTTCTCGCAGATGAGCGTGCTCGAGAACGTGCTCGTGGGCTATGGCAACGCCATGAGGACGAACCTCATCACGGACATGCTCCGCCTGCCGGGCCACTGGCGCCAGGAGGCCGAGTACCGCGAGAAGGCGCTCGAGCTGCTCGACATCTTCGACATGCGCAGGTACGCCGGCACCCAGGCGGGCAACCTCCCGTACGGCGCCCAGCGCCGCCTTGAGATCCTGCGCGCGCTGGCGACCGGCCCCAAGGTGCTGCTGCTCGACGAGCCGGCGGCGGGCATGAACCCCGCCGAGACCGAGGAGCTGATGGAGAACATCCTCAAGATCCGCGACGAGTTCCAGATCGCCATCCTCCTGATCGAGCATGACATGAGCCTCGTCATGGGCGTGTGCGAGGTCGTGGGCGTGCTCGACTACGGCAAGATCATCGCCAAGGGCACCCCCGAGCAGATCCAGAACGACCCGCGCGTCATCGAGGCCTATCTCGGCAAGCAGGAGGTGAAGTAGATGGCTCTTCTCTCCGTCAAGGACCTGCACGTCTCCTACGGCGCGATCAAGGCGGTCCGCGGCATCTCCTTCGACATCAACGAGGGCGAGATCGTGACCCTCATCGGCGCCAACGGGGCCGGCAAGTCCACCACGCTCAACACCGTGGCGGGCCTCATCAAGCCCGACTCGGGCTCCGTGGACTTTGAGGGCTCCTCGCTCGTGGGCCTGCGCGCCCACAAGATCGTGGAGCGCGGGCTTGCCCTCTGCCCCGAGGGCCGGCGCGTCTTCACGCAGATGACCGTTGCTGAGAACCTGGAGATGGGCGGCTACACGCGCTCGGACGCCGAGAACCGCGAGACGCTCGAGAAGGTCTACGCGCACTTCCCGCGCCTGAAGGAGCGCCGCGGCCAGGTGGCGGGCACCCTCTCCGGCGGCGAGCAGCAGATGCTCGCCATGGGGCGCGCCCTCATGAGCAGGCCCCGCCTGCTCATGCTCGACGAGCCCTCGATGGGCCTCGCGCCGATCCTCGTGCAGGAGATCTTCGAGATCGTGAAGCAGCTGAACGAGGCCGGGACCACGATTCTGCTCGTGGAGCAGAACGCCAACATGGCGCTCAAGATCGCCGACCGCGCCTACGTCCTGGAGATAGGCACGATCAAGAAGACGGGCACCGGCGCCGAGCTCCTCGTGGACGACGACGTCCGAAAGGCCTACCTCGGCGGCTGACAACCTCGCGTACCTGGGCGGCAGAGCGTTGCCGCCCTCGTCCCAGGCGGCGGACCACCCTCCCGGGTCCGCCGCCTTTTCGTGCCGCGGGTTCTTCTCGCCCCTGCCGCATAAACTACCTGCGATTGGGTGGCAACCTTGATGCTTCGCGCGCTCTTGCATCAAGGTTGCCACCCAATCGCTGCATGGCCTTGGCGATTTTGGGCTTTTGGGCGGATGGGCTCGGCTGACGCTCCTCCTGACATAAAAGATGCCACCCAACGGTCACGTGTTTGAGTGGCGAGAAGGACCTCTCATGGCGCGGGAAAGGTCAAATACCCAATTGTCCTCACTTCTTGGCGCATCGTCCGCGGGACCTCTCGAAGCGCCCTGCGGCGTGAGTCGTGCGGATTGTGTGAAGCTCGGGCCGCATGGCGCACCAACAGCGGCAAATCGTCCCCCCAATCTCAAATCTACCCCTTCTCATCAGGCGTTTTCCAGCTTCCCCGCAGCGTACCGAATGCTGACGGGACGCCCCCTCGGCGAGCGTGGCGCCATGGGGGTACGCTCCGAACACCTGAGGGAGGGGACGGGATGGAAGAACGCATCTGCATAGGGTTCGAGAGCGCGCGGGACTACTGGAGGAGGGTCGGCCGTGCGGTGGCCCGTGACAACGCTCCCCTCGACGGTCGTCCGCCCCTGCTCGTGCGCATCCTCTTTGACGAGGGCAGGGGCATAGACCTGGCCTCGGCGCCCTCGAGGACGAGGGCGACCTCCGTCCCCGCGCGCGTGCGGGCGCCAAGGGTGGCCGACCTTCTCGTGCGCGTCCCGGAGTTCGGGCCCCGCGTTCACGTCTGCGTCTCTCGGCAGGCGGGCAGGCACGTTGCCCGCGGGTCCGTCCCGCATCTCATGACGGGGAGCTATCCCATCGGGTCGTTTCGCATGGCGGCTGACGTCGAGGGGCTGATGGTTCCCTCCCCAGAGCTTGCCTTTCTCCAGATGGCGCGAGTTCTCGATGACGACGAGCTCGTCGTCTACGGTCACGAGCTCTGCGGGTACTATGCGCGCGACAACGATGGGAGCGGCTTCGTCAACTGCCCGGCGTGCACGTCCACGTCTGCGATCGGCTCCTACCTTGACCGGCTCGAGCGCCTGCGGAAGGAGCGCAGGGAGGGGCTTCCTCCCGGGATGGCGCAGGCGCGCAAGGCCGTGGGCCGCGTCCTTGACGGAGCCGCGTCGCCGGAGGAGGCGGTCGTCTCCATGGTCCTCTTCGGTCGGCGGCGAATGGGCGGGTTTGGGCTCCCCGCGGGCCGGCTCAACGAGGTCGTCCGGCTGAGCTCCGCCTCCGCGCGGCTCTTTGGGCTTGACTCGTTCGTGTGCGACATCGGGTGGCCGGGGCGCGACACCGTGTTCGAGTATCAGGGCTCGCAGCACAAGCTGAGGACGCGCGCCATGTATGACCTGCGCAAGGGCAACGTTCTCGGGGCGGACGGCAGACGCGTCGTGCAGATGAACCGAGCAATGCTGTCGAGGCAGGACCTCGTCGAGGAGGTCGCCAAGTCGCTCGCGCTCGGGCTGGGCGTGCGCTGGCGACCGCCGGACGTCGCGCTTCGGACGCGGCAGCTCCGCTTTAGGAACAAGCTGCTCGCCGACCTTGAGGGCGAGGCCTGAGCCCCAGGGCATGGGGCTGTGTGGGCTGTCAGAAAACGGCCCTGATTGGGTGTCTCGGCCATTCCGAGCCCTAGGGTTGCCCCCATTTGGAAGAAGACGGCTGCGACTGGGTGGCATGTTTTATGTTCGGAGATTCCGCTGCCGCCGTGACGACCCCAAGGCATGCGGAAGCGCCGGGTTTCTGCGGCAACTGGGTGGCATTCTTGATGCGAAGGTATGTGGGGCATCAAGGATGCCACCCAATCGGGTGGGGTTTGTGCGTGGGGCCGAGAAGGGCGACGGGGCCGAGAAGGACGGTGGGCCGAGAAGGGCGGCGCGGGGCGAGAAGGACGTCGGGCCGTGGAGGCACCGTCCTTCTCGCCCCGGGCGTTAGTGGACCTCGACGGTGGTGCCGAGGGTGTTGGCGGGGAGGGTCTGCAGCCAGTAGCCGGGACAGGCCTCGGCGAGCGCGGAGGCCACCTCCGCCGCGGGGGCGTCCCCGTCGGCCACGGCGATCATCGTGGACCCGGAGCCGGAGATGAAAAACGCGCAGGCGCCGGCCCCGAGGGCCGCCTCGCGCAGGGCCTCGTAGTCGGGGATGAGCCTCGCGCGGTACGGCTCGTGCAGGCGGTCGTGGCAGGCGGCGGCGAGCAGGTCCGCGTCGCCGAGCTCGAGCGCCCGCACCACGGCCACGCAGCGGCCCATCTGCCAGACAGCGGTCTCGCGGGAGACCTCCTCGGGAAGGACGCGCCGGGCGTCGGCGGTGCGCACCTCGTAGGGCGGCGCCACGGCAACGAAGCGCAGGTTGCCGGCAACGTCCATCCGCGTCGAGGTGGTCACGTCCCCGTCCACGAACGAGCTCACGAGCCCGCCGAGGAGCGCCGGCGCCACGTTGTCGGGGTGGCCCTCCATGGCCACGGCGAGCTCGAGCGCCCGCTCGCGCGAGAACCCGCCCGCGGAGAGCGCCATCGCGGCCCCCACGCCGGCGATCACGCAGGCGGAGCTGGAGCCGAGCCCGCCCGAGAGCGGGATGGGGGAGAGGATCGTGATGTGCAGCGGCACGGCGTCCGTGCCGAGCCGCGAGCAGGCCTCGAGGTAGCTCTGCCAGACGAGGTTGTCCTCGCCGCGGAAGCGCTCCTCGCAGCCCACGACCTCGAGGCGCTCGGCGGGCGTCATGAGAAACGTCGCCGTGAGGTCGAGCGCGAGGCCCAGGCAGTCGAAGCCCACGCCCACGTTGGCCGAGGTCGCGGGCACGCGGACGATGACCATCGGCCGCTCGCGGCCGTCGGCACCGATCACAGGAACACCCGCGCGCAGGCGGACTCGACGAAGGCCCCCATGTGCTCGCGGTCGCAGACGTCGTCGTGGACGACCTCGCTGGCGCGCAGGCCCGAGAGCTGCGCCGGCGCGACGGTGCCCGTGAGGTGCTCGAGGGCGTCCATGCAGGCGAAGCCGTTCATGCCGTCCGTGACCTCGCCGAGGGCGGCCAGCACGTCCGCGGAGAACTTGTACGGGCTCGCCGTGGAGAGGCAGACGCGCGCCGAGCCGTCGGCGGGCGTGGCGTCGAGCACGTGCTTTGCGACAGCGGTGTGCGGGTCGATGAGCACGCCGAGCTTGTCCCAGGTGGAGCGGATCGTCTCGCGCGTGGCGGCGTCGTCGGCCCGGCCGCAGGAGAAGACCTCGCGAATCTGGTCCATGACGCGCTCGGGCACGGTGTAGACGCCCTTCTCGGCGAGGTCGGCCATGAGGGAGGACACAAGGTCGCAGTCGCCCTCGGAGGCAAAGTAGAGCAGGCGCTCCAGGTTGGAGGACACGAGGATGTCCATCGAGGGCGAGATGGTCTTGTGGAACTCGCGCCGGCGGTCGTAGGTGCCGGTGGTGAGGAAGTCCGTGAGGACGTCGTTGGCGTTGGAGGCCACCACGAGCCGGCGCACGGGAAGCCCGAGGCGCCTGGCGTAGTAGCCGGCGAGGACGTCGCCGAAGTTGCCGGTGGGCACGCAGTAGGTGACCTCGTCGCCCATGCGGATGGCGCCCGCGCGCACGAGCTGCGCGTAGGAGTCGAAGTAGTACGTCACCTGCGGCGCGAGGCGCCCCACGTTGATGGAGTTGGCGCTCGAGAGCACGACGCCGCCCTCAGCGAGGCGCGCGGCGAGCTCGCGGTCGGCGAAGATGCGCTTGACCTCGCCCTGGCAGTCGTCGAAGGTGCCGCGCACGGCGCAGACGGCCACGTTGCCGCCGAGCTGGGTCACCATCTGGAGGCGCTGGATGTCGGACACCTTGCCGTGCGGGTAGAAGACCGTCACGCCCGTGCCCTCCACGCCCGCGAAGCCGTCGAGCGCGGCCTTGCCGGTGTCGCCGGAGGTGGCGGTAACCACCATGATCTTGCGGCCGTCGCCGGCGCGCGCCACGCTCATGAGCTGCGGCAGCATCTGCAGCGCCACGTCCTTGAAGGCGCAGGTGGGGCCGTGGTAGAGCTCGAGCAGCCAGTCGGCGCCGAGCGGCGTGACGGGGCAGACGCCGGGAGCGTCCCACTGCGCGCCGTAGGCGGCCCCCACGCAGCCGGAGAGCTCGTCTGCCGCGTAGTCCGGCAGGAGCGTCCCCAGGACGAGGCGCGCGGTCTCGCGGAAGCCCTGGCCGCAGACGGCGCCCAGGTCCACGTTCTTCTCGCCGAGCGCGTCGGAGACGTAGAGGCCGCCGTCGGGTGCGATGCCCGCGAGGATAGCTTGCTTGCTTGTTACGGATTGCGCGTCCGAGCGCGTGCTGTGGTAGAACGGGGTCACTGTGGCTCCTTGCGTCCGAGGTACCCGTGCCTTGCTTGCAAGTATCATAGCCGCGGGACGCGCGACGGCCGCGCGTTGGATACACATTCGAAAGATTGGACGAGACGCATGAAGATCGCCCTCCTCGGCTTTGGCACGGTCGGTCGCGGGGTTGACCAGATCATCTCCGAGCGCGTGCCCGACGTGGAGGTCGCGCGCATCCTCGAGCTGCCCGACCGCCTCAGCGACCCCCGGATGACCGCCAGCTACGACGACATCGTCTCCGACCCCGAGATCGGGCTCGTGGTGGAGTGCATGGGCGGCGTCGAGCCCGCCCGCACCTACATCACGGCGGCGCTCCGCGTGGGCAAGCACGTCGTGACCTCCAACAAGGCCGTCGTGGCGGCGCACTTCGCCGAGTTTGCGGCGGAGTCGGCTGAGACGGGCGCGGGCCTCTACATCGAGGCGGCGGTCGGCGGCGGCATCCCGTGGATCGCGAGCGTGGAGAAGGCCCGCCGGGTGGACGAGGTGACGGCGTTCTCGGGCATCATGAACGGGACGACCAACTACATCGTGGACGCCATGCGCCGCGAGGGGGCCGAGTTCGCCGACGTGCTCGCCGAGGCCCAGCGCCTGGGCTACGCCGAGCGCGACCCCTCCGCCGACATCGACGGCGTGGACGTGGCCAACAAGACCATCATCTCGGCCTGCGTGGCCTTTGACGTGGCGTGCGAGAAGAACCTCCCGGTGACGGGCATCCGCAACCTCCGCAAGGCCGACCTCGACCTCTTTGCGGCCCAGGGGCGCACGGTGAAGCTGCTCGGCCGCGGCGTCAGGGAGGGCGGGCGCTACGCCGTGGCCGTCGAGCCGGTGGCCGTTGCCGCCGAGTCGCTCGAGGCCAGCGTGCCCGGCAACTTCAACCTGGTGACGCTCGACGCCACCACGGTGGGGGAGCTCAAGTTCTACGGCCAGGGCGCCGGGAGCCTCCCCACGGGCAACGCCATCGTGCAGGACGTGCTCGACTGCGTCCGCGGCGCCCGCCGGCCCGCCTACGACTTCTCGAGCGGCCTGGCCTACGACCCCACGCTGCTGCGGGGCGACTACGTGTTCCGCACCGCGGCCGAGCTCGATGGCGAGGAGCCCTACGGCAAGGGCGCCTACCTCGTGCGCGGCCTCACGGCGGAGGGCGCGCGGGCGATTCTCTCCGAGGCCCTTCTCGCCGACCCCACCTCGTTCATGGCTGCGCTCGCCTGACAGGGATGCTGACAAAGGTGTCAGGGCATTTTGTCAGGTTTTCTAGGAAGGCAGGTTTCACAGCATGATCAAGATCGCCAAGTTCGGCGGCTCGTCCGTCGCGTCCGCCGAGCAGTTCCGCAAGGTCAAGGCCATCGTCGAGGCCGACCCCGACCGCCGCTTCGTGGTGGTGTCCGCGGCCGGCAAGCGCTTCTCGGCAGACAACAAGGTCACCGACCTCCTGCTGCTGGTGAACGCCCACATCCAGTACCACGTGGACTGCACCGCGCTTCTCGCGGACATCGAGCAGCGCTTCGTCGAGATAGCCGACGAGCTGGGCCTCAAGTGGCCGGTGCACGAGAAGTTCCAGACCTTCGCCCGGAACATCAAGAAGCACTCGCCCGAGTACATCGTGGCGCGCGGCGAGTGGTTCACGGCGCACCTCATGGCCGAGTACCTTGACCTGCCCTTCGTCGACGCGGCCGACGTCGTGGTCTTCCACCACGACGGCAACGTGGACATGGAGCGCACCGCGGCGCGCCTCAAGGACGTCATGGTGCGCAAGGGCTGCTTCGTGCTGCCCGGCTTCTACGGCGCCACGGTGGACGGCCAGATCAAGCTCTTCCAGCGAGGCGGCGGCGACATCACGGGCGCCATCCTCGCGCGCTGCATCGACGCCGGCCTCTACGAGAACTGGACCGACGTCTCGGGCTTCCTCTCCGCGGACCCGCGCATCGTCGACCACCCGCGCTCGATCCGCCGCATCACCTTCGACGAGATGCGCGAGCTCTCCTACATGGGCGCCTCGGTCCTGCAGGAGGAGGCCATCTTCCCGGTGCGCGAGGTGAACATCCCCATCCAGATCAAGAACACCAACCGGCCCGAGGACGAGGGCACCATCATCCGCGAGAAGGCGCGCATCGGCGAGGACGAGCACCTCATCACCGGCATCGCCGGCAAGCGCGACTTCATCTCCGTGCACGTGAAGAAGGCGCACATGTCCGGCGAGGTGGGCTTTGTGCGCCGGGCGCTCTCGATCTTCGAGCGCTACGGCATCTCGGTCGAGCACATCCCCACGGGCGTGGACTCGTTCTCCGTGGTGGTCAACGGCGCCGACGTCAAGGACTCGATCTACTCCATCGTGACCGACATCCGCCGCGAGCTCGAGCCCGACGACATCACCATGGTGGACAAGCTCGCGCTGCTCTCCGTGGTGGGTCGCAACATGTCCAAGCGTTCCGGCACCTCGGGCAAGATCTTCGGCGCGCTCGGCGAGGCGGGCGTCAACATCCGCATGATCACGCAGAGCTCGCAGGAGATCTCCATCATCATGGGCGTCAACAACGAGGACTTCGACCGTGCCGTCCAGGTGATCTACGACCGCTTCGTCCGCGACGAGATGGTCACCACCAGCTGATGCCTAAAAGGGGACAGGCCCCTTTTAGGCAAGTTTTCCGGCCTCCAGCAGAAAGGAACCGCCATGAGCGAGAAGACCGTTGCCATCCTGGGCGCCACCGGCGTGGTGGGCCAGCAGATGCTCCAGTGCCTCGAGGAGCGCGGCTTCCCCGTGGGCAAGCTCGTGCCGCTGGCGAGCCAGCGCTCCGTCGACGCGGGCAAGACCGTGCGCTTTGCCGGCGAGGACGTGCCCGTGCGCCTGGCCGAGCCCGACGCCTTCGAGGGCGTTGACATCGTCCTCGGCGCGGCCGACGACGCCACGGCCCGCGCGCTCCTGCCGGAGGCCGTCCGCCGCGGTGCCGTGTGCGTGGACAACTCCCACGCCTTCCGCCTGGACGCCGACGTGCCGCTCGTCGTGCCGGAGATCAACGCCGCCGACATCGCGGGCCACCACGGCATCATCGCCAACCCCAACTGCGCCACGATCATCGGCCTCGTGCCCGTGTGGCCGCTCCACCAGCTCGCGGGCGTGACGCGCCTCGTCGTCTCCACCTACCAGGCCGCCTCGGGCGCTGGCAAGCCCGGCCTCGACGAGCTCGTGCGCGAGATCGGCTGCGTGGCGGCCGGAAAGCCCGTGGGGGAGACCGCGCCCTTCCAGTACCAGCTCGCTGAGAACCTCATCCCGCAGATCGGCGGCTTCAAGGACGAGGGCTACACCTCCGAGGAGCTCAAGATGCTCAACGAGGGCCGCAAGATCATGCACCTCCCCGAGCTGCGCGTGAACTGCACCTGCGTCCGCGTGCCGGTGGTGCGCTCGCACTCCGAGTCCATCACGGCCGAGTTCGAGCGGCCCCTCTCCGTGGAGGAGGCGCGCGCCGCGCTCGAGGCCGCGCCGGGCGTGCGCGTGGTGGACGAGCCGGCCGCGAGTCGCTACCCCATGCCGCTCGAGACCTCCGACCAGGACCTCGTCTACGTCGGCCGCATCCGCCGCGACCTCTCCGCGCCGGAGGGCGTCTCCGCGTTCACCTTCTGGTGCTGCGGCGACCAGATCCGCAAGGGCGCGGCGACCAACGCCGTGCAGATCGCGGAGTACCTGGTCTAGCAGGCGCGGCGGGGCGAGAAGGACGGGCGGGCCTGGGGTCGGCGGTCCTTCTCGCCCCGCCGCGCGCCTCGGCCGCCGCGTTTCCGGCCCCGCCGCCCGAACCCCTTGCGATTGGGTGGCATCTTTGATGCCCCTCGGGGTCAGGTGAGCCCGGCGGGTCGTTATGAGGTTCTTCTCGCCACGTTTTCTGGGCGATTGGGTGGCATGCCTGATGCCGTCGCGGCGTGGGTATCAAAGATGCCACCCAACGGCGGGGGACTTCTGCCGGGAGCGGGCCTCGGGAAGGCGCACGAGGGCCGCGGCACACAATCGCGCGGGAAACGTGGCAAGTGGCGTGGCGCCTCCCGCGTCGGGGTCGCCCGCTTCTCGCGCCCGGACAGGGCGGAGCCGCCCGCACGCATGACGGATGGGGGATGTCCATGACGCTTCTCGCGCGCTATCACCTGCCGGGACTTCTCGTGGAGGACCGCTCGGTCGAGGTCCCGCTCGACTGGTCGGGCCGCCGCTTCCCCGGCCGCTCGACCAGCCTCTTCTACCGCGTGCTCTGCTCGCCGGAGAACGCCGGGCGCGACCTGCCGTACCTCGTGTTCCTCCAGGGCGGCCCCGGCGGGGCGTGCCCGCGGCTCACCTCGCCGGAAAGCGATGGCTGGGTCGAGGAGGCCGTCCGCCACTTCCGCGTGGTCCTTCCGGATCAGCGCGGCACCGGGCGCTCCGGGCGCGTGGACGGGTTCGTGGTCGCGCGCGAGGGAGACGCCCGCGCGCAGGCCGACTACCTTCGCCTCTTTCTTGCCGACTCGATCGTGCGCGACCTCGAGCACCTGCGGGTGCACGAGCTCGGCGGCGCGTGCTGGGTGACGCTCGGCCAGAGCTACGGCGGCTTTCTCACCCTCGCGTACCTCTCGGCCTTCCCCGGCGCGGCGCGGGCGAGCTTCGTCTGCGGCGGCATCCCGCACGTGCCCGCGAGCGCGGACGAGGTCTACGCGCACACCTTCCCGCGCATGGCCGCCAAGACGCGCCTCCTCTACGAGCGCTACCCGCAGGACGAGGAGCGCCTCTCGCTGCTTGCCGACCGCGCCGCCGCAGGTGACCTCACGCTGCCCGACGGCTCCCCGCTCACGGTCAGGCGGCTCCAGTCGCTCGGCCAGGGGCTGGGGATGAAGCCCGGCCACGAGCGGCTGCACAACCTGCTTGACCTTGCGTTTACCGCGGGAGACGGCAGCGCTGCGGCCGCGCTCGACGCGGCGGGCGGGGATCCCGCGCGCGTTGAGGTGTCAGCGGCGTTCCTCGCGGGGGCGTGGTCGGCGACCAACGTCGTGGCCAACCCGCTCTACTGGGTGCTCCAGGAGCTCATCTACGCGGACGGCGAGCTCGAGCGGCCGGTCGCGTGGGCCGCGGAGCGCGCGCTGCGGGAGCGCCTGGAGTTCTCGCCCGAGGCCCGTCCGCTCATGCTCACCGGCGAGGCGTGCTTCCCGTGGATGTTCGAGGAGATGCCGGAGCTGCGCCCCTTCGCCGGCGCGATGGACGCCCTCATGGGGGAGACCTCCTTCGGGCGGCTCTACGACCCGGAGGTCCTTCTCGCCAACGAGACCCCGCTCCAGGCCGCGGTCTACCACGACGACCTCTACGTGGACGCGGGCCTGCAGCTGGACACGCTCTCGCGCGTGGGAGCGAGCCACGCCTGGGTGACCAACGAGTTCGAGCACGACGGCGTGCACGGCGGCCAGGTGCTCAGGCGCCTGCTGGAGATGGCCCGCGACCGCGGCGACCTGGATGGCGTGCTGTAGGGGACGTCGCGAAGCGTGGCGCGGAGGGGCGCGCGGCGAGAAGGACCGCCCGCTAGAACCTCGCCAGCACCTCGGACGTGAGGCGCTCCGCCACGGCGACGGCCACCTCGGCCGCGGCGCGCACGTCGTCGACGCGGCAGATAGCCGTCCCGGCGTGCACGTAGCGGCACGGCACGCCCGCCACCACGCAGGGGACGTCGAGCTGGTGCACGGGCCCGCCGTCGGTGCCGCCGCCCTCGCGCACGGAGGTCTGCGCGGCAATCCCCGCCGCCTCAGCCACGCCCAGAACGAAGCGCTGGTAGCGCGGATGCGTGATCATGCAGCGGTCGAAGTAGCGAAACATCGGGCCCCGGCCCAGCGCGGCCTGCACCTCGTCGGGCGGGCAGAACGTGTCGTCCGCGGGGCAGCCCTCAAAGAGGAACGCCGCGTCGGGCGAGAAGCGCCGCGCGGCCGCAGCCACCCCGCGCTCGCCGACCTCCTCCTGCGCGGAGATCGAGGCCACCACGTCGACGGGCAGGTCGTCGCGGCGTGAGAGCTCGCGCAGGGCGAGCAGCATCGCGCACACGCCCGCGCGGCAGTCGAACGCCTTGCCAAGGGCCACCCCGCGCGCCGCGTCGTAGGAAAACGCCGTGTCCGGCACGATCGGCTCGCCCATGCCCATGTGGAACGCGTTGACCGCCTCCTCGTACGAGCGCGCGCCCACGTCCAGGATGAGGGCGGTCCTTCCCGAGGCGCGCTCGGCCTCGCTCAGGAAGTGCGGCGGCTTCACGCCTACCACGCCGCGCACCCAGGAGCCGTCGGTCGCGCGCACCCACACGCCCTGGCCGGCGAGCGTCCCCGGCGTGAAGCGGCCCAGCTCGACGAAGCTCATCGTGCCGTTGGAGAGCACGGCCTTGACCATGCCGCCCACCTCGTCTCCGTGGGCGTCCAGCATGAGGACGGGCTTCTCGCCGGTGAAGTTCTTCGGCGTGATGAGGCCGTCGCGCAGCGTGTTCTCCTCGAACGTGGCCCAGCCCTCGCAGAACGCGCGCGCCACCGCGAGCGTCTCGTCCTCAAAGCCGGACGGCGCCTTCGCGTTGGAGAGCGCGCCGAGAAGCGCCACGAGCTCGTCGTTGCTGACGTCCATGGGAGTCCTTTCGCCGGGTGCAAAAGGGACAGGCACTTTTGCACGCTTTTCCACGTCGAACGACGGCGTGCCGAGGTAGCGAGAGCCGTCGTCTCCGACTGTGCCCCCACAGTATAATCTGGCACAGCCCCTCCGCCGGCGCGTGCGTTCGGGCGGGGCGGAATGCGAGGAACGGTCCCGGGAGATAGGCGGCCAGGTCGGCTTTTCTGGGGGTTCGACCACATTAAGGGGGTAGTCTCGTTGGCCTCGAGTCCCATTCTCGAGTCTGTTGCTGGCAGAAGGAGGCAAGAACGCCTCAGGTTGCCATGATCAGTTCCCACCAACCAACGCTAGGCGAGAAGAACGGAGCGCCCGATGACCGAAGACATGCCCAGTTGGGCCGCGTGGGGGAGCCTCGCGGAGGAGGAGCTCGCCAGCGAGGCGGAGGCACTGCTGCGCGAGAGCCGCGCGCGCCCGTTGACCGCAGGCGCGTGCAGGCGCTGCTGGACCTCTACGGGCAGCGCTACGACACGCTGCCGGCGCGCATCCGGTGCATCGTGGGGAAGATTGAAGTCGAGGACTGACCGCGCACCTGACGGAAGGGGGCGCATCTGGAGGCGCGCAACGGGGGCCGTGCGAAGGGGCAACCACTTTTGCACGCCCCCCTGCGCGCTGCCCTCTGCCGAGGGGGTGGGGCCTCTGGCAGAGTCGATCGTCCTTCTCGTCCCGGGCGGCCGGTAGAATGCTACCAACCAGTCCGATGGGAGGTGCACCATGGCTAACCTGCTGAAGGATCGCTACGACGCGCTGGTCGCCACGTGGGTGGCGCTTCCGGAGGAGCGCCAGGAGAAGCTGCTTGCCGACTTCGTGCCCGACTATGTCTACAACTCCGAGAAGATAGAGAACGAGGAGCTCACGTTTGCCACCGTGAGCCAGATCGTCAAGGGCGACGCCGTCGAGGGCTACACCGGCGACATCCAGGTGCTCGTCGAGGCGCGCAACCTCAAGGTCTCCTGGGACCTTGCCCGCATCAAGCTCGCCGAGGACCCCTGCCTCTCCGAGGAGCTCATCCAGGAGGCCCAGGGCCTCGTGACCATGGGGACGTACAAGGAGAAGCTCCTGCTCGCCGGCGAGCGTCCGGGCACGTTCAAGCTGGACAACTACGTGGGCGGGCCGGCTGCCGTGGGCATCCCGGCGGTCGAGGTGCCGCACGCGGTGGGCGTCCTCGCGGACGACGTGAACACGGAGCTCGAGGCCGGGGGGCGCCATCTCACCATCGCCGCCTACCTCCACGCGCGGCTCTCCGAGATTCACCCCTTCGCGGACGGTAACGGCCGCACCGCGCGCCTGCTCATGAACGGCGTCTTGCTTGCCATGGGGATGCCGCCCATCGTGATCCGCGCGCAGGACCATGGCGCCTACCACGCGGCGCTCGACGTCTTCCACCTTGAGGGGGACCTCAGCCCGTTCCGCCGGTTCCTCCGCAACGAGACGCTGCTCACCTGGGAGGGCCTGCTCGACTAGCATGGCGGGAAACCCCTTCGACCTCAACCGGGACGGCCGCTGGTCCACGTCGGAGCGCGCGTTCGCGCACTACGGCGCGGGCCCGCTCATGCGTGGCGGCGGAGGCGGGCGGGCCGGATGCGGCGGCTGCGCGGTCGTCCTTCTCGCCCTGCTGGCGGCCGTCCTTCTCGCCCTCGCGATGTGAAGATGCAATCTCCTCAAAAAAGTGCTTGCATCGCGCGCCCGGGTTTTGCATAATAGTCGAGCTGCTTGAAGAGGTGGCCAAAAATGGTGGGTGTAGCTCAGTTGGCAGAGCGACGGACTGTGGCTCCGTAGGTCGAGGGTTCGAGACCCTTCGCCCACCCCATTTAATCGAATACGGATCGTTAGCTCAGCTGGTAGAGCAGGGGACTCTTAATCCCAAGGTCCAGGGTTCGAACCCCTGACGATCCACCACTTTTGGATCGTTAGCTCAGCTGGTAGAGCAGGGGACTCTTAATCCCAAGGTCCAGGGTTCGAACCCCTGACGATCCACCACGATAGATTCGGCCGGGTGCCTTTGGGTGCCCGGCCGTTTTGCGTTGCGTCGGGCGTGGGGTCTTGGCGAGGCCCCTCCGACGAGCATGTCCCGGCGCACGGTTTTGCCCGATCTAGCCTCGTTTCCGTGCGCATAGGCATGCTCAGCAGAAGCGTACGAATAGACATGCTCAAGGCCGAGCAAAAGCGCGGAGGGGCGAGAAGAACGTGTGTCCGAGCATTCCCCGGCGCACGGACGCGCCGAGCATGCCCCACGGCACGGAACTGGGCCTGCGGACGGAAGAACCGTGCGCCACGGCATGCTCGCGCCGCAGCTCTCAACCGCGCCGCGAGCCCGGCGCAGGCCGGCGATTCCGTCCGGGCCGCATGGTACCCTTCCGGTGAGAGAGTCGGAGGGAGGCGCATGGCAAGAAGGAAGGCAATGCGGGGAGGGGCGGCGCGGCTGCCCCGGAGCTGGCCCGCGCGCGTCGTAGCGCTCGCGTTCGTGGCGCTCCTGGCGCTCGGGGCCGCGGGGGCCCTCCCAGGCATCCCGGGCTGGCCGTGGACGGAGGGGCCGGCGCGCCTCTCGGAGCGTCAGGCGGGCTACACCGCCTGGGACCCCGCGCAGAGCCCGGACTACTACCGCGTGGTCGGGACCGCCGTCGTGGACGTGGAGCTGGAGCCGGGGGAGGCACGCTACGAGGGGCTCGACGCGCTCGGCCGCACGGGCCGCGCGGTCGCGCTCGTCACGCCCGAGATGGCCGAGGCGGGCTCCGGGAGGGAGCGTGAGGACATCTCGGACATCCACCCCGCGGGATGGGGGCACAACCGCGAGGTGGACATCACGAACCCCGACGGCTCCGCCTATCACGGGCACCTCTTCAACCGCAGCCACCTGCTCGCCAAGTCCCTCGGCGGCGATGACGCGGACTACAATCTGGTGACGGGCACGCGCACGCAGAACGTGGGCGACAACACGGGCCAGGACGGCGGCATGGCCTTCACCGAGGGCCTCGCCCGCGACTGGCTGCGTGAGCACCCGGGCGGCGCCGTCTACTACTCGGCGACGCCCGTCTACGAGGCCGACGAGCTGCTGCCGCGGAGCGTCATCGTGGACGTGCGCAGCTCGGACGGCGCGGTGGACCTCGAGGTTGAGGTCTACAACGCCGCCGCGGGGTATGACATCGACTACGCGACGGGGCGCTTCTCCGCCGCGGGGGAGTGAGGGCACATGTCTGAGGGGCTTGACGCCATCGCGGCCGCGCTCGAGCCGGACGAGGTCCTGCTGGAGCGGGTGGTCGAGAAGAACGTGGAGTGGGAGGGGAGGATCTTCTCCGTGGAGCACCTGCGGGTGGGGCTCTCCGACGGATCCCTCGACTGGCGCGAGGTGGTGCGCCACCACGGCGGCGCCGGCGTGGTGGCGGTGCGCGACGGGCTCGTGTGCCTGGTGCGCCAGTATCGCGTGGCGCTGGGGCGGATGACGCTCGAGATTCCCGCCGGCAAGGTGGACCCGGACGAGCCGCGAGACGTCTGTGCCGCCCGCGAGCTCACCGAGGAGACGGGGCTCGTGGCCGACCGCCTTGAGCTCCTCGCCGAGTCCTACGGCGCCCCCGGCTTCACGAACGAGCACACCTCGGTGTACTTCGCCCACGGCCTCACGCAGGGCGAGGCCGCGCCCGACGAGGGCGAGTTCCTGAACGTCCTGTGGGTGCCCGTGGAGGACGCGGTGGAGGCCATCCGCCTCGGCCTCATCGACGATGCCAAGACCGTGACCGGCATTCTCGCGGCGCGCGCCTACGGGTTGCTATAGAATGTCCACGCGGCATGCCGCGAAGCGCGCCCTTAGCTCAGTTGGATAGAGCCGCGGACTTCTAATCCGAAGGTCGGGGGTTCGAATCCCTCAGGGCGCACCACGACCGCTCCGGGCCGGGCCCCTTGGGCCCGGCCCGTTCTCTTGTCCGGCGCCGAGCGTTCTTCTCGCCCCGCGCCTCCTTCCCCTCTCTCGCCCCCGAGGTACGCACGTGTGAGATGGTTCCCCGTTTTCCGCGCGCCCGCGGGGGCCGGGACGCCCCTTTGGCGGAAATCATTATGCCGTATGGGCAATTTCCGGTTTGTCGCCGCGACGTTATGCGGCATACTTGAGTCCGTGAGTCTGCCCGTTGGAAGGAGCGCGCGTTGATTTACACAATGACGTTGAACCCTGCCCTTGACTACGTCATGCATCCCCTGACGCTGGACATGGGCTTCACCAACAGGTCCTCGAACGAGGAGCTGCACTGCGGCGGCAACGGCATCAACATCTCGACCTTGCTCAACGAGCTCGACGTCCCCAGCATCGCGATGGGCATCGCCGCCGGCTTCACCGGCGACTACCTCCTGCATCGCCTGCAGGAGAAGGGCATCGCGAGCAACTTCGTCATCCTCGACCGCGGCTACACGCGAATCAACGTCAAGCTCAACGGCATCGTCATGACGATGGTCAACGGCATGGGCCCCAAGATCCCTGAGAAGAAGGTCAACGAGCTTCTCGAGCGCATGGACATCGTCGGCTCCGATGACACGCTCGTCCTCACGGGCTCGATTCCCAACTCGCTCCCCGAGGACATGTACATGCAGATCATGCGCCGTCTCGGCGGGCGCGGCATCCAGTTCGTCGTGGACGCCCCCGGCCAGCTCCTGATGGAGTCCCTCGAGGCGCACCCGTTCCTCATCAAGCCCAACAACCACGAGGTCGGCCGCATCTTCGGCGTGGAGATCGAGGAGCCCGACGAGTGCATGCCGTACGCCCACAAGCTCCAGGACGCCGGCGCGCGCAACGTCATCATCTCCTGCGGCGGCCACGGCTCGCTGCTGCTCGACGAGAACGGCGCCGAGCACGTGGTCCCCACCGCCAAGATTCGCCTGGTCAACGCCACCGGCGCCGGCGACTCCATGGTCGGCGGCTTCCTGGCCCAGGTCACGCGCGGCGTCGACTACGAGACCGCGCTCATCTTCGCCTCCGCCTGCGGCACCGCAACGGCCGCGAGCAAGGGCATCGCCAAGCGCTCGACGATCGACCGCGTCGTCGGCGCGCTCTACAAGAAGATGGGCCGCGCCATCCCTGGCTCCATCGCGCGCGACATGGAGGCCAACAAGGCGCGCGAGGAGGCGCGCGAGGAGGCCGAGAAGGCGGAGAAGTAGCCGCTCGGCCCTTTGCCGGGCCTCCGGCGCTGCTCGGTGCTTCCGCCCCACGGGGCGAGCTCATAATGGGAAGTGGCCGTGCGAGCGGCCAGGAAGTAGGGGGAAGAGATGTACGAGGGAGTCAACGCATCTGACGGCATTGGCATCGGCGTCGCGCGTGTTGCCGTGGAGCCCGACCTGAGCTTCACGCCGCACAAGCCCGAGGACGCCGGCGACGAGAAGCAACGCTACGCCGCGGCCGTCGCCAAGTTCATCGAGCAGACCAACGCCCAGATCGAGCGCATGAAGGTGACGGTGGGCGAGGAGGCCGCCGCCATCATGGGCGCTCACATCGAGTTTGCGGAGGACGACGGCATCAAGGACATGGTCAACGGCTCCATCGAGAGCGGCATGTGCGCCGAGCAGGCCGTCTCCGAGGCCTATGACATGTACTACAACATGTTCTCCAACATGGAGGACGAGCTCTTCCGCGAGCGCGCGGCCGACGTCGCCGACGTCAAGACCGGGCTTCTCGCCGACCTTCTGGGCAAGGAGGTCGTCGACCTCTCCACGCTGCCCGAGAACTCCGTCGTCGTGGTCCACGAGCTCACGCCGTCCATGACCGCTGACATCGACAAGGACAACGTCGCCGCCATCGTCACCGAGACCGGCGGGCGCACCTCCCACTCCGCCATCATCGCCCGCGCGCTCGAGATTCCCGCCGTGCTCTCTGTGGCCGACGTCACCAAGAACATCAAGAGCGGCGACATGGTCATCGTCGACGGCTCGCGCGGCCGCGTGCTCGTGAACCCCGGCGACAATGACCTCTCGCACTACCGCGCCAAGGCCAAGCAGTACGCCGAGGAGAAGGCCGCGCTCGAGGCCTATCGCGGCAAGCCCACCGTCACCGGCGACGGCGAGACCGTCCTTCTCGTGGCCAACATCGGCAACCCGGATGACGCCAACGTCGCCGCCGAGCACGACTGCGAGGGCGTGGGCCTGTTCCGCTCCGAGTTCCTGTTCATGGACGCCAAGGAGCTCCCGACCGAGGACGAGCAGTTCGCCGCGTACCAGAAGGTCGCGCTGCGCATGAAGGACCAGCCGGTCATCATCCGCACGCTCGACGTGGGCGGCGACAAGGAGATTCCGTACATGAACCTCCAGAAGGAGGAGAACCCCTTCATGGGGTACCGTGCGGTGCGCTACTGCCTCGCTAACCCCGACCAGTACAAGGTCCAGCTCACGGCGCTGCTGCGCGCCTCCGCCTTCGGCGACATCAAGATCATGGTGCCGCTCGTCACCAACCTTGACGAGATTCGCCAGGTCAAGGCGCTCGTCGAGGAGTGCAAGGCCGAGCTCGACGCCCGCGGCGTGTCCTACAACAAGGACATCGAGGTCGGCACGATGATCGAGACCCCGGCGGCCTCGCTGATCGCCGACGACCTCGCGGCCGAGTGCGACTTCTTCTCCATCGGCACCAACGACCTCATCGGCTACACCATGTGCGCCGACCGCGGCAACGACCGCGTGGCCTACCTCTACGACGTCTACCAGCCCGCGGTGCTGCGCTCGCTCAAGCGCATCATCGAGGAGGGCCGCAAGGCCGGCATCATGGTGGGCATGTGCGGCGAGGCCGCGGCCGACCCGCTGCTCATCCCGGTGCTGCTCTCCTTTGGCCTGAACGAGTTCTCCGTGTCCGCTCCGTCGATTCTGCGCACGCGCCGCATCATCTCCGAGTGGACCAAGGCCGACGCCGACGCCCTCACCGAGAAGGTCATGAAGCTCAAGACCGCCGCTGAGGTCAAGGCCATGCTCCAGGCCGCCGCCCGCTAGCCTGTAAATTGGGGACAGTCCCCAATTAGCACAAACTTTTGATGCCGTCCGCCGAACCGTTGGCGGGCGGCGTCTTCTTTAGATTTTCTTGCCGAGTATGTTTCCTCGCACGCCGTCGAGGGGAGGAGACATGCCGAGGGGGCCGAGGGAGCTTTCGGAGCAGGGGTTCTACCACGTCATCATGAGAGGGACGGGCAAGCAGGTCATCTTTGAGGACGAGGGCGACTACGAGGCGTTTCTTTGGACGCTGCGGCGCGCGCTTGAGCGGTTCTCGCTGAGCGTGATGGCATGGTGCCTCATGAGCAACCACGTGCACCTGCTCGTCGCCGACGCCAAGGGGGAGCTGAGCGGGTTCGTGCATCTGGTGTCGACCACGTATGCGCGTCACTTCAACGAGCGATGGGGGCACGTCGGGCACGTCTTCGCCTCGCGGTTCACGAGCGTTGCCGTACGGACCGACGCGCAGCTGCTCGTCACGATGAGGTACATCCACCGCAACCCGAGCAAGGCCGGGGTGGCGGACCATCGAGACTACCGATGGAGCAGCTACTCCGAGTACGTCGGCGCTCCGGGCATCTGCGAGACTGGCATGGTTCTGGACATGCTCGGAGGGGCTCCCGGCTTTTGCGCGTTCGTCGACGACCCAAAGGCCGCCCCGTACTACCCGAGGGCCTCCTCGCGGATTCCCGACGAGGATGCGATCGAGGCGGCCTCGGCCGCGATCTGGCCCGAGACGCTTGACGGCTTGAAGACGATGGCCCCGGCGGTGAGGGCCGGCCTCCTCCGCAAGCTCGACGAGGCGGGCCTCTCCGTCAGGCAGATGGGGAGGCTGACGGGCCTGGGCCGCTATGCGATCGAGAAGGCCCTGCATCAAAAATGTGTGTGAATTGGGGACTGTCCCCAATTAGCAGATGACGCGGAGGGCGTCGGGGATGACGTCGATCTGGTAGCGGGTGCCGGTGAGGCGCTCGCCGTCGACCTGGCAGGGCGGCTCGACGGCGAAGTCCAGCTCGGCGTGGCGGATGCGGCGCAGGCGCACGACGCGCGAGCGCGCGTGACGCCCCGTCCGCGCGAGGCCGAAGAGCGCGAGCAGGTGGGGGAGCGCGGGCCTGCGGACGTTGTAGCAGACGTCGAGCAGGCCGTCCGAGGGGTCGGCGTCGGGGCAGATCTTGAAGCCGCCGCCGTAGCTCGGCCCCACCTGCACGGCGAAGATGAGCGCGGAGAGCTCGAGCGGCGGCTCGTCGTCGAGGCGGGCCGTACAGGGGAAGCCCCTCCCGGCGCGGGAGAGGATCTTGAGCCCCGAGGTGACGAAGAGCGCCTCGCCCTCCTGCGAGGTGTTGGCGGCGCGCCGGTCGGTGGTGTCGAGCGCGATCGCCGCGTCGAGGCCGAAGGAGAGCGTCTGCATGAAGTGGGTGCCGTTCACGCGGCCGACCTCGACGGGCCGCGCGGACCCGCGCACGAGCTGGGCGAACGCGGCCTCGACGTCGTTTCTCGCCATGCCGAGCGTTCGGGCGTAGTCGTTGCCTGAGCCGAGCGGAATCACGCCAAGCTGGGGGCGCCCGTCGCGCGGCCGGCGCATGAGGCCGTTCACCACCTCGTGGATGACGCCGTCGCCGCCGAGCGCGACGACGGTGTCAAAGCCGTCCGCGTCCGCGGCCATGCCCTCGGCCTCGCCGGGGCCGCCCGTGAGGCGAATCTCGTAGCCGTCCGTGACCGAGGCGTAGCTGCCGAGGAAGCGTTCGGCGAACTGCGCCCCGGCGGCGCCCTTCCCGCTGTGGGCGGCGGGGTTTGCTATCAGCAGCGTGCGTCCGAGCGGGGAGTCAGCCATGCGTGCCCTTCTCGAGGTTCTTCTCGCCTCGATTGTACGACAGGCGCCCCTCTCCGCCGCCTATGGCTTTGGGACGTCAACGGGCCCGAGGTAGACCCTGCCCCCGGAGACGAGGAGCGGGTACGCGACGATGGGCAGGACGACGAGCCCCGCCGCAAGGCCCGGCCCCGACCCGAACGCCCGCGCGAGCCGCTCGCTCACCACGAGCTGTGCCACGAGCCACAGCACGGAGACGAGCGAGGCGAGCCACTCCGTCTCGAGGTGCCGCCCCAGCCCGAGGAGGTCCGAGAGGAGGGCCGCGGCGCTCGCGGCGGTGGCGAGGGAGCACAGCGCGCGGCTTCCGGACGCGCCGCGCGCGACCTCCCAGGTCGAGAGGACCGGGACGAGCGCGGCCCAGTGCCTCATGCCCATCTTCTCCAGGGCGACCCACCTGCCGGCGACGGTGGCGAGCGACAGGATTGCGATCGCGGGAAGCCAGAGCGCCGCGAGCGAGCTGCTGACAAAGACGGCCTCCATGGCGGCCTCCCTCTCCGGCGGATGCGGTTTTCCCGCCCGGGCGACGTACGGGATTTCTGTAAATTGGGGCTGTCCCCATTTTACAGATTGCCCGCCGCCGCGCGCTCGCCTATACTTTCCACTTGCGACCGGGGCGTGGCGCAGCTTGGTAGCGCATCTGCTTTGGGAGCAGAGGGTCGCTGGTTCGAATCCAGTCGCCCCGACCACCGCATGCGGGTGTGGTTCAATGGTAGAACCTCAGCCTTCCAAGCTGATGACGCGGGTTCGATTCCCGTCACCCGCTCCAGAATCTGACGAGCCCGGGCCCTGCGTCCGGGCTCTTTTGCTAATTGGCGTGCTAATTGGGGACGGAAATAACCCGTCCCCAAATGACAGAACGCGCACGTGTGGATTGCCCCTGTGTTTCGTGTGTACGGATGATTTCGCGCGAGGTTCGATGCCGTTACGCTTGTGCGCCTGAATTTGCGCGGATGCGTTTCGCACACGTATCCTCTCTTCCGGAACTTCGGTCGCGCGCCCTGCCGCGGCCTGCCGCCAAACGAGGGGAGAACACCATGACGTATTCCGAGAGAGTCATCGCCGACCTCGAGGCCCGCTATCCCGAGCAGCTCGAGTTCATCCAGGCGGCCAAGGAGGTCCTCGAGACCCTGCAGCCCGCGCTCGACGCCCACCCCGAGTACGAGGAGGCGGCGCTGCTCGAGCGCATCGTCGAGCCCGAGCGCGTGGTCATGTTCCGCGTGCCGTGGGTCGACGACGAGGGCAAGGTCCAGGTCAACCGCGGCTACCGTGTGGAGTTCAACTCCGCCATTGGCCCCTACAAGGGCGGCCTGCGCTTCAACCCCACCGTCACCGTGGGCATGCTCAAGTTCCTGGGCTTCGAGCAGATCTTCAAGAACAGCCTGACCACGCTGCCCATGGGCGGCGGCAAGGGCGGCGCCGACTTCGACCCCAAGGGCAAGTCCAACCGCGAGGTCATGGCCTTCTGCCAGTCCTTCATGACTGAGCTCTGCCGCCACATCGGCCCCAACACCGACGTGCCGGCCGGTGACCTGGGCGTGGGCGGCCGCGAGGTGGCCTACATGTTCGGCCAGTACAAGCGCATCAGGAACGAGTGGACCGGCGTCCTCACGGGCAAGGGCCTCACCTTCGGCGGCTCGCTCGCCCGCACCGAGGCCACCGGCTACGGCCTGGTCTACTTCGTCGACGAGTACCTCAAGAGCGCCGGCGACTCCTTCGAGGGCAAGAAGGTCGTCGTCCACGGCTCCGGCAACGTGGCCATCTACGCCATCCAGAAGGTCGCCCAGCTCGGCGGCATCGTCGTCGCCTGCTCCGACACCAAGGGCTGGGTCGAGGACGCCGAGGGCATCGACTACCAGGTGCTCGAGCACATCTACAACAAGAAGCGCTCCGGCCACGACCAGGGCGTGAGCCTGGCCATGTACGTTGACGAGCGCCCGAACGCCGTCTGGCACGAGGGCGACGGCCGCGGCGTCTGGCAGCTCCCCTGCGACATCGCGCTGCCCTGCGCCCGCGAGAACACCCTCACCCTCGAGGACGCCCAGGCGCTCGTGGCTAACGGCTGCAAGGTCGTCGGCGAGGGCGCGAACATGCCCACCACGCCGGACGCCACCACCTACCTCATGGAGAACGGCGTCGCCTTCATGCCCGGCAAGGCCGCCAACGCCGGCGGCGTGCTCGTGTCCGGCCTCGAGATGAGCCAGAACGCCGAGCACCTCTCCTGGACCTTCGAGGAGGTCGACGGCAAGCTCGAGAGCCTCATGCGCGGCATGTTCCACAACGTGGACGACACCGCCCGCGAGTACGGCCACGAGGGCAACTTCGTCATGGGCGCCAACATCGCCGGCTTCCTCAAGGTCGCCGAGGCCATGATGGCCCAGGGCGTGTGCTAACCAACGGCAGACGAGTTCAACGGCGCGCGGCCTGCAGCTTGCTGAGCTAGCGGCGCGCCGAAGGGGAACCGCGCAGCAGCGGCGGAGGAGCAAGTCCCTCCGCCGCTGTTTTTTCATGGCGCGGGGCCGAACGGCGTGCCCAGCGCCCCCGTGCATTCCCCTTATACTGGGGCTTGTATATACGTGGTCGGGAGCCGCTTGGGAAACAAAGGGGCTCGACAAGTACCGAGGAGGCTCCATGCTGTGTCCGCATTGCAAGCAATCCGTTCCTGACGATGCGAGGAGGTGCCCCGCGTGCGGTGCGGAACTTGGCGGGCCGCCTTCTCCCTTGTCCGCCGCGCAGTCCGATTTCGCGTTCGGGTACGAGGACGGGAGCGGTCGGGGCTCCCGTCCTGCGTCTCCCTTCGCTTCGTCGCAGGCGTCCGCCGGCGACCATGTGCCCGCTGAAGATCCGGCGCCCGCCGAGAAGGCGTCGTCCGGAAACTGGTGGGATGGACCGGCGTCCGGCGGGAAGGCGCCCTCCGGCGCCGCCGGCGAGGGGCGTCCCGGTCAGGACGCCGCACCCGAGCCCCCGTTCGACCAGCCCCGGGATCCGTGGTCTGCCGGCGCCCCCAAGGCCAAGAGGCGCGTGCCGGTGGTCCCCGTGGCGGTGGCCGTCGTCGTGGTGCTGGTTGCCGTGCTCGGCTTCTTCGGGGTCTCCCGGTTGCTGGGCGGCGGCAGCGGCGCGCCCGCGGGCGGCGACGCCTCGTACTACGGCACCCTGGATCCCGACAAGTACAGCCTGCAGGAGGCCCAGCTCGATCTCGATGACTGCTACGAGTTCGAGTTTCCGCTCGACGAGGGCATCGAGATGACCTTCGATAGCTTCGATCAGATCGGCAACACGAATCCCTACGACGTCGCGCGAGTCTACACCGACAGCTCGTTCTCGCACGAGTTCCCGACCTCGGTCACGATGTTCGAAAGCGATGACGGCTCGAACGCCCTCTATGTGGCGCCCGCCGACCCCCGGGTGCGTGACGAGAACGGTAACGACACCGACGAGATCGATCTCTTCCATCTTGATGACGCCGAGTCAGACGAGTTTGTTCCGTTAGGGCGTTGGTACGGCTCTGGCGGCTACTACCTGGTGCGCTACATCGGCTCGGACGGAAAGAAGCTCGACAAGCCCGAGGTCACCTATTTCACGGTTGCCAACGATATCGACAAGGACGAGAACGCGCTCGCCGAGCCAGACAACGTCCAGGTCAACGTTACCGACACCGGCACGCTTTCAATCTCATGGGATCCGGTTGAGGGTGCAGACCACTACGAGGTATACCTTTCCGCCGTCAATGAGACGGCAGCTGCTGTCTTAGACCGCTATACCTATGACCTGCTCGCCTCGACGCAGGATACCTCGATCGACACCGCCGACTACGACACCGATGCCGCTGAGTTCAACCAGATGATGCAGGATGACGGGGTGGCCGGAACCTTCCAGCAGAACGGCCGCTTCGACGAGCTTCTCGTCGGGGAGTCCGAGGACGAGATTCTTGAGAATCGCCAGGACGCCGCCTCCGGACAGCAGGGCCTCGAGGTTGCCGACTACGTTCCCAATACCGACCATGTCAAGGACGCGTCCATCTCGGTGATCGCGGTCGGGGCGGACGGGGACACCCAGTCGCCCTTCGACTTCCAGAACATCAACGACCTCCTGGGCAAGATGCCGCTCGAATCTGCGACCTACAGCGCGCTCATCTACCAGGGATCGGACACCGAGCCCGATCAGGCCACCGATCCGGTCGGTTACATGAAGTGGCGCCTGTTCGAGTACGTCTCCATGGCAGACGGCACGGTGGGCATCCAGCGTCTCCAGCTCGACTACGACAACGCGCGGACCGACAACGAGTACCTCACGTACGGTCCGGACGAGCAGCATCTCACCACGGGCAACGTCGACATGTACGTGATCCCCTACACGGTGCCGGGCACCGCGCTCTCCGGCGAGCTGGGCGTGCTCGCGCCGTACTGGCCGGGCGGTATCGAGTCGGTCAAGCAGGCGGCCACGCAGGCACTCGACGAGCTCCAGCGCGAGAACCCGCCGTCAGGCATGCCCACGCGCATCGACGCCGAGGACGGCATCGACTGGGACGCCGTCCAGGCGAGCCAGCAGCCCTCGACCGCGATGCCCGACGTGCCCTATGAGATCAACGCCTCGTCCGACCTCGTGCGCTTCATCGCGGCCAACCTGCTCGCGGGCAACACCTACCTCGACGTCACCGACTACGCGAACGCCGCGGGCACCGCGAACACCGCGAACGTCGCGGACGCGCTCTTCGAGGCGTGCGCCCAGAACCCGCTCATCTTCAACGGGAACCCCACCTACCAGGTGACGCGCCGCGACGGCAGGATGCTCCTCACCGTCACCAGCCTGACCCCGTGGAAGCAGGTCAACGACCAGGACGTCCTGAACGAGCAGCGCCAGCAGGTGAGCGACAAGGCCGACGAGATCATCGGCGAGATCATCACCGACGGCATGTCCGACGCCGACAAGGTGCGCGCCATCAACGGCTACATCGCTGAGAACCTGTGGTACAACTACGACGCCATCAGCTCCGGGAGCTTCTCGATGGACGCGGCGACGCAGGACCCGTCCACCGTGCGCACGCTCATTCTCGACGGCGGCTCGATCTGCTCCGGCTACGCGCAGTCCTTCAAGCTCCTCGCCGACCGCGCAGGCCTCGAGTCGGTGTACGCCACCGGCAACGTGCCGCCCCAGCCCGGCGTCTACGCGACCGACCATGCCTGGAACCTCGTGAACATCGACGGCAGCTGGGTCGTGGTCGACCCGACCTGGAACGACCCGGGCGACCAGTCCAACACCGCCTCGACCGACGAGTACATGATGCTCGCCCAGGACGATCCGGCGCTCCAAGGCCGCTCGTACAACTCGTCGTGGATGGCCGACACGCTCATCTCCGACTACATCGACCCGAGCCTGCTCTCGGCATAAGACAGGTAGTAGCAAAGGGGGACGGGTCATTTCTCTCAGAGAATTTGGGACAGGTCCCGCGGGCGGCCCGTCCGAACCTGTCCCAAAAACTCTGAGAGAAATGACCCGTCCCCAAATGGAGGAGAGATGGGACTTAACGAGACGCCGTCGGGCGAGCGCACGCACATCGGGTTCTTTGGCGTGCGCAACGCCGGCAAGTCAAGCGTGGTGAACGCGGTGACCGGCCAGGAGCTGTCCGTGGTCTCCGAGGTACGCGGCACCACGACGGACCCGGTGCGCAAGGCGATGGAGCTCCTGCCGCTGGGCCCGGTCGTCATCGTCGACACGCCCGGGGTGGACGACGAGGGCGCGCTCGGCGCCCGGCGCGTGGAGCGAGCGCGGCGGGCGCTCGCGACCTGTGACGTCGCGGTGCTCGTCGTGGACGGCGCGCGTGGCCTCTCGGAGGCTGACCGCGCGCTGCTCTCCGTCATCGAGGGTCGCGGCGTCCCGTATGTCGTGGCCTGGAACAAGTGCGACCTGCCGGCCGCCCGCGCGGCTCTCGCGGCGCTTGCCGAGAAGGGTCCCGCGCTTGCCGCGCGTACGGTCGCGGTGAGCGCGCGGACGGGGGAGGGCGTGCGCGAGCTCAAGGAGCGCCTCGCCCGGGTCGTGCCGGTCGGGACGCCGCGGCGCGTTGTCGCCGACCTCGTGCCCGCCGGAAGCGCCGTGGTGCTTGTCTGCCCGATCGACGCCTCCGCGCCCCGGGGCCGCCTCATCCTCCCGCAGCAGCTTGTGATCCGCGACCTCCTCGACGCCGGATGCGTGCCCGTGACCTGCCGAGAGACCGAGCTCTCCCGCGCGCTCGACGCGCTTGTCGGGCCTCCCGCGCTCGTGGTGACGGACTCGCAGGTGTTTGGCCCCGTCTCGCGCGTCGTGCCCGCCGACGTACCGCTGACGTCCTTCTCGATCCTCATGCTGCGCTACAAGGGGGACCTCGTGTCCGCCGTCGCCGGCGCCGCTGCGCTCGACCGCCTGCGCGACGGTGACCGCGTGCTCGTGAGCGAGGGGTGCACGCACCACCGGCAGTGCGAGGACATCGGCACCGTCAAGCTGCCCGCCTGGCTCTCCGCGCACACGAAGGCGAAGCTCGAGCTTGCCTTCACGAGCGGCGCGGACTTTCCCGAGGACCTCACACCCTTCTCGGCCGTCGTCCACTGTGGCGGCTGCACGCTCACCGCGCGCGAGATGCGCGCCCGTCAGGCGCGCGCCGAGGCGCAGGGGGTCCCGATGACCAACTACGGTGTCGCGATCGCCCACATGCACGGGATCTTGCGCCGCAGCCTCTCCCCCTTCCCGGAGGCGCTCGCCGCGCTGTAGCGGTTTGGGGACGGGTTATTTCTCTCAGAGGCTTTGGGGCAGGCCGGCCTGCCCCAAAGGGGCTGCGGTGAATAACCCGTCCCCAAACCGCAGACCACCACCTTGCTATGATGAGACGGTCCAGCTATGAGGAAGGAGGCTTGGTGGGGACCCCCAAGTACTATCAGATCGAGAACCTCCTGAGAGACGAGATCGAGGGGGGATCCTTCGAGCCGGGAGACCGCTTCTACAGCAACGCCGAGCTGATCGAGCGCTTTGGCGTGAGCTCGATCACCGTGATCCGCGCGGTTGGCGACCTCGTTTCCGAGGGGCTGCTCGTGCGCCAGCAGGGCAAGGGGACCTTCGTGTCGCACTCCCGCTCGCGCCGCCGCCGTCCCGTGCTTATGAGCGAGATAGAGGTCTACAGCGGTCAGGACGAGGGGGAGCGCACCACGGTCCTGTCCCTCGAGCGCGTCTCGGGCCCCGCGCGAGACGAGGGCGTGGTCTCCACGCTCGGCCTCGACGAGGGGGGAGGCTACTGTGTGATCGAGCGCGTGCGCAGCTTCCGCGGCGTGCCCTTCCAGTTCCAGACGTCATACATCCCGGCGCGCTTCATCCGGCAGGACGTCGAGCCCTCCTACTATGCCTCAATCTACCGGCGCTTCCGCGAGGACTTTGGCATCCGCCTCTCGCGGGAGGCCTCGCAGGAGTTCGTGCGGGTGTGCCTGGACGTGCCCGAGCGCGTCCGCTCGTGCCTCGGGATCGAGCCGGGGACGCCCTGCGTGCACAAGAACCACACCACCACGCTTCCCAGCGGCGAGGTGGCCGAGTACATAGAGATGTACAAGCGCTGGGACTACTTCGAGATGATGATCGAGGAGGTCGCGCGCTAGCGCCGCCGAGAAGGCCCTCGCGCCGCGAGTCGCAAAACGACGGCCCGCCCCCGAGGGGGTGGGCCGTCGCCAGAAGGAGGGACGTCCTGGGCGGGCGGGCCCGCCTGCGCCGGCGCTATGCCAGCGGGCGCTCGAGCACGTTCACGAGCGGCCGTCCCGCGATGAGGTGGCCGCTCTCGACGAAGCCCTCCTCGCGGCCCTCGAGCTCGGACACGAGCCAGGCGCGCATCTGCGCGACGCGCTCCCGGTAGGCGGGCTCGTCGATGAGGTCGTGCGCCTCGCTGCGGTCCTCGGAGAGGTCGAAGTACTGCTCCCGCCCGGTCTGGCTGAACCAGACGTACTTGTCGCGCGGGGTCACGATGTAGTGGTGGGACTGCTCCGGCGTGAAGGCGTGCTCGCCGTGGACGTAGGGCCGCTCGAGCTCCTCCGCGCGCAGGATGTCGCCGGCGAGCGAGGAGCCGTCCACGCCCTCGGGGGCCTCGATGCCGCAGAGGTCGAGCAGCGTGGGCATGACGTCCATGAGCTCGACAACGCTCTGGGAGCGGTGTGCCGGCGCCTTGGCGAGGTGGGTGCCCACGCGGAAGAACAGCGGGATGCGCGCGCTGCCCTCGTAGGGGAGGAGCTTGCGCCAGAGCGAGTGGTCGAAGAGCATCTCGCCGTGGTCGGCGAGAAACACGATAATCGTGTCGTTAAAGGATCCGTCGCGCTTGAGGGCGGAGATGAGCCTGCCCACCTGGTGGTCCACGTGGGTGACCGCGGCGTAGTAGCCGGCCATGGCCTCGTGGCGCAGCGTGGCGTCGCGGCAGCCGTGCACACTGTTGGGCACCATGCCGTCGCGCTCGGTGGCGGCGAGGTCGTCCCAGTCCCCGCGGGCGGGCTCGCGCAGCTCGCGCCGCTCGTAGCGCTCGTAGTAGGAGGCCGGGGCGTCGAGCGGCGGGTGCGGGCGCACGAAGCTCGCCATGAGGAAGAACGGGCGCGTCCGGTCGCGTGTCTCAAGCAGGCGGATCGTCTCGTCCGCAACCCAGTTGGTGGGGTGCAGGCGCTCCTCGTAGACCCAGGGGTGGTAGACCCAGGAGTTGCACTCGGGCCCCGTGCTGTCCACGTCGGCGTCGGGACCGAGCTCGCGCCGAAGGAAGCGCAGGTAGTCGTCATGGACGTCCTGGTGCATCCAGTAGGGGATGTCGACGCCCTGGTAGCACCCCAGATAGCCGTCGTGCAGGCGCAGCGTCTGGAACCCGCATGCCAGGCGCGGCGGGTGCACGTGGAGCTTGCCGGCGCAGGCGGTCTGGTAGCCGGCGTCGGAGAAGACCTGGGGGAGCATGTGGGGGAAGTCCCAGCTCACGCCGTCCTCGTAGCCAACGCGGCCGTGATGCGCGGGCGTCTGGCCCGTGAAGAGGGAGACGCGCGCCGGGAGGCACGTGGGACACGCCGAGTAGGCCCGCTCGAAGAATGTCGACTGCGCCGCGAGAGAGTCGAGGTAGGGCGTCTTGACGTCGGGGTGCCCGGCAAAGCCGAGGCAGTCGCCCCTGAGCTGGTCGCACATGATGAGAAGGACGTTGGGTCGCCCGACGGGCGCCGGGATCTCTGGTCCGGGCATGCTCTGCTCCTTTCGCTCCGTACTACTCGTTATACCGCGCCCCGGCCGGGAGGGACATGGCGCGTCCCGCAGGAGGAGCGGGGCGCGCCGCAGGGGGGCGGGCCTTGCTAGCCCTTGGCGATGATGCCGAGGGCGGAGAGTGCCACGGCCGCCACGAGGGTGATGAAGATCATCTTGGTGGAGGTCATGCCCTTGCGGCCGAGGCCCCAGTAGATGAGGGCCACGATGCCGGCGGGCAGCAGCCCGGGGAGCACGGTGTTGAGCGTGTTCTGGAGGTTGATCGAGGCGCCCGCGACGCTCGGGTTGACGGTGAACACGACGCCGATGTTCGAGGCCACGAGCGATCCCACCATGAAGATGCCGAGCACGCTCGCGGAGGCCGTGATGGCGTTGAGCTTGTTGTGCATGGTGGAGATGAGGTTGCTCCCGGTCTTGTAGGCAAAGCCGGTCTCCCACCAGCGCAGCGCGAAGGTGACGACGCACTCGATGGTCCAGAGGATGATGCCGAGCGGGTTGCCGGTCACGGCCATCGAGGCCGCGAGCGCGCCAAAGATCGTGGGCACGAGCGATCCGAAGATGGCGTCCCCGACCGAGGCGAAGGGGCCCATGAGGCCGGTCTTGATGCCGATAATCGTGTCCTCGGCGGCGGCGCCCTCCTCCTCCTGGACGGCCAGGTCGATGCCGATGACGAGGTTGTTCAGGAAGTTCGAGGTGTTGAAGAACTGGTTCTCGGTCTGCATCATGCGCTTGAGCTCGGGCGTGTGGTCCCCGTAGATCCTGCGCATGACGGGCAGCATCGTGAACAGGTAGCCGGAGCCCTGCATGCGCTCGTAGTTCCACCCGAGCTGGAAGCCAAAGATGCTGCGGCGGTTGATCTGGTTGATGTCGGCCTTGGTAACGGCGTAGCGCGTCGTGCTCTTCTCGTTAGAGCTCATCGTCGTCATCCCCCTCCTGGGCAGTGTCCTGCGAGGCGGTGCGCCCGGACGTGGTCTTGTAGTGGCTCACGGCGAGGAACAGGCCCACGAGCGCGATGCCGAGCATCGGCAGGCCGATGAAGTTGCCGGAGAAGCCCTCGACGGCCCCGGCCACGGCGGTGCCCATCGACTTCACGTTGGTGAAGAGGTAGTTGAAGAAGATGGTGACCACGAAGCCAAAGACGAGGTAGTGCCAGTTCTCCCTGACGGGCAGGTAGCGAAGCAGGATGGCAAAGCCCACCGCGGGCAGGACCGCCCCGGCGACGCCCAGGCCGGTGCCGAGCCAGGCGAGAGGGCCGTTCAGGATGTCCATGAGCGACTGGACGACGCCCTGGCCAAAGGCAAGCGCGAGCGCCGCGGGGAGTGCGCGGGAGAGCGCCCAGGGGATGATGCCGTAGAGGAAGTTGCGCTCGATGCCGGCGTAGTCCTCTCGCTCGATCATGGTGTCGATCCGGTGCTGGAAGAACGTGTTGCAGAATCGGCCGAGCACGTCGACCACGGTGAGGATGGCCGCTACGGGCACGGCGATGGCCGCGAGCGCCTGGGACGGGTCCATGCCGAGGGCGACGGAGAAGGCCGTCGCGATGATAGAGCCCGTGTTGGCGTCAATGTGGCTCGACCCTCCGAAGGTGCCGATGCCCAGGACCGTGAGCTGCATGCTGCCGCCGATGAACATGCCAGTGGCCGGATCGCCCATGATGACGCCGGCCGCGAGGCCAACGAACACGGGCTGGTTGGCCGTCTGCCACCAGTTCTGCCCACACACGACGGTGAACGCAGCCACGAGCGACAACAGCAGGATCTGCAGTGCTCCAATCATTTCTCTTCCTCTCTCCTTGCGGCTGCCTACTATGTATATATAACTATATATAGAGTTATGCTGAGCAGGCGAGAACCTGGGTCACCATCCGCCAGCGGCATCATATTCGTGGTGAACGGCAGCGGTTTGGGGACGGGTTGTCTCTCTCAGAGGCTTTGGGACAGGCCGGCCTGTCCCAAAGAGGCTGCGGCGAATAACCCGTCCCCAAGCCGCTCATGTTTTTTTGCGAAGGCGTTATGTCGTCCCACAAGCAACGGCCGACCGGCTATACTGTCTAAGACCTTTAAGACGGTACGAGAGACCGAAAAGGCGTCCACAACCTAACTGCAGCTGCCTTATTCGGAGTCTCCGCCGCGCGGCGGTTGCTCCGTTTTTTGTAGCTGCGGGTTTGCCCCTGGGCGCACGACGAAAGGGCGGTGTTGATGTGAACCTACTGGTTGACGACGGCAGGCATCCGAGGGCGCTGCTCGCGCTCGAGAACGGGATGCACTTCTTTGGGCGCTCTGCAGGCGCAGAGGGCGAGACCTTCGGCGAGATTGTGTTCAACACCTCGATGGTCGGCTACCAGGAGATCGTCTCCGACCCGTCCTACGCGGGCCAGATCGTGACGCTCACCTACCCCCAGATCGGCAACTACGGGATCAACGAGAAGGACATGCAGGGCGACCCGCTGCACCTCTCCGGTCTCGTGGTCCACGACATGTGCTACACGCCGAGCAACTGGCAGTCCGTGGAGTCCCTGCCCGCCTTCCTCGAGCAGCGCGGCGTCGTTGCCATCGAGGACGTGGACACCCGAGCCCTGACGCTTGCCATCCGCGAGGGCGGCGCCATGCGGGCGGCCATCTCCACCACGGACCTCGACCCGGAGAGCCTCGTCGCCCGCGTCAAGGCTTCCCCGGCCATCGCCGACCACAACTACGTGGCCGACGTCTCCACGGACGAGCCCTACGTCGTGCCCGGCCAGGACGCCGACGGCCAGCCGCGCCTGCGCGTCGTGGCCTACGACTGCGGCGAGAAGAAGGGCATCGCCAAGCGCCTCTCGGCCGCCGGCTGCGAGGTCACCGTCGTGCCGTGGGACACGCCGGCTGAGAAGGTCCTCGAGATGGCGCCCGACGGCGTGTTCTTCTCCAACGGCCCCGGCGACCCCATTTCCGTCCCGCCCGTGGTCGAGGCCGTGCGCGCGTGCCTCGGCAAGCTCCCGGTCTTTGGCATCTGCCTCGGCAACCAGGTCATCTCCATGGCGGCCGGCGGCCAGATTGAGAAGCTCCCGTACGGCCACCACGGCGGCAACGAGCCCGTGATGAACCTGCTCACCGGCAAGGTGGAGATCACCGCGCAGAACCACAACTACGGCCCGGTCTTCTCGTCCTTCGGCCCGCTCGTGCCGGAGCTCTCGGGCGGCGTGGCGGAGCACCCCGCGGACGAGGACCTGCGCTTCTGGAGCCGCCGCCACGTGGCGCCGGTGGTCCAGAGCGAGAAGTACGGCCGCATCCGCCTCACGCACGTCAACCTCAACGACGGCACGCCCGAGGGCATCCAGTTCCTCGACATCCCGGCCTTCTCCATGCAGTACCACCCCGAGGCCAAGCCCGGCCCCAACGACTCCACGTACGCCTTTGCGGCGTTTGCCAAGCTCATGCGCGGCGAGGACGACTACCTCGCCATCGACGTCCGCGAGGGGAGGCGCTTCTAGATGCCCAAGCGCACCGACATCAAGAAGATCCTGATCATCGGCTCCGGCCCCATCGTCATCGGCCAGGCCTGCGAGTTCGACTACTCCGGCACCCAGGCCTGCAAGGCCCTGCGCTCGGAGGGCTACGAGGTTGTGCTCGTGAACTCCAACCCGGCCACCATCATGACGGACCCGGAGACCGCCGACCGCACCTACATCGAGCCCATCACGGTGGAGTCCGTGACCAAGGTCATCGAGAAGGAGCGCCCGGACGCGCTTCTCCCCAACATGGGCGGCCAGACGGGCCTCAACTGCGCCGTGGCCCTCGGCAAGGCCGGCATCCTCGACAAGTACGGCGTCGAGGTCATCGGCTGCGACGTCGACTCCATCGAGACCGGCGAGGACCGCGAGCTCTTTGCCAACGCCATGCGCGACATCGGCCTCGAGGTCGCCAAGTCCGGCATCGCGCACACGGTGGAGGAGTGCGAGAAGATCGCCGACGAGCTCGGCTACCCGGTGGTCCTGCGCCCGGCCTTCACCCTCGGCGGCGCCGGCGGCGGCATGGCCTATGACCACGACGACCTCGTGCACATCGCCGAACAGGGCCTCGCGCTCTCGCCCGAGAGCGAGGTGCTCGTCGAGCAGTCCGTCGAGGGCTGGAAGGAGATCGAGATGGAGGTGATGCGCGACTCCGCGGGCAACGGCGTCGTCATCTGCTCCATCGAGAACCTCGACCCCATGGGCGTCCACACCGGCGACTCCATCACCGTGGCCCCGTGCCAGACCTTGAACGACTTCGAGCTCCAGCGCCTGCGCGACTACTCGCTCGCCATCCTCGAGCGCGTGGGCGTGGCCTGCGGCGGCTCCAACGTGCAGTTTGCCGTGAACCCCGACGACGGCCGCGTCATCGTCATCGAGATGAACCCGCGCGTCTCCCGCTCCTCGGCGCTCGCCTCCAAGGCAACCGGCTTCCCGATCGCCAAGATGGCGGCCCTGCTCTCCGTGGGCTACACGCTCGACGAGATCGAGAACGACATCACGCGCGAGACGCCGGCCTGCTTCGAGCCCTCGATCGACTACTGCGTGGTCAAGGTCCCGCGCTTTGCCTTCGAGAAGTTCAAGGGCACCGACGACACGCTCACCACGCGCATGAAGGCCGTGGGCGAGGTCATGTCTATCGGCGCCACCTTCGAGGAGGCCATGCAGAAGGCCATGCGCTCGCTGGAGCAGGGCCACGCCGGCCTCGGCGCGGACGGCTCGGACGACTTCGCGGGCGTCTCCGAGGAGGAGTTCGAGCGCCGCGTGGCAACGCCCACGCCGGACCGCATCCTCTACGTGACCGAGGCGCTGCGCCGCGGCTGGGGCGTCGAGCGCGTCTTCGAGCTCACCAAGATCGACCACTGGTTCCTGAACCGCATCGCCGACATCGTGCGCGCCGAGGGCGTCATCCGCGAGCGCGGCCTTGCCGGCCTCGACGCGGACACCATGATGGCCGCCAAGCAGCTGGGCTTCTCGGACGCCCAGCTCGCCCACCTCACCAACCAGCGCGAGGACACCGTGCGCGCGGTGCGCGAGGTCCTCGGCGTGCGCCCGTGCATCAAGACCGTCGACACCTGCGCCGGCGAGTTCGCGGCCCGCACGAGCTACCACTACCTCGCCTACGAGAAGGGCGGCGTGACCGAGTTCCACGAGGCCGAGAAGCCCCGCGTGGTCATCCTCTCGGCCGGCCCCAACCGCATTGGCCAGGGCATCGAGTTCGACTACTGCTGCGTGCACGCGGCCTACGCCCTCGCGGCCAAGGGCTACGAGACCGTCATGGTGAACTGCAACCCCGAGACCGTCTCCACGGACTACGACACCTCCGACCGCCTCTACTTCGAGCCGCTCACCTTCGAGGACGTCATGAACGTCATCGAGGTAGAGAAGCCGGTGGGCGTGATCGTCACGCTCGGCGGACAGACCCCGATCAACCTCGCCAAGCGCCTCAAGGCCGCCGGCGTCCCCATCATGGGCACCCAGCCCGAGGCCATCGACCTCGCCGAGGACCGCGACCGCTTCGCGAGCCTGCTCGACCGCCTCGAGATAGCCTACCCGCCCTCGAGCACGGCCGAGACCGTCGACGAGGCCAAGTCCGTGGCGCGCCGCGTGGGCTACCCGCTGCTCGTTCGCCCGAGCTACGTGCTCGGCGGCCGCGGAATGGGCATCGTCTACGATGACGAGGACCTCGTGAGCTACATGGAGGAGGCCACCAAGGTCTCCCCGGACCACCCCGTCTACCTGGACGCCTTCCTCGAGGACGCCATCGAGCTCGACGTGGACGCCCTCTGCGACACCGAGGAGTGCTACGTGGGCGCGGTCCTCGAGCACATCGAGGAGTGCGGCATCCACTCCGGCGACTCCGCCTGCTGCTTCCCGCCCTTCTCGCTCTCCGACCGCCTGGTCGAGAAGGTCCGCGAGACCACGAGGCGCCTGGCGCTTTCCTGCCACATCAGGGGCCTCCTCAACGTGCAGTACGCCGTCCGCGACGAGCAGGTCTTCGTGATCGAGCTCAACCCGCGCGCGAGCCGCACCGTGCCCTTCTCGTCCAAGGCCACCGGCGTTCCGCTCGCCAAGTGCGCCGCGCGCATCATGAGCGGCGAGAAGATCTGTGAGCTTGGGCTCCCGCCGGAGGGCCGCGACCTCGGCTACTACGCGGTCAAGGAGGCCGTCATGCCGTGGAGTCGCTTCCCGGGCGCCGACGTCACGCTCGGCCCCGAGATGAAGTCCACCGGCGAGGTCATGGGGCTCGACGTCACCTTCCCCAAGGCCTACGCCAAGACGCGCGAGGCCATCGAGTACGACGTGCCGCAGTCCGGCAACGTCTTCATCTCGGTCTGCGACCGCGACAAGCGCTCGGTGGCGCCGGTGGCGCTGTCGCTGCGCAACCTCGGGTACGACCTTCTGGCCACGCGCGGCACCGCCAAGACGCTGCGCGCCGCGGGCATCCCGTGCGAGGTCGTGAAGCCCATCTCCGAGGGGCACCCCAACGTCCTCGACCTCATGGCAGCGGGCGAGATCGCCTTCCTCATCAACACGCCCAAGGGGCACAGCTCCCGCGGCGACGGCACCAAGATGAGGAGCGAGGCCGTGAGCCGCGGCATCGACATGGCCACCACCATGTCCGGCGCGGTGGCGCTTGTCCAGGCCATCGCCGCCCTGCGCGAGGGGCCGCTCTCCGTCTACGCCCTCCAGGACCTGTAAGCGTGTAAAAGGGACAGGCACTTTTGCACGCTTCCGCACGCTTTCGACCCCCGTGCGGCGGGCCGTCGGGCTTCACGCCCGGCGGCCCGCCTTATGGGCCGCTTACACGACGCGAACGGGGCTGGGATATCATCGGTGTGAGTGCAGCCCGCAGAAGCAAGGAGAACCCCGTGGCACGTCCGCTCGCTCCCGGATCTATCGTTGACACCCACACCCACACGCACTTCTCGGACGGGGCGGGGACCTTCGAGGAGAACGCGCACGCCGCGGAGGCCGCCGGCTGCCGCGTGCTCGTCTCGACGGACCACCTCACGCTGCCTGCCGTCATGGACCCGGCGGGGGAGGTGCAGGTCGTGGAGGCCGAGCTCCCCGAGCACCGCGCCGCGTGGGAGGCCGCCCGCGACGCCCACCCCGGCCTCGAGATGATCTACGGGTTCGAGTGCGACTGGTACCCCGGCTGCGAGGGCAACGTCGAGCGCTGGGCGGCCGACGCACAGGTTCTCCTGGGAAGTGTCCACTGGCTGGGCGAGCAGGACGACGGGGCCTGGATCGACGACCCCTCCGACCAGCGCATCTGGCGCGAGCTCGGCCCCGACGAGGTGTGGCGCCGCTACGCCGCCACGTGGTGCCGCGCCTGCGAGAGCCCGCTTCCCTTCTCCACGATGGCGCACCCCGACCTCGCCATGCGCTTCGCGAACGCGGGCTTTGCCCCTACGATCGACCTCGTGCCCCTCTGGGACCAGATGGCGTCCTGTGCGCGCGACACGGGGCGGCGCGTGGAGCTCTCCACGGCCGGCTGGCGCAAGGGGGTGGGGGACTACTACCCCGCCCGCGGCCTGCTCGAGCGCTTCCGACGCGCGCGGGTGCCCATCACCGTTGGCTCGGACGGCCACCGGCCGGAAGACATATGCGACGGGATCCGCGCCGCCTACGCGCACGCCTGGGAGGTGGGCTACCGCACGGCCGAGGTCCCGCGCGCGGACGGCTCCTGGGAGTCCATGCCGCTGCGGTAGGGCACCGGGGCGGCCGCCCTTCTCGTCGTACCCCGATTTAGGCAAAAGGCACGCTCCGTAGGCCTGGGGCGTGCCTTTCGCGTGGGCCATGTGCTCGCCGCCGGGCGAGAAGGACGTGCGCCCGCCTATGCCTCGTCCGCGAAGGCGGGGTTTGACCAGGCCGTCCGCCCGCGCGCGTCGACGCACTCGACGCGAAGGTAGGTCTCGCCGCCACGCAGCTCGAACTCCGCGTGCGTGAGGCCCTCGGTGCCGGCCTGCGCGATGACGGTGCCGCCCGCGTTGACGGGGCCTCCCGCCACGAGGTTCACGCGCTCGCACGGCGAGCACTCGACCCACACCCGCCCGGCCTCGACTCCCCAGGAGAGGAGCTCGGGGCCGCTCGAGGAGTAGTAGTCGCCTGCGAGAAGCGCGCGGACGATAGCGTCCCTCGAGAGCTCGGGAGCTCGCACGACGACCCAGCCGCCGAAGGCGTCGTCGAACAGGCCCTCGTTATGGTTGTCGTCGGAGGCAAAGCCGAGCACGCGACGCCCGCGGCGCAGCATGAGGTCCCAGTAGGTGACGTCATAGCCGGTCCCGGACTCGTTCACCGTATCGTAGTTGAAGATCTCGAGCGCGAAGTACCCCTCGGCCCCGCAGAACTCGTCTGGTTCCACGCGGCTCCAGATGGGGTGGTTGTACGTCACGACGCAGCCGCGCTCGGCAAGGCGCCGCGCCAGCTCGCCGGCCACGGCCTCGCCGTCCCAGCTCCCGTGGCAGCGGATCGGCTCGAGGCGCTCCATGTGCGAGAAGAGCCGCGGCGCCGCGCCGACCATCTCGTCGGTCCCGAGGATGCCGTGCATGTGATGGCAGCGCAGGCGCACGGACTCGGACTCGTCCGCGTACAGGTAGGCCGAGGCCTCGAGGCCGGGGAGGATGACGAAGCCCTCGTCGTCGAAGGCGTCCGAGTAGTCGGTGTAGAGGTCGTGCTCGGAGAGGCACAGGAAGTCGTAGCCGTGCGCGCGGAAGGCCGCGACGGACTCCGCGGGGGTGAGGCGGCCGTCGGAGTTGGTGGTGTGGCTGTGCAGGTTGCCCTTGTAGCGGCTGCCGCCGGGGGCGAGGAAGGCCTGGTCTGAGAAGGGCATGGTGCGCTCCTTGCTGTCGGTGGGGCGAAGGGGAGGCGTGCAAAGGGGACGGACTGACGTCCCTCTCGCCGGCGCCCCCGTTACGCGGCGCTCTCGGCGGGGATGCAGAGGCAGTCGTGCTCGGGGAGGGTGAGCCAGACGGTGTCGAGGTCGTCGAACATGTGGAAGCTGCGGAAGAGGACGTCGACGCGCAGCGTGGTCTCGCCCACGTTGACGGTGTAGCGCAAAACGTTGCCGCGCGGGGTGCTGTCGACGACGGTGCCGCGCACCACGTAGGCGCCCTCGGCGGCCTCGGGCCTCTCGAGGGAGATGCCGATGGTCTCGGGGCGCACGGCGACCACGTTGCCGGCCGGGACGGCAACGCCGGTCAGGCGGGAGAACTCGCCGGCGCTGAGCTGGTTGTAGCTCCCGATGAAGCTCGCGGCGAACTCCGAGACGGGGCTCGTGTAGACCTCGACGGGGCTGCCGGCCTGCTCGATGCGGCCGGAGTGGAAGAGCTGGATCACGTCGGACATGACCATGGCCTCGTCCTGGTCGTGCGTGACGAAGATGGTGGTGAGGCCGAGCTCCTTGTGGATCTCGCGGATGCGGGACTGCAGCGCCTTGCGGAGCTTGGCGTCGATGGCCGAGAGGGGCTCGTCGAGCAGGAGCACCGAGGGCTCGGTCACGATGGAGCGGGCGAGGGCCGCGCGCTGCTGCTGGCCGCCGGAGAGGTTGGCCGGGTAGGCGCGCTCCTTGCCCTTGAGCTCGACCATCTCGATGGCGTCCGCGACCTTCTTCTCGATTTGGTCCTTCGGCACCTTCTTCATCTTGAGGCCGAAGGCGACGTTCTGCTCGACGGTCATGTTGGGGAAGAGGCTGTACTGCTGGAAGACCATGCCGATGTTGCGCTTGGACGCGGGCACGTTGGTGACGTCGCGGCCGTCGAGCACGATCTGGCCCTCGCTGACGCTCTCGAGGCCCGAGAGGCAGCGCAGCAGCGTGGACTTGCCGCAGCCGGAGGGGCCGAGCAGCGTCACGAGGTCGCCCTGCTGGATGCCGAAGTTGATGTGGTCGAGGACGGTGTTGTCGCCGAAGCGCTTAACGACGTCCCTAAACTCGATGTAAGCCATGTTATGCCTGCTCCTTAGCGTTGTTCTGGGCGGCGCCCTGAAGCTTCAGGACGAGCGCGGTTACGAGCGCGACCACCACGAAGATGATGACGACGACGGCGCTCGAAAGACCGCTCGAGACGTCCATGTTCGCCTGGAGGAACACCTGGATGTTCTGGTAGTTGGTGCCGGCGATGTTGTTGGCGAGCACGAAGTCGCCGAAGATGATGCTCTCGGCGAGCAGGCTCGAGACGAGGATGCCGGAGAGGATGTTGGGCAGGACCACCTGCACGTAGGCGCGGAAGCGCCCGCACCCGAGCATCTCGGCCGCCTGGATGAGCATGCCCGCGTCGATGGAGTTGAGCGCGTTGCGGATGCCCTGGTAGATGTAGGGGAGCACCAGGATCGTGTAGGCGCCGAAGAGCATGAACATGCGGTTGGAGAGGATCGTGCCCGTCCCGGTGTAGAGCGAGATGATGCCGATCGAGAGGATCACGCCCTGCAGGGCGTACGGGATCATGCAGAGGAACTGCATCACCGGCGCGACCTTGCGGTTGACGGCCACGACGACGTACATCGCGAGCAGGATGAGCACGATCGTGATGGCGACGCTCACCAGGCACAGGACGAGCGTGCGCCCGATGGAGGCCCAGAACACGGTGTTGGTGAAGAGCTCCTGGTAGTTGCGCAGGGTGAAGCCGGACGGAAGGATGTCGGTCCACTCCACGAACAGCGAGTACACGAGCGTCGCCAGGAAGGGGACGAGCAGGTAGGCGGCAACGACGCCGAGGAAGATCTTGCCGGCGAGCGAGGTCTTCTGGGCGGGTGCGTGCGCGGCGCGCAGGTTCTTCTCGGCCATCAGACGAGCTCCCTTCCCTTGGCGGCGCGGCGCGTGAAGTAGTTGTTCACGAGCGTGCACACGACCATGAGCGCGATGAGCACCACGGCCAGCGCGCCGCCGGTGGCCGCGTCGGTCTGGACGTCGCCCTTGAAGCGCGAGGTGATCTGCAGGGCGAGAAGCGCATAGTTGTTCATCACGAGCGCGTAGGCGGTGGCGTAGGCCGCGAGCGCGTTGGAGAAGAGCACCGAGAGGGTGCCGAGGATCGACGGCATGAGGTTGGGGATGACGATCCTGAACCAGTAGTCGAAGGTCGACGCCTGCAGGATCGTGGCGGCCTCGCGCCAGGACTTCCTGATGCCCGCGAAGGCGGGGATGAGCAGCAGCGTGGCCAGCGGGATCTGGAAGTAGATGTACATGATCACGAGGCCGTCGGCCCCGTAGAGGTCGAAGTTGGCGAGAAGCGGGATGCCGAAGCGCTGGCCGATGAGCGTGAGCACGCCGGCGTTGCCCATGAGGATCATGAAGGCGAAGGCCAGGGGCACGCCGGAGAAGTTCGACATCATGTTGAGGATCATCGTGAAGGCGTTGCGCACGCGAGGACTCGCCTCGTGGGCGAAGCGCGCGGCGAGAAACGCCACGACGATGCCGACCACGGCGGAAAGCAGGCTGATCCAGACGCTGTTCCAGATGGACTGCTGGTAGAGCGGGGTGGTGAAGACGCGGACGTAGTTCTCGAGGCCGAGCGTCTCGGAGTCGCGCCCGATGACGCTGTTGAGCGCCAGCTGCAGGAGCGGCATGATCTCGAAGAGTGCGACGATGACGAAGAACGGGACGATGGCGACCCAGCCGAGGCGCCTGCGGGACCCTGCGCGGCCCTGCGCGCGGGTCCCGGTCCCGGAGCCCGACGCGGCGGTCGCACCCCGGGCGCCCGCGTCCTTCTCGCCGATGGTGACGGTGTTTTCCATACGCGCGGGCCGGGCGCGCGCGGCACCCGGCCCTGCCTCCTTCTTGTGACTAGCCGAGGATCGGGATGATGTTCTCCTGGTACCAGGTGATCATGTCCTGGCACACGCCGCTCCAGACGGACTCGTCGACGGTCTGGACGTGGTCGCCGTACTGCTCGTCGGGCAGGCGCAGGGCCGCCACGTCCTCGGGCAGCTCAACGTCGCGGATCGGGGTGGCGTAGCCGCGCGCGAGGTTGATCTGGCCCTCGTCGGAGAGGATGAACTCGCGGGCGAGGCAGGCGGCCGCCGGGTGCGGCGCGTTCTTGTTGATGATCGTGCAGTAGCCGGACTGGACGGAGGCGTCCGACGGGATGCTGACCGAGAACTGCGCGTTGGGGTTGTTCTCGAGGATCTGGTCGCGGTAGTTGAGGGAGTTGTAGTCCCAGTTGATGCAGACGTCGATCTCGCCGGACTCGATGCGCGCGAGCGAGGCGTCGGAGACGTCGAGGCGGCCCTGCTCGGCGAGCTGCTTCAGGAAGTCGTAGCCGGGCTGCATGTCGTCGATGCCGCCGCCGAGCGCGTAGGCCGCGGCGAGCACCGCGTACTGCGCCACGGCCGCCGCCGTGACGTCGCCCACGCAGACGTTGTAGTCGCCGTCGAGGAGGTCCTGGAAGCTCGTCGGAGCGCTGGGCACGGTGGAGTCGTTGGACATGAGGGAGATGGTGCCGTAGTAGCCCACGACCCAGTCGCCGTCGTCGTCCTTGGCCCAGTCAGGGATCTCGTCCCAGTAGCTCGTCTTGTACTTGAGCGTGAGCTCCTGCTCCTCGGCAGTGGGACCCCAGGACTGGCCCACGTCGCCGATGTCCTTGGTGCCGTCGACGCCCTCCTCGCGGAACATCGCCAGCTCCTCGGAGGAGGACATGTCCTGGTCGGCGTGCGTGATGCCGTACTCGGCCTCGATGTCCTCCCAGGTCTCGACCCAGTTGGCCCAGGTGTCCGGCATGCCGACGGAGGCGATCTCGCCCTCCTCCTGCGCCTGGGCGACGAGGTCCTCGAGGCTCATCGAGTTGTAGTCCACGGCCGGCTGTGCCGAGCCGCCGTCATCGCAGCCGGTGAGGCCGAGGCCGGCGGCGCAGGCGAGGCTGGCCATGCCGACCATGCCGAGGAAGTTGCGGCGCGAGAGCGCGCGCATGCCGACGAGGTGGGTGGTGCTCTTCTTCACAGGTGCTCCCTTCGGGTCGTGCCATGGGAAACGGTCAGCCGCGCGCCAGTCGCACGGCTTGCTCACGGCGTGAGTCTATGGGACGCTCAGCGCGCCGTGTCGCCCGTTCGACCCGCGCTTTCGAAAAGCTGACGCTCCATTACGTCTCGCTGACCTCGCCGTGCCGGCGGCTTACGCAAGTCTGTGCGTTCTCTTACGCGGGGATTGCGCGACCCCCCCGTCGCGCCCCCGGCGCTCCGAGCGCTATCATGGCTAGGTCAGAGAGGAGGCGAGAAGGGCGTGCTGCAGATTGCCGTGTGCGACGACGAGCGGGCCGCCGCGGACCTCATCGCGGGCCTCGCGCGCGACTGGGCGCGCGGGCGCGGCGTCGAGGCGCGCGTGGACACGTTCGTCTCCGCCGACGCGCTGTTCTTCTCGCTCGACGACGGCGCCCCGGACGTGGCGCTGCTCGACATAGAGATGCCCGGCGCGAGCGGCATGGAGCTCGCGCGGCTCCTGCGCGAGCGCGGCGAGCGCACGCAGGTCGTCTTCGTGACCGGCATCATCGACCACGTCTTCGACGGCTATGACGTGGACGCGGTCTCCTACCTACTCAAGCCGGCGCGCGCCGACAGGCTCTTCTTGGCGCTCGACCGCGCGCGGGAGCGCCTGGGGCGCGCCGAGCCCGTGCTCGTGGTGGAGTCCGCGGGCGAGACGAGCCGCGTCGTAGTCTCGCGCGTCTGCTACGTGGAGGGGTCGGGCCACGACGCGCTCGTGCACCTGGCGGACGGGACGTGCCTGCGCAGCAAGGAGGGGCTCGCGCGCGTGGAGGCCGAGCTCGCTGAGGAGTCGACGCTCTTTACGAAGTGCCACCGCTCCTGCCTGGTGAACCTCGCGCACGTGCGGCGCATCACCCGCCGCGACGTGGAGATGGACGACGGCGCGAGCCTGCCGATCGCGCGCGGGCGCTGGGAGCCGCTCAACCAGGCGTGGCTCGCGTGGTGCCGGGGGACCCTCGGATGAGCGGGGCGGAGCTCGCGGTGGCCCTGGGGTCCCAGGCGGCCTGGCTCGTCGCCTACGTCCTGCACGTCGCGTCGCTCGGGCGGCTGCGCGCGAGCCGCGGCGCGTGGGCGGTGACGCTCGGGACCTGCGCGCTCGCGCTCGCCGCGGGCTGGCTCGGGGAGGACCTGGCTACCTGGGCGCTCACCGGGGCCCTCTCGGGCGCGGCGCGCGCCGGGGCGCCCTGGGGCGTCGCCGCTGCATGGCTCGCGGTCACGTTCGCCCTCGTCCTTCTCGACGCGTTCTTCGACGAGGAACCGCTCGCGCTGACCTGGCGCGCCGCCGTGGCGCCCGGGCTCGCCGAGGCGGCCCTTGTGGGCCTGGCGTGCGTCGCGTTCGGGGGGCGCGCGCCCGGGCGGGTCGTTGCCGCGCTCACAGTGGCGCCGCTCGCGCTCGCGTTCGTGCTCGCCATGCGGCGCCGCGGCACGCTCTCTCGCCGCGACGTGGCCCTTCTCGCCTGCGTCATGGCCGCGCTCGGGACGCTCACGGTCGCGGGGCCGCCCGCCTCCGCGGCGCTCGCGCTTCTCGCCGCCTTTGGCTCCTACGCGCTCGTCACCGGGGGCTACGCGCGCCTGCGCCGCGGCTTCGAGAGCTCGGCCGAGCGCTTCCAGCAGGAGGTGCTCTCCCGCCAGTACGACGAGATCCGCGCCATCTACCTGGACATGCGCGGCTGGCGCCACGACTACCACAACCACCTTCAGGTCATGAAGGCCGAGCTCGCCGCCGGGCAGCTCGCGGAGCTCTCCGCCTACCTCGACGAGCTCGAGGCCGACCTCGACCGCGTGGACACCTACGTCAAGTCCGGCAACCTCATGGTGGACGCCATCCTGAACTCCAAGCTCAGCCTTGCCGAGCGCGACGGCGTGGCCGTGACATGCAAGGCGCGCGTGCCCGACGCGCTCACGGTGGACGACGTGGACCTCTGCGTGATCCTGGGCAACCTGCTCGACAACGCGATCGAGGCCTGCGCGGCGCTGCCCGCGGACGGCCGGTGGCTGCGCGTCTACGTGGCCGCGCGCGGCAGCCAGCTCTACGCGTCCATCCAGAACTCCGCCGTGGAGGACCCGAGCTTCAACCAGCGCAACTACATCAGCGAGAAGCGCGGCAACCACGGCCTGGGCATGAAGCGCGTGGCCGCGGTGGTCGAGAAGTACGAGGGCTTCCTGAACCTCGCCAACGAGCCGGGCGTCTTTGCCGCCGAGGTCAGCCTGCCGCTGTAGCGTGCAAAGGGGACAGTCACTTTTGCACGGCGCGGTCGGCCGGCGCCGCTCGCCGAAAGCTGTGGGTCCGCGCGGCGCCCGCGCCCTATGATGGAGCCGTCCTGTTCCCGGCGAAAGGTCGTCATGCTCTAGGTCTCTCCTGACATACTGGTTTCGTTTGAACAGGGGAGAGACATGACATCCATCACGCCTGCCGCGCGGGAGTACTTCCGTGCCTTCTTCGACCACAACCGTGCCCGCTTCGCGGCGGCGCTCGCGCTCACGGTGCTCGACATCCCGTCGGCCCTCATCGGCTCCTGGCTGCTCGGGGAGATCATCGACGTCATCGCCGCCGGCGACCTCGGGCGGCTCCAGGCTCTTCTCGCCCTCTGCGCCGTCTTCATGGTGGCGTCGTTTGCGATTAGCGTGGGGATGTACCGCGCCAAGTCGGACTTCGTGTTCCGGGCGCTGGTGAGCTACAAGTCGCTGGCGTTCAGGCGCCTCTCCGAGAAGAGCATCCGCGCCTTCTCGCGCGAGAACACGGGCAGCTACCTCAGCCTGCTCACCAACGACGTGGCCTCAGTCGAGGAGGGCTACCTCAAGCGGTCGTTCCTGCTCGTCTATCACGCGCTGCTCTTCGTGGGCACGCTCGCGATGATGCTCTTCTACAGCGTGCCGCTGACGCTGGCCGCTGTGGCGCTCTCGCTGCTGCCGCTTGCGGCCTCCGTGCTCATGGGCCGCGAGCTCGCCGTCCGCGAGCGCGCCGTGTCCGACCGCAACGAGGCCTTCGTCTCCGAGCTGCGCGACCTCTTGGCCGGCTTCTCCGTCATCAAGAGCTTCAAGGCCGAGGCGCAGGCGCGCGGCCTCTTCGACGCGGCGAGCGGGGCGGCCGAGGAGGCAAAGCGCGCCCGCTACTGGTGGGACTGCCTGATCACCGCGGTTTCCGGCGACCTGTGCTCGGTGCTGCTTCAGTTTGGCGTGTTCTTCATTGGGGCGTGGCTCGCCATCGACGGGCAGATCACGGCCGGCACGGTGCTCATCTTTGTGAACCTGTGCAACTACCTCATGCAGCCGATTAGCATCGTGCCGCAGTACTGGGCGAGCCGACGGGCCGCCGCGGGCCTGGTGGAGAAGCTCGCCGCGGCCACGCGCGAGAACGCGGAGCGCGCCGGCGAGAGGATCGATTCGCGGCTCGAGCGCGGCATCGAGGTCTCGGGCGTGAGCTTTGGCTACGAGCCGGGCGCGCCGGTGCTGCGCGACGTCTCGCTTGAGCTTGCGGCCGGGCGCAGCTACGCGGTGGTGGGCGCCTCCGGTTCCGGCAAGTCCACGCTGCTCAACCTCCTCATGGGCGGCTACGACGGCTACGAGGGCTCTATTACGCTGGACGGCCACGAGCTGCGCGACGTGGAGGCCGGCAGCCTCTACGACCTGGTGAGCCTCATCGACCAGAGCGTCTTCCTCTTCGACGACACGATCCGCGCCAACGTGACGATGTTTCGCGACTTCCCCGACGAGGCGGTGGACGACGCCGTGCGCCGCGCCGGCCTGGCGGCTCTGGTGGCCGAGAAGGGCGAGGGCTTCCGCTGCGGCGAGAACGGCTCCGCGCTCTCCGGCGGCGAGCGGCAGCGCGTCTCGATCGCGCGGGCTCTCCTGCGGCGCACGCCGGTGCTGCTGGTTGACGAGGCCACGGCGGCGCTCGACAACCAGACGGCTCGCGCGGTGGGCGAGGAGATCTTGGGGCTCGAGGGGCTCACGCGCGTGGTGGTGACGCACCGTCTGGAGGCGCCGCTGCTCGAGCGCTACGACGAGGTCGTTGCCCTGCGCGATGGGCGCGTGGTGGAGCGCGGGACCTTCGACGAGCTCATGGCGGCCCGCGGCTACTTCTACTCCCTCTTCACGGTGAGCAACTAGCGTGCAAAAGGGACAGGCACTTTTGCACGGTACGACGGCGCGCGGCGAGCGACGGCGTCAGCGGAGCCAGTCGTCGAGGTGCGCCGCGAGCTGGGGCTCGAAGTCCGCGCCCTTCTCGCCGAGAAGGGCCAGCGGCTCGCCCACGGTGGCTCCCGGGCAAACGCGCCGCAGGTCGCGTGCCATGTCCGCAGCCGTTCCCATGCTGTCCGCGAGCGTGCAGACGGGCCGGACGGCGTGGCCGGTGAAGTCGTGGGGGCCGCGCTGCGCGAGCGCCGCCTCGACCGGCTGGGCGAGATGCCCGTCCCGGACGGGCGCGCAGACGACGATGGTCTCGTAGCGCTCGAGGATGCTCGGCAGGTGGGGCTGGATGACGAGTGCGCCGCCCTTCTCGACCACCTCGTTGACCATAACGAGGCTCTGCCCGTGCGGTGCGTCAGCGCGATGCGAGAAGAGCCGCTCGCAGAGCAGCCGCTCGAGCGCTTCGGCGGCCTCCGAGGCGGGGGAGGGCTCCGCCTCCATGAGGTGACCCTCGTCGTCGAGCGCCTTGCCCGCGCGCGAGAGGTAGATGACGCACACGTGCCGGTCCTCCGGCAGGGGGCGGCTGTCAGCGTGCCACATGGCAACTCCCTTCTCCGCTATGCTGCCATTGTAGTGCCGCGTCGCGGAGGGGGCTGTCATGACGTATGAGGTTCGCGAGCTCGGGACCGCCGAGCGCGAGGCGCGCATCGCCGAGATCCTCGACCTCTACCAGGCCGTCGGCTGGGTCAACTACACGAGCCGCCCGGAGATGGTCCGCGCCGCGCTTGCCGGCTCGCTTGCGGTGTGGGGCGCCTTTGCGGGCGAGAGGCTCGTGGGGTTCGCGCGCGTCGTGGGCGACGGGGCCTCGATCGTCTTTCTCCAGGACGTGGTCGTGGCGCCCGAGCTTCACCGCCGCGGCATCGGAGGGGCCCTCGTGCGCGCGGTGCTCGAGCGCTTCGGCGGCGTCTACCAGACGGAGCTTCTCGCCGATGATGGCCCCGGGACCTGTGCGTTCTACGAGTCGCTCGGCTTCACGCGCGCCGAGCGCCTGGGGTGCGTGGCCTACGTGCGCCTTGTGCCCGCTGGGTAGGCCGCCGCGGCGCCCGCTGGCCCGCACTCGCGAGTGCGGGCATCGAGTGCGGGCGATTGCGGGCGTGCGGGGCCGGGAGTGCGGGCGCCCGCTCGTGCTTTGGCGAGAAGTGCGGGCGCGAGGGGTGTGTAAGGACCGCACTTCTCGAGCGCCTGCCTCAAGTGCGTCCCGAGATTGGACTCGCCCGCGCGCGTCGGCTCGCCTAGGGTCGCGCGGGCGACTGAGCGAGCAGCATCTCGAGCTCGTCGCCCGCCTCGTCATCGTGGAACATCCGTCCCGTCAGCCTGAAACCAACGTGCTGGTAGAACCCCTGCGCTTGCTCGTTTCTTGCAAACACGGTGAGCACGAGGTCGCTCTCGCCAATGCGCTCCCGGACTGCATCGACAAGTGCCCAGCCTACGCCGAGCCCCTGATGCGAGCGAAGCACATAGAGGTTGCAGAGCTCTGTCGCGTCGGCCCGCCCAAGCTGCTCGCGTGCCGCGGAGAAGCTTGCGTATCCTACTATGTGGCCGTCCCAGAGCGCCACGAGCGTCGTGAGCCAATCGGCCTGCTCATGTGCGAGGCGCTCGGCGAACTGCGGCGTAATGTGCGCGTTAAGCTCGTCGGGGAGCATTCCCGCATAGGTTTCCCGCCACGTCTGCGCATGGACGACGGCCTTCTCGGGAATATCGTGCCCCCGCATTTCTCGTATCTGAAGCATGTTCACGCCCTTCTCTTGCGGTATGTATGTTGAGGTCTGGTCCCAACTGATGTGCTGCGGATCAGCGCGCATGTCAGTTGCCCCCTTCGACCGCGTCCGCGGACGTCGCGTCCGGAAACGCGAGGTTGATCGCGGCGAGAAGAGCCAGCGTGATCGCCATGAGGACCACCATCGCGGCGCGCATGCCGAGCGCCCCCGATAGCCAGCCGAAGATCGGCTGCGAGACCGCGGACAGAAGCGAGATCGCGATGGAGCTGAACGAGGCCACGGTCACGCGGAAACGCGCGTCGACCCCGAGGCTCAGCAGCTTGGAGCGCACCGGGTTGGTGAGCCGAAACGTCGCAAGTCCTAGCAGGTAGAGCGCGATGGCCGCGCGCGGGTCCGGGGCGAGCGCAAAGCACAGGAAGACCGCCACCGTCACCGCCGGCCCCACGCGCGCGACGAGCCCCTCGGGCACATGGCGCGCAAGCCGCGAGCTCGCAAGCCCGGCGAGGCTCGCCGCCACAAACTGCGCGGCCACGACCACGCCCACGAGCGGTAGCGGGATGCCCAGGAAGTCGTGCAGGTAGTTGTTGTAGAAGTCGTCCACCGGGACCATCGACCACGCCACGGCGCCCTCCACGAGCGCATAGTAGAGCGCCGGCCGGTTGGAGACCACGTAGCGCGCGGCCTCGCGGACGCGAATCGGTCGGTCTCCGCCGTCCTTCTCGCCCCCGGCCCGCACTTCTCGCATGAGCGCCACGGCCGTGAGCGCCCCCGCGAGGCAGCCCACGCTGAGGGCGATCACGAGCTCGTAGCTCTGCTCGCTGAGCCAGCCCGAGGCCAGCGCGGCCACGCCGTAGCAGAGGTAGAAGATGACGCCGGAGCGTGCGGAGAGGTCGGTGAGCTGGTCGGAGCGCCCCTCGGCGAGAAGCGCGTTGGTGACGATGGCCGAGGCGCACCCCGTGGTGAGCGTGTTGGCGAGCGCGAGCAGCACCATCACGGCCGCCATGGCGGGCAGCGCCCCCGCAAGCGGTATGAGCGCGTAGGCCGCCATCTGCAGCGCGAGGGCAAAGATCAGGCTCGCCCGGTTGCCGAAGCGGTCGGCCACAAAGCCGGTCGGGATCTCGAGGACGGTGTTTGCCACCTGCAGGATACCCAGCAGGATGCCGATCTGGTAGAGCGAGAAGCCCAGGTGGGCGAGGTAGAGATTCATGACCACGGAGATCATGGACAGGTTGGAGAGCGCCACGTAGGCGTAGTAGAGCCGCGTCTGGCGGCGGATGTCGACATGCAAGAGAGGGTGCCTTTCCCTAGAGGCGTGCGGGTCTGCGTGGACTCGCGGGGGAGAGGCGTTCGGCGTCTGCACGGGCGTGATGCGGCAGCTTCGAGGCGCACGACAAAAACCCGTCCGTCATGCGGGCGGCGGCGCTACCTCGGAAAACGGGTCTCCCTAGCGGGTCTCCTCGTTCGTCTGCCTCATTGCGGCCTCCTTTGCATCAGCCGGTTGCTGGGGGGATTGTAGCACGTCGGCTGGGCGAGAAGGGCTTTGTCGGCCCGCACTCGCGAGTGCGGGCATCGAGTGCGGGCGATTGCGGGCGTGCGGGGCCGGGAGTGCGGGCGCCCGCTCGTGCTTTGGCGAGAAGTGAGGGCGCGAGGGGTGCGTAAGGACCGCACTTCTCAGGTGCGGGCATCGAGTGCGGGGCGCGGCGCAGGGCAGCCGCCGGCTCCTTTACAGCGCGCGGCGCCAGCGGGCCCCGTGCTCGGTGCGCTCGTAGGGCGAGAAGCCCGCGGCGGCGAAGCAGCGCTGGGAGGCCTCGTTCCAGTCGTAGATCTCTGCGACGCGGACCTCGTCGCGCCCCAGCTCGCGGGCGCGCTTGCACAGGGCGGCGATCACGCGGCGGCCTATGTGGCGCCCTCGCAGGCCCTTCTCGCCGATGACGATGGGGAGGTCGTCGGGGCAGAGCGTGACGTCGCCGACGACGCGCCAGCCTTCGCGAGCCATGACCTCGATGAACCACAGCTCGCCGTGCTCGGAGAGCCACGAGTACATCTGCGCGAGGCGCTCTGGCGTGTACGGGTCGCGCCTGCCGTCGACCATCCAGAGCGTCTCGGGGTCCTGGTACCAGGAGAGCGCCTGCTCCGGGATGCGCGTAAGTTGAACAAGCCGCAGGTCAGGGGCTATTTCGAGAAGAGCGAGGGGCTTCTCGCCGCGCGGGGCGAGCCTCTTGGCGAGGTCCCTCATCTCGGTGGTGGCGCGCTCCACGCGCTCGTCCGCGTCGGGCGCGACGAAGGGGCGCTCGGGCATGTCCGTGTACCAGATCTGCACCCCACCCTGAGCGTTCTGCCGCCAGTACGGCCAGTGTGGCACGTCCATTCCGACCTCCTCGCCTTCGGCCCTCGCCGGGCTGGCGGCAGTATAGCGCAGCTGTCTGGCACGAGCTCTGCGTCCGGGGCGGTGCGCTGCCGCGTCGGGCGCGACGAAAACTCGAAGCTCCCCGCCCAGCCGCCCGTGACAACTCGCGCGAAAAATCGCGCAACTCGTGCGGATGCTCCCCGCGGCCGCCCGCGGCGCGGTATCACATTCTCGGACGAAAGGATGTGAGTGCACATGAGCAAGAGCTTCTCTACGGCGTCAAACGTCGCCTACGTGCTGCGCGCCATGCGCCGCGGCCTTGGCTGGGGCGCGGTGGCGGCGTGTGCGGCCGACGTCGCGCTCGGCGTGGCGCTGCCCTTCCTGGGGGCGGCGCTGCCGAGCTTCGTGGTGGGCGTCCTGGCGAGCGGCATGCCCGCGCCGGCCGCGCTCGGGCTTCTCGCCGCCTACGTGGCGGCCTATCAGCTCGCACGCGTCCTTCAGGCGTGGACGGCCAACCAGCGCTCAGGCGCGTGCAGCAACACCCGATCTGCGCTCTACAGCGCCTACCTCGACGCGCTTCTCGCCGCGGACTACGACTACCTGCAGACCGAGGACGCCAGGCAGGGCAAGGGCGTGGCGCAGGCCTGCTTCTTCAACGGCCCGGACAGCGGCTCGCAGGCGACGCTCACCGCGCTCTTTGACCTGGCCACCAACCTCGGCGGCGTGGTGGTCTACGCATGCGTCATCGGCTGGGGCCGCCCGGCGCTCCTTGCCTTCCTCGTGGCGGTGTCGGTGCCGGCCGTGGCGGCCACGGTGGTCCTGCAGCGCCGCGCCCCGGCGCGCCAGGAGGCGGAGATGCGCTCGCTGGAGCAGTACGACCACCTCATCGGCGAGGCCCTCTCGCCGAGAAGCGCCAAGGACGTGAAGATCTACCGCATGCGCGGCATCATGTCCGCCGAGCTTGACGCCGCGGCCGCGCGCGTGCGTGCCGCCTGGGGCGGGGAGTGGCGCGACCAGGAGGTGGCGGGCCTCGTGTCCGTGGCCTCCTCGCTCGTGCGCGACGCCGTGGCCTACGCGGTGCTCGTGGCCCAGCTCTTCTCGGGCGCGATCGACCTGCCCGCCTTCCTTCTGCTCGTGGGGATGGTCGCCGGCTTTGGCACCTGGATGGGAGGGCTCTTCGGCGCGCTCGCCCTGCTGGTGCAGAAGAGCGCGCAGGTGGGCGGGTTCCGCGCCTTCCAGCGCGCCTGCGAGCCGAGGCCGCGTCCCGTGGCCGCGCTGCCCACGGCGGGGCGCGCCCACGAGATCGCCTTCGACCACGTGAGCTTCTCCTACGACGGCGAGAGGAGCGCGCTCTCCGACCTCACCCTCACGATCCGCGCGGGCGAGAAGGTCGCGCTCGTGGGGCCTAACGGTGCGGGCAAGACCACGCTCGTGAAGCTTGCGTGCGGCCTGATCGAACCCACCTCCGGGCGAGTCACGATCGACGGCGTGGACGTGCGCGAGCTCGACCGGCGAGCCCTGTTCGCCGAGCTCGCCGTGGTGTTCCAGGACCCCGCGGTCTTGTCGATACCGCTGGCCGACAACGTGGCCTGCGCCTGGGACGCCGCGGGTGGCGACGACGGGCGCCTGGTGGCGGCGCTCTCGCAGGCCGACCTGCTCGACAAGGCGCGCTCGCTGCCGCAGGGCCTGGCCACCTACCTGGGCCAGGACATTGACGACGAGGGCGTGACGCTCTCCGGCGGCGAGACCCAGCGCCTCATGCTGGCCCGCGCGCTCTACAAGGGCGCCCCGGTCGTGATTCTGGACGAGCCCACTGCCGCGCTCGACCCCATCGCCGAGGCGCGCATGTACGAGCGCTACGACGAGCTCACCGAGGGCTGCACGAGCGTCTTCATCTCGCACCGCCTCGCGTCCACGCGCTTCTGCGGGCGCGTGCTGTACCTGGAGGGCGGACGGCTCGCCGAGGACGGCACCCACGACGAGCTCATGGCCGCGGGCGGCGCCTACGCCCGCATGTTCGAGACCCAGGCCCGCTACTACGAGGACGGCGTTCAAAAGGGACAGGCACTTTTGCACGCCGGGGAGGGAGACGGCGATGCTCGATAGGACCCGCGAGCCCCTGGCGTTCCACCGGACGGGGCTTCGCCTGCTCAAGATCCTGCACGGGCTCGACCGGGCGCTCGTGCCCGCGCTCGTGGTTGACGCCGTGACCCGCGTGGCGGCGATCTACGCCAACCTCTTCCTCACGGCGCTTCTCGTGAACTCGCTCATCGCGCTCGACTGGCGCGCGAGCGTGGCGTCGGCGGCGGCCATCGTGGCGGTGTCGGCCGCGGCCGGCGTGGTGGAGCGCGTCTGCGAGTACCACCGCAACGACGGCGCCTGGGTGAGCTGGCTGGCCTTCCAGCTGCTCACGCGCAAGAAGGCGCTGCGCCTGGACTACGAGACCCTCTCGAGCCCCGCCTTCCAGGGCCGCGTCGCCGCGCTCGACCAGACGGTGCGCATCAAGGGCGGCCTCTCCATGATCCCGGCCGCTTACCGCGCCCTGCTCGAGAGCGCGCTGTCGCTCGTGGCCTGCCTCGCGCTCATGGTGGGCCTCGTCGCGGCCGCCCCGGCCGCGGGCGGAGAGGGCGTGCTCGCAGCGCTGGCGAGCCCGGCGGCATCCGCGGTCCTTCTCGCCTGCGCGGTGGCGCTGCTCGTGCGCGGCCAGGCCGCCGTCTCCGCGCTCAGCCGCCGCATCACCGAGCGCTTCTCGGCGCAGGATGGGGCGTGGGAGCGCCGGATGGTCTACTTCATGGACCTCGTCGCGGGCGAGCGCGCCGACGGCAAGGTGGAGCGCGTCTTCGGCATGCGCGACATGCTCATGGGTGCCTTCGACCAGACCAACCGCGCGAGCGTGGGCTTCTACGACCGCTGGCGCGCGGGCAACCGCCGCGTGGCTGTGGCGTCCACGGGCATCAACGGCGCCTTCATCGTGGCGTCCTACCTGATCGTCGCCGTGAAGGTGCTCGCCGGCGCCATCTCCATCGGCGCGTTCACGCAGTACGCGGGCGCCCTCGCGCAACTGGGGACCGCCTGGTCCAACCTCGTGAGCCGCAACAACGACCTGCGCGAGCACTGCAGCTACCTCGAGGAGTTCCTGGCCATTCTCGACATGCCCGAGGCAAGCGAGCGCGGCTCCATCCCGCCCGAGAAGCGCGACGACGGCGAGTACGAGCTCGCCTTCGAGCACGTGAGCTTCTCGTATCCCGGCAGCTCCGAGGAGATTCTGCATGACGTCACGCTCAAGCTGGGCATGAGGCGCAAGATGGCCGTGGTGGGCCCCAATGGCGCGGGCAAGAGCACCTTCATCAAGCTGCTGTGCCGCCTGTATCGACCCACGTTCGGGCGCATCACGCTCAACGGCATCGACATCGAGAAGTACGATGAGGACGAGTACCGCGACCTCATGGCGGTAGTCTTCCAGGACTTCAGGCTCTTCGCCTTCCCGGTGTGGGAGAACCTGGCGGCGGGCTACCCGCGCGACGACGTGCGGCTCTGGGAGGCGCTCGAGCGGGTCGACGCCGGCTTCGTGCGCGCATGGCCGGAGGGGCTCGAGACCCGCCTCTACAACGACCTGGGCCCGGGCATCGCGCCTTCCGGCGGCCAGGCTCAGAAGCTCGCGCTCGCCCGCGCGCTCTACAAGGACGCGCCGCTCGTGATCCTGGACGAGCCAACCGCCGCGCTCGACCCCATCAGCGAGGCCGAGGTCTACGCCGGGTTCGACCGGATGGTTGCCGGCAAGACCGCGATCTACATCTCGCACCGCATGAGCAGCTGCCGCTTCTGCGACGACATCATCGTCTTCGACGGCGGGCGCGTGGTGGAGCGCGGCGGCCACGAGGGGCTTCTCGCCGCGGGCGGCCTCTACGCGAGCCTGTGGAACGCCCAGGCCAGCTACTACGTGGGCGGCGAGAAGGGCTGACGGCCCGCCGGTTCTTCTCGCCCGTCCCGAGCTGCGCGCACGCTTTGGCGGCGGGTTCCGTGCGCCCGGCTCGGGCTAGCGTGGCGATCGTACAGAGGGGATTTGATTCGTTGTGCAGATGACTGACGTCAACGCGGTGGAGCCGACGCGGCGCTGGTCCGCGGCGAGCAACGCCCTCTTCGCCCTGCGCCTGATGAGGCGCCACGCCGGCGCCCGCGCCGTGGGGGTCTTTGTGCTCGACGTGGCGCTCGGGGTGGCGCAGCCGTTCCTGGCGGCCGCCCTGCCGAGCGTCGTTGTGGCCGCGCTCACGTCCGGCTGGGACCCGCTCGCGTCGCTTGCGCTCGTGGCCGTCTCCGCGGCCCTCATCCAGGCGCTCGGCGTGCTCAGGACCTGGGCCGACCGCCGCGCCTCCTGGAACGACTCGCTCGCGCGCATCTGGGGCGGGCTCGACATGTGCCGCGACGCCCTCGCCGCCGACTACCGTTTCATAGAGAGCGACGAGGCGAACAAGAAGATGCAGGCCGCCGATATGGCCTTCTTCCAGGACATGAGCATAGGCGTCGGCCAGGTGCTGCTCAGCCTGCGCGGCCTCGTCACGGGCGCGGCCGGCATGGTGGCCTACGGGGCGGTCATCGGCTCGGGGGCGCCCGGGCTTCTCGCCCTCATCACGCTGCTCACGGCAGGCGCCGTCGCGGGCAACGCCTGGGCCTCCAACAGGAGCTTCGAGGTCATGGGCCCCGAGTTCCAGACGAGCGAGGAGTTCTCCTACCTGCGCCGGCAGACCATCTCGCCCGAGAACGGCAAGGACATCCGCCTCTATCGCATGGCCGCGTGGTTCTCCCGCGCCTTCGCCGACGTGATCGAGCGCGACCTCGCCCTGCGCGACGTGGAGTACCGCGCCTTCGAGCGCTCGGGCTACCTCGCGGTCGCGCTCGCCCTCGCGCGCGACGCCGCGGCCTACGCGCTGCTCATCGCGCGGCTCCTCTCGGGCGCGCTCGACCTCCCGGCGTTCCTGCTCATGGTGGGCATGGTGAGCGGCTTTGGCACCTGGATGCAGGCGGCGTTCGAGGGCCTGACGTCGCTCACGCAGAACGCCCGCCACGTGGGGGCCTACCGCGACTTCCACGCGGACTGCGAGCCGAGCCGCGGCGGCGAGGGCGTCGCCCGCCCCGGCCACGCGCACGAGATCCGCTTCGACCACGTCTGCTTCTCCTACGACGGGAGGACCGACGCCGTACACGACCTGACCCTCACCATCCGCGCGGGCGAGAAGGTCGCGCTGGTGGGCGTCAACGGCGCGGGCAAGACCACGCTCGTGAAGCTCGCGTGCGGACTGTACCGGCCGAGCTCGGGTGCGGTCTACCTGGACGGTCAGGACGTCTCGGCGATCGAGCGGCGCGCGCTCTGGCGGGAGCTCTCGGTCGTCTTCCAGGACTGCTTCCCGTTCTCGTTTTCCGTTGCGGACAACGTGACCTGCGCGGACGACCCCGCCTCCGTGGACGAGGGGCGCCTCGCGGAGAGCCTCGAGCGCGCCGACCTGGCCGAGAAGGTCGACGGCCTGCCCCACGGCGCGGACACCCGCCTCGGGCAGGACGTGGACCCCGAGGGGGTGAGCCTCTCCGGCGGCGAGACCCAGCGGCTCATGCTCGCCCGCGCGCTCTACAAGGACGCGCCGGTGGTCCTTCTCGACGAGCCGACCGCCGCCCTGGACCCGCTCGCCGAGCGCCAGATGTACGAGCGCTACGACGAGCTCACCCACGGCAAGACGAGCGTCTTCATCTCACACCGCCTCTCGTCCACGCGCTTCTGCGAGCGCGTGGTGTTCATGGAGGGAGGGCGCGTGGTGGAGGAGGGCACGCACGACGAGCTCATGGCCGCGGGCGGCGCCTACGCCCGCATGTTCGAGACCCAGGCCCGCTACTACGAGGACGGCGAGTTGGGCGCGGCGCTTGGCGAGAAGGACGCGGCGCACGGCGAGAAGGGAGGCGAGCGCGATGCTCGATAGGATCCGCGAGCCCCTGGCGTTCCATCGCACGGGCCTTCGCCTGCTCGGCGTGGTGCACCGGATCGACCGCGCGCTCATCCCCGTCATGCTCGTGGACGCGACGGTGCGGGTGGGGGCCCTCTACGCCTCCCTCATCCTCACGGCCCGCCTCGTCGACGCACTCGCGGCAGGAAGCGCGCGCGTGAGCGCGGTCATGGCGGCATGCATCGTGGCCTGCGCGTTTCTCGCCTCGTGCGTGCGCGCCCGGTGCGAGCGGCGCGCCACCGTGGGCTCCATGCGCGTCATGCGCGAGTTCACCGTGATGCTGCGCGAGAAGGCCATGAGCCTGAGCTACGAGACGATGGAGGACCCCAAGATCTCCGAGCGTATCGCCTACGTGGAGCGCACGGCGTCCATGCAGGGCAACCTCGGGGCGGTGGCCGGGTTCTACCGCGACGCCCTGTGCGCGCTGCTCAACATGCTCGCGTGCGTGGGCCTGGTGGTGGCGCTCTGTCTGGCCCCGGGCCGCGCCGGCGCGTCGCTCTCGGCAGCGGCCTCGCCGGCGGTCTCCGCGCTGCTCCTCTTGGCCGCGCTCGGGTGGGCGGTCGCGGGCAACGGCGCGCTGGGGCGGCTGCGCGGGCGCGTCATGCGGGGCTTCACGAAAGACTACGCCTCGGTCGAGAACCGCCTCACGTACCTGCTCGGCCTGGTGCTTGAGGACCGGCGCGTGCCCAAGGTCGCGCGCATCTACGACATGCGCGGCATGCTCATGCGCAACCTCGAGGAGAACACCCGCGCCTCGATCGGCTTCTACGACCGCTGGTTCACCTCCACGCGTCGCCTCGACGTGGGGACGGGCGCGCTGAGCGCGGTCTTCGTGGTGGCCTCATACGCGATCGTCGCGGTGAAGGTGCTGGCCGGGGCCATCACCGTGGGGTCGTTCACCACCTACGCGGGCGCGCTCGCGCAGTTCGGAGGGGCCTACGCGACGCTCTGCGAGAAGAGCGCCCGCCTGCGGGAGTGCTGCGGATACCTGGGCGTCTTTCTCGACCTCATGGACATGGAGGACCCGCGCCCGCACGGGACCATCCCGGTGGAGAAGCGCGACGACGGGCTCTTCGAGCTTGCCTTCGAGCACGTGAGCTTCCGCTACCCGGGCACGAGCTCCTGGGCGCTGCGCGACGTGAGCCTCAAGCTGGACACCCTGCACAGGCTGGCCGTGGTGGGGCCCAACGGCGCGGGCAAGACCACCTTCATCAAGCTGCTTGTTCGCCTCTACGACCCCACGGAGGGGCGGATCACGCTGAACGGCGTGGACATCCGCAAGTACGACGAGGACGAGTACCGCGACCTCTTTGCCGTGGTCTTCCAGGACTTCAGGCTCTTCGCCTTCCCGGTGTGGGAGAACCTGGCGGCGGGCTACGCGCGCGACGACGAGCGGATGTGGGCGGCGCTTGCGCAGGCGGGGGCGGCCGAGCTGGTGCGGGCCTTGCCGCAGGGGCTCGACACCCTCCTCTACAAGGACCTCGGCGACGGCGTGATGATCTCCGGCGGCGAGGCGCAGAAGCTTGCGCTCGCCCGCGCGCTCTACAAGGACGCGCCGCTCGTCATCCTGGACGAGCCGACGGCCGCGCTCGACCCCATCAGCGAGGCCGAGGTCTACGAGGGGTTCGACCGCATGGTCGAGGGCCGCACGGCCGTCTACATCTCGCACCGCATGAGCAGCTGCCGCTTCTGCGACCGAATCGTCGTCTTCGACGGCGGGCGGATCGCGGAAGCGGGCTCCCACGAGGACCTTCTTGCAGCCGGCGGTCTCTATGCGAGCCTGTGGAACGCCCAGGCCAGCTACTACGTGGACGGCGAGAAGGGCTGACGGCCCCGCGTTGGCGTGCGAAGGGGACAGTCACTTTTGCACAGGCGCGTGTGCAAAAGTGACTGTCCCCTTCGCACGGTTCCTCGCACGGCAACCCGCAGGCCTGACGTGAAATATCTGCCAAGACGTGGGTATCCTCTAGAAGTTTGGTATATTCATAAGGCTGTGCAAGCTGCGGGCGTGGTGGAACTGGTAGACACGCTGGATTTAGGTTCCAGTGGGGGAGACCCCGTGAAGGTTCGAGTCCTTTCGCCCGCACCAGCACAAACGGCACGCACGGCGGGGCAAGCCCGCCCGCACGAGACACTGGAGGAACGTTGAAGATCACCGTCACCGCTGAGAAGCCGATCGACGACAAGATGGCCGCCACGGTCACCGTCCCGGCTGCCGATGTCGACAAGGCCATCGCCAAGACCTACAAGGACATCGCCAAGAAGTACAACTTCCAGGGCTTCCGCCGCGGTCACGCGCCGCGCCCGGTGATCGACGGCATCATCGGCCGCGAGGCCGTGCTCGCCCAGGCGACCAACGACCTGCTCGGCGCCGTCGAGCCCATGATGCTCGAGGAGCTCGACGTCACCCCCGTCGGCCGCGTGAGCTTTGGCCCGGAGGGCGCCGACCCCGAGCTCGCCGCCCAGGGCACCGACTACGTCGTCTCCGCTACCATCGGCGTGCGCCCGGCCTGCGAGCTCGAGAGCTATGACGCCCCCGAGATCAACCTTCCGCCCGAGGAGGCCACCGAGGCCGAGATCGACTGGCAGATCAACCAGCTCCTCACCTACCAGGTGACCTACGAGGACGTCGAGGAGGACCGCGCCGTCGAGCCCGGCGACGTGGTCTCCGTTGACATCGAGAACGTCGAGGGCGCCGGCCACCTCGCCGGCACCAACCGCCTGCTCTCGCTCGACGGCCAGCAGGTCCCCGAGCAGCTCCAGGAGGGCATCGTCGGGATGAAGAAGGGCGAGGAGAAGGCCATCGAGTGGACGCACACCCACGTCCACGAGGGCGAGGAGCACTCCCACACCTTCTCCGTCAAGGTGAAGCTCAACGGCATCAAGAAGGCCGTCACCCCCGAGCTCGACGACGAGGTCGCCAAGAAGTTCGGCTTCGACGACGTCGCGGCGTTCCGCGCCGCCGTCAAGGAGGAGATCGAGGGCGACAAGAAGACCACGATCCCCAACCTCAAGGAGGACCGCGTCGTCGAGGCCATGGGCAAGCTGCTCAAGCTCGAGACCGTGCCCGAGGCCTACCAGAACGAGATCTTCAACGAGCTCGCCTCCGAGTTCCTCTCCCAGCTCCAGCGCCAGAACGTCTCCCTCGACATGTTCCTGCGCGCCCGCGGCCTGAAGTCCGACGACTTCATCGCCGATCTGCGCGTCCAGGCCGAGGAGCGCGCCCGCCAGTCGCTCGCCCTCGACGCCGTGGCCGCCAAGCTCGGCCTCGAGGCCACCGAGGACGACGTCCGCGCCGAGTTCGAGCGCGCCGGCGTGGAGGACGTCGACGCCTCCGTCAAGCAGTGGCGCGAGGAGGGCCGCCTCCCGGCCATCCGCGACTCCATTCGCCGCACCAAGGCCCTCGACTGGCTCGTCGAGAACGCCAAGGTGAACGTCGTGGACGAGGTCGCCGAGCGCGCTGCCGCGGGCGAGAAGGACGACGAGGCCGCCGACGCCGAGTAGTCCCGCTCATCAGGCACCGAAGTGCCCCGGGCGAGCGCGCCTCGTCCGGGGCCTTCTACAAGAAACGGAGACCGCATGCACCATCCCACCAACATCCCGCTCATCCCGTACGTGGTCGAGCAGACCCCGCGCGGCGAGCGCAGCTACGACATTTACTCCCGCCTGCTCAACGACCGCATCGTGTTTCTCGGCGAGGAGGTCACGCGCGACTCGGCGAACCTCGTGATCGCGCAGCTCCTGCACCTCGAGAGCCAGGACCCTGACAAGGACATCGCCCTCTACGTGGATTCCCCGGGCGGCGACGTCTACGCAGGCCTGGGCATCATCGACACGATGAACTTCATCAAGCCCGACGTCTCCACCATCTGCGTGGGCATGGCCGCCTCCATGGGCGCCGCCATCCTCGCGTGCGGCGCCAAGGGCAAGCGTCTTGCGCTCCCCAACTCGATGGTGCTCATCCACCAGCCGAGCTCCGGCGTCTCCGGCCAGCAGACCGACATCCAGATCGTGGCCGACGAGACCCGCTGGATCCGCCAGCGCCTGAACGAGATCCTCTCCGAGGCGACGGGCCAGCCCATCGAGAAGATCAACGCCGACACCGAGCGCGACAACTACATGCGCGCCGCCGAGGCCTGCGCCTACGGCCTCGTCGACAAGGTCATCACGTCCCGCGCCGACCAGACCCAGGAGTAGCTCGATGCCTAGCTTTGATCAGGGAGGCCCCGGCTTCTCCAACGAGATGCACTGCTCGTTCTGCGGGAAGAGCCGCAGCCAGGTGAGCAAGCTCATCGCCGGCCCGGGCGGCGTCTTCATCTGCGACGAGTGCGTGCACGCCTGCACCGAGATGATCGACGAGGTGGACGTCGAGGCGGCCGATGCCGTCGAGGAGGCGCCCGAGCAGGCGCCGATCAAGAACCTCCCCACCCCGCACGAGATCTACGACGAGCTCTCCCAGTACGTCATGGGCCAGGAGCAGGCCAAGCGCGCCATGAGCGTGGCCGTCTACAACCACTACCGCCGCATCCTCTCCGGCAACGACGAGGTAGCCGAGGGCGAGGAGGAGGTCGAGATCGCCAAGAGCAACATCTTGCTGCTGGGCCCCACGGGCACGGGCAAGACGCTGCTCGCGCAGACGCTCGCGCGCTTCCTCGAGGTGCCCTTCGCCATCGCCGACGCCACCACCCTCACCGAGGCCGGCTACGTGGGCGAGGACGTGGAGAACATCCTGCTCAAGCTCATCACCGCCGCCGACGGCGACGTGGAGCGCGCGCAGGTGGGCATCGTCTACGTGGACGAGATCGACAAGATCGCCCGCAAGGCCGAGAACCTCTCCATCACGCGCGACGTCTCCGGCGAGGGCGTCCAGCAGGCCCTCCTCAAGATTCTCGAGGGGACCGAGGCGAGCGTGCCCCCGCAGGGCGGCCGCAAGCACCCCCAGCAGGAGCTCATCCGCATCGACACCACGAACATCCTCTTCATCTGCGGCGGCGCCTTCGTGGGACTCGACAAGATCGTGGCCGACCGCATCGGCAAGAAGGGCATCGGCTTTGCCGCCGAGGTCGGCCGCAACGCCGAGAAGGACGAGGACTACCTGATGGAGCAGGTCATGCCGCAGGACCTGCACAAGTTCGGCATGATCCCCGAGTTCCTCGGCCGCATCCCCGTGATTACCGCCACGCGCGAGCTCACCGAGTCCGACCTCGTGAGCATCCTCACGCAGCCCCGAAACGCCCTCGTCAAGCAGTATCGCCGCATGTTCGAGCTCGAGGGCGTGGAGCTGGTCTTCGAGGACGAGGCGCTCGAGGAGATCGCCCGCCAGGCCATCGCCCGCGGCACGGGCGCCCGCGGCCTGCGCGCCATCTGCGAGGCGACGCTCCAGGACACGATGTTCGACCTGCCGAGCGACCTCGACATCACCAAGGTGATCGTCACCAAGGAGTCCGTCGGCGGCGGGGAGTCACCGAGGATCGTGACCACCGCCCACGGCAAGCACCGCGTGGCGTAAGCCCACTCCCCACAGACTCAAACAAGGCGGGCCCGGAGCAACCTCCGGGCCCGCCTGTAAGTTGGGAACAGTCCCCAATTCACATAAATAGTTTCTGTAAGTTGGGGACTGTCCCCAACTTACAGATTGGCGCCGCCGAGGCGCATGTAGGTCTTGATGATGGCGCTGCGACGCTTGGACCCGGCGGGGCACGTCTTGTCAAAGGCCGGCATGATGCCCTTGTAGAGCAGGATGACCTGCAGCCGCTTGGCGAGGCCCGCCGCCGAGGCGCGCGACTCCTCGAGCTGCCCGCGTATCTCGTCGAGGTAGGGGGAGTGCATCGCGTAGCGCCAGAAGAGGTCGGCGCCGTCCGCGTCGGGGTAGAGCCAGGGGCGGTTGTCCGGCCCGGCAAAGTGGACGATCGCGGGGTCCGCGGCCGCCTCGGCATACTCCGCGCGCACGTCGGCAGGCGCGTTGGCCACGATGTGGGTGCGGCGCAGGTGCTGCCAGTCCATGAGGTAGTTCCAGCGCATGTGCACGCGCACGTAGTGGCCGTTCACCACCTTGTTGAGCACGTCCTGGTCGAGCCAGCGCCACATGCGATCGGTCGAGAGCGCGAGGAAGCGCTCGGGCGGGACGGTGCGGCGCAGCTCCGCGAGGTTCATCAGGATGACGCCCGCCTGGAAGTAGTCGTGCGGGTCGTCCATGCCGAGCTCGTCTCTCAGGTAGGGCCCCACGGATGCGTCGTAGCCCTCGATCTGGCCGATCGTGTCCGCGTCGCGCGTGGCGGCGAGCGGGTAGCCGGTGACGTCAGTGTCGAAGAGCTTGGCGACGTCGTCGTCGACGATGAGGTCGGAGTCCAGGTAGATGGCCTTGTCCACATTGGGAAGGAGCTGCGGGGCGAGCAGGCGGAAGTAGGTCTCGGGCCTGAAGTGGCCGTGATGGGGGAGCTTGATGTCGCCGAGCGCGGCGTCGACGTCAAGAAAGCCGATGCCCACGTTCTCCGAGGTCGCCTGGCGCGTGAGCGTGATCATGCTCGCCGGGGAGATGTTTCTCGTGAGCACCACGATGTCATAGCGGCGCTCCGGGCTCGCGTTCTCGATGATCGACTGCGTCGCGACGGAGAGGTAGGGGACGAAGTTCTCGCTGCACGCGAAGACGATGACGACGTCGGTCAGCGGCAGGTCGAGCTCCCCCGACGTGCTCGCAAGCATGGTCGAGGAAATGGGGTTCTTGACGTGCGGGTTCCTCACGCGCGTCGTCTTGCGGAGTGGTCTCATGGGCCTTCCCGTCAGGTCGGCTGGTTCGCTCCGTCAACTCTACCATGACCTGACAAAGGTGTCCGGGTCGTTTGTCAGGGCTCGGGCGGCACGCCCAGGGCGGCGGCGTTCGAGGCGAGAAGAACGCGCAGGTCGCAGGGGTCCATGCCGCGTACCGCGGCCATGGCGGCGACGGTGCGCCCGAGCGAGGCCACGATGTCGGGGGCGCCCGCGAAAGATCCGGCGGCCTCGGGGAGGTCCGTCTCCACGAGCAGGCGCTCCGCGGGCAGGACCCGGGCGTACTCGCGCCCGCGGCGCGTCGCGAGCGCCCGCTCGCCGAGCGAGAAGAGGCAGCCCAGGCGCACCGCGCGCCAGAGCTCGTCCGACGAGCCGGAGAACCAGTGCAGCACGCAGCGGCAGCCCTCGGCCGCGCCCGTCCGCTCGAGCGCGTCCAGCACCTCCCCGGCCGAGCGGACCGCGTGCACCGAGAGGACCTTGGGGGCATCGGGAGCGCTCGTCTCGGCGCAGGCCCGGCAGACGCGCTCGAAGGCCGCGAGCTGCGCCTCCCACGTCGCCGCATGGCGCGGCGTGCGGTCGAGCCCCACCTCGCCGACCCAGCGCGTTTCCGGCAGCAGCTCGCAGAGCGCGTCGGCGTCGGAGGCGGCGCGCACCCACCACGGGTGGAGGCCCGCCGCGAGCGCCACGTTCTTCTCGCCCGCGAGCGCGCCCCGGCGCGCGAGGTACTCCGCCGGCGTCACCGTGACGGCGAGAAGCGTGAGGTCCTTCTCGGCCGCCTCGCGCGCCACGGCGGCGGGGTCGGAAAACCATCCCAGATGGCAGTGTGCGTCAGTCCACATGCGCGCCCTCCTCCTCGCGATGATACCTCCCGCGCCCGACCGCGCAAGCGTCGGGCGGGCGTCCCCGCAGCGCAGGGCACCCGCCGCGCGCCCGCCGTCGCCCGGGCGCACCCCCGCGTGCTATCCTGTAAGGCTGATATGCACGCGACCGGGAGAGGACGCCCCGTGGAAGAGATGCCCAAGAACTACGACCCCGCAACCGCCGAGCCCGAGCTCATCGAGCGCTGGATGAGCGCCGGCTGCTACCAGCGCTCCAAGGGGGTGGGGGACTGCACCGTCGTCATCCCGCCGCCCAACGTGACGGGCATCCTGCACATGGGCCATGCAATGGACGACTCCATCCAGGACACCTACGTGCGCTACAGCCGCATGCGCGGCCGCTCCACGCGCTGGATTCTGGGCACCGACCACGCGGGCATCGCCACGCAGACCAAGGTGGACAAGAAGCTCAAGAGCGAGGGCGTCTCCCGCCTGGAGATCGGGCGCGAGAAGTTCCTCGACGCCTGCTGGGACTGGACGCGTGAGTACGGCGGAACCATCGTCAGCCAGATCAAGCGCATGGGCTGCTCGATCGACTTCTCCGACGAGAAGTTCACCATGAGCCCCGAGTTCAGCCGCGCCGTGCGCAAGGTCTTCTGCGACTGGTACCACGACGGCCTCATCTATCGCGGCAAGCGCATCGTCAACTGGTGCCCCTCCTGCTGCACCGCCATCTCGGACGACGAGGCCGAGTACCAGGACGAGAAGGGCCACCTCTGGTACCTCCAGTACCCGCTCGTGGAGCCCGTGGACGGCATCGACCACATCACGGTGGCCACCACGCGCCCCGAGACCATGCTCGGCGACACGGGCGTGGCCGTCTCCCCGCAGGACCCCGAGAAGGCCCGGCTCGTGGGCAAGATGGTGCGCCTGCCCATCGTGGACCGCGAGATCCCGATTTTCTCCGACTGGCACGTGGACGCCGGCTTTGGCACGGGCTTCGTCAAGGTCACGCCCGCGCACGACCCCAACGACTACGCGATGGGCCAGGCCCACGACCTCGAGCAGATCAACATCTTCGACGAGCACGCGGTCGTGGTCGAGGGCTACGGCGAGTTCTCCGGCATGAGCCGCGACCAGTGCCGCGAGGCCGTGGTGGCGTGGTTCGAGGAGCACGGCCTGCTCGAGAAGGTCGAGGAGCTCGACCACTCCGTCATGCACTGCTACCGCTGCAACACCGCGCTCGAGCCCTGGCTCTCCGAGCAGTGGTTCGTGGCCGTGGACAAGCTCAAGGACCGCGCGACCGAAGTCGTGAAGTCGGGCGAGGTCACGTTCCACCCCGAGCGCTGGACCCAGACCTACCTCACCTGGATGGACAACCTCAAGGACTGGTGCATCTCCCGCCAGCTCTGGTGGGGCCACCGCATCCCGGTCTTCTACTGCGAGGACTGCGGCTGGGAGGACGCCCTCATGGAGGACACCGACGTGTGCCCCACGTGCGGCGGGCACCACGTGCGCCAGGACGAGGACGTGCTGGACACCTGGTTCTCGAGCCAGCTGTGGACCTTCGCCACGCAGGGCTGGCCGGACCACCCCGATCAGATGGAGGGCCACCACCCCACCAAGGTCCTCGTGACCGCGCGCGACATCATCGCCCTCTGGGTGGCGCGCATGATCATGAGCTCGCTCTACTTCACCGACGAGGTGCCCTTCCACGACGTCTACATCTACGCCACGATCCTTGCCAAGGACGGCAGCCGCATGTCCAAGTCCAAGGGCAACGGCGTGGACCCGATGGAGCTCATGGAGAAGTACGGCGCGGACGCCATGCGCTACAACCTCCTCACGCTCATCACCAACAACCAGGACGTCAAGTTCGACGCCAACATCGACAAGAAGACCCACAAGCTGATCGACAGCCCGCGCACCGAGCAGGCCCGCGGCTTCGTGACCAAGATCTGGAACGCGAGCCGCTTCGTGCAGATGAACCTCGAGGGCTATGAGCCGGGCGCCCCGGCCGCCGTGACGCCCGAGGACGCGTGGATGCTCAGCCGTCTGGCGCGCGCCGTCGCGCACGCGACCGAGCAGCTGGAGACCTACGCCTTCGGCGACTACGCGCGCGAGATCCAGAGCTTCTTCTGGGGCGACGTCTGCGACTGGTACATCGAGCTCTGCAAGAGCCGCCTGCTTGACGGCGCGCCTGAGGAGCGCCTGCAGGTCCAGCGCAACCTCGTCTTTGTGCTCGACACCTGCATGAGGCTGCTCCACCCCGTGATGCCGTTCGTGACCGAGAGCGTGTGGGACGCCCTGCCCGCGTCCGGCCTGGACGACCACTCCGCCGAGTTCCTCATGGTGGCCGCCTGGCCGGAGCCCGAGCGCTTCGCCGAGTTCGTGAACGAGCGCGCCGAGAAGGACTTCGAGCTTGCCAAGCGCGTCATCTCCTGCGTGCGCTCCACGCGCGCCCGCTACCGCCTGTCGCCCCGCGCCGAGCTCGACGTCACCGTGCGCTGCGGCGCCGACGAGGCCGCGGTGCTCGCCGGCCAGGAGGGCTTCGTGCGCTCCGTGGGCCACGTGGGCGCCTTCGCGGCCGGGGACGGCGCCGAGAAGCCCGCGGGCTGCGTCTCCGTGGCCGACGGCGGGCTGGAGATCTTCGTCCACGTGGGCGACCTCGTTGACCTGGCCGCCGAGTCCGCGCGCCTCGCCAAGGAGCTCGCCAAGGCCGAGAAGGACCTCGCGGGCGTGGAGCGGACCCTCGCCAACGAGGGCTTCGTCGCCAAGGCGGCGCCCGCGGTCATCGAGAAGAAGCGCGCGCAGGCCGCCGAGCTCACGGCCACGATCGAGCAGCTGAAGGCGCAGATCGCGGACTTCGCGTAGGCCCTCCTGCGCCGGGGCGACCCCCAGGCGCTTCTCCCCAGCTCACTGCGCTGCGCGCAGAAGTCGCTGGGCGAGAAGAGCCTGGGGGTCGCCGCATGTCGGCTCTCGCTCGGACCGAGGGGATGACGCTGGAGGCATGTCGGCTTGACGTCGGGTGGCGAGGGAGTATCATCTCCGCATCTGACGAGAGGGGGGCTCACGTGGAGGACGCGGCGCTCGAGGTGCGGGACCTCTGCTTTGGGTACGGTGACGTGCCGGTGTGGGAGGGCGTGTCCTTCTCCCTCGCGGCGGGGCAGGTGGCCTTTCTGACCGGCCCCAATGGCGCGGGCAAGTCCACGCTCTTCCGCTGTCTTGCGGGCTGGCTCGAGCCGGACGCGGGGGAGATTCTGGTGGCCGGCGAGCCCTTCACGGGGCGCACGCGCCTGGTACCCGGGACGCTCTCCTTCGTGCCCGACGTCCCCGCCTTCTACGACGACCTTACTGCCATCGAGCACCTGGAGCTCGTTTTCGCGGCCAACCACGCTGAGGACGCCCAGCCGCGCGCCGAGCGTCTGCTCGAGCGCTTTGGGCTTGCTGGTCAGGAGCGCCTGCCGCCCTCGGCATACTCCCGCGGCATGCGCGAGAAGCTTGCCCTGGTGCTCGCCCTCACGCTGCGCCCGCGCGTGCTGCTGCTCGACGAGCCGCACGGCCCGCTCGATCACGAGGCCTCGCTCACGCTCTCCCAGGAGCTTGCCGCCGCGGCGCACATGGGCACGGCGGTGCTCCTGAGCTGCCATCACGACGTGCCGGGGCTCGCGCCGGACGTCTCGTTCGCGCTGCGTGACGGTGCGCTCACGAGGGAGTCCTGAGGTGGGCGGCGGTGCCCGCAGCGGCGGCCTGCGCGCGCTCGTCCGCCTGGAGCGGCGCCACGTGCGTGCGAGCGCTCGCTTTCTGCTCTTTGCCGCCGGGGCGGACATAGACGAGGAGCGCGACCTTCTCGACCGCGCCTACCAGCTCTACCTGCTCATTTTCGTTGCCGTGTCGCTCGTGCTCTCGTTCGCGCAGATCCTTGACCTGGCAGGGCAGCTGCGCGAGGGCCTGGGCGTCGCGGTCTCCGCGCGGCTGGCGCACCTCCTGCTCGTGCTCGCGCCCGCGGCGGGCCTCGTGGCGTGGGGCGTCTCCGACCTGCGCGAGACCCCGCTGCGCCTGACCGCTCCGGACATCACCTGGCTCGCGCGCGTCGTGCGCCCCGAGGAGCTCTTCGTCGTGCGGCTCCTGCGCGACCTGCCGGTCATCGCGCTGGTCTCCGCGCTCGGTGGGGCCCTGCTCGGCGAGATTGCCTCCGCCCACCTGGGTCTCTGGGCCGCCATGTGTGCCGCCCTCATGCTGGCCGCGCGGCTCTTTGCGCTCGACACCGCGCTGTCCCGCTCGGTTGCCGAGCCGCACCGTCGCCGTGCGGCCACCGTCGTGGCTTACGTGATCGTGGCGGCCTCGGGCCTGGCGCTTCTGCTCGCAGCCGCGCCGCTCGCCGCGCTGCTGCCCCGGGCACTGTCCCTTGGCGTCTATTCCGTGGTCGTCGTCCTTCTCGCCGACCTGCTGCTTCTGGGCATGGCCGGCAACAAGTCCTGCTACGCCGACATGGCCTTCGTCATCGATGACAACGAGCTCTACGCCGCGCGTCGGTCGATGCGCTTCCTCGCCCTCGCGGACGCCGGCGCCTACAAGGAGGCGTGCCGCCGTCGCCGCGCGCAGAGGCACCGCCGGCCGAGAAGGACCTGGCGCTTCCGGCCCGGACGCCTGGCGCCCGTCTCCCACGCGCTCGCGTCGCTCGCGCGGCGCCCCTCGGCGCTCCTGGGGCTGTTCTCGGTGGGCGGTTTCCTGGTGCCCATGGGTGCGCTCGTCATGACGCTGCGACCTGGCGCGGGCGTGACGCTCTGCTGGCTCGTCTGCGCGTGCCTCTCCCTGTGCGAGCCGCTCGAGCTTGGGCATGTCTTCCGGGAGGACTGTCGCAATCGCCTCGTGCGCTCCCTGCTGCCGTTCGGCCGTCTTGAGCTGCTGGTGCTCGATGCGCTGCCCGCGCTCGTGGTGACGCTCGCGGCGAGCGGGGCTGTTGGCGGGGTCACGGCGGCCGCGGTGGGGGCTGACCCGGTGACCGTGGTCCTTCTTTGCTGCGCGCTCGACGTCCTTCTTGCCCTGTCGTGTGGGCTCGACGATCCTGCGGCGCCCGTGCGGCTGGGATCGGTGCTCGTGACCGGCTTTGCGTTCTCCGTGCTCGCGCTCGTTGTCGTGGGGCTGGCGTCGCTTCTGGGCACGGCTCCCGCGCTCGCGTGCGCCGCGCTGCTCGTGGTCCTTCTCGCCCGTACGCTGCGATGATGGCTCTCGCATTACGCTGTATACGATTTTAAACCGTATAGCGAGGGGGTGCCACGGAAGCGACGCAGATGAACGTGCGCCTCGACCGTTCGGTCAAGCGCGCCGGTGACGCCGTGCTGGAGGCGTGCGGCTGCACGCCCTCGCGAATAGTTCGCGCGCTTTGGGAGTGCCTGAGCGTTCAGGGGCGGGTTCCCGATGTTCTTGAGCGTATGCACGGGCAGGAGGAGCTTGATGCGGGTGACAGGTTGGCTGCGGATGACGAGCATGATGCCGGCGCGCGAGACCGCCTGGGACTGCGTGAGGATGGTGCTCGAGAGCTCGTTCATCGTTCCGACGGAACACCCCGAGGTTCTGCAGGCGTTCACGCTTAAGCCCGTCCACGACAACCTTGAGGACGACCTGCTGCTTGGGTCGGCCTATCGCGCGGACGTGGATTACGTGGTCACCTATGACGCACAGCTTGCGCGCCGCTCCCCGGTGCCCTGCGTTGACGTGGCGGGTGCCTGGGAGCTCCTCCTCGCGCGTCGGGCTGCTGGCAGTCGAGAGCGGCCCACTGGTACAAAACCAGGTCCATGTTCGTGAAGACGACGCGAAACAATGCGGGACGAGAGGGTGGGTACTCTTGTTCCATCTTACCGCGCGAACCGTCTGTCTCACTGCCTACACGAGCGGCTTGCCCACGTTCCAGGCGCGGCCGACCTCCTCGCCCACCACGCGGTAGGTCATGTGCGCGGCGTCGTAGACGAGTGGCCGCCACTTCCCAAAGTCGACCTTGCCGTCCACGCCGAGGATTTCCTCGTCCACGAGCACGTTTACCACGCGACCCACGATGCGCGCGCCGTGCTCGTCGCCGTCGATGGCGGTGACCTCGCACTCCATCGTGAGCGGGTACTCCTCGATCACGGGCGCGTCCACGTGCTCGGAGCGGGTGAAGGTGAGCCCGCTCTTCTCGGCCTTGTTGACCTCGTTGCCGGTGGCGATGCCGAAGTAGTCCGCCGTCACCACGTTGTCGGCGTCGGCCGGCGCTACGGTGAAGGCGCCCTTCCTGACGATGTTCTCCGTGGTCTTGTGGTCGCCGATGTTGAAGCAGATCTCGTGGCGGGTGCACTCGCCGGCCCACGCCGCGTTCATGGCGTTGGGCACGCCGCTCTCGTCGTAGCTAGCGATGATGAACACCGACTGCGGGAACAGCTCGCCCGCGTCGCCCAGGCTCCTCTTCATGTGCTCTCCTCTCGTCGTAGGGCCGTTATGCGCAGTATCCGACTTCGGCTCGCCCATGGCTAGTACTGGCCGTAAGGTAAGGTGCTTACCCTGTGGAAAGCGAGAGAAGCGCGACGTCCTCGTGGTCGCGGCACATGAGCGTGCGACGAACGACGGAACCACAGCCCACGATGCCTCCTCTCAGGCGCTGTCACTTCGGGGCGGCCTCGTTATAGAGGCGACCTCTGGCTCACCCCACGCCCCTCTCTGGCGCGCCCGCGCGATGCTCGTCGCCCCACTCGCACATGAGGTCGAGCACCGGTACGAGCGAGCGGCCGCGCTCGGTGAGACTGTACTCCACCTTTGGCGGGATCTGCGGGTACTCCTCGCGGTGGATGAGCCCGTCGGCCTCCAGCTGCTTGAGTGTGGAGGAAAGCGTCTTGTACGAGACGGTGCCGATGTAGCGCTGCAGCTCGTTGAAGCGCACCACGCCAAACTCCATGAGGGCGTAGAGCACGGTCATCTTGTACTTGCCGTTGATGAGCGAGAGGGTGTACGAGAAGCCCGTCTCGCCCAGGCACTCGTCGGATATGCAGCGGTCGGTCATGATGGCTCCTTAGCGCCTTCCAAAATGTAAGTATCATACCCTTGCCTTCGACCGCATGGACCTCGCCGTCCTTTGCGGGCACACGGCCTGACGCCCCATCGCGCGGGCTTACCGCGACTGGGCCCAGTCGAAAAGAGCTGGCGCGCCTCGCCGCAGGAATCGGCCCGTGCGGCGAGCCAGAACGTGAAGTGCGCCCAATGATGGCGCGGCCGGGCGCCCGTGCCTCCAGGTAGGGCGCGTCGGTCGTGAAGATCGGGCTCTGCGGGCCTCTCGGCAACGATTACCATGAACGACGGTCATGTCATCCCGCAGCTCGGATGCGGCATGTACATGATGAACGAGGACGAGATGAGCCGCCTCGTCCCCGTGGCGATCGAGACGGGGTATCGCCACTTCGACACGGCGAACGCCTACTTCAACGAGGTGACGCTTGGCAGGGCGCTCGCCGCGTCGGGCGTTCCGCGCGCAGACCTGTTCATCACCTCCAAGCTCTTTCCGCAGAGCTATCCCGCCGGGCAGACCGGTCCGGACATCGACGCGACCCTTGAGCGCCTGGGTACCGACTATCTTGACCTGCTGCTGCTTCACCAGCCCTATGGCGCCTACGTCGAGGCGTGGCCCGTGCTCGAGGGCGCCGTGCGTGCGGGCAAGGTGCGCTCGATCGGCCTCTCCAACTTCCCGGTGCGCAAGATCGAGGAGATCATGGCCGTGGCCACCATCAGGCTCGCGGTGCTGCAGGTGGAGCTCAACCCGTATTGGAACCAGCACGAGCTGCGGCAGGAGCTCGGGCGCATCGGCCTGGGCGACGTGACGCTGGAGGGCTGGTATCCCTTTGGGCACGGTGACGCCGAGATCATGAGGGAGCCGGTGCTCGTTGAGGTGGCGCGGGCGCCCGGCAGGACCGCAGCTCAGGTCGTTTTGCGCTACCTGATGCAGCTCGGCGACGCCGCACTCTACTAGGCTCGGACGCGCCTCGCGGCCTCCGTACCGCCCTGTTCTGTCGCGCGAGGGGTGTATGCTACCCTCGCTGCGGCGGACGCAACGTCGAGAGGGGGCCGCGCGCGTGCGCGACATCTGGAACCCGTGGCACGGGTGCCGCAAGGCGAGCGAGGGCTGCGCCAACTGCTACATGTTCACGATGGACCGCTGGCGCGGGCTCGACGGCTCCGTCGTGCGGCGCAACAAGGCGGGGTTTCGCTACCCGCTGTCCCGTTCGCGCAACGGTTCGCTCAAGGTGCGCCCCGGCGAGCTCATTCGCGTGTGCATGACCTCGGACTTCTTCGTGGAGGAGGCGGACCCCTGGCGCGACGAGGCCTGGGACGTCATGCGCCAGCGTCCTGACGTGCGGTTCTGGCTGCTCACCAAGCGGCCGGAGCGCTTTGCCGCGTGCCTGCCGGACGACTGGGGCGAGGGTTGGGACAACGTCATGCTCAACGTCACCTGCGAGAACCAGCGGCGCGCCGACGAGCGGACTGCGCTGCTGCTTGCCACGCCGGCCAGGCACAAGGGCATCATGTGCGCGCCGCTCATCGGGCGGGTGGACATCGAGAAGTACCTGAGGCTTGGCGAGCACGGCGGGGACGACGTGCGCGGCTGCGGCATCGAGCAGGTCATCTGCGGCGGCGAGAACTACGACGGCGCGCGCCCGTGCGACTTCGACTGGGTGCGCCTGCTCGCTGCGCAGTGTCGCGCTCATGACGTGACGTTCGCGTTCACCGAGACGGGCACGGTCTTTGTGAAGGACGGGCGGACCTATCACCTGCGCAGCCACCGACTCCAGTCCGAGCAGGCGTTCAAGTCCGGCATGAGCTTCGCGGGCCGTCCGATCGAGTGGCGCCTGCACGACGCGCTCGGCCTGCCGATTCCGGAGGAGGAGCTCTACCGGCCAAGCTTCCGCGAGCGCTGCGAGACGTGCGGGCAGCGCCTCATCTGCAACGGCTGCTCCGACTGCGGCCGCTGCGTGGGTCAAAAGGGGTCAGGCACCTTTTGACCCATGGCACCTTTTGGCCCATGAAACGCGACGGTTTCCCGAAAAGCGTGGCATATGCGCCCAAACTGGGAATATCGACCATTGAACTATGCCGGTTGTGATGAGAGGCTGAAGGCGGGAGCGCCGTCCGTCCCGGCGGTCACGTTGGCAAATCACAGGAGGTCGATCATGGACGCGAGCCACACCCCCATGGAAAAGACCGGCAAGCTGGGCTTTGGCCTCATGCGCCTGCCGCACAAGGGACCCCTGACCGACGTCGAGCAGGTCAAGCAGATGGTCGACCTGTTCATGGAGGCGGGCTTCACCTACTTCGACACGGCGTTCGTGTATGCGGGCAGCGAGGCCGCCATCCGCAAGGCGCTCGTCGAGCGCTACCCGCGCGCGTCCTACACGCTGGCCACCAAGCTCAACGCGTTTCTCATGGCACCCACCGAGAAGGCCGCGAAGCGGCAGTTCGACACCTCGCTCGAGCGCACGGGCTACTTCGACTACTACCTGCTCCACGCGCTCATGGACAACAACTATCAGAAGTATGATCGCTTCCACCTCTGGGACTTCGTGGCCGAGAAAAAGCGGTAGGGCTTGATTCGTCGCCTTGGCTTCTCGTTCCACGGCGGACCCGACCTGCTTGAGCGGCTGCTCACCGAGCACCCTGACGTGGACTTCGTGCAGCTGCAGCTGAACTACGCGGACTGGGAGAACCCGAGCGTCAAGAGCCGCGCCAACTACGAGGTGGCCCGCGCCCATGGCAAGCCCATCGTGGTCATGGAGCCCGTCAAGGGCGGCAACCTGGCGAACCCGCCGGAGGAGGTTCGCCGTCTCATGGACGCTTGCAGACCGCGCATGTCGTACGCGTCGTGGGCCATCCGCTTCGTGGCGTCGCTGCCGGGTGTGCTCACGGTGCTCTCCGGCATGTCCAACGTGGCGCAGATGAAGGACAACCTCTCCTACATGCGCGACTTCCAGCCGCTCGACGAGGAGGAGCGCCGCGTGATTCAGCAGGCGCAGCGCATCTTGGGCAACTCCTCCACCATCCCGTGCACGGCGTGTCACTACTGCGCGGAGGGCTGCCCGCGCCACATCCCCATCCCCGAGATCTTCTCGGCGATGAACCTACGGTTGGGCAACGGCCAGGCTGAGGAGGCCCGAGCCGCCTACGACCGCGCCGTCTCCGCTCCGGGCGCCGGTCGCGCATCCGACTGCGTGGCCTGCGGCCAGTGCGAGCGCGCCTGCCCGCAGCACCTCGAGGTCATCGACCACCTGCGCCGCTGCACCGCGTTTTTCGAGGGGGGCGCCCAATGACGAGGCGAGGCGACCATGGCGGCCTTGCGCCGTCCGATCTCGCGGCATACCCGGATGTCGAGGTGCTCGACGAGGGTTTTGACGAGCTTGACGCCGACGGGCGGGCGCTGCTCGCTCGTGTCGCCGAGTACTGCCAGGCGATGGTTGACGCCGATGGGGGCGCCTTGGAGCGGATCATCGATTCGGGCGCGACGTTCACCCACATGAGCGGCCTGAGGCAATCGCGCGATGAGTTCATAGCAGACGTGACGAGCGGCGCGCTCGCCTACTACGCCATCCGTGTGGAGCACCCGAGAATCGATGTTGCGGGCGATGAGGCAAAGGTCTCCTACGTGGCGGCTCTCGACGTCCGGGCGTACGGCGCGCGCGGCGTGTACCGCATGCGCGTCACCCACTGCTTCAGACGCCGCGAGAAGGCCTGGTATCTGGTCGATGCCCCGCGCGCTAGCGTTTCGGCGGGCATCTGAAAGGAAGGAAGAGATCTATGGCACATGAGCTGATCGCGTTCTACTCGCGTGCGGGCGAGAACTACGTGGGTGGCGAGATTCGTAGGATCGAGGTGGGAAACACCAAGGTGGCGGCGGAGATGCTCCAAGAGCTCACCGGCGCGGACGTCTTCGAGATCGAGCAGGCGGAGCCCTATTCCGACGACCACATGGTCTGTATCGAGGAGGCCAAGCGCAACCTCGAGACCGACGCGCGCCCTGCGCTCGCCACCTATCCCGAAGGCCTTGACGCATACGACACCGTGTATCTCGCCTACCCCAACTACTGGGGCACCATGCCCATGGCGGTGTGGACCTTCCTCGAGCGCTTTGACTTCACCGGCAAGACCATCCGCCCGCTCTGCACCAACGAGGGAAGCGGCATGGGCAGAAGCGAGGGGGACATCCGTCGGCTCTGCACGGGCGCTGAGGTCGGCGCGGGCCTCTCGATCATCGGCGGCGAGGTGACGCGGTCTCGCGAGAAGATCGAACGCTGGGCGAAGGAGGGCAACTGATGCGTTACCAGGAGCTCGGAAAGACCGGCATCAGCGTCTCGTCCATCGGGTACGGCTGCATGGGACTCACGCACGCTGCGGGCAGGCCCGTCGAGCGCGCCGAGGCCGTCCGGCTCATCAGGGCGGCGGTAGACGCCGGGTACACCTTCTTCGATACGGTGCAGTGCTACAACGGGGTGTACGGGGACGGTGCGCTCGCCTGCAACGAGGACGTCGTGGGCGAGGCCCTCGAGCCCGTGCGCGACCAGGCGGTCATCGCCACCAAGTTTGGCGTGCAGTTCATCTGCGACGGCCTCGCCTGCGACAGCGCGCCCTCCACGATCCGCGAGTCGGTGGAGTCGAGCCTGCGTCGCCTGCGCACCGATCACATCGACCTCTACTATCAGCATCGCCTCGACCCGCGCGTGCCCGTGGAGGTGGTGGCCGAGACCGTCGCCGACCTCATCCGAGAGGGGAAGGTTCGGGCGTGGGGCCTCTCCATGGTGGGGGAGGACGCGTTGCGCCGCGCGCACGCCGTGTGCCCCGTCTCGGCGGTGCAGAACCTCTATAACCTTACGGACACTCACGACGAGGCCCTGTTCCCCGTGGTTGAGGAGCTCGGCATCACCTACGTCTCCGCCTGTCCGCTCTCCAAAGGCCTGCTGAGCGGCGCATACAGCGCGGCGTCAACGTTCGAGGCGGAGGACTTCCGTAGCCACATGCCGCAGTTCACCGAGGAGGGCTTCCGCACGTACGCCCCGCTCATCCAGGCGGTCGAAGAGGTGGCGCGGGCGCACGACGCTACGCGGGCGCAGGTCTCGCTCGCCTACATGATGGACAAGGACGTGCGCGTGGTGCCCATCCCGGGCTCGCGCAAGGAGGAGCGCATCCGCGAGAACGCCGGTGCGGCCGACATCGGCCTCACGGCAGAAGACCTTGCCCGTCTCGATGTGGCTGCGGCGTCGATATAGTAGGAGGCATTAGGCATCCCGCCCCAGCTGGATGTTGACGCGCTCGTACTCGGGGTTGGTGATGGGTACCTCACGGAAGCCGTGCTTGCGGTACAGATGCACGGCGGCGGCAAGGACCGTGTTCGTCACGAGCATGAGCCGGCGCGCACCGTGTTCGCGGACATAGGCCTGACAGGCCTCGAGCACGGCGCTACCGACGCCCTTCCCCTGGTGGCGCTCGTCGCAGGCGAGCTTGCATATCTCCCACACGCCATCGCCGACCGGCGTCACCATGCACGTGGCGATGGCCTTGTTTCCCTCCGCAGCAAAGAACGCCTCGGCGCCGCGGCGCCGGAAGTCCTCGACGTCCTCCAGCATGTGCACGTCCTGCGGCTCGACCTTGAAGTACTTCTCGATCCACGCGAGGTTCAGCGAGACGAAGTCCTGCTTGTACACTATATAGGTCAATGGGTGGGTGAGAAGAACGTGGATCCGATGAGCCAGATCGTCGCCCACAACGTCAGGGCCCTGCGCGAGCGCGAGGGGCTCAGCCTGGAGCGGCTGTCCAAGCTGAGCGGCGTGAGCAAGAGCATGCTCGCGCAGATCGAGCGCGGGGAGGGCAACCCGACGCTCTCAACGCTCTGGAACGCTGGCGACGAGATGGTGTCCCTGCACATGATTCTCTACAACCCGTAAGCTGGGGTGTCGAGAAGAACCGTTGGGGGCGGCGCGTGAGCGGAATCGCATCGCCTCGCTCACGCGCCGCCCGGCATCGTGCAGGTGGCCAGGTACTACACGAGCAGCACGTAGCCGTCCTTGCGCGGGGCGGCGGCGGGCTCGGGGCCGTCGGCGTAGCCCAGCGCGATGGAGCCTACGCCGCGCAGCGTCTCGGGCAGGCCCCACTCCTTGAGGAGCTCCTTGCCCTCCTCGCTGTCGAAGATCTCGCGCTCGCGGTGGATCCAGCAGCTAGAGAGGCCCACGGCGTGCGCCGCGAGCATGAGGTTCTCGAGCACGCAGGAGCCGTCCTCCACGAAGGTGCCGCGCTCGCCGTCGGCGAGCACCACCACGATGGCCGGCGCGCCGTAGTACGGGTCGGTGTCCTTGCCCATGACGGCGGCGTTGAGTGCGCGCAGGCGCTCGCGGGTCTCGGGGCTCGTCACCGCAACGATCACCGGAGACTGGTGCCCGCCGCCCGTGGGCGCGTAGGTGCCCGCCTCAAGTACGGTATCGAGCAGCTCCTGGGGGACGGGGTCCGCCTTGTAGCTGCGCACGCTCCTGCGCGTCTTGATGAGGTCGATGAGGTCGCTTGCCATGCCATGTCCCTTCTCCCGCCGGACCCGCCAATATAGAAAAACCGCCCATCTGCCCGAGGCAGGTGAGCGGCGAAAAGATGATGGCGGCATCCGGAAAAATCCGCTTGGATTTTCTGCCCCCATTATGAGCGCTCTTTGTGTCGTGTCAAGCGGGCAGGCGGAGGTTCTTCTCGCCGATTTCTGGCCCTTCTGCGCCCGAGGACGTGGTGGCATACAATGCGGTGAAGCCACGTCGAAGGGATCCCCATGAAGGACGTCAAGGAAGCGTGCAAGGTCGCCCTGGTGCAGGCGGAGCCGGTCATGTTCGACAAGAAGGCCTCGCTCGCCAAGGCGCTGCGGCTCATCGACGAGGCGGCGCCCCGGCGCCCGGACCTCATCGTCTTCCCCGAGCTCTTCATCCCCGGCTACCCAATTGGGATGAGCTTCGGCTTCAGCATGGGCAAGCGGACGGAGGACGGGAGGAGGGACTGGAAGCGCTACTACGACGCCTCCGTCATCGAGGGAGGGCCGGAGTTCGACGCGCTCGCCGAGCGGGCGAGAAGGACCGGTGCCTACATCAGCCTGGGGTTCTCCGAGCGCGACGCGGTCAGCGGGACGCTCTACAACAGCAACGTGGTCTTCGAGCCGGACGGCTCCCACAAGGTCCACCGCAAGCTGAAGCCCACCGGCTCCGAGCGGACCGTCTGGGGAGACGCCAACCGCGGCTACTTTCCCATCTCGGAGACGCCGTGGGGCCCCATGGGCGGTCTGATCTGCTGGGAGAGCTACATGCCCCTCGCCCGGGTCGCGCTCTATCAGAGAGGCGTCACCATCTATCTGGCGCCCAACACCAACGACAACCCCGAGTGGCAGGCAACCGTCCAGCACATCGCGATCGAGGGAAAGTGCTACGTGATCAACGCGGACATGATCGTCCGGCGCTCCTCCTACCCCTCGGGCCTCCACGAGGAGGACGCGATCTCCCGGCTGCCAGAGACGGTGTGCCGCGGGGGCAGCTGCGTCATCGACCCCTATGGGCACTACGTGACGGAGCCCGTCTGGGACGAGGAGACGATCGCCTACGCCGATCTGGACATGAGCCTGCCGGCCGCGTGCAAGATGGAGCACGACGCGGTGGGGCACTACGCCCGGCCGGACGTGCTGGAGCTCGTCGTCAGGGAGGGGTAGCGCTCGCCGTCCGCCATCGGCGTCGCCTTGCGCCCTCTGTCCTACCTCCCGAGTCGCATGTAGAGCAGCGGGCAGGGGCAGCCCTCCTCGTCGGTCTCCGCCCGGTGGCAGGTCGAGAAGCCCATGTGCTCGTAGAAGCCCACGGCCTGGGGGTTCTGCTCGTTGACGGTGAGCTCGGTGACGCCCAGGCGCTCGATGCCGTGGGAGAGAAGCGCGCGGCCGAGCCCCTGCCCGCGCGCGTCCGGGTCGAGGAAGAGCATTTCCAGGCGCCCGTCCTCCACGCCCATGAAGCCTATGAGAGCGCCGTCCCTCTCGGCAACGGCGAGCGCGCCCACGCCCTGGATCGCCTGCGGGACGAAGGGCCTGATCTCTGCGATGCCCTCCTCGGTGAGAAACGCGTGCGTGGAGCGCACGGAGCGCTCCCACACCCGTGCGAGCTGCGACACGAGCTCGGGCGTACGGTCGGTCACGGGGCGGATTGTGGCGTCGGACATGGGGGCTCCTCTCTTCTGGCCGTCACGTCATCCTGACATAGGTGCGGGTTCCGGATGAACTCGGGCGGGAAAGCGACCGCGAGCTGCCCACATCCGGTGCGAGGGCGGCTCGCGGACGGTCCTTCTCGCCAGAGCGTCTGCATCCCGCCCGCATGGCGCTGTGTATCATGGGGCGAGAAGAACGTGCGGCAGATTGCGGGAGAGGTGTCGGATATGAAGAACATCCTGGTCATTCAGGGAGGCGGCCGCCCGCGCGGCAACACCTCCCAGCTCGTGGAGCGCTTCTGCGCAGGCGCGCGCGACGCGGGCCATGCGGTCGAGGTGGTCTCGCTCGTCAAGAACGAGGTCCGCGGCTGCCTGGGCTGCAACGCGTGCCGCTACGGCAAGCCGTGCGTGCAGAGGGACGCCTTCAACGACATCGCGCCCAAGGTGCTCGCCGCGGACCTGCTGGTGCTTGCGTCGCCGCTCTACTACTGGACCCTCCCGGCGCGCATGAAGGCGTTCATCGAGCGCTTCTACTGCCTGGCACAGCCCGACCCCAACCCGCCGCACGGCCGCTACGAGAAGTACGACGTGCGCGACTGCGCCCTGCTCATGACCGCCGCGGACGACTTCTTCTGGACGTTTGAGCTGGCCGTTGGCTACTACCGCCAGTGCGTCGTCAACTACATCGGCTACCGCGACAGGGGCATGCTACTCGCCGGCGGCTGCGGTGACACCGACGGCGGCCCCCAGATCGATAAGACCGCACACCTCGAGGAGGCATACGAGTTCGGCCGGACGGTCTATCCGGCCGAGTAGGGCCCGCGGGCGAGGGCGACCTCGCGCGCCGCGCTACGCCCAGCCCAGAAGGTCGCGGATCACGCGGCTCGCGATCATCTGGCCCATGATGGGCGGCAGGTAGCTCATCGTGCCCAGGAGCGACCCCTCCTCGCGCCAGCGCTCGTCGGAGATGCGCTCCATGCGGACGGGCTTCTCGTCAGAGAAGAGCACGCGCAGGCCCCGGATGCCGCGGCGGCGGCACTCTTTCCGCATGACGCGCGCGAGCGGGCAGTTGACGGTGTCCTCGATGCGCGCGAAGCGCAGGCGGCACGGGTCGAGCTTGTTGGCCCCGCCCATCGCGGAGAGCTCGGGCACGCCGCGCTCCTGGCACCACTGCGCCAGGCGGAGCTTCTGCGCCACGGTGTCGATGGCGTCGACCACGTAGTCGAGGCGTCCGAGGGCGTCCATCTGCTCGGGGAGCGCGTCCTTGTCCAGGAAGGCCACGTGCGCCTCAACGGTGGCTGCGGGGTTGATGTCGAGCACCATCTGGCCCATGACCTCGGCCTTGGGGCGGCCTATCGTGCTCTGGAAGGCGAGCGCCTGGCGGTTGATGTTGCTCGGGGCCACCACGTCGCGGTCCAGGAGCACGAGGCGCCCCACGCCGCCGCGCGCGAGCGCCTCCGCGCAGGAGGACCCCACGCCGCCGAGGCCGATCACGGCCACGCGCGCCTCCGCGAGCCGCGCGAGCCCCTCGTCTCCGAGGATGAGCCTCAGCCTGTCCGTCGCCGTCTCCACCACGTTGCCTCCTGCACCTTGGGGACGCGTTATTTCTCCCAGAGATTTTGGGACAGGTCTGGCCCTCGCCGCAACAGACCTGTCCCAAAATCTCTGTGAGAAATAACTCGTCCCCAAGGTGCAGGTTTCCGGTTTGCGACGGCTCCGCCGGGAGGCGCTTTACTTTGATAGAGTGCTGCGAGACGAAGGAGGTGCCATGCACAGAGAGTTCCTGATGGGCAACGAGGCGATGGCCGTGGGCGCGCTCGCCGCCGGCGTGAACGTGGTGGCGGGGTACCCGGGCACCCCGTCCACGGAGGTCCTGGAGGCCGTGGCCCGCCGCCGGCCGGAGGGCGTGTACGTGGAGTGGTCCGTCAACGAGAAGGCGGCGCTCGAGGTGGCCGCCGGGGCGGCCTACGCCGGGGCGCGGGCGCTCGTGACCATGAAGCAGGTGGGCCTCAACGTGGCGTCCGACCCGCTCATGAGCCTCTCCTACATCGGCGTCAAGGGCGGCATGGTGGTGCTCGTGGCCGACGACCCGGGCCCCATATCCTCCCAGACCGAGCAGGACACGAGGACCTTCGCCGCCTATGCCAAGCTGCCGGTCCTCGATCCCAGCTCGCCGCAGGAGGCCTACGAGATGATGGGGGATGCCTTCGCGCTCTCCGAGGAGCTGGGCTGCCCGGTGATCGTTCGCCCCACCACGCGCGTGGACCACGGGTACGAGGACGTCGAGGTGGCGGACCCGGGGGAGTGGGAGCGCCACGAGCCCGAGGGCTTCGTGCGCGACCCGTCGCGCTGGGTCATCTTCCCGGCGCTCTCGGTGCGCGCCCACGCCGCCATAGAGGCGCGTGACGCCGAGCTCTCGCGCCGGCTCTCCGGCTACGCTCGCAACGTCATCTCCGAGCCGCCCGTCGCCTCGCCGCGCCTCGGCGTGGCCACGCACGGCATCAGCGCCACCTACGTGGCGGAGAACCTGGGCGAGAGGGACGGCGTGCGCGTGCTCCGCGTGGCGACGCCGTACCCCTTCCCCGAGGACCTGGCGGCGCGCTTCCTGGAGGGGCTCGACGAGGTCCTCTGCGTGGAGGAGCTCGACCCCGTGATCGAGCGCGCGCTCGTCGCCGCCTGCGGCCGCCGCGGCCTGAGCGTCAGGATTCGCGGCAAGCTCACCGGCGACGTCCAGCCCTCCGGCGAGAACACCGTCGAGGGCGTCGGCCGCGCGCTCGACGCCTTTCTCGGCCGCCCGACGGCCGCCGCCCCCGCGCCCGCGGCCCCGCAGCTGCCCGTTCGCCCGCCGGTGCTGTGCGCCGGGTGCCCGCATCGCGCGAGCTTCTACGCCGTGAAGCGTGCCATGCGCGGCCGCAAGACCCTCTTCTGCGGCGACATCGGCTGCTACACGCTCGGAAACGCCGCCCCGCTCGACATGGTTGACACGTGCCTGTGCATGGGCGCGGGCATCAACATCGCGCAGGGCGTCTGTCGCGTGGAGCCGGACACCAAGGCCTTCGCGTTCGTGGGCGACTCGACGTTTTTCGCCTCCGGCATCACGGGCGTGGTCAACGCCTTCTACAACCAGGCGGACATGACGCTCGTCGTGCTGGACAACTCCACCACGGCCATGACCGGCCACCAGCCGCACCCCGGCACGGGCCGCACGATGATGGGCCAGGTCGTGGAGAAGGTGAGCATCGAGCGCGTCCTTCGCGCCATCGGGCTCAGCACCGTGGAGACCGTGGACCCGCTCGACCTCGAGGCCGCGGTCGCAACGGTGCGCCGCGTCGCGGACGAGCCGGACGTCAAGGCCATCGTCTTCCGGAGCCCGTGCGTGGTGCTCGCCCGTCCGCAGGCAAGGAGCGCGGTCGACGCCGAGAGGTGCGTCGGCTGCCAGCGCTGCGTGCGCGAGCTCGGGTGCCCGGCGCTCGTGCCCGACGCCGCCACGGGCAAGGTCTCGATCGACGGGGCGCAGTGCACCGGCTGCACCCTCTGCGAGCAGGTCTGCCCCACGCACGCCATCTCGGGAGGTGAGCGCCTGTGAGCACCAACGTCATCCTCGCGGGCGTGGGCGGCCAGGGTGCCGTCCTCGCATCAAAGCTCCTCGCCCGCGCCGCGATGGGCCGCGGCCTCAGCGTCAAGACAGCCGAGACCATCGGCATGGCGCAGCGCGGGGGATCGGTCTTCAGCCACGTGAGGCTGGGCGAGGGCGCCGCATCCCCGCTCGTCGGCCGCGGGCGCGCGGACGCGATCGTCGCCTTCGAGCCGGCCGAGGCGGCGCGCCAGCTGCCGTTCCTGCGCCCGGGGGGCATGGTCGTGACGAGCGACGCGCCGGTGGTCCCGGTCTCGGCCGCCACGGGCGGCCCGGCCTACGACCTGCCGGCCATCATGTCCCACCTGCGCGAGCGCGTGGGCGAGAAGGACCTCGTCGTCGTGGACGCCGCCGCGGCCGCGGCCGAGCTCGGCACCGCCAAGGCGCTGAATGTCGTCCTTCTCGGCGCCGCCGCGCGCGCCGGCGCGCTCGGCCCCGTCACCGTGGATGACCTCGCCGCCACCGTCCGCGCCATTGTGAGCCTGCGCTTCGTCGACCTCGACCTGCGCGCCCTGCAGCTCGGGACATAGCCCTCCGGCCCTGGAGCGTGGTTACGAGATGGCACCTGCCATAAAACGCACGAAGTGCATCGCAAAACGGGCAACGCCCGTTCCGATGGGCGACCTCCCTCAGCGCCACCTGCGGATTTGTCACGTCCTCTGGACAGACGGGCCTCCAGGCACGCTCTCGACCGTGCACTTTGCGCACTTTTTGGCAGCTCGCCGCTGATTGACGCGTTTGTCGGACCATCCGCCGGGCATCTGCCCGCATTGACGATTGGAGCGCTCGATGAAGATCAGCGAGTCCCAGCTCAAGCTCGTGAACGAGCAGGTCCAGCGCCTCGTGGCGTCGGGCAACTACTTTGGCAGGCGCCTCCGGGAGGCGGGCGTCACGGAGGTCCGCACCGAGTCCGACTTCCTGGCGCTCCCCTTCTCCGAGAAGGAGGACCTGCGCAACTGCTACCCGCTCGGGGTCTCCGCGGTGGACGAGCGCCAGATCGTGCGCATCCACTCCAGCTCGGGCACCACGGGCACGCCCGTGATCATCCCCTACACCACCAAGGACATCGACGACTGGGCCGAGCAGTTCCGCCGCTGCTACGAGCTCGCCGGCATCACGGCCGAGGACCGCATCCAGATAACGCCCGGCTACGGCCTCTGGACCGCGGGCATCGGGTTTCAGGCGGGGGCCGAGAAGCTCGGCGCGATGGTCGTCCCCATGGGCCCCGGCAACACCGAGAAGCAGCTGCAGTTCATGGTCGATCTGCAGACCACGGTCATCGGCGCCACGTCGAGCTACGCCCTCCTGCTCGCCGAGGAGGTCGAGGCGCGCGGCATGCGCGACGAGATTGCCCTGCGCAAGGGGGTCATCGGCTCCGAGCGCTGGGGCAGGGTCATGCGCGACCGCGTGAAGGCGGGCCTGGGCATCCAGATCTACGACATCTACGGCCTCACCGAGGTCTACGGACCGGGCATCGGCATCTCCTGCGACGCCGAGAACGGCATGCACTACTGGGACGACTACCTCTACCTGGAGATCGTCGACCCCGCGACGGGCGAGCCCGTGCCCGACGGCACCTGGGGCGAGATCGTCATCACCACGCTCGTCAAGGAGGGCGCGCCGCTCATCCGCTTCCGCACCCACGACCTCTCCCGGATCATCCCCGGGCCGTGCCCCTGCGGCTGCGCGTTCCCGCGGATCGACGCCCTGCACGGTCGCTCGGACGACATGGTCAAGATCAAGGGCGTGAACGTCTTCCCGCGCCAGATCGAGGAGGTCCTCCAGGAGTTCCCGCAGCTCTCGAGCGAGTACCAGATCCGCATCTCGCACCTCGAGGGCCGCGACACCATGCGCATCTACGTGGAGACCGACGGCACGCAGGACTTCCTCGAGCTGGCCGACGAGGTCGCGCACGAGGTCAAGCATCGCATCGGCTTCACGCCGCTCGTGAAGGTCGTGGAGCTGGGCGTGCTGCCCAGGAGCGAGAAGAAGACGAGGCGCGTCTTCGACGAGCGCTACGAGTAGCCGTCCGGCGCCCGGACGACCTGACAAACGACCCTGACACCTTTGTCAGGTCGTCGAGATGCGGTAGACGATCGTGGACTCCCAAGGGTGGCCGGGCTCGCAGACGGGCTGCGGCCAGTCGGGGTGATGGATGGCGTCGGGGTAGAATTCCGGCTCAAAGGCAAACCCCGAGCGCGGCGCGTAGTCGACGCCGCCCTTGGCGCCCGCGTCGCCCAGCCAGTTGCCCGTGTAGAGGTGCGCGGCGGGCGTGGTGAGAAGAACCTCGAGCTCGCGTCCGCTTGCGGGGTCGCGTGCGAGCAGAGCGCGCCGCGGGAGGCCGCCCGGAACGTAGCCGCGCACGACGAGGCAGTGGTCGTAGCCGCGCCCGCGACGGAGCTGCTCGTCGTCGGCCGCGATGTCGGCCCCGAGCGCCTTGGGGCGGTGGAAGTCGAACGGGGTCCCCGCCACGCCCAGGACCTCCCCGGTGGGGACGGAGTCCTCGCGCACGGAGAGGAACTGGTCGGCGTCCACCTGGACGATGTGGCCCAGGACGTCGCCCGCGCCGTTCCCCGCGAGGTTGAAGTAGGTGTGGTTGGTCACGTTCACGTACGTGGGGGCGTCGGACTCGCAGCGGTAGGAGACGCGGAGCTCCGCCGCGCCGTTCTTCTCGCCCAGCGCGTAGGTGGCGCGGAAGGTGCGGTTGCCTGGAAGGCCGAGCTCGCCGTCCGCGAGACGGCACGTGAGGGTCACGGCGTTCGCGGCCTCGTCGGCCTCCGCCTCCCAGCGCCGCTTGTGGAGCCCGCGCGAGGAGCTGGTGTGGTTGTTGTTGCGCCCGCCCGGGCCGTCGTTTCCCTCCAGGTGGTAGGTGGTGCCGCGCAGGGGGACCTCGGCGCGGTCCGTGCGGTTGGCCACGGGGCCCACCGTTCCGCCGAAGAAGGCGGGGTTCTCCCCGGCGTAGCCGTCGAGGCCGTCGAAGCCCAGGACGACGTCAGCCGCGCGGCCGTCGCGGTCGGGCGCCTCGAGGGAGAGGAGCGTGGCCCCAAAGTCGGACACCGCCACCCTGACCTTGCCCGACGAGAGGACGTACCGGCTGGCCTCCGTTCCGTCCGGGGCGGTCCCAAAGGGCTCTCTCTCGATCATGGCGCACCTCCGCATCCGTGGTTGAGCCTAGTCTAGTGCAAGCGGCCCTGGCGCCCGCGGCATGAGTGACGGGTTTCGGCCGAACCAGGCCCCTGGGGCGCCCCGTCCGGCCGAAACCTGTCACTCGGGCCCCAGGGGCGCGGGCGCGGACCGCCCGGCCGGGCTGCGCTATAGTAGACGTTCCTATGGCGCGTACGAGGGGAGCGGATATGGCGGAGTACAAGTCGGACATCCAGATCGCCCAGGAGGCAGAGATGCTGCCCATCGCGGAGGTCGCGGCCAAGGCGGGCCTCACGGAGGACATGCTCGAGCCCTACGGGCGCACCAAGGCGAAGGTGGACATCCACTCGCTTGCCGACCGGCCCATGAAGGGCAAGCTCGTCCTGGTCACCGCCATCAACCCCACGCCTGCGGGCGAGGGCAAGACCACCACGTCCGTGGGCCTGGCCGACGCGATGAACCGCCTCGGCCACCAGACCATGCTCTGCCTGCGCGAGCCCTCGCTCGGCCCGGTCTTCGGCATCAAGGGCGGCGCGGCGGGCGGCGGCTACGCGCAGGTCGTCCCCATGGAGGACATCAACCTGCACTTCACCGGGGACTTCCACGCCATCGGCGCGGCCAACAACCTCTGCGCCGCCATGCTGGACAACCACATCAAGCAGGGCAACGCCCTCGGCATCGACCCGCGCCGCATCGTCTGGAAGCGCTGCGTCGACATGAACGACCGCCAGCTCAGAAACGTCGTGGACGGCCTCGGCGGCATCGCGGACGGATGCCCCCGCCAGGACGGCTTCGACATCACCGTGGCCTCCGAGGTCATGGCCGTCTTCTGCCTCGCCACGGACCTCGCCGACCTCAAGGCGCGCCTCGGGCGCATGGTGATCGCCTACACCTACGACCGCAGGCCCGTCACCGTCTCCGACATCCACGCCGAGGGCGCCATGACGGCCCTGCTCAAGGACGCCATCAAGCCCAACCTCGTGCAGACGCTCGAGGGCAACCCCGCGTTCGTCCACGGCGGCCCCTTCGCCAACATCGCGCACGGCTGCAACTCGGTGGAGGCCACGACGACCGCCCTCAAGCTCGCCGACTACGTGGTGACCGAGGCCGGCTTCGGCGCGGACCTCGGCGCCGAGAAGTTCCTCGACATCAAGTGCCGCGCCACCGGGCTCGCACCCTCCGCGGTGGTGCTCGTGGCCACCGTGCGCGCGCTCAAGTACAACGGCGGCGTCCCCAAGGCGTCGCTCACCGAGGAGAACCTCGAGGCGCTCGAGGCCGGCCTGCCCAACCTGCTGCGCCACGTGTCCAACATCAAGGACGTCTGGGGCCTGCCCGTGGTGGTGGCCATCAACGCGTTCCCCACGGACACCGCGGCCGAGCTCGAGCTCGTCGAGCGCCGCTGCAACGAGCTCGGCGTCAACGTGGCGCTCTCCGAGGTCTGGGCCAAGGGCGGCGAGGGCGGCGAGGCGCTCGCCCGCGAGGTCGTGCGCCTCTGCGACGAACCCTCCGACTTCCGCTACGCCTACGAGCTCGAGGGCGGAATCGCCGAGAAGATCGAGGCCATCGCCACGCGCGTCTACCACGCTGACGGCGTGGACTTCACCGCCCCGGCGCGCCGCCAGCTCAAGCAGCTGGAGGAGCTCGGCTACGGCGGCCTTCCCATCTGCATGGCCAAGACCCAGTACTCGTTCACGGACGACCAGACCAAGCTCGGCGCGCCCGAGGGCTTCCGCATCACGGTGAGGAACCTCCGCGTCTCCGCGGGCGCCGGCTTCATCGTGGCCCTCACCGGCGACATCATGACGATGCCCGGCCTGCCCAAGGTCCCGGCGGCCGAGAAGATTGACGTCACGCCCGACGGCAAGATCGTCGGCCTGTTCTGACGCCGGTCATGACAAAGGTGACAGGGTCGTTTGTCAGGTCCTGGGGAAGGGGTGTCGTGGACGAGAGGTACACGGAGCTGAGCTGCGAGGAGTTCGCCGACCGGCTCGCCGCGCGCGAGGGCGTCCCGGGCGGGGGCGGCGCGGCGGCGCTCGTCGGCGCGCTCGGGGTGGCGCTCTGCTCGATGGCGGGCTCCTTCACCGTGGGAAAGCCCCGCTACGCAGACGTGGAGGACGAGGTCCGCGCCCTCATGGACGAGGCCGAGGACGTGCGCTACCGCCTCGTCGAGCTCGTGGAGGAGGACGCCGAGGGCTTCGCGCCGCTCGCCGCCTCCTACGCCATCCCGCGCGACGACCCCGGCCGCGCCGAGGCCCTCGAGCGCGCGACGGAGGCCGCCGCGATGGCGCCGCTCGCGATGGTGGGGGAGTGCTGCCGGGCGGTGACCCTCCTCGAGCGCATGGGCGAGCGCTGCTCGCGCCTGCTCGCCTCCGACGTGGCCTGCGGCGCCCTGCTCGTGCGCGCGGCGCTCGGCGCGGCGAGCGTCAACGTCTACGTGAACACCTCCGCGCTCGCGGACCGCGCGCAGGCGGCCGCCATCGAGTCGGCCTGCGACGAGCTCGTCGAGGAGTACGTGCCGCGCGCCGAGCGGCTCGCCGAGCGCGTCCTTGCGGGCATCCGCGGGGGGTCGCGCTGATGGCGGAGCTGCTCAGGGGTGCCCCCGTCGCGCGTGCCGTCATGGAGGGGCTCGCCCCGCGCGTCGCGGCCCTGCGGGAGCGGGGCGTCACCCCCTGCCTCGCTATAGTGCGCGTGGGCGCGCGCGAGGACGACCTCGCCTACGAGCGGGCGGCCGAGAAGCGCTGCCTCGCGGCCGGCATCGCGGTGAGGAGGCTCTCCCTCGAGCCCGCCTCCCTCGACCAGGCCCGGCTCGAGGGAGAGCTCGACGCGCTCGGCGCCCGGGACGAGGTGCACGGCATCCTGCTCCTGCGCCCCCTGCCCGCGCCCCTCGACGATGCGGCCGCCGTGGCCCGCATCCCCGCCGGCAAGGACGTGGACTGCGCCGGCCCCGCGGCCCTTCTCGCCACGCTCTCCGGGCGCGGCGGGGGCTTCGCCCCCTGCACCGCCGAGTCCGCCCTGGCGATCCTGGACCACTACGGCGTGCCGCTCGACGGGGCCAACGTGACCGTCGTGGGCCGCTCGCTCGTGATCGGGCGGCCCGCCTCCGCGCTCCTGCTGGCGAGAAACGCCACGGTGACCACCTGCCACACCCACACGCGCGACCTCGCGGCTGCCTGCCGCGCGGCGGACGTGGTCGTGGTCGCGGCGGGCTCGCCCGGCGCCCTCGGGGCCGGCTGCGTCCGGCCGGGCCAGGTGGTCGTCGACGTGGGCACCAACTGGGACGCCGCGGCGGGCCGCCTCGTGGGCGACGCCGACTTCGCCGCCGTCGAGCCGATCGTCTCCGCCATCACGCCCGTGCCCGGCGGCGTGGGCGCCGTAACCACCGCGATCCTGGCCCGCCACGTGGTCGAGGCCGCAGAGAGGACCTGCCGATGAGAGTTACCGAGAAGCCCTCCTCGTCCTACAGCGGGGCGATGACCCCCGCGTCGATGGAGCTCAAGAACGAGCGCGTGGCCGAGACCAAGGCCGGCACCGACCTCGCGAGCGCCCTCGTGCTCGCCGTCATGGCCGGCGCCTTCATCTCGCTCGGCGCCACGTTCATGCTCGTCGTGAAGTCGGACGCCACGCTGCCCTTCGCCGCGACGCAGCTGCTCGGCGGCTTCTCGTTCACGCTCGGGCTCTTCCTCGTCCTGGCGGCGGGCGCCGAGCTCTTCACCGGCAACTGCCTCATGGTCATGGGCCCGCTCTCCGGGCGGTTCTCGTGGGGGAGGCTCCTCTCGAGCTGGCTCGTGGTGCTCGCGGGCAACCTCGCGGGCGCCCTGCTGGCGTCCGCCGTCATGCTCGCCGCGGGCGTGGCCTCGGCCAACGGGGGCGCCCTCGGCGAGGCCGCCGTCGCCGTCGCGGAGGGCAAGGTCGCGCTTGGCTGGGGCGTCGCCTTCGCGCGCGGCGTCCTCTGCAACATGCTCGTGTGCCTCGCCGTCTGGGTCGGCCACTCCGCCAACTCGGTCACCGACAAGTTCTTCTCGGCCCTGCTGCCGGTCATGGGGTTCATGGCGGCGGGCTTCGAGCACTGCGTGGCCAACATGTTCTTCCTGCCCTATGCGATGATGCTGCAGGCGACGGGCGTCGCCTCGGGCTCGGTCGACCTTGCGGGCGTCCTGCACAACCTGAGCGCGGCCACGCTCGGCAACCTCGTGGGCGGCGTCGTGCTGGTGGGGGCGTCCTACTGGTTCGTGTACGGGCGAGGGAGGGACCGCGCGTGAGCGAGAAGAACCGGGAGGGCTTCGGCCCCATCGACAAGCCGCGCGTGGAGGCGGCGGTCCGCGAGCTCCTGCTCGCCATCGGCGAGGACCCGGACCGCGAGGGCCTGCTCGGCACGCCCGACCGCGTGGCGCGCGCCTGCGAGGAGATCCTCGGCGGGATGCAGGAGGACCCGGGCGCGCACCTGCGCCGGCAGTTCCACGAGCCGGGCAACCAGGAGATGGTGATCGTCAAGGACATCCCGTTCTCCTCGCTCTGCGAGCACCACATCCTGCCCTTCACCGGGCGGGCGCACGTCTGCTACATCCCGCGGGACGGCCGCATAACGGGCCTCTCCAAGATCGCCCGCTGCGTCTCCGGCTACGCGCGGCGCCTCCAGGTGCAGGAGCGGCTCACCGGGCAGATCGCCGACGCCATGGTGCGCGAGCTCGACCCGCTGGGCGTCCTCGTGGTACTGGAGGCCGAGCACACGTGCATGACCATGCGCGGCGTCCGCGCGGCCGGCGCCCTCACCACCACCTCGGCGGTGCGCGGGTGCCTGCGCGACCTCAAGACCCGCCAGGAGGCCCTGCGCCTCCTCGGGCTGTAGCTCGCCTATTTGGGGACAGGCCCCTTTTAGGCAAGTTTGCATGCTTGAAAACTTGCCTAAAAGGGGCCTGTCCCCAAATAGGCGAGGGAACGAGTGACAAGGGAGACACTGTGTACCAGCTGCCGTTCAAGGTTCCGGAGATCACGTACGAGGAGGCGCTTGGCATCCTGCACGGGGCGCTGCGCTTTGGAATCGAGCCCCTCCTGGAGACCGTGGAGGACATGCTCGCCGAGCTCGGGGACCCCGACCTCGCATTCGAGTGCGTACAGATAGCCGGCACCAACGGCAAGACGTCCACGAGCCGCTACGCGGCGGCCGTCCTGGCCGGCGAGGGCCTCTCCACGGCGCTCTACACCTCGCCCGAGCTCGTGAGCTACACCGAGCGCATGGAGGTCGGCGGCGCCCCCGTCTCCGAGGGGGCCTTCGCGCACGGCGTCTCCGCCGCGCACGAGGCGGGCCGCCGCGTGAACGAGCGCCGCGCGGCGGCGGGCCTGCGCCCCTATGACGTGACGGAGTTCGACACGCTCACCGTGGCCGCGATGGTCGTCTTCGCCGAGGCGGGGGTCGACGTCGCCGTGCTCGAGTGCGGCATGGGCGGCCGCTGGGACGCCACCTCCGCCGCCAAGTCCATCCGCGCCGTGGCGGTGACCGGCATCGGGCTCGACCACATGCGCGTCCTCGGGGACACGCTCGAGAAGATCGCCGGCGAGAAGGCCGCCATCATCAAGCCCGGGCGCGCCTGCGTGCTGGGCGCGGGGACGGCGAGCCCCGCCTCGGTCGAGCGGGTCTTCCTCGACCAGGCCCGCGCCGCCGGCGTGACGCCCGTGCTCGTCCGGAGCGAGCCGGCGCCCGCCGGCACCCCGGCGGGGCTTCCCGTGGCGGAGTTCCACGTCACCAGGCAGCCGCAGCGCATCGGCGCCCCGCTCGAGCTCGACGTGACGACGCCCCGCGCGACCTACGCCGAGCTCGCGGCCCTGAAGCCCGCCTACCAGGCGCAGAACATCGCCTGCGCCGTCGCGCTCTGCGAGGGCTACCTCGGCCGCGCCCTCGACGCCGAGGCCCTCTTCGCCTCCGTCGTCCGGTGCCCCACGCCCGGGCGCTTCCAGCTCCTGCGCCCCGAGCCGCCCGTCCTCATCGACGCCTGCCACAACCCGCAGTCGGTCGAGGCGTTCCTGACCGCCATCGACGCCGTGGCGCCCGTCCCTGAGGAGCGGCCCGTCCTTCTCGCCGCGGTCCTTGCCGACAAGGACGTGGAGGGGATCGTGGCCCTCCTCGCCCGCGCGTTCCCCCGCGTGGCGGTCACGCAGACCGCGAGCCCGCGTGCGCTTGCGGCCGACGAGCTCGCCCGCGCCTTCGAGGGGATGGGGTCTGAGGTCGTGGGAGTGTATCCCACGGTTGAGGCCGCAACGTCGGCATTGTGTGGAGAATCCTACGTCGGATGCGGTTCCATCACGCTTGCGGGCGAGCTTGCGGCCCTCCTCGGATAGCTTTTGTTACAATTCAGCTGTCTGTGGCGTCGCACCGTGACGTTTTCCGATGGCAGAGATGGCAGAAGGAGTCCCCGTCATGCAAGAACTTTTCGACCAGCTCATCACGCCCGAGGTCCGCATGGTCCTCTACCTCATGGTCGTGTGCGTCGTCATGCTCTACATCCTCTCGATCGTCTACGTGATCCGCGACGCCCAGCGCCGCGGCGCGGAGCCCTGGTGGATGTGGGCGATCATCTCCGTGATCCCCATCGTGGGCCTGCTCGCCTACGTCATCCTGCGCCCGAGCTCCTACCTCATCGACCGCGAGGAGCAGGACCTCGACATCGCCCTGCGCGAGCACCAGCTCTCCCACTACGGCATCTGCCCCAAGTGCGGCGCCCCCATCGACCGCGACTTCGTGGTCTGCCCGATCTGCAACACGCAGGTGCGCAACGTCTGCCCCACCTGCCACCGCCCGCTCAACGCGGACTGGAAGGTGTGCCCGTACTGCCGCACCCGCATCCAGTAGCGGCCCGCAGGTTCTTCTCGGCACGCACGGCCCCGCCTCGGCGGGGCTTTTTTGTCCGGCGGGCATGGGCGGAGCGATACACTAAGAGCATCATGAGCTCGGGGAGAGGGGCTCGCATGGGCGCATCACGTCGTCTGGCTGCACTGCTCTTGGCGCTTGCGGCCCTTGCCTGCGCCGCTATCCCCGCGCGGTCTGTCGCCGCCCAGCTCTCTGACGATGACCGGGAGGGGATAGTCGAAGCCCTCGCGTCCGTCTATCTTGACCGTGACTCGTTCGGGCTTGGCGACGCAGACTTCGAGGCGCTTGACGTGGGTGAGTCCCTGCCGGCCTACGAGGCGCTTCCCGCAGGCCCCAAGCGCGCGGGGCTCGACTACTTCCCACTCTTCTGCGACGGCGAGCTCGTGGCGTTTGCCCTGCGCGTCGAGGGCGGCGCATTCCAGCTGGATACCGTGCTCGCCCGAGGCGTCGGCTCGCTGGGGCCCGATCGTGCCGCCCTCGTGTTCGATCGCGGCGCGTGCCGAGTGTGGGACGGCACGTCGCTTGCCACGGCCTTCGAGGCCGTCGAGACCGTCGACGGCCGGGCGGACCTCTCCGAGGGGGTGATCCCGTCCTATTTCTTGGCCGTCGAGACCGTCGAGCTTGGTCCTGCGGAGTCGCTTGGCTTCTCGCTGGCGCGTGACCTGACGGCACGGCCGTCCGGAGGGGCGGGGGAGTCGGCATCCCTCGTCAGCGACGATTCCGCGGTGCCCCCTGCTGCCGCGGGCGTCGCCGTCCTGGCGTGCCTTGCGGCCGTCGCGCTTGTGATTCGCTCCAGGGCGAGGAGGTAGCCCTCGTCTGGCGTGGCCTTCCGCCAGCCTGCCCCGAGCATGCCCCAGCGCACGGTTTCACTGGTTTTATCGCCGGTTTCGTGCATGGAGGCATGCTCGGCAGAACCGTGCGCAGAGGCATTCCCAAAGGACGCGCTGGCGAGAAGAACCCGCCCTCCGGGCCCACCGAGCATGCCCCGGCGCACATTCCGCTCGGGCATGCCTCGGCGCACGGAATCGTGCGGAATCCGGCTCAATCCGTGCATGGGGGCATGCTCGGCCCCAGCCCCCGCCCCCGGCCTGGCGCCCGGTGCGTACGCGCAGATGCTGCGAATCTGTTTCCCCGTGCATAGACGCGGCCCACTTGTGGTAAACCTATGGGCAGGCAATGACGAAAGGCGTGTCCTCGATGCAGCGCATCTTCGCACATAGCGCTCGAACGCAGACTATCTAGGCGTCTGTCCCTTCCCCGGGCCCGGCGGGCCCCGGACAGGCGCCGCATATCGCTCGACGCTGCCAGGAGGCGGCGTGCGGGCGTTTTTCATGTTCTGAGGATTCCGACACCCGACAGAGAGGTATTCCCATGAAGGTCCTGTACAACGACGGCCACATCGACGAGTGCCCCGCCGACGAGGTCACCCACGTCGTCCGCCACAGCGCCGCCCACATCATGGCGCAGGCCGTGAAGCGCCTCTACCCCGAGGCCGACTTCGCCTACGGCCCCGCCACGGACAACGGCTTCTACTACGACATCGACCTGCCCGAGGGCCAGAAGATCTCCGAGGAGGACTTCCCCGCGATCGAGGCAGAGATGAAGAAGATCGTGAAGGAGAACCTCAAGTTCACCGTCTTCGAGCTCCCGCGCGCCGAGGCCGTGGCCCTCATGGAGGAGCGGGGCGAGAAGTACAAGGTCGAGCACATCGGCGACCTGCCCGAGGACGCGCGCATCACCTTCTACCAGCAGGGCGAGTACATCGACATGTGCGTGGGCCCGCACCTCACCTACACCAAGGCGCTCAAGGCCTTCAAGCTCACGGGCGTCTCGGGCGCCTACTGGAAGGGCGACAAGAACAACAAGATGCTCACCCGCGTGAACGGCACCGCCTTTGCCACCAAGGACGAGCTCGACGAGCACCTGCGCCTGCTCGAGGAGGCCAAGAAGCGCGACCACCGCAAGATCGGCCGCGAGATGGACATCTTCATGATGCGCGACGAGGCCCCCGGCTTCCCGTTCTTCCTGCCCAACGGCATGACGCTCAAGAACGAGCTGCTCCAGTACTGGCGCGAGATCCACCGCGCCGCCGGCTACGTGGAGATCTCCACGCCCATGATCATGAGCAAGGAGCTCTGGAAGACCTCCGGCCACTGGGACCACTACAAGGACAACATGTACTCCACGATCATCGATGACGAGGAGTACTGCGTGAAGCCCATGAACTGCCCGGGCGGCGTGCTCGTCTACGCGTCCCGTCCGCACAGCTACCGGGAGCTCCCCATCCGCGCTGGCGAGATCGGCCTGGTGCACCGCCACGAGATGCGCGGCGCCCTGCACGGCCTCTTCCGCGTGCGCTGCTTCAACCAGGACGACGCCCACCTCTTCGTGCGTCCGGACCAGCTCACGGACGAGATCGTGGGCGTGGTGAACCTCATCGACTCGGTGTACGAGAAGTTCGGCTTCACCTACCACCTCGAGCTCTCCACGCGCCCCGAGGACTCCATGGGCTCCGACGAGGACTGGGAGCGCGCCGAGTCCGCCCTGCGCGTCGCCCTTGAGAAGCTCGGCAAGGACTACGTGGTCAACGAGGGCGACGGCGCCTTCTACGGCCCCAAGATCGACTTCCACCTGGAGGACTCGCTCGGCCGCACCTGGCAGTGCGGCACGGTGCAGCTGGACTTCCAGATGCCGCTTAACTTCGACCTCGAGTACACGGACGCCGACGGCTCCAAGCAGCGCCCAATCATGCTGCACCGCGTGTGCTTCGGCTCCATCGAGCGCTTCATCGGCATCCTGATCGAGCACTTCGCGGGCAAGTTCCCCACGTGGCTCGCGCCGTGCCAGGTGAAGGTCCTGCCCGTCTCCGAGAAGAGCCGCGACTACGCGCGCGCCGTCACCGAGCGCCTGGAGGCCGCCGGCATCCGCGCCGTCCTCGACGAGCGTGACGAGAAGATCGGCTACAAGATCCGCGAGGCCCGCTCCGTGGACCGCCCGCCCTACATGCTCATCCTCGGCGAGAAGGAGGTCGAGGCCGGGACCATCTCCGTCCGCGACCGCTCCAACGAGACCGTCTCCCGCTCGCTGGACGACTTCATCGCCGACGTCACCGCAGAGATCGCCGAGCGCCGCTAGGCCCCGGCACGAGCGCGGTGGGCGAGAAGAACCTCGATCTTGCGGCCCTCCAGGAGCTCTCGTCCCAGATGGGGCGGGAGCGCTGGAGGGCGCTTTCGGACGCGGCCCAGGTGGTGGCCAACTACCTTGTCTGCCACCCGCGCGTGGAGGCCGTGCGCTACCCCGGGCTCAAGTCCGACCCGGACTTCGGCCGCGCCGCGAACACGCTCGTGGGCGGCTTCGGGCCGCGCGTGGCGTACCGCGCGGCGGGGGAGTGGCGCCTCTGGGAGGCCGACGATCGCGACGCCCGCGACCAGGTGATGGAGCTGGAGGTGCTGCTCTCGTGACCGAGGAGCGTGAGCAGAGGGCCAGGAACCTATGGTGTCTCTGGGGCACGCTCATGTGTGCCATGCCCTGCACGTTAAGATCATCGGCCACCTTTCTCTTCAATGCTGCGTCATTGGTGGCCCCCCTTCAATACCAAGTAGAATTCCTCGCGATTGCCCTGTCGCTTCTCGTCTTGGTTTGGACGATCCTTGGCAGTCGTCGTCTCGACCGGTTTGTTCTAATTGTTCGCATGGCATCACCTGTAATTGCGTTTACGTGCATTCCGGTTATTGCATTATGCGAGGCTGGGTGGCTGCCCATGCGGCTAGGGGACTACTCCCTTCTTGAACGCCAGCCTCTTTTCGAGGCTCTTGGCGGCGTGGCTCTTGTGCTGTCTTTGGTCTTCTGGGCATTAAACGGTTCTCTTTTGCGAACAGGAGGGGAGTTGCCTGACGCCTCGGGCAAGAGGGGGCTCATGTTGACGCTGCTCATTTTGAGTGTGTGTTTCCCCCTAGTAATCGGCGTCGTTTCTTTACTCCTCCCAGCATGGTCTGGTCCTCTGCTTTGCGTGATGTCAGGAGTGATGTCATGGTGCGTTCTGCGACGTATCACTGACGGGAGGTTTACATCAACCGAGCTCGTAACTTGCGAGCTCGTTATAATTGGTGGTCTGTTTGCCTCCTCCGCATCCGGAAGAGTCTTCTCTGAGATATTGACGTTTCATCCGGCCAATTTTTCAGACGTGAATACTCAAACCTCTGTCCTTATTGTTGCCGTCTTTCTGGTGTTTGTAGCCTTAGTGCTTGCCCTCATTGCCGCCTATGCGTATTGGGTTGCGCAAGACGGTATGGAGTCGTTTACTTCCGATGCTGTTCCGCGCGATGATCGTCCCTCGGTTTTTTTGAGCCATCTTCCTGGCGCTGACTCGCTGAGTGCGCGTCAGCGTGATGTGATTGCTTTGCGACTCAAGGGCATGAAGGGTGCTGAGATTGCCGATAGGCTTGGCATTGCAAGGGGAACGGTAAGTACGTTTCAGAGGCGCGCATTAGATGCCCTGGGCTTTGAGAGCCTCGATCAACTGTCCTCCCGGCTGGAGGCGGCGCGTGAAGTGAACGACTCTTCTGGTCGGCCATCTCGTGGGAGGATGAGACTTAATTCGTTGCTGGAGAAGATTTTTTCTGGGTTGTTGATTTTGCTTCCGCTTACCGTGGGAGTTCCAACGCCGTACCAAGAGAGCGCCTTGCTCGTTGCGGGTGCCCTCCTCATCGTTGTCGCACTGACACAGATGACAATGGTAGGTACTGGTTTGTGGGGATCCGTGGCCGTACGGACAGGTGACAGAGGTTGCGCGTTGACCTGTATATGCGCTCAGCTTCTTGGATGCTACACATCCGTGAACTACGGCGGTTTTCCTTTGGGAATCATCAATGTTGCACTCTCCGAGCTTGGCTTAGGTGTTTCCGCCTTGCGTGAGGGTCTTGTTCTGGAGCCCAAGTTCTCCTTCGTTTTGAAGGCGTATTGGTCTCGGCTGGTAGCTAGTTTGAGTCAAGGAATGCGTACGATATGCTCTCATCGTCATGCGTTTCTGCTGCTGGTCGGATCTGGTCTCTCGTTTCGTCGAGCTGCCCTGCTTAACACAAGTCTTCAAGAGGTTTTCTTTATTGGGATTGTGCTCACGATAGGTCTTTCTATTGTTGATGCCGTCCGAATAAGTCGCGAGAGACAGCTTGATGCTAGAGAGACTCCAGTTGAAAGGAATAGAAAGACCGTTGAGGTTCTTAGTGATCTTGGTCTAACCGAGACGGAGGCGCGCGTTTTGACCCTCGCGTCTCTGGGCATGAGCAGGAGTCAGATAGCAAACCAACTCTATATTGCGCCGGGTACCGTTAATGGCGCAAAAGCAACCGCCTATCGCAAGCTCAATATACATAGCGCAAGCGAGCTTAAGGCTCTTTTGGAAAAACATGCAGGTTGAAGGGGTCAGACATTTCTCATATAGGCTGCTGACACGACGATTGCCGTCTCTCTGACTACGCTGTTGCACGTCGGGTAAGGAGGGTGGCAATGACAAGACCGAGGATTAATTCCCTGCTTGCGTTAGCCTTGGCGGTTGGCTTGGAGACCGTATGGGCGTTGCCCGCTCAAGCTGAGGGAATAAGTGATGATGTGAACATCATCCTTTCCTACGAGCAAACAGCTCATGCTATGCCAAGATCATGGTACGGATCTACCATGGTTCTATACACAACATTTGAAACCGCATCACATCATTATGACGGAAGCAGCGTAGGTATAGAGATGACTTGCGTCTCGAGCAGCTCCGGCACGTTCGGTGTTACTTTGATGCGGGTTGAGGGGTCCTCCAGCGCTTCTCTTGGCACAGCAACTTTTATGCGCAATGGCTTCACCAAGGCAACTTGGGAGGGTGTTGGATCTGGCGTCTACTACTTTGTCATGTCAAAACCACTTGATGGCGTCAGAGTAACTAGCTCGGATATTGCAATGTACAGCTGGTGAGTTTAATTGGTAAAAGATTGCAATCTTTTAATATAGGACTCTATGGAGAGGGGGCAACCAGTAAGGCCGAGCTATCGGAAATAGATGCATTTTTGAAAAGTGGCGCTAGTGCATAGATTCGGAGCCCATTATGAAGATGAAAAAGAGCCTGCGCTCCCTTTTTGCTGTCCTCGCCTTGCTTGTCGTAGCGATTTTAGTTATCTCTCCCTCGCGCATTCTTGCCGAGGAACTCGGAATGCCGGGGAGGACCGTGACGCTGTATAGGACTGACAAAAACGACGATATGACAAACGACGTTCTCGAAGCCTTTTCCGATCCGTCTGTCACCGAAGTATCGGTCATTAATCAGTGGCTGATTGATTCTGCGAACCAGACAGGGACTGAAGCCGAACCTATCATTTCTCCACGCTCTCCCTATACTCTCAAGAATCTTCGCAAAACAGGTCAGACTAGAGGGGCAAACAAGCTTGCTGAGGCTACCGGTCAGCCTGGCGTAACAGTGACAATACAGAAGACCGTGGGTGTCTCAAATAGCTATTCCTGTGCTTCAGGAGTCGATACCGGTACAATTAATGCATGTGTCGGGTTTAATGTTACAGGATCGGAATCTATTAGCATTTCGGGTTCCTATGCGATTCCATCCACTGTAAACGGGAGGACAGTCCGCCAGGGCCACCTTATCGCTTACCCCCTCTACGACAATTACTCCTACGACGTTTATATGTCTCAGTATTATTTGAGCACAGGTACCGCGAAGAAGGCGGTCGGTTATTCCTTCGTGAGGACACATGACTTCGTTTAACGATGCAGCTTACCTATGAGGGGGGTAGCTATGGCAAAGCAGCTCTTCGGTGAGATCGCGGCGGGGATGCTTGTTGTTGCATCAGTGGGCGTGCCGAAGCTCATCCTCGATCAGTGCCTATCGTTCGGCAATAACCCAGCGTTTGTAACGGCGTTAGAAATCTCCGAGGGGCTTATTCTCTCCCTGTCCGTTTGCGCTGCGATGTATTACATCGCCTGGAGAGTTCGCCGATGGTTTGAGGTACGAGAATAACACGGAAAGTGTTCTCTGACGGAGCATTCTTTTGATGCCCCGTCAGACCGCGTGGTTGAGGAGAGTTGACGGCAAAGGTGGCAGGGTCGGCTGTCATAAAACTTTTATGACAGCCGACCCTGCCACCTTTGCCGTCACTGTGCCTACAGGACCGTGACCTCGGCCTCCTCGCAGTACTTCCTGAAGTGCTCGGTGAGGTTGCCGTCGGAGACGACGTAGTCCACGTCCGCGAGGTCGCAGATCTTGAACGTGCTCCGCTGCCCGAGCTTGGAGGAGTCCATGAGCACGGCCGTGCGCTCGGCGTGGGCGATGAGCGCGCGCTTGAGCGCCGCCTCGTCGTCCGAGCCGCAGGCGAAGCCCGTCGCGGACTGGAAGGACGTCACCCCGAGGAACAGCAGGTCGAAGTTGAGCGATCCGATCTCCTCGATGCTCTTGGAGCCGTTGAGGCTCATGCTGTAGCGGTTGAGGCTCCCGCCGATCATGATGGTGCGGACGCGCTCGTAGCGCGCGAGCTCGGCCGCGCAGGTGAGGCTGTTGGTGAACGCGAGCGTGCGCACGTCGTCGAGCTCGCGGGCGAGCGCCGTCGTGGTGGAGCCGGAGTCGAGAAAGATCGTGCTGTCCGGCCGGACTAGCCCCTTGGCCTTGCGCGCGATGACGGCCTTCTCCTCGACGTTTCTCGTGGTGCGGTTGAGCAGGAGGTCGTCGGTCCCCACCACGTACTCCACCGAGCGCGCGCCGCCGTGGGTGCGCACGATGAGGCGCGCCTCGTCGAGCGCCTTGAGGTCGGTGCGCAGCGTCATCTCGGAGACGTCGGGAAACGCCTTCTTGAGCTGCCCGAAGGTCACGCTGCCCTCGGAGTTGACAAAGAGCACGATCCCGTCGCGCCGCTCCCTCATCGATGAGCTCATGGCTGGACTCGCTTTCGCCGCGTGGACTTGCCTTACAGAGATGGTAGCGCGAATGGGGCGGCTCGCGGCGATTGGATGGTGCGCGCCGCCCCGGAACGTGCGGCCTGGGGCGGCGCGGGCGCGGCGGCTAGTTCTCGGCCCAGTGCTCGAGCAGGTAGCGCTCGGCCGCGGGGCACCAGAGGCCGCGGTTGGCCTCCACGATGTCGGCGAGGCCCTCGAAGCGCCCGTCCTTCTCGGCCGCGGCGCGCAGGTCCTCGAGCGCCGTCAGGGGCATGCTCACGTGCGTGTAGATGAGCTTCTTGCCGCCCGGGATCTTGGGCAGGCCGAGCGTGGTCTCGGCGGCGGAGTCAAGGCCGCCCACGTGGGTCACCATGACGGAGGGGTCCACGCGCCCCGCGGCGGTGAGCTCGAGGGACTCCACCATGTCCGCGGTGTTGCCGCCGGTGGTGCCCATCACGTGGTGGCTTCCGTAGTGGACCTCGTAGAAGTTGATGGGCGCGCTGAACTCCTTGTCGGTGGGGCCGGCGAAGAAGTTGAGGCAGCCGTCGCGGCCCATGATGGCGGAGGACAGCGTCACCACCGGCGCCACGGGCGCGTAGCAGAGCACGTCGTCGAAGCCCGTGCCGCCCGAGACCTCGCGCAGCGCCGCCACCTGGTCCTCGCAGGCCCCGTTGTTGATGAAGACGAGGTCGACGCCGCACTCCGCCTTGACCTCCGCGGGGTCGAAGAGCTCCGTCGCGCGGTCGAGGCGGTCCTGGTTGATGTCGGCCACGCACACGAGCGCGGGGCGACGGTCGCAGTGGAGGGCATAGGTGAGCGCGCCGAGGCCCATGGGGCCCGCGCCCGCCACGATGGCGAGCTTGCCGCCCTCGCGGATGCCCATCTCGTGCGTGTAGACGCCCATCTGCGTGTGGTACGCGGCATGGAACGCGCCGATGGAGCAGCTCATCGGCTCGGCAAGGGATGCCTGGTAGTAGGCCTCGCCCGTGTACTCGAGGAGGCAGTCGCACTCCATGACCTCGGCGGGCAGGATGCAGTAGGTGGCGTCGCCGCCGCAGAACTCGTAGGAGTAGCCGGGGCTCCACATGGTGCCCTTGTAGTTGAGGGCGGGCTGGATCGTGAACTTCATGCCGGGCCTGAAGCGGTCGGCCCACCTGGCGCCCACCTCCACGATGTCGCCCGCGAACTCGTGGCCCATGATCGCGGGATGCTCGGCCACGTCCTCGTGGACGCGCTTGTGCTCGACGCCCAGGGTGGCGCACTTGTAGGTGGACATGCAGATGCTGTCGGAGACCACCTTGACGAGCACCTCGTCGTCCTTGATCCGGGGGAGCTCGAACTCGTCCACGCGCAGGTCGTTCGCCGCGTGGAGACGCACTGCCTTAGCCTTCATGATGCAACCTTTCTCTCGTGACATTGGTGTCAGGGTCATCTGTCAGGTTTTGGTGACGGGGTCGTCCGTCAGGTTCTCGGCGCCCTAGAGCGCCTCGATGGAGACCTTGCCCAGGAGCGAGTCGACGAGCTCGCGCTCGGCCGCCTGGGTGCCGGACTGCATGACGTTGGCCGCGCCCGTGGCCATCGCCAGGCGGGCGGCGTCCTCGGGGCCCATGCCGCGCTCCTCCGCGTAGGCGAGCGCCGCGACCACGGAGTCCCCGGCGCCCACGGTCGAGCCCACCGGGACCCGGGGCGAGCGGGCGAGAAGGACGCGCTCGCCGTCGGCGACGACGGCGCCGGCCCCGCCCATCGAGACCACGACGCGCCCCACGCCGGCCTCGACGAGCGCGCGGGCCTCGGCGGCTATCTCCGCCACCTCCCCGAGCGCGCGCCCGCAGATCCGGGAGAGCTCGGCGTCGTTGGGCTTGGCGAGGTAGGGGCGCGCCTCGAGCCCCTTGGAGAGGGCGGCGCCGTCGGCGTCGAGGAAGACCTTCGCGCCGGCCCCGGAGCATGCCCGCGCCCAGGCGCCGTAGGTCCCCACCGGGGCGCCCTTGGGCAGGCTCCCCGAGAGCACCACGACGTCGTCCTTCTCGACGGCCTGCGCGAGCTCCCCAAGCATCGCGTCGAGCTGGGCGACCGTCGCCTCGGGGCCGGGCTCGTTGATGTCGGTGTGGGTGTCGAGCTCGGGGTCCACGACCTTGAGGTTGGTGCGGGTCTCTCCCGCGGCCTCGAAGGCCCAGACGTCGATGCCCTCGCCCTCGAGCGCGGACGCGATCTTGTCTCCGACCGAGCCGCCGAGAAGCGCGAGCGCGCGGCTCCTCCCGCCGAGCTTGGCGATGACCTTGGAGACGTTGATGCCCTTTCCGCCCGGGTCCTCCCGCAGCCCCGTGATGCGGTTCACCGCGTCCACGGAGAATCTCGGGACCGTGGCGGTCTTGTCGAGCGCCGGGTTGAGCGTGACGGTGTAGATCATGCGCCTCTCCTCTCCTGTTTTGTTGTATTGATTGTTAGAACTGTCGAAACAAAAGTCATTAGCTAGCATAGGACGGGCGACATTGTTGTCAATACAAAAGCAGAAATTTTGAAATAACAGCCGTTTATCGGCAGATTCCTACCATTAAGCGGCTCTAAGGCCAATCTCGGCATACTATCGAAATGAAAGTCTAGAATTTGAGTCGTTGAAACAAAAGTCACGGGCGCACGCCCACCCTGTTCAACGCGTCGGCCCGTTGCGACGGGCCTCAAGGAAGGAGGGACCGATGTCAGTACGCGAGGGTCTCTCTCGGTTCGGCAAGTTCCTCAGCGGCATGGTCATGCCCAACATCGGTGCGTTCATCGCCTGGGGCTTTCTGACGGCACTGTTCATCGAGACCGGCTGGCTGCCCAACGAGGGGTTCGCCAGCATCGCCGGCCCCATGCTCAGCTACCTCATCCCCGTGCTTATCGCCGCCCAGGGCGGGTATCTCACCGGCGGCGACCGCGGCCGCATCGCGGGCGCCATCGCGGTCATCGGCTGCATCACGGGCGCGCCGGACACCACGATGCTCATGGGCGCCATGGTCATGGGCCCGTTCGCCGGCTGGGTCATCAAGATGTTCGACACGTTCATGGAGGGGCGGACGCCGGCGGGCTTCGAGATGCTCGTCGACAACTTCTCCGTGGGCCTGATCGGCATGTTCCTCTCCATGCTCGGCTACATCGCCATCGGCCCGATCATGACCGCGATTCTGGCGGTCCTCATGGGCGGCGTGCAGATCCTCATGCAGTACGGCCTCATGCCGCTTCTGGCCATCTTCATCGAGCCCGCCAAGGTGCTCTTCCTCAACAACGCGATCAACCACGGCATCTTCACGCCCATCGGCATCGCGCAGGCCGAGGCGACCGGCCGCTCGATCATGTACATGCTCGAGGCCAACCCCGGCCCCGGCCTGGGAGTCCTTCTCGCGTACTGCCTCTTCTGCAGGGACGCAAAGACCCGCCAGTCCGCCCCGGGCGCGGTGATCATCCACTTCTTCGGCGGCATCCACGAGATCTACTTCCCGTACGTGCTCATGAACCCCAAGGTCATCATCGCCCCCATCGTGGGCAACATGTGCGCCATCGCGTGGTTCAGCTTCACCGGCGCGGGCCTCACCTCGGCGGCCTCCCCGGGGTCGATCATCGCGTTCCTCTCGATGACCCCCTCGGACCTCATGCTCACCAACATCATCGGCGTGATCATCGCGGCCGGCGTCTCCTTCGCCATCGCGACGCCGCTCGTGCGCTCCATGGCCGTGGCCGACCTCGACCAGGCGAGCCAGCAGATGCGCGACATGAAGGGCTCCGCGGAGGCCGCCGTCATCTCCGACACGCAGGGAGGCAAGATCGTCTTCGCCTGCGACGCCGGCATGGGCTCCTCCGCCATGGGCGCGACGCGCTTCCGCAACCGCGTCAAGGCCGAGCGCCCCGACCTCACGGTCGAGCACTCGAGCGTGGACAGCGTGCCCGCGGACGCGAGCATCGTGGTCTGCCAGCGCGTCCTTTCCGAGCGCGCCCGCAAGAGCGCCCCGCAGGCGCAGATCGTGACCATCGACAACTTCCTCGACGACCCGGCGCTCGACGCGCTCTACAAGGCGCTCACCCAGATCGGCCACGCCGCCGAGCTCATCGAGCCCGCGCCCGCCCCGGCCCCGGCGCCCGCCGAGGAGGAGCGCCCGAGCCTCGCCATCGAGCGGGCCGACGTGCGCCTGGGCGTGCCCGCGGTTGGTCGCGAGCAGTGCATCCGCGACTCCGGCGCCCTGCTCGTCCAGCGCGGCTGCGTGAGCGAGCCCTACGTGGACGCCATGGTCGAGCGCGACCGCCTCACGAGCGTCTACATTGGCATGGGCATCGCCATCCCGCACGGGACCAACGAGGCCAAGGAGTCCGTCAGAAGGACCGGCGTGGTGCTGCAGCAGTACCCGGAGGGCGTGGACTTCGACGGGGAGAAGGCGTATCTGGTCTTTGGCATCGCCGGCAAGGGCGAGGAGCACCTCGAGGTGCTCGCCAACATCTGCCGCATCCTCGAGGACGAGTCCGTCCTGGAGAGGATGAAGACCACAGACGACGTCGACTGGGTCGTGGACGTGCTCTCCGGCCGCAGGTAGGGGCCCGCGCACGGGGGAGGGGCGCGGCGGGGCCGGCACGTGACGCAGGGTCTCGCCGCGCCCGTGATATACTCGTTTGGAACATTCTGAGTGACCACGAGTTTCGAGCAGCGGTATTCTTTGTCTTCTGTACGATCGCGCGGGTTACTGGAAGCCCGTGCGGTCCGATGGAATAGGAGGAACGCATGGCAGACAACGTTACGACCACGATTGACAGCGTCGAGGCGCTGCAAGCCCGCATCAAGGAGATGCGCGCCGCGCAGGCCGAGTTCGCGAAGTTCACCCAGGAGCAGGTGGACAAGATCTTCTACGCCGCCGCCATGGCCGCGAACAAGGCCCGCATCCCGCTGGCCAAGATGGCCGTCGAGGAGACCGGCTACGGCATCATGGAGGACAAGGTCATCAAGAACCACTACGCCTCCGAGTACATCTACAACAAGTACAAGGACATGAAGACCTGCGACGTCATCTCCGACGACAAGGCCTTCGGCTACAAGCAGATCGCCGAGCCCATCGGCCTGGTGGCCGCCGTCATCCCGACGACCAACCCCACCTCCACCGCCATCTTCAAGACGCTCATCTGCCTGAAGACGCGCAACGCCATCCTCATCTCGCCGCACCCGCGCGCCAAGGCCTGCACCGCCGAGGCCGCCCGCATCGTGCGCGACGCCGCCGAGGCCGCCGGCTGCCCCAAGGGCATCATCGACTGGATCGACGTGCCGTCCCTCGACATGACGAGCGAGCTCATGCGCTCCGCCGACATCATCCTGGCCACCGGCGGCCCGGGCATGGTCAACGCCGCGTACTCCTCCGGCAAGCCCGCCCTCGGCGTCGGCCCCGGCAACAACCCCGCCATCATCGACGACTCCGCCGACGTCGAGCTCTCCGTGAACTCGATCATCCACTCCAAGACCTTCGACAACGGCATGATCTGCGCCACCGAGCAGAACGTGATCGTCCTCGACGGCATCTACGACGCCGTGAAGGCCGAGTTCCAGAAGCGCGGCTGCTACTTCCTGCAGGGCGACGAGATCGCCAAGGTCGGCAACACCGTCATCGTCAACGGCGGCGTCAACGCCAAGATGGTCGGCCAGCCCGCCCCGAAGATCGCCGCGGCCGCGGGCGTGACCGTCCCCGAGAGCACCAAGGTCCTCATCGGCGAGGTCGAGTCCGTCGAGCCCTCCGAGCCCTGGGCCCACGAGAAGCTGACCACCATCCTCGGCATGTACCGCGCCTCCGACTGGGAGGACGCGCTCTCCAAGGCCGAGCGCCTCATCGCCGACGGCGGCTACGGCCACACGAGCTCGCTGTTCATCGACACGCGCGAGACCGAGAAGATGGCCGAGCACGCCAAGCGCATGAAGACCTGCCGCATCCTCATCAACACCCCGGCTGCCCAGGGCGGCATCGGCGACATCTACAACTTCAAGATGGCCCCGTCTCTGACGCTCGGCTGCGGCTCCTGGGGCGGCAACTCCGTCTCCGGCAACGTTGGCCCCCAGCACCTGCTGAACATCAAGTCCGTCGCAGAGAGGCGTGAGAACATGCTGTGGTTCCGTGTCCCCGAGAAGGTCTTCTTCAAGAAGGGCTGCATGCCCGTGGCCCTGCGCGAGCTCTCCGAGGTCTACGGCAAGAAGCGCGCCTTCATCGTCACCGACTCCTTCCTCTACAAGAGCGGCTTCACCAAGAAGATCGAGGAGTCCCTGGACGAGCAGGGCATCGTCTACTCCAGCTTCTGGTCCATCTCGCCCGACCCGAAGCTCCAGGACTGCGAGCGCGGCCTCGAGCAGGTCAAGGCCTTCGAGCCCGACTGCATCATCGCCATCGGCGGCGGCTCGGCCATGGACGCCGGCAAGATCATGTGGATGATGTACGAGCACCCCGAGGCCAAGTTCGAGGACATGGCCATGGACTTCATGGACATCCGCAAGCGCATCTACACCTTCCCCGAGATGGGTCAGAAGGCCTTCTTCGTGGCCATCCCCACCTCCTCGGGCACGGGCTCCGAGGTGACGCCGTTCTCGATCATCACCGACGCCACCACCGGCACCAAGTGGCCGATCGCCGACTACCAGCTCCTGCCCAACATGGCCATCGTCGACACCGACAACATGATGACCCAGCCCAAGGGCCTCACCGCCGCCTCCGGCGTCGACGTGCTCACGCACGCCCTCGAGGCCTACGTCTCCATCATGGCGTCCGACTACACCGACGGCCTCGCGCTGCGCGCGATGAAGCTCGTGCTCAACTACCTCGAGCGCGCCTATGACGACGGCACCGACGTCGAGGCCCGCGACCACATGGCCAACGCGTCCTGCCTCGCCGGCATGGCCTTCGCCAACGCCTTCCTCGGCGTCAACCACTCCATGGCCCACAAGCTCGGCGCCTACCACCACATCGCCCACGGCCTGGCCAACGCGGTCATCCTGACCCGCGTCATGCGCTACAACGCCGCCGAGCGCCCGGTGAAGATGGGCACCTTCCCGCAGTACGACCACCCCAAGACCCTCGCGCGCTACGCCGAGGCCGGTCGCTTCTGCGGCATCCAGGGCAAGGACGACAAGGAGGTCTTCGAGAACTTCATCGCCCGCATCGAGGAGCTCAAGGCCCACGTGGGCGTCCCGACGACCATCGCCGGCTTCGGCGTCACCGAGGAGGACTTCCTCGCCACGATCGACGAGATGTCCGAGAACGCCTTCAACGACCAGTGCACCGGCGCCAACCCGCGCTACCCGCTCGTGTCTGAGATCAAGGAGCTCTACCTCGACGCCTTCTACGGCCGCGAGCCCAGCTCCTACGAGGACTAGTCCGCATCGGTTGTTCACTCGTTGCCTAAGGAGGCAGCAATGGAACTTTCTGACAGCAAGCAGGTCATCGTCGAGCGCCACAACAAGGCCGTCTACCTTGATGGCGACCGCATCGTCAAGGTGTTCAAGGCCGAGAAGCCGGCCTCCGACATCTTCAACGAGGCGCTGAACATCGCCCGCGCCATCGAGGCCGGCGTGCGCGTTCCCAAGATCCTCGAGGTCTCCCAGGTCGCCGACGGCGCCTGGGCCCTGGCCACCGAGTACGTCGAGGGCGTGACCATGCGCTCGCTCATGGACGCGGCCGAGGGCACCGACGAGTACGACAAGCTCCTCGAGCAGTTCGTGGACTTCCAGATCGAGATCCAGAGCACGCCCGCGCCCGAGCTCATGAAGGACCAGAAGACCAAGATCGCCGGCATGGTGGGCAAGGCCCCCGGCCTCGACCCGTCCGTGCGCTACGACCTCCAGATGCGCGCCGACCGCATGGCCCCCGGCCGCGCCATCTGCCACTGCGACTTCAACCCCTCGAACGTCATCGTGACCGAGGACGGCACGCTCTACGCCTGCGACTGGACGCACGTCACCCGCGGCCTGCCCGAGGCCGACGCGGCGATGACCTACATCCTCTTCAAGATGTATCACGCCGGCCACGCCGAGAAGTACCTCGACGTCTACTCCAAGAAGGCCGACGTCGCCAAGCAGAAGGTGCACTACTGGGTGCCCGTCATGGCCGCCGCCGAGCTCTCCCGCGGCCGCAAGGACGCCGAGGAGTTCCTCCGCAGCCAGGTCGACGCCGCGCTCGACATCGACTAGCGGCCCGTCCCACGCACCGCTTCGGGCCCGTCAGCTCAGGCTGGCGGGCCCTTCTCTGTGGCAACCCCCCGATGGTGGCGAAGGCGGCCACAAGACTGCCCGGCCCTCTCCGGGTCGGGCGCCGTGCGACGCCCGCCGCTTCCGGGACCGTCACAAATCGGGCGGTCCGCATCGACGCGCCCCGCCGGCTTGGGCTAAGCTGAGATGCGGAATGCAGCGCGAAAGGAGTCCCATGCGGAACAAGCGGCTCGTCCTGGCAGGCGTCGCCCTCGCCGCCCTCGTGGTGGCCGGGGTCTGCGTCGCCGCGTCGCTGGGCGCCTTCAAGTCGGACGAGGAGCGCGCCCGGGACGCGGTCGCCGAGCTCATGGCGTCCTATGTCGTGCCGGCCCCGAACGAGGAGGGCGAGGAGCCCGAGGACGCCGCCTGGCCGGCGGACGACTATGGCGACGCGGCCACGATGGAGGCCCTCGGCCGCTTTGGCGTCGACGCGGATGAGTGGCGCCGCCACTGCCTGGGGAACCTGACGTATGAGGTGGGGGAGGCCCAGGCGGATTCCGCTGCCGGTACGGCGACGGTCGGCGTGACGCTCACCAACGCGAGCCTCTCGTCCGCCGTCCAGGCGGCGGGCTCGGACTTCTCAGCCTTCTCGCAGACCGCCGACGCCGAGTCGGCATATGCGCAGGGCGGCCGCGCGGCGCTCTTCTCGCACCTCGTTGACAGCGTCTACGCGCACCTCGACGCCAACGAGAGCCCCGTCACGACCACGGTGCAGGTGAGCTGCTCGAGAGACGAAGAGGGCGCATGGACCCCGCAGGTCGCCGGCGACGCCGCCTTTTTCTCCGCCCTCTACGGCGGCTCGGACGTCCTCTCCGGGCTCGCAGCGCAGCAGTCCTGACGATTGTCGGTGATTTTTGAAGAGGCGGGCGAGTAGCCGCACAAGCGCCCCGCTCTCTAGCTGGGGCTCCTTAACCCCCGAAACGAGCGCTACGGAGCCGGTCGGGCAAAAACCACCGACAATCAGAGCCTGCGGTAGGTAGCGAAGTCGAACGGGACGCCGTCGGGCGTGACGCCTCCGTCGCGCACCTCGGCGAGCTCCCAGTCGGGGCGCGCGTCGAGGTCGGGGAAGAACGTGTCGCTGGGCCGGACGCAGTGATTTCGCGTCACGACGGCCTCGGAGCAATGGGGGAGGAGCAGCTCGTACACCTGCCCGCCGCCGATGACCCACGCCTCGCCCTCGTCGGCGACGGCATCAAGTGCCTCATCGACTGAGTGCACGACCTCAACGCCATCGGGCGAGAAGGACGCGTCGCGCGTGAGCACCACGTTGCGTCGGTTCTTGAGCGGACGCCCCCCGGGGAAGCTCTCGAGCGTGCGCCGGCCCATGATGACGGGGTGTCCCGTCGTGCAGGCCACGAAGTGCCGCATGTCCTCGCGATTCTCCACGACCATCCCACCATCGAGCCCAATGCCCCAGTCGTCGCATACCGCCACGATCGCCTTCAGCTTGCAGCTCATCTCTCATACCTTTCTGTAAGGTGGTGGTCCGGCATGTCGCCCCGTGCTCAGACAGCTTCGCCGGGCAAAGGACGCCCGGCTGCAGAACTGCGCGCGGGACGACATGCCGGGCCACGAGCTCGAGAAACGCAGGCGAGGGGATGGGCGGCTTTGTCCCGCCGCGAGTTCTTGCCGAGCGCTCTTCTCGGCAAGCTGTTTGAGCACCGGAGCAATGCCGCCCATCCCCTCGCCGGACGCTCACACCGCGATCGGGATGTTCCTCACCTGCGGGCCGTGCTCGTAGTTTTCGACGATTAGGTCGTCGGTCGTGAAGTCGTAGAAGTTCGTGACGTCGGGGTTGAGGCGCACCGTGGGTGCGGGGAAGGTCGGGCGCGCTATGAGCTCGCGGATGACGTCCACGTGCCGGTCGTAGATGTGGGCGTCAGCGATCATGTGGACGAGCTCGCCGGCGTTCATGCCCGAGACCTGCGCCACCATCATGAGCAGGATCGCGTACTGGCAGACGTTCCAGTTGTTGGCCGCCAGCACGTCCTGGCTGCGCTGGACGAGCACCATGTTGAGCGTGGGGCGCCCCTCGCCCGGCTCCTGCGTCACGTTGTAGATCGCGTTGTAGGCGCAGGGGTAGAGGTTCATCTCGGAGAGGTCGGCGAAGGTGTAGAGGTTCGTCATGATGCGGCGCGAGTAGGGGTTCTCGCGCAGGTCCTTGAGGACGCGGTCCATCTGGTCGAAGTCGCCGTCGGGGTAGTGCGAGACCTGGCCCACCTGGTAGCCGTACGCCTTGCCGATCGAGCCCGTCTCGTCCGCCCACTCGTCCCAGATGTGGGAGTTGAGGTCGTGGATGTTGTTGGACTTGCGCTGGTAGATCCACAGCACCTCGTCCATCGCGGACTTGAGCGCCGTGCGGCGAAGCGTCAGCGCGGGAAACTCCTCGCGCAGGTCGTAGCGGTTGCACACGCCAAAGCGCTTGATCGTGTAGGCGGGCGTGCCGTCCTCCCAGCGCGGGCGGACCCTCTGGCCCTCGGTGGTGGTGCCGTGCTCGATGATGTCCGAGCACATGGAGATGAAGATGTCGTCTGCCTTGCTCATCGCGTCCCTCCTCGCCGTCCCGTCGCCCTAGGCGTCATACGGGCTCTCGAAGGGGGCCGCGTGCCCGTCCTCGGCCCAGGGCAGGCCTGTCCCGTACCCCTCGTCCCAGTCGCCGTCCCAGTCGTCGTCCGTCCACGCGTCATCCCACAGGCGCGAGCTGCTCGCGATCGAGCCGAGCGCGGAGCTGCAGCTGGAGAAGCTCATGGCGAGAAGGACGAGCAGGGCCGCGACCACGCCGAACACGACGTAGGCGGTCGGGCCGGACTCCGAGTTGCGCGGGTCGGTGGTGCCGCTCGCGCTCTCGATGACGGGGGCCTCGGGTGTGAGGCTCCTCTCGTCGGGCTGTTCGTTCACGATGCTCCTCTCGTTGGCTTGCCCCATCATAGCAGCCCCGGCGGCCGCCCCGGCCGCGCGTCAGAGCATCTGGTCCGAGAGCGCCTCGTCCCAGTAGTACGAGAGCGCGCCCACGAGCGCCACGTCGGCGGGCAGCCACTCGACGTCGGCGAGCTCGCCGCGCGCGAGCCAGCGCAGCTCGTCGTGAGACGCGTCGGCCACGGTCGGCTCCGCGGCGTCGTCGAGCGTGCAGACGAGGCAGTCCATCGAGAGGTGGAAGTCGGGGTAGTCGTACTCGACGGTGTCGTAGGGCCAGGCCGAGCGCACGGGGCAGCCGAGCTCCTCGCGCACCTCGCGGCGCAGCGCCTCGACGGCCGTCTCTCCGGGCTCGATCTTGCCGCCGGGAAGCTCCCAGCCCCCGGGCAGCGCCCCGTCTGTGCGGTGCGCGGCGAGGATGCGCCCGTCGCGGTGGATGATGCCCGCGGCAACGCGCACGGTCCTTCTGTCTTCCATGGTCCCTCCTAGCGTTCCTGAAACCTGACGAGGGCGAAGCTCGCCCCCGCCGCGTCGTTGAGGCTCACGTCCCAGCCGTCGGCGCGCGCGTGGGCGACGGGCGTGACCACGTCCCCGAGGCGCGCCTGCGCGCAGTAGCGCACCGAGAGCGTCGCCGGCCGGGGGCGCACCCCGAGCCCGTCAAGCGCGTCCTCGGCGAAGAGCACGTACTGGGCGTTGTTGACGTGGTGGTTGGTGTCTATGCTGCGCGCCCCCACGACGACGCTCGGGCAGCTCACGCCCTCGCCCTCGGCGCGCATGCGTCGGTCGAGCGGCCCCATCTCGAGCGGCGGCTCGGCCGAGGCGTAGACGAGCTGGTGCTCGGGCACGCGGGTCGCGCGGCCGCGCTCGACGTCGTACACGATCCACTGCGAGTCCGCCCGGGCGAGCGAGCGGCCGCCCTCGCCGCGAAGCTCGAAGTTGCGCCGCGCGTGGGCGCGCGTCATCTCGTAGCACCACGTGCGGACCTCGACGGGCGCGCCGAAGGGCGGCAGCTCGTCTATCTCTATCCTCCAGAGCGCGAGCACCCAGGCGAGGCGCTCCTCGGTGAGCCGGGAGATGCCCAGGCCCAGGCTCTCCGACTGGAAGGTCGAGCAGTCCTGGAAGTAGTTCATGAGCGAGACGAGCGAGAGGCGTCCCGTGTCGTCGCACTCGCTGTAGCGGACGCGGCCACCGAACGAGTACATCTTCGTCCTCCTTGCGTAGTTTCCAAGACATGACCTTAGCAGTCCTCGGCGCGCCCGGCGCGCGAGAAGGTCGGGGCGCGGGGCGCAGTGTACAATCGAGGCGCCGGCACGGCCGGTGCACGCGACCGAGCGGCGGAAAGGGGAACCACGTGGAGGGCCTGCGCATCGCGACGATCGGGACGAGCGGCATCTGCGCGCGCTTTTGCGACGCGCTCGCGGAGTGCGAGGGCGTCGAGCTCGTCGGCACCTACTCGCGCGACCTGGACCGCGCCCGCTCCTTTGGCGGCCCGCGCGGCGCGCGCCTGTTCTTCGACGATCTCGACGCGCTCGCGGGGAGCCCCGAGGTCGACGCCGTCTACGTGGCGAGCCCCAACGCGCTGCACGCCTCCCAGACGCTCAGGATGATCGCCGGCGGCAAGCACGTGCTCGTCGAGAAGGCGCTCGCCTCCAACGAGCGCGAGGCCCGCGAGGTCTTCGACGCGGCGCGCGCCGCGGGCGTGGTCGCGCTCGAGGCGACGCGCAGCCTGCACACCCCCAGCTTCCGCGCCATCGAGCGCGTCGTCTCGGGGGAGCTGGGCCCGGTGCGCCTCGCCACGATCCGCTTCTCCAAGGTCTCCTCGCGCATGCCGCGCCTGCTCGCGGGGGAGCGCGTCAACATCTTCGACCCCGCCCTCGCGGCCGGCGCCCTCATGGACATCGGCGTCTACTGCGTGGAGCCCGCGGTCGCGCTCTTCGGCCGCCCGGACGAGGTGCGCGCGCTCTCCGTCACGGCGCCGGTGCCGGGATGCGCCGAGGGGGACCCCTGCTCGACGATCGACCTCGCCGGCGAGGTCATCCTCGGCTACGCCGACAAGGTCGTGAGCCTCTCCTACGGCAAGGCGAGCGACGGGATGCTCGGCTCGCAGGTCGAGGGCGAGCGCGGCACGCTCGTCTGGGAGCCCACCTCGGGCCCCGAGCGCCTGTGGCTCCACGAGTGCGCGGTCGCGGGCCAGGTCTTCCGCGTCGAGCGGGCCGAGATGCGGCCCCTCGAGGTGGAGGTGCCCGAGAACGACATGGTCTGCGAGCTCGCCGACTTCGTGGCCGCGGCGCGCGGCGACGCGGCGGCTCTCGCGGCGCGGGAGCGCTTCGAGCGCGTGACGCTCGACTCCCTGGCCGTGATGGACGAGGTGCGCCGCCAGGCGGGCGTGCGCTTCCCGGCGGACCTCCTCTGAGCGCGCGGATGGGCCGGTCCGACCTGCGCGCCGCGGCCGCGGCGGCGCTGCCCGTCATGCTGGGGTACCTCACCATCGGCATCCCCTGCGGGGTCATGGAGGCCGAGGCCGGCCTCTCGCCGCTCTGGGCCTTCGTGGTCTCTGCGACCTTCTACTCGGGCGCGGGACAGTTCATGATGTCCTCGCTCGCCCTCGCTGGCACACCCGTCGCCGCCATGGTGGCGAGCGTCTCGCTGCTGAGCGCGCGGCAGACCCTCTACGCCGCCGCGCTCGCGCCGCACGTCTCGTCCGCGCCGCGGCCGCTCGCGGTCCTCTTCGCCGCCACGGTGACTGACGAGAGCTTCGGCGTCAACCTCGACCGCTTCGTCTCCGACGGCGCCTGGACGCCCCTGCGCGCGACGCTCGTCAACCTCATGAGCATGCTCTCCTGGGCCGCCGCCAACGCGCTCGGCGCCGCGGTGGGCCCCGCGCTCGCCATCCCCACCGCCGTCATGTCGTTCGCCATGACGTCGATCTTCGTCTGCCTGCTCGTGGGGCAGCGATGGGTCGCGCGCACGGCCGCGGCGGCGCTCGCCGCCGCCTGCACGGTCGTGGCGCTTAGGCTCTGCGGGGCGGGCTCGCTCGCGGTCTTCTTCGGGGCGATCGCGGGCGTCGCGGCCGGGCTCGCCGCCGACGCCCTCGCGCGGGGGAGGCGTGCGCGGTGAGCGGCTCTGACTTCCTCGTCTTCTACGCGTGCGTGCTCGTCGTGATGCTCGCCTGCCGCTGCCTGCCGCTGCTCGCCCTCAAGGGCCGGCCGCTCTCGCCGCGCACGGGCGAGGCGCTCGCGCTCATCCCTCCCGCCGCCTTCGCCGCCCTCGTGGCAAACGACCTCTTCGACCCCGCCGCCCCGCTCCGGCCGGCGCCGCTCGTCGCGGCCGCCCTCGTGGCCCTCGTGGCGAGAAGGACGGGCTCGCTCATCTGGTGCGCCGTCACGGGGATGGCCTCCTACGCGGCGCTCGCCGCCCTCGGTCTGGGGTAGGGGCGGCCTCGGGAGCTCGCTTCTCATGGCGCTCCCGCCGCCAGGAATTGGGTGCGAGGGCCGGGGGCATGCGCGCGTTGCGGGATTCGGGCTCGTGGCAACTCCCGGGCCGCAGGCGTTGTCGCTTTGGGGATTATGGCAGCCGGATGCGGGCGTCAACTGGACGTTCTTCTCGGCACGTTGCGGATTGCGGGGTTGTGGCGGGGCGACTGCCGCCATAGCCCCGCATTCGGCAACGCCACGGGCGCGGGATTGCCGCAACCCCCAAAGCGGCGGCGCCGAAGGTGGCTAAGCCCATGGCCCGCCGTACGCACCGGCCGGGGCGGCGCGTTCCGTCTCGACGCTTGACCTCCGGCGAGGGCGTCGCTATGCGTCGGGGTAGGCGATGACGTCGGAGCCGCCAAAGCGGCTCGGGCCGTCGTCGCCGCTCGCGTAGGGGCCCATCGAGTCGACGACGATGCGCGCGGCGGCGGGGAGCACGCGCGCCTCGTAGGAGGTCACGAGGCCGGGGATCACGTCGCCGTCCACCTCGAGCGCCGCGGGCTCGTCGATCTCGACGTGTATCTCGCGGCCGCGGAAGCTCTCCAGGTGGGGCCTGCCCATCACCTTGCCGCTGCGGTCCATGAGCCCGAAGGCGAGGGGCTTCAGGAGCTGGGCGGCGTCGGAGGTCTCGGCCACGATGACGTCGAGCATGCCGTCGTCCATCCGGCAGTCGGGGATGAGCTCGATGTCCCCCTGTATCATCGCGTTGTTGGCGACGAGGCAGGTGATCCCCTCGCGCTCGTGGGTGGCCCCGTCCACGGTGATGCGGAAGCGCACGACCGCGGGGCGGGGGTTGGAGAGCGCCGCGGCGAAGTAGGCCGCCTGGCCCATGATGGCCTTGTTGGGCAGCGCCGCCTGCATGAGCTGGGCGTCGAAGCCCGTCCCCGACATGAGGGCAAAGCCGCGCGAGCCGCCCGCCCCGCGCGCGTCCGACCAGGAGATCTCGCCGAGGTCGACGAGGGCCGTCTTGCCCTTGCGGCAGGCGCGCGCGAGCGCGGAGGGCTCGGGCGCGTTGCCGATGTTGGCGGCGAGCAGGTTGGCGGTGCCGGAGGGAAAGACGCAGACCGGGATGCCCGTCCCGGCGAGGGCGTGCAGGAGCGCGGCCACGGTGCCGTCGCCGCCCGAGGCCACCACGAGGTCGAAGCCCTCGGCCCCCGCGCAGGCCTCGCGCGCGTCGAAGTCCTCGTCGAGGACCCTGAGCACGCACTCGTCGCCCTCACGCGCGAGCGAGCGCTCGAACTGGAACACGGCGTCCGAGCCGAATCCGGACCTCGGGTTGTGGATGATGAGGGTGCGCATGGGTCTCCTCCCCGGGACGCGGGGGCTATTGGGTATCATGGAACGCGCCGCCGCCCGCGAGGGGCGCGGCACCCCCTTATGGTACCCAAACCTCGCATGACACAGAATCGAGCGCCGTGTACGTATCGACCCCCTCCGAGCTTGCCGACTTCTGCGAGCGCGCCGCATCTGCCAAGGTCCTCGCCGTGGACACCGAGTTCCTGCGCGAGAAGACCTACTATCCCCGGCTCTGCCTCGTCCAGGTCGCCGCGGGAGACGAGATTGCCGCCATCGACCCCATCCTCATAGATGACCTCGCGCCCCTCCGGGCGCTTCTCGAGGACCCCACGGTCACGAAGGTCCTGCACGCCTGCAGCCAGGACATCGAGGTCCTGCTCGACGGGCTCGGCTGCGCGTGCGCGCCCGTGTTCGACACGCAGGTCGCCGCGGCCTTCCTCGGCATGCGCCAGCAGGCGAGCTACGGCGCGCTCGTGGACGCCTACTGCGGCGTCCACCTGCCCAAGGCCGAGTCGCTCACTGACTGGTCGAGGCGCCCCCTCGACCCCGAGCAGCTCGCCTACGCCGAGGACGACGTCCGCTACCTGCCGGGGATCTACGAGACGATGATGGCGCGCCTGGTCGAGCTCGACCGGCTCTCGTGGGTCGAGCCCGAGATGGCCGAGCTCGCCGACCCGGCGCGCGTGCGGCGCGACCCCCGGGAGGCCTACCTCAGGCTCCGGCGCTCGGGCTCGCTGACGCGCCGGCAGCTTGCCGTCGCGCGCGAGGTGTGCGCCTGGCGCGAGGAGGTGGCCGCCCGGCGCGACGTCCCGCGCAAGTGGGTCGTCTCCGACGAGGTGGCCGTCGAGGTCTGCAAGCGCGCGCCGACCACCCTCGAGCGACTGAGGCGCATCCGCGGGACCGACCAGCTCGGCGAGCGCGAGGGGGCGCGGCTCGTCGCGGCCGTCGCGCGGGGCCTCGCGTGCCCGGCCGAGGAGTGCCCCAAGGTCACGCGCCACGCCCGGCCCTCCGCCGAGACGGAGAGCGTGATAGACCTCATGTACGCGGTCCTGCGGCTCGTCTCCGAGCGCAGCGGCGTGGCCACGCAGCTCATCGCCACGAGAGACGACCTGCTCGACTTCGTCTCGGACCGCGAGGGCTCGCGCCTCTCGCGCTCCTGGCGCTGGGAGCTCGCCGGGCGCACGCTCGAGCGGCTGCTCGCGGGGGAGGTCGGCCTCACCGTCAAGGAGGGGCGCATCGAGCTGCTCTAGCCGCGGGGCGAGAAGGGCGCGCGCCCGGGGAATTATTGTCCGGCGCGCGGGTAGAATGGTCCTCAGTCAACCGATTGGAGACAGGACATGCCCCTCTACTACGGCTTCTACGGCATTGACATGGGCTACTACCTCATCGCGCTCGTGGCCCTCGCCATCGGCGGCGTGGCGCAGGCCTACATCAGGAGCACCTACCGCAAGTGGTCCAAGGTGCCCGCCAACGTCGGCGGCACGGGCGCGGACGTCGCGCGGCGCATGCTCGCCGAGGGCGGCGCCGGCGAGGTGGGCATCACGCGCGTCGCGGGCTCGCTGACCGACCACTACGACCCGCGCGACAACCGCCTGCACCTCTCAGACGACAACTACCGCGGGGCGTCGGTGGCCTCGGTCGCCGTCGCGTGCCACGAGGCGGGCCACGCCATCCAGGCCGCCCAGGGCTTCGGGCTCTACCGCCTGCGCTCGGCGCTCGTCCCGGCGGTCAACATCGCGCAGCAGGGCTGGGTGCTCGTGCTCGTGCTCGGCGTGATGCTCAACGCCCTCAACCTTGTCCAGCTCGCCATCCTGCTCTTCGCCCTCTCCGTGGTGTTCCAGCTCGTCACGCTGCCCGTGGAGATCGACGCCTCGCGCCGCGCCGTCGCCTACCTCTCCCAGAACGGCGCCGGGCTCGACGAGCAGGGCGCCCGCAAGGTCCTCACCGCCGCGGCGCTCACGTACGTGGCGGCCGCGCTCACTTCCATCATGCAGCTCCTCTACCTCCTCGGCCGCTACGGCGGCAGGGGGGAGGAGTGATGTCGGGCGAGTCCCGCGCGTCCTCGGCGCCCATCTCGGTATCCGACGCCGTGGCGCTCGCCAAGGGCGCCGTCTCCGCCTGGCCGACGCTCGTCGTCTCGGGCGAGGTCTCGGGCTTCCGCGGGCCCAACGCCCGCTCGGGCCACTGCTACTTCGAGGTGAAGGACGAGGGCGCCGCCATGAGCGTCATCGTCTGGCGCGGCACAGCGGCCAAGATGGGCTTCCAGCTGCGCGACGGCCTCACCGTGCAGCTCACGGGCAAGTTCGACGTCTACCAGGCCTCGGGCAAGCTCTCCTTCGTCGCGAGCAGGGTTGAGGCGGCGGGCGAGGGGCTGCTCCGCCAGCAGGTGGCCGAGCTCGCGCGCCGGCTCGAGCGCGAGGGCCTCATGGCGCAGGAGCGCAAGCGGCACGTCCCCGTGTTCTGCTCGCGCGTCTGCGTGGTGACCTCGCTTTCCGGAAGCGTCATCGAGGACGTCAAGCGCACGCTCGCGCGGCGCAACCCTCTCGTCGAGATCGATGTCGTGGGCTGCTCGGTGCAGGGCGCCTCCGCCCCCGCCACCATCGTCCGCGCGCTCGCCACGGCCGCGGCCGCCCGCCCGGACGCGATCCTGCTCGTGCGCGGCGGCGGCTCCTTCGAGGACCTCATGTGCTTCAACGACGAGTCGGTCGCGCGCGCCGTGGCGGCCTGCCCCGTCCCGGTGGTGACGGGCATCGGGCACGAGCCCGACACCACGATCGCCGACATGGTGGCCGACCGGCGCGCCTCCACGCCCACCGCGGCGGCGGAGTCCGTGGCGCCGGCGATCGACGACGTCGAGCGGCAGATGCTCCAGCGCCAGGTGCGCCTGGGGCGGGCCATGTCCGCCGCGCTCGAGGTCCGCTCCCAGCGGGCGGGCTCGCTCGCGCGCCTCATGGCGACGTCCATGTCCGCCGCGCTCTCCAGGCGCCGGGTGGCAGTCGAGGCGCTCGGCGCTAGGCGCTGCCTCACGGACCCGCTCTCCCCGGTGCGCGACCGCGAGGCGGACCTCATGCAGACCGAGCAGCGCCTGCATGACGCGATTCCGCGCGCCCTCGCGCGCGACCGCGAGGCGACCGAGCGCTCCGCCGAGCGCCTCGGCGAGCTGGCCGCGCGCCTGCTGCGCCCCGCCGAGTCCACGCTCGCGCGCCTCGCCGCCTCGCTCGACGCGCTCTCGCCGCTCTCCGTGCTCGCGCGCGGCTACGCCATCGCGCGCGACGCCGAGGGCCACGTGGTGAAGGAGGCCTCCGCGCTCTCCCGCGGGGACGCCGTGCGCGTCCTTCTGGGCACGGGCTCGATCGATGCCACCGTCACGTCCGTCAACGACTAGCTGGGCATGCGCCCGGAAAGGTGTGAGACCATGGCTGATGCAACCTACCGCCCCATCGACGAGATGACGTTCAAGGAGGCCTCCGTCGAGCTTGAGCAGATCGTGCGCGCGCTCGAGTCCGGGGAGCTCGAGCTCGAGGAGTCGCTCGAGCGCTACGCCCGCGGCGTCGAGCTCCTGAAGAGCCTGCGCGAGCGCCTCTCCGGCGCGGAGCAGAAGGTGCGCGTCCTTCTCGACGCCACCGACGAGAACGCCCCGGTGACCGACACGTCCTCGGCCCCGAGCACGGCGTATATTAACGAGTAGCCCGCGCAAACCGATGGGAGGCACCATGTCAGACTGCATCTTCTGCAAGATCGCCAACGGGGAGATCCCCTCCGAGTTCCTCTACGAGGACGAGAACGTCGTCGCCTTCAACGACCTCAACCCGCAGGCGCCCGTCCACGTGCTCGTGGTCCCCAAGGCACACCACGAGAACTTCGTCGACGACGTCCCCGCCGAGACGCTCGCCTCCATGGAGCGCGCCGTGGCGGCCGTGGCCGAGAAGACCGGGATCGCCGAGTCGGGCTTTCGCTGCATCATGAACACGGGCGCGGCGGCCGGCCAGACCGTCATGCACCTGCACATGCACGTCCTCGGCGGCCGGCCCCTCGGCGAGGGGCTGATCCCCGCCTGATTTTGTCGTAGCGCCCCTCCGGAAGCCCGCGACGGGGCGTATCATAGGGTGGATGTCCCAAACACGGAGGGTGGGGGAGACCCCGCGAGAGGAGAGTCATGAACGTCCTTGTCATCAACGCCGGCAGCTCGTCGCTCAAGTACCAGCTTCTTGACGTCGACACGCGCGAGGTCTACGCGAAGGGCAACTGCGAGCGCATCGGCATCGACGGCTCGTTCGTCGGCCACGAGGAGATGGGCGGCGAGAAGCAGAAGCTCGAGGTCGCGCTCCCCGACCACAAGACGGCCATCAAGTACGTCTTCGACATCCTCAAGACCGTGGACAAGCCCATCGGCGGCATCGGCCACCGCGTGGTCCAGGGCGGCTGGTACTTCCCCGAGTCCGCCGTCGTGACCGACGAGACGCTCGCCCAGGTCCGCGAGGTCGCCCCGCTTGCGCCGCTGCACAACTACGCCGAGGCCGACGTCATCGAGATCTGCCGCGACATGTTCCCCGAGCTCGGCAACGTCATCGTGCCGGACACGGCGTTCCACTACCACATGCCCGAGCGCGCCTGGCGCTACGCCCTCCCGCGCGACGTCGTTGACAAGTATCACGTCCGCAAGTACGGCGCCCACGGCACGAGCCACCGCTTCATCTGGCGCACCGTGCACGAGGTGATGGGCGATAAGACCCACAAGCTCGTGAGCTGCCACCTCGGCTCCGGCGCGTCCCTGTGCGCCATCGAGGACGGCACGTGCATGGACACCACGATGGGCCTCACCCCGCTCGACGGCCTCATCATGGGCACCCGCTGCGGCACGCTCGACCCGGCCACGGTCTTCTACCTCAACCGCGTGGGCGGCTACTCCATCGATGACATCGACACGATGATGAACAAGAAGTCCGGCCTGCTCGCCGTCTCCGAGGTGTCCTCGGACTCCCGCGACATCGAGGCCGGCGCCGCCAACGGCGACGAGAAGTGCCAGATGGCCCTCGACATGTTCTACTACCGCACCTCCCAGCTCATCGCCGAGATGGCGGCCTCGATGGAGGGCTTCGACACGATGGCCTTCACCGCCGGCATCGGCGAGAACTCGCCCGAGATGCGCGCCGGCGTGGCCAACCGCCTCGCCTGGATGGGCGTCAAGATCGACGACGAGAAGAACGCCGTCCGCTCCGACGAGCCGCGCGTGATCTCCACGCCGGACTCCTCGATCACCGTCATGGTGGTCCCCACCAACGAGGAGTACATGATCGCCCTCGACGTCGCGGAGCTGCTGGGGTAGCGCCGTCGGCGACATCGTGAGCCTGCGCGCGGGGCCTGCCTCTGGGGGCGGGCCCCGCTTTGCGTGGACGGCCAGGCTGAGGCCCGCCGGCCGAGCATGCCCCCGCGCACAGTCCGACGGCACTGAGGCGCGTTTCCGTGCGCGGGGGCATGCTCGGCCAAACCGTGCGCGAGCGCATGCTCGGGCGCCGCACGCGAGCTCGTGAGGCGACGGTCGCCGCCCGTCGAGCATGCCGCGGGGTGCGGCTCTCGCCCTGCGGCAAGGCGCGTCTACGTTAGCGCAGGATTTCGCGCGGCCGGGTGCGCTGTCTGAAATCCTAGTGAGTTGGGTACAATTTGTGAGTGTCAACGGCCAACGTCCCGAAAGGATTCCATCATGGCCCTCAACGACCTCATGCTCAGCCGCCGACAGGCCCTCGGCCTCGGCGCCGCCGCCCTTGCCAGCCTCGGACTCGCCGCCTGCGGCGACGCGGAGGCCCCCGCCCCCTCGGCCAATGAGGAGGCGACCGAGGAGACCCAGCTCGACGCCGCCGCCTACGACGAGCTCATCGCCGCGGGCGCCGTCGCCGCCGACGACGTCGTCGCCGCCTCGGCGTGGGCGAGCGCGGTCAAGGAGGCGGGCACCCTGCGCGTCGGCGGCGTCCAGACGTCGCTGCTCTTCTCGTCGCTCAACGAGCAGGACGGCGTGACCCGCGGCTTTGACGCCGGCCTCTCCCAGCTGCTCACGCGCTACATCCTGGGGGACGAGACCAAGCAGGAGATCACCCAGGTCACCTCCGACACCCGCGAGTCCGTGCTCCAGAACGACCAGGTCGACGTCGTCTTTGCCACCTACTCGATCACGGACGCCCGCAAGGAGATCATCTCCTTCGCCGGCCCCTACTACAGCACCCAGCAGTCCATCCTCGTGATGGCCGACAACTCCGACATCAACTCCGTCGAGGACCTCGCCGGCAGGAACGTCGCCGCGCAGTCCGGCTCCACCGGCCCCTCTATCCTCGAGGAGTACGCACCGGAGGCCAATGTCCAGGAGTTCAAGACCGACGAGGAGGCCCGCACGGCGCTCTCCCAGGGTCGCGTCGACGCCTACGTGATTGACACGGCGATGCAGATGGGCTCGATGACGCGCAACCCCGGCCGCTACCGCCTCGCGGGCGACCCCTTCGGCCCCGTCGACCCCTACGGCATCGGCCTGCCGCACGACTCCGACGGCGTCGCGTTCGTCAACGCCTGGCTCCAGCAGATCGAGGACGAGGGCATCTGGGAGCAGCTCTGGCAGCTCTGCATCGGTGACCGCGCCGGCATCGAGGAGGCGCCGGAGCCTCCCGCGATCGGCGCCTAGCCGCCGTCGGGCGCCCGGCGGGCCTTCCGTCGGGCGCCCGGCGGGCCTTCCGTCGGGCGCCCCTCATGATCTTGCGTCCCCCTGCGTCAACGGGAGGTTCCATGGGGCTCTCGGAGCTTCTCTCAACTTACGGACAGAACTACCTGGACGGACTTCTCGCCACGTGGTCGATGACGGCGGTGTCGTTCGTCTTCGTCATGGTGCTCGCCGTGCTCGTGACGGTCGCGCGGGTGAGCCCGGTCGCGCCCCTGCGCGGCCTCGGCGAGCTCTACGTCCAGGTCTTCCGCAATATCCCCGGCGTGGCGCTGCTCATCATCATCGCCTACGCCCTGCCGCAGCTGCGCGTGGTCCTCGACTGGCGCACCTGCGTCATCGTGACCGTGGTGCTGCTCGGCTCGGCCTTCGGCTCGGAGAACTTCATGAGCGGCATCAACACGATCGGCGTCGGGCAGATCGAGGCGGCGCGCTCCGTGGGGCTCACGTTCACGCAGATCCTGCGCCACGTCGTGATCCCGCAGGCGCTGCGCACGACGGTCCTGCCCATGACCAACCTGCTCATCGCCGTCATGCTCACGACGGCGCTCGGCTCCCAGGTGCCGCTCTCGCCCCAGGAGCTTACGGGCGTGGTCTCCTACGTCAACACGCGCGCCACGGGCGGCATCCTCGCCTTCCTGATTTCGGCGCTCGGCTACGTGGCCACGGCGTTTGTCATCTCGTTTATCGGCAACAGGATTGACAGGAGGGTGAGGATTCTCCGATGAGCGCACACGCCAACACCGCGCCGAGCGTGCGCGACGCCCTCTACGAGGCCCCCGGCCCGCGCGCCCGGCGCCGCATCGCGGTGGGCACCGCGATCTCCGCCGTCCTTCTCGCCCTGCTTGCGGCGCTCGTCGTCCGCCAGTTCTCCGTGACGGGCCAGCTCGCGCCGCGCTACTGGTCGTTCCTGCTCGAGTGGCCCACGTGGCGCTTCCTGCTGCAGGGCTTCGTCGGCACCGTCGAGGTGGCCCTCACGGCGGGCGCCATCGCGCTCGTGCTCGGCCTCGCGCTCATGCTGGGGCGCACGAGCGGCATCGCCCCGCTCGCGGCTGCGTGCCGCGCGGTCACGGACTTCTTCCGCGGCGTGCCGAGCCTGCTGCTCATCTACTTCTTCTTCCTCGTTATCCCGCAGTACGGCATCCAGATGCCCGCCTTCTGGATGCTCACCCTGCCGGTGGCGCTCGCGGCCTCGGGCGTGCTCGCCGAGGTCTTCCGCGCGGGCGTGAACGCCGTGCCCAAGGGACAGGTGGAGGCCGCGCTCTCTATCGGCCTCAGCCCGGCGCAGACCATGCGAAAGATCGTGCTGCCCCAGGCGGTGCGCTACGTCATCCCCTCGCTCATCGCCCAGCTCGTCGTCGTGGTCAAGGACACGACGGTCGCCTACGTGGTGAGCTACCCGGACCTCATGCAGAACGCGCGCGTGCTCATCACCAACTACGACGCGCTGCTCTCCATGTACCTCGTCGTCGCCGTCATCTACATCCTGATCAACTTTGCCATCAACAAGGCCTCGGTCTACGTCGCCCGCCGCACGGGCGTCAAGATCATTCGCTAGGAACGGGAGTGCCATGAGCCAAGACAGCGCAACCGAGAAGAACGTGCCGGTGATCGAGCTGCGCCACGTGGACAAGCGCTACGGGGACCTCCACGTCCTGCGCGACGTCAGCCTCAGCGTGGGGCGCGGCGAGGTCGTCGTGGTGATCGGCCCCTCCGGCTCCGGGAAGTCCACGATGTGCCGCACCATCAACCGGCTCGAGACCATCGACTCCGGCGAGATCCTCATCGAGGGCGAGCCGCTCCCGCAGGAGGGGCGCGACCTCGCCCGCATGCGCGCGGAGCTCGGTATGGTCTTCCAGCAGTTCAACCTCTTCGCGCACATGACGATCCTCGACAACGTCACACTCGGGCCGCGCGAGGTCCTCGGCATGGGCAGGGAGGAGGCCGAGGCGCGCGCGATGGAGCTCCTCGAGCGCGTCGGCGTGGGCGAGCAGGCGCACAAGGTGCCCGCCCAGCTCTCCGGCGGCCAGCAGCAGCGCGCCGCCATCGCGCGCTCGCTCGCGATGCGCCCCAAGGCCATGATGTTCGACGAGCCCACGAGCGCGCTCGACCCCGAGATGATCAACGAGGTCCTCGACGTCATGGTGGAGCTTGCGCGCAGGGGCATGACGATGGTCGTGGTCACGCACGAGATGGGCTTCGCCCGGCGCGTGGCCGACCGCGTGGTCTTCATGGCCGACGGACAGATCGTGGAGGAGGGCGCCCCCGACGAGTTCTTCGAGCGCCCCCAGAGCCAGCGGGCGCGCGACTTCCTCGACTCCATCAGGGGGCACTAGCATGGCGAGAAGACCGGTCGTGCTCATGGCGCCCCGCTGGGTGCCGGAGTCCCGCGCGGGCTTGGAGCGGATGGCCCCGCAGGAGGCCATCGCGGACTGCTTCGTGGACGCCATCCTCGCGGCGGGCGGCCTGCCGCTCGTCATGTCGCTCACTGAGGACGAGGGCGTCATCGACTCCTACCTCGAGCTTGCGGACGGCATCGCCGTCCCCGGCGGGCCCGACGTCAACCCGCGCCGGTGGGGGAGCGACATGGACTACGACCCCGCGCTCCTCTGCGAGCAGCGCGACGCCTTCGAGTTCCCGCTCGTGGTGCGCGCCCTCGCGGCGGACCTGCCGCTGCTCACCACCTGCCGCGGGACGCAGCTCCTGAACGTGGCGCTCGGCGGCACGCTCTGCATGGACGTGCCGAGCCTCGGCGCGCCCGAGGGCATGGCGCAGTGGAGGCACGAGGGCATCCTGAACGACCCCGCGCACCCGGTCGAGGTGGAGCCCGAGTCGCTCCTCTCGCGGGCCCTCGGCGGCGTGACGTCCGCACAGGTCAACTCCGCGCACCACTGCTGCGTCGACCGCCTGGGCGAGGGCGTGCGCCTCGTCGCGCGCGCCACCGACGGCGTGCCCGAGGCCATCGAGGTGCCCGGCCGGCGCTTCTGCGTGGGCGTGCAGTGGCACCCCGAGTACACCTGGCGGACCCTGCCGACGGACCGCGCGCTCTGGCGCTCGTTCGTGGACGCCTGCCGCTAGCCCTTCTCGCTCGCCGCATCGAGCATGCTCCCATGCACGGATTCGTCGAGCATGCCCCCATGCACGGTTTTCCGCCGGAGGGGGCTTGTTTCGTGCGCCGGGGCATGCTCGGCGGCACCGTGCGCATGCGCATGCCCGCGGCGTCCCCGCGGGGCCCGGGACGAGAAGAACGTGCCGCCCGGGATGCCGTTGCGCACGGATCGCCGGGCGGCAGAGTCGGTTGCTCGGACGCGCGTCGGCGCTACCGGACGAAGTGGTAGGCGATCCTCGGGGTTCCGTCGTCACAGATGATGGTGCCGCGCCTGACGAACCCCGCGCGCTCGAGGGCGCGGCGCATGGGGGCGTTGTCCTCGTGGGTGTCCGCCCGCACGTTGTCGTGGCGCGCGCAGAGCCAGGAGAGCATCTGGGAGCCGAGGCCGCGGCCCTGCTCGGCGCAGGCGAGCCGGTGCATGACCCAGTACGGCCGGTCGTTCAGCCAGGGCTCGCCCTCGATGGCGGCGTAGGTGCGGTCGGGCCCGGGCATGACGCTCATGCAGGCCACGGGCCCCGCGCCCTCGTCGAGCACCCAGAGCCAGCCTCCCGCGAGGTCGCGCTCGGCGCCCGCGCGGGAGGGGTAGCCGCCCACCCACTGCGTGAGGTTGCCCGTCGCGCGCATGAAGGCGCGGGCGGCGTCGTAGGCGGCCATGACCGCGTCGAGGTCGGCCTCGGTCGCCCGCCGGATGACGCCCGCCACTAGAGCGGCCTCATGGAGAAGGTCTTCTCGCAGGACTCGCCGGGCATGAGCGTGATGGTGCCGCGCTTCTCCTCGAAGACGTCGGACTCGTCGTAGGCCGTCGCGCAGCCGACCCAGGGCTCGATGGCGACGAACGGCGCCTCGGGCGACGCGGTCCACACCCCGAGGTAGTCGAAGCCCTCGAAGGAGACCTCGACGCCGTGGCCGGAGGGGCCGACGAGCCTTACGGCGCGTCCGGGCACGTCGACGAAGACCAGCGTGAGGAGCTCCGAGATGAGCTCGTGGGAGAGCCGCAGGCGGTCGGAGCCGCGGAAGAGCTCGTGCGTCTTGGAGAAGTCGTGCAGGCCAGCGGCATCGATCGTGGGGACCTCGGCGGTCCAGGGCTCGGGGAAGACGAGCTCGTAGTCCGAGAAGGACTCGCCCTCGCCGCCGGGGGCGGGGACGTTAAAGGCGGGGTGGCCGCCCAGCGTGAAGGGCAGGGGCACCCCGCCGGTGTTGGTGACCGCGAAGGTCTGGGAGAGCGCGCCGCCCTCGACGGCGTAGGTCATGTTGAGGCGGAAGTCGAAGGGGTAGGCCGCGCGCGTCTCGTCCGTGGAGGAGAGCTCGTAGGTCACGCTCGACGGGGTCTGGGACACGACGGCGTGGTCGTAGAGGCGCGCGATGCCGTGGCGCTTGAGGCGGACCTCGCCCTGGGCGCTCGTCGCGCGGTCGTTGCGCAGGCACCCGACGATGGGGAAGAGCACGGGGGCGCGGCGCGGCCAGAACCGCTTGTCGCCCTGCCAGAGGTACTCGCCCGCGTCCGTGCGCAGGCTCATGAGCTGCGCCCCGGTCGCGTCGACGCTCGCCTGGACCCTGCCGTCGGAGATGGTGGTGATGGCGCCCATGTTCTTCTCCCTTCGTTCCCTATCTCTCAAAACTTTATCTATCTCAGGACGCATTGTTGCGTGAATCTTGCCGAATGGAGGCGTTGGCGCCGCTAGCGGGCCGATGTGGCATAATAGCACGTGCAAAACACGTCCGCCTCCGGGGCGGACGGCTGCGTCGTCGCCTCAATCGTCGCGTCAAAAGGGGCGGTCGGGGACCGCTTTTTTCCAAGGAGGTACGCATGATTATCGAGGAGCTTCTGCGCTACGGCATCGCTCACACTGAGGAGAAGACCGTCATCGACGCGTCTCCGGCCGTCCTCATCGAGACCGCCGTCGAGCGCGGAGAGGGAGAGCTCACCGACACCGGCTCGCTCTCCGTCATCACCGGGCAGTACACGGGCCGCTCGCCCAAGGACCGCTTCATCGTGGACACCCCCGACGTGCACGACAAGATCGCGTGGGGCAGCGTCAACGTGCCGTTCTCCGTCGAGAACTACAACAAGATCAAGGCCGAGGTCATTGGGCACCTCTCCGAGCGGCGCCTCTTCGTGGTCCACGGCCTCGCCGGCGCCGACCGCCGCTACTCCCGCAAGATCTGCGCCGTCTGCGAGCTCGCGAGCCAGGCGCTCTTCGTGCACCAGATGCTCGTGCGCCCCACGCAGAGCGAGCTGCGCGACTTTGGCGAGGCTGACTTCGTCGTGATGGCCGCGCCCACCCTCAAGCTCGACCCGGCGGTCCACGGCACCCACTCCGAGGCCGCCGTCCTCATCAACTTCCAGGAGCGCATGATTCTCGTGGTGGGCACCCAGTACTCCGGCGAGATCAAGAAGTCCGTCTTCTCGGTGATGAACTACCTGCTGCCCGTCGAGGACAACGTGCTCACCATGCACTGCTCCTGCAACATGAACCCGCGCTCCCACGGCACCACGGTCTTCTTCGGCCTCTCCGGCACCGGCAAGACCACCCTCTCGGCCGCCGAGGACCGTCTGCTCATCGGCGACGACGAGCACGGCTGGGCTGAGGACAAGGTCTTCAACATCGAGGGCGGCTGCTACGCCAAGACCATCGACATCACCCCGGAGACCGAGCCGCAGATCTGGAACGCCATCCGCTTCGGCTCCATGTGCGAGAACGTGGTCATCGACCCCGACACCCGCGAGGCGGACTACTTCGACACCTCGCTCACCGAGAACGGCCGCGTGGCCTACCCGGTGGAGTTCGTCCCCGGCGCCGTGCGCAAGGGCCGCGCCAAGCGCACCCCCGACGTCGTGATCTTCCTCACGGCCGACGCCTTCGGCGTGCTGCCGCCGATCGCCAAGCTCGACCGCAATGCTGCCATGTATCACTTCATGACCGGCTTCACCTCCAAGGTCGCCGGCACCGAGCGTGGCATCAAGGAGCCCCAGCCCACCTTCTCCTCGCTCTTTGGCGAGCCGTTCATGCCGCTCGACCCCAACGTCTACGCCCAGATGCTCGGCGAGAAGATCGATCACGGCGGCGTGCGCGTCTACCTCATCAACACCGGCTGGACCGGCGGCCCCTACGGCACCGGCAAGCGCATGAAGCTCGCCTATACCCGCAAGATGGTCGAGGCCGCCCAGTCCGGCATCATCGACGACTGCGAGTTCGTCCACGACGAGCGCTTCAACCTCGACGTTCCCACCACCTGCCCGGGCGTGCCCTCGGAGCTGCTCAACGCCCGCAACACCTGGGAGGACCGCGCGGCCTACGACGAGATGGCCGAGAAGCTCGCTCAGATGTTCGTCGACAACGCCGAGAAGCGCCTCACCACGATGGCGCCCGAGGTCCGCGCCGCCGGCCCCAAGCCCATCATGGGGAAGTAGCCCTCTTCCGATGCGCGACGGTCCCGCCTGGGACCGAGATGGCGCCGCCCGTCCCGTCCGGGGTGGGCGGCGCCATTTTTCGTGTGGCTGATGCATAGTGCGCGAGGAGCTGCTGGGGCAGGGCCGAGGCGGGCGCCGGCATGGAAAGGGGCCCGGCGGCTGCCGCCGGGCCCCACGTTCTTCTCGCCGGTTCTTCTCGCCGCGCGCCCCGAGCGCTACTCGGCCATCTGCGCCTGGACGGCGGTGATGGCGACGACGCCCACGATGTCGTCTGCGGAGCAGCCGCGGGACAGGTCGTTCACCGGCTTGGCGATGCCCTGCAGGATGGGGCCGTAGGCGTCCGCCTGGCCGAAGCGCTGCACGAGCTTGTAGCCGATGTTGCCGGTCTCGAGGTTGGGGAAGACGAGCACGTTGGCGTGGCCGGCCACGGTGCTCTCGGGCGCCTTGAGCTGGGCCACGGAGGGCACGATGGCGGCGTCGAGCTGCAGGTCGCCGTCAACGGCGAGCTCGGGGGCCTTCTCCTTGGCGAACTTGGTGGCCTCCTGGACCTTCTTGGCGGTGTCGCCGCCGGCCGATCCCATCGTGGAGTAGGAGAGCATGGCAACCTTGGGCTCGACGTCGCCCATGAAGGTCCTGAAGGAGTTGGCCGAGGCGATGGCGATCTCGGAGAGCTCGTCGGACGTGGGATCGATGTTGAGGCCGCAGTCGGCGAAGACGAGCGTGCCGTCGGCGCCGAACTCGGGGGTCTTGGTACACATGACCATGAAGGCGGAGACGAGCTTGGTGCCCGGGGCGGTCTTGAGGATCTGCAGGGCCGGGCGCAGCGTGTTGGCCGTGGAGTGGCACGCGCCGGAGACCAGGCCGTCGGCGTCGCCCATCTTGACCATCATGGTGCCGTAGTAGGTGGCGTCCATCATCTGGGCGCGGGCCTGCTCGATGGTCACGCCCTTCTTGGCGCGCAGCTCGGCGAACTTCTGGGCATAGGCCTCGTGCTTGGGGGCGGTGGGGCTCTTCGGGTCGATGACGGTCACGCCCTCGACGTCGATCGTGGCCGGGTCGCCCAGGATGACGAGGTTGGCGAGGCCCTCCTCGACGATCTTGCGGGCCGCCTCGAGGGTGCGCGGGTCCTCGCCCTCGGGCAGGACGATGGTCTTCTTGTCCGCCTTGGCGGCGGTCTTCATGCGCGTGAGAAAGTCGCTCATGCTCTTCCTTCCAATTGTCTCGATACGCTCACGTCCTCGCGCGCCCGCCTTCCCGGATTGTGTGCGAATCGGCAGGGAGGGGCGGGCACGAGACCATTATAGGGACGAGGTGCTAGAATCTATCGCACGATTGGGCGAGCGGACCCTGCTCGTCCCGCCGCAGCGGCGGCACGCGAGTAACTGACGGCTGAGAGGACGTGTATGGGTATCGAAAACGGTCTGCCCGCCGGGTTCAATCCGGACAGCTATGACGCCATCGTCGTCGGCGCGGGGTATGCCGGCGCCGTGTGCGCACGCCGCCTTGCGGAGTCCTGCGGGTTCAAGGTCGCCATCCTCGAGCGGCGCGACCACATCGCGGGCAACGCGTACGACTACTACGACGAGGCGGGCATCCTCGTGCACAAGTACGGCCCGCACATCTACCACACCATGAGCGAGCGCGTGAACCAGTTCCTCTCGCGCTTCACGGAGTGGACCGACTACCAGCACAAGGTGCTCGCCAACATCCACGGCACGCTCATGCCGGTGCCCTTCAACCACCGCTCCCTCAAGCTCGCCTTCGGCGAGGAGAAGGGCGAGCGCCTCTACCAGAAGCTCGTGGCCACCTTCGGCGAGAACAAGAAGGTCCCCATCATGGAGCTTCGCGAGAAGAACGACCCGGAGCTCGTGGAGGTCGCCGACTACGTCTTCGAGAACGTCTTCCTGCACTACACGATGAAGCAATGGGGCCAGACGCCCGACCAGATAGACCCCTCCATCACCGGGCGCGTCCCCGTCTTCGTGGGCGACGACGACCGCTACTTCCCTGGCGCCCCCTTCCAGGGCATGCCGGCCGAGGGCTACACCGCGCTCTTCGAGCACATGCTCGAACACGACCTCATCTCGGTCTTCCTCGACGTGGACGCGCGCGACATCCTCAAGGTGTCCGACATGAGCGTCTCGGTGTGCGGCAGGCCCTACGGCGGCGAGGTCATCTACACCGGCCCGCTCGACGAGCTCTTCGACCTCGACCTGGGGGCGCTGCCGTACCGCACGCTCGACATGGTCTTCGAGACGCTCGACCAGGACCAGTTCCAGCCCGTGGGCACCGTCAACTACACCACGAGCGAGGACTTCACCCGCATCACCGAGTTCAAGAACATGACCGGCCAGGTGGTTCCCGGCAAGACCACCATCATGAAGGAGTACTCCAAGGCCTACACCCCCGGCTCCGGGGAGACGCCCTACTACGCCATCCTCGAGGACGCCAACCGCGAGCTCTACCGCCGCTACCGCGAGCGCGTCGCGGGCGTGGTGAACTTCCACTGCGTGGGCAGGCTCGCCGAGTACCGCTACTACGACATGGACGGGGTCGTGGCCTCGGCGCTCGAGCTCTCAGACGAGCTGGTGTCCCAGCACAGCTAGCGCGGACGGCGGGCCCCTCGGGGCCCGCTCACGTGATGTTTTCCGGGGCGGGCCGCGAGGGCCCGCCTCCCTTGACCCGAAGGGCCCCGATGAACAAGACCATCACCTTTGGCATCCCCTGCTACAACTCGGCCGCGTACATGGACCACTGCATCGAGTCTATCCTCGAGGGCACGGGGTATGCCGAGGACGTCCAGATCGTCATCGTGGACGACGGCTCCACCAAGGACGAGACCCCCGCGAAGTCGGACGAGTGGGCCGCGCGCCACCCCTCGCTCATCAAGGCGGTCCACCAGGAGAACGGCGGCCACGGAAAGGCCGTCATGACGGCCGTCGCCAACGCCGACGGCGTCTACTTCAAGAACATCGACTCGGACGACTGGGTGGACGGCGAGGCCGTGATGGCCCTGCTCGCTCAGCTGCGCCGCTTCATCAGCCTGGGCGACCACGTCGACCTCGTGATCACCAACTACGTCTACGAGCACGTCGAGGACGACACGCAAAACGTCGTGGACTACCACCACGTGCTGCCGCGGGGCAAGGTCTTCACCTGGAACGACATGGGCCACTTCATGATGTGGCAGTACCTACTCATGCACGCGCTCACCTACCGCGTGGACACCCTGCGCGAGGCCAACCTCCAGATGCCGCCCCACACCTTCTACGTGGACAACATCTACGCCTACGTGCCGTTCCCCAAGTGCCGCAGCATCTACTACCTCGATGCGGACGTCTACCGCTACTTCATCGGCCGCGAGGACCAGTCCGTGAACGACAAGGTGCTCACGAGCCGCGTGGACCACTACTGGCGCGTCGCCCGCATCATGATGCACGCCTACCACGTCTACGACGACATCTCCTCGGCGAAGCTGCGCAGCTACATGATGAACTACTTCACGATCATCATGGCCATCTGCTCGGTCTTCTCCAAGAAGAGCGACCGCCCGGACGCCATGGACGAGCTCCAGGCCCTCTGGGACGAGCTCAGGGCGTACGACAAGCGCATGTACCGCCGCGCGCGCCACGGCATCGTGGGCATGGCCACCAACCTCCCCGGCACGGTGGGCCGCTCGCTCACGCTCGCCGGCTACAAGGCCGCGCAGAAGCTCGTGAAGTTCAACTAGCCTCTCCGCCGCTTTTCGGCCAAGCGCCCGCCCTTCTCCCCAGCCCACTGCTTCGCAGGAGTCGCCGGGCGAGAAGGGCGGGCGCTTGGCCGTCGGCCGATGCCGCCTCACACCGCCGCGGCATGCCGGTGGGTCAGCCGCGAATGCGCTGCCCCGCGGGGTGGCACTCAGATGCGGAACTGAGTGCGGGCCGATGCTCAAATCCGGAAGTGAGCGCGTCGACGGTGTCTCGTCCGCACGCAGATGCGGAACTGAGCACGATGGCGGCTCTGACCCCGCGTCCCGATGCGAAGCCGAGCGCACTGCGGCCCCTCTGCGGCACTCAGATGCGGAATTGCGCACGGGCTCGTACTCAAATCCTGAACTGAGCGTGGGCTGATGCTCAAATCCGGAAATGAGTGTGGCCGTGCTGCTGGCTCGGCGCTCAGATGCCGTACTGAGCGCGAGACCGTACTCAAATCCGGAAATGAGCGCGGCCCGGCACTCAGATGCGGAACTGAGTGCCGGGCCGCGCAGGCGAGATGCGAGGATGCGCCTAGAGGTCGCGCGCGGCGGGATAGCCGTAGGCCGTCTCGGCCTGGCGCGCGCCGTCGGCGATGGCGCGCCCGAGCGCGCGCGTGGCGAGCGAGCCCACCACGTCGACGGGCGCCTCCACCGCGCCCGTGGCCATGACGAAGACGGTGTCGCCGTCGTTGGTGGTGTGGGTGGGGGAGATGGCGTGGGCGTAGGCGTCGGCCGCCATCTGGGCTACCTTGGTTGCCTGCGCCTTGGTGAGCCGGGCGTTGGTGACGACGCAGGAGATCGTGGTGTTGGTCCGCCCGAGCGGCATGCTCGCCGAGCCGCCGAGAAGGACGTCGAGGGTGCACGCGAGCCCGCCCGTCTCCCCGCGCATCCCGGCGATCGGCTCCCCCGTGTCGGGGTCTCGCACGTCGCCGCATGCGTTAACGGCGGAGACCGCGCCGCAGACGAGCTCGCCGGCGCGCTCGACGTCCTCGCCGAGGCCGCCCTTCATGGCGCGCTCGGGCCCGGCGAGCTTTCCGACGGTGCATCCCGTCCCCGCCCCGACGTTGCCGCGCGTGAGCGGGGCGCCGGGGTCGTCGAGGGCGCGGGCGCATGCGACACGCCCGTCATCGGCCGTGGGCCGCACGCCCGGGTCCCCGCAGGCGAGGTCGAACAGGCATGCCCCGGACACGATGGGCACACGCGCCACGCCCACGTCGAGGCCGACGCCGCGGCGCTCGAGCTCCTCGGCCACGCCGCATGCCGCCGCGAGCCCGAACGCGCTTCCCCCGGAGAGCACGACGGCGTGAAGCGCCTCGACGGTCTCCTCGGGGCGGAGGAGGTCCGTCTCGCGCGTGGCGGGGGCGCCGCCCCGAACGTCGACGCCCCCCGTGGCGCCCCCCGGGCAGACGATGACGGTGCACCCGGTTCCCGCCGCCTCGTTGGTTGCGTGGGCGGCAAAGACGCCCGGGATCTGCGTGACGCTCTGGATGTTCTTCTCGCTAGGCATGGGGCCCTCCCATCCTGATGGATTCCGCGACGGGGTCTGTCCCGCCGTCCATGAGCCGGCCGAGCTCGCGCACCAGGCGGGCGACGGGCAGGCCGACGACATTGGGGTAGTCGCCGTCGATCTTTCTCACGAGCATGCGCCCCGCCCCCTGGATGCCGTAGGCGCCCGCCTTGTCGAGCGGCTCGCCGGTGGCGACGTAGGCCGCGACCTCTGCCTCGGTGAGCTCCCAGAACGTGACGTCCGTGGTCTCGACGAAGCGCGTCTCGGCCATGCGCCCTCCGTCCGGGGAGAGCCTCATCGCGCAAACGCCCGTGGAGACGTGGTGCGTGCGGCCTGAGAGCTCGCGCAGCATCGCCGTCGCGTCGGAGGCGTCCGAGGGCTTCCCCAGGGCCTCGTCGCCCATCCACACGATGGTGTCCGCCGCGACGAGCAGGTCATCGCGGACCCCCGCGCCCAGGCTCGCCCGGACCGCCTCCGCCTTCTCGGCGGCGAGCCGGTTCACCAGCTCGACGGGGGTCTCTCCCGGCAGTCGGGACTCGTCGATCTGGGCGGGGATGATGGTGAGCCCAAAGCCCGCGTCCGCCAGCAGCTCGCGGCGGCGGGGGGATTGCGAGGCGAGTATCACGCGCGGCCTCCTGTCCGTGTCACGTTGCGCGTCCCATTGTAGGATCGCCCCTGCGCTCGCACGGGCAGACGCGGGGGCGGCAAACAAAAAAACGGGGGCCGCACGCGGCCCCCGCACGACTCGGGATGTCCTGACGCCTACTCCACGACGATGGCGGAGACGGGGCAGTTGTCAGCGGCCTCCTGGGCGGCGTCCTCGGCGTCCTCGGGGACGTCCTCCTCGATGGCGACGGCGACGCCGTCGTCAGAGATGGAGAAGACGTCGGGGCAGGTGCCCTCGCAGAGCCCGCAGCCGATGCAATCCTCGTTGACCGTAGCCTTCATGTTGTTTCCTCTCTCTAGCCTGGGCCTGGGCCCCTCGCCCAGGTTCATTCTGTTTTTACACGTTTCGCGCCGCTCGCGCAACCGTTACCCGCGTATAGCCCAAAATGACGCTCGGACGGCCCTGAGCTGGGCTTATATTCCTAGCTGCCCGGTGGGTTTTGGGCGCGCGGGGCGGCCGTGCGCGTCGCGCCACGAACCCGGGGCGATTGGGTGCCGCGCCCCTCTCGCGCCGCCGAGAGTCCCCTCCCGCCCGGGCCTCCCCGCGATTGGGTGGCATGTCTGATATCAACCTTCGTCTTTATCAAGCATGCCACCCAACTGGTGCCCATATCTGGCGAGAAGAACAAGCCTTGCTTTAATCTGAGCGGAAAGAGTCGTCTCGGGCGGGCGGGGGCATCAAGG
>NZ_JACJKN010000040.1 GCF_016900775.1 Olsenella uli | reverse complement strand
CCCCTCAACCCGCGGCACCGCCACAGCCCCAACCCCAGACGGAAGCCGTCCCGGAGCCGACCGCCGAGAGGGGCAGCGAGCCCGTGGCCGCCCCGGCGCCCGAGCGGCCGACGACCTCCCGACCTGCGGAGGCTCCTGCTGTTCCGGCAGCCCCCGCCGCGAGCCGACCCGCCCCTCCCGCCGCGACTCACGAAGTGAGCGAGGCGCCAGCCGAGCGTGGAGCGAGCGGAAGGGGCGGGTCGGCTCGCGGCGGGGGCGTCACGAACGGCAACCTCCAGCGGCTCTGGAAGCAGGTCGTCGACCAGCTCGTGGCGCAGGTGCCGGCCAAGGGCTCGCTGCTCCTCTCGTCTACGGCGGTCTCAGACGACGGCGAGAAGCTTACGGTGTCGCTGCCGAAGGGGTCGCACTTCGCGGCGCGGATGCTCGAGCGGGCTGACGTCCGCGAGAGCGTGGAGCCGGTCATCATGGCCGCGTTCGGCCCGCGCCAGGTGGTGTACGTGGAGTCGAGCCTCGCCAACCAGGCGATCTCGCGCTCCGAGCGCCCGGCGCCCGCCCCGGCCCCCAGGCCCCAGGT
>NZ_JACJKN010000039.1 GCF_016900775.1 Olsenella uli | reverse complement strand
TCGCCCGGCCGCCCCTCGGCGGCGCGCTTGCGGCGGAAGAGCTCCGCGCGCAGCGCCTCGGCCTCGCCCGCGCGAAGGCCGCGCAGCTTGGAGGCGTCATCCTCGGCCGCCGCGGCGCCCGTGTCCAGATTCAGCGTCATGAGGCCGAGCAGGCGCTCGAGCAGCTCCGAGCTCATGGTCACGGTGTGGATGTGCTCATAGGGCACGGTGAGCTGGCGGCGGTTGACAAGACCCCAGCGCACGACGAGCCCGTCGGGGGCGAGCTCCCACGTCCGCGAGCGCCAGATGGCGTAGCAAAGCCCGAGGCATGCCGCGAAGATGAGCGCGGCCGCGATGACCGTCTGCACGAGCGCGGCCGCGTCGCCGGAGAGAATGCTGCCCATTCGCGCCGCGGCGAGAAGCGCCACGAGGCCCGATGCCGCCTTGATCGCCTCCGTCAGCACGGAGAGCGGGTTGGCGCGATGCGCCGCCGACGACAAAGTGGCGCCGTCGGCGTCCGCGTCGCGCTCAAAGAGCGAGCGCTCGGGAACGGCGAGGCGCTCGAGGTCCCGCTCGATCTGGCCGATGGACGCGGGGCCGCGCGGGGCGTCCGTCGCGGTGGGCGGCGCGGCGGCCGAGGATGACGCCTCCAAGCTGCGCGGCCTTCGCGCGGGCGAGGCCGAGGCGCTGCGCGCGGAGCTCTTCCGCCGCAAGCGCGCCGCCGAGGGGCGGCCGGGCGA
>NZ_JACJKN010000038.1 GCF_016900775.1 Olsenella uli | reverse complement strand
TCGCCGCGCGGGTCCGGGGCGACCGCCCCGCCGATGCGCGGGGATTAACTATACGCACCCCGCGGCCCCGCGGGGGCCAGAATCGGGAGGTCCACGATTCCTACACAATCGGGGGCCGCGCTCAAAGCCGCGGGCGCCCTGACGCGCCGCCACTTCCCTGGTTCATGGAGCCTGTAGTCCGGGCACGCACAGGCCGCATCGCGGTGGACGCCATCTTCGCGGGCCGACTCGACTGTAGTCCGGGCACGCACAGGCTGCATTCCACATGATCGCGCATGTGACACCGGGCCCCTCTTGCGCAGCGCTCCTCAGCATCCCGCTGAGTGTCATTTCCCTCTCCGGCGTCCCTCGCAACGCCTCCCGAAGCCGCTCACGATGCCGATGTGAGAGCGGCGGCCAAATAACTGCGGCTTCCTACGTAGCTTGCCCCCCTCCTCGCGGCGCCTTCGTCGGTCTGATGGTGGTCACTTGCGTCGCGCGCCAGGTCGCACCGGTGCGCCTCCCCTAGGGTTCCTCGACCAGCTCCTGGCCGCGCCCGGCGTCCCGCAGGCAGAGGAAAGGCAGCTGCTTCGGCGCCGATTGCATGGTCTTGACCCCCTCGAGGCCGCGACATGCGCTGTTTATCGACGCACCCCAACCGCCAGGCGCAGGGACGCCATACACGCAGGGGCAAATGCGATGTCTAACTTCTGCTCGACAACAGCCAAAGCACGGCGCCGGCGCGCCCGAGCAGTCGACCGACGCGACCAGGGGGGCCTGGAAGACCTTCCCGGGGACAGTGCTGCCGTCGAAGTCAGGCTCCACGCGGCGAGGCCTCTTGCCAGCGTCGACCCCCGTGCGGGACTCGGGCATCCGCCACTAGGCCGACGCGGTACGCGCTCCTCCTTGAGCCATCCGGATGCCACGGGAACGAGCGCGCGCCACTAGCCGCGGAAGAGGCCCGACGCGGCCCTATCAGCCATCTGTCATTGCAGGCCTTCCCCACGAGAAACGCCTCGGGCTTCGCGAGGGTCAGGGCGAAGAGCCGTTCGGGACGGTCTGCCAGCGGCCCCTCAGGGCCGACAGCAATCGAATTCCCATGACATGGACCGATACAG
>NZ_JACJKN010000037.1 GCF_016900775.1 Olsenella uli | reverse complement strand
GGATCGCGTCGCGAAATGTGGTGTAAGGGAGACCTGAATTAGGAACGGCCTCCGTCCTAGAATCTCTTTCGACCAAGAGAAGGATTCGAGGGAACGGAGACCGCAATGGACACTGTACCGCAAGACGCGTTCGCGACGCTCGGGCTCGCCGAGGAGGGCGGCGAGGGGCTCACGGGCCTCGCCAGGGCCCTGCTCGAGGCGGGCGTCAACGAGATGATGGCCGCCCAGGCCGACGCCGCCTGCGAGGCGACCGGCACGACGAGGAACGGGTTCCGAGAGAGGCGTCTCGAGACGCGGGTCGGGACCATCACGCTCAGGATACCGAAGCTGCGCCAGGGCACCTACTTCCCGGACGGCCTGGTCGAGAGGTGGAGCAGGGTCGACCGCGCCGTGATCTGCGCGGTGGCCGAGATGTACGCGCTCGGCGTCTCGACGAGAAAGGTGGGGAAGGTCCTCGAGCGCATGGGCGCCGACCGGCTGTCCAAGGACGCCGTGTCGCGCATCTGCGCGGCGCTCGACGCCGAGGTGGCGGAGCTGCGCTCGCGCCAGCTTCCGCCCATGCGATTCCCCTACCTCTGGGTCGACGCGACCTACGTGCCCTGCCGCCGGAACGGCCACGGCGCCACGGCCGCGGTGGTCACGGCCATCGCCGTCGGCGAGGACGGCGTGCGCAGGGTCGTCGGCCTGGCGTGCGTCGACGCGGAGTCCTACGCGAGCTGGAAGGGCTTCCTGCGCGGCCTCCGCGAGCGCGGGCTCTCCGGCGTGCAGTGCGTGACCTCCGACGCCCACGGCGGCATCGCCCGGGCGGTGAGGGAGCTCTTCCCGGGCGCGGCCTGGCAGCGCTGCGTCGTCCACCTCGAGCGGGACGTGATCGACGCGTGCCCGACGCGCGCGAAGAGGGCCGCCGCCGGGAGGGTGCTCCACGCCGTGTTCGACGAGGACGACCCGGCGAGGGTCCGGGCCCTCTACCGGGCCGCGTGCGGCGTCATCTCGTCGCTGTCGGCCGACGCCGGGAGGATCATGGAGGGGGCGGAGGCCGACGCCCTGGCCTACCTCGACTTCCCCGAGGCCCACCGCCGCCGCATCAGGACCAACAACGTGCAGGAGCGCTGCAACCGGGAGATAAAGCGTCGCGCGCGAGTGGTCCAGAGCTTCCCGTCGGAGGAGGCGCTGATCCGCCTGGTGGGGGCGGTGTGCTGCGAGGCGTCCGAGGACTGGTCCAGCCGCAGGTACATGGAGCCGTCCGCGATCGAGGGCCTGTGGGAGCGCGAGCTCTTGCCCGTCCCGGAGCCGACCGAGGGGCAGGTCACGAGGGCTCGCTCGAGAATCGCGGCGCTCTCGGGGATTGACGAGGGGGCGACGGCGGCGTAGGTTCGGCTCATCAGAGATTCCGGGCGGAGGCCCCTACACCACTTTTCGCGACACTACC
>NZ_JACJKN010000036.1 GCF_016900775.1 Olsenella uli | reverse complement strand
CTTTTGCACGCGTTGGGAGTTGAGATGGAGCACAGAGTAGCAATCACCGGCATCGGCGCCGTCACGCCGCTGGCCAACACCGCCAAGGAGACGTGGGCGGCCATGCTGCGCGGCGAGTGCGGCATCGGGCCCATCACCCACTTCGACACGGAGAACTTCAAGGTCAAGGTGGCCGCCGAGGTCAAGGACTTCGATGCCGCGGCGCTGCTCGGCAAGCAGGAGGCCGCGCACCTCGACCCCTACTCCCAGTACGCCCTCGTGGCCTCCGACGAGGCCATGGCCGACTCGGGCCTCTCCGAGGAGGGCGCCATCGACCACGAGCGCCTGGGCGTCTACGTGGGCTCCGGCACGGGCGGCCTGGGCGCCTGCGTGGACAACGTCCACACCATTGCCGCCCGCGGCCCGCGCCGCGCCTCCCCGTTCATGATCACGATGATGATCGGCAACATGGCCTCCGGCAACATCGCCATCCGCCACAAGGCGCTCGGCCCCACCCTGCCCGTCGTGACCGCGTGCGCCACCTCGGCCCACGCCGTGGGCGAGGCCTTCCGCGCCATCAAGCACGGCTACGCCGACGCGATCCTGGCCGGCGGCGCCGAGGCGGCGATCATCCCCGAGTCCATCGCGGGCTTCACCACCTGCCGCGCCCTCACCACCAACCCCGACCCGGCCACCGCGTGCCGCCCCTTCGACGCGGAGCGCGACGGTTTTGTCATGGGCGAGGGTGCCTGCGTGCTCGTGCTCGAGGAGTGGGAGCACGCCGTTGCCCGCGGCGCCCACATCTACGCCGAGGTGGTGGGCTACGGCAACACCGACGACGCCTATCACATCACCAGCCCCGACCCCGAGGCCGCCGGCATCACCCGCGCTATCCGCCTCGCGGTTGAGGAGGGCGGCGTGCGCCCCGAGGAGGGCCTCTACATCAACGCTCACGGCACCTCGACCAAGCTCAACGACGCCTCCGAGACGCGCGGCTTCAAGCAGGCGCTCGGCGAGAAGAACGCACGCGCCGCGCACATCTCCTCGACCAAGTCCATGACCGGCCACATGATCGGCGCGACCGGCGCCGTCGAGGTCATGGCCTGCGCGCTCGCGCTCGAGAACGGCGTTGTGCCGCCCACGATCAACTATCGCACGCCCGATCCGGCGTGCGACCTCGACTACACGCCCAACGAGGCGAAGGAGTGCGAGCTCACCTGGGCCATCTCCACCAACCTCGGGTTCGGCGGGCACAACGCCGCCCTGGCGCTGCGCGCCGCGGAGAGGAGCTAACGATGGATTCCGCGAAGATCTCCCAGATTGCTGACATCATGAGGAGCCACGGGCTCACGCGCGTCCGCGTGGAGGAGCCCGACGGGTCCGCGGTCGAGCTCGAGTGCGGCGGCGTCGCCGCTCCGGCCGCGCCCGCCGCGCCGGCCCCGGTGGCTGCCGCCCCGGCCCCCGCCTGTCTCTTATACACATCT
>NZ_JACJKN010000035.1 GCF_016900775.1 Olsenella uli | reverse complement strand
GCTCGACCTGGGCGACCTGCCCGGGCGCGCCATCACGGACCAGCCGCTCAACCTCTCGCTCGGCGAGCGCCAGAAGCTGGGGCTCCTGCGCGCCCTCTCGCGCCCGGAGCCGGTTGCCCTGCTCGACGAGCCGCTCACGAACCTGGACGCCGCCACGTCCGCGCGGCTCTGCGACTACCTCGCGGGGCTCAGGCGGCGCAGGACCGTTGTGGCCATCATGCACTCGGGCGAGCTCGACGCCGCGGCGGACCGCATCTACGAGATCCGCGACGGGCGCCTGGCGCGCGCGAGGTAGCCAGCTCTGTTACGGGGGACAGCCCCCATCGATGGGCTCCGGACGGAGCCATCCCGAGGGCGCGGTCGCGCCGGATTGGGGAAACCATGATCAAGAAGAGTGCCTATCCGCTCGTGGACGCGAGCGTCCACAATGTCATCAGGGCGGCGGGCGTCGCGGCGTCCACGCTGCTCGCGGCGGCGGCGAGCGTCGTCGTGGGGCGCGTCGTCGACGAGCTCGCGCGCGGGGCGTCGGACATCGGGGCGCCGCTCGCCGTCGCGCTCGCCCTCGCGCTGGCGTCCGCCGCCGCGACGGTACTGCTCGGCGAGTGGGCGCCCACGTGGCTGGGGGTGCGCCGCTTCCTCGGCAGCGCCGCGTCCTGCGCCAGGGAAATCCTCGCCGCCTCGCAGCGCGCCTTCGCGCGGCACGAGAAGGGCCACTTCGTGAACGTGCTCATGAACTCGACCGACACCTACGGCACGCTCTATGTCTGCGCGAACGTGCGCATTCCGGGCGCGGCTCTGGCGCTTCTGGGCATCGTGGCCATTGCGGCGCTGATCGATCCGCTGATGGCGGCGCTGGTGGTCGGCTACGCTCCCGTCCTCTGGCTCGCGCTGAGGCTCCCGTCGAGGGCCCTCGCCGAGCTCCAGCGCGACGTTCTTCCCGTGCAGGACGCCTGGCTCGGCGAGTCCAAGCGCATCGCCGAGAACAAGCGCCCCATCAACGCGGCCGGCGCCGAGGGGTACTTCTCGGCGCGCTATCGCGAGCGCTCCGAGGCGTTCCTGCGCATGATGACGCGCTATCGCTTTCTCGAGCAGCTCATCTCCAGCCTCCCCGCCCTGCTCTCGTGCGCGCTCGCGGCGGCGATGATGGGGGTCGCCGCGTGGCGCTGCCTGGCGGGCGGCGCCGGCGTGGGCCAGGTGCTCGTGGCGTACTCGCTGGCGCAGCTCGTACAGGCGCCGCTCACCGCCATCGTCCAGCGCGCGGCGCAGGTGCGCGGCAACCTGCCGCACGTCGAGCGCCTGCGCGAGGTGGCCGCGGCCGCGGCGGAGCCCTCCGGCTTCGAGGCGCTCGCGGCGGCCGAGAAGGACCCGGTGGCCCATGTGGACGGCGTCCTCTGGGCCACGCCCGAGCGCGGCGAGGGAGGCAAGCGCCTCTTCGCGGGGGAGCTCGAGGTGCGTCCCGGCGAGCTCGTCGTGATCAAGGGCGCCAACGGCACGGGCAAGTC
>NZ_JACJKN010000034.1 GCF_016900775.1 Olsenella uli | reverse complement strand
CACCCGGTCCCATTCCGAACCCGGAAGTTAAGCCCCCGAGCGCCGATGGTACTGCGGAGTAGTCCGTGGGAGAGCAGGACGTCGCTGACCAACAAGGGGCATTTTGCGCGGAAGAGGGCCCCTCCGGGGCCCTCTGTGCCGCCTGCGGGCTATTGGACAAAATGTATGTCAGAATCATCCTGGCATTCGCAGGCGTAAGTTGAAAAACAAGGTTCTTGGGTTGACATGCCCCGTCTCTCCGTTTGGACAAAACGTGTGTCTGCCCTTCCGTGACCGGCCAACAAGACCATCCTAAGGCGGCCCGATAAATTGGTTGCGAGGCGGTCTCTGCGGTGAAGGCCAGACCCTGCACCCTCTGCACGGCGAAGATGAAGTGAAAAAACATAACGTGCGCGCGGAGGACGCAATGGAGGCGCGCCTCGCGTGGCACGCTTGATTCGCGGGATCGATAGGGCGGTCAAGTTGCTTGACGCCTCCCGCGGGCTGGCCTCCTACCTGGGCCTGGCAGGTCGACATGCCGGGCGGCGGGTGTACTTTCCGCAGGAGGTGCGCTAGGTTCTTGGGGATCTGGCCGATGTGCTGGAGGTGTAGGGTGCCTGCAGAGTCGTCTACGTCGACGGCATTCGCCTCGGTAGGAGGACCGTCGTGCTTATCGCTTCCGACGAGCGCGCGCTTGGCTGGCACCTATGCCGTCACGAGAGCGGCTGCGCGTGGTCGGCTCTGACGTCGCGCGTCGCGGCGCCCGGGACCGTGGTCTCCGATGCCGGCGACGACCTCGCCAAGGCCCTCAGGGGCACGTGGCCGGGAACGGTTCGCTAGAGTTGCGTGTTCCACACCCTCTGCCGGGCGGGGAGGTGCACCACGATGAGGTCAGGTAATCAGGCCGGGGTAGAGCCCCGCGGGCTGGCGAAAGCATTGCTCTTCGCCACGACCTGCTGGGGGCGGACAGCTGGGTTCAGGCACCGCTCACGTGGTCGGAGCGTTTGGACGCGACCCCCGCCGATATGATCGGGGCGAGGACGGGAGGCTGCAGCCGGCCCACGAGAGGCTTGTGAGGGCTCGCCGCTCGTTCGCGCGCCTCGTCAGCGCCGGGACGCTCTTCACCTATCTCGACCTAGTCTGGTCGGGGAGGGCCCGCCCCCTCGACCAACAGACGCATCGGGGGGGGGTGAACGCGCAGCTCGGGACCATGCTATGCGACCACAGGGGTTGTTGCCGATAGGGGGGCGCCAATGCCATGTTCTGGCGGCGCTACGCGCGCGGCTCGGGCCCGCCGCCCGTCACCAAGACCCTGTTCGCGATGCATGCGGGCCGCTCAATCGTCGCGGTCTACGAGTGCCGGGGCGAGTGCGAGGGGCTCGAGGGGTCATCCCGCAGCGGGGCGACGCTGTCGTCTGCTCCGAGCTCTACTAGTTGGAGCCCTGCCGGATGGGCCGGGGCCGAGCGGAGACACTGTTTATCCCATAAGTCTTATCTGCCGCCTGCCCCGTCCTCATGAGTGTGGGCCCTGGCCGGCGGGATGGTGCGCGGACGCATGATGCGCCGCGACCCTGTTGCCCATGGGACGGGCCTCTCTGGGGGCCGGGTGCTTGGCCGGGCTCCTAGCGCTCCGCCTACGGATGGGCGCTTTGCGCCGCCGTGTGGGCGGGGGCCGCCCGATGCGCCCTGTCGGACAAACTCGCCTCTCGCCCCGATTGTGTAGGAATCGTGGACCTCCCGATTCTGGCCCCCGCGGGGCCGCGGGGTGCGTATAGTTAATCCCCGCGCATCGGCGGGGCGGTCGCCCCGGACCCGCGCGGCGA
>NZ_JACJKN010000033.1 GCF_016900775.1 Olsenella uli | reverse complement strand
AGATGTGTATAAGAGACAGACCCGAGCGAGAGGATGCGCCGCTTCGTGCGCAGGGAGTCAGAGATGCCGTCGACCTTGGCCATGGGGCGGAGGAGCCTGCGCTTGATGGAGAGGAGCCTGTTGTCGTTGACCTCCTCGCCGTTGCGAATCTCCCCGTAGTTCGTGAAGAAGATGAGCGGCCGCTGCGCGCGGCCCATTCCCTTGAGTGCGTGTTCGGCATAGGCGGGGGCGTAGGTGTCATCCTGATGGGCCACGGTGACCAACGGGGTCGTGGCGCAGCTGATTGCAAAGTTCCAGTCGGATGCGATGCCGGGGCCGTCTGGGTTCACAAAGAGGGGAACCCCCGAGCCAGACGCGACCGCCCTGATGCGGTCGTTGGGCGTGGAGGTGGCCATGAGGACGTTCGTCCTCGTCGTCTGGGCCATGAGGGAGGAGAGGCACTCCTCGAGATAGGGGCTCTCGCCATAGGCACACAGAACGAAGGTGTGGTCGGAAGGGGAAAACATCATGCTCCTTAGTGCGGCCTCGAGTCCGAGGGAGTCCCCTTATCGGCGGGGCGCGTCCGTTCGTCGCCGAGCGCGATCTCCTGCGCAAGCTCCTCCACCTTGTGCTTGAGCAGGGATATCTCGCACGAATCGCTGTGGACCTTCATGAGCAGGAGCGCCACGATGACAAGAAACACGAAGTTGCTGGGGGACATGAACCCGAGCAGGTTGGAGCAGAAGATAACAATCTGGGGGAACACGGCCAGGACGAGGAGAACAACGGCCGCCACCACCCAGAAGATGGCGTCATCCATGAGAATCTTCGACTTCTTGATGCGTCCGATGACGATCCACACGGCGAGGGCGGCGCCGAGAATGAGAAGGACCCTGAGGGTGATGGGCATTACAGCCCTCCTTTGCGGAACCACTGGAACAGGAGGATGGAGAGGCAGGTGCGTGCCATGTAGCGGATGGAGCTCCCGAACTTGAGGTAACTCTCGCCTCCCTGGCGGTCCTGCATCTGGGCGGGGATCTCAACGACCTTGCAGCCTTGCCGAGCGGCGAGGGCGATGGTGTCGGGCTCGGGGGCGCAGTCGAACCCCGTCGCAAAGTACTCGATCATGCGGGCGCTGTACATGCGCATGCCCGAGGTCGGGTCGGTCAGGGAAACGCGTGCGGTTGCCTTGATGAGCGCAGAGATGAGCTTGGACCCCAAGGCGCGCATCCCCGTGAGCTTTTCCCCGTTGAGAACGCGCGAGGCAATCACGATGTCTGCGTGCTCGCGCTCAAGGGCGCTCGCCATGATGGGAATGAATCCCGGCAGGTGCTGTCCGTCTGCGTCATACTGGATGGCAGCGTCGTATCCGTGGCGCTTCGCGTACTTCATACCCGTACGGAAGGCCGAGGCGAGGCCGGTGTTGACGGGCAAGGTCACCCCATTGAAGCCATGCTCGGCGATAATCGCCCCGGTACGATCCCTGGATCCGTCATTGACTATGAGGTAGTCGATCGTCGGGCATGTCTCCGAGAGCGCCTCGACCGAGTCCGCGAGGCATGCCTCCTCGTTATAGGCAGGAATGATGACAAGAACCTTCATGCATCGTCTTTCGTCGGTTGCATAGGAGCTTCCAGTCTAGCATGCATCGAAGCCATCCGGACGCCCGCCTCGGAACGTTCCGCGAAGGGGCCTTTGACGTGCCGGTCCTGTGAATGGCATGGTCTTAGGCTATGATAAGCGGGACTATATCGTCTTTTCGCGCAGCTCACCGAGTGCGCCATAGAGGGGTGCTGAATGAGAATCGGGCGTACCTGTGCCGCCGTCGCCGCTGCCCTGGCCCTGACGTGTGGGGTCGCCACTGCCCTGCCGTCCCGGGCCTCCGCTGACGCACAGTCGGATCTTGCCGCCGCGGCCGAGCGTCTTGAGAGCCTTGGCGCCCAGCTGGGCGAGCTCCAGGACCAGCTTGCCGTGGCGACGGCGGACTCCGAGGAGCTTGATGCCGCCGCCGACGCCAAGGGGGAGGAAGTGGTGGCGGCCCAGGAGGAGCTTGCGTCGCGTCGTGCGGACCTCTCCGAGGACATGCGCCAGAACTACAAGGTGGGCGCATCCTCCATCCTCGACTTCCTCCTTAACTCAAGCAGCTTTGAGGACTTCGTGAACCGGACCTACTATGTGGAGAAGATTCTGAGCGATCAGGCAAGGACCATCGACTCCGTGAAGGCCGCCGCAGACAGGCTTGCTCAGGAGCAGACGGAGCTCGAGGCGCGGCAGACTGAGCAGCAGGCCAAGGTCGACGAGCTCATGGGCCTCGTGGAACAGTACCAAGGGACCGTGGACGAGGCAGCGGCTGTCTACAACGCGCTTGATGAGCAGTCAAAGGCCGATTTGGCGGTTGAGCAGGCCCAGAACGAGAGCATCGCCACCGCCGTCGAGGCGGCCGAATCGGCAAATCAGGACGTCGAGGAGCTTCAACAGGCAGATTCAAATCGTGAGGACACAAAAGACCCGGAGCCGTCCGGCGGACATTCCCCCGAGGAAGATGCCGGCTCGGAAGAGCCCGGTGCCGACGAGCAGATCCCCGATTATTCGGGCCCCGTCGACAGCGATCCCACCTATAGCGACGGTCCGCTGACGGGCACGCGCACGCGCGACCCATATCTCGACACCGTAACCTGGGCGGGCGATACCGAGTACATCGATGCGCTTGCCGCGCGCGCCGCGAGCATCGGGAGCAGCACGAGCTACTTCATCGCCTTTGATAACGAGCTCTGCCGCTTCATCGTCTTCCAGCGCTCGGGTGGCAGCTGGCAGGCGGTCAAGCTCTGGAACTGCAACGGGGCAAAGAACACCTACTCCGGCGTCTGGACCGTCGTACACAAAAAGATCTGCAACTGGGCGGACGAGTATTTCGGCAAGGGCCTCAACGACTGGTCGACCTGCTACATCGAGTCCTATTCAAGTGACAGCTATGGGTATCTGCGCTACGTCCCCGGCAAAGGGTATGAGGACTGTGCGGCCGTCCACTCCACGGGAGAGACGACGACGGGCTGGACAAACCGTGGGTGCGCGGGGCTCCAGTGGGGGAGTGCCAAGTGGGTCTATGACAACATCCCCGTTGGGACGACGCTCTGGGAGTTTAGGTACAGCGATGTCTTCTAGTACGATTCGTGATATCGTTGTGCCGGTTTACGGAAAGTAAGTTATAATGGCCGCTGCTTAGCCCCATAAACGGAATTCAAACGACAGCCGGGGTCGAGAGGATTGCCAGTGTGTCCGAAAGGATACATAGAGGGGATGGAGCACGTATGCCTATGAACAGGAAGCCTTGCGTTCTTGCGGGTCTGATGGCGACGCTCGGCCTTGGTGCGACGCTCGTCGCCGCGCCGACCGTTGCGCTGGCGGAGACCGCAGTTGCTGACAGCGCAACTCCACAGGCGATCTCGACGGAGCAGGGCGCTGGCCGCGATACGCCGTCAGCCGCCAGCGATCATCTGGATGGTATGCCCACCGTGGACGAGGAGGTCGATGACAGCCTTGCCCCGGACGCCCCGTCTGCCTCCGGGATCGTTGACCAAGTGACAGAGGATGGCGGCAGCGAACCTGTCGATGAGTCGGAAACAGACGTGCCGGAGACGGACGTGCCCCAGCAGGGGGATGACCCCTCTCTCGGGGAGGACGTTCCGGGGCAGGCCGACGACGTGCCCGTCGACACGGAGGGCGCGCCGGGGTCGATCCTGCCGACGGACGACAAGGAGATTGCCCCCGTTGTTCCGAACGAGGTCCTGTCATCGGCGGATGGGGTCGAGGCGCAGACGCCCGAGTCCGTTGCCGCCGATCTCCCCCAGGCGTCACTTCCCGAGGTTGGCTGGCAGGGAGACTCCTACTGGGATGGCACGGTCAACGAGGACGGTACCGCGAAGGCCTATACCGGCTGGGTGGTTGATGACCACGAGGGCCAGGGCCTGCAGCGCTACTGGGTCGAGGACGGGGAGAAGGTCACCAATAGGGTATTTGAGATTGGTGACGGAACTTTTGGCTATGCCCTCAGCAGCTGGGTTCTGCGTGGGGTGAGCGATGTCATCGACGGCCTCGTCTACGTTGCCAACAACGATGGCGTCCTGCTCTCGGCCGGCTGGCATGTGGGTGATTACGGCCAGGGCCTGCAGCGCTACTGGATCGACGCCGGGAAGCACGCGGCGGTCGTGGGCTACGACGACGGGTCGGAGGGCGCCGGCAACTGGGCGCACTACACCACCTCCGAGGGCTACGTCCTGCGCGGCGGCGCCGACATCA
>NZ_JACJKN010000032.1 GCF_016900775.1 Olsenella uli | reverse complement strand
GGGGTGGCCGGGGCAGCCGGGGCGGCGGGTCGCGGATCGAGGTTCTTCTCGCCGTGCGGGGTGGCGAGGATCGCCACCTGGCGCTCGAGGTCGGCCACGCGCTCGGCCAGGGACTCGAGCGTGAGGTCGGAGGCCGGGCGGGCAATCCTTGTGAAGGCGATCTCCAGAACGAGGCGCTGGTTGGGGGCGGTGCGCATCTCGCTCGACGCCTCGCCCAGGATGGTGAGCACGCGCGAGAGCCGGTCCGGAGAGCCAAACGCCGCCGCCTCGCCGCGCAGGGACTCCAGCTCCTCCCCGCGCGCGGCCACCACGTCATCGGCGCTCGGGACCACCGAGACCACGTAGACGTCGCGCACGTGCGCGGCGAGCTCGCGCGTGAACTGCAAGAGGTCGCGCCCCGCCTCCGCGAGCGATGCCACCTCGGAGAAGAGCGACGCCACGTCGCGGTGCGCCATCGCGCGGGACACCTGCCCCAGCACGGAGCCCGAGACCTCGCCCAGGAAGTCCGACGCGGCGGCGAGGCTGATCTCCCCCGCGCCGAAGACGGAGAGCTGCTCGAGTGTGGTGAGCGCGTCGCGCATGCCGCCGCGCGCGTGGCGCACGATGAGCTCGAGCGCCCGCTCGTCATAGGTGAAGCCCTCCCGACCGCAGACAAACGCCAGGTGCGCCTGCATCTCCTCGTTGCCGATGGCGTGGAAGTCAAAGCGCTGCACGCGGGAGAGGATGGTGGCCAGGATCTTCTGCGGGTCGGTGGTGCACATGATGAAGACCACGTGCTCGGGGGGCTCCTCGAGCGTCTTGAGCAGCGCGTTGAACGCCGCCGTGGTCAGCATGTGGACCTCGTCGATGATGTAGACCTTGCAGCGCCCGCGCGTGGGGGCGTAGTTCACGCGGGAGATGATCTCCTCGCGGACGTTGTCCACGCCCGTTCGGGAGGCGGCGTCGAGCTCTATCACGTCCGGGTGCTCGCCGGACGCGATGAGCTGGCACTGCTCGCACGTGCCGTCCGGCAGCGCCGCCGGGCCGCGCTCGCACATGAGGGCCTTGGCCAGGATGCGCGCCATCGTGGTCTTGCCGGTGCCGCGCGGTCCGCAGAAGAGGTACGCATGGCTCGTGCGTCCCTCGAGCACGGCGCGCTTGAGGGTCTCGACCACATGACCCTGGCCCACGACCTGCTCAAACGTCTGCGGACGGTACTTGGTGTACAGCGATTCCATGCGACCTCCGATGGGCGGGATACTGAACCCTCAGTATACCCGCGCCACCGGACGCAAGGCCGCGCCCCACAGGTTCTTCTCGCCCCGCGACCTGACAAAGGTGACCGGGGCGGCTGCAGAGACTTTGGGGGTCGTTGTGCGGTTTTGGCGGGCGCGCGTTAGAGAATGGGAGCCGTTGCGTCGAGACGGGCTTTTCGCGTTAGCAAATCGCAGTCGTTGCGCTGCGGCGAGCCGGAACGGGCCTCCCCGCGGCCCAAAGACGCCCAGGGAGCCGCAACGACCCGCAGTTTCTAACCCGCGCGGGGGTCCGGACGTTTTCTTGGACGGCCTAGGCCGCGAGCCCGAGCCGCCCCCTCCTCCCCGCTATCGTGTCGTACGCGACGCGGCCGCCCTCGTCGAACGCCTTGAGCCTCCCCTCCTGGTACCAGCGGAGGTAGCCCTCCAGGGCCGCCGCGAACTCCTCCGCCGTCCAGCCCGACCAGTCGCGCCCGCGGAAGAGCTCAACCTTCAGCCTGCCGAAGAGGCCCCCCGCGGCGGCGTTGTCCGGCGAGTGCCCCCTCCGCGACATGGAGCGCACGGCACCGTGCGCGTCGCACCACGCCTCCCAGTCGGGCGTGCGGTAGTGCCAGCCCCGGTCGGAGTGGATCGCGCAGCCCGGGCGCACCGACGCCGCGGCGCCCCCGAGCATCTCGGCGACGAGGGCCTTGGAGGGGCTCAGGCCCACGGCGAAGGACACGATGCCCCCGTCGCAGAGGCCCACGAGCGGCGAGGGGTAGACCCTCCTGGGGTCGTCGGGGAGCCCGAACTCGGTGATGCCGGTGACCATGGCCTCGCCGGGCGCGCCCGCCGAGAAGTCGTGCGGGTCGCGGGCCTCGTCGACCGGCAGCAGGTTGGGCGCGACGCGCAGCCCCTCCTCGCCGGCGTAGGAGCTGTAGGGGCGCGGCTCGCGGGCCGAGGAGCGGGCGGCCAGCCCCTCCTCGCGCATGACGCGCCGCACGACCTTCTCCGAGACGGCCACGGGCCGCGCCGGGTCGGGCGAGGCGGCCCCGCGGGCGCGCTGGGGCTCGCCCGCGCCGGAGCGCAGATCGGCCCACACGCGCCCGGCCCCGTAGGCGCCGCCGGAGGCCTCGAAGGAGGAGCGCATGAGCGGCCTGAGGGCCGCGTAGGGGTCGGGCGCCCCGCGTCGGGAGAGCTGGTAGTAGTAGGTGCTCCTGGGCAGCGAGAGGGCCGCGAGGGCGCGCGGGAGCCCGAAGCGGGGCGCGAGCGACTCAGCCAGCGCCGACCTCTCCGCCGCCGTCAGGGCGGACAGGTCGGCGCCTGGGTCTTTTTTTAGTATCTCGATCGTGCCCTCCAGCACGGCGTTGCGCAGCTCGAGCTCCTCGCAGCGGGCCCTGAGCCCCTCGAGCTCCGAGGGAGGGGCGGCGGGCGCGGGCGCGGCGCCCCTCGCGTCACTCTCGGTCATCAGCGACGTCACCCCCTCCTCGCGGAGCAGCCTCCGCCAGCGGTAGGCCGCGCCGCCCGAGACGCCGGCCTCGCGGCCGAGGTCGTCGGCGCGCTCGCCGGCCTCGAGCCTGGCGACCAGCTCCAGCTTCCTCTCGAGGGGCAAGTATACCGGCTCCTTGCGCGGCCGGGGCGGCCTCCCGGCCGACTCCGCCCAGTGGGCGATGGACGCGGCGGAGATCCCGGTCTCGCGCTGCGCGGCGCGAAGCGACCCGAGCTCCGAGTAGACGTAGAGCGCCCGCTCCCTGTCCTCCCGCGAGTACATCCGGACTCCAATCCGGACACCGAAGTGTCCAACATTTTGTCCGGACCCCCCAGCGTTAAAGAATGAGAGTCGTTGCGGGGCGGGAGCGCCCCGGCGGCCGCGCTTGTTTAGCGATTGCGGGTCGTTGCGGGGCGTGGAGGCGTCATCTCCGCGCGCGCCGCGCAACGACCCCGGTTTTCTAACGCGCGGGCGCAGGCGGCCCGCAACGAGCCCAAAAGTCTAAGCAGCACGGTTCGGACGGAACCACGCGAGAAGCGCATCGGCAACGTCGGCGGGAAGGTCGCGCAGCCCGAGGCCATCGGTGCAGGAGGAGGCCGTCCGGACCCTGAGGCTCGCCACGCCCGCGCGCCGCTGGAACGGGTTGGCCGAGAGGGAGAGATGCTGCAGGTGGGCGCGCGGCACCACGACGCTGCGCCGCGTGAGGCCGCCGGAGATGAGCACGAGCGCGCGGGCGGCATGGCCGTAGCGCGCGGAGCGCCAGGCGAGAAGGGCGTCGGCCAGCAGCCCCGCGAGCAGCACGACGCTCAGGATGGCCGCCGCCACGACGAACGGCGACATGAGCCACGCCGCGTGCTCGGCAAGGCCCGAGAGCCCGAAGAGCCACAGCCCGAGCCCCGCCAGCCCGGCGGCGAACGGCCACCAGATCACGGCGCGCGTCACCGCCCGCCGCAGGGCCACGCTACCAAGGCGCCCCAGCTCAACGCTGCCGAGCACGCCCGCGTAGCCCGGCAGCACCTCGGCGAGAAACCCGTCGAGCTCGCTCATGCGCAGAAACGGGTGGATGACGACCTCGCCCGCGGGCTCGCCGCCCTCCTCGCCAACGCCGGCCACCACGACGGCGCGAACCTCCGCATAGCCGATGAGCTGGCGAATGACCCCCTGCCGAACGCTCACGTACTGGACGCGCTCCGTCACCAGGGTGCGCGACGAACGCGACAGCAGCCCGTGCTCCACGACCACGCGGTCGGCATAGCGCTCCACGCGGTAGCCCGCGTGGAGCACGAGGTTGAGCACAAAGGACACGGCCGCCCCCAGCAGGAGCGCGACGGCGAGAAACGCCAGCGCCACGGGCACGATCACCGGCGCGATGCCGGCCACGAGCTCCTCGCCTCTGCCCACGATGTCGAGCATGCCCCACTCGATCAGCTGGTTTGCCCCGTTGGCCAGGAGAATCACAAGCGCGAGGGCCTGGCTGCCGGCGCTCATCTGCGAAGCCGCGGCGAGCATCAGGGCACGGCCCTCGAGCGTGAAGACGGCAAGCGGGCGCTCCTCGGGGTCGGACGCGGAGACGTCCCCTGGCGCATCGACAGCATCCCGCTCGCCCGGCCGCCCCTCGGCGGCGCGCTTGCGGCGGAAGAGCTCCGCGCGCAGCGCCTCGGCCTCGCCCGCGCGAAGGCCGCGCAGCTTGGAGGCGTCATCCTCGGCCGCCGCG
>NZ_JACJKN010000031.1 GCF_016900775.1 Olsenella uli | reverse complement strand
GTGCTGGCGGTTGAGGTTGCCCTCGTCAACCACGTCAAAGTCGGCGACAACGAGCTCGCCCACCCCGCTGCGCGCGGCGCGCATCGGGATCGCAGGGGCGGGCGGGCTCGGCTCCAACATCGCCGTCATGCTCGCGCGCAGCGGGGTGGGCGAGCTCGTTGTCGCCGACTTTGACGTGGTTGACGAGGGCAACCTCAACCGCCAGCACTACTTCCGCGAGCATCTGGGCCGTCCCAAGGTTGAGGCGCTGGCCGAGCAGCTCCGCGCCATCGGCGCGGGCACGCGCGTGCGGGCGCTGCGCACCCGCGTTACGGCCGAGAACGTCCGGGGGACCTTCGGGGGGTGCGACATCGTCTGCGAGGCCTTCGACGACCCCGAGGCCAAGGCGCTTCTCGTCGAGGAGCTCCTCACCCTGCCCGAGGGCCCCGTGCTCGTCGCCGGCAACGGCATGGCGGGCGCGGGCCCGGCGTGTGAGATCGTCACGAGGCGTGTGAGCCGGCGCTTCTACGTCTGCGGCGACGGCGCGTCGGACGTCGGGGCGGCCGGGGCGCTTCTCGCCCCGCGCGTCGCACTCTGCGCCGCCCAGCAGGCCCTTCTCGCCGTGAGGATCGTCCTGGGGCTCGAGGGCCCGTGACGTCCCCGGCTATCTGGCAACCAAGCGCGCCGCGGGCTGACCTGTTTTGCGGGGCCCAGCGCCCGCGGCGCCCATCAACGAAGGGAAACACCATGACGGAGCACATCACATCGGACGCCGTCGCGCCCACCGCAGACACCTGGACCCTCGGCGGCAAGGAGTTTGCGTCGCGCTTCATCCTGGGGTCGGGCAAGTTCAGGCTCGACGTGGTCAAGGCGGCCGTGGAGGACGCGGGTGCGCAGATTGTGACCCTTGCCGTGCGCCGCGCCAACACCAATCAGGAGGGGAGCATCCTCGACGCCATGCCCGAGGGCGTGACGCTTCTGCCCAACACCTCGGGCGCCCGCACGGCCGAGGAGGCGGTGCGCATCGCCCGCCTCGCGCGCGAGCTCGGCTGCGGTGACTTCATCAAGGTCGAGGTCATCCGTGACGCGCGCTACCTCCTGCCCGACAACGCGGAGACCGTCCGCGCCACCGACATGCTGGCGAGTGAGGGCTTCACGGTGCTGCCGTACATGTACCCCGACCTCAACGTCGCGCGCGACCTGGTGAGCGCGGGCGCGGCCGCCGTCATGCCGCTCGGCGCGCCCATCGGCTCCAACCGCGGCCTCGTGACGCGCGACTTCATCCGCATCCTCATCGAGGAGATCGAGCTGCCGGTGATCGTGGACGCGGGCATCGGGCGCCCGTCGCAGGCGTGCGAGGCCATGGAGATGGGCGCGGCCGCCGTCATGGCCAACACGGCCGTGGCCACCGCCGGCAACATCCCGCTCATGGCGCGCGCCTTCGGTGACGCGGTACGGGCCGGTCGCGCGGCGTTCCTTGCGGGCCCCGGCCGCGTGCTTGACGGCGCGGGCGAGGCCTCGAGCCCGCTCACCGGATTTCTGGGGGAGGAGGTCCGATGAGCGAGGACGAGAAGAACGTGCAGTTCGCGGAGCCTAAGACCGCACCTGTGGGCAGGCGCTGCCGCCGCATCGTCTCCATGGACGAGAAGGACATGGAGCGCGCCATCCACACGGACTACGGCCTGGACCCCATGACCTTCCTGCCTGACATGGACGTCCTGGACAACGGCATGTTCGACCGCGTGCTTGACGCCGTGGAGGCCTACGACCCCGACGCCGTGACCGCCGCCGACGTGCGTCGCGTGCTCGACGCCGATGTTGTGGAGCCCGCGGACTTCGGCGCGCTCGTGTCGCCTGCGGCCGAGCCCTTCCTCGAGGAGATGGCCGAGCGGGCCCGGGCCGAGCGCGTGCGCTGGTTTGGCACCAACATCCAGTTCTTCACGCCGCTCTACCTGGCCAACTACTGCGAGAACCGCTGCGTGTACTGCGGCTTCAACTGCGAGAGCGGCATTCGCCGCGCCCGTCTGGACGAGGGGCAGACCGTCGCCGAGCTCGACGCCATCGCCGCAACGGGACAGGAGGAGATCTTGCTGCTCACCGGCGAGGATCCGGTGACGTCCGACATCGATTACATCGCGCGCGCCTGCGAGCTCGCGGCCGCGCGCTTCAGGAACGTCGGCGTCGAGGTGTACCCCGCCAACGTGGCCGACTACGCGCGCCTGCACGAGGCCGGCGCGGACTTCGTGACCGTGTTCCAGGAGACCTATGACCCGGCGCGCTACGCCAAGCTCCACCTGCGCGGCCGCAAGCGTATCATGCCCTACCGCTTTGAGGCGCAGGAGCGCGCGCTCAGGGGCGGCATGCGCGGCGTGGCCTTCGCGCCGCTGCTGGGCCTCTCGGAGTTCCGTCACGACGCGCTCGCCTGCGCGCTGCACGCCTACTACGTGAGCCGGGCCTACCCGCACGCGGAGATCTCCTTCTCGTGTCCGCGCCTGCGCCCCGCTGCGGGCGCCGTCACGCCCAACGGGCCGCACGTGAGCGAGGCGCAGCTCCTGCAGGTCATCTGCGCCTACCGCCTGTTCATGCCCTTTGCCGGCGTCACGGTCTCGTCGCGTGAGTCGGCGCGCTTCCGCGACCACGTGGCCACGATCACGGCCACCAAGGTCTCGGCCGGCGTGTCCACGGGCATCGGCGAGCATGCGCACCAGGCCGAGGAGGGCGACGACCAGTTCGAGATCGATGACAGCCGCAGCCTGGCCGAGATGTGCGCGGCCATGCGCCGCATGGGGCTCGAGCCGGTCATGAACGACCACGTTCTGGTGTGAGGGCGCCTATGGGCTCGCTCTTTGACGGAGGCTTCCTGCGCGTTGCCATGACGGACCGGTGCCGGTGCGCGCGGCCGCTGCCCGAGCAGGTGGCGCGGATCGCCGGCGCCTACGACGCGCTCATCATGCGCGAGAAGGACCTGGACGACGGTGCGTACGTCGCGCTTGCCCGCGAGGTCATGGCGGCCTGCGGGCGCGCGGGCGTCGCCTTTATCGCCCACGGCCACGTGCCCGCCGCCCGCGAGCTCGGCGCGTCGCGCCTGCACCTGCCGCTGCCCGCGCTTGCGCGCGCTGGCCGCCCGGAGGGATTCGACCTCGTCGGCACCAACGTGCACGAGGTGGCCGAGGTGGCGGTTGCCGAGGGGCTCGGCGCCGACTACCTTGTGGCGAGCCCCGTCTTTGCGCCGTCGTGCAAGCCGCTCCCGGGCCGCGGGGTCGCGTTTCTCGAGCAGGTCATCGCCGCGGCCCGCGTGCCGGTGCTCGCCCTCGGCGGCATCACCGACGCCACCGAGCCTGCTGTCCGCGCCGCCGGTGCCGCCGGCGCCGTCCGCATGTCCGGCGCAATGGCGTGATCCTAGGAAAGGAGACACCCCTCATGGACGTCAATCACACGGAAGTGGGCCCCGTCGTCCGCGGGTCCTTCTCGCCCGAGGCCATCCGGCACGGCATGCTGCTCTATGCGGTGACGGACAGGGCCTGGCTCGCTGGCCGGACGCTCGCCGACTGCGTGCGGGAGGCCATCGCCGGCGGCGCCACCTTCGTCCAGCTGCGCGAGAAGGACCTCGCGACGGACCAGATCGTGGCGGAGGCGTTGGAGATCATCCCCGTCTGCCGCGCGGCGGGCGTGCCCTTTGTGATCGACGACGACGTGGAGGCGGCCCGGCGCAGCGGCGCGGACGGCGTGCACGTGGGGCAGTCTGACACGGCGTGCGCCGCCGCGCGCGAGGCGCTCGGGCCGGACGCCATCGTGGGGGTCTCCGCCCACACGGTGGAGGAGGCGCTTGCCGCGCAGGCGGCCGGCGCCGACTACCTGGGCGTGGGGGCGCTGTTTGGAACGTCCACCAAGTCCGATACCGTGGCCGTGTCCCCTGAGGGGCTCGCGCGCATCTGCGCCGCCGTGGACATCCCGGTGACGGCCATCGGGGGCGTGAGCGCGCGCACGCTACCCCTGCTCGCCGGCACGGGCGCGGACGGGGCGGCGGTGGTCTCGGCCATCTTCGCCGCCCATGACATCGAGGCCGCGACGCGCGAGCTGCGCGGTCTTGCCGAGGCGGCCGTGGGGTCGAGATAGGGGGTCTCATGGGCACGAGGGGCTGGAGCGTTCCCGCGGTGCTTACAATCGCGGGCTCGGACTCGAGCGGCGGCGCGGGCATCCAGGCGGACATCAAGACCATCTCCGCGCACGGGCTCTTTGCCGAGACCGCGATTACCGCGCTCACGGCGCAGAACACCTGCGGCGTGCGCGACGTCATGGAGGCCACGCCGCAGATGGTGGCCGAGCAGATAGACGCGGTCTTCGAGGACATCCCGCCCGCCGCGGTCAAGGTGGGCATGGTGCCCTCCGCGGCGATCGCCGAGGCCATAGCCGCGCGGCTCGAGCGCTGGGGCGCCGAGAACGTGGTCGTGGACCCGGTGATGGTGGCCACCTCGGGCGCGCGCCTCATGGGCGACGATGCGGCGTCGGCGCTCGTGGCGCGCCTGCTGCCGCTCGCCCGCGTGGCCACGCCCAATATCCCCGAGGCGGCGGCGCTCCTCGGCGAGCCGGTGCGAAACGAGGACGAGCAGGAGCTCGCCGCGCTCGCGCTGGCCGAGCGCCTGGGCTGCGCGGTGCTCGTGAAGGGCGGGCACGGCGTGGCGGACGCCAGCGACGTGCTGGTGGAGCCGGCCGTCGAGGACGAGGGCGCGCCGCGCGTGACGTGGCTGCGCGCCCCGCGCGTAAGGACCGCAAACACCCACGGCACGGGCTGCACGCTCTCGAGCGCGATCGCCTGCGGCCTGGCGGAGGGCCGCGAGCTTCCCGAGGCGGCGGCGCGCGCGAAGGACTACCTCACCGGCGCGCTTTCTGCCGGGCTGGACCTGGGCCATGGCTCCGGTCCCGTTGACCACCTGTGGCGCCAGCGCGCGGGGTCGCGCGCCTAGGGGGCCGAGGCGCGCCGCGCCTTCGTTACTCGTTTACCTTGCCCGCGACGAGGATGGGCACGAAGAACGCGGCGCAGCCGAGAAGCCCGATCGTGGCGCCGGGGAGCACGTCTCCGAGCGCGAGCTCGAGCACGGGAATGAGGATCGCGCCGACCGCGGCG
>NZ_JACJKN010000004.1 GCF_016900775.1 Olsenella uli | reverse complement strand
GGGCGCGGCCCACTCGGGCACGAGGTAGGTGGCCATGCCGGCCGCGCAGGCCGCGAGGGCACCGTTGACGGAGTCCTCCACGGCGGCGCAGGCGCTGGGCTCGAGGCTCAGCCGTCGCGCGGACTCGAGGTAGATGTCCGGCGCCGGCTTGGCGCGCTCGATCTGGTCGCCGAAGGTCATGGACGAGAAGAACGGGGCCATGCCGAAGCGCTCCATGAGCGGCAGCGCGTGCTCGCGGGCGGTCGAGGTGGCGAGAGCGAGCGTCATCCCGGCGTCGGCGAGCGCGCCAAGGGCGTCGAGTGCGCCCGCGCAGGGCTCGAGGCTCTTGTCGCGAATCTCGAAGTAGAGCTCGTGCTGGCGTGCGAAGAGCCGGTCGGTGAGCGCCGGGTCGCCGAACTCGGCGTCGATCATCGCGTGGGCGTCGGGCATGCTGCAGCCGACGAAGGCGTCCCAGATGCGCCCGGGCACGTCGAGCCCGAGCTCGCCGGCCGCCTGCCGCCATGCCGTCTGGCTCACGCGCTCGGTGTCCACGAGCGTTCCGTCCATGTCGAAGATGACCGCGCGGGGCGTCTGCATAGGGTTCCTCTCGCCTGAGACCTCGTCCGACGCCGCATTGTAGCGCAGGCGCGTCACAAGTGTCGGGGCCTGACAAAGATGACAGGGTCGTCTGTCACGAAGCCGTTCATGACAGACGACCCTGTCACCTTTGTCAGGCCCCCGGCCCCGCCCGGGTCAGAGGGCGTCGGCGCGCAGGGCCTCCACGAGGTTCATCGCGTTGGACTTCCTGAGCGCGTAGATGACGCTCGCCGCGAGCACGGCCACGACCAGGGCAAACGCCATGGCGATGTGCGCCCAGGGGATCGCCGGCGCAAGCCCGCTCACGGAGAGCGACATCGCCTGCCACAGGTAGAGCTCCACTATGAGCGAGAGCGCGGTCCCGAGCACGAGCCCGCGCAGCGCGTAGTCCGCGCACTCCACGAGGATCATCTGCCGAAACGCCCGCTTGCCCATGCCGGCCGAGCGCAGCGCGGCAAACTCGCGCGTACGCAGCATCATGCCCGAGGCGATGGTGTTGAAGACGTTTGCCACCGCGATGAGCGCGAGGATGGCCGCGAAGCAGTAGAGGAAGACGCGCACCGTGAACGACATCGCGCGGGAGTCGCGCTGGAGCGCGGCGACGTTGGTGCCCCCGAGCGACTCCACGCCGGGCAGCTCGGTCACGACGTCGGCCATGCTCTCGAGCGTCTGGGCGGCGTCGGTCCCCTCGGAAAGACGCGCGTAGAAGGAGCCCCAGGTCGTCTGATAGCCCTGCCGCAGGGCCTCGAGCGCCCCGGAGGACGCGCGGACCGCGCGGGCGGGCATCACGAGGGTGGGGAACTGCGCGCGCAGCTGCGCGGGCGCCAGGGGGAAGTCCTCGCCAAGGTCGTCGGGGGCCACGGTCACGGGCACGCTCGCGGCGACGTGCGCCGCCTCGTCGACCGGGACCACAAGCGCCTCGGTCGCGTCCCCGAGCGGCGGGTAGTAGGCGCTCGCGGAGTCGTCGCCCCAGGAGACGAGGGGGTCGTCATAGCCCTCGCGCCTGGAGAGGACGAGAAGCTCGGCCGTGCCCGTCGCGCCGACGGGCAGCAGCTGCCTCGTGCCGTAGCGCACGCCGTCGTTCACGTCTAGGCTCCCCACGAGCACGGCGGTGAGGCTCGCGGGGTCCGCCGCGTCGGCCGGCACGTGGCCGGCGTCGGCGAGCGCGCGCCAGGTGGCGTCGTCGACGAGGTGGACGGTCGCGGCGGCGAGCCCGTCGGCGGTGACGGAGGGGCTCCCCGCGCTCGCGGCGTCCGCCCCCGCCTCGTCCCAGGAGAGGAGCTCGCCCGAGAGGCGCACCGTCGCCGACGACTGGCAGGCGTAGGCGACGCCCTCGACGCCGTCGAGCGCGGCCATCTGCGCGAGCGCGCCGTCCGCCCCGTCGAGCACGGCGAAGCGCTCGGGGGGCGCGTCCGTGCTGGACTCGTCCGCGGCCGTGAGCTCGAGGTCGTAGCTCGTCACGGACAGGGGCGCCGCCGTGCCCGTCGCGCTCGCGAGCATGTCGCTCGTCACGCCCGCGGTCACGAGCAGCGTTACCGAGACGGCGAGGGAGAGCGTCGCCACGCGGGCCTTGCCCGCGCCGGCCGCAAGCGCGCGCCGGGCGAGAAACGCCGGGATGCCGCCGATGCGCGCCGCCAGCCCCCGCGGCAGCCGGCCGTCAGCCGAGAGGTCGTCCATGGCGGAGCGACGGCGGGAGAACGCCCGGCGCAGGCGCCTGTTCGGCCGTACGTCGCGTGCGCCGCGGATGGCGTCGACGGCCGAGACGCGCCCCGCGCGGACGGCCGGGACCGCGGCGCTCACGAGCAGCGTCGCGCAGGCGAGCGCCACCGTGAGCCACGCGCACCACGGCCGCACGACGAGCGTCACGGCGGAGTCGGTGCCGACCATGCGCGCCCACCCCGTGCCGGTGACGGCGAAGGCGACGGCCGAGCCCAGAAGGCCGAGCGCCACGCCGAGGGGGATGCCCACGAGCCCGAGCGCGCCCGCCTCCACGAGGACGGCGTGCCTGAGCTGCCGCCTGGACGCGCCGAGCGAGGAGAGCAGGCCAAACTGGCGCGTGCGCTCGGAGACGGAGATGGTGAAGGCGTTGGAGATGAGGCTCACGGCGGCGACGACGATCACCGTGGCGAGTGTGGCGGCGAACATGCCGAGGGTGTCGAAGATGCGCCGGTCGCTCGTGAGGCCCTCGTAGGCGAGCAGGCCGAGGTTCATGACGACGGGCCGCTCGCCCTCGGCCGGGCGCACGGTCTCCACGAGGGAGGCGAGCTCGTCGTAGCTCGCGCAGCTGGTGGAGAAGTATGCCGTCGTGTGCCCGCCGGCGCCGCCTGCGTCGTCGGGGCTCACGTAGGCCATGGTGCCGGGCATGGTCCAGTCGGGCTCGACAAAGCCGACGACGGTGTAGGTGCGCGGCTCCGCCACGCGCTCGAGGGTCTCTGCGATCTCCCCGCGCTCCACGTTGGGGGTGCCGTCGGGGTCCGTCCCGCTCACGACGCTCTGGTACATCACGCTGTCCTGCGCGCCGACCTCCTGGCTCATGCCGTCCTCGTAGCGCGCGACGCGCCGCCCGAGGGAGAGCGTGATCGTGGAGCCTACCTCGAGCGGGCCCTCGGCCGAGACGCCCGCCGCCACGCCGGGAAGCTCCGACGCGCCGCCCGCGAGCTCCTCACCCCTGAGGCTGGAGTCCAGGGCGATCTCCCCGTCCCTCTCGGGGAGGCGCCCCGTCGCGACCGTGGGCCCGGGAACCACCTCGTAGGCGAGGTCGCCCCTCGCGCGGGCGGTGCCGCCCTGTTCCTCGGGCAGCGTCAGCACCGAGAGGTAGGTGCCGCGGCGCTCGGCGTCGGCGGCGGAGAAGGTCGCGGAGCCGAGGTCGCGCTGGAGTGCGAGCCGGTCGAGGCGCCCTCCCGCGACGTCGCGCAGCTCCCGCAGCTCCCCGTCGTCGGTCTCGCGGAGCTCCACCTGCCACACGCCGTTGCTCTCGCGACTCTGGTTGGCAAGCCCGTTCTGCAGGCTCACCGCGCTCGTGAGGACGGCCATGAGCAGGCCCGTGGCGAGCGCGATGCCCATCACGGTGACGGCGGTCCGCACCCGGTTGGCCGCGAGCGAGCGCAGCGTGAACCGCACGAACACGGATGCGTGCAGAGGGGACAGGCACTTTGCACGCAGATGCTTGGCCGCCATGCTAGGCGACCTTCGTGTCGGAGGCGATGCGGCCGTCCTCGAGCGCGATCACGCGGTCGGCCGTGAGGGCAATGTCCTCGTCGTGCGTGATCACGATGAGCGTCTGGCCGAGCTCCCTGTTGGACTTGCGCAGCAGGGCCATGATGTCGGCGGAGTTCTTGGAGTCGAGGTTGCCCGTGGGCTCGTCGGCCAGCACCACGGCAGGCGCGTTCATGAGGGCGCGGCCTATGGCCACGCGCTGCTGCTGGCCGCCGGAGAGCTGGTTGGGGAGGTGGTGCTCGCGACCCTCGAGGCCGAGCACGTGGAGCATGCTGACGAGGCGCCGCTCGTTGACCGCCCGGCCGTCCATGAGCACGGGCAGGCACATGTTCTCCACCACGTCGAGCACCGGCACGAGGTTGTAGAACTGGTAGACCAGCCCCACCTCGCGGCGGCGGAAGACCGCGAGCTGCTCGTCCGTGCGCTGGAAGACGTCCTCGCCGTTCAGGCGCACGGCGCCCGAGGTGGGCCGGTCCACGCCGCCCATCAGGTGCAGCAGGGTCGACTTGCCCGAGCCCGAGCTGCCGATGATGGCCACGAACTCGCCCGCCGCCACGGAGAAGCTCACGTCGGCGAGGGCGGTGACGGCGGTGTCGCCCGCGCCGTAGGTCTTGGTGAGGTGCTCTATCTGCAGGATGTCCATGCTGTCTCCCTGAACGGGGCCTGATGTCGATTCTAAGATGGGGCGCGCGCCCTGCCGCGCCGTGACGCGCGGGTGACTGATCTGTCATGGGGACTGCCGGCGGGGGCGCTCGGTGACCCGTCGCGGGGCGATTCATGACAAAATGCCCTGGCACCTTTGTCATGAAGGGCGAGAAGGACCGGCTGCCCCTACACCGTGGCCTTGAAGAAGACGAGGTCGAAGCGCGCCCCGCCGCCGGGGGCGTTGCCGGCGCGGATGGAGCCGCCCTGCGCGGTGACGAGGCTCCTGGCGAGGGCGAGGCCGATGCCCACGCCCGTGGGGTCGACCTCGGAGCCGGCCCGCCCGCCCCTCTCGCCCCCGCGGTAGAAGCGCTCGAAGATGTGCGGCAGGTCCTCCGCCGCGATGCCGGGGCCGGTGTCCTCCACGCAGAGCCTGAACGCGAGCGCGTCCTCCGCGCAGCTCACGCGCACCTCGCCTCCCGCGGGCGTGTGCTCGAGGCAGTTCTTGAGGACGTTCTCGAGCGCCTCCGCCGTCCAGGCGAGGTCGCCCGTGAAGCCCGCCCCCGGCGCCACGTCCGCCGTCAGGCGCACGTCCGCGAGGTCGAAGGCCACGGCCAGGGGGTCTGCGGCGCGCGCCACGAGCTCGGCGCCGTCCACGCGCCCGCGGGTGAAGCGCACCACGCCCGCGTCGATGCGCGCGAGCTTGAGCAGCGACGAGACGAGCCACTCAACGCGGTCCTCCAGCCGCTCCATCGTGTGGAGCCGCTTGACGCCCGCCTCGTGCGCGCCCTCGGCCACGAGTTCCCGGCGCACGAGCGACGTCATGAGCGCGAGGGAGGTGAGCGGCGTCTTGAGCTGGTGCGAAATGTCGGCCAGGGCGTCGGCCAGCGCGTTCTTCTCGTGCGCGAGCTCCTCGTTGGCAAGGGTGAGGCGGCTTCTCATCTTGTCGAGCTCGGAGGCCAGGATCGCGAGCTCGCCCTCGCGCATGCGCTCGAAGCTCACGTCGCGGTCCCCGTGGAGGATGTCGTCCACCTGGGAGGCCATGCGCGCGAGGGCGCGGTAGCGCTTGCGCGTGGCCGCGAGCCACACGGCGAGCAGCGCGAGCGCCGTCACGACGACGCACGTGGCGGCGGGCGCCCCCGCGAGCCGCCATGCGCAGAGCGCGCCCGCGCCGGCCACGACGGCCGAGACGCCGACCGTCCGCCTGACCTCGCGGTTGCGCAGCAGCACGCCCCTCGCCCCCCTAGGCGCCGTCGCCGGCGCGGTAGCCGAGCCCCCGCACCGTGACGATGAGCCGGGGGTCCGTCGGGTCGTCCTCGAGCTTGTCGCGCAGGCGCTTGATGTAGACGGAGAGCGTGTTCTCCTCCACGTAGGCGCCGGCGTCGTCCCAGAGCGCCTCGCGCATCATGTCGCGCGTGACGAGCCGCCCCGCGTTCTTGGCAAAGAGGAGCAACAGGCGGTACTCGAGCGCGGAGAGCGCGACCTCCCGGCCGTCGCGCTCCACGTGGGCGCGGTCGGGGTCGATGGTCACCTGCCCTAGGCGCAGCACCGTGCGCTCGGGGTGCGCGCGGCGGATGGCGGCATGGATGCGCGCCACGAGCTCGCGCGGGCGGAAGGGCTTGGCCACGTAGTCGTCCGCGCCCATGGAGAGGCCCGTCACGGTGTTGAGCTCGTCGTCGGCGGCGGTGAGAAAGATCACCGGCACGTCCGGCGTCACGCTCTTGATGGCGTTGCAGACGGCAAAGCCGTTGCCCTCGGCGAGCGTGAGGTCCACGAGCGCGAGGGCGTAGCCCGCGCCCCGCCGCGTCGCGAGCTCGACGGCGCCCGTCTGGGTGGGGGAGGAGTCCACGACAAAGCCCTCGTTGGCCAGAAGCTCGGAGAGCCCCTCCACGATGAGCTGGTCGTCCTCCGCGAGCAGTATGCGCTGCATGGCACTCCCTTCGTCATCTCCGAGTATAGGGTGGCGACGCAGCGGCGCTATGTGACGGTTTCGTCATGTGACAGGGGGACGGAAGAGTTGTCGCCGCTCCGTCCCTCTGTCACGTCTGTCCGTGAACGGTATGTTTCCTGCCGGTTAGCGGTCGGGGAATATGGCGGATGTGTGAAGTTGAAAGGAGCACCATGGTGCTCGCGCTTTTTGCAACAGTTAGGAGGTTTTCATGAACGGAATCGTCATCGTGCTCGTCGCGGCCGTGGTGCTGGTCGCCGGGTACCTGCTCTACGGACGCTGGCTCGCGCGCACGTGGGGCATCGACGAGAAAGCCATCACGCCCGCGCGGCGCATGGAGGACGGCAAGAACTTCTCGCCCGCCTCGTGCTTCACGGCCTTCTCGCACCAGTTCAGCTCCATCTGCGGCGCCGGCCCCGTCACGGGCACCATCGCCGCCATGATGTTCGGCTGGCTGCCGGTGCTGCTGTGGGTCCTCGTGGGCGGCATCTTCTTCGGCGCCGTGCACGACTTCGGCGCGCTCTACGCGTCCGTGAAGAACAACGGCAAGTCGCTCGCCCAGCTGATCGAGAAGTACATCGGCCGCACCGGGCGCAAGCTGTTCCTGCTCTTCAGCTGGCTCTTCACAATCATCGTGATCGCGGCCTTCGTGGACATGGTCGCGGGCACCTTCATGGCCACCTTCGGCGCCGACGGCGCCGTTGACGCGGCGAAGTCCTACGCGGGCGGCGCGGCCGGCACGATCTCGATCCTCTTCACCTTCGTGGCGATCGCGTTTGGCTGGGCGAGCCGTCGCTTCGGCCTCACCGGGTGGAAGGAGCTTGTCCTCGCCGTGGTGCTCTTCGTGCTCATGTTTGCCGTGGGCATGCAGTTCCCCGTCTACCTGGACAAGCTCGGCTGGTTTGCCGTCATCACGGTCTACCTGCTCTTTGCCGCAGCCATGCCCATCCAGACCCTCAAGCAGCCGCGCGACTACCTCACCTCCATCATGATGATCGTCATGATCGCGTGCGCCGTGGTGGGCATCGTGGTGCTCGGCGTCAACGGCCAGGCCACGATGAACGCCCCGATGATCGCCGACTCCGCCACGCTCGAGTCGCTCTCCGCGGCCGGCAAGAACATGTTCCCGCTGCTCTTCGTGTCCGTGGCGTGCGGCGCCCTCTCCGGCTTCCACAGCCTCGTCTCCACCAACACCTCCTCCAAGCAGGTGTCCAACGAGAAGGACATGGTCGTCGTGGGCTACGGTGCGATGGTCGCCGAGTCCTTCGTGGGCGTGCTGGCCATCGTGTTCGCGGCCATCATGTTCGGCTCGTTCTACACCTTCGAGGCGGGCGCCCCCACGGCCACGCCGTTCCAGATCTTCTCGCAGGGCGTGGCGAGCGGCATGACCGCGTTCGGCGTGGACGCCACGCTGGCCAAGGTGTTCATGACGATGTGCGTCTCCGCGCTCGCGCTGACCTCGGTGGACGCCGTTGCCCGCATCGGCCGCCTCTCGTTCCAGGAGTTCTTCGCCAAGACCAACGACGCCGCCGAGGAGGCCGGCGCCGACGCCACCGGCGTGGCCAAGGTCGCGTCCAACACCTGGGTCGCCACCGTGCTCACCCTGGCGCTGGGGCTTGCGCTCGCCTTCGGCGGCTACAACAACATCTGGGCGCTCTTCGGCGCGTCCAACCAGCTGCTCGGCGGCATGACCATGATCATGCTCGCGGTCTTCTGCAAATGCACCGGCCGCAAGGGCTGGATGCTCTACGTGCCGGTGGTCTTCCTGCTGGTGAGCACGTTCACCTCGCTCGTCCAGAGCATCATCGGCTGCGTGAACGCGCTCGCGGCGAGCGGCGCGGCCGTGATCGCCACCTCCGGCCTGCAGCTCGTCTTTGCGATCCTGCTCGTGGTGCTGGGCCTCATCGTGGCCTACAACTGCCTGAAGGAGCTCTTCGGCAAGGCGGCCGGGTCGCTTCCCGACGAGGAGCCCGAGTGGTCGGAGCTCGGCCGGAAGAACTGCGGCAAGTAGGTCGTTCCGCACGACACGTGACGACGGGGCGGGGACGCTTGTCCGCGCCCCGTCGTCGCCGTTTCTGCCTGCGCGTCGCCGTATAATCCTGCGCCCGATAGTGGGGAAATGTGCGTTTGGGGTGCCGGAACAGGGGGATGTGTGCGTTTGCGCGCGCACATATCCGACCATTCCGGCACCCCTCGCGCACATATCCAGCTATTCCGGCACCCAAACGCACATATGCGGCCGATTCGGCGCAGGGGGGCGCCGCCAGGGCGAGAAGGGCGTCCGCCCGTGGCGCTACTGGATCCCGGGGACGCTCGGGATCGTGGCGAAGCCGGCCTCGAGCTCCTCGTCGGTGGGGACGTGGTCCTCCATCTCGCCGCGGTTGAACTTGTCGTAGGCCACCATGTCAAAGTAGCCGGTGCCCGTGAGGCCAAAGAGGATCGTCTTGGCCTCGCCGGTCTCGCGGCAGCGCTCGGCCTCGCGCATCGCCACGAGGATGGCGTGGGCGCTCTCGGGCGCCGGCAGGATCGTCTCCAGCTTGGCGAACTTCTCGCCCGCCTCGAAGACGTCGGTCTGGCGCACGGCCACCGCCTCCAGGTAGCCGTCATGCTTGAGCTTGGACACGATCGGGCTCATGCCGTGGTAGCGGAGCCCTCCCGCGTGGTCGGGGCTGGGGATGAAGCCGTTGCCGAGCGTGTACATCTTGCAGAGCGGGCAGGTCTGGCCGGTGTCGGCAAAGTCGTAGGCGTAGCGGCCGCGCGTGAGCGAGGGACAGCTCGCGGGCTCCACGGCGACGAAGCGCGTGTCGGGGCGCTCGCCGCGGAGCTTGTCGCGCATGAAGGGCGCGATGAGGCCGCCGAGGTTGGAGCCGCCGCCCGCGCAGCCGATCACGACGTCCGGGTACTCGCCGAGCTCGGCGAGCGCCTCGTAGCTCTCGAGGCCGATGATGCTCTGGTGCAGCACCACCTGGTTGAGGACGCTGCCGAGCTGGTAGCGCCCGCGGTTCTCCGGCACGTGGAGCGCCCGCTCCACGGCCTCGGAGATGGCGGTGCCGAGCGATCCTGTGGAGTCGGGGTGCTCGGCCAGGATGCGCCGGCCGACCTCGGTGGTGGCGCTCGGCGAGGGCGTCACCGAGGCGCCGAAGGTCTCCATGATGTTGCGGCGGAACGGCTTCTGCTCGTATGAGCACTTGACCATGAAGACGTCGAGGTCAAGCCCGTAGTGCGCCGCGGCCTCGGCAAGGGCTGTGCCCCACTGGCCGGCGCCCGTCTCGGTGGTGATGGTGGAGAGGCCCTGCGCCGCGGCGTAGTAGGCCTGCGCGAGCGCGGAGTTCAGCTTGTGCGATCCGCTCGTGTTGTTGCCCTCGAACTTGTAGTAGATGTGCGCGGGGGTGCCCAGCGCGCGCTCCAGGTTGTAGGCGCGGCAGAGGGGGCTCGGCCGGTAGACCTTGTACATCTCCAGCACGGGCGCCGGGATCTCGAAGTAGGGGGTTTCGTCGTCGAGCTCCTGGTCTATCAGGGCGTCGGCGAAGACGGGGGCGAGGTCGGCGTGTGTGGCCACGGCCCCGTTGGGCAGGCGCATGGGCTCGGGCTTCTCCGGCATGTCCGCGCGCAGGTTGTACCAGGCCGTCGGGATCTGCTGCTCGCTCAGGTAGGTGCGGTAGGGGGCGGTGGCGTGTGCGGTGGTGCCGGCCATGACGATCTCCTTTCACGTTTGATTCTGTGCGCACAAGAAAAGGGCCCCCGGAACTGAGTCCGAGGGCCCTTTATGTATGCGCGCGTGGCCTCGTCAGTCCGAGAGGGGGGTCGTCCTTGTCCACCACCACGCACGAGCGCCAGCAAGCTGCTGGGCGCCGAGAAGAGCGATGCGCGCGGGACGGGGCATTGACGGCCTTCCTTTCGGAGACGATTGAGGGCAGCTTACCCGGCGCTTGTTTCGTGCGCGTTACCGGTTGGGAACGAGTTGGCTGCCGCGACCTCGCGCGCCGGGCGGCGCAGGAGGGCCCGGGCGGCGCGCTCGGCGGGGTACGCGCGGGCGAGAAGGGCGTGGAACCGCTCGTTGTGGCTGGGCTCAAGGAGGTGCGTGAGCTCGTGGGCCACCACGTAGTCAAGGCAGGTGGGCGGGTAGGCGGCAAGCGTCACGTTGATGCGGATGCGCCCCGTCCCGGGCGTGGCCGATCCCCAGCGCGAGGACATCGCGCGCAGCTGCCAGCCGGACGCGCGGGCGCCCGTCGCCTCCTCCATGCGACGTGCGACCTCGGGCAGGCGCCGCTCGAGCTCGGTGCGGTAGAGCTCGTCTGCCGTCATGCCCGCGGGCAGCGCGACGAGCTCGCCCCAGAGGGGAGGAGGCCGTCTCTGGCCGCGACCTCGGCCTCGGCGGCGCGCGCCGCCTGCCGCGCGACGTGTCTGCGCAGCCAGTCGGCGTGCCCGTCCAGGAAGCGTTGCGCCTCGGCGAGCGTGGCGCGCTGGGGGATGGAGAGGTGGGCGGTGCCGTCCGGGCGCACGCGCAGGTTGAGCCGCCGCACGCGCCGGCGCTCCACCTCCACGGCAACGCCGTCCGGCCCGCCGGCAAGAAGGGTCCTTTTCATGCGGGCATTGTAGCCCATGGCGGGGCGGCCGCCCGCCGCCGTTGCGGGCAACCTTGCGAAACCGTTAGGGGCGCATAAGCCTGGGCCATGGCGCGCCGGCGGGGCGAGAGGGACGATCGTGGGGTCCCGCACGTGCCGTCCGGAAGGAGCCGCCCATGCCCGCCGTCGTGCGCATCGCGCTCGGGAACGTCTCCCGCAGCGTCCGCGACTACTCGGTCTACTTTGCCACGCTCGCCTTTGCGACGTGCCTCATGTACTCGTTCAACGCCTCGGGGGACTACCTGCTCGCGATGCCGCTCAACGCGGGCCAGCTCGAGGTCATCCACAAGGCGCGCGAGGTCACGGGCGCCTTCTCGGTCTTCGTGGTGCTCGTCTTCGCCGTGCTCGTGGCCTACGCGAGCCGCTTCATCGTGCGCCGGCGCTCACGGGAGTTCGCGACGTACGGCCTGCTCGGGATGCGCGCCTCCTCGCTCGCGGCGATCCTCGCGGCGGAGGGCGCGCTCGTCGGCGCCGCGGCGCTCGCGGCGGGGCTCGCGCTCGGGGCCGCCGTCTCGCCGGCTTTCGGCGCCGTCGCGGCGTTTGTCTTCGGCGTGCCCTGGCGGCTCGCGTGGTCGGTCTCGCCCGCGGCCGCGCTCGACGCGTGCGCGTGGTTCGCCGGGATCGAGGGGCTCGCGATCGCGCTCTCCGTCGTGGACGTGCTGCGTCGGCCGCTCGTGGAGCTCCTCGGGCGGGACCGTGCGCCCGAGCGGCTCGCCCTTTCCGGGCATCGCGGGGTGACGCGCGCGCAGGCGGTGCTCGCCGTGGTCCTTCTCGCCGTGGTGTGGGGGTCGTGCGTGGTCATGCCGGGGCTCTTCGTGCTCGCCATCCTGCCGATGGGCTGGGCCGCCTACGTGGCGACCTCGCTCGTCTTTCGCCTGGTGGCGACCGCCGCGCCCGCCCGCGCGCGCCGGCGGCCACGCTACTGGGAGGGCCTGCGCGCCTTTGCGCTGCGGCAGGTCGAGGGCCGCGTGTCCACGGGCTGCCAGGCGCTCTCGTGCACCTGCGTGCTCATCGCGTGCGCGGTCTGCATGGTCTGCGCGGGGCTCGTGTTCTCCGTCGGCCAGCGCGCCGCCGGGCTCGCGGACCCGGCGGCGCCGGCCGAGGCCTCGCTCGCGCCGATCGGCTACGTGGGGATCTTCTACGGGGAGTCCTTCCTCGTGGCCGCCGTGGCGGTGCTCGCGCTCCAGCAGGTGAGCCAGGCCGCGGACGGCAGGCGCGCCTACGCCACGCTTGCGGCGCTCGGGGCCGACGCGCGCGAGATGCGCGCCGCGGTGCGGGCGCAGGTGGGCGTGGCCTTCGCGCTGCCCGCCGCGCTCGCCGTGGCGCACGACGCCTTCGGCCTCATGCTGGTGCGCCAGCTCGCGCGAGCCGTGCCGGACGGGACGTTCGCCGTCATCGCGGCCTGCTCGGTCGCGGGCACGCTCGTCCTTCTCGCCCTGTACTACCTGCTCTGCGTCCGCGAGTGCCAGCGCGTGCTGCTGGGGGCGGGCGCGCCGGCGGGGGAGTAGGCGTGGCCGCCCCTACGCGCGGCGCAGGCGCACCGCCGTGCCGGAGCAGCAGGTCATGATCATGCCCTCGAAGGTCTCGTAGCCGATGGAGGCGCCCACGACGGCGTCGGCGCCGAGCGCGGCGGCGCGCGCCTGCATCTCCTCGAGGACCTCGGCGCGCGCGGCCTGGAGCTCCTCCTCGTAGCCGGCCGAGCGGCCGCCGAAGATGTTGCGCACGCTCGCGCCGATGTCGCGGAACATGTTGATGCCGCTCACCGCCTCGCCGGTGACGATGCCGAGGTACTCGCTGATCTGGTGGCCCTCCACGGAGTTGGTGGTCGTGACGATCATCTCTTCCTCCTTCCTGCGCGCAAAGGTGACGGTCACTTTTGCGCGCAACATGCGACAAGCGTGATGGTGAGGGTGCCGCCGTCGAGGCGGGCCGAGAGCGCCATGCCCTGGGCCTCGGCGAGCTTGGCGGCGACGGACAGGCCAAGGCCCGAGCCCGCCGTGGCGCGCGAGTCGTCGGCCTGGTAGAAGCGCTCGAAGAGGCGGTCGGCGTCGATCGCGGCGGGGTCGGCCACGGGATTGGCAAAGTCCACGGCCACGCGGTCCTTCTCGGCAGGGCGGACCGTCACCGTGAGCGGCCCCGACCCGTGGCGCAGCGCGTTTGCCACGAGGTTCTCCGTGATGCGTCTGAGCGCCTCGGGGTCCGCGATCGCCTCGGGCGCGCCGTCGCAGGCAAGAGAGGGCTCCCAGCCGCGCGCCTCGAACTCGGGGTAGTGGCCGAGAAGGACCTGCTCCAGCACCGGGCGCAGGGGGACGGGCGCAAGCTCGAGCGGGGCGTCGGGGTCGGCCGCGCGGGCGTAGGAGAAGAGCTCGTCCAGAAGCCCCGACATCGCGGCGAGGCGCGCGTCGGCGGCCGCGAGCTGGGTGTCCCTGCGCGACGGCTCCGCCTCCTCGCGTGCGAGCTGGAGGTAGCCGCGGGCGCCGGTGAGCGGCGTCCGCACGTCGTGGGAGAGCGCGGAGAGCCCGCGTGAGAACTCGTCTGACGCGCGCAGGGCCTCCACGCGCTCGGCGTCTGCGGCGTCCACCTCGGCGTTCACGGCGTCGACCATGCCCACCATGCCCGGCAGGCGGCTCCCGCAGGTGAGCCGCGCGTTGCTGCGCCGCTCGCGTCCGAGGAGGAAGCGCGCCTGGCGGCCGAGCTCGGTGGCGTAGCACGCGACGGCGAGCGTCGCCCCGATCCCGATGCCGAGCGCGAGCATCACGACGAGCAAAAGTCCCTCGGACATGCGAAGCCTTTCGTAGAGGTTGAGCCAGGAGTCCATGGTAGGGCTTGCGAGCAGCCACTCCGCCATGGAGGAGAGCCAGCGGTAGAGCGGCTCGAGGAGCGCGTCGGCGATCACGCGAGGTCACGCCTCGTGCCCACGAGGGCGCCGATCGCGCCGCACGCGAGGCAGAGCGGGACGCAGACGACGAGAGCGCGGACGGCCGGCGCCACGCCCGTGGCGTCCACGGCGAGCATGTCCGCGGCGCCGTTGCCCACGGCAGCGGTGGTGACGTAGGGCATCCACGCGATGGCCGCCTCGAGCGCAGGCTCCCAGTCCTGGCCAAAGACCTTGCCCACAAAGAGCAGGAAGGTGAGAAAGCCCTGCTCAAAGGCAGCCATGAGCAGCAGAAACGCAACGATCATGGCAATCGCCTTGATGCGCGTGAGCTGCCCCACGAGCAGTACGACGAGCGCATAGGCGCACGCCACGAGCCAGCCCTCGACCGCCCATGCCACAACCTGCCAGAGCGGCTCGACGTTTTCCACGGGACGCATGGTCACGAGGGCTCCGAGGCCGCTGAACGCGAGGTAGGCAAGGAGGACGAAGCCCGTGGCGATGACCACGAGCAGGTACTTCTCGACAAAATAGGCGACGCGGCCGCGCAGCGACGACAGGAGCGTACGGTTATAGCCGGCATCGGAGTCCTCGCACGAGAGGTGCGCGGCCACGAACACGGCGACCATCTGGACAAGCACGATGCTCGAGCCGCGCCCGGCGAGGCGCAGCGCCCCGGCGCGCCCGGTAAGACCGTCGTAGACGATGCCCGGCTCGAGCGGCCACCAGATGGTGAGGACGGCCGACCCCAGCGTGACGAGCACAACGAGCGCGAGCACGGCCCACGGCCAGCGCGAGCGCGCCGTGCGGTAGAGGTCGGACTTGAGCAGGGCGATCATGCGACATCCCTCCTTGAGACGAGCAGCGCGTCGGCGGCGGTGGCGGCCACGGCGACGGGCAGGCAGACGGCGAGCGCGCGGACGGCCGGCGCGAGCTGGGCGGCGTTCTCCGCAGAGAGCATCGTTGCCGCGCCGTCGCCCACTGCGGAGGCAATCGTCGTCGGAAGCCACGGAGCGACGACCGAGCTCAGAGTGAGAAACTCGCCGCCCGCCAGATAGCACAGAAAGTCGGCCCCCACGAGCAGACCACCCTCGATGATTCCGGCCGCCCCGAGCGTGGCGAACACGATGGTCACGCTCTCGTTGCGCGTGAGGTGTGCCACGAGCACCGTGAGCACGACGTAGGGAGCGCTAGCGAGCCACGTGCAGCAGAGCCAGGCAGCCACCTGCCACGCGGGCTCGAGCGTCAGCACGGGCACGCCGGAAGCGACCCAGGCAAGCAGCCCGGTCACAAACGCAAAGAGCGTCGTGGCGGCGGCGAGCATCAGCGAGAACACGCACTTCTCGGCAAACCAGAGCCTGCGCGCCCGCGCGCTGAGCGACGAGAGGAGCGAGCGGGAGAACCCGATGTCCGTACGGTCCCCGCACACGACGGCCGCCATGACGGCGGGGAGAATCTGGAAGCTCCCGAAGCTGAGCGCCGAGCCCGTGAGGGTGTCGTAGACGACAGGACCCATGTTCGTCCAGCGCATGAGCAGTGCGGGCGCAAAGGTGAGGAAGGCCACCGCCGCGGCAAACGCCCAGATCCAGCGCCCGTGCAGGACGCGGTAGGCGTCCGAGCGCAGAAGGCCGATCATCGCGTCTCACCGTCCTTCTCGCCGTCCGCGCCGCCCATGAGCTCGACGAAGTACTCCTCGATGTCGCGCTCCAGCTGGGAGAGCTCGCGGACCTCCACGCCGGCCTGGAAGCACGCGGCGCTGAGCTCCTCGAGCGCGACGCCCGTGACCACGAGCGCGCTGTCGGGCTCCGCGCGGAAGGCCGCCTGCGGGAGCGCCTGCTCGAGCAGGGCGAGGCCGCGCTCCGGGGACGCCAGGCGCACGCGCACGGAGCTGCCGCAGCGCTCGTGGAGCTCGGCGTCGGTGAACTCGGCCGTGAGCCGGCCGTCCGAGATGACGCCGAAGCGGGTGGCCACGCGGTCGAGCTGGTCCAGAACGTGGGAGGAGATCACGATCGTGACGCCGCGCTCGTGGTTGAGGCGTACGAGCGTGAGGCGCATGGCGCGCGTGGCCTCGGGGTCGAGGCCGTTGAAGGGCTCGTCGAGCAGCAGCAGGTCGGGCGCGCCCACGAGCGCGAGCGCAAGTCCCAGGCGCTGCTTCATGCCGAGCGAGTAGGCCTTCACGCGGCGGCGGTCGTGCGGGTCCAGGCCCACGAGCGCGAGCAGATCGTCCGCCACCTGGCCGGCGTGCGTCATGCCGAGCGCGAGCGCCTTGGCGACGAGGTTGTCGCGCGCGGTGAGGCTGGCGAGCACGCCGGGGCTCTCGATGAGCGCCCCGATGCGGGAGAACCCCTGCGGCGTGGCGCCGCCGCCCGCCGGGTCTCCGAAGAGGACGACCTCGCCGGAGGTGGGGCGCGCCAGGCCGCAGACCATCTTCATCGTGGTGGACTTGCCCGAGCCGTTCTTGCCCACGAAGCCGTAGATGTCGCCGGCGGCGACGGTCATGTCCAGGCCGTCCACGGCCAGCTTGCGGCGGTAGCGCTTAGTGAGGCCGTGCGTCTCGATGACGTTCACGCTGAGCTCCTTTCCTGAGGTTGGCTCCAGTCTGGCAGGCGACCCTTCAGAAACCGTGAGTCAACCCTTAAGAAAGTTTGAGGATGGGGCCTAGCAGGGGCGACCTGACAAGGGTGACAGGGTCGTTTGTCATGATTTTCATGACAAACGACCCTGTCACCCTTGTCAGGTCCTTTCGCCGGGTCACGATGCGAGCTTGAATCCCATGCCCCAGACGGTCTTGAGGTAGGTGTCGGTGCCCGTCGCGCGGAGCTTGGAGCGGATGTTGGACACGTGGACGGCCACGACGGAGTCGTCCCCGGCGAAGGGCTCCCCCCAGGCCAGCTCGAAGAGCTCTGACTTGGAGAACACCTTGTTCGGTCGGCGCACGAGGGCCTCGAGGATGTTGAACTCTATCTTGGTGAGCGGGACGTCGCCGCCCGGCTCACCGTCTGCGCCGGGCGCCACCGCGAGCGTGCGCGCCTCCGGGTCGATCGACCAGCGGCGCCAGCGCAGGGCCCCGCCGCCCGCCGCGCCCACGCCGCGGTGGCGCAGCTGCACCTCCACGCGCGCCGCCAGCTCGTCGAGGTCGAAGGGCTTGGTGAGATAGTCGTCCGCGCCGAGGCGAAGAAGCCCCACCCGGTCGGCCGGGGACGTGCGGGCGGAGATCACCACGATGGGCGTCGTCGCGTCGCGCCCGCGGATGAGGCCCACAAGCTCCTCGCCGGTGGCGCCGGGCAGCATGAGGTCGCAGACCACGACGTCGAACCCCGCGTCCCCCTCGCCCGTGCCGCCCAGGAGGAGCCGCGCCTCGGAGCCGGAGAACGCCTGCGTCACGGCGTGGCCGTCGCGGGAGAGCCGCGTCGTCACCACGTCGTTGATCGCCGCGTCGTCCTCAATGACCAGAACCCGTGCCATGACTCTCCTCTCGTCCGCCCCATTGTGCCAAATCTCGGGGCGGGCCGCCCCGGAGCACGTCGCAGCCGTGCGCAGTTGCCTCCTTGGTGCGAAGAAACGCCGAGATTCGGCGCAGTCGGCGCCTTGGTGCGAAGGGCTTCGTGGTCCCACGACCGGTTTTCCGGGGCTGCGCGCGCCCCCCGGGCGGGCGTATCCGCAGGTAAGAAAACGACGCCGGGTAGCGAGAGGACACATTGCCTTCGCACCAAGGGGCTGACTGCGCATTCGGGGCGTCGCTTTTCGCACCAAGGGGGTAATTGCGCATCTCGGCGGCGCCCTCGGGACCGAGTGCGCCACCCGGGGCGCCGATTGTGCGGACGGGTCTGGAACGCAAGGCGTTTGGGTACCATGAATGGGTCTACGACCGTTCCGGAGGAACTCCATGCTCGAGCTCAATGACATCTGCAAACGTTACGTCACGGCGGACTTCACGCAGGTCGCGCTCGACCACGTCTCCGTGGCCTTCCGCGACAACGAGTTCGTGGCGGTGCTCGGCCCCTCCGGCTCCGGCAAGACCACGATGCTCAACATCGTGGGCGGCCTCGACCACTTCGACGAGGGCGATCTCGTGATCGACGGCATCTCCACGCGCAGGTACAAGGACCGCGACTGGGACGCCTACCGCAACAATCGCATCGGCTTCGTCTTCCAGAGCTATAACCTCATCCCGCACCAGACGATCCTCGCCAACGTGGAGCTCGCGCTCACGCTCTCCGGCGTGGGCCGCGCGGAGCGCCGCCGCCGCGCGCTCGACGCCCTCGCGCGCGTGGGGCTGGCCGACCACGTGAACAAGCGGCCGAGCCAGCTCTCCGGCGGCCAGATGCAGCGCGTCGCCATCGCCCGCGCCCTCATCAACGACCCGGAGATCCTGCTCGCGGACGAGCCCACGGGCGCCCTCGACTCGGCCACCTCCGTGCAGGTCATGGACCTCCTCAAGGAGGTCGCCCAGGACCGGCTGGTCATCATGGTCACGCACAACCCGGAGCTCGCCCACCAGTACGCCACGCGCATCGTCGAGCTCTCGGACGGCAAGATCACGGCGGACTCGAACCCCTTCGACCCGGCGGCCGTCCCGCGCCGCGCGGCCAAGCAGGCCCGCCGCACCTCCATGAGCTTCCTCACGGCGCTCGGCCTCTCGTTCAACAACCTCATGACCAAGAAGGGCCGCACCATCATGACGGCCTTCGCGGGGTCGATCGGCATCATCGGCATCGCCGCGATCCTCGCCCTGGCAAACGGCGTGAACGACTACATCGCGCGCGTCGAGGAGGACACGCTCTCCAGCTACCCGCTCTCCATCACCAAGCAGAGCATGGACATCTCCGGCATGCTCTCCGAGGATGCGGGCGACGCGTCGGGGGAGGGCGAGGGGGCCGCCGACCCCAACCAGATCCCCGAGTTCACGATGCTCACGGACATGTTCGCCTCCGTGGGGTCCAACGACCTCTCGGGCCTCAAGTCCTACCTCGACGCCAACGCCGGCCTTCTCGACGAGGACGTGAACGCCATCCAGTACGACTACGGCCTCACCCCGCTCGTCTACAAGGCGGACACCTCGGAGGGGGCGGTCCAGCTCAACCCCAATGCGCTCTCCACGGCCATGACCGGCGGCGCATCGGGCACCGCCACGGCCGGCATGACGGGCGGCGGCATGTCCGTCTTCAACGAGATGATCGACGACCAGGAGCTCCTCGAGTCCCAGTACGACGTCGTGGCCGGCCGCTGGGCCAGCGCGGCGGACGAGTGCGTGCTCGTGCTCACCCAGAGCGGCCGCATCAGCGACTACACGCTCTACGGCATCGGCGTGCTCGACCCCGCGGAGCTCACCCAGATGGTGTCGAGCGCCATGAGCGGCACGGCGGGGGAGGCGGACATCGAGCGGGAGGACGTCCACTTCACCTACGACGACGCGCTCGGGCTCACGTTCAAGGTGATCGCCCCCACCGACGAGTACCGCCGCAACGACGAGACGGGCGGCTGGACCAACATGTCCTCCGACGCCCAGTTCATGGCCGACGCCGTGGCCGGCGGCCTCGACCTGCACGTCGTGGGCGTGGTGCGCCCCAACGAGTCCTCCGACGCCAAGGCGCTCTCCGCCGGCATCGCCTACACCCCCGAGCTCACGCTCGAGCTCATGGACCGCGTCGCGAGCTCCCAGATCGCCCAGCAGCAGCTGGCTAGCCCCGAGGTCGACGTCTTCACCGGCAAGTCCTTCGACACCCTCCAGGAGGAGGCGCGCCAGGGCGTGGACCTCGAGAGCCTCTTCACGGTGGACGAGGACAAGCTGCGCTCCGCCTTCTCCTTCGACACCTCCGGCCTCGCCGCCGGGTTCGACCCCTCGGGGCTCGACCTCTCCGGCCTCTCGGTCGACCTCTCGGGCGTGGCGGGCTCCATCGACGTGGAGTCGCTCGTCGCGGGGGTGCCCGCGCCGGACTTCTCGTCCATCCTCGACCAGGAGCTCTCCGACCCGGCGCTCACCACGGAGCAGCTCGAGGAGGTCACGACCCTCGGCGGCCAGCTCGCGCAGGACTTCGTCGCCTGGTGGGGCGCCAACGCCGGCGCGCTCGACCCCGAGGACCCCGAGCTCGCGCAGAAGATCGCGGGCTACTTCGAGCAGTACCTCGTCACCGAGAACGCGCAGGCGATCCTCACCCAGATCGACGCCGTGGCCGGCCCCGCCGTCCGCGGCCGCGTGGAGGAGATCGTGCGCGCCTACGTCGCGAACGACCTCGCCCCCTATCTCCAGGGCTTCATGCAGAGCATGTCCTCCCAGATCAGCTCCGCCATCTCCTCCCAGCTCCAGGCGGCCATGGCGCAGGTGCTCTCCCAGTACGCGAGCCAGGCCGCGGCAAGCCTTGCCAACCTTCAGGACGCGTTCTCGGTGGACGCCGACGCGCTCGCGAGCTCCATCCACTTCAATATGGACGCCGAGGACCTTACCTCGCTCATGGAGAGCTACGCCAACGCGAGTCAGCTCACCTATGACAACAACCTCCAGACCCTCGGCTACGCCACGGCGGACGACCCGGCGGCCATCCAGATCTACCCCAAGGACTTCGAGGCCAAGGAGCGCGTGCTCGACGTCATCGACGCCTACAACGACGAGCAGCGCGCCGCCGGAAACGACGACGCCGTCATCTCCTACACCGACTACATGGGCGTCATCATGGGCAGCGTCACCGACATCGTGAACATGATCTCGCTCGTGCTCATCGCCTTCGTGAGCATCTCGCTCGTGGTGAGCTCCATCATGATCGGCATCATCACCTACATCTCGGTCCTCGAGCGCAAGAAGGAGATCGGCATCCTGCGCGCCATCGGCGCCTCCAAGGGCAACGTCGCGAGCGTGTTCAACGCCGAGACCTTCATCGAGGGGCTCATCTCGGGACTCTTCGCCATCGCCGTGGTGGTGGCCGTCTCGGTGCCGGTGAACGCCTGGGTGCTCGCGGACTTCAACGTGGAGAACATCATGAGCCTTCCCTGGACCTCGGCAGCCGTGCTCGTGTGCATCTCCGTCGTGCTGACCCTCGTGGCCGGCCTCATCCCGAGCTCGGCCGCCAGCCGCCGCGACCCGGTGGAGGCCCTGAGGAGCGAGTGATGGCGCGGGTGCTGACAAGGGTGACAGGGTCGACTGTCAGGAAGGATTTCCTGACAGTCGACCCTGTCACCCTTGTCAGCACCGGCCGAGCGGCGGGGGAGGTGCGGTGAGCGCGTTTTCCCGGGGCATAGGCAGGGCGATCAGGACCTCGCTCGGCCGCTTCCTCGCGATCATGGGGATCGTGGCCCTGGGCTGCGGCTTCTTCGCCGGCATGCGCATGGGCGGCCCTGACATGCGCGCGGCGGCGGACGCCTACTACGACGAGACGGCGCTCTGGGACCTGCGCGTGGTCTCCACCCAGGGGCTTGGCGAGAAGGACGTCGAGCGCCTGGCGCAGGCCGACGGCGTCTCTGACGCCGTCGGCTCCACCTCCGTCGACGTCATGGCGCGCATGGGTGCCGAGCAGGTTGCCATGCGGGTGTCCACCCTTCCCGCCGAGTACGAGGGCGGCTCGTCTGAGCCCGGCATGAACCGCCTCGTCCTGCGCGACGGCCGGTGGCCGAGCGGGGCGGGGGAGTGCGTGGCCTCTGCCGACAACCCGGCGCTTCCCGTGGAGCCCGGCGACGTCGTCGAGGTGCTCCGCGAGGCCGGCGACGCGGGGGCGCTCGCGACCGAGGAGCTCACCGTCGTGGGGACCGTGAGCTCCTCGATGTACCCCTACACGGTGAGCTTTGGCTCGACCACGCTCGGCTCCGGCATGATCGACCAGTACCTCTACGTGCCGGCGTCGACCTTCTCCGAGGACGCCCCCTACACCGAGGCGTACCTGCGCGTGGCGGGCGCCGAGGGGGAGGAGAGCGGCTCTGCCGCGTACGAGGAGGCCGTGGGAGCGGTCGCCGACGGGCTCGAGGCGGACGCGCCCTCGCTCGCCGAGGCCCGCCTCGCCGACGTCCGCGCCGACGCCCAGGGGCGCCTTGACGAGGCGCGGGCCGACTTCGAGGCCGAGCGCGCGTCCGCCGAGGCCGAGCTCTCCGACGGGCGCTCCGAGCTCGACGGGGCGCTGTCCCAGATCGAGTCCGGAGAGGCGCAGGTAGCCGACGGGGAGGCGCGCCTCGCCGCCGCGCGCTCCGAGCTCGAGGCGAGCAGGGCGGAGGCCGACTCCCAGCTCTCGTCTGCCCGCGACCAGCTCGACGCCTCGCAGGCCGCGCTCGACGCCCAGGTGGCGGAGCTCGACGCGCGGGCGGGCGATGCCGAGACGGCCCGCGCGGCGTACGACCAGGGGCTCGAGGTCCTTCTCGCCAGCCTCGCGGAGCAGGGGGTCGAGGCCGCCGACCTCGACGGGGCCGTCGCGGCCCTCGGGGCGGCGCGCGATGAGCTCGCCTCCGCCCGCGAGGCCGTCGTCGGCGCCATCTCGCAGCTCGAGGCCGCCCAGGAGGAGGCCGAGGCCGCGGGCGGGGAGCTCCCCGCCGAGCAGCTCGGGCAGCTCGAGGCCGCGCGGGCGCAGCTCGCCCAGATCGACGCCCGGGCGCAGTCGCTCGAGTCCGCCTCGGCGAGCGCCTCCGAGCTCGCCTCCGCGCGAGACGCCGTCAGCGCCTACGACGCCGGGCGCGCCCAGGCCGCGGACGCGCAGGCAGAGATCGACGTCGGGCGCGCCGAGCTCGCCGCCCGCGAGCGCGCGGCGGACTCCCAGCTTGCCGCCGCCCAGGCGCAGATCGACGCCTCGGCCGCCGAGCTCGCCTCCGCGCGCGCCGAGCTCGACGCGGCGCGCGGCTCCTACGAGGAGGGCCTGGCCGCCTGGGAGGAGGCCCGCGCGGAGGCCGACGAGCGCCTCGCCGAGGCCGCGTCCCAGATCGACGACGCGCAGGCCGAGGTGGACGCGCTCGAGCCCGGAGACATCTACGTGCTCAACCGCACGCAGAGCGAGGGCACGGCCTCCTATCAGGGCGACTCCGAGCGCATGGACAAGATCGCCACCGTCTTTCCGCTCATGTTCTTCCTCGTTGCCGCGCTCGTCTCGCTCACCACGATGACGCGCATGGTGGAGGACGAGCGCGGGGTCATCGGCACCCTCAAGGCGCTCGGGTACGGCATGGCGCGCATCGCCTCGCGCTACCTCGCCTACGCCGGGCTCGCCGCCACCGCGGGGGCCGCCGTCGGCATCCTCGTCCTCTCGCAGGTGCTCCCGCTTGTGGTGATGTCTGCCTACCAGATCATCTACGCCGTCCCGCTGCCGAGCCTCCCGGTGGCGGTCGACCCCGCCGTGGCGCTCGCCTCGGCCGGCCTGGGCGTGGGCGTGACGCTCGCCGCCACGTGGGTCGCCGTCGTGGCGAGCCTGCGCGAGTCCCCGGCCGCCCTCATGCTGCCCCGCGCGCCCAGGCCGGGGAGGCGCATCCTACTCGAGCGCGTCCGGCCGCTGTGGCGCCGGCTCTCGTTCCTCCGCAAGGTCACGGCGAGAAACCTCTTCCGCTACAAGCGCCGCCTGCTCATGACCGTCATCGGCATCTCGGGGTGCACCGCGCTGCTGCTCGTGGGCTTTGGCCTGCACGACGCGATCTGGGACATCATCGACAACCAGTTCGGCCCCATCGTGCGCTACGACACCGCCGTGAGCCTGGACGAGGGGGCGACCGCCGACGAGGTGGACGCCGTCGCGGCCCGCCTCGTCGCGGACGGGCGCGCCACCGACCTCGCCCACGTTGCCACGGTCAACCTCCAGCTCTCGTCCCCCTCCGCCGAGGGGCCGGTCTCCGCCCAGGTCATCATCCCCGAGAACGCCTCGTCGCTCGGGGCCGCCATCGACCTCCACGACCGCCTGTCCGGGGCGGGGATCCCGCTCGAGGGGGAGGGCGTCGTCCTCGCCGAGAAGACCGCCACCAAGCTCGGCGTGTCCGTCGGCGGCGAGGTTCTGCTGCGTGGCCAGGACGCCGTCGGCAACGCGGTGGGCGAGGGGTGCTCCCTCACGGTCGCCGGCGTGGCGGAGAACTACGTGGGGAGCCTCGCCTACCTGGCGCCCGAGGCGTGGGACACGCTCCGCGCGGCCGGCGTGGTCGATGACGAGGAGCCGTCCTTCTCGACCATCTACGCCACGACCGACGACGACCCCGCCTATCGCGCCGGCCTCGCCGACGACCTCGCCGAGGCGGGGCCGGTCTCCACGGTGGCCTTCGTGGACGAGACGGTGGGGATGTACCGCGACATGCTCTCCGCCGTGGACATGATCGTCGTGGTGCTCATCGTGTCGGCGGCGGCGCTCGCCTTCATCGTGCTCTACAACCTCGCGAACATCAACGTGGACGAGCGCGTCCGCGAGATCGCCACCCTCAAGGTCCTCGGGTTCAGGAGGGGCGAGGTCGCCGCCTACGTCTTCCGCGAGATCCTCGTGCTCGCCCTCATGGGCGACGCGCTCGGCCTCGCGCTCGGGACCTGGCTCGAGGGCTTCGTCATCGTGACGGCCGAGGTGGACCTCGTGATGTTCGGGCGCGTCATCCACCCTGCGAGCTATGCCTGCGCGTTCGTGCTGACGCTCGTCTTCGCGGGCCTCGTGATGCTCGCCATGCGCCGCAAGCTCGACCGCGTGGACATGGTGGAGAGCCTCAAGTCCGTGGACTAGGCGAGACAAGGGGGACGGGGCGAGACAAGGGGGACGGGTTCATTTGTCTCATGGACCCGATGAGACAAATGAACCCGTCCCCCTTGTCTCGCCGTCCCACTTGCCGGGACGCGCTATGCTTGCGGGGAGACGAGAGGAGCATCGATGCTGCAGCGAGACTATATCCTGGAAATCGTGGGCCAGTTCGTGGACGGCGTGGGCGAGGCGCTGCGCCGGGCACTCGGCGGCGACGCCGGCGCGTGCGAGGACGTGGAGTCGCAGGTGGCGGAGCTCCTCGAGCTCGACCGCGCGACGGCGCTCTCGCTCGCCCCCGACTCCCTCGTGACGATGATGGTCCTCTCCGGCATGGGCGACACGGTCGCCGCGTACGTGTGCTACGCGCTCGACAGGCTCTCCCGCGTCTACGAGGCGCGCGGCGAGGACGACCTCGCCGGGCTCAGGCGCCTGCAGGCGCGCGCCGTCGCGGAGTCCTTTGACTGCGACCCCGCCACGGCCCCCGCTGAGCTCTCCTCGCTCGACGCCGAGCTCTTCTCGTAGGTCCCCGGGCCGCCCTGCCGCGCACTACGCGGACGCTGCGACGGCCTCCCCCTTGCGGGGCCTGCCGCCGCGCGGCCGCTCCTCGAGGCGGGCCCGGACGGAGTCCATCGTCACGTAGGTGTTGCGGCCGTCCCGGTAGCCGATGAGGCGCGCCGAGGCGAGCATCTGCGTGATGCGCGCGGGGGTGACCCCCAGCAGCCGCGCGGCCTCTGATGCCGTGACCTTCTCCACCGTCTCGCGCCCCGCCTGCACGGCGAAGACCATGTTCGTGCCCCCGTGGCGCGGGGCGTTGCCGAAGGTCGGCCTGGGCGGCGTCTCGCCGCGCATGTCGAAGTCCTCGAGGGTTATCTTGAGCCAGTCCGCGACCATGAGGCAGAGGTCCTCGAAGTCCTCACCCTGCGTCCCCCCGGGAAGGTCGTAGGGAGAGGCGACGTACCAGCCCTCGTCCTGCACGATCTCGAACTCGTAGACTCCGAACAACATGTCATCTCCCTATCTGCTCGGTGATTCCCGCCTGCGTGAGGATGAGCCGCGCGGTCAGCGCCCTGATCTCCCTGTGGCGGGGAACGCTCACCTCCCGACCGTCCGGATGCGAGAACCGCCCGTGCTTGGTCCCGCCGTTGGGCGCGAAGCCGTTTCTCACGAGCAGCCGGACGAGGTCCCTTCTCTTGGCCATCACGCCTTCTAAACTATATAGTCACTTTATAGTTACGTCAAGGATGAATCTCACCAGTAGCGCGGCGTCTGGCCATGAGCCTCTCGTGCAGGGCGCGCCGCCGGGCGAGGAGCCCGGGCGTGGACGGCGGAGGCGTGGCGCCCAACTCGTGGGCCACGCGGGTCATGACCCGGTTGAACCGGTCGAAGTCCGCAAGCTCGTCGCACGTGGTCTGAATGACGCGCACCCCGGGGTGCGCCGCCCGGTCGAACGGCTCCGCCAGCGGGTCGTCGACGATCTCCAGCGCAACTCCCTGCTCCGGCCAATAGAGCGCCATGGGTCCTCCTCACCTCGCGTCCTCTGGGGCGCCCATGCTACGCGAAGGGCGCGCGGGATTGTCTTCCCGCCAGCTGACGCGTTGCTGACGCCGCAGGTGAGGGCCTCCGCCCGGTGAGACAGATCGAACATATTGTCGGCAGGCGGCCTCGCTTCGCCCGCGGGCGCGGGCCTCCGGACAGCACGGCGCGCGGGGACGTCGGAATCCGTCGCGTTCTGCACCGCCGGCTGAGTGGGGCGTTGCGCGCCCGCCCGCGGGGGACGTAAGGTTGTCACGAGACGTCAAGAAAGAGGGGGAGGCCCACATGGACAAGATCGAGCGCCGCCGGGTCAGCGACGACGAGATGGGGGAGGCCGTCTACGTGCTTCCGGCAGAGGAGCTCGACAGGCCCTCGGCCGCGTCCGGGCTCTCCCTGCGCGCGCGGGCGGCCATCGCCGTCGCGCTCGTGGTCGTGGCCCTTGTGAGCGGGTTCCCGCTGCGCGAGCACTTCTCTGCGCCGGAGACCTATGCCGACACCATCGCCACCATCGACGAGAAGAAGGCAAACGTCCTCGGCCTCGTGGCGAGCTCGACCGCCCTCTCCGCCGCGATCACCGCCATCCCGGACGACACCGGGACCCCCGTCGCCGAGAAGCTCATGGAGGTCTCCGGGGACCTCGGCATCGTGCTCTCGGTCCTCTACCTCGAGAAGTACCTGCTCACCATCTTCGGCCTCGCCGCCTTCGGGATACTCGTCCCCGCCGCCTGCGTGCTGCTCGCCGCCGCCGCGCTCCTCGCCGGGAGAGTCTCCTGGGACGGGGCGCTCGCCCGGCTCGCCGCCAAGCTCGTGGCGCTCGCGCTCGTCATCCTCGTCACGATCCCGGCGAGCGTCGCCGTCACGCGGATGATCGACGACACCTACGCGGGCTCCGTCGCGCCGGTCGAGGAGGTCGCCGAGGCGCAGGCGGACGAGCAGTCGGACGAGGGCGGCTCTCCGCTCGACTTCATCCTCAACCTGCCCAGCATGGTGGCAGACGGGCTCACCAGCATCACGGACGGCGTCCTCGACCAGGTGAACGCCCTCATCGAGTGGCTCGCCGTGATGGTCGTGACGTCCTGCGTGATTCCCGTGATCGTGCTGCTCTTCTTTCTCTGGGTGGCAAACGCCATCCTCGGGATCGACGTCAGCGCCCCCATGGGGGCCCTCCGCGGCCGGGCGCGGCGTCTCATCCCCGCGCGGAGGGGACGCTAGCCCCGCGTTGACATGCAAAAATCTGCATATTAATCTATCTGCAAACTTTTGCATGTCATGAGGGGAGAAGAACGTGGACGCGATGCCCATCGACGTGCCGCGCCAGGCGGGAATCTACGTGCGCCGCGCCCGCGAGGCGCAGGGCATGACGCGCTCGCAGCTCGCTGCGGCGTCGGGCGTCTCGGAGCGGCTGCTCGCCTCGCTTGAGCTTGGCGACGCCACGGGGATTCGCCTGGACAAGCTGCTCGCGGTCTTTTCGACCCTGGGGCTCTCCCTCGTGGCGCGGGGGGAGAGGATCGCCGCGTCGGACCCCGCTCGGGCGCTCGTGCCAGAGACGACGCCCGCCGCCCCCTTCCCAGACCTCGAGTCTTCGCGCACGCCGGCTGGCCCCAGCGCATTTCCCGCGCCCGCCTCCTACTCTGACCTCGTTCGCGAGATTGCGCGCGAGCAGGGGGTCGTTATCGCCGAGGGGGCCGCGTAGCCGTGCCCGCCATTGACCTCCGCGTCCTTATCGCCGGCGTCCCCGCGGGGACGCTCCGTCAGGATGGGCGCGGACTCATGAGCTTTCGCTACGACGAGTCCTATCGTGGCGTCCCGCTCTCGCTCTCCATGCCCGTCTCGAACCGGACCTACGGGCAGGACGTGGTTCGCCCGTACCTCTTCGGCCTGCTTCCTGACGGCGAGCGCCAGCGTCGCGCCATAGGGCGCGAGCATGACGTGAGCGCCAACAACCCCGTGGCGCTGCTCGATCACATTGGCCTGGACTGCCCGGGAGCGGTGCAGTTCGTGCGTCCGGAGCGCCTTGGGGAGGTCGTGACGCACACGGGGGAGCTCCGCGAGCTCACGGACCACGAGGTCGCCCTGCGCCTCAGGACGGTGCGCGACGAGGGGGACGTCACGTGGATGGGCACGGGGGAGCGCTGGTCGCTCGGCGGGAGCCAGGGCAAGTTCGCGCTTGCGGGGAGGGGCGGCAGATGGTACGAGTGCCGCGGCGCAGCCCTGACCACGCACATCCTCAAGAACGGGGTGGCGGGGTTTCGCCTCCAGGCGCTCAACGAGTACGTGTGCATGCGCTGCGCCCAGCGATGCGGCGTCGCCGTCGCGCAGGTGGCCTACCGCTTTTTTGAGGATGAGCCGGCGCTTGTCGTCGAGCGCTACGACCGCGTGCGCGACGCGTCGGGCAAGGTGGCGCGCCTGCATCAGGAGGACCTCTGTCAGGCGCTCTCGGTGATGCCGGACAGCAAGTACGCCGCAGACGGCGGCCCTTCCGCGCGCGACGTCCAGCGGCTGCTTGCAGGGACGGCCCACAGCAAGCTCAACCTGCTGCTCTTCTCGCACCAGCTGTTCTTCAACGCCCTCATTGGCGCGCCCGACGCCCACGCCAAGAACTACTCCGTGCTGCTCGGCCTTGGAAGAAACGCGGGTCTTGCCCCCATGTACGACGTCGCCTCGGGCCTTGCCTACGAGCGCATGAGGCGCCGCGCGCGCCTCGCCATGTCCGTCGGGGGCGAGAACCGCGTGGGGCGCGTGGGTGCGGGCGCCATCCGGCGCTATGCGGGCGAGGGCGACGCCGAGCTCGCGAGGCTGCTCGATCGCGCGGGCCTCACGGCGAAGTCGTGCGTGGCGCTCATGGCCGACCTCGCTCAGGAGATTCCCGTTGCCATGGAGGAGGTCTTCGAGGAGTCGTCCGCGCTGCCGGGCGCCGACGAGCTGCGCGAGCGGCTGCTCGGCCCGGTGACGGAGAACTGCCGGCAGACCCTGGCGCTGCTCTAGCCGGCGCGTCGCGGGGCCGCGGCGGACGGCGCCCCGAGTACAATTGAGCATCCGGACACCCAGCGAGAAGGACGGGAGGACCCGCGCCCATGCCCTACGCGAGCGTCGTGCTCGACATACCAACGCGCCACCTCGAGGGCGCGTTCTCCTACGCGGTGCCGCCCGAGCTCGCGGGGGAGGCCAGGACGGGCTCGACGGTCCTCGTGTCCTTCTCGCACCGCATGGCGGTGGGCTACGTGCTCGCCGTCTCCGAGGAGCCCCCCGAGGGTGTCTCGGCGGAGCGGGTCCAGCCCGTGCTCCAGGTCCTCGCGCCGCCCGCCTTCGACGAGGCGGCCGCCCGCGTGGCCATGTGGATGGCGCGCGAGTACGCGTGCCCGCTCTGCGATGCCGTGCGCCCGTTTCTGGCCCCGGGGCAGAAGCTCCGCGTGACGCGCGCTGCCGAGGACGCCCCCTGGGAGCTCCAGACCGAGCGCGCCGGCGCCGTGGACGTCCGCTGGGCGAGCCTCACCCCCGCGGCGAACGACTTCGTCCCCGCCAGGACCGCCTCGCGCCAGCGCGCGGTGATCGAGGCCCTGCGCCAGGGACCGCAGCGCGTGGCCGAGCTCTCCGCCACCATCCCGGGGGCGGCCTCCGCCGTGACGGCGCTCGCCAGGAGGGGCGTCGTGGCGATCGAGAGCCGGCGGCAGATCCGCGGCGCGGACGCCACCACGCTCTCGTCGGCCGCCGCCCCGCGGCCCGCCGAGCTCACGCGGGGTCAGCGCGCCGCCCTCGCGGCCATCGACGAGGCGCGCGCCGCCGGCCGGGGGGACGTGGTGCTCGTGGACGGCGTCACGGGCTCCGGCAAGACCGAGGTCTACCTCGCGGCCATCGAGCGGGCGCTCGCGGACGGGCGCGGCGCGCTCGTCCTCGTGCCCGAGATCTCGCTCACGGCGCAGACCGTGGGCCGCTTCCGCAGCCGCTTCGGCGACGAGGTGGCCGTGCTGCACAGCCGCCTCTCCGCCGGGGAGCGCTTCGATCAGTGGGACCTCGTGCGCGCCGGTCGCGCCCGCGTGGTGGTGGGCGCGCGCTCGGCGCTCTTCGCGCCCCTGGCCAGCCCCGGGCTCATCATCATCGACGAGGAACACGAGGGCTCCTACAAGCAGGACAAGTCCCCGCGCTACCACGCGCGCGAGGTCGCGGCGCGGCTCGCCCGCGAGCGCGGCGCGGCGCTCGTGCTGGGCTCGGCCACGCCCTCCCTCGAGGCGCTCGAGCGCTGCCGCGAGGGCGGCTTCGGCGGCGCGCGCTGGACGCGCGTGGAGATGCCGGAGCGCCCCGGCGCGTCGGTGCTGCCGCGCGTCACCGTGGTCGACATGGGGGAGCAGTTCAGGGGCGGCGGGCGCTCGATCTTCTCGGCGCCGCTCGTGAGGGCGCTCGAGGGCGTCGCGGAGCGGCGCGAGAAGGCCGTGCTGCTGCTCAACCGCCGCGGATTCGCGAACTTCCTTATGTGCCGGGACTGCGGCTGCGTGCCCGAGTGCCCGCACTGCTCCACGGCGCTCACCTACCACGAGCGCGGGCACCTGCTCGCCTGCCACACCTGCGGGAGGAGCTGGCCCGTGCGCGCCTACCCCGACCCCTCGACGAGCTGTCCCAACTGCGGGAGCCGCTACCTCGCGGCCTTCGGCGTGGGCACGCAGCGCGTCGAGGACGAGCTCTCCATGCTGCTGCCCGCAGACGTCGAGGTCATCCGCATGGACGCGGACACCACGCGCGCCAAGGGCGCCCACCAGCGCCTGCTCGAGCAGTTCGACGCCGCGGAGTGCGCGGTGCTCGTGGGCACGCAGATGATCGCCAAGGGGCTCGACTTCCCGGAGGTCACGCTCGTGGGCGTGATCAACGCGGACACCATGCTCAAGCTGCCCGACTTCCGCGCCGCCGAGCGCACCTACGACCTTTTGGAGCAGGTCGCGGGCCGGGCGGGCCGCGGCGAGCGCCCCGGCGAGGTCATCGTGCAGACCTGGTGGGCCACGCACCCCGCCATGCGCGCCGTGGCGTCCCACGACCGCTCTGTCTTCCTCGAGGCGGAGCTTGCCGAGCGCGCGGAGGCGGGATACCCACCGTTCGGCCGCCTCGCCAACGCCGTCGTGTGGGGCCGCTCGGAGCGGGGCGTGCGGGAGGTCTCGGCCCGCCTCGCCGACGCGGTCCGCGAGCGCGTGGCAGACGCCCCCGGCTGGGAGGTGCTCGGCCCCGCCGACTGCGTCAGGGCGCGGGCGAAGGACCAGGTGCGCCGCCACGTGATGGTGAAGGCGCCCACGGGCGCGGACCTCGGCGGGATGCTTTCCGCGTGTGCCGCCTCGCTTGGCCGCCTGCCGGGTATTAACATGGCAGTGGACGTTGACGCATACGACATGATGTGACCCTCGGCGCCGGGGCCCAGAGCCCGGCGCCCGGAAGGAGGACCATGAACGAGCTCAAGGAGATCGTGCTCTCGCCCGACCCCCGCCTCTCCCAGGAGTGCGCCCCCGTCGAGAAGATTGACGACGACGTCTGCGCCCTCGCCAAGCGCATGCTCAGGGTCATGTACGCCGCCGACGGCTGCGGCCTCGCGGGCCCGCAGATCGGCGAGATGCGCCAGATCGTGGTCATCGACGTCGACTATGCGGGGCGCGGGGGCAAGAAGAACCCGTACGTGCTCATCAACCCGCGCATCGTCACGGCCGACGGGCCCGAGAGGGAGGGCTCCGAGGGCTGCCTCTCCTTCCCGGGCGTGAGCGTGCGCGTGAGCCGCCCCTCCCACGTGGTGGTGCAGGCGCTCAACCTGGATGGCGACCTCATGCAGTACGAGGCGGCGGACAACCTGCTCGCCGTCTGCCTCCAGCACGAGATAGACCACGTCCACGGCGTGACGATGTTCGACCACCTGCCGCCCATCCGCCGCGCCGAGGCGCAGCGCGAGTACGAGGCCGCGCTCGCCGCGGGCGCCCGCCCCGGCGACACCGAGGTGGAGTAGGGGGCGCCATGGCTGACGAGAAGTACGCGGTCGCCCCGGGGGCGCGCCGCCCGCGCGTGGTCTTCATGGGGACGCCGGACTTCGCCGTGCCGTCCCTCTCCGCGCTCGCCGAGGCCTGCGAGGTGGCCCTCGTGCTCACGCGCCCGGACGCGGTACGCGGGCGCGGCCGGCGGCTCGAGCCCTCGCCGGTGAAGGCCCGCGCGCTCGAGCTGGGGTTTCCCGTGCTCGAGGCCTCCCGCATGACGCCCGAGGCGCTCGACGCCCTGCGCGCGGCCGCGGCCGACGTCTTCTGCGTGGCCGCCTACGGCTGCATCCTGCCGGACGAGGTGCTCACGATGGCGCCCGCCGGGTGCGTGAACGTGCACGCCTCGCTCCTGCCGCGCTGGCGCGGCGCGGCGCCCATCCAGCGCGCGATCCTCGCCGGGGACGCCGAGACGGGCGTCTCCATCATGCGCATCGGCCACGGCGTGGACACCGGCGCCTACTGCGCGCAGGCCTCCACGACGGTGGCCGGAAAGACCGCGACCGAGCTCACGGCGGAGCTCGCCCGCCTGGGGGCGGACCTTCTCGTTGAGACGCTGCCCGCTGTGGTGGGCGGCACCGCCGCCTGGGTGGAGCAGGACGAGGCGCTCGTCACCCACGCCGCCAAGATCTCCAAGGCCGAGCTCATGCTGGACCCGGCCGACTCCGCCGCGACCAACGTCCTGCGCGTGCTGGCGTCCTCCGACGCCGCCCCGGCCCGCTGCGCCGTGGCCGGGCGCGGGGCCCGCGTGACCCTCGCGCGCGAGGGCGAGAAGGACTTTGCGCCGGGGGAGGTCCTCGCCGCCCGCGGCCGCGTCTTTCTGGGCTGCGCCGCGGGCTCGCTCGAGGTCCTGCGCGTGAAGCCGGATGGCAAGCGCGAGATGGAGGCCTCCGCCTGGGCCGCCGGCCTGCGCGGCGACGGCCTTGCCTGGGGGCGCGTCTAGGTGGCGCGCGCGACGGCCGCCCGGCTCGCGGCGCTCGCGCTCGCCTCGGAGCGCCGCCGGCGCAACGCCCGTGCGCGCGACCTGCTGCGCTCCTCGGAGGCCCTCTCGGCCCTTCTCGAGCGCGAGCGCGCCCAGGCCACGCGCCTCGTCCTGGGCTCCGTCGCCGCGGAGGGCGAGCTCGACCGCGTCATAGACGCCCACCTGCGCCGCGGCGCGCGCCTTGAGCCTCGGGTGCGCGACGCCCTGCGCCTCGCCGCCTTCGAGATCCTCTACCTCGGCACGCGCGATGACGTCTGCGTGAGCCAGGGCGTGGAGCTCGTGCGCGGCGTGGCCCCGCGCGCCGCCGGGCTCGCCAACGCGGTGCTGCGCCGCGTCGCCGAGAAGGACGCCCGCGCCCTCGCCCGCGCCCGCGAGCGCGTCGCGGACGGCGCCTTTGACGTCTCCGACCTCGCCCGCGTGGGCGCCCTGCCCGAGTGGCTCTGCGCGCGGGCGCTCGCCTCGCTGGGGCCCGCCCGCGCCGCCGCCTGGGCCGCCTCGGCGCTCGGGCCCGCAGGCGCGTGGGTGGCCGTCAGCCGCGTGCAAAGGGGGCAGGCGCCTTTGCACGCCCTCGAGGAGGCGGGGTGCGCGCCCGCCCCCGGTCCCGTGCCGGGATCCTACCTTCTGGGCGCCCCCGCACGTCTTGCGCCGTCCGGCCTCGTCGAGCGTGCGGAGGTCCTGCCCTGCGACCTTGCGGCGCAGGAGGTGGCGCTCGCCGCCGCTCCCGAGCCCGGCAGTCGCGTGCTCGAGGTGGGGCAGGGTCGCGGCACCAAGACCGTGCTCCTCGAGGGTACGGCGGTGGCTGCGGGCGGCCCGTGCGAGATTGTCTCGGTGGAGATCGACCCCCGCAAGTCCGCGCTCGCCGCGCGCCGCATGGAGGCCGCCGGGGTGGCCGACCACGTCACGTGCGTCGCGGCCGACGCCCGCTCGCTTGGCGGGGACGACCTGCCCGAGGTTCTTCTCGGCAGCTTTGACCTGGTCTTCGTTGACGCCCCGTGCTCGGGATCCGGCACGCTCGCGCGCCATCCCGAGATCGCGTGGTCGCTGCGCGAGGAGGCGCTCCCCGGCCTCGCCGCCCTCCAGGCGGACATCCTGCGCGCCGCGGCGACGCGCGTGGCGCCGGGCGGCCTTGTGGTCTACTCCACCTGCTCGGTCCTGGCGGAGGAGGACGAGCGCGTCGTGGAGGCGCTGCTCACCGGGCCCGTGGGCGGCCGCTTCGAGCTCCTCGACGCCCGGCGGACCGACCATCCGGGCGCCGACACCCACTTCGTCGCCCGCCTGCGCCGCCGCTAGGCCCCGCGCGCCACGACCCGTTGCCTGACCGGGCAAACTTCTGTACATTGTGCCGCCCCTGTTGGCTGCTCTGCTGCGTTTGTGACCTCCGCCTGGGATGGCGCAACGTGCGCAGGCTCTTCTCGCCAGCAATGTGCAGAAGTTTGGATACTCCCTCCTGAGCTCCATGGGACTGCTTAGACTTTTGGGGTCGTTGCGGGATTTCGGCGGGCGTGCGTTAGGGAATGGCGGCCGTTGCGGGAGGGGAGGGGGCGAGAAGGGCCGTCGGGCCGCCGCCGGTTAGGGATCGCCGCCCGTTGCGGAGCGCGCCCCCGCAACGGGCGGCAATCCCCGGCCGGTCGGCCGCGGGCCCGCGCAACGACCCCGGTTCCCTAACCCGCGCCCCCGGCGGATTCCAGCGGCCATTGCACCACGACGAGAGGGGCGTGGTTCAATGGGGCAGAGGCACTATGGCGAGGAGACCAGGAGGAGGGTCGTCGACCTGGTGTGGGGCGGCCTGACCGCCGCCGGCGCCGCCCGCGTCGTGGGGTGCGACCCGACCACGGCGCGGGACTGGTGCCGCGCGGCGGGCGCGCCCGTCAGGGTCGGCAGGCCCAGGAAGGGGGCGCCCGTGGCTTCCGGGCTCGCGGCGGCCGACAGGCCGCGCAGGACCTCGCCCCGCTCGAGGCTGACGCTGGCCGACCGCGCGGCGATCCAGGAGGGGCTGAGGGCGGGCAGGAGCCTGCGCGCCATAGCGCGCGACATCGGCTTCTCCCACACCACCGTCGCGCGCGAGGTGCGCCGCGGCTCGGAGCGGGGGCGCCACGGGTTCTCGCGCGCGCAGCGCCGGGCGGAGCGCGCGGCTCTCAGGCCGAGGCCGCGCAGGCTCGAGTCCGAGGCCGCCCTCGGGGCCTACGTCGCCGCGGGGCTCCTGGGGGGGGGTGGTCGCCGCGCCAGATTTCCGAGCGCATGAGGCTCGAGTTCCCCGACAATGGTGCCATGAGGGTGAGCCGCGAGACCATATACCAGGCCCTGTACGTGCAGGGCAGGGGCGCCCTGCGCCACGAGCTGGGGCGCGCGGGCGCTGCGCTCGGGGCGGCGCGGGCGCAAGCCGCGCCCGGGGCTGCCGGAGAGGCCCGGCCGGGGCTGGTGCGAGGGCTGCGAGATCTCGCTGCGCCCGCCCGAGGCCGCCGACCGCGCCGTGCCCGGGCACTGGGAGGGCGACCTGGTGGTGGGCTCGGGCGGCCGGAGCTGCCTCGCGACGCTCGTGGAGCGCAGGACGCGCTTCCTGGTCGCCGGGAGGCTGCCCGGCCACGAGTCGAGGACCGTCATGGACCTGCTCGTCGAGATGGTCGCGTCGGTGCCCGACGGCGTGCGCGACGCGCTGCTCTCCACCCTCACCTGGGACCAGGGGGTCGAGATGGCCGAGCACGCCCGCCTCACCGAGGCGACGGGCTTCAGGGTCTACTTCTGCGACCCGCACTCGCCCTGGCAGCGGGGCACCAACGAGAACACCAACGGGCTGCTCGGGCAGCTCTTCCCGAAGGGCGCCGAGTTCGCGGACGTGACCGACGAGCGGGTCCGCGAGGCGCAGGACCTGCTCAACGGGAGGCCGCGGGAGACCCTGGGGTGGAGGACGCCGGCGGAGGCGCTGGCGGAGGAGCTTGCGAAGGCCGGTGCAATGGTCGCCTGACTCCGCCGACGCTTTCCCCTCCGCTGCCTCCTCTTACGTTCTGCGCATTCGCCTTCGAGCATGGAGAGGAGCTCTTCTCGTGAGCGAACGCCGAGGAGCCGGTACCCGTTGGACCTCGCGCATCCGACGGTACCAGGCGCCACGCGGAGCTCCCGGGCAATCTCTGTCGTGGGAACTCCCGCCGCAGCACGTGCGAGGACGTCGAGCTGGGTGTCCGTAAGGCCCCTGTTTTCAAGGGCGCCGCGAAAGCCCTCGATATTGTTCGCGAGTTCGTTCACGTCCTTGTCGACATGCGGCCCGTAGCGTCGCACGAGCTCGCGTCCGTCCTCCATGCCGAGCTTGTGATACGCCCGTTGCCTGAAGCCACCCACCGTTGATGCCTCAACGCCCATCTCCCTCGCCGCCATCTCAGCAGTCATGCCGGCGAGTACGGAGCGCGCGGCGTCGACCTCTCGCTCGGTGAGGCCATGCTCGGAGAACGAGTGCTCGGCCTCGTCGGAGGCGTGCGGGATCCCGGGCGTCTCATGGGTGGAACGTCGCTGGTCGCTCATGGCAGCTCCTATCACCTTGGCCTCTTTCGAGCATCGTATATCCCCGTGGTGAGGAGGTCTGTGCTAAGAGGGCATGAATCCCAATTGCCACGGGTTTTGATGTGCGATGGGTCAATCTTCTCGGCGTCTCCGGGGCATATCCTGCATTGTAGGAGGCGCGACTCCCGGTGCACTATGGCAGCAATGTACAGAATCGAGCGCTCTGCGGGCCTTTGGCGGGCAGCGGGCCCTCAGCCTACGAGCCCCTCCCAGCCCTCGATCCAGAGGTCGGCCGCGCGACGCAGCTCGCGGGCGGGCTGGCGCGGGTCCTCGCAGCGCACGGCCACGGTCGTCATGCCGGCGCGGGCGGCCGAGAGCGTGCCGGGCAGTATGTCCTCGAAGACGCAGCACGCGCCCGGCGCCGTGCCCAGGCGGCGGGACGCCTCGAGGTAGATGTCGGGGTGGTCCTTCCCGCGGGCGACCTCGCGCCCGCAGACCACCTCGTCGAAGAGGCCGAAGACGTCAACGTGACGCATGGCCCCCAGCACGTGCGGGTCGTTCGTGGTGGCGAGCGCAAGGGGGACGCCCCGCGCGCGGAGCGCGCGCAGGTAGGCCTCGGCGCCCGGGCGCAGGCGGACCTCCTCCTCGTAGAGCGCCGCACCCAGGCGGTTCCACTCGTCCACGATGTCGGACACCTCGTCGCGCAGGCGGTAGCGCTCGACGCACCAGCGGGCTCCGGCGGAAAACCCGAGCGTGGCGAGCGTGGCGGAGGCGTCTTCGTCGAAGGGTAGCCCCCGCGTGGCGAAGAAGATCTCGTCCACGCGCCGCCAGAGGTGCCAGGTCTCCGCGAGCGTGCCGTCGAAGTCGAAGATGCCCGCCGAGAAGGACGGCGGGAGGAGCGAGGGGGCCGCCATCAGCGGTCCGGCTCGTCCTCGAGGGAGCGGAGCATGCCGAAGTAGACGTCGTCGCGCGAGATCATGCAGAGCTTGCGCAGGAGGTCGCGCGCCACGCGGAAGATGCCAGCGTCCGTGGCGGCGCGCGTGGCCTCGAGGAAGGCCTTGCTCACGGCCTCGGTGGGGGCAAGCGGGATCGCGGCCGCCTCCAGCAGCGTGTCGGCCTGCTCGGAGGAGAGCTCGCCTCCGGCCGAGACCCCCACCTGGCCGATGAGAGCCGCCATCGCGAGCCGCGCCACGAGGGCGGGCGCGCCGAGGTGGCGGGTTGCGCGCTGGTAGCAGGCTTGGGCGGTGAGCACGTGGCCGCCCTGCCACTGGAGCTGCGCCATGCCGAGGTAGCCGAGGCCTATCGACTCCGGGTCGTGCGCGAGGGAGAGCAGGCGGCAGAGCTCGCGCTGGGCGGCCTCGGCGTCGCCCGTCGCCTCGAGGCACTGCGCCAGGTTGAGGCTCGCCTGCGAGGAGAGCGGCGCCACCTCGGCCGCGCGCCGGGCGTGCGCGAGCGCCTCCTCGGAGCGGCCCCGGGCGAGGGCGGAGGCGGCGGCGATCGTGTGCGCCTCGAGGTAGGCCGCGGGCACGAGCGCGCAGCGCTCGCCGGGCGTGGCGACGAGCCGGTTGTAGAGCGCGCGGTCCGCGTATGAGCCAAAGCCGCGCCAGACGAGCCCGTCCGCGCCGTCGAAGGACCCGAGCCCGTCGACGGGCAGGAGCGCCTCGTCCGCGTACTTCCCCGCGGCCTCGAGGTCGTGGGAGACGAGGGCGTCGTGCGCCCGCGCGCACCCGCGCTGGAGGTCGCCCCCCTCGACGAAGGCCTCCCCGATGGCGAGCGGGTCGTCCTCGAGCTCGCCGTCGATGAGGCCCGAGACGCAGCGCCGCGCGGCCTCGACGACGTCGGCGTGGCCGTCCGCGCGGGCGGCGGAGAGGATGGCCTGGACGTTCTTCTCGGTGGACGCCGTGAGGTGGCGCGTGAGCTCGTCGGCGACGCTCCTGCGCCGCGCGGCCTCGTCTATCCCGAGGTCGCTCACGCGCCAGCAGCCGAGCGCGTCGCCCAGCTCGCCCGCGAGCGTCGCCTCGGAGAGCTCGGGCGCGTCATAGCGCTCGCGCGGGCAGAGGGCCTCGTCGTCGAGGGAGAAGCCCTGGCGGACGGGGGCGAGGCCGCCCGTCTCGTCGAGGGAGATGGCCGCCCCGCAGGAGCGCAGCAGCGCGACGGGGTCGAAGGCGCCCCCGAGGTCGACGGCCTCCAGGGCCGCGCGGGTCATGCGCGCGGAGTAGAGGCAGACGTGGTCGCGCGCGGTGTCGATGACGCCCGCCACCCACACCTCCCCGAGCTCGGGCGCGGCGTCCAGGGCGTAGCCCGCCACGAGCGCCGCGAGCCGCGCGTTGTAGGTGCCCGAGGCGCGCCGGCGCATCTGCTCGGTCGCGGGGACCACGCCGAGCCCGTCGACGAAGGCCGAGCGCGGCCACGCCTCCGGCGGGACGAGGTCGAGCTCGAAGGCGGCGAGCCCCGCCCGCGCGTTCACGCGGAAGCGCGCCGTGAGGCGGTGGGGGAGGCGGAAGGCCTCGATGCCGTAGGCAAGGGCGTAGCGCACGTCCCACTCCCCGCGCACGGGTCCCTCGAGGCGCGCAGCCACCTCGCGCGCCTGGCCGGCGACGGAGCTCGCGACGCGCTGCTCGGCCCGCACGATGGCGTCGAGCGGGGCGTCGTTGGGGCTCGCGAGGGCTCGGCTCGCAAGAAGGACGGAGTTGAGCGCGGACTCGACCTGCAGGACGCGGAGCTTGGCGAGGTAGCTGACCCGCTCCTCCTCGATGCGCAGGTAGAAGAGGCCCGAGGTGCGCGGGCGTACCACGCGGACGCCCGGAAGCTCGATGTCTGCCTCCAGGAGGCCCGCCTCCACGAGCCTCGTGGCGAGGTGCACCTCGAGCGGGCTCGGCGGCAGCTTGGGCGCCTCGCCCGGGAACTCGGGCGCGCCCGTCGCGCCCACGCGCGCGCGGACGTCCACGACGAGCCCCGAGAGGAGGGCCAGCGGGTCGGGGGAGGAGGCGAGCGAGCGCGAGAGCGCCTCGACGTCGAGGACGGTGGTGTTGCCGCCCGTCCGGTCCTTCTCTTCGCCCGCGTCGGCCGGGCCGCCCTCCTCCGGCGCAGCCCCGCCGTCCTCCGCGCCCTCGACGTTCACGAGCGCCGCGAAGAGCCTGCCGAGCCGTCCCGTGCGCTCCTCGTCCGCCATGGTCTCGCCCCCTTCCCGTCCTTCTCGCCCCGCGCCTACCGGCCGCCCGCCCCGCCGGCGCCGATCCTCCTGATGAAGAGGCCACTTCTGAGCTTGGGCTCGAGCCAGGTGGACTTGGGCGGCATGAGCTCGCCCGCGTCCGCCACCGCCATGAGCTCGCCCATGGAGACGGGGAAGAGCGAGAACGCCACCCCCCGCTCGCCCGCGCGCCGCACGAGCCCCTCCGCGCCCTCGACGCCGCCCACGAACGCGACGCGCGCGTCGGAGCGCGGGTCCTCGACGCCGAGGACGGGGCCGAGGACCCGCTCCTGCAGGAGCGCAGCGTCGAGGCCGCCCGCCGGGTCGTCCGGCCGCGCGCCCTCGAGCGAGAGCTCGCGCCAGGCGCCGAACGCGTACATGCCGAGCTGCCCGCGCCGCCCCGGGCACACCGGCCCGTCCTGGCGCCCCCCGACGGCGACGCCCGCCGCCTCGAGCGCGGCCACGAGCCCCGCCTCGTCGAGGCCGTTCGTGTCCGCTACCACGCGGTTGTACGGCAGGACGGCGAGCTGGCTCGCGGGGAAGAGGACGCAGAGCAGGTAGTTGTAGGGCTCGGTGCCGGAGAGGCCAGAGCCCGCCGCCTCGCGCATGCGCCGGCAGACGTCCGCCGCGGCAGCGGCGCGGTGGTGCCCGTCGACGATGTAGGCGCGCCCCACCTGGGCGAGCATCGCGCGGAAGCCCTCGACGGCCGCCGGGCGCGCCACGCGCCAGACGGTCTGGCGGACGCCCGCCTCGTCGGTGAAGTCGTAGAGGGGGTCCGCCGCCTTGGCGGCCTCCACAAGGATGTCCATGACCGCGTTGTCGCGATAGGCGAGAAGGACGGGGCCGGTCTGGCAGCCCGTGGCCTCGATGTGGCGGGCGCGGTCGGCCTCCTTCTCGGGGCGGGTGAGCTCGTGGGCCCGCACGGTCCCGTCCGCGAGGTCGTCCATCGCCACCCCGGCGACGATGCCGGTCTGCTCGCGGCCGTCCCCGCGCAGGCGGTAGAGGTAGTAGCAGGGAGTGGCGTCGCGCAGGAGCGTCCCGTCGGCGACGCGCCCGGCGAGCAGCTCGCGGGCGCGCTCGTAGACGTCCGGCGCGTACGGGTCGTGCTCGGGCGGGAAGGCGGTCTCCGGGCGGTCGATCGCCAGGAAGGAGCGCGGGTGGGCGGCCACGTAGGCGGCGGCCCCCGCGCGGTCGAAGACGTCGTAGGGCGGCGCGGCAAGCTCCGCGGCGGCGTCCGGTCGCGGGCGGTGGCAGGTTATGGGCTCGGCGTGCATGGGGCCTCCTCGCGTGTCGTATGAGGACATGATACCCCGCGGGCGCGACGCCGGTCGGGGTGCTACCCTGAGACGGACGAAAGGAGGCGCGCATGGCGCTCACGGGCGAGGACGTCACGGGCCGCAGGCTCGTGATCTTCGACTTCGACGGCACGCTGGCGGACACGATCGCCGGCATCATCTCCACGGCCCGCACGGTCCTTCTCCGCCACGGCCTCTCCGAGGAGGAGATCGGCGACGTGCGCCGCATCATCGGCCCGCCGTTCCCGCAGGCGTTCTCGAGCGTCTACGGCCTCTCCGAGGAGGAGGCGGCCCGGGTGACCGAGGAGTACCGGGCCATCTACCTGAACCTCGGCCTTGCGGGCTGGCCGCTCTACCCGGGCGTCCGCGAGCTCCTCGCCGACCTGCGCGCAGCCGGCAGGACGCTCGCGGTGGCCTCCTCAAAGCGCCAGCAGCTCGTGGAGCGCGCCGTCGCCGACAACGGCGTCGACGGGCTCTTCCTCGCGGTGCTCGGCAAGGAGTCGGACGCGCAGGGCGACAAGGCCGCAACGATCATCCGCGTCCTCGAGCGCGCGGGCGCGCGCCCGGGCGACGCCGTGATGGTGGGGGACCGCCACCACGACGTCGACGCGGCCGCCGCCTGCGGCGTGCCCTGCGTGGGCGTGACGTACGCGGGCACGGCGGCGGCAGGCGAGCTCGAGGACGCCGGCGCGTGCGCCGTCGCGGACAGCGTGGAGGGGCTGCGCCGCGTCCTTCTCGGCGCCTGAGCGCGGCTCCTCGGGACGCGCCCCGGGGCCGCTGGCCGAGAAGTGCGGGGGCGAGGCCCCGGGATGTGGGTAGAAGGACGAGCATAGGGGATGCGCGGCGTCCCGCCGGGCTCAAGAGATGGGAGCAGACATGGCAGACTTTGACGTGACCGAGGGCATACGCAAGCTCTTCCTGGCCAGCGTGGGCGCGGTGGCCATGGGCGCCGAGAAGTCCCAGGAGGTCGTCGAGGAGCTGGTCAAGAAGGGCGAGCTGACGGTCGAGCAGGGCAAGACCCTCAACCAGGAGCTCACCCGCAAGGCCAAGGAGGTCATCGACGGCGCCGGCGACTCCGCGCTGCGCGCCCGCCTCGAGGCCATGACGCCCGAGGAGCGCGCGGCCTATGCCGCGAAGGTCGCCCAGATGTCCGCCGACATCGACGCGAAGACCGTCACGGTCGACGTCGAGGAGGCCGAGGGCGAAGAGGAAGACGCCGAGTAGCGGCTGGGGAGCACGTGGCAGAGGCACGAGGTGACACGGGCCGGGGTCGCGTCGAGGGCGCGGCCCCGGACACGCAGGGCCCGCAGGACAGGGCCGCGGAGCAGGCGCGCCCCGCGGGCGGCACCTCCCCCGAGGGGGAGGCTCGCCGCGCGTGGGGCCCCGTCATGGGCACCGAGCTGCCCCGGCGGCAGACGCCCAGCACGGCCAAGAGCCCGGACGAGATCCTGGACGCCTGGTACGACGCCGTGAGGAGGCGGGAGGAGCAGCGGGAGTCCTCGCAGACGATCGGCATCTTCGGCGGCCGCTCGGCCGGCGCGGACGACTACGGCCTCACCACCGCCTCGCGCCTCGCGCGCATCGGCGAGATGGTCAACATCGTCCGGCGCTACGACATCTTCCACGGCCTCACGCCGCAGAGCCTGCGCCGCATGCTCGAGGAGCTGGGGCCCACCTTCGTCAAGGCGGGGCAGATCCTCTCCATGCGCTCGGAGATCTTGCCCGAGAGCTTCACGCGCGAGCTCGCGCGCCTTCGCACGAGCGTGGAGCCCATGGACCGCGACACGGTGATCTCCGCCCTGCGCGCCGAGTACGACCGCCCGATCGAGGACATCTTCGACGCCATCGACGACCGCCCGCTCGGCTCGGCCTCCGTCGCGCAGGTGCACAAGGCGCGCCTCGTGACGGGCGAGGTCGTGGCGGTCAAGGTCCAGCGGCCGCACGTGCAGGAGGTCATGGCGCGCGACATCTCCATCATCCGCTCGCTCGCGCGCTACGCGAGCCGCTTCATGGGCGACGAGCAGTTCATCGACCTGCAGTCCGTGGTGGACGAGCTCTGGCAGTCCTTCCGCGAGGAGACGGACTTCCTCGTGGAGGCCAGAAGCCTCGAGGAGTTCCGCCGCAACAACGCGGGCTGCGCCTTCATCGACTGCCCCAGGCCCCACCCCGCGCTCTGCACGCGGCGCGTGGTGGTCATGGACTACGTCGAGGGCATCCCCATCAACGACACCGCGCGCCTCGTGGCCGAGGGCTACGACCTCGCGGAGATCGGCACCAAGCTCGCGGACAACTACACGAGCCAGATGCTCGACGACGGCTTCTTCCATGCCGACCCGCACCCCGGCAACCTCGTGATCAACGGGGGCAAGATCGTCTACCTGGACCTCGGCATCATGGGGCGGCTCTCCAGCCACGACCGCACCGCGGTGCGCGACATGGTGGTGGCCGTCGCGCGCTGCGACTCCCCGGCGCTCGCCGACGGCCTGCTGCGCTTCTCGACGTCCGACACCACCGAGGTCGACCACGCGCACCTGCTCGCCGACCTCGACGCCATCGTCGCCGACTACGGCCTCTCCGACCTCTCCGACCTCGACATAGGCTCGTTCATGAACGCGCTCATCTCCATGGCGCAGAAGAACGGGATCGAGCTCCCCGGCTCGGTCACCATGCTCGCGCGCTCCCTCGTGACGCTCGAGGGCGTGGTGCACGCGCTTTTGCCGGACGCCTCGATCGTGGAGATCATCCAGAGCCACCTGCGCGCGCACGCGGCGCCCGACGAGCTCGTCCGGCAGGAGGTCGGCCGCCTCTCGCGCGAGGCCGTCGCCGCCACGCACGGCCTGCTCGGCGCCGCGGGCGACCTCAGCCTCATCACGCGCATGCTCACGCGCGGCCAGCTCCGCGTGAACCTCGACCTCGCCGGCACGGCCGACCCGCTCGAGGACCTCTCGCGCATCGCCAACCGCCTCACCATGAGCGTCATCGTGGCGGGCCTGTTCATCGGCTCGTCCGTGGTCTACTACGCGCGCATCCAGCCCGTCATCTTTGGCATCCCGGTGATCGGCTTCGTGGGCTACCTCGTGGCCTTCATCCTCGGCGCGTGGGTGGCGCAGGACGTCATCCGGGAGAGCCGCCGGCGCAGGCGCAGGTAGCCGCGCCGGCTGCCGTCAGGCGTCCGGCTGCCGCCGCTTGCCGCCGCGTCCGGCTGCCGCTCGCCCCCTGCCCGCTTCCCGGTGCCGTTGGGTGGCATTCCTTATATAAAGTCCGGTCATTATCAAAGATGCTGCCCACTCGCATGCGCAATGTGGCGAGAAGAACAAGTCTTGCTTTAATTCTTCCGCCCGGCGGCCCGAGACTACGCCCCGGCCATCAAGGATGCCACCCACTTCCGGCAAAAAAGTTCGGATTCCGCGCAAGGAGCGGACCGCCTGAATCGTGTTTGTGATGAGGGGAGAAGAGCCGGGGCGGGCCCGGCGCTCCCCGGGAGACGAGAGGGTGGTAGACATGCTGAGAAGAACCAAGGCCGCGCTGGCCGTCACGGGCGCTCTCGCGCTGGCGGGGCTCGGCGCCGTCGCGCAGCCGGCGCTGGCGGCCGGGTACGCCCCCGCATGGCAGGGGGACGCGGGTCGCGCGATCGAGCGCAAGGTCGATGACGCGGCGGCGCGCTGCGCCTACGCGGACGCCAACGGAGACGGCGTCTGCGACAGCCGCGGCACGGGCGCGCGCGGGACCTGCGGCGCCTATGCGGACGCGGATGGCGACGGCGTCTGCGACAGCTGCGCCAACGCGGACTGCGGGGGCTACGCGGACGCCAACGGCGACGGCGTCTGCGACAGCCGCGGGGACGGGACCTGCGCGACCGGCGGCGCCTGCGACGGCACCGGCCCCCGCCGCGACGGCACGGGCGCGGGCCAGGGCCACCACGCCGGTCGCGGGTCCGGCCACCACGGCGGGCGCGGTCGCTGCTAGCATGTGACGTGACGGAGGAGGGCGCGTGCGCGGTCAGGCAGAGATGGAGCGGGCGATGGGCGAGCACGCGGACGCCGTGTGGCGCGCGTGCCTCGTCTACCTGCCCGCCGCGGACGCCGAGGACGTCTTCCAGGAGACCTTCCTCAAATATGCCCTGCACGACGAGCCCTTCCGCGACGACGCCCACGCCCGCGCCTGGCTCCTGCGCGTGGCCATCAACGGCTGCAAGGACGCCCTGCGCGCGGCCCGCAGGCGCGACGTCTCGCTCGAGGAGCGCGTGGAGCGGCTCGGCGAGGGGGCCGTCGGCGCCGAGGCGCCCTCCGAGCTCGGCCTGCGCGAGGTGCTCGACGCCATGGCGGCGCTCGGGGACCCGCCCCGGACCCAGCTCTACCTCGCCCTCTGCGAGGGGTACTCCGCCCGTGAGATAGCCGGGATCTGCGACATGCCCGTGGGCACGGTCTACTCTTGGATCTCTCGGGGAAAGCGCAAGCTCAGGGAGGTGCTGTCATGAGGGAGGGTGCCGCCGAGAGGCGCGTGCGCGAGGCGTTCGCGTCCGTCCACGCGCCCGAGGACGTCAAGGCCCGCGCGCTCGCCGCGATCGAGGCGCGCCGCGCGGGGGAGCCGTGCGGGGACGCCTTCGAGCCCCCCGCCCCGGCCGCCGCGGTCGCGGCGCGGCGTCCTTCTCGCCCCCGCGCCAGGGGGCGCGCGCGGCTGCTGCTGGCAGCCTGCCTCGTCGTGGCCGTGGTGGGGGTGGGCCTTCTCGGGCTCGCCTTCGTCACGCCCTCGGCGTACGTGGACATAGACGTGAACCCCTCGATCGAGCTCGCCGTCAACCGCTTTGACCGCGTGGTGGGCGCGCGGGGCCTCAACGAGGACGGGCGCGACGTGCTCGCCGCGACGGACGTGACGTGGATGGGCTACGAGCAGGCCGTGGCCGAGCTCGCCGAGGGCATGGAGGCCGCGGGCTACCTCGGCTTGGGCTCCACGGTGAGCGTGACCGTGAGCTGCGACGACGACGCCCAGTACGGCGCCCTCGAGGACGCGAGCCACCGGTGCCTGGGCGCCTCCGCTGCCGAGGTGAGCTGCTCGCACGCGAGCGAGGAGGAACGTCACGCCGCGCACGAGGAGGGCCTCGGCGTGGGGAAGTGGCGCGTCTGGCGCGAGCTCGTGGACGCCGGGTCCGACCTCACGGCCGAGGACGCGGCGGGCATGAGCGTGCGCGAGCTCACGGAGCTGCTGGAGGGCGCGGGGTCCGCCTCGGGGCATCACGGAGGCCGGCACCGGGGGCAGGCCGGGCACGACTGACCGGGAGCGTCTGCTCGCGCGCCCGCGGGCGCCCGCGCGCTTGCCGACGCGTCCTCCGCGCGCGGCGATTCCGGCGCTACAGTTGAGTCGTCGAGAGCGCGCGAGAAAGGGGAGACCATGAGGGACGAGAGCTGCGCATACTGCATGATCGGCGAGAAGGACGAGCTGGTGGGCGCCTTTGGCATCCCCCCTCTGCGAGCTGCCGGCGAGCCAGCTGATACTCTTCAGGGAGCAGAGCCACCGCGGGCGGTGCATCGTGGCCTCCAAGCGCCACGTCGACGACATCAGTGACCTCACCGAGGAGGAGTCGGCGGCCTTCATGGCGGACGTCCGCCACGTGGCCGCGGCGCTGCACCGGGCCTTCTCGCCCGACAAGATCAACTTCGGCGCGTATGGCGACACGATGCACCACCTGCACTTCCACCTCGTGCCCAAGTACGCGGACGACCCCTTCGAGTTCGGCGACGTCTTCGCGATGAACCCGGGGCGCGTGACGCTCTCCGACGCCGAGTGCGACGCACTGGCCGAGAAGATCCTGGCTGCCCTGTAGGCCGACCTGGCAAAGGTGCCGGGGGAAACTGTCAGGTTTTTCCTGACAGTTTCCCCCGGCACCTTTGCCAGGTCTAAAGTTGTGTCAATCAAACAAATTGAGTTGCAATAGGCTAACCCTTGTGTCCGGATAGTTTACTCTGTCTAACAGAGAAGGCCGTCGGACGTGAGGGGCGACGACACGTGATGATCGACAGACGGCTCATCGGCATCGTGCCGGGGAGCATGAGGTACGTGGGCGCGAGCGTGGCCCTCCAGTGGGCGTCGCTTATGGCCAACATGGGCATGGTGCTCGTCATCTGCCGGACGCTCTCCGCGCTCTGGGCGGGCACGGCGGGCGAGAAGGACCTCGTTCTTCTCGCCGCCGGCGTGACCTGCGCGGCCGTCGTGCGCGGCCTTGCCGCCGTGGGCTCCGCGCGCATGGGGTTTCTCGCCAGCCGCGAGGTCAAGCGCGCGCTGCGCCACCGCATCTACGAGAAGCTCCTGCGCCTGGGGCCGGGCTATCGCGAGGACGTGCGCACCTCCGAGGTCGTGCAGGTGGCCGTGGAGGGGTGCGACCAGCTGGAGACCTACTTCGGCGCGTACCTGCCGCAGTTCTTCTACGCCATGCTCGCGCCGCTCACGCTCTTTGTGGCCCTGGCCTTTGTGAACGTGCCGGCGGCCGTGGTGCTGCTCGTGTGCGTGCCACTCATTCCCGTGGCCATCGCCGCGGTGCAGACCTGGGCAAAGAAGCTGCTCGGCCGCTACTGGGGGCAGTACACCGAGCTCGGCGACACGTTCCTGGAGAACCTCCAAGGCCTCACCACTCTCAAGGTCTACCAGGCCGACGAGTTCAAGCAGGCCGAGATGAACGAGCAGGCCGAGAAGTTCCGGCGCATCACGATGCGCGTGCTCACGATGCAGCTCAACTCCATCACGATTATGGACCTCGTTGCGTACGGCGGGGCGGCCGCCGGCGTGGCGGTGGCGCTTACGCAGATGGCCGCGGGTGCCGTTGACCTGGGCGGCTGTCTTGCCATCATCCTGCTGGCGGCGGACTACTTCATCCCCATGCGCCAGCTGGGGTCGTTCTTCCACGTGGCCATGAACGGCATGGCGGCGAGTGAGAAGATCTTTAGGCTGCTGGAGCTGCCGGAGCCGCCGGCGGGTGGGGAGAGTTTCCCCGCGTGCTGTGACGTGCGCGCCTGCGAGCTGCGCTTCTCCTACGACGGCGAGCGTGAGGTGCTGGACGGCGTGAGCCTGGACGTGCCGGCTGGCGGCCTTGTGGCCGTGGTGGGGGAGTCCGGCTGCGGTAAGTCCACGCTCGCAGCGCTCCTGCTGGGGCGGCTGCGCGGGTATCGTGGCTCGCTCACGGTGGGCGGCGTTGAGGTTGGCGCGCTCGACGCCGCAGACCTGCTCGCCCACGTGACCTACGTGGGGCACGAGAGCTACCTCTTCAAGGGAACGGTGCGCGAGAACCTGCTGGTCGCGGCCCCGGGTGCGAGCGACGATGCGCTCTGGGCCGCGCTCGAGGCCACGCGCCTGGCGCCCTTCCTGCGCGGCGAGGACGGGCTGGACACGATGCTCGCGGAGCGTGGCTCCAACCTCTCCGGCGGCCAGCGCCAGCGCCTGGCAATCGCCCGTGCCCTCTTGCACGAGACGCCGGTCTACGTCTTTGACGAGGCCACCTCCAACGTGGACGCGGAGAGCGAGGACGCCATCATGGGTGCGGTTCGCGGGCTGGCAGGCCGCGCGACGGTAATCCTCATCTCGCACCGTCTGGCAAACGTGGTGGGGGCCGACAAGATCTTCGTGCTCGACGACGGACGCGTGGTGGAGCACGGGCGCCACGACGAGCTCGTTGTCGCGGGAGGCCGCTACGCAACCCTCTGGCGCGCCCAGCGCGAGCTCGAGGGTGAGACAAAGGGGACAGGTTCATTTGTCTCATCAGCTAGCCCTGCGCGCCCGTCTCTGCACGACCAGCGCGATGAGACAAATGAACCTGTCCCCTTTGTCTCACGGAGGGTGATGCGGCGGCTCGTGGGGCTGGTGCGCCCGCTCATGGGATTTATGGTGCTGGCCATCCTCATGGGACTTCTCGGCCACGTCTGCGCGGCGGCAATCACGGTGCTCGGCGGCTACGGCGTGCTCGCGGTGCTCGCGGACGGCGCGGCGGCCCCGCTCGCGGGCCTCATCGTGGCGATGGCCGTCTGCGCCGTGGCACGCGGTCTGCTTCGCTACGGCGAGCAAGCCTGTAACCACTTCATCGCCTTCAAGCTGCTCGCGCTCGTCCGCGACCGCGTGTTCCGGGCGCTGCGTCGGCTTGCTCCGGCCAAGCTCGAGGGGCGCGATCGTGGCGACCTCATCTCGCTCATTACCTCGGACATCGAGCTTCTCGAGGTCTTCTACGCGCACACCATCTCGCCGGCGGCGATAGCGCTGCTCTTCTGCGCGGACGCCTGTGCCTTCGTCGGGAGCTTCCATCCTGCGCTTGCCGTCGTGGCCGCGGTGTCATATCTCGCCGTGGGCGTGGCGTGCCCGCTCGTCGCGGCGCGTCTCGCCGGGGACGCCGGCTCGCGCTTCCGCGCCGGCGCGGGCGAGCTCTCGAGCTTCGTGCTGGAGAGCCTGCGCGGCCTAGATGAGATCCTGCAGTACGGTGCGGGTGCGGAGCGCCTGGCCCAGATGGACGAGCGTTCCCGCGCGCTCGCCGCGGACGAGGAGCGCATGAAGCGCGCCACCGGTCGTGCCACGGCGCTCACCAACACGGTCATTCTCGCCTGCGACCTGGTCATGCTGCTCGTGGCGGCGGCGCTTCACCGCGCCGGTGCCGTGGGATTTGACGGGGTGCTCATCCCCGTGCTCGCGCTCATGAGCTCGTTCGGCCCGGTGGTGGCGCTCGCGAACCTGGGCTCCACGCTGCAGCCCACCCTCGCGGCGGGCGAGCGCGTGCTCGCCATCCTGGACGAGGAGCCGGTGACGCCTGAGGTCACGGGCGAGAAGCACGTGGATTTCGACGGTGCCGCGGCGAGCCATGTGGGCTTCTCCTACGGAAACGAGCGCGTGCTCGAGGACGTCTCGCTCGAGGCTCCCGCCGGCAGAATCGTGGGCATCACCGGGCGCTCCGGCTCCGGCAAGTCCACCCTGCTGCGCCTGTTCATGCGGTTCTGGGACGCGGGCGAGGGAAGCGTCTCCGTCTCCGGGCGCGACGTGCGGCACGTGGACACGGCCAACCTGCGCGAGCTGGAGTCCCTCGTCACGCAGGAGACCCACCTCTTCCACGACAGCATCCGCAACAACCTGCGCATCGCGCGGCTCGACGCCACGGACGAAGAGATCGAGGCGGCCTGCCGCAAGGCCTCGGTCCACGACTTCGTCATGAGCCTGCCGGCGGGCTACGACACGCCGGTCGGCGAGCTCGGCGACACCCTCTCCGGCGGCGAGCGCCAGCGCCTGGGGCTTGCCCGCGCCTTCCTGCACGACGCTCCGTTCATGCTGCTCGACGAGCCCACGAGCAACCTCGACAGCCTGAACGAGGCCGTCATCCTGCGCTCCATTGCCGAGGAGCGCGCCGGGCGGACGGTTCTTCTCGTCTCCCATAGGCCGTCCACGATGCGCATCGCCGACACCGTGGTCAGCGTTGAGAACGGGAGGGTCAGCTGATGGCGCGCACGCACGACACCGCGCGCGTGGCTGCCAAGCGCGAGCGCGAGAAGCGCATGGTGTCCGAGATGATCGCGCTCTATTGCCGCAAGCGCCACGGCACGCGCGTCGGTGAGCTCTGCCAGGAGTGCGCCGAGCTCGCGGAGTACGCACGGCAGCGCAGCGACCGCTGCCCCTTCATGGAGACCAAGACCTTCTGCTCAAACTGCCGCGTGCACTGCTACAAGCCGGAGATGCGCGAGAAGATCCGCGAGGTCATGCGCTTCTCGGGCCCGCGCATGATCTTCCATCACCCCGTGGCGGCCGTCCGTCACGTCATCGAGACCAAGGCCGAGAAGAGGCGACTTTCCAGGGAGGATGCATGAACGTCAAGAAGGTGCTGCTCGTTGCGCTGGGCTGCGTGGGGCTTGTTCTGGGGGCTGTGGGAGCGGTGGTGCCGCTGCTGCCGGCGTTTCCGTTTCTCATGCTTGCGGCGTTCTGCTTTGCCAAGAGCTCCGAGCGGCTGCACACGTGGTTCACGAGCACCAAGCTCTACAAGAAGAACCTCGAGAGCTACGTGGCCGGCCAGGGCATGGACTGGGCCACCAAGATCCGCGTGATGGTCACGGTGACCATGCTCATGTCCATCGGCTTTGTCATGATGCATCAGGTGCGCGTGGGGCAGATCGTCCTCGCGTGCGTGTGGGTGTTCCACATCCTGTACTTCTGCTTCGGCGTGAAGACCCGCCGCGTCCCCGCCGAGGCGTAATGGGTCAAAAGGGGACAGTCCCTTTTGACCCATTTGGCGGGCGAGAAGAACGCGGGCTCGCAAGGAGGTTGCCATGATCAACGTCATTATCGTCCTGGCCGTGGTGGCGGTCGTCCTTCTCGCCGCCCGTCGCTACCTGCGGACACTCCGTCAGGGCGGCTGCGGCTGCGGGTGCTCCGGCGGGGGAGAGTCCCACGTCGCGCGCCCGACGGTTGCCGACACCAACGAGGCGCACTACCCCTACTCGGCCGACCTCACCGTCGAGGGAATGCACTGCGAGCATTGCCTCGCGGCCGTGGAGACCTCGCTCGACGGCATCGGCGGCGTGTGGGCGCGTGCGAGCCTGCCCGACCGCGTGCGCGTGCTCTCCAAGGACCCGATCGACCCTGCGGCGCTGGCCGCAGCCGTGGAGTCCGCCGGCTACCGGGTGACCCAAGGGTGATTCAAAAGGAGACGCCCCCCTTTGAATCACCCGACGCGCTATGATGGCAGGATGCTATTGCGGCAGTGCGCGTGCGGGGAGGAGACTCGATGAGGCAGTGCATGGATGCGGCGAACCTTCACAGGCGTCTGCACAAGATCATCGGCCAGGTGCAGGCCATCGATCGCATGATTGACGAGGACGTGCCGTGCGAGGACATCCTCTCGCAAATCAACGCAGCGAAGAGCGCCCTGCACCGATGCGGCCAGGTTGTGCTCGAGGGGCACATCCAACACTGCGTGCGCGACGGCATCGAGCACGGGGACGCGGACAAGACCGTTGCCGACTTCACCAAGGCCGTCGAGCGTTTCGCCAACATGATTTAGTGCCCCAGCTGAAAAAAGAACTTCGGATTTGACTCCTCTTCCTCAAAGCATTATACCCATAGGGGTATAGGTATAAAAACGCGCCGGCGAGAAGGACGGGGGAGTCCATGATCGAAGGTCTCGAGAAGCTGCTGGAGTGGGGCGGCACTAAGCGCAACATCGCGTTTCTCGCCGTCTCGGGCGTGGCACTCGTGCTCTCGCTCGCGGGCGTCGAGCCGTTTCCGTTCTCGATCGCATGGGTCGCCATCATCCTGTGCGGCGTGCCCATCATCCTGGAGGCCGTCATCGGCCTCGTGACGGAGTTCGACATCACGGCCGACGTGCTCGTCTCGCTCGCCCTCATCGCGAGCGTCTTCATCGGCGAGGACTTCGCTGCGGGCGAGGTCGCCTTCATCATGCAGCTCGGCGGCCTGCTCGAGGAGCTCACCGTGGCGCGCGCCCGTGCCGGCATCGAACGGCTCGTCCATCTGACGCCGCGCACGGCACGGCGCATCGCCCGCGCGTCCGCCGAGGGGGCCGAGCCGCGCCCCGTGGCGGAGGAGACCATCGCGGCGGAAGCCGTTCAGGTGGGCGACATCCTGCGCGTGCTGCCCGGGGAGGCCGTGCCCGTAGACGGCGTCATCGTCTCCGGTCAGACCTCGGTCAACCAGGCGGTCATGACCGGCGAGAGCCTGCCGGTGGACAAGGGCCCGGGGGATGAGGTGTCGTCCGGCACGGTCAACCAGTTCGGCTCGTTCGACATGGTCGCGACGCGCGTGGGCGAGGACTCGTCCATCCAGCGGATGATTCGCCTCGTGCAGTCGGCCGACGCCGGCAAGGCCAAGATCGTGAACCTCGCCGACCGCTGGGCGGTGTGGATCGTCGTCATCGCCCTTGTGGCAGCAGTTCTCACCTATCTCGTGACGGGCGAGATAATTCGCTCGGTCACCATCCTCGTCGTCTTCTGCCCGTGCGCGCTCGTGCTCGCCACGCCCACAGCCATCATGGCGGCGATCGGCAACGCCACCAGGCACGGCTTTCTGGTGCGCGAGGGGGACGCGCTCGAGCGCCTGGCGCAGGTCAGGCGCGTGTGCTTTGACAAGACGGGCACGCTCACCACGGGGGAGCCGCAGGTCGTGGCTGTGTTCTCGGGCGAGAAGGACGTGAGTGAGGAGACCCTGCTCGCGATTGCCGGCGCGGCCGAGAAGCGATCCGAGCACCCCCTCGGGCGCGCCATCGTGGCCGCGGCCACGGAGCGCGCCGGAGCGGCGCCGAAGGACCCGACGTCCTTTGCCATGGTGCCCGGTCGCGGCGTGGTGGCAGAGGTGGGCGGGCGCACGGTGTACGCCGGCAGCGCCGCGCTGGTGGCGGAGCACGGTCTGGCTATACCGGACGCACTGGGGAGGCGCGCGGACGCTGCGCGCGCCGAGGGGGCAACGATCACCTATCTCGGCTGGGGCGACGCGGCAGCGGGGTTCATCGCGCTCGCCGACCGCGTGCGCGAGAACGCCACCGCTACGCTTTCGGCAGTGCGGGAGACGGGCGTGGAGCCGGTGCTCCTCACGGGGGACCACGAGGCGGCGGCCGCCCACGTGGCTGCCGAACTCGGCATCACCACCTACAAGGCCGCATGCCTGCCCGAGGACAAGCTCTCCTTCATCGATGACTCGGAGCGCGCGGGCAAGGGCGTTTGTATGGTCGGCGACGGCGTCAACGACGCGCCTGCGCTCAAGCGCGCGCTTGTGGGCATCGCCATGGGAGGCGTCGGCAGCGATATCGCCGTCGACGCGGCGGACATCGCGCTCGTGAACGATGACATCGCCGAGCTACCGCACCTCCTGCGCCTCGCGCGCCGCATGATGACGACCATCAGGATCAACCTGACGTTCTCGATGACCCTCAACTTCATCGCGATCGCACTTGCCATCTCGGGCGTCCTGAACCCCGTGGTGGGGGCGCTCGTGCACAATGCGGGGTCGGTGCTCGTCATCGTCAACTCCGCGCTCCTTCTGGGGTGGAGGGCGTGTGCCCGATGAGGTGCCGTGGGGGCATTCGACCTACCGGCGAGCATGACGATTAATGCTCCCGAGTCGGCTCCGCACGCGCGTTCGCTACCACCGGGCGAGAAACGCGAGCGTCTGCGCGAAGGCTTCCTCGCTGCCGCCGAGCACGATGAGCGCCTTGCCGGAGTACGCTTCGACGTGCCGCCCCGGAAGGTGGAGGAATCCGAAGAGGCCGTCCTTCTCGACCGTGAACCGCTCCATGTCTCCACTTCCCAACGACAGGCCCCACAGCGGACTGGTTGATGCCTCCTAGAGACGTCGGGCGCTTTCTGCTGCCAGCGCGATGGTGGTGCCGTTGTGCAGGAGCGCCGAGACCTGGGGCTGGATGATGCCGGCGATTCCCGCGGCGAGAAGCGCCGAGTTGATGCCCATGACCGCGACGAACGAGCGGTCGAGCCGCCCCATGAGAGAACGGCTGAGCGCGTGCAGGCGCACGATGGCGTCGAGCCCGCCCGCGGCGAGCGTGACGTCGGCGACCTCCTGCGCGATGGCGGTACCTGTGCCCATGGCAATGCCCACGTCGGCAGCGGAGAGCGCCGGCGCGTCGTTGACGCCGTCGCCCACCATGACGACGCGTTGTCCGCGGGCCACGAGCGCCTCCACGTAGGCATGCTTGTCCTCGGGGAGCAGGTCAGCGCGGTACTCGGTGATGCCCGCCTCGGCGGCGATGCGTGCGGCGGTGCGCTCGTTATCGCCGGTGAGCATGATGATGTGGTCGACGCCCTGCGAGCGAAGTGCCGCAATTGCCTCGGGCACTCCTGCCTTTAAGGGATCCTCGATGCCGAGCGCGCCCACCAGCTTTCCGTCTTGGGCGAGGTAGAGCGGCGAGAGGCCTTCGAGCTCGCCGTCGATGAGCGCCTCTGCCTCGGGGGTGACCTCGACGTGCTCGTCCTCCATCACGAAGTGGCGGCTTCCGATGACGATTCTCTTGCCATCGAGCGCCGACGCGATGCCGTGCGCCACGATATAGGCGACCTCGGCGTGGCGCTCGCGATGCTCGAGACCGCGTGCGGCGGCCGCCGCCACCACGGCGCGTGCCACGGGGTGGGGGAAGTGCTCCTCCAGACAGGCCGAGGTGCGCAGGACCTCGTCCTCGGTCCAATCGGGCGCGAGGGCGAGTACGCGCGCGACCCGGGGCGTCGCCTCGGTGAGCGTTCCCGTCTTGTCGAACACGATGGTGTCGGCGGCGGCGATGGCCTCGAAATGCTTGGCACCCTTGACGGTCATGCCCTCGTGAGCGCTCTGACTCATGGCGGCGAGCACGCTGATGGACGACGTGAGCCTGAGGGCGCAGGAGTAGTCGACCATGAGGGCGGCCGACGTCTTTGCGAGGCTTTTCGTGGTCGCCGCCACAAGCCCCGCAAGCAGGAAGTTCCACGGAACGAAGCGGTCCGCGAGGTGCTCGCGGCGCGTCTGGACCTCGCTCTTGAGCTGCTCTGTTGCCTCGACGAGGCTCACGATGGAGCGGAGCTTGGTCGAGGCGGGCTCGGCGCCCACGCGGATGACGATCTCGCCCTCTTCTACCGCGGTGCCGGCAAAGACGTCGTCGCCGGCCATGCGCTCCACGGCGAGCGGCTCGCCGGTGAGCGCCGCCTGATTGACCATGGCCTCTCCGCGCACCACCACGCCGTCGACGCACACGGGCATACCGGTGCGCGCCACGACGAGGTCGCCCGTGCAGAGGCTCTGGGCGGGCACGGTGACCTCCTCGCCGTCCTCGAGGCGACGCGCGCTTTGGGGGATGGCCATGAGAGAGCGGATGAGCTCGTGCTCGGAGCGCGTGCGGGTGGCGTCCTCGAGAGCCTCGCCCAGATCGAGCAAGAACATGGTGCTTGCCGCGGTCTTTGGGTCGCGCTTGGCAAACGAGAGGCCGATGGCCGAGGCGTCGAGCACCGGCACGTCGAGACGCCCGCGCCTGAGCGAGGCGAGGCCGGCGCGCAGGAACCCGAGGTAGTGAAGCCCGGCCCATACCGCGCGCAGCGCGGGAGGGAGGAGCCAGCGGCGGATCAGGTGGTTGCCCACGAGGCGGACGATGCTGCGCGCAACGGGCGCGCCCACGGGCACGAGCGCCGCAGGCGTCTGGACGCTCGTCTTTTCGAGCTGGGGGAGTGCGAGCGCATCCAGTCGATCAAACAGGGCCGTCCTTGCGGGAGCGTCGCGATACCAGACGGCAACCGAGCGGATGCGAGGATAGGCGCGCACGCGCTCGACGCCCGCCCAAGAGGAGAGCGTCGTCTCGAGAGCGACGACGTCGGATGCGACAAGACGCTCGATGAGCGTCAGGCGCACTCGCCCCGGCACCTCATGTTCGATGGCGTATCGCACGGTCGCGCCTACGCCTCAGCGGGAGCGGGCTCGACGGGCTCGGCTGCGTCGGTTGCTTTGGACGTTTCCTGGTCCTCGTCATCCTCGGTGTCGTAGACGGTCTCGTTAAGGTACGTGGCCTCGGCGACGATGTCATCCATCTCGGCGCGGGTGCGCTCGATGGCATCCTCGCAGGCGCGCTTGGCGCGCAGGCCCGCCGCGACGGCCTCGACGTAGAGGCGCTTGGCCGCGTCGCTCGTGAGCACCTTGCCGCCGACCGACCCGATCAACACCCCCGCGCCCAAAAGCAGGCCGTGCGTTCCCTTGAGAAAACCTAGAGCACTCATGTCGAACTCCCTCCGTCGCGCACAAAAGTACGCCTTGGTGAACAGTTTCAAGTCAACTGTAGCTCACATTTGAGGAATGGTCGGCGTGATTTCCGCAAGGGGTCAAATGGGGACTGTCCCGTATGCGCAAAAGGGACATCCCTTTTGCGCGTTACCCAGCGAGCTTGCAGACGAGCATCGCGGCGAACATGATCGTGAATACCAAGTTGCTCCATCCGCCAAAGAGGACGCAGCGCGCCGGCTGCGGCACGCGCATCCACGCAAGGCCGAGAAAGCTCGTGACCAGCGGCGTGAGGACGACAAACCAGGCGGGGAAGACGGTCTGTCCGAGCACGACGGCCGCGGCGAGCACAACAAAGCCCAGGTACATGGGCACGGTTGCAAACCGCATGACAAACATGATGTTGTCCGCGACCTCGTCGTACAGTTCTTCTCGCCCTGCCTTGGCGATGACGGAGAGATAGACGTACTGGGCGTGGTAGGCGCCGCCGCAGATGAGGGCAAGGGCGAGCAGGGCCGCGGCCAGCCAGACGAGCCAAGCCATCTCGCCACGCGCCGTGAGCGCAAGCCCCGCAAACCCGAGCACGTACAGGAACGCGGAGACCGGCCCGAGCGCACCTCCAAGCCGTACGCGGCCGGCGGGCACGTCGCGCATGATGCGCATATACGGCCTGAGCGTGCCGTCCATGTCGTAGGCGCCGGGCGTGAAGTAGAGCAGCATGTCCCCGGCAAACATGAGAATCGAGCCCAGGAGTCCCAGGGCGAGAAGTACGAGCGTCAACGGCATGGCGCCTCCCATCCATCGCGGGCGTCAGATGGCCCCGGAGCTCGCTCGGCTCCGGGGCCTCAGCTTGAGCCATTACGCTTCGACGAGGCTCCTTGCGGCCGTCTCGAGTTCGGCGATGGCATCGTCATCGGGGGCCTCGTTGGCGATCACGGTGCAGACCACGTTCACGCCAGCCCCCTCCGCGTCTGCCCGCCAGGCCTCCATCCACTCGCCGGTGCCCCAGCCGTAGCTGCCGAACAGCGCCACGGGCTTGTCGCCCAGCGCGTCGCGGCACGCCTCCCAGACGGGCTCGAACTCGTCGGATTCAAGCTCCTCGGCGCCCATGGCGGGGCAGCCAAAGGCAAGCGCGTCATAGCCGGACACATCCTCTGCCGAGAAGTCCGCGACGGGCACGACACGAGCCTCGGCCCCTGCTGCGGCGACGCCCGATTCGAGCGCACGGGCCATCTCCTCGGTGTTGCCCGTTCCCGTCCAGTACACGATTGCGATGTTCTTGCTCATGGAAGTCTCCCTCCGTCGTGCGGGCTCGGCCGCCCTTGCTATGCCGTTGCCATCCGAAGAAGCCCCCGCAGGGGCGTTCCCTCGGAGTAGAGCCTCTTGATCCTGAGCTCCTCGCGCTCGAGCTCCTTGAAGCGCCGCAGCGCCTCGTCCACGTCTCCGTAGACCTTCCAGCGTCCGCACGCCCGTGCTCCCTGGCCCCCGTCCGACATGAAGCCGTCGACGTCCTCGATGGGGTAGCCGAGGACAAAGCCGATCTCATGGGGAAAGGGGGTCCTGTCGTTGTAGTAGGCGCGCAGGCGACGCCTGAGCTCTCCCATGAGCGCCCCGCTTCGAGAGGGGAGGTGGTTCTTGGCGAGAAACTCGTGCGCCCCCGCGTCGGAGAGAAGACGCCGGATGCGGCGCGGACGCCAGACGAGCAGCATCGCCCGCCCTTCTCGCCATCCCAGCAGGGAAACGCGCACGCCGAAGCGCCGAAGGTGCCACGCGTAGGTTCCTATGAGGGTCTTTACGCGGAGGCGGCACATGGACGTCGGACGCGCGGCATCGTCGGGCGGCATCCGGAAGCCAAAGACTGCGGCCGGCTTGCATCCCGCGAGCACGATGCCCGCCTGACAGACGAGACAGCGCACGAACCTCGCCTCAAGATGCTCCTGAGGCGAGGCGTCGCTGGCGTCAACGGCAAGGCAGATGTCCATTCCCTGACCCATGCGCCTCCAATAGTTAGCTATAACTAACTCTAGTGAGCATAGAGTAAACCATAGCTAACATGTTGTCTATGACCTAAAAGGGGACTGTCCCCTTTTAGGTCACAGCGCCCAGTCGGCGCTCTCGGTCTGCAGGCGTACCATGCGGGCGAAGAGGCCGCCCGCGGCGAGCAGCTCTTCCGGAGAGCCCTGCTCCGCCACGCGGCCGTCCTCGAGCACCACGACCTTGTCCGCACTCAGGACGGTGCGCATGCGGTGGGCGATCACGATGACTGTCTTGCCGGCGAGGAGGCGGCTGAGCGCACCCTGGACCTGCGTCTCGTTCTCCACGTCGAGCGACGCCGTGGCCTCGTCCAGGAGCACGATAGGGGCGTCCTTGAGCAGCGCCCGGGCGATGGAGATGCGCTGGCGCTCGCCTCCGGAGAGGCGCGCGCCGTTCTCGCCGATCATCGTGTCGTAGCCCTGCGGCAGGCGGCTCACGAACTCGTCGCAGTTGGCGGCGCGCGCCGCGGCGAGCACCTCCTCGTCGGTGGCACCGTGGCGTCCCAGGCGGATGTTGCCCATCACCGTGTCGTCAAAGAGCAGCACGTCCTGGAAGACCACGGAGAAGTCGGCGAGAAGGACCTCGGGGTCCACGGCCGCCACGTCCACGCCGCCCACGGTGACGCGGCCCGCGTCGGCGTCCCACAGGCGCGCGGCCAGGCGGGCGCAGGTGGACTTGCCGGAGCCGGACGGCCCCACGAGCGCCGTGACCTCGCCCTCGCGCGCTGTGAACGCCACGCCGTCAAGGACCTTCTCGCCGCCGTCGTAGGAGAAGGACACGTCCTCGAAGGAGACGTCGTGGCCATGGGGTTCGTACGCCTCGCCGCCCTCGGCGAGCGGCTCCTCGTAGAAGCCCTTCATGCGCGCCGCGGCCGTCTTGGCCGAGAAGAGCTCGGCGATGAGCATGAGGCACTGGTCGAAGGGTGCGTAGATGCGGCTCACCACCAGAAGGAAGGCGAAGAGCGTCATGAACGTGCAGGAGCCCTCCAGGATGAGCGTCGCGCCCACGAGCACCGTGGTGGCGAGGCCCAGGCGCAGCACGATCTGGGCGCCGTTCACGGCGATGCCGCACGCGATCTCCGAGCGGGCGGCCTGGCGCTCCGCGGCGTCGACGTCCGCATGGATGTGCTCGAGGTAGCGCTCCTCCTGGTTGGTCGCGCGCACCTCGCGCACGCACTCGAGCGCCTCCTGGATGTCCTCCGAGGTGGCAAGGCCGCGCATGCGCGTGGCCTCCATCATGGGCTGGAGCGCCCGCCGCGCGCCGAAGAGGATGGCGAGCCCCACCGGGCAGCTCCAGAGCGACGCGAGCGCGAGCCGCCAGTCAAAGGCGAGAAGCCCCACGGCCGCCACGGCGAGCGTGATGTAGGCGCCGTAGAGCTCGGGCAGCACGTGGCTGTAGGCGTGCTCGGTGGTCTTGACGTCGGTCATGAGGGTCTCGGTGAGGTCGGCGAGGTCGCGGCGGCCGAAGAAGCCCAGGGGCAGCTTGCGCAGGCGCTCGGCGAGGCCGATGCGCTGCCGGCCGCTCTCCTTGTAGATGACGCCGTACTGGTAGTAGTAGGCCTGGTACTCCGCAATGAAGAGGACGACGATGAAGGCCGCGAGTCCTGCCGCGTAGGGCACGAGCGCGGGCAGCGGAGCGCCCTCGGTGAGGTGCGCCACGAACGCCTCCATGGCGAGGTAAGTCACGCCCACGCCCGCGAAGACGGCGAAGTTGGCCACGGCCGTCCACGCGGCGCCGCTCTTGACGTTCCTCACGCCCTCGTCGGTGAGGGCGTACTTCTCCTGGATGCTCATCTACTCCACCTCCGCGGCGCTCGTGATGCGCCAGCTCACGGACTTCTCGTAGTCGGCCCACATGCGGGCGTAGAGGCCGCCCGCCGCCAGCAGCTCGTCATGCGTGCCCTGCTCGGCCACGCGCCCGGCGTCGAGCACCACGATCTTGTCGGCGTTCCGCACCGTGGAGAGGCGGTGCGCGATCATGAGGACGGTGCGCGGAGAGCCGTCGCGCCCGCGGGCGAGGCGCTTGAAGGCGGCCTGGATTTTGACCTCGTTCTCCGGGTCGGCGAAGGCCGTCGCCTCGTCGAGCACCACCACGGGCGCGTCCTTCAGGATGGCGCGGGCGATCATGAGGCGCTGCACCTCGCCGCCGGAGAGGTGGGTGCCGCCCGTCCCCACGAGCGTGTCGGCGCCCTGGGGCAGCTTCTCCAGGATGTCCGCGCACTGGGCGGCGTCAAGGGCGGCGAGCGCCTCCTCGCGGGTGGCCTCGGGGCGCGCGGCGCGCACGTTCTCCAGGATCGTCTGGCGGAAGGGGCGGTTGGCCTGGAAGACAAAGGCAACGCGGTCCATGAGGTCGTGCGGGTCCATCTGGCGCACGTCTACGCCGCCGAGCGTCACGCGCCCGGCGCCCGCGTCCCAGAAGCGCGGCACGAGGCTCGCCGCCGTGGTCTTGCCGCCGCCGGAGGGGCCCACGAGCGCCACCGTCGCGCCGGCGGGCACCTCAAAGCTCACGTGGTCGAGCGCCGGGGCGTCCGCCCCCTCGTAGGTAAAGGTCACGTCCTCGAAGCGGATGGCGTTGCTCTCGGGCGCGCGCGGCGCGGCAGGAGCGGTGATTACGGGCGCGGCCAGCACCTCCTCCACGCGGGAGACCGCATCCGCAGCGGACTGGAATGCCTCGGACATGAACATCACTCGCGTCATGGCGGTGGGGATCACGGCCGAGAAGATCGCGTAGAACGCGAAGTTGGCCAGAAAGCGCGCGAAGTCCCCCTCGCCGGGCGCAACGAGGATCGCCGCCGGCACGAGGAAGATCGCGACGCCGTTGATGATGGTGAGCGAGAGCGACTGCGGCGTCTGGCACCACGTGACGGCGTAGTCCTGCGCGAGCCGCGTGAACTCCTCGATGGCGTCATGGAACGCGCGGAAGCTGTAGACCGTCTGCTGGAAGACCTTGACCACGGGGATGCCGCGCACGTACTCGGTGCCGGTCTTGTTCATCTTGACGAGCGACTCCATGTAGCGCGTCATGAAGTCCATGCCTCGCCCGCCCATCATGTAGAACATGCAGCCGAGCGAGATGATCACCGCGACAAGGCACGCGAGGCCGAGCCGCCAGTCAAAGACGAAGAACAGCACCAGCATGCCCAAGATCATGGCGATGCTGCCCGCGGTGTCAGGGAGCTTATGTGCGAGAAGCCCCTCGGTCTCGGCGGCGCAGCCGTCCACGACGCGGCGAAGCGCGCCGCTCGCGTGCGTGTCAAAGTAGCCGAGACTCGCGTGCATGAGGTGGTCCGTGGTGCGCTTGCGCATGTTGGACGCGCAGCGGAAGGCTGCGAGGTGCGTGCACATGAGGCCGGCGAAGTAGACGAGGATGCTCGCGGCAGAAAGGCCGAACGCCCACCAGCCGTATGCGGCGATGCCAGTGGCCGCGCCCCAGTCGGGGGCCACGGCGATGAGGTCGCGCGCTACGAGCCAGATGCAGACGTACGGGCCAAAGCTCACGAGCATCGAGACGGCCGAGAGCGCGCAGCCCAGGTACGTGAGCGTCTTGCGCGGACCGGCAAAGGCGAGCAAACGGCTCACGGCGCCCTTGTCGCGGGCGCCGCTCGCCTTGGTTGCTTGAGAGTCAGACATCGAAGCCTCCTTGCCCTCGTATCTTGATTGGCATTCCGCCGCACCGTATCATGGGAGCCGTTACTTGTTAGCTATGGTTAACTAACCTTGGACGATTCCTCAAGGGAGATGGACGAACCCTCAAGATGACGGGCATGGGAGACATTCCCCGCGAGCTCGTTGCGCTCTTCGAGCCGCAGGTCGAGCAGCTTGGTGTTCGCTTCGAGCGCCGGGGCGGCATCTGGGTGGGCGAGGCGCGCGGCTCCGTGGCGACAGGCTCGATGTGGTTCTGCGCGCCGGCGCCGCACTGCCTCGTGCTCTGTCACGACGTCGCTCCGCTTGAGGACATGCCGCTCTTCGAGGGGTCGCTCGGGCCGTACGCCTGCGCCTGTACGATGGGGGACGATGCGGTTTCGTGCTCGCGGGACTGCGGACTTCCGATCAGGTTCGTCGGCGCCGGGGATGGCGCACGCCGTCCGCATGACGAAGTGGCCACGTTCGTTGAGCACGGCCCCCGCTCGCTCTCAAGTCGCCTGCTCGCCGGCCACGCCTACCGCTCCCGCTCCATCATCTGTCTGCCCGACTTCTTCGACGACCTGGATCGTAGCTATCCGGGGGAGTTCGGTGGGCTCTTCTCGGCGTTCGACGGTGCCTGGGGTCCCGAGGCCAAGGGGGCGATTCGTCATGCGCTCGGCAACATACCCGCGAGTCCTCCGCTCGGCCCCGGTGGGTCGCTCGGGCTTCTCTCGACCGTCACCTCCCTCATGGCGTCTCTGGCGGCGGACGGGAGAGGTGCCGAACAAGATGAGGGTTCACTGGTGAGTCACGCGAGGAGTCTCCTGTCGGCTGCCGTCGAGGAGGGCGGCGTGCCACCTTCCGTCGACGCGCTCGCACGCAGGCTCTACGTGAGCCGATCGCGGCTCTGTGACGCGTTCAGGCGCGAGACAGGGCAGAGCGTGGGCGCATATGCGCGCCGGCTGCGGATGGCGCGCGCGTGCCGTCTCCTCGAGGGTGGGGAGCGTAGCGTCTCCGAGATTGCCGTCCTTCTCGGCTACCCAAGCCCCTCGGCCTTCTGTCATGCCTTCTCCGACTTCACGGGCATGTCCCCGCGCGCGTGGGTCAAAAGTGACAGTCCCTTTTGAATCACTTATCCGAGCAGAGTCTCCATGAGCCAGGTGACGCCGCAACCAAAGAAGTAGCCCACCGCCGCGCCGATGAGCGCGAGGCCTGCTACGCGCACGACCTTCATCCAGCGGGGGATGAGCCGTTCGCGCCGACCGCGCTCGGTTTCGCGGTCCACGGGCTTGCCGTCCCAGAAGGCAAGAACCTCCTGGTAGGTGACAAGGTCATGCTCACGCTTGATGCGGTCGACCCACACCGAGGCAAACATCGCGATTCCCCAGAGCACGACTGCCAGCACCACCGTGGGCAGCGTCTGCACGAGCGGAAGGTCCGCGATGCTCACCTGATACGTCCACCAGACCATGGCCAGCAGCATGAGGGCAAGAAAGCCCACCATTACGTAGCTCAGGCGTTTGACCAGCCGCACGTCCTTCTCGACCGTCTCTTTCATGGTGTCCACGTCTCCTCTCACGAGCTCGTCGATGGTCGTGCCAAAGACGTTGGCGAGGAGCAGCAGGCTCTGGACGTCGGGGTAGGTCTTGTCGTTCTCCCACGAGGAGATCGTTTGGCGGCTTACGTAGATGCGCCCCGCCAGCTCGTCCTGCGAGATGCCGAGCTGCGCGCGGTGCGCCTTGATGTGGCTCCCAAGCTCCATGCCTGCCTCCCTTCCGTCTTGGCGCGACCCTGTCGAGAAGAGCGTGCCGTGTCGGGTGCAAGCGTACCATCAAAGGTGCCCGACAGGGCCGCGCGCAGCGCGCACAGGCGGTGTCAAATGTTCCTTACATAGCGTCTGAGCTGCGCGTTTTCTGGACGTGGCGCCTTGGGCTCCGCGCCTTCCGCCCGGTGCCGTCCCGCCTGGGCCGGCGCCGTTTGGGCCATTTTGCGCGAGGAGCTGCCATCTAGGCCGACTTGTGCACCGGTTTCTGCGGGATTGGCCTCGGGCGCCCGCCTTGCGGTGGATGGCAACTGGGGTTTTCTGGCCAGAAAAAGCGCGCGTGACTCTCCATCCCGCGCAAATCAGTGCACAAGTCGGCCTAGATGGCAGCTCGTCCGCAAAGCGCCGTCCCGAGGACCCTTCGCGCCCCGTGGGACCCGGGCGCCCGCGGGCCGGGTTCCACGGGCGCCCGGGCAACGCTACTGGCCAGTGGCGCGGTGAGTGCGCGGGCCCCGCCGTCCGGCCCTCGCCGGTCGCGGCGGGCTTACGCGAGCTCGCGGATGGCCTCGGCGACGCCGCCCTCGCTTGCGAGGTTGATCGAGAGGTCGATGGGCACCACGGTGAGCGTAACCACGTCGGAGCCCTCGTAGGTGACGACCTCAAGGCCCTTGTACTCTCCCACGTCATCCGCCGACTGCCCGAGCTTGATGGTCTCGGGCTCCCAGATCTCCACGACGTACTCCTCCGGCGCGTCCGGCGTGGGCGCCATGCCGTTCACCTGCGAGAGGGGCGAGAAGATCTCGTCGATCTGCGCCTGGTCCGTGATCTCCGCGAGCTCCTCGCCGGTCGCGGCGTCGCGCACGACGGCACGGACGGTCTTGCCCCAGTCGATGTCTTCGAGTGTCTGCGCGACTTCCGTGGCGTTCTCCGCCATATCCGTGAGGGAGTCGGCGAGGCTCTGGGCCTCGTCGACCTTCTCGCCCAGCCCGAAGCACCCGGCAAGCGAGAGGGACAGCGCGGCTACGAGGGCGAGCGCGGCGATGCGGCGGTGGCTCATGGGAATCTCCTCACGTGGAAGTTCATGACAGTTTACCCTGTCACCTTTGTCATCATACCGGCTACAATAGCTGGGCTCAAACCAACTGCCACGGAGGAACCACATGCCAAGCCTTGAGGAGGAGATCTCTTCTCGCCGCACCTTTGCCATCATCTCGCACCCGGACGCGGGCAAGACCACGCTCACGGAGAAGCTGCTGCTCTACACCGGCACCATCCAGAGCGCGGGCTCGGTCAAGGGCAAGGCCAGCGCCAAGCACGCGGTCTCCGACTGGATGGACATCGAGAAGCAGCGCGGCATCTCCGTGACCTCGTCCGTCCTGCAGTTCACCTACGAGGGCCACTGCGTGAACATCCTCGACACCCCGGGTCACCAGGACTTCTCCGAGGACACCTATCGCACGCTTATGGCCGCGGACTCCGCGGTCATGGTGATCGACGGCGCCAAGGGCGTGGAGGCCCAGACCGTCAAGCTCTTCAAGGTGTGCGCGCTGCGCGGCATCCCCATCTTCACCTTCGTGAACAAGCTCGACCACGAGACGCGCGACCCCTTTGACCTCATGGAGGAGATCGAGAGCGTCCTGGGTATCGGGACCTACCCCATGAACTGGCCCATCGGCAACGGGCGGACGTTCCGCGGCGTCTTCGACCGCGCGAGCCGCCGCGTGCTCGCCTTCGAGGGCGACGGCCGCGCCAACGCCACCAAGCGCGTGGCCGAGGTGGAGGCGGAGCTTGGCGACGCCGCCCTCGACGAGCTCATCGGCGAGGAGAACCACCGCGCCCTCATGGACGACATCGAGCTTCTGGACGGCGCGGACCACGAGTTCGACCTCGAGGCCGTGCGCACGGGCAAGCTCACGCCGGTCTTCTTTGGCTCGGCGCTCACCAACTTTGGCGTGGAGCCGTTCCTGCGCGATTTCCTACGCCTCTCGCCGGCTCCCGGCGCGCACACGGATGCGCTCACGGGCGAGCCCGTGGAGGCCACGGACCCGGACTTCTCGGGCTTCGTCTTCAAGATCCAGGCCAACATGGACAAGAACCACCGCGACCGCATCGCCTTCCTGCGCATCTGCTCGGGGCGCTTCGTGCGCGGCATGGACGCCTTCCACGTGCAGGGCGACCGCAAAATCAAGCTGGCCACGGGCACGGCGATGATGGCTGACGACCGCGCCACGGTGGACGAGGCGTGCGCCGGCGACATCGTGGGCCTCTTCGACCCCGGGATCTTCTCGATCGGCGACACGCTCTGCAAGGTGGGCCGCCGCGTGCAGTTTGCGGGCATCCCCACCTTCGCGCCGGAGCACTTCGCGCGCATCGAGCAGGTGGACACCCTCAAGCGCAAGCAGTTCGTGAAGGGCATGGAGGAGCTCGCCCAGGAGGGCGCCATCCAGATCTTCCGCGAGTTCGGCGCCGGCATGGAGCGCGTCATCGTGGGCGTGGTGGGCGTGCTGCAGTTCGAGGTCCTGGAGCAGCGCCTCAAGAGCGAGTACCACGTCGAGGTGCGCCGCTCGCCCTTGCCCTACAGCCTCATCCGCTGGATTGACGAGAAGGACGGCGAGGTCGACGTGGCCAGGCTCAACCTCACGCGCGAGACCCTGCGCGTGGAGGACATGCGCGGCGGCAAGCTGCTCCTCTTCACGAGCCCGTGGAACCTCAGCTGGGCCGAGGAGCACAACGAGGGCCTGCGCCTCTCCGAGTTTGGCAACGTCACGTTCTAGGGGGCGATCGCGATGGCGAGAAGGACCGGGCGGGCCGCGGCGCCCGCGGATGCGCACGGCCCCATGCTCTCTCGCGACACGCTGCTGCTTCTGGCGGCGGGCTTCTGCTACTTCTCGAGCCCCATGCTCGTGACGCCGCTCATCACGGGGTTCACGGGCAGTCTCGGCGGGAGCGCAGCGCTCATGGGCGTCGTGGGCGGCCTCATGAACGTGGTCTCTCTCGTGTGCCGGCCGCTGCTCGGCGGGCTGGCGGACCGCGTGAGCCGCTATCGACTCTCCCTCGCGGGCGCAGCCTGCATGGCGCTCGCCTGCGCGCTCTACGTGATGGCACCGAATCCGACCGTGGTCGTGGTCGCGCGCGTGGCCAACGGCGTGGGGTTCTCGTGCTGTTCGGTCTCCATGTCCACGTGGTTCTGCAGCCTCCTGCCACCCGGGCGCGTGGGCTCGGGCATGGGCATCTACGGCACCATGAACGCGCTCGGCATGGCGGTGGCGCCGGCGCTCGGCGTGGCGCTTCTGGGGAGCGTGGGCTACCGACCGGCCTTTGTGGTGGCAGCGCTCTTCTCGACCGCGATCATGGTGCTCGTGCAGTTTGTGGGTGACCGGGGCCTGCCGCCGCGCGCTGCGTCGGGCGAGAAGGGAGCGGAGGCCGAGAAGGACGCTGGGGCCGAGAAGGGCCGCGCTTCCGCTGCCCGCCCGTGCCTCGTGGAGCCGCGCGTGGTTCCGGTGGCGCTCATCATCATGCTCTTTGCGATTCCCTACTGCGCCACTCAGTCGTTTCTCGTGAATTACGTGGCCGCGCGCGGGCTTGCGGTGAGCGTGGGCCTGTTCTTCCCGGCCTATGCCGTCATCCTGCTTGTGCTGCGCGTGGCCCTGCGTGACCTCTTTGACACGAGGCCCTTCCCGTTCTTTGTGGGCGCGGCGTCGGTCTCGGCTGCGGTGGGCATCGGCGCGCTCGCCGTGGCCGCCAATGACGCCCTGCTCATGGTGGCCGCGCTCGGCCTTGCCGGCGGCTACGGCGTCATGAGCTCGGTCTGCCAGTCCACGGCTTTGAAGCTCGCGCGCCCGGATGCCGAGGGACTTGCCAACGGCACCTACTACATCGGGCTCGACCTGGGGATGTCGCTTGGCCCCATGCTTGGCGGCGCGCTCTTTGGTTCGCTCGACGTGGAGCTCTTCTACCCTGTGCTCATGCTCTGCGTGCCGGCCGCGCTTGTCGTGTACCTGGCCTGCCGGCGCCAGCTCCGCCACGCGTAGCTGCGGGCGCGTCGCCATTCCCGTCACCGAGACGGAGGAATTACGGAAAAGTTGGCCTCAGCGAGCGCCGTTTTCCGTAGTTGCTCCGCCTCGGCGAATTGGTGGACGAGCAGAACGCGTGGGCTCCGGATCAGCGGCTACGCAGTGACATGCCCCAGCCGACAGCGAGGCCGATTGCGGCGGGGACGAGGCCGTATATGAAGGTGACCAAATCGGCCGGCGCGATGTTGGTGAGATCGAGGGCGTTCGAGAGTTTGAACGTCGTCACGGTGTGGAGCGCGTAGAGCGCGGCGATTGCGACCGGCGCGGCGAGACGCCACCGGCCCAGCTCAGTCATGCGGCCGACCTGGAACGCCGCCACGACACCGGCAATCGACAGGGCAATGCCGAGCGTCAGAATCACGTAGCCCATGATTCCGCCCCCGCCGAGTGCGCCCGTCGCGAGGCTGCCCCAGTAGAACGCAAGACATGCGAGCCAGACTGCGCCGTAGACGATCGCGGCCCTGACGAGACGCTTCTTCATGGGGCACCTCCTCGGTCGTGCCGTTGTTGTCAGTCTACCCAGGAGAAAATAAGTAGTCCGTCTCGTTGCGTCCGAGCAGCCAGTCGATTGCGCCCAGCACTTTGATCCCGTCGCTGGTGGTACCGGGGCCGTATCGGTCGAGGGTAATCACGCACTTGGGGAACGCGTCTGTGATGGCGCGGAGCGGACCCAGCTCGCGTTCGCGCGTGGCGGGGTCGATCATCGTCTCGCAAACCTGGACGTAGACGGTCTCGTCGGCCCTTCTCGCCACAAAATCGACCTCGCCCACTCTGAATGTTCCCACCTCAACGGAATGGCCACGTCGAACGAGTTCGTTGTGGATGACGTTTTTCAGCTGGAAGTCGATGCTGTCCGCCGAGAAGCGCGTCACGAGGTTCCTAAGGCTCTGGTCAACGGGATAGAACTTCCGCAGGGGCGAGAGCAGCTCCTTGCCCTGAAGTCCCGTCTGAGGCGCCTCCGAGATGACATAGGCTTTCTCGAGCGCGTCGATGTAGTTGTCGACAGTCTTTGAACTGGTCTTTTTCCGTGCGCTTGCAAGGACGCGGACAACCTTGTTGGTTGAGAAGAGGTTGCCCGCAGAGAGGCTCGCATGGCAACCTCAGGAGTTTTCGGACGCGCGAACGAGAAGTTCCGCCAGTGCGCGTGACGCTTCTCTACTCCGTCTCGGGACCCATGAGGCGGCGCTTGTAGACGAACCTCACGACCAGCAGCGCCGTGCACAGAAAGAGCAGTGTGCCCACGGCGGAGAGCATGGCCTCGCGGCCAACGAGCGCAGATACGACCACGATGACGGCGGAGAGCGGCGGGATGAGATGGACGAAGGTTCGGGACACCTCGCGTGCCAGGTATGCCTCGAGCTCGTCGTTCTCTGCGGCAAGAAGGGCGCGCAGCGCGGTGTCGTCTGAGAGGGCTCCCCGGAGCTTGCGAATCTGCTTTACAGTGAACCCTGCGGCAAAGGCAAGAAGCCCGATCAGGAAGCCCGAGGCAAAGCTCGTGACGTAGTCGTCTCCCCCAGCGGGGAAGATGCCGGCGACGGCCATGGCGGCGATGATGGCAATCGCGGCCAGGATGATGGCGAGCGAGACGCCCTCGCGACGCAGGCGGCGGCGGATGTCGGCGCTCAGGGTTTCGACGGTCTTCTTCATGGCGATCACAGCTCCTCGTCTATCTCAGAAAAGTCAAAGACGTCTTCGATTGCAAGGCCAAAGTAGCGGGCGATCTTGTAGGCGAGAGGCAGGGAGGCGGTGTACTTCTCGACCTCGATGGAGGTTATGGTCTGCCGCGTGGTACCCACTGCCTCGGCGAGCTCGGCCTGGCTCATCTTGCGCTCGCGGCGCAGCTCGCGGATGCGCGTTCGCATGGCATCACTCCTCTCGCGTTGCGTCCGACAGAGATGACAAGCGCGCTTTGCATCTCTAGAATAGCGAGCTTTGCAAAATATGACAAGTCAACTTTGCAATCAGAATGTAATGTGCGGTGTGAGCGCGCTCGGCGCCACGCCGGCGGACTGCTTCGCGCGCCGCGCTTGCGAGGGGCGCTGCCCCTTTGACGTGCGCAAGGCGATGTGCACGACGGCAGCTGCGGAACTCATCGGCTGCTAGGTGTGACAGGAGGGACGCATGACTGTCGTGCGCCCTTGGCGTGACGCCCCTTGTCACACCTTACTTCTCGCTGACGTTGGCCTGCCATCATGCCCCTAAGAAGGGGGTGGGAGCGTTGGGCATTGAGGCGCTGTTCGGGCATATGAGCATTGCGGGCGTCCCGATCTCGCAGGATCTCGTCAATAGTGCCTTTGTCGGGGTGTTTTTTGGCATTCCGCTCGTTGCCCTGCTCGTTGCGCGTATTTGTGCGGTGCGTCGTAATCGTGTTGGGGAGCGGATTCCTAGGGCAACACTCTTCTCGGGCGATTTGCTTGACGAGCTTCCCGAGAGCATGAAGCCGGAGGTGCTAGGGGTTCCGTTTTGCGGTCAGGTCGGCGGTCGGGTCTTTGCGCTCTCGGTGCTCTCCCTGCTTCGCGACGGTAGTCTCTCCATGAGACCAACGAGTTCCCCGGCAGAGGGGGCATACCGCTTTGACGTGCTCGACCAAGGCATGCTGTCGAAGGCGGGCCTCGCCTCCGCGACTACGCGCGTCTGTCTGCCGGCGGGCTCGCTCGACAAGACGGTCGGTGGGGCAATCGCGCGCTACGTGAAAAAACCCGACGACGCATGCGGCCCTGTGCACGACTTTACTAGGTGCACTGGTGACCAGGTTCTCAGGGCGGGTTATCTTTCCGAGAAGGATGGTGGTAGCGGCAACGCGACTGTCGTCCTCATGCTAGCGCAGATGATTGTGGGGTCGTGCTTCATTGCGTTCACGACGCTGCCCAGACTCTCTGCCATTGCAGTCGTGATTGGTGGGTTCGTAGCCCTGATCTTTACGCAGGGCTCGCTTGGGACGAGCGTTAACGCCGACAAGCTCCAAGACGTGCTCGCTCGCGCTGACGCGCATCGCCGCTGGATTGTGCAGCGCTACCGCTCGGGCGAGGCACTTCCGGGATCGGCGAAGCGTGTCGATCGAACGCTTCGCTTTGCGTTGGCGTTTGGGCTCAGCGATGAGGTCGTAGCCGAGCTCGCGCGTCGCTCGGGCGACGAAGACATCGAGTGGTTTCTCACTGAGCCGGCAGAGGGCTTTCCCTCGCCGCTGCGTGCGCTCGAGAAACTCTTTGAAGTGGCGGTCCACGAGAACGATCGCATGAGTGACAGCTAGGGAGCCAAGATGAGCGTCATCACCAACTTCCTCTATTACATCATCCTGCCGTACGTGCTCGCCCTCGTCATGGTACGTCTTTCGGACCGCGCGCTTTGCGCATGTCGACAGCTCGGACATTCGCGACGGCCATCTGTGCGAGCCTCCCAGCACCGACGAGCCAATGTTTCTGGCGCGCGTGATGGACGAGGATTTCGTGCGCTCCGGAGTCACAGCGACCCTACTCTCCCTAGACCACAAGGGCGTCGTGCGTATCGAGCGCGTTCCCACGGCGTGGTGTCGCCTGAGGATCAACGATCGGATGGACGAGACACACGCGGCCAAGACGCTCGCCCAACGCGCAGCTGGTCTCGAGCGCGAGACCGTCCGCGTCTCGCTTGCTCCCAACGTGTCCACGAAGCGCCTTACGGAGTACGAGCACATGACGCTTGACTTTGTCTTTGTTGACGGTCGCACGAGCATCACAGCAGAGGAGCTATCGGAGGCGCGGCGGGAGTTTCCCGCCTACCTCACGCGACAGAGCCACTGCCTATCGGGCAAGGCGACGCGCGACGTGTAGGAGCGCCACCTCGTCGAGGGGGTATCGCCGTCGCTCTTCTGGCTTGCTGTCGTGCTTCTCGCCTTCTATGCGCTCGTGGCTTTCCTGTTCGTGGGCTTTGATGTGCTGCCCATGATTTTCTTTGGACTGCCGGGGCTTGCCATGATGGTCGCGTACTCGCGGCCGCGCGAGGTCTACACAGTCGAAGGCCGCGCGCTGCTCGCGCGCTGCCATGCGTTCAAGCGTTACATCGTTGAGCTCACGAGTATGCGCGACGCGCGCCTTACCGACGCCGCGCTGTGGGGCGAGCAGCTGGTCTATGGCGTTGCCGTCAACGCTGTGGGAGCCGCTCCGCGCGATCTCTTCCCCAAGATTGAGTCCAGCCGCGCCCCCGCGGCGCCCGACTGGTACGTTGCCTACGTGCGTGCCCATGACAAGAAGAATGCCAGTTCGCGTCCGTCACGCCCCGTCACCGTCCAATGAATGCCCGGTAGTTAGCCTGTTCCGATTGGCGCAGGCGCGGGCGTGCGCCGCCGTTCGACGTTGGCACGTCTCGCCCTCGGCGAGCTCGGTGGTGCGGCGCTCTTCTCGACCTCTCCGAGCGGCGCCCACTCGTCCATGTATTACGAAGGGACAGTCCCTTCGTATCATTTGGGGGTTGTTCTGTTCGTCGAGCGTTCAGGAATCGAAGAAATGAGGCTCAAGACGGGGCGTTTTTCTCGGTTCATGCACACTCGATTGATTGGCGAGAAGTTCGCGTGGCCGACAAGCCCCTCTACCTGCGGCGCGCAACCGGCGGGCGCCCTCTGGTTGCCGCGAAAACTGCCAAATTGCTTACCGTCGGTTGGTAGAATTGCGCCGTGCGCGCCCGCAGAATACAAGGTGCCGGCAGACAGCGCACACCCCCGAAGAAGGGCAGACCATGAGCTTTCGCGACAACCTCCAGCACCTGCGCGCAGAGCGCAACATGACCCAGGAGCAGCTGGCCATGCTGCTCGGCGTCTCCCGCCAGAGCGTCACGAAGTGGGAGGCCGAGAGGAGCCAGCCGGAGATGGACAAGCTCCTCAAGATGTGCGAGATCTTCGACTGCACGCTCGACGAGCTCGTGACGGGCGACCTCACCGGCCGCGCCGCGCCCGCGACCGCCGCCCCCATCCCCGCCGGCCCGCCCACCGACGTCTGCGGCTACGAGGAGCACCAGCGCATGATGGCGCTCAAGGTCCCCACCGGCGCGGCGCTCATCCTCCTGGGCATCGCGCTCGGCCTGCTCTTCGAGGGCTCGGTCGAGCTGGCGTCCTGGAACGGGCGCGACGGCCTCTTCGTGATCATCGTGCTCGTGGGCGTCCTCGCGGGCCTCGCGTTTCTCGTGCCCGCAGGCATGGAGCATACGGCGTTCCAGAAGGCGCACCCTTACGTGGAGGACTTCTACACGGACGAGGACCGCGCCGCCGCGCGCCGGCAGTTCTCGGCGGCGCTCATCGCGGGCCTCGCGCTCATCTTCGCGGGCATCGGCTGCCTGCTCATGCTCGAGAGGACGGCGGAGAACTGGGGGCTCTTCTTCCTCATGTTCTTCATCGCCCTGGGCGTGTGGTGGATCGTGCGCGGCGGCATGCTGCTCGGGCGGGTCAACGTCGAGGAGTACAACCGCTCCGTTGCCGAGGACCTCGAGGTGGAGGACATCGTCACCGCGAAGCTGGACGAGGCTCGGCGCGACGTCCTTCTCGCCCAGAAGCGGGAGGGCGAGAAGATCGGTGCGATCTGCGGCGCCGTCATGATCTTCGCCACGATCGTTGGTCTGCTCCTGCTCTTCTGCGCCCAGCCGCCCGCTCAGAACTGGTTCTGGATGTCGTGGGTCGTGGGCGGCCTTCTCTGCGGCATCGTCTCAACGCTCATGCACGTGTTCCGCCGGGAGGGGTAGCGCCTCCATCGTCACCTGCGTGCGCTGCAGCTCGGAGCCCGTCGCCACGAAGCAGTCGAGGACCCCTGTCTCCGTGATTAGGTTGATGCCACCGTCGCAGTGGAGCGGCAGCGATCCTCCGCTTCCGCCGCTCCGCGCGAATCGTCGCCCCGTGTTCCAAAGCGTCTCATGCCGAGAAGGACGGCCGGAGGCCCCAATGTGGAAAACTCCCGCATGTGCCCCGTATAATGGCCGCACGGGGCGAGAAGAACCGCGCGACCATGCGCTGGCCTAAGCGCGTGCCCGCTTCCTACGGCGTCGCCCGGGCCACGTCGCCGTCGAAAGGATTCAGATGGTCACTCATACGCTCGGCACGGGCGCGCGGACGGCAGTGCTCCTGCACGGGGGCGGCCTCTCGTGGTGGAACTACCGGGCAGTCGCCGACCTGCTCGCCGCCAACGGGTACCGCGTCGTGCTCCCGGTGCTCGACGGGCACGCCGGCTCGGACCGACCGTTCACCTCGATCGAGGACAACGCCTCCGAGCTCGTCGCCCTCATCGACCGCGTGCTCGGCGGGCGCGTCGACGCGCTTTGCGGCGTCTCCCTCGGGGCGCAGGTCGCCCTCGACGCTCTCGCGCAGCGGCCGCGGATCGCGGGGCGCGCCGTCATCGAGAGCGCGCTCGTGCTCCCCATGCGCGCCGCCCGCGCCCTCGTCGCGCCCGCCGTCGCCCTGAGCCACCCGCTCGTGCGGCGTCCCTGGTTCTCGCGGGCGCAGTTCGCGAGCCTCCATCTCCCCGAGGAGCTCTACGAGTCCTACTACCGTGACAGCTGCGCCATATCGAAGCGGGACATGATCGCCTTCATGCGGGCGAACAGCTCCTACCGGTTGAGACCCGAGCTCGCGGGCTGCGGGGCGCGGGCGACCATCCTCGTCGGCGGGAGGGAGCCCCGCATCATGGTGCGCTCGGCGCGCGCCCTGGCTGAGGCCATGCCGGGCAGCACGCTTGTCGAGCACCCTGGCTGGCGGCACGGCGAGGCGAGTTTGTGGCATCCCGGGGTCTATCTCGAGGCGCTCGAGGGTCGCCCATAAGCAAGCGCCCGAGTGCCGCTACGGCAGATGCAGGGCGTTGCGTATCAAAATAGGACGAGAAGAGCGCTCGCGTCGCTAGCCCCTCAGCACGTCGTCCATCATCGCGTAGCTCACCGCGTCGATGCTATGGTCGTTGCCGTCCGCCTTGAGACGGATCGCCTCGTCCACCATCTCCTGCGTCAGCTTCGGACGCCTCGCCATGCAATCACCCCCGTGAAAGTCGAAAGACCTCGTCACGGTGGATTCTCGCGTCGCGTCACAAAGCGAGGGGGTTAGCGCCCCTTCGCTCTCGGCAGCAGGTTGCTCACGTACTCCGTGCGCCCTGCGAGGACGTCGTCGTAGAAGGCCTGCTTGGCGTCTATGTAGTCGATGCTCGACCGCACCTCGGCGAGCTTTTCCACCAGGCGCCCGCGCTTCTCGGCGAGCATGGCCTTGCGCTCGGGGATGCTTGCGGGGCCCTCGAGGCAGAGGCCCAGGTACGTCCGCATCTCCTCGATGCTCATGCCGCAGCGCTTGAGGCACGTGAGGCCGCGGAGCCACTCCACGTCGTTCGCGCTGAACACGCGACGGTTGTTCCTGTCGCGCTTCACGTTGGGGACGAGCCCCTGGTTGCAGTAGAACTTGAGCGTCTGATAGGTCATGCCAAGCTCGCGGCACACCTGCATCATGGTGAAGAGCCTCTCCTCCGCCATGCGCACCTCCCGAAAGAAAAGTCGCCGATTCCGCTTGACCGATAGTTACAACCGGTTGTTATAACAGCATTGTACCGCAGGCAAACAGGAAGGAAGGCAACCATGGCAGACAGCATGACGTACGTCACCCTCTCGAACGGCGTCGAGGTCCCGCAGATCGGCTACGGCGTGTACCAGGTGACGCAGGACGAGTGCGAGCGCTGCGTGCGCGACGCCCTGGAGGTGGGCTACCGCCACATCGACACGGCGCAGAGCTACTTCAACGAGGAGCAGGTGGGCTCGGCCGTCGCGGCCTCGGGCGTCGACCGCGCGGACGTGTTCCTGACCACCAAGGTGTGGCTCGAGCACTACGGCGAGGGCGCCACGCGCACCTCGGTGGAGGACTCGCTGCGCAAGCTCGGGACCGACTACGTCGACCTCGTCCTTCTCCACCAGCCGTTCGGCGACGCGTACGGCGCCTGGCGCGACCTCGTGCGCCTCTACGAGGAGGGCAAGGTCCGCGCCGTCGGCGTCTCGAACTTCTACGTGGACCGGCTGGTGGAGTTCTGCGAGTTCAACGACGTTGCCCCCATGGTCAACCAGATGGAGACGCACCCGCTGAACCAGCAGGCGGAGCTCATGGAGTGGGAGGAGAAGTACCGCGTGCGGCCCGAGGCGTGGGCGCCCTTCGGCGAGGGGCGCGGCGGGCTCTTCGAGAACCCCGTGCTCGCCGAGATCGGAGCCGCCCACGGCAAGAGCGCCGCGCAGGTGATGCTGCGCTGGAACCTGCAGCGCGGCGTTATCGTGCTGCCCAAGTCCGTGCATCGCGAGCGCATGGAGGAGAACCTCGACGTGCTTGACTTCGCGCTCTCGGAGGACGAGATGGCGCGGATTGCCGCGCTCGACACCAAGACCTCGAGCTTCTTCGACCACCGCGACCCCGAGATGGTCAGGTGGTTCGCCGGGATTGTCGAGGAGCGCAGGCATCAGCACGACAGCTCAAAGGAGAAGAAGAACTGGTAGAAGCCCAAGGGGCGGTTAGCGGGCATGGGGTAGCTACTCCAGCGGCCCCATGCCCTTCCGCTCCCGCCGCCCCTTGAGCCCGTACTTCCTGCACAGGCGGGAGTTCCGCTGCCGCATCATGTCGCGCTCGCGCCACACCTCCTCGAGCTCGGCGGACCCCTCCGCGTGCGCCCGTTCGTGCTCGAGCTGCTCGTTGAAGGCGCGCTCCTGCTCTTCTGTGCGCCGCCGCCCGCGCAGAACTGGTTCTGGATGTCGTGGGTCGTGGGTGGCCTCGTCTGCGGTATCGTCTTGACGCTCATGCACGCGTTTCGCCGGGAGGGGTAGCGCCCCGAGCGAGAACGTCGTGCCGCGCAAGTTGTTTCCTTATGCCCCTAGCTCGGTAATGGGGACAACAAACACTCCGTTGGGCGTCCTTCTGCAGAAGGACGCCTTGCCGACAAGGACCGCAAGGAACGAGGGATTCGCGTTACGTGCGGCGGGGTTGCGTGCAATCTTGTCGCGCAGTCTGAGGAGGTTGCGCTCTGCTGCGGGCACCTTCTCCTCGCTCAGCTTCACCTCGAAAGCGCCCCACCTTCCGTCAGGAAGCTCAACGATGATGTCAACTTCGAGGCCGTCGGCGTCTCCGTAGTAGCGCACTTCAGCGTCGGGGATCGTCCCGAGCGCAGAGCAGTACACTCGCACGTCTCTGAGACAAAGCTCCTCGAAGAGCGTCCCAAAGACTTGCGTCTCTCGAAGAAGGCGCTCTGGGGTCATCGAGAGCAGGGAGGCGGGAAGAGAGGGGTCGACGAAGGTCCTCTTTGGCTTTGATCTCACTCGGGACTTCGCCTTGACTGGCGCATCCCATCCGCGCTGCTCCTCCACGAAGTACTGATCCTTGAAGAAGGTGAGATAGGGTGCCAGCGAGTGCTGGTAGTAGGAGGGGTCAACGCCCTTTGGCGTTTAGGAGACAATTATCGAGGATAATTGTATCGCTATGCGTGACTTCAACAGCAGGAGGCTGCTCTTCGACACCAGCGTTCTTCTCGACGCGGTTTGCAGGGAGCGCCCGCAGTCGGCGGAGGCGTGCGAGGTCCTTCGCCGCTGCAACGGCGGGGGAGACCTGGGGCTCGTTGCCGTGGGGTCGCTCAAGGATGCGTATTGCGTGCTGCGGCGGCAGTACGGCGAGGCGCGGGCGAGAAGATCGATCGAGTGGCTGCGCGAGCTGCTCGTGATCGCGCCGATGGGCGCGGAGGAGTGCGAGCTCTCGCTCGGCTGCGGCGAGCCGGACTTCGAGGACGGCCTCATCCGCGCCTGCGCCGAGCTCAACGACGCGGACGTCATCCTCACGCGCGACGCGGGCGCGTACAAGCGCTCCAAGGTCCGCGCCATGACCTGCGCGGAGTACCTCGAGACCTTTGGCTAGCGATTGTCCAGTCGCGCGTAAACGTCTGAGACAAATGGATCTGTCCCCCTTGTCTCGCCCACCACGCGGGGCCGCACTCGTGACAAAACTCACTTCCCCGGGCGCGGGCAGCCGGTGACAATGGCGCCAAGAGAAAGGGGCCGCCATGCCACACACGCAGACCGCACCATCACAAGACGTCGTCCGTGTCACCGGGCTCGTCAAGCGCTATCGCGAGCTCGTCGCGCTTGACCATCTGGACCTCGCCGTCCGCCGTGGGGAGATCTTCGGGCTTCTCGGCCCCAACGGGTCGGGCAAGACCACGGCCATCAACTGCATCCTCCAGCTGCTCTCCTACGACCGCGGCACCATCGAGCTCTTTGGCGAGCCGATGGCGCCGAGCCGCTACGACCTCAAGGCGCGTGTGGGCGTGGTCCCGCAGCAGGTGGCCGTCTTCGACGAGCTCACCGTGCGCGAGAACGTGGACGCCTTCTGCGCGCTCTACGTGCGCGACCGCCGCCGGCGCCGCCAGCTCGTGGACGAGGCGATCGACTTCGTGGGCCTCGGCGACTACGCGCGCTTCCGCCCGGCCAAGCTCTCCGGCGGTCTGGCGCGACGGCTCAACATCGCCTGCGGCATCGCGCACCGCCCGGAGCTCATCTTCTTCGACGAGCCCACCGTCGCCGTGGACCCGCAGAGCCGCGCGAACATCTTGGACGGCATCTGCCGCCTGCGCGACGAGGGCGCCACGGTGGTCTACACGAGCCACTACATGGAGGAGGTCGAGCAGATCTGCGGCCGCATCATGATCTGCGACCGCGGGCGCGCTGTGGCGCAGGGCACCGCCGACGAGCTCAAGCGCATGATCAGCCTCGGCGAGAAGATCACGGCTGAGGTGGGCGAGCTTCCCGAGGGCACGCTCGAGCGCCTACGCGGCCTCTCGCACGTGCTCTCAGCGGACTGCGCGGACGGCATGTTGCGCCTGACCTGCGAGGCGAGCGCTCACAACCTCACCGACGCGCTCAGCGTGCTGACCGCGGCCGGCGTGCGCCTGGGGCGCGTGTGGTCCGAGCCGCCCACCTTGAACGATGTCTTCCTCGAGCTCTGCGGCCGCGAGCTGCGCGACTAGGGGGCTGCCATGGGAACCTCGTTTCTGGTGAGCGTCAAGAGCCTCGTGCGCACGCCCTCGGTGATCGTATGGGTGCTGGCGTTTCCCCTCATCATGTCGGCCATCTTCCTCTTCATGTTCTCCGGCATGCGTACGGACGGCGTGGTGGACCCGGTGCCGGTGGCGCTCGTGGCTCCGGCGGACGAGAAGGACGATGCGTCTGCGGGCTCTTTCACCCAGGTCGCAGAGGCTCTCGCGGAGCCGGGGAAGGACCAGTTGCTCGACCTGCGGCGTGTGGGGACCGCCGACGAGGCTGAGTCCCTTCTCGCCAGTGGGGAGATTGACGGCTACTTTGAGATTGCCTCTGACGGCGCGCCCGCGCTCACGGTGGGCTCGGCCTACACGCTCGCGAGCGCGGACGGCGCGTCGGCGGTCAACCGCACGATCCTGGAGACCGTCGCCAGCTCCTACGTGCAGTCGCGCGCCCTGCTGGAGGAGGTGGCGCAGCGCGATCCGGCGGCGCTCGCGGACCCCGCCGCCGTGACGGACGCCCTGGGCATCCAGGTGGCGGTCGAGCGGGTGCAGATCACGCACGCCCGGCCCGAGGAGATCGTGCGCTACTACTACGCCCTGCTCGGCATGTCCACGCTCATGGCCTCCCAGGCGGGCATGCTCGCCGTGGCGTATGCGCAGCCCGGCGTCTCGGCGCTCGGGGCGCGCCGGGCGGTCTCGGGCACCTCGCGCCTGCGGCAGCTCGCCGGCTGCGCGCTCGGCGCGTGGGCGGTTTCGACCGTGACGCTGACGCTGGCCTTTGCGTTCCTGCGCCTTGTGGCGGGCGTGGACTTTGGCGGCCGAGAAGGACTTGCCCTCGTGGCCGTTGCCGTCTGCGCGCTGCTCGCCACGGCGCTCGGTGCGTGCGTGGGGGCGCTGCCCCTCTCGGCTGGCATCTCCGCGCGTTCGGGTATCCTCACGGCGCTGACCTGCGTGCTCTCGCTCTTTGCCGGTCTCTATGGAACTGCGGCGATGGAGCTCGCGGACAACCTCGCCCACACGCTGCCGTGGACGAGCTGGGTGAACCCGACCAAGCTCGTGTGCGACACGTTCTACGCGCTCTACTACTACACCTCGCTCGCGCCGTTCGCCGCGCGCCTCGCCGCCTGCGTGGCGGGTGCGCTCGCCCTTCTCGCCGTGGCCGGCGCCATCTTTAGGAGACAGAGCTATGAGCACCTTTAGGACCGCCCTGCGCGTGGTTGCCGGACACCCCATCTACCTCGCGCTCTACGTGGTGTTTCTCTCCCTCATGGGCGTGTTCGTGGTGGGGGACATGGGCACGGCCACCGCAGGCGAGAAGGACGGTTATGCCGCCTACGAGGCGCGCGTCGCCGTGGTGGACCGGGACGGCACGGCGCTCTCAGGTGCGCTCGCGGCGTGGGCGGGAGACGCCTTCGAGCTCGTGGACGTTGCGGACGAGCCGCTCGCGCTGCAGGACGGCGTGGCGACGGGCCAGGTGGACTGCCTGGTGGTGCTGCCGGAGGGCTTTGAGCGGGAGCTGCTCGAGGCGGCGCGCGCGGGGGACGAGGTGCCGGCGCTCGAGGTTGCCTACGGCCAGGACGTGCAGGCGGGGGCGCTCGCGGCGCAGGCGGCGTCGCGCTGGGTCTCGCTCGCGGCGGGCGCTGCGGCGCTCGAGCCGACGGCGTCAGCGACCGAGGTCGCGGACCTCGCGCTGGTTGCGGCGGCGGAGCGGGCCGAGGTGGGCGTGCGGGAGTCCGAGGGCGCGCTCGGCGGCGCCGATAGGCTCGCCACGTACCTGAACTTCTCCACATACTCCGTCATGAGCTCCATCGTGGTGGTGGCCGGGGTCTCGCTCGCGGCGTTCCAGCGGCCTGAGCTGCGGCGTCGTACGGCGGCGGGGCCCGTCTCGCCCGCGCGCCTCTCCGCGGGGCAGGTCGCGGCGTGCCTCGTGCTCGCGGTGGCCGTGTGGGCGTGGACCTGCGCCGTGGCCCTCGCATCGAGCGCGGGCGCGCTCGCCGGGACGGACCCGGCGCTCGTGGCCTGCGCGCTTGGGAGCGTGCTTCCCTTTGCCCTGGTGCCGCTCGCGCTGGCGTTTCTGCTCGCGCAGCTCGGCCTCAGCGAGGACGCGGTCAACGCGTGCGGCAACATCGGCGCGATGGTGCTCTCGTTTCTCGGCGGGGCGTGGGTGCCGCTCTCCATGCTGCCGGAGGCCGTGCAGGCGGCGGCGCGCCTCTCGCCCTCGTACTGGGTGAGCCAGGCGGTCGCGTCGGCGCTGCACGCCCGCGAGCTCACGCCCGAGCTTGTCGCCGAGCTGGTAACGTGCCTGGGGATCGTTCTGCTCTTTGCGGTGACGCTCTTTGCCGTGGGGCTCTCGCTCGGTCGCGCCCGCCGTCGCGCCGCCGGCGCGGCGTGAGCGACGCGACGCGCGTTGCTGTCCGGCCGCGCTGCTAGAATCGCCCCATGGAGAGACTGGCCGACAAGCTCGTGGCGCTCGTCGCCTGCCTGCCCGCGCTCGCTGCGGCGGCGGGCGGGACGGCGGGTGTCGGCCTCGTGGTCGCGCTGCTGGCAACGGTCGCCCTGGCGGCTCTCTGCGAGCTCGCCCGCGGCCGGGCGGCCCTCGTGCCGCCCCTTGCCCTCTGCGCCCTCGCGTGCGCCCTGCCCGAGGCTGTGGCGCTGCTCGGCGTGGCGGCCTACGACCTGTGCCGGATAGTCGCCGGGGAGAGGGGGCGGCTGCGCGCTGTGCCCGCCGCCCTGCTCGTGCCGCTCGCCTGGGGCGCGGCACGTGGCACGCCGGGCGGGCCCGCGGTCCTTCTCGCCGTGGCTGGCGTTGCTGTGGGCGGATGGCTCGGCCTCCGCGTCGGGGCGTTTGAGCTGCGCCGCCGTGACGCCCTCCGCACGCGGGACGACCTCGCCGCCGCGCGCCTCGCCCTGGCCGAGAAGAACCGCGAGCTCCTGGACGCCCAGGACTACGAGGTGCGTCTGGCCACGCTCTCCGAGCGGGCGCGCATCGCCCGTGACATCCACGACAACGTGGGCCACCTGCTCACGCGTGCCGTCGTGCAGGCGGAGGCGTACCGTGTGGCGCATGCCGGGGAGCCGGTGGCACAGGACCTCGCGGCCGTGGCGGACACGGTGCGCGCGGCGCTCGACGAGGTGCGCGCGAGCGTGCACGACCTGCGCGACGACGCGTGCGACCTCTCGGTGCAGGTGCGCGCCGTCGTGGAGCGCGCCTGCGCGGGGACGCCGCTCGCGCCCACGGTGCGCGCGGAGGCGGGGGAGGCGCCGGCCGCCGTGGCGAGCTGCCTCACGGCGGTCGTGCGCGAGGCCGTCTCCAACGTGCTGCGCCACGCGGACGCGCGCCACGTGGGCGTGGAGCTCGTGGAGCATCCCGGCCTCTGGCGGCTCACGGTGACAGATGACGGTCGCGGGGGCGCCGGGCGCGGCGACGGCTCCGGCATGGGGCTCGCCTCCATGGAGGAGCGCGTGCGGGCGCTCGGCGGCACCTTCCGCGCCGGCCCCGGGGAGCGCGGCGGCTGGACCGTCTTTGCCAGCGTCCCGCGTGGAAAGGGGGCCGTCGCTTTTCCACGCTCGAGGGGAGAGACATGAGGGTGGTCATCGCAGACGACGACGCCGTGGTGGTGGAGTCGCTCAGAATCGTACTGGACGCGCAGCCGGACATCGAGGTCGCGGGCTGCGGGACGGACGGGGCCGACGCCGTGCGCTTGGCGGCGGAGGCCGCGCCCGACGTGGTCCTTCTCGACATCCAGATGCCTGGCGTGGATGGCCTGGCCGCCGCCGAGCAGATCCTCGCCGCGTCGCAGCCGCCGCGCGTGGTCTTTCTCACCACCTTCTCCGATGACGAGTACATCGTGCGGGCGCTCTCCCTGGGGGCGGCCGGCTACCTCATCAAGCAGGACGTGGCGGGCGTGGCGCCGGCGCTGCGCGCGGTCATGGCGGGGCGGAGCGTCCTCGAGGGCGAGGTGCTCGAGCGGGCGGTCGCGCTCGGCGCGGGCGGGGCGACCGGGGCGTCCGGCGCGTCCGGCGCGACAGCCGAGAAGCCCGACCTCGCGACGATCTTTCCGCAGCTCACCGACCGCGAGCGCGAGGTCGTGGCGCTCATCGCCGAGGGCCTCGACAACCGCGAGGTGGCCGCGGCCGCCTACATGGGCGAGGGCACCGTCCGCAACCACATCAGCTCGATCCTGGCCAAGCTGCACCTGCGCAACCGCACGCAGATCGCCGTGGCATACTGGAGGGCGCTCAGATGAACCCGTCCCCAATTACCAAAGAGGGAGTGCAATGAACGAGGAGAGCAGCTGGAAGGCCAAGCTCGCGTGCGTGTGGGGCGGCGAGCTGGTCTCCGTGCTCACGAGTTCCGTCCTGCAGATGGGCTTCGTCTGGCACATCACGCTCACCACGAACTCGGCGAGCATGCTCTCGCTGGCGTCCCTCGCGGGCTTCCTGCCGCTCGCGCTCCTCGGCACCTTCGCGGGGGCCATCGTGGACCGCCTGCCGCTCAGGGTCACGCTCATCGGGGCAGACCTCTTCATCGCCGCAGTGAGCGCCGCCTGCGCGGTGGTCTCGCCCTCGGGCGCGCTCCCCGTGTGGGTGGTCATGGCCGCGCTCTTCGTGCGGGCCATCGGCAGCGCCTTCCACACGCCGGCCTTCCAGGCGCTCACGCCGCTCGTGGCGCCGGCCGAGCACCTCACGCGCCTCGCTGGCGTGACGCAGGCCGTCCAGTCCGGCGGCTACATCCTCGGCACGGCCGTCGCGGCGGTGATCTACCCGCTCTGGGGGCTCACGGCCATGATTGCGCTCGACGTGGCCGGGGCGCTCATCGCGACGGTCGCAGTGCTGGCGGCTCGGCTCGACGTGGGGGGCGCGGGGCAGGGCGCGCAGGCGGGCGAGAAGGACCTCGGCCTTGCGGCGCAGGCCCGAGCCCTCGCGGCCGAGACCGCCGACGGCTATCGCGTCCTGCGCGGCTACCGTGGCCTTTTCGCGCTGCTCTGGTGCGGCTTCGTCTTCACGCTGGTCTTCTCGCCCATCTCGGCGCTCTTCCCGCTCATGACGCTCGACCACTTCGGCGGCACCACGGGCGACGCCGCCACGGCGGAGATCGTGTTCTCGGTGGGCATGATCGCGGGCTCGGCCCTGCTCGCGGCAACGGGCGGCCTCAAGAACCGTGCGCTCACCGTCGTGGCGGCGACGGCGCTCTACGGCGTAGCCACGCTCGCGGCGGGCCTGCTTGGGGTGGGCGGCTTCATGGCGTTTCTCGCCATGAGCTTCCTCATGGGCCTGAGCTCGCCCTTTTACTCCGGCCCGCAGACCGCCCTCATGCAGGAGAAGGTCCCGCCCGAGTACCTGGGGCGCGTCTTCGGCCTCTACGGTGCCATCATGTCCTGGGCGCTGCCGCTGGGCCTGGCGTTCTCGTCCGTCTTTGCGGACGCGGTGGGCGCCCCGGCGTGGTTCGTGGGCGCCGGGGCTGCGATGGTCCTTCTCGCCGGCGTGACCTGGTCAATCCCCGCCATCCGCCGCATCGAGGAGTAATTGGGGACGTGTTTTACCGAGCCCAGGACTCGTTCACAATCCTCAGCGTGAGCTCGTCGCGGCCGCCGGCATAGTACTTGTCCAGCACATCACCAAAGACGGGGTCGACGCCCGTGAGCTCGAAGAGCGTCATCGACGAGCGGACCTTGAGGGCGTCGATGCTCCCCAGCACGGCGATGGGGTCGCCTCCCGGCAGGGCGAGAAGTGCGTGCGAGATCTCAAGAAGACGCCCCCTGAGCAGGGGATGGTTGACGTATGCGTCAAGCTCGTCGTGGCTGGCGATGCCATAGCGCTCCGCCAGGGGGCTGCGTCCGAGCCCGCGCGCCTGCGGGAAGACGAACCAAATCCAGTGGCTCCGCTTGCGGCCGGCGCGAATCTCGGCGAGCGCCTGCTCAAAGACGCCGCCCGCCTGCGCGCGGACAAAGCGCTCGATGTCAAAGCCTGCGGTCATGCGCCACCCCTCCCGTTTGTCAGATAATAGACCCGTTGCCTGCCGAGAAGAGCGGAGACCTGTATGTCCTACTGCGACTGGGACACCACCGACGAGCTCTGCCTGCGCTACCACGACGAGGAGTGGGGCGTGCCCCTGCACGACGACCGCGGGCAGTTTGAGTTCCTCTCGCTCGAGGTCATGCAGTGCGGGCTCAACTGGACCATGATGCTGCACAAGCGCGAGGTGCTCCGCGCGTGCTTCGCGGGCTTCGACTACGACGCCGTGGCGGCGTTCGGGCCGGAGGACGTCGAGCGCATCCTGGAGACGCCGGGGATGATCCGCTCCCGCCGCAAGGTTGAGGCTATCATCAACAACGCGCGCTGCTTCCAGCAGGTTCGTGAGGAGTTCGGCAGCTTTGACGCCTATCTCTGGGGCTTCTCGGACGGCAAGACGATCCTCTACAACAAGCACGCCGACGGGTGGATTCCGGTGAGCAACGGCCTCTCGGCGCGCGTGGCGGCTGACCTCAAGCGTCGCGGCTTCAAGTACCTGGGTCCCACGACGGTCTACTCGCACCTGCAGGCCTGCGGCATCATCAACGACCACGCCCGCGAGTGCCCGCGCTACGCCGCGGTCAACGCCATGGGCCCCACGGTCGAGAGGCGCCGCTACCTCGAGAAGGACGTGCGGCACTACGAGTAGGTCAAAAGGGGACAGGCCCCTTTTGGATCAGAACGCGAAGTTTGCGACAGTCTGATTGTGAGCTCAATGCGTTCACAATTCAGATTCGGCACACACCGTGTGCCGAATCCTTGGGCTGAGGATTCTTGACGCAATGCGTCAAGAAAGTGCACACATCGTGTGCACAATTCGAGACGCGCCGTGTCTCGAATTGGCGTCTCCCACCGCGGGAGTGTTCTTCTCGCTGTGAGATGAGCTGCAACTACCCCAGATTCTTAAGCAGCTTTCTACCTGCGGAAACTCGAATAATAGCAGGTAGAACGATTGCATTTGCCGCTTAAAAAACCGGGAGATTGCAGGTCGCAACTTCTAGAGGTCGACCACGCGTACGGTGCGGCCGCGCCCGTGCAGCAGCGCAATCAGGTCCGTGGTGGCGAGAAGGACAGTGGCGGTGTTGTCGCACGGGTGCACGGTCACGCGGCCGGCGTCGACGAGCTCCCGGTCGATCACGACCTCCACGCGCCGCTCGGCGTCGTTCAGCACCCCGAGCGGCGTGACGGAGCCCGGCACGAGGCCGAGCATCTCCCCCAGGTCCTTCTCGCTCGCAAACGAGAGGCGGCGCGAGCCCAGGCGCTCCTGGACCTCCCGCAGCGATACGCTCTTCTCGTCCGGAAGGCAGACGAGGTAGTACGCGCGGTGCTTGTCGTCCCTCAGGAAGAGGTTCTTGGCGCCGAGCTCGGGGTGGGGAATGCCCGCGGCATGCGCCTGCTCCACGGTGAAGACGGCCTCGTGCTCGTAGAGCTCGTAGGCGATTCCGCCCTGGTCGAGCAGCGCGATCGTCTCCGCCTTGCCGAAGGCGCGCAAAAGCGACCGTCCCCTTTGCCGTCAGCGCTCGAGCTTGCGGATGACGGCGATGGAGGGGTCGACCTCGGCGGCAAAGGCGTCGAAGTCGGCGTAGGTGCCGACGATGCTGCCGTAGTGGGTGGGCACCGCGGCGGCAGGATGCACCGCGTTCACGAAGGCGGCCGCCTGGCGCGCGTCGCAGGTGTAGGTGCCGCCGATGGGCAGGAACATGACGTCGCAGGCCACGCGCTCGTTGTCCGGGTTCTGGTCGGTGTCGCCGGTGACGTAGTAGCGTGTGGGGTCGCCGTCGAGCGTCACCACGTAGCCGAGCCAGCCGTTCGCCTGCGGGTGCATGCCCAGGCGCTCGGGCTCCACGTTGTAGGCGGGCACGGCCTCCACGCGGATCCCCGGCAGCTCGAGCTTCTCGCCCGCGCGCACGAGGTGCGTCGCGGCCGCGCCCAGCCCCGCGACCTCGCCGGCCATGCCCGCGGGCGCCACGACCACGGTTTTCTCGCCGGCCACGCGCGCGTAGTCCTCGGGCGAGAGGTGGTCGTAGTGGGCGTGGGTGATGAGCACGTAGTCGGCGTCGTGCGCGGCCTCGGCGGCCGCGAGCGAAAAGGGGTCGAAGTACGCGACCGTCCCTCCCGCCCCCTCGATCCGGATGGCGCTCTGGGTGAACACGCGGACGCTCTCGAGGCTGCCCATGGCGGCTCCCCTCCTTATAATCGGGTTATCTGATTGTACGTTGGGCGGGAGGCACGCATGCGCGAGAAGATCGACGTCACCGAGTACGCACCCACCATCCTGCGGGAGCTGCCCAAGGGCGTGCTGCTCACCGCCCGCGCGGGCGGTCGCGCCAACCCCATGACCATCGGGTGGGGCACGCTGGGCGTCGAATGGGGCAAGCCCCTCTTCGTGGCCTACGTCCGCAGCAGCCGCTTCACGTACGGCCTCATCGAGAAGAGCGGCGAGTTCACGGTGAGCGTGCCCATGCGCGCAGGCGAGAAGGACCACGACCGGCGTATCAGCCAGATCCTTGCGGTCTGCGGCTCCAAGAGCGGGCGCGACCTGGACAAGGTGGCCGAGCTCGGCCTCACGCTCGTCGAGGGGGAGGAGGTCGGCGCCCCCGCCGTCCGGGAGCTCCCGCTCACGCTGGAGTGCCGCGTGCTCTACAGGCGCGAGCAGGACGAGTCGCTGCTGCGCGAGGACCTGCGCGGGAGGTACTACTCCACGGACGCCTCGCACACCGCGTACTATGCGGAGATCGTCTCCGCCTACGTCCTGAGATAGGGCAGGGGGACGGAGGGCCTGTCACCGCTCCGTCCCCCTGTCACGCGCTTATGCGGGCGCTACTTCCTGCCGAAAAGGCCGCCCAGGCCGCCGAGCATGCCGCCGAGGCCGCCGGCCAGCGCGCCGAGGTCGAGGTTGCCGAGGTCCAGCGCGCCGAGGTCGAGGCTGCCGTCGGCGATGCCGCTCTTCACGCCGTCGACGATCTGCGAGAGGTCGGCGTCTCCGATTGGCTGGCCGGTGAGCTCCTCGATGGTGCCCTTGGGGTCGGCAAGGAGGTCCTGGAGCCTCTCGGGGGCGTCCGCGAGGGCGGCGGAGACCTGGGAGATGATGGCCTGGATGTCCATGGGGGTCCTTTCTTTTGGGCGCCGGGGGCGCGTTCGACTCTGGGGCTCTAGACTACCTGCTGGCCCGCTCGGGGGCGAGCCGCGTTCGGCCGGCGTCCGCGGGCGGTTGAGGGCGGTCCGCGCGCGGCCCGTCCCCCTCCGGTCCGATGGCGGCCCGCACGGCGTCGAGCAGCTCGGCGCAGCGCAGCGTGGCCGCGAGCGGCATGACGTCAGACTCCGCCCTTCCACAGACCACGAGGTCGACGAAGTGCCCGATCTCGTCGTAGAAGTCGTCGACGGGGTAGGGGAGCTCGAGCCCGACGGGGTCCTCGCCCGGGCGCTCCAGGCGGGCGCGCTGCGGGCGGTGCATGTCCTCCACCACGATGGTCCCCGCCGCCCCGATGATGCGGGCCTCCCGGGGGCCGGCCGCGTCGGCGGCGGTGACGAGCCGCGCCGTCATCTCTCCGCGCGCGAGCTCGGCCTCGACAAAGCAGTCGTGGCCGTGGTCCCAGCGCGCGGCCGCGCCCACGACCTCGAGGGGGCCGCCCAGGTAGTCCTCCACCCAGGAGGCGCAGTAGATGCCGGAGTCCAGCAGGATGCCGCCCCCGCGCGCGGCGGAGAGGTAGTCGCCCCCGCGCGCGATGCGCTCCCCCATGTCGTTCTCGAGCAGCGCCTCCACGCGGCGGACCTCGCCGATGGCGCCCTCCGCGACGAGCTCGCGCACACGCCGGTAGAGCGGGGAGAAGCGCGTCTTCATCGCCTCCATAAAGAGGGTCCCCGTCTCGCGGGCCGCGCCCGCGAGCTCGCGCGCCTCCTCGGCGTCCACGCAGGCCGGCTTCTCGCAGAGCACGGCCTTGCCCGCCCGCAGCGCCGCGAGCGCCCACTCGAGGTGCATCGCATGGGGGAGGGCGAGGTAGACGGCGTCGACGTCCGGCCGGGCGAGAAGGGCCGCGTGGGCCGCCCCCGCGACTCCGCCGAGCGCCTCGTCGGAGAGGGCGCCGCCCTCGGGGACGCCGTGCTCGAGGGCGAAGGCCTCCGCCCGCCCGGCGCGGCGGCAGCTGATGGCCACGAGCTCGGAGCGCCCCTCGTGCGCGAGGCTCCGCGCGAACCGGTGGGCTATCCTGCCCGCGCCGACGATCCCCCAGCGCACCGCGCGGGCGCCCGCCGCGCCGCGGTCCCTCGTGGCGGCGCCCCCGCCCAGGTCCTTCTCGCCCATGGCGTCAGCCCCTTTCCCCGCGCGCGGCCCCGAGGCCCATGAGGGCGCGCTCGGCGCGCAGGAGCAGCGGGTAGGGGAGCAGCTTGGCGGCGACGTAGAACGCGCGCATGTCGGGGGAGGGGATACAGAGCGCCCGCCCGGCGCGGGCGGCCGCGAGGGCGCGCTCCGCCACGCGCGCCACGTCCTCGAAGCCGGTGAGGCCCGCCATGCGCGCGGCGACGTCGCCCGCCCCCGCGTGGTCGAGAAACCCCGTGCGCATGAACTTGGGGCAGAGCGCCGTCACGTGGATGCCCACGTCCCCGAGCTCCGCGTCGAGCGCGCGCGAGAAGTCCAGGACGAACCGCTTGGCCGCCGAGTACGTGGCGAGGCCCGGCTGCGGCATGAAGGCGGCCACGCTGGCCACGTTGAGGACGCGCGAGCCCGCCGCCATGTACGGCAGCGCGCGGTATGTGAGCTCCACGGGCGCGAGCATGAGCAGGCGCGCCATGTCCGCGTTGTCGGCCGCGGGCATGTCCGCGAAGTCGCCGAACGTCCCGAAGCCGGCGTTGTTGACGAGAAGCGCCACGCGGGCGCCGGGCGTCTCGGCGAGCGCCGCCTCGAGCGCGTCGAACGACGCCGGCTCCGTGAGGTCGAGCGCGAACGGGCGCACGCGCGGGGACGTGCGCGCGGCATGGCGCGAGACGGCCCAGACCTCGTCGAGCGGCCCGAAGGCGCCCTCGCCGAGCAGACGCACGAGCTCGGCTCCAAGGCCGGACGACGCCCCGGTGACGATTGCGATGTCGGTCATGGTCGGCCTCCTTCCGCGCGGCGGCGCGCGCTGGGAACGGTCCCCCGCCTGTCCGACTTTATGATAGGTCTTTCTGCGGGCCGGAGGCCGTCCCCAGCGTGCGCGCCAGGAGGGAGAACTCGTTGCAGACGAACTGCCTCAGGCGCTCCACCTCCGGGCGGCACGATCCCTCGAGCGTGACAATGCAGACGGGGACCGAGGGGGCGTCCGCCGGGTCGAGGCCGTGCATCATGGCGAAGGGCCTGATGCTGAGCGCCTTGAGGTTCACGCCCATGATGAACCCGTTGCGGCTCTCGAGGAAGTCGACGACCTCCTCGCTCGTCTCGATGGGGACCACGGGCGAGCTCAGCCCGGCCCTCTGGCAGGTGACGAGGACCGTCTCGTTGAACCCGTCGACCTCGTCTGACCAGAGGACGGGGTACGGCTCAAGGTCCGCAAAGGAGAGCGCCCCCTTCCCGCGCAGCGGGTGGCCCCTCCCCAGAAAGGCGCCCGGCGAGACCGACCCGATCTGCGTGCATTCGCACTGCGGCGCGCGGAGCCGGCCGATGGTGAACAGTGCGTCCACCGTTCCCGCCCGAAGGCCCGCGAGCGCCTTGGCCCCCACCGAGACCGAGAGGCGGGTCTTGACCCCGAGGGCATGCGTCGCGAGCCGAGAGATGACGCCGCAGATGAACTCATGCTTGGAGAAGGGCGGAGAGACGAGGGCGAGCTCCAGGCCGTCCCTCCTTTCGGCCGCGCGCCCGGCGCCCGCGACGCGTTCCACGGACTCGAAGCTCATGACCGCGGCGCGCGCCGGCTCGAGGATCTTCTCGCCAAGGGGCGTGAGGGCCATCCCCTTGCCGGCCCTGACGAACAGCGCCCCGCCCAGCTCCTCCTCGAGCTCGTGGATGGACTTGGAGACCGCCTGGACTGTGACGCCCTCCTCCCTCGCCGCGGCGGAGAAGGTGCCGTCGCGGGCGGCGAGGCAGAAGAATCTGAGCTGTCTGACGTTCATGCGCCCCCATGTCCCGGCAAGGAGATATGTTCCGGCAAAGAGTGCGGCCGCCGCCATGTCGGGGGTGGCGGCGGCCGGAGAAGGACCGTCTGGTCTCGGCCATACAGAGACTATAGCCGACGTCCCGTCCCGGATTCCTGGGGCGGGCGAGGCCAAGGGGCGCTACTGGGCGTCGACACCCTTCATGGCGCGCGAGGCATAGACGATCGCCGTGAAGGCGAGCGCGGCGTAGAGCAGGTTGACCCAGATCGGGCCGTCCTCGTCGGAGCCGATCTTCATGAAGACCTCGAAGAGGTTCACGAGCGTGAGGATGGTCGCGGAGACGACGAAGGGCTTGAGGCGCGCGGGGTCCTTGGAGAGGCGGATGCCCATGACGCCCGTGACAAGCTCGAGCGCCCCGATGAACAGCAGGACGACGGCGGCCGCGAGGACCATCGCCCCCTGGTCATCGATGCCCAGGTCGATGGTGGGGCCGAGGAAGTAGGCGATCGCCGCCATCGCGATCGAGGCGATGCCGATAAGGGAAAGGAAGAAGCTGATTCCCTTCACGATGCTGCATTCTTTGGTCATGGGCTTCCCTCCGTGGTGCCGTGTCGTGGGGCTGGCTGCACATCAAACCAGAAAGTATACGCAGGCGGCCTCCGCCCGGTCAATCGGGGCGAGAAGAACGGGGTGATATCAACGATTCCTTGAGTATGGGGCGGCGGGGCCCTTCCCATCGGGGCGAGAGGGCCTCTCGGTTATCGTGGGAACGCTTGCTTACCCTTCGGTTGGACCGGGCCTCGAGGAGCTCACATGACCCCAAAGGCGCAGCCAGAAACCATCGACGCCGACATGCGCGCGGGCGCCCCCGCCTCGGAGGGCGACGCCGCGGCCGCGAAGATCCCGCTCGCGATGCGGCTCTACGGGGCCCTCTGCACGGTCCTCGGCGTGTTCACCCTGTTTTCTGTCATCGTGTTCGCCGCCCTCATGACGTGGGCGCTCCAGACCGACCCGTCCCTGATCATCGTGGGCACCGACCCCACGCTGCCCGTGGTCCTTCTCGCCATCAGCTACCTCGTCACCATTGGCAACGGCGCGGCGCTCGTCGTCTTTGGGCGCTCGCTGCGCAAGAGCCGGCGCCGCAACGCGGCGCGCTGGTCGCACGTGCTCATCGGCACGTCGGTCGTCCAGGTCCTGCTCAAGATCATGCTGCAGGGCATCGACGCCACGCTCGTCCCCGATGCCGTCCAGCTGCTCATCCTCCTGGCGATCTCCGTCACCGTGGACCCGTCGCTGCGCCGCGAGCGCGAGCTCAAGCGCCGCGTGCGCGACCTGGTGGACCGCGAGGCCGCCGAGGAGGGCATGCTCGGGCGCGACCTCGGGGGCAAGGGCTACATCGAGCTCAACTTCTTCAACCTGTTCTGGGTGTTCGTGGCCTGCTGCGTGCTCGGCCTCGTCATCGAGACCGTCTACCACTTCGTCGTCGTGGTCCCCGGCGAGGTCCAGGACCGCGCGGGGCTGCTCTTTGGGCCGTTCTCGCCCATCTATGGCTTTGGCGCGGTGCTCATGACGGTGGCGCTCAACCGCTTCTACCGGGCGAGTCCGGCGATCGTCTTTCTCGTCTCCGCCGTGATCGGCGGGCTCTTCGAGGCGGCGACGGCCTGGTTCATGGAGCTGGGCTTTGGCGCCGTGGCCTGGGACTACTCGGGCTCCACGATCTTCGGGCTCTTCCCGGACCCGGTGGCCCTGCTCTTTGGCGGGCGCACCTCGACCCTCTTCATGTGCATGTGGGGCGCCCTCGGCCTTGTGTGGATCAGGCTCTGCCTGCCGTGGATGCTCAAACTCATCAACCTCATCCCGTGGAAGGTCCGCTACTCGTTCACCGCGCTCTGCGCCGCCCTCATGCTCGTGAACGGCGTCATGACGCTCGAGGCGCTCGACTGCTGGTTCGAGCGCCTCTCCGGCATCCCGCAGACCACGCCCGTCGAGCGGTTCTACGCCGAGCACTACGGCAACGACTACATGGCGCGGCGCTTCGAGTCCATGACCATCACGCCGGACGACTCCGCGCGCGTGGACGGGGCGGCGCGCGCCGTGGCTGACGTCTCGGCGGCCCCGGAGGCATGATGGCGCCGGGTGAGGCCCCGGCGAGGCCGCGCTGGGGGCGGCGCGTCCTTCTTGCCCTGCTGTCGGCCCTGGCCGTCGCCGTCGTCGCGCTCGGGCTGGCGGTGCAGCGGCGCCTCGCGCAGAGGGAGGCGGGCCTGGGCGTGGTCCAGGCCCCGAGCGAGTTCGCGGCGCTGGAGGGCTCGTCCGGGCGCACGGGGTCCTTCTCGACGCGCATCGACTTCACGAGCATGGCCACGGGCTCGGAGACCATCTCCACGGAGGTGGCCTGGGACGACGACTGGTTCTTCCGGGATCCCACCGTCTACAACCACGATCTTGCCACCACGTGCTCGGTGCTCTCTGCCGTGGCCAACTCCGAGTCGGCGTACTACCAGGCGGGCTCGGACTCGCCGGCCTACATGGAGGCCGCGCTCGCGGCGCTGGGCTTCGAGGAGATCTCCACGGCGTCGTATCAATACCGCAGCGAGATCTTCGACGAGGTCGTGGACCTCATCACCGGCACGGATGACGTCGTTGCCTACTCGGTTGCCGCCAAGCGCGTGACGGGCGGGGGCGGCGCCGAGAAGACCCTTTTCCTCGTGTCCATCCGCGGGAGCTACGGCTCCGAGTGGCTGAGCGACCTCAACATGGGCGACGCGGCCGCCTACGACATGGACGAGATCACGCACGAGGGCTTTGCCCAGGCCGCGCGCGAGATCGTGGACGTGCTCGCCGAGCGCGTCACCGAGGAGGCGGGCCTCGACGGCACGGACGACATCTGCCTGCTGTTCACCGGGCACTCGCGCGGAGCCGCCGTGGCCAACATCGCCGCCGCGTACGCCGACGAGATGTCGCAGGGCCTGCGCGTGCTGGCGCCGCTTGGGGGCATCTACTGCTACACCTTCGCCACGCCCGAGGTCACGACCTTCGACAACGCGCGCGACGCCCTCTACGACAACGTCTTCAACGTCATGAACCCGAGCGACCTGGTACCGCGCCTGCCGCTCGCCTCCTGGGGCTACGAGCGCTACGGGCACGACCTCTGGCTTCCCGGCCACGGCGACGAGGGCTTTGGCGAGAAGTACGAGGCTATGTGCAAGATCTTCGAGGCTAACACCGGCGTGGGGTGCCCCTACGTTCCCGAGGACCGCGAGCGCGTGGACAGGCTGGTGGGGGACCTCGCGCGCGAGATTCCCACGGCCGACGACCTCGCGAGCGCGGGCGGGGTCTTCTCCCTCGCGCACGACCTCCTCGCCGACGTGAACCCCGTGCAGGTGCTCTACGGCCACTACCCGAGCGTCTACATCGCCTGGATGCAGTCGCTCGACACCGTTCGCACCAGCTAAGCCCGCCAATCACTGCCAATCACGTCAGGTTCGTTTGGCATGCCAAACGAACCCGGTTAAAATGGCATGCCAAACGAACCTGACGTGACTGGCATAACTGGCACGGGAGGTAGGCGATGGGCGACGTGCGCAGGGAGCTCACGCGCGTGCTGCGTGAGGGCGAGCGGACGGTGGAGCGCCGGCTCGAGGCGTTTCTCGCCCGCCCGGACGATCCGGAGACCATCCACCGGCTGCGCATCTCCATCCGCACGCTGCGGAGCCTGCTGGCGTTTGCCTCCCCGTTCCTCAGGCGCCGCCGTCACCGGCTGCTCCAGGACGACCTGCGCTCCGTGGTGATAGAGACCTCGCGCCTGCGCGAGTACGACGTGCTGCTGAGGCAGGTCCGCGCGCTCGACGTCCCCTATGGCGAGCTTGACGAGAAGATCGGCGAGCTGCGCGAGCTCGAGCGCAACCACGTCGTCGACGTCATGCGCGGCCGGCATGCGCGGCGCGCGCTGCGGCGTGTGAGAAAGGCGATGGAGCGACTGCCCTGGAGGCGGCGCGTGCGCGAGAGGGGCGTGACGCGGGAGGACGTGCGCGCGGCCTTCGACGAGCTGGTCCGCAGCGTCGACGAGCGCTATGCGCGCGTTGACCGTGCGGACGCCGACGCCGTGCACACGCTGCGCAAGCGCGCGAAGCGCGTGCGCTACGTCGGGGAGAGCTTCGCCGAGCTGCTGGGGCCCGACGCCGTCGCCGAGGGGGCGCGCATGAAGGGCGTGCAGGACGAGCTCGGGGACATCTGCGACGCCCGCGTCAACGTGGCGATGGCGCGCGAGTTTCCCACGAGGGGGCTCTCTGACGAGGCGCGGTGCGCCCTCGAGGTCCTTCTCGCCCAGAACCAGGCCCTCGTGGACTCCTTCGTCAGCGGGTCGGGGGCGGCCGCCGGCTGACCCGCTCAGCGAACGGGGATGCCGGCCTTGCGCGCGGCGTCGAGGAGCTCGGCGTTGCGGGCGTTCATCGTGCCGAACTCGCCCACGCAGCAGATGACCTCGCGGCAGGCGAGAAGGGCCTCGCGCGCCTCGGCGACGGCCGCGTCGCTCACGGGCTCGAAGTCGCGCTCGAAGACGGCGCGCGTCGCGAGGCTGCGCGCGAGCAGGCCGTCCGTGTCGTGCTCGTGGAGCACGCCCGCGGCGAACGGCGTGCCCTCGCGCGCGAGCCGCCGGAAGCACGCGGCGCCGGTGCCGCCCCCGGCGATGACGAAGACCTCCGGATCTCCCTCCGGCCGCGCGAGCTCGACGCTGCCGAAGGCGGGGTCGTAGGCGCCTGGCGCGAGGTCGTAGAGCTCGGCCACGCGCTCGGCGGTGAACACCTCGTCGGGCGTCCCCTGGCACATGATGTGGCCATCGTGTACGCAGATCACGTGGTCGGCGGCCTTCTGGGCGAGGTCGATCTCGTGGAGGGAGGCCACCACGGCAGTCCCGCGCTCGCGCGCCTCGCGGCGCAGGAGCTGAAGGACGTCCAGCTGCGAGCGTACGTCCAGGTACGACGTGGGCTCGTCGAGCAGCAGCACGCGCGGCTCCTGGCAGAGCGCGCGGGCGAGAAGGACGCGCTGCCGCTGGCCGTCGCTCACGTGCGCGAAGTCGCGCTCCGCGATGTTGAGCACGCCCGTCGCGGACATCGCGGCGGCGACGGCCTCGTGGTCCTTCTCGCCGAGCACCCCGAGGCGCCCGGTGAACGGGTAGCGGCCGGCCTCCACCACGTCGCGGCAGGTGAGAAGCTCGGTTGACGGGCGGCCCGTGAGCATGACGGACATGGCGCGGGCGCGCTCTGCCGCGGGGATGCCGCCCAGCTCCCGCCCGAAGAGCTCCACCACGCCGCCGAGCGCGCGGAGCTGCCCCGCCACGGTGCGCAGGATGGTGGTCTTGCCCGACCCGTTGGGGCCGATCAGCGCTACCACCTGACCGGGCCTCACGGCAAGGCAGACGTCGCGCACGAGCGCCCGCTGTCCGTGCCCCACGTCAAGCCCCCGCAGCTCGAGCGCGTGCTGCGAGCCCGTGTTCTTCTCGGCGCTCATCGTCCCGCCCTCCCGCGGAGCATGAGGGCAATGACGACGGGCGCGCCAAAGACGGCGGTGACGGCGCTCACGGAGAGCTCCACGGGCGAGAAGAGCGTGCGCGCGACGAGGTCGCAGCCGCAGCAGAAGGCCGCGCCCGTGAGGAAGCACGCCGGCGTCACGAGGAGCGGCCGCGACGAGCCCACGCCGCGCCGGGCGAGGTGCGGCGCGGCGATGCCCACGAACGAGACCGGCCCCGCGAAGGCGGCCACGCACGCGGAGAGCAGGCTCGACACCAAAACGATCAGCATGCGCAGCCCGAGCACGTTCACGCCCACGCTCTGCGCGTAGGGCTCGCCGAGCTGGTAGGCGCCGAGCGGCTTGGAGAGCGCGAAGACCGCCGCGGACATGGCGAGCGTCGCCACGGCGATCGCGCCCACGTCCGCCCACGTGGCGCCCGAGAAGCTCCCGCGCGACCAGTTGTCCAGGTTCACGATCGCCTGGTCGTCGGCGAAGGCGATCAGGAAGTTGGTGACTGCGGAGCAGATGTAGCCCACCATGACGCCCGCCACGATGAGCATGCCCTGGGTGCGCACGCGCCGCGAGATGAGCAGCACGAAGCCCATCGTGACGAGCGAGCCGAGAAACGCCGTGCCCACGGACGCCGCGGGGCTCATGACCTGGCCCGCGCCGAGCACCACGATCATCACCACCGCCACCACGAGCTTGGCGCCCGAGGAGACGCCCAGCACGAAGGGGTCGGCGATGGGGTTGGCGAAGAACGTCTGCAGGAGGAACCCGGAGAGCGAGAGCGCGCCGCCCAAAAGCACCGCCTCGATGACGCGCGGCAGGCGAATCTGCCAGACGACCTGCGCGGCGGTGGAGGCGTCCCCGGGCCCCGCGGCCAGGATGCCGAGCACCTCCGCGGGCGTGGTCTCAACGCTTCCCAGGCACAGACTCGCCACGAAGAGCGCGCACAGGGCGAGAAGAACGGCGAGGTCGAAGGCCAAGGTCCGGCCACCCCGCCCGGCCCTCTCGCCCGCGGCGCGCGCCATGCTAGCCCAGCCTCCAGATGAAGGTGGTGGGCTCGCCCGTGCCGGAGAAGGCCGCGCGGAAGTCCTCGATGATGTCGGCCATGCTCGTCATCTGCTGGTAGAGGTTGGCGTCGCAGGTCCAGACGTTGCCCTCGCGCACGGCCTTGAAGTCCGCGATCAGCCGGTTCTTCTCGCTGAGTGCCTCGAGGGAGGTCACGCCGTCGTCGATCGTGCCGTTGTAGATGATGGCGTCGGCGTCGCGCGCGCCCTCGTAGAAGCGCTCCATCTCCACGGTGACGGTGGTGGGGGAGGAGTCGGTGGCGCCCTCCTCGGCAAAGCTCACGTACTCGCCGCCCGCGGCCTCGATCATCTGGCAGAAGTAGTCGCCGGCCCGGCGCGTGACGGCGGCGCCGTCCTCGTTGATGTAGAAGAAGGCCACGGTCTTGCCCGTCGGGCCGCCCTGCGATGCGGCCTCCACGCCCGCGGCCACGTCGTCGAAGACCGCCGCCGCCTCGTCCTCGCGGCCAAAGGCGGCGCCCATGAGACGGATCCACTCCAGGCGGCCGAGCATCTCGTCCTCCCGGCTCGACTGCTCCATGAGGACGGTGACGCCCAGCTCCTCGAGCTTGGCGCGCACCTCGGGTACGTGGTCGATGTTGGTGTTCTCGATGGCCAGCGGGCAGCCCGTGGCGGTGATGAGCTCGTAGTCGGGCTCGCGGTAGAGGCCGCCGTAGGCGATCGTGCCGTCCTCCAGGCGCTCGGTGAAGGCGTCGACGGGGGAGTCCTCGGCCTTGACCGAGGAGACGGAGACGGCGTCGAGCGCGCCGATGGCGTCCACGAGGCAGATCATGCCGGTGGAGACCAGGTAGACGTTTTCGAGCGGCTGCCGGATCACGCCTACGTCGCCGGGCAGGCCCGCCGGCGGCTCCGCGCCCTCGGGCACGACGAGCAGGCGCTCGCCGCTGGCCAGCGTCGCGAGCTGGAAGCCCCCGTCGTAGGCGTCGAGCGTGAACTGCGTGGCGTGCGCGAGCGGGACGGGCGTGGCGTCGCCGAGCGCGGCGAGGCCCTCGCCGGGCGCCTCTCCCGGCGCCTCCGGCCCGGCCCCCTCCGACCCCGTGCAGCCAGAGAGTACAATCGGCGCGAGCAGCGCCCCGCCAAGCCCCAGGGCGTCTCTGCGCGTGAGCGAGAAGGACATGGGAGGGCTCCTTTCCCCGATGTGTTCCCTCCCATGATACGCCGGGCGGGCCGTCGGCCTGCCCCGGGAGGGGCGCCAGCCGGTATGATGGGGTGAGCCAACCTTGGGAGGTGCTGATGCGCGTCGAGAGAATAGAGCTTCCGAGCTCGGGATATGGGCCCGGGGCCGCCGCGCTCACGGCCTACGTCCAGGACAACGTGGGCGCGCAGGAGGGCCGCCTTCGCCCGGCGGCGGTGGTCTGCCCCGGCGGCGGCTACGAGTTCTGCTCCGACCTCGAGGCGGAGCCGATCGCGCTCGCGCTTCTCGCCCGCGGCCTCCAGGCCTTCGTGCTCGACTACACCGTGCTCGACGCCGCCGAGCCGGGTCCGCTCCTTCCCGCGCCGCAGGTGGACCTCGCCCGGGCGGTGGCGCTCGTGCGCTCCCGGGCGGCCGAGTGGTACGTGGACGAGGCCCTCGTCGGGACCCTCGGCTGCTCCGCGGGCGCGCACCTGTGCGCCACGTACGCGGGCCTCATGGGCGAGGGCGCGCTCCTCGCACGCGCGGGCGTCTCGGCGGCCGAGGCGCGCGTGGACTGGCAGGTGCTCTGCTACCCGGTGATCGACCTCGACGCCGGCTGGCCGGCGGACGCCGCCTACGCCGCGCGCATCTGCCCCGAGGGCTCGCCCCTGCGCGCGGCGCAGGGCCTCGTGGGGCCCGCGACCCCGCCCACCTTCCTCTGGCACACGGCCACGGACGAGACCGTGCCGGTGCGCAACGCCTACCGCTATGCGGAGGCGCTCGCCGCGCACGGCGTGGACCACGAGTGCCACGTCTTCCACGCGGGGCGCCACGGGCTCTCGCTCGCCACCGAGCAGTCGGCGCGCTGGGCGGACTGCGTGAGCCCCCATGCCGCGCGCTGGCTCGACCTCGCCGCCGAGTGGCTGGGCGAGCTCGGCGCCCGCGGCGATTGACGGGCGAGAAGAGCGGCCCCCAGTGCCCCCGCGGCCGGCCCGTCCTTCTCGCATATCAAATCTGGCTGCGGCGTTTTGGCCATCTGGGCCCCTCCGGGAGGCGCAAGACAGCCAAAACGCCGCAGCCAGATTTGATGTCCCCGACGCTGGCCGACGCAGCCGGGAGGGCGGCGCCGAGCCGCCCTACAGCCGCGGCTCCGGCTGCTCGGTGAGGTCGCGCCCGAGCCGCGCGAGCCGCGAGACGTCCGTCGCGGCCTGGCCCTCGTTCCACTTCTGGCGCGTCTGGTGCATCGGGTCGGCCTCGTCCTCCCACAGGCGCTCGGCCACCGGCGTCCACGCGGCCGCCGCCGGGGCGGTCTTCTCGCGCAGCTGCTCGGGCGTCTCCTGCTCCACGAGGTCCGTCGAGCGGGCGCCCGTCTCGGCCACCATGCGCGGCAGGTCGTCGGGGTTCTCGAGCATGGGGCAGGGGCGCAGGTGGTTGGTGTTGAACGGCTGGCCCTCGTAGTACTTCATGAAGAGCGGGGAGCGCAGCGCGTCCAGCAGGCTCACGTCGTGGATGTTGGCGTTGGAGTAGTGGATGAAGACGCACGGCTCCACGTCCCCGGCGGCGTTGATGTGCAGGTAGCGCCGTCCGCCGGCGATGCAGCCGCCCACGAACTCGCCGTCGTTCTGGAAGTCCATCGTGAAGAGCGGCTTCTTGTCGCGCATCGCGCGCACGAAGCGGTACATCCGCTCGCGCTGCTCCGGCGTGGGCATGAGGTCCGCCGAGGCGGCGCGGCCCACGGGCATGAAGTGGAAGTACCAGCAGAAGAGCGCGCCCTTCTCGATCATCCAGTCCATGTTCTCCTCGGTGGCGATGGCGTCGGCGTTGGCGCGCGTCCAGCAGGCCGAGATGCCAAAGGGCAGCGCGTGCTCGCGCAGGAGGTCCATGGCGCGCTCGATCTTGGCGTAGGTGCCGTCGCCGCGGCGCGCGTCGGTGGTGTGCTCGTTGCCCTCGGCGGAGATGGCGGGCACGAAGTTGGCCACGCGGATCATGTCCTGGCAGAAGGCCTCGTCGATGAGGGTGGCGTTGGTGAAGCAGAGAAAGACGCAGTCGGGGTACTTCTCGCAGATGCGGATGAGGTCGGCCTTGCGCACGAGCGGCTCGCCGCCCGTGTAGATGTAGATGTGGCAGCCCAGCTCGCGGCCCTGGTCGATGATCGAGCAGATGTCCTCGTAGGAGAGGTTGAGCGCGTGGCCGTACTCTGCCGCCCAGCAGCCGGTGCAGCGCAGGTTGCAGGCGCTCGTGGGGTCCAGGAGGATCGCCCACGGGATGTTGCACTCGTACTTCTCGCGCGCCTTCTCCTGGACGGGCCAGGCGAGGATGTTGGCGTCCACGATGAGGGCCTTGAGCAGACGCGTCCGCACCTCGGGGTTGAGCCGGAACGCCTTGAGGATGAGCTCGTACCAGTTGCTGCGCCCGTCGATGGCGTTCCTGAAGGCCGCACGCTGCGTGGGGAAGACGTCCTTGGGCGTGTAGCGGTCGATCGTGTCCATGATCTTGGGGATGCGGGCCTCCGGGTCCTCGTCCACGTAGTCGATGAGCTTGTAGAGCGCCGCGCGCTCCGCCGTCTGGGTAAGCGACATCCTTGGTCCTTCCGACGCGATCCCTATGGTTTCTGGAACCGAACGGTGCTGTTTATACCCATCTAGTAATAAATCCACAACTGTGGAATACTAGGTATGTCTCTTCCATGAAGGGGAGCGAGTTGGCCACTATTCCACAGAGGGGCGGACAATGGGGGATTGCGCACAGGGCGAGAAGAACGGTCGGGCCGTGGACCGGCGCGTGCGCCGGAGCCGCCGCGCCATGATGGGCGCCTTCGACCGGCTGATCATGACGACGCCCTTCGAGCAGATCTCCGTGAGCGCCGTGGCGCGCGAGGCGGACGTCGACAGGAAGACCGTCTACCAGCACTTCGGCGGCGTCGACGGGATCCTCGACGCCATCGTCGAGGAGGCGGTGTCGGAGCTGCTCGACGAGGTGGAGGAGACGATGCGCGGTCGCGTGGGGGCGGGCGAGGACGTCCGACCGCTGTCCGCCTTCTTCGACGCGCTCTCGGTGCACCTGGGAAAGAACGCCGTGCTCCGGCAGCGCTACTGCGAGCACGTGCCGACCGAGCTGCTCTTCGACCACCTCGCCCGCCCGCTCGCCCACCAGATCGCCGCGCGCGGCCTCGTGCGCGGCGAGCTCTCGGACACGGAGCTGGAGATGCTGCTCGCATTCGGCGTCGGCGGCCTGCTCTCGCTGTACCGCTGGTGGCTGCTGTCGGACCGCAGCGTACCGCTCGAGGAGGTGACGCGCCGCGCCGGCGCCCTCCTCGAGGCCGGCGTGTGACGGCCCCTCCGCTCAGCCGGCCCGGGCGGGCGCCGGGGCTGACGTCCCCATTTCGCCCAGACAGAGCCAGCCGACGTATTACGCCCCGGGAGGGGAGAAGAACGTCGGCTGGCTCTGTCTGGGCGAATGCGACAGGGAGGGCGCGGGGACGGCGAGGCCGCCCCCGTCACGCCATGAGACGCTCGCGCAGCCAGCCGGCGAGCACGAGGGCGTGGTTGCAGCGCTCGTCGCGCGCCGCGTAAAGCAGCGTGACCGGCCCGCGCGCGAGCAGGGCGCGGCACCTTTCGGAGAACTCGGCCGCGGCCTCGCTCGCGTCGAGCTCGGCGCGGTAGCGCGCGGAGAACTCCTCGAAGCGGCTCGGGTCGTGCCCGAACCACCTGCGGAGCTCCGTCGAGGGGGCGACGCCCTTCTCCCATGCGTCGAGCGCCGCCGCCTCGCGGCGCAGCCCGCGCGGCCAGAGCCGGTCAACGAGCACGCGCGCCCCGTCGCCCGCCTCCGGGCCGTCATAGACGCGCCTGCACCTCAGCTCGAACATGCCCTGTCCCCCTCTCTCGATCGGTCAATTCGTGCGGGGGCGGAGCGGCGGGTGCCCCGCCCCCGCACGGGGCTAGAGGTCCTCCTCCGGCGTGGAGATCGGGGAGATCCCGAAGTGCTCGACCAGGTAGGCGAGCACGTTGGGAGAGACGAAGGCGGGCAGCGTGGGCCCGAGCTTGATGTTTCTGATGCCCAGGTAGAGCAGGGTGAGAAGGACGCACACAGCCTTCTGCTCGTACCAGGAGAGGATGATGGTGAGCGGCAGCTCGTTGACGTCGCACCCGAAGGCGTCGGCCAGCGCCAAGGCCACGGTCACGGCGCTGAAGGCGTCGTTGCACTGCCCCATGTCCATGAGGCGCGGCAGCCCGGCGACCGTGCCGAGGTCGAGGTCGTTGAAGCGGTACTTGCCGCAGGCGAGCGTAAGCACCACGCTGTCGGCGGGGGTCCGCTCCACGAGCTCGGTGTAGTAGTTGCGCCCCGGCTTGGCGCCGTCGCATCCGCCCACGAGGTAGAAGCGGCTGATCTGGCCGGACTTCACCGCGTCGACCACCTTGTCCGCCACGGAGAGCACCGCGCCGTGCCCGAAGCCCGTGGTGAGCGTGGTGCCGCCGTTGATGCCGGTCATCTGCACGTCCTCGGGATACCCGCCGAGCTCGAGCGCCCGCTCGATGACCGGCGAGAAGTCCTTGTCGTCACCGACGTGCACGAGCCCGGGGTAGGAGACCACCTCGGTGGTGAAGACGCGGTCGGCGTAGCTCGGGCGGGGCGGCATGAGGCAGTTGGTGGTGAAGAGGACGGCGCCCGGGATGCCGTCGAACTCCCGCTGCTGGTTCTGCCACGCGGTGCCGAAGTTGCCCTTGAGGTGGGGGTACTTCCTGAGCTCGGGGTAGCCGTGGGCGGGGAGCATCTCGCCGTGGGTGTAGACGGAGACCCCGGTGCCCGCGGTCTGCTCCAGGAGGGCGTGCAGGTCAAAGAGGTCGTGTCCGGAGACCACGATGAAGGGCCCGCGCTCGATGCGCATCGAGACCTCGGTGGGCTCGGGGACGCCGTACGTCTGTGTGTTGGCGCGGTCGAGGAGCTCCATGCACGCGTAGTTCTTCTCGCCGACCTCGAGCACGAGGGGCAGCAGCTCGTCCTGGCCGAGCCGCTCGCCGAGCGAGCGCAGCGCCCTGAGGAAGAAGCGGTCGAGCTCGTCGCTCGTGTACCCGAGTACCATGGCGTGGTAGGCATAGGCGGCCATGCCGCGGAGGCCAAAGAGCACGAGCGACTTGAGCGAGCGCACGTCCTCGTCGGGGTCGTTCCAGATGAGGTCGAGGTCGTATTCCCTCGCGTCGCGGGCGGGGGAGAGGGCCTCGCGCGCGCCGCGCACCCGCGCCGTGAGCTCGCGCACCGTCTGGGCGTTGAAGCTCACGTTGGTGACGGTGGTGAAGAGCCCCTCGAGGACGAGCCTCGCGACCCCGGCGGGGGCGCCCTCCTCGCTCACGGCGCGCGCGAGGCCCACGAGCGCCCCCGTGAGCTCGTCCTGCAGGTGGGCGACGTCGGCGGGCTTGCCGCACACGCCCGCCCTCCCGGTGCACCCGCTGCAGCCCGCGGTCTGCTCGCACTGGAAGCAGAACATCTCGTTTCCTGTCGTAGCCATCTGGGCCTCCTTGCCCTCGGGGCGGCCATCCGGCGGACGGCCTCTTCCTGACAAGGTTTACCGCTCGCGGGGGAAGGAGTATGTTGTTTCTACAACATAAAGGGAGGCTCCCATGGACTACATCGCGCTTTCACACTCCGCGCTCTTCGAGGGCGTGGACCCCGGGGACATAGAGGGGATGCTCCCCTGTCTGGACGCGCGCGAGCTGAGGCTGGGGCGAGGGGAGCGCGTCTATCGCGCGGGGGACGTGGTCACGCGCCTGGGGGTCGTGCTCGAGGGCAGCGTGAACGTCGAGGCGAACTACTACTGGGGGGAGCGGGCCATCTTCGCGCATCTCGGCCCCGGGCAGATCTTCGCCGAGGCGTACTCGGCGATCCCGGGCGGCGAGACCCTGGTGGACATCGTGGCCGCCGAGGACGCGACGGTCCTCTTGCTGCGGACCTCCTCCCTGCTCGCCACCTGCGAGCGCGCCTGCTCCCGACACCACCGCGTCATCGGCAACCTCCTGCGCGTCTCCGCCGAGAAGAACGTCGCGCTCTCGCGGCGCATGATGCACATCGCCCCGCGCACCATCAGGGAGCGCGTCCTCTCCTATCTCTCCGAGCAGGCGGTCGAGCGCGGGTCGCGCTCCTTCGTCATCCCGTTCTCCCGCCAGGAGCTCGCGAACTACCTCGGGGTGGACCGAAGCGCCCTGTCCGCCGAGCTCTCGCGCATGCAGCGCGACGGGCTCATCGTGACCCGCAGGAGCCACTTCGAGCTTCTCGCCGGCCCGGGTGGGCGCCGGGGCTGACGTTCCCATCTCGCCCAGACAGAGCCAGCCGACGCATTCCGCCCCGGAAGGGGAGAAAAGCGTCGGCTGGCTCTGCCTGGGCGCTTGTGACGGGGGCGCGGCGGTGGCGGCCCTCCGCCCTCGTCGCGTCACTTCACCGTGAGGACCGGCACGTCGACGGAGCGCAGGACGCCAAAGCTCACGCTGCCGATCATGCCGCGCAGGGCGCCGAGGCCGCGCCGGCCCATGACCACGAGGTCGATGTCATGGCTCTTCACGTAGTCCGCGATGCCCTCGACGGGCGAGTTTGAGATGACCGCGTCGGCCACGACCTTGCACTGCGCGTCGTCGAGGGACTGGTCGATGACCTCCTGGGCGTCCGAGCAGGCGTTCTTGACGACGGAGTCCATGAGCCGCTCGTAGGTCGCGGGGTCCGCGATGGCGTAGGGCGTGCCGATGCCCCCGTCCCCGAGCAGCGTGGGGTTGGGCAGGGCCGCCGAGGGGATGACGGTCACCACGCTCACCCGCGCCTCCGGGTAGGGCCCCGCCAGGCCGAGCGCGATGTGCAGGGCGCTCTTGGCGTGGTCGGACTCGTCATAGGGCACCAGGATGTTCTTGAAGTACATGGCTACCTCCCTCGTGACGGAGCGTGACGCTTGAGGTGGTTATACCCCCCGGGCGCCGCCGCGCCCGACGCCTCGGCGAGCGCGGCGGAGTTGTCCGCGGGCGTATGATGTGGGGCAAGAGGATCGCGTCACGCGGAGGTTGCTATGCGGGTCACGGTGCTGATGGAGAACTCGACGCCCTCGAGCCGCCTTCGGGCGGCCCACGGGCTCTCGCTCTGGCTCGAGCTCGCCGACGGGCGGCGCGCGCTCTTCGACCTGGGGCCGGATGACGGGTTTCTCGCCAACGCCCGCGCGCTCGGCGTGGACGTGACCGGGGCGGACCTCGCGGTGGTGAGCCACGGCCACTACGACCACGGCGGCGGCCTCGCGGCGTTTCTCGGCGCGTGCGCGGCGGCGGGCCAGGAGGTCCCGGTCTACGTGCGCGAGCACGCCTTCGAGGGGCATGTCTCGGGGACGCCGGCGCGCCACCATGACATCGGGCTCGACCCGGCGCTCGCGGCGGACCCTCGCGTGCGCGCGGTGGGGGAGCGGCATGACCTGGGCGGCGGGCTCACGCTGTTTGCCACGAGGCGACGCTCGCACCCGACCGCGCGGTCCAACGCGCGGCTCATGGAGCGGCGGGAGGGCGAGAAGGACCTCGCGCCGGACCGCTTCCTCCACGAGCAGAGCCTGCTCGTGGAGGAGGGAGGGCGCAGGACCCTGGTCTCCGGCTGCTCGCACGGAGGGATCCTCAACATCATGGACGAGGCGGAGGAGATCCTGGGCGCGCCGCTCGACGCGGTCGTGGCGGGTCTTCACCTCACGGACCCGAGCGGCGGGGGAGTGGAGGACGCCGCCCTCACGCGCTCGCTCGCGACGGAGCTCGCCGCGCGCCGGGCGTGCTACCTCACGTGCCACTGCACCGGCACCGACGCCTTCGCCCTCCTGCGCGACGAGCTGGGCGAGCGGGTGCGCTACCTGCAGGTGGGGAGCCGCGCGGAGCTGTGAGGGCGGGGAGGGGCGCTACGCCGTGTGGCGCAGGCCCTCGAACTTCTCCTCGTCGGTCATCTTGGCCTTGCCGTCGAGCGCGTCGATCGAGCGCTCGACGGTGGCGATGAGGCGGTCCGTTTCCTCGTGCTCGGCGCGCAGCGCCTCCAGCTGCCGCGCGAGGGCCGCGCGCCGCGCGTCGCGGCTGCCCTTGAGCAGCGGCGCGATGTCGGAGAGCGGCTCCCCCATGCGCCGGAACAGCAAGATCTCCTGCAGCCGGTCGACGTCCTTGGGGCCGTAGTGGCGGTACCTGCTGTGCGCGTCGCGGGAGGGGTGGAGCAGGCCGAGCTGGTCGTAGTGGCGCAGGGTGAATACCGTGACCCCGGCGAGGTCCGCGAGCTCGCCGACGGTGTAGCCGCGTGCGTTCATGAGGTCTCCTTTCCTGGTTGCCTCAGGTTAGAACGCGACGCAACGTCGGCGTCAAGCGAGAAGAACCTGCGGGTTTAGCGCCGCCGGCACCGCTATACTCGTCTCAGTGAGCCGGACGGGAGGTCCCATGTCACAGACCCTCATCAGGATCGCCGCGCTTCTGCTCGTGGCGGCGGTCATATCGCTTATCGTGTCCTTCGTGGTGAACGTCATCCTCGGCGCCCTGAGCCTGCTGCCGATCGTGCTTTTGGGGCTCGCGGTGCTGTTCTTCGCGAAGGGCGGCAAGGTCCGCATCGAGTTCCCGGACAGGTGCCTGCCCGGGAAGCGGGACTAGGCTCCCCATGGCAACGCCCGAGTTCATCCTGCGCCTGCGCGAGAAGATCGGCCACGACCTGCTGTGGCTCATCGGCGTGACCGCCTACGTGGAGGACGCGGAGGGCCGCGTCCTTCTGGGCCGCCGTGCCGACACGGGGGAGTGGGCGCTCGTCTACGGCATCAACGAGCCGGGCGAGGAGCCGGCGGACACCGTGGTGCGCGAGGTGGCCGAGGAAACCGGGGTGGACGCGGAGCCGCTCGAGCTCGTGAGCGTGCGCGCCGCCGACCACGTCACGACCTACGCCAACGGGGACCGGACGCAGTACCTTGACCTCACGTTCACGTGTCGCATCGCCCCCGGCGGGAGCTCCGAGCCTCGCGTGGCAGACGACGAGAGCCTCGAGGTGGGCTGGTTCCTCCCGGACGCGCTCCCGGCGCCGCTCGCCGCCTCGACGGTGGAGCGCATGGCCACCGTCGCCGAGTTCCGCCGTCGCTCCGCCTCCGGCGACCCCCACGCCCTCTTCTTCCGCCGGACGGTTTCCTGACAAAGGTGACAGGGTCGTTTGTCATGATTTTCATGACAAACGACCCTGTCACCTTTGTCAGGAAACCTGGGGGCAGCCCCGGCGCGATGTCCTTCTCGCTACTCGAGCTCGAAGGCGCCGGTGTAGAGCTGGTAGTACGTGCCGCGCTTGGCGATGAGCTCGTCGTGCGTGCCGCGCTCGATGATGCGGCCGTGGTCGAGCACGATGATGACGTCCGAGTTGCGGACCGTGGAGAGCCTGTGCGCGATTACGAACGTGGTGCGCCCCGTCATGAGGGCGTCCATGCCGCGCTGGACGATGGCCTCGGTGCGCGTGTCGATGGAGGACGTGGCCTCGTCGAGCACCATGACCGGCGGGTCGGCCACCGCGGCGCGCGCGATGGAGAGGAGCTGGCGCTGGCCCTGGGAGAGGTTGGTGCCGTTGTCCGTGAGCATGGTCTCGTAGCCGTCCGGCAGGCGGCGGACGAAGTCGTCCGCCCCGGCCAGGCGCGCGGCCGCCATGCACTCCTCGTCGGTGGCGTCGAGCCGGCCGTAGCGGATGTTGTCCATGACGGTGCCCGTGAAGAGGTTCACGTCCTGCAGGACCACGCCGAGCGAGCGCCTGAGGTCCGGCTTCTTGATCTTGTTGATGTTGATGCCGTCGTAGCGGATCTTGCCGTCCTCGATGTCGTAGAAGCGGTTGAGGAGGTTGGTGATCGTGGTCTTGCCCGCGCCCGTGGCGCCCACGAAGGCGACCTTCTGCCCCGGCTTGGCGTAGAGCGAGACGTCGTGGAGCACGGTGTGGCCGGGCTCGTAGGCAAAGTCCACGCCGAAGAGGCGCACGTCGCCGGCGAGCGGGGTGTAGGTGACCGTGCCGTCGGCCTGGTGCGGGTGGCGCCACGCCCACTGGCCCGCCCAGCGCTCGTCGCGGCGGTCGCACTCGTGGACGGCGCCGTCCGCGTCGATCGTGCAGGCAACGAGCTCGACGTAGCCCTCGTCCTGCTCGACCGGCTCGTCGATCAGCTCGAAGATGCGCTCGGCGCCCGCCAGGCCCATGACCACGGAGTTCACCTGGTTGGAGATCTGGCCGATCTGGTTGGCGAACTGCTTGGTCATGTTGAGGAAGGGCACGCCCACGGCGATGGTGAGCGGCAGGCCGGAGATGGCCGGGTTGGGGATGCCGAGCACGAGGAAGACGCCGATGGCCACGGCCACGATCACGTAGAGCAGGTTGCCGGCGTTCATGAGGATCGGCATGAGCGTGTTGGCATAGGAGTTGGCCGTACAGGCGGCGTCCTGGTACTCGTCGTTGAGCTCGTCGAAGGCGGCCTCGATCTGGCGCTCGTGCGAGAAGACCTTGACGACCTTCTCGCCGTTCATGACCTCCTCCACGAGGCCCTCCACGGCTGCGACCGCGCGCTGCGTGCGCAGGAAGTTCTTGGCCGAGCGCCCCGCGAGTACCTTGGCGAGAAGGGCCATGATGACGGCGCCTCCCACCACGACGAGCGTGAGCGGCAGGCTGTACCAGAGCATGATGCAGCCCACGGAGCAGAGCATGAGCGTCGTGAGGAAGAGCTGCGGCAGCGACTGCGCGATCATCTGGCGCATGGCGTCGATGTCGTTGGTGTAGTAGCTCATGACGTCGCCGTGCTGGTGCGTGTCGAAGTACTTGATCGGCAGGTCCTGCATGTGGTCGAACATGAGGCAGCGGAACTTCTTGAGCGAGCCCTGGGTGATAATGGCCATGCACTGCTGCCACACCGCGTTGCAGATGAGGCTCGCAAAGTACAGGACGGCGAGAATGGCGGCGTTGGCGAAGACCTCGGGCTGCGCGGCCGCCCAGTCGCCGGACTCCCAGGTCTGGCCCACGACGGTGAGGGCGCGCTCCATGAAGACGTTGGGCATGGCCTGGACGATGCACTGGACGAGGATGCAGCATGCGACGGCCGGCAGCATGACCGGGTAGAAGCCGCGCAGCATCCTGAGGACCCTGAGGGCGGTCCTGCCCATGGACTTGGGCGCACGGCCTCGGTGCATGTTCCTACTCATCGGCGCTCACCTCCAGCTCGCCGAGCTCGCGCTCGTCGTGGCTCTGCTTGTTCTGGGAGAGGTAGACCTCCCGGTAGATGGCGTTCCTGCGCAGGAGCTCCTCGTGGGTGCCGATGTCGTTGATGGTGCCGGAGTCCATGACCACGATGCGGTCGGCGTCCTCCACGCTCGAAGTGCGCTGCGCGATGATGATCTTGGTGGTCTCGGGCAGATAGTTGCGGAACCCCTCGCGGATGAGCCGGTCGGTCTTGGTGTCCACGGCCGAGGTGGAGTCGTCCAGGATGAGGATCTTGGGCTTCTTGAGCAGGGCGCGCGCGATGCACAGGCGTTGCTTCTGGCCGCCGGAGACGTTGGTGCCGCCCTGCTCGATGTAGGTGTCGTACTTCTTGGGGAAGGTCTGGACGAACTCGTCGGCCTGGGCGAGGCGTGCGGCCTCGAGGACCTCCTCGTCGGTGGCGTGCTCGTTGCCCCAGCGCAGGTTCTCGGCGATGGTGCCCGAGAAGAGCACGTTCTTCTGAAGCACCATGGCCACGGCGTCGCGCAGGGACTCGAGGTCGTACTCGCGCACGTCGCGCCCGCCCACGCGGACGGACCCCTCCGTGACGTCGTAGAGGCGCGGGATGAGTTGGACGAGGGTCGACTTGGCCGACCCCGTCGAGCCGATGACGCCGATGACCTCGCCGCTCCTGATGTGCAGGTCGATGTTGCGCAGGGCCTCGTGGTCCTTGTCGCCGCGATAGGAGAACCCGACGCCGTCGAAGTCGACAGATCCGTCCGCGACCTCGCGCACGGGCTCGGCCGGCTGGTCGATCGTGGTCTTGGCGTCGAGGACCTCGTAGATGCGTCGCGCGTTCTCCTCGCTCATGACGACCTGGGCGAAGATCATGGAGAGCATCATGAGCTGCATGAGCATCATGAAGCCGTAGGTGATGAGCGACGAGAACTGGCCCACGTCGAGCAGCTCGCCGCGCGTGGAGACGATGGCGTAGGAGCCCGCGTAGATCACGAAGACCATGACCGTGTAGACGCAGAAGTTCATGATGGGGGCGTTGAGGGCGAGGATGCGCTCGGCGTAGGTGAAGTCGCCCTGGACCTCGGTCGCGGCGCGCTCGTACTTCTCCTTCTCGTACTCCTCGCGCACGTAGGACTTGACCACGCGGATGCCGGCGAGGTTCTCCTCGGCGCGCTCGTTCAGGGCGTCGTACTTGCGGAAGATGCGGCGGAAGACCGGGACGACCTTGCGGATCACGGCGAAGAGCGCCACGGCGAGCACCGGGATGATGACCACGAAGACGAGGGCGAGCCAGCCCGCCATGCTGTAGGCGGCGATGAAGGCGAGCACGAGCATGAACGGCGAGCGGATGGCCGTGCGGATGAGCATCATGTAGGCCATCTGGACGTTCATGACGTCCGTGGTGATGCGCGTCACGAGCGAGGAGCTCGAGAAGCGGTCGATCACCGCGAAGGAGAAGGTCTGGATGTTGTAGAACATGTCCTTGCGCAGGTTCTTGGCAAAGCCCGTGGAGGCCTTCGCGCAGGTGAGGCCGGCCGCCGCGCCAAATGCGAGCGAGACGAGCGCCATGAGGGCGAGCACGCCGCCCGTGGAGAGGATCTGCCCCAGGTCGGCCCCGGTCTTGATGGCGTCGATGAGGTCGGCCGTGTAGAGCGGGATCATGACCTCGAAGACGACCTCGCCGAGGACGAGCAGCGGCGTGACGATGGCTGCGGTCTTGTACTCGCGCACGCTCTGCGTGAGCCTGCGGCCCACCGTCCCGTAGCCCACGTGCGCCGCGGTCTTGACGAACTCCTGGTCGATGACCGGCTTCTTCGGAAGCAGGCTCATCTCTCATCCCCCTTCTTCTCTGCCTCTATCTCCATCCATCGCGCGGCCACGCGGTCGAGCGTGCTGGCGAGGCGCGCCGTCTCCTCGGGGGAGAGGCAGTCGAAGGCCGCCCGCTCGAACTCCGCGCGCGTGCGGATGACCTCCCGGGCACGGGCGGACCCCTCCTCCGTGAGCGTGACCGTCAGCTGCCGGCGGTCCGTCTCCGAGCGCTCGCGCGTGACGAGCCCCTCGGCCTCGAGCTTTGCGATGACCTCCGAGAGCGAGGCGGAGGTGATGCACGACGCCTCCTGCAGGTCGCGCTGCGTCATCTGCCCGTCATGGGCGTGAAGCTCGATGAGAATGTGCTGCTTGCCGTTTCTGCCGCCCCAATGGACGTGGAGATAGTAGCCAAAGTAGCCGAGGTTGCGCAGGATGCGCATCTCGGTGCTCTGCCCGGGGTCCTTCTCCCCCTTATCGCACACGGCAGCCCCCTTTCCTCACCAATCTGAAAACGGTCCAAGCCCACTCTGAGACCGTCGACCCAAGAAGTCAAGGTACCATGCGAAAAACCTTTCCGCGCGCGGGGCGCGGGGCGATACCTGACAGATGACCCTGACACCTTTGTCAGGAAGAAGGGGGAGAGGGCATTGTGGCGGGCACGCTTGGGTCGCGACCTGATGCGGCTGGCTCGTTAGGCCCTACCGCGCATGTCGCGCGATCGCGTCGCGAAGCCAGGCGGCGCAGCCGGGGACCTCGCGGTCGTAGTAGGCGCGGAATCGCTCGTCGGCCACGTAGGACTCGGCCAGGCCGCGGTGCGCCTCGGCGGAGTACCTCGGCCACGTGCGGGCAAGCCATCGGCGGTGGAGGCCGCAGACGCGCTCGCCCTCCGGGCCCGCGGGGTCGACGCCCGCGGTCACCGCCGCCTCGAGCGCGGAGCGAATCTGCGCGTCGAGCGCCTGCCAGTCGCCGTAGTCCCTCTCGCTCATGCCCAGCAGCCTCCGGTTTGCCTCGTCGACGGCCGCGTCGCCGTGGCGCCCGCGCGCCTCCGCGCCGAAGCGGCCCTCGTTCTTCTCGACGAGCTCGCGCTTGAGCCCCTCGAACTTCTCCTCGTCGGTCATGTCCGCATCTCCTCTCATCGCGGCGAGCGTGCGCTCGACCGTCGCTATCAGCGCGTCCAGGCGCGAGCGCTCCGCCCTGAGGGCCCCAAGGTGGCGGGAGAGAGACGCCTGCCGCGCCTCGCCCGACGTGCTCAGGAGCGGCGCGATGTCGCGCACGGCCACGCCGAGGCTGCGCAGCAGCAGTATTTCCTGCAGGCGGTTGACGTCCCCGGGGCCGTAGCGCCGGTAGCCGTTCCTTGGGTCGCGCCCCGGGACGAGAAGACCCGACTCCTCGTAGAACCTGAGCGCCCGCGCGGACGTGCCCGCAAGCCTCGCGAGCTCGCCCACCGTGTAGCCCTCTTCCATCTCGCACCTCCCTGCCCAGAGACGATAAACCCTCCCGTAGCGGAAGGGTCAAGCGGCTGCCGGCGCTCACGGTGGCTCTGCACGCCCGTTTCCTGCCGAGAAGAACTTGGCGAAGAAGGCCGCCCGGTTCAGCGAGGGGGGATGCCGAGCGGCCTTGCGGTGCGGGACATCTTCTCTCTTGGCGTCCTGGCGGCAGAGTGGCTATGCACGCCGTTGCTCTCCGGTCCAAGAGGTGGGCCCCGCCGCTCCGCAAGGCCTCTGACGGGAGGGCCCGCTAGCGTCCCCGGCGCTTCCGCTTCGCCCTCTCCCGCCCCAGCTCGAAGCGCCGGCGTCTCTCCTCTTCTCGGCGCTCCTTCTTTCGGGCGGCGGACTTCTGCGTCAGGGCCTCGCGCTGCTCGGCGAGCGCGATCTGGGCCCTCGTCGAGGGGCCGTGCTGCTTCAGCTCGCGGGCGGCCTGGCGCGCCCGGCGCTTCGGGTTTCTCGCCATCGCCCGCTCCTCGCAGGCGACGGCAGGGCCGAGGGGGAGCCTCGCCCACTCCCTGAGCACGAAGTGGAGAACCTCCTCGTTCGAGGGCTCGGCGCCAAAGACGACACGGCACGAGCTCAGCGCGCCGTCCTCGACGCGCTCCACGATCCCCACCCAGAACTGTCCGTCGAAGCACACGACGAGGGTGGAGGACACGGCTGTTTTCCGCATGGCGAATCCCTCCTTTATGTAGAGAGCCACGCGGAGAAGGGACAACCAAGGAGGCAGGTTACTGACGGGCGGCGCCCGCACCCCGACTACCCGACGGGGTCGTGTTTTCATCTCCGATGTGTCGATTGTAGCGCAGCTGTCACTGCTGACAGCAAGCAGCCCCAGAGCACGCTCAAGGCCGTCCGCATGTGAGCACACTGCTGCCGCGCCCGATAGAACATCCTATATGAACAGACTAAAACGAAAAAAGAACGTGATTCTGGTGTTATAGCCATTTTTAAGGACGTTTTTTTGGTTATATTGCCAATCTTATGGACTATTTATTGGTAGCAAGCTTCTTCCGCCATATAATGATGAAAGAAGGTGGGAGGCAGCCATGAAAAGAAATGTCCTAGACCAGCTTGTCCAGTGGAAGCGGCGTCCAACAAGGAAGCCCCTGCTCGTTCAGGGTGCGCGTCAGGTGGGCAAGACCTGGGCCATCAAGGAGTTTGCGCGACGTGAGTTCGACGATATAGCCTACGTTGACTTTCTCACCGACGAGGACATGAAGGCCGTCTTTGACGGAAGCCTCGATCCGGAGCGCCTCCTTGAGGCAATCTCCCTCAGAACAAGCACCGACGCGGGAGAGTCAAACGTCCTTGTTGTGCTCGACGAGATTCAGGAGTGCCCGCGAGCCCTCAGCTCGCTTAAGACCTTCTGCGAGCGGCGGCCCGACGTGCCCATCGTCGCGGCGGGGTCGCTCCTTGGCGTTGCCCTGCACGGGCGAAGGCAGTCGGGGAACGACGAACCGCGCATCTCCTTCCCCGTCGGCAAGGTTGACTTTCTCACCATGTACCCCATGACGTTCAAGGAGTACCTCGACGCCGTGGGCGAGAGCCGCATGGCGAGCGTAATCAGCGAGGCCAACACGTCCCTTCTCGACGCGTTCTCTGAACGCTTTACCGACCATCTGCGTCGGTACTACTTCGTGGGCGGCATGCCGGAGGCGGTCAGGACCTACGCAGAAATCCATGACTACTCAGCCGTCCGTGACGTCCAGACAAATCTGCTCACTGCCTATGAACTAGATTTTTCAAAATACACCACCCCTCAGGTCAGCGAGCGCATCCGCTACGTCTGGCAGTCGCTGCCATCTCAGCTCGCCCGTGAGAACAAGAAGTTCATCTACTCGGCCGTGCGACCCGGCGCGCGGGCCCGTGGCTACGAGGAAGCCATACAGTGGCTCGTTGACGCGGGGCTCGCCCTGCGCGTGAGGCGCATCACCAAGGCAGGACTCCCCCTCTCCGGCTATGAGGACCCAAGCGCCTTTAAGCTCTACCTCCTTGACACGGGTCTCCTGGGAGCAGCGAGCGGACTCGATGCGTCAACAATTTTGGCAGGGAACCGCCTGTTCACCGAATTCAAGGGAGCGCTTGCCGAGAACTACGTGTGCCAGGCGCTCACCGCATCGAGCAAGGTGGTCCCACGATACTGGTCCGCTGAAAACTCGACGGGTGAAGTCGACTTCGTATACGAATGGAAGAGTCGAGTCGTGCCCGTAGAGGTCAAAGCCGAGCAGAACCTCCGCTCAAAGAGCCTGAAGGCGTTTCTTGACCGGTTCCACCTGGAGCGTGGCATCAGACTGTCGCTCTCGGGGTTCGAGAGTCAGCCGTGGATGACCAACGTGCCGCTCTACGCCGCCGGGCTCCTGCCCGACAGGATCGACGCGGCGGAATGAGGGACTGCTCCAGAACCGACCGCGTCTCTCACTCTGTCCCGGTGATCTCTCGCTGCGTGCGTCTGGGCAGCTTGGAAAAGACGAGGCCGTAGCTCATGTCGCAGAGGCCGAGCACGAGGTCCTCGGGCAGGTCTGCGTCAAGGTCGACGGAGACCCACGTGCGCCCGTCGGAGTAGTAGCCGGGCAGCACCGCGCCCGGGTACTCGGCGCGCAGCTCAAGGATGCGGTCGGGGTCGCACTTGAGCGACAGCAGGTGGCGCCCAGCGTAGGGCGGCTTGGCGTCGGGCGAGGCGGTGAACTCGCAGGCGAACTGCCTGCTGCCCACCCAGTACACCATCCAGCCCCACTTTTCGTGAAACGCCTTGCTGGCGCCGGGGCGCGAGAGCAGGCGGGCGTCTATGCGCGTGAGGTCCATGGCGTGCCTCCTCTGGTCGGGCTCACGCTCCTGATTATACCGGGCGTGTCGCCGACCCCGACGCACCCATGGGATAATGGGAGCGATCGGGGACCAGAAGCCGAGCGGCAAGCAGCCGGACTTCGAGTACAAGTACCACAGGGACGAAAAACGCTCTGCGCGCCCTGCGGCAGTGGGCCTCCGTCTGACAGGATCGAGGTGACAACATGAGGGGCTTCTCCAGGGCCGACCGCAGCCTCTCGCTCTGCGGGCTCAACTGCCTGCTCTGCCCCATGCAACTCGGCGGGCACTGCGGAGGGTGCGGAAACGGCAACCAATCGTGCCCCGCAGCGCGATGCAGCCTTGAGCACGGCTCTTTCGAATACTGCTTTCAGTGCCCCAGCTTTCCATGCGAGAAGTACGACGACGCGGATGAGCATGACTCCTTCATTACCCATCGCAACCAGCTGCGCGACCTCGAGAAAGCGCAGGCTGTCGGAACCGCCGCCTATGGGGAGGAGCAGCGGCGAAAGCGCCTGCTGCTCGATCGCCTCCTCTCCGGATACAACGACGGACGCAGGAAGACGCTCTACTGCGTCGCAACCAACCTGCTCGATATCGGGGATGTCGAGGCGGCCCTCAGGGAGTGCGAGGCTTCCGTCGGGGAGGCACCCATCAGGGAGCGGGCGGCGCGCATGGCATGCGCGCTCAAGGAGATTGCCGCTCGGAGGGGAATCGAGCTCAAGCTCCGCAAGAAGCTGAAGCGCTGAAGCTGGGCGCCGGCCAACGACACCCAGCCCCCAGAAAGAGCCTATTCCCCGTGGGCCACGCACTCGATGCGCATGGCGGCGTAGGCGGCGGCAACGCGGGCGTAGCGTGCGGGGTCGAAGCCGATGCGGTCAATCTCGGCGACGTCATGTGCGTCCTTCTCGCGCCCGCTCGCGACCTTGGCGGCGCGGACGGACTCGAGCGTCGCGCAGCCGACGACGGCGCCGCCCGGCAGCGCGCGCCCCTCGAAGAGGTCGCCCTCCTCGACGCCGGGGACGACCGCCTCGAGCAGGGCGTCGAAGCCGTCGGTCGCCGCGAGCGCGGCGTTGCGCTGGCACAGATCGCGACCCTCGAAGCGGAACGGGCAGAAGCTCACGAGCACGCCGTCGACGATCGCGTGGACGCCGAAGTCGCCACGGCCCTCGTTGCATCCCAGGCTGAGCGAGTCGAGCGCGGGGTCGTACAGGCCCTCGGCGGCAAGCCAGGCGCGCACCGCGGGCATGTCGCCCAGGCGCACCGAGACGTCCGCGTCGCCGTGGGGCCTCCCGGAGTCGCGCCCGGAGGCGACCCAGGGCACGAGCCCTCCCTGGAGGTACGCCCTCCCGGCGAGGCCGGGGGCGGTCAGCACCCGCAGGGCGGCCGCACGCGCCTGCTCGAAGGGGGCTCCCCCGCGGGTACCCTCGTCACGCCCGCCGAGCGGCAGCACCATCACGGCCTCCCTGTCGTCGCCAGAGACCTCTTGAAAGCCAAGTCGCTCGTAGAGGCGCGCGGCGGGGTTGGAGCGCTGGACCGAGAGCGACAGCGCGGGGTAGCCGAGCTCGAGGCATCGCTCGACGAGGGCGGAGAGCAGCGCGGTCCCGACGCCGCGACCGCGATGGCCCGGCAGGACGGAGACGGCGAGCTCCGGCACGCCGTCCCCCGCAAAGCCGTAGCCGCGCATGCGACGCGCCCACGCGGCCCCCACGACCTCGCCGTCCTCCTCGGCGCAGACGGCGACGTCGCCGGCGCGGCCGAAGCCCTCGACGTAGGCGCGCAGCGACGGGTCCGCGAGCACGGCGCGCGGCGGGCGCGGCTCGCCCGGTTCGGTGTAGATCGCCTGGTACAGGAACTCGTCCAGCAGCCCGTACTCACCGGGCAGCATCTCCCTGATTCTCGACATACCTGTCCCTCCATCCGATAGCGAAAGCGTCTGGCGTCATCGGCTAGAGGTCTGTCGTCATATGTTGCCTCCTCGGGAGGGGACATCTGGGGTGATTCTACCCGCAGAGGGGCATATGGATGCGCGGAGACGGGGGCGCCCCGCGGGAGGCTCCCGCGGGGCGCCCGACGGTTCATCCGGGCTAGGGGGCGATTCCGCCCCTACGACGCACATCGAAGTTTCAGGTATAGCTGAAACCTACTGCTTAGATGTACAAAGCTTCAGGCGTACTCGAAAAAAGTCCGCGCAAAGGGCCTTTATAAAGGCCGAGCGATTTCGCTTCGTCTCTAAGACATCGACTGCGCTTTTGATCCATGGCGTGCTTCCCTTGGTCGAGCCCTGTCACGCCGCCCGAACGGGGAACGCCCAAGCTCAGTCGCTAGCGGGATATGCGTCTTCAGGTAGGCGCAGGACATATCCAGTTCCAACTCACGTTTGATTGACGTACGTTGTTGCGTACGCTAGAATCAACGTACGCGACAACGTACGTTAGGAGCAGCCATGACCTCAATCAGCGCGACCGCTCTGCGCAAGGACCTCTACAACATCATCGCCCAGACCAACGAGAACTGCGCGCCCATCGCCATCACCAACACCAAGGGCAAGGGGGCGGTACTCGTGGGCGAGGACGAGTGGGCGGCCATCGAGGAGACCCTCTACCTCATGGGCATCCCCGGCATGGCGCAGTCGCTCATCGACGGCCGCGACGCCCCCATCGAGGAATGCGTTGACGAGAGCTCCCTGGAGTGGTGAGCATGTGGCGCGTCGTCTTCACCAAACAGGCAGCCAAAGATGCAGAAAAGCTCAAGGCGGCGGGACTGGAGAAAAAGGGCAAGCAGCTCGTTGAGGTCGTGCGCGCCAACCCGTTTGGAACGCCTCCTGCCTTTGAGGGCCCTGTCGGCAGCCTTGAAGGGCTCTATTCGCGCCGCATCTCCCTGCAGCATCGTTTTGTCTACACCGTAGACGCTACACCCGTCACCGTTAACGGCAAGCAGTTCCAGGGCACGGTCAAGGTCGTTCGCATGTGGACACATTACGAGGGGGTCCGGTAGGGCACAGGCCGCCATGGCGCAGGGCAACAGGACGATCCGCGCCTACCCCCGGCGCTTCCGCCCGATCGCCCAGAACGCGAGGAGCGAGACCGCACTGCCCGCGACGGCGATCCAGCCGCGCGGCGAGCCAAGACCGCCCGTGGCGGCGCCGAGGGCGATGGCGCCTGCGACCCAGAGCGCCGGCAGGATGGCCGCCGTCCACATCGGGCGGGCGTAACGGCCCAGCATCCGCGCCGCCACCAGCGCGACAACGACGCCGACGGCCGCCGCAAGCCCGATGAACTGCCGCACGTCAAGCATCAGGTCCCCAAGCACGAGCACGCCGATGCCCACAGCGAGCCCCACGAACACCTGGAGCACCAATCGCATGACGTTGGCGGAGGCGCTCTCCTGCGCCGCCTCCACGGGGTCGCCGGACGCCGCCCCCAGAAGCTCGGCCGCGCTCTTGGCCTCACGCCCGCCCTCCTGGCGCCGCGCGACGAGGACGACCACGGCGGATGCCAGCACCAGCACCGCGAGCAGCAGGCGCAGCACTGGCTCCAGGTACGCGCGCCCCACCACCGCCGTTATGGCGAGCACGGCAATGACGGCCACCTCCACCGCCCCCAGCGCCATGGCGAATGCCTTCGTTCTCTGCTCGTTCTTCTCGACCATCTCGTGCATCTCGTCCACGTCTCCCCTCACCAGCTCGTCGATCGTGGTGCCGAAGAGGTTCGCGAGCAGGAGCATGCTCTGGACATCGGGCAGGGTCTTGCCGCAGACGCTACCGCCGTGTCGCCTTGCGTTTCAGGCCGGCGCACGTCACCCCACGAGGTACGAGGGGCGACGCTCCGCGCACCTGAGCGCGAACGCCGCGCGGGCGGCGGTGAGCGCCGCCCCGCCGCCGATCGAGCGGGCGCCGGCGGGGCACTCCGCGACGCAGCGCATGCACGAGATGCAGCGCGCGTCGTCGGTCCCCGCGGGCCGCGCGGCGTCAATCGCGTCCGTCGGGCACTGCGCCGCGCACGCTCCGCAGCGGGTGCAGCGGGAGGCGTCGGCCTGCGGGTGGAAGGGGACGCCGCCGAACGCGCGGTACGGACGGTTGCCCGGAAGGTTGGCCAGCCTGACCTCGGCCGCCGTGGGCGCCGCCGCCAGACGCGCAAGCGTCACATGCGCCAGCTCGTCCACTACCGCGAGGTCCTGCGCGTCTGGCCTGCCCTCCGCGACGTTGGTCATGAGGGAGTGGTGTGCGACGACAGCCGCCGCGGACACCGGCACAAAGCCCCTTGCCTCAACGGCGTCGGCGAGCTCGAGCAGGGTGTCGTCGATCGCGCGGTTGCCGTAAGTGACGAGAAGCGCCGCGGGCGTGCCGTTGCCCGCGCAGCGCGCCAGGCGCTCGTGGACGGGCGCGGGAATGCGCCCGCCGTAGGACGGGACGGCAAAGACGGCGAGCTCGTCCGCGGCGAGCGTCGGCATCTCGGCGGAGGCGGGCGTTATGTCCACCAGCCTCGCCGGGACGCCGAGCGCCCGCGCGCACCGCTCGGAGACGAACCGCGTGGTTCCCGCCCCGCTGAAGTAGATGAGCGTGGCTGCCCTGACCTCCATGTGACCCCCTCGTCTCACGTTGCCCACGTAGAATTGAAGCATATGCAGCCCTGTCTGTCGGCGGGAGCGCGGCGGCGGCTCCCCCTCTCAGAGGTCGATGCTTTCATCTTTTTTGACTCAGATGCGCCCGCCTGGCGAGATTTCCGGCCTTGCGCTCGCGGGGACGCCGCATCAGGCAGGTTCGGGCTGGTTTTGGGCGGCATGTTTTATGTCGGGAGCGCGCACTCCCGGAAAACCCAGCTGACCCCGGTGGGGGCCGACAACGTTTCCGCAGGTCGTCCCGCTCGGCGCGCGAAGGATAACGTGCACGAGGGGACGCCGCATAAAACTTGCCACCCAAAACCAAAGAGATCGTGCAAGACGAGAAGGACGGGGCGCGCAGACCGGCGCGCCGGGCGAGAAGGACGGCGGAGCAGAAGCCCGTCTCAGCTCCGCGCGGCGCGGGCGAGCCAGGCCGCGACGGCGGCCGTCGCGAGGGCGGCGACAAACGCGATGCCCCACGCGGGCACGTGGTCGAGCGCCACGCCGTAGCCGAGCTGCCCCAAGGGCGTGGCGAAGTTGGCCAGCATGAGGGTGAGTGCCATTACCTTGCCCACGAGGGTGCCCGGGCTCTCCATCTGCAGGTAGCTCGTGGCCACGACGCTCATGCACATGCAGACGGCCATCGTGGGGAGGTAAAGCGCAGCGAGCGCCCCGAAGGTGCCGAGCGCCGGCATCGGGATCGCGAGCGCGGCGGCGATAAGCGCGATGCCACCGGCCACTCCCGCGAGGAGCCTCGGCACCGAGCGGATGCCGAGCCTGCCGGGGGCCGCCGCCACGACGGCCCCGCCCGCGAGCCCGCCCACCGCGAGCGCGCCCTGGAGCGCGCCCATGAGCTGGTTGGGAAGACCGAGGGTCTCGGTCACGATGTAGGGCGAGCACACGTTGAAGAACGACGACCCAAAGAGGTTCACGAGCGTAGCGCCCAGGATGGTGCGCCACATGAGCGGGCTCGAGCGCAGGAAGCCGAGCGCCTCGGCGAGGTCCGCGCGGGCGGTGGCGACGGCCCCCGCCGTGCGCGCGGGAGGCTCGTAGGGGATGCGCACGAGGAGCGCCGCCACGAAGGCGGACGCGACGAAGCAGGCCACGCACGCGACGACGATGGGGGAGAGACTGAAGAAGCCGAAGGCCAGCCCGCCCACTACGGGCCCGCCGATGCCCGTGAGCATGCCCATCTGGTTCACGAGCGCCACGGCGCGCTCCACCTCGGCAGGTGGCACGAGGTGCGGGATCGCCGACTGCACGCAGGGCTGTTCGAGCGCCTGCGCCGCGAACGCGAGCATGAGGACGGCGACCGTCGCCGGCACGACCGCGGGCGTTGCCGCAAACGCGAGGTAGGCCGCCATCGCCGCCGCAAGGGCCGCGCCCACGGCCACCATCACGCCCCGCTTGCGCGTGCGGTCCGCGATGACGCCGCCCACGGGCGCAAGCAGCGTGTAGGGCACAAAGCCCGCCGCCACCACGCCGCCGTAGAGGGCGCCCGACCCCGTGAGGTTGAGCAGGTGAAGCGGCAGCACGAACTGCAGGATCTCCATGCCGAGCAGGCTGAGCGCCTGGGACGCCATGAGCGCCGCGAAGCGCGGGGTCGCGATGCCGCCGTTCTTCTCGCCCGTGCGGTTCTTCTCGTCTCGTCTTGTCATCGCTTCCTCTCTTTCATACATTCGGTTGGTATGTATATTGCCGCGAAAGAAAGCCGCTCGCGCGGCGTCCTTTCGTGAAGCCCTGGCTAGGCCTCCGCTCCTTCCGTCAGGTCGCGGGCGAGCTCGCCCCAGGAGTCGCCCCACATGCGCTCGGGGTCGAAGGACTCCCAGTCCGCGAGGTCCACGCCAAGCGCGTGCATCACGCGCACGAGCACCGCCGCGCGGCGCCCGAACTCGGCCGCGTCGGCGACGGGGTGGAAGAGCGGAACCATCCACATGTTGGCGAGAAGGAGCATCACCTCGGCGGTCTCGCGCGGGTACTCGGAGCTCACCGTGCCGTCGGCGACCCCCTCGCGGATCGCCGGCTCCACGTAGCGGTGCGCCACCTCGAGCGCGTCCACGAACTCGCGCGCCAGGAGACGCGAGCTCCTCATGGGGTCGGGCGAGGGGCGCATGGACCTCCACATGTCGGCGGACGGGCCATCGGCGGATGCCCCGTCGAGCGCCCTGATCTTCTCGATGCCCGTGAGCGAGCCGTCGGAGAGGATCTCGTCGGCACGGGCCGCGACCCCGCGGGTGGCGCGCTCGAAGACCGCCTCGAAGATCTCGTCCTTGCTCTTGAAGTGGTGATAGACGGCGCCCTTGGTGAGGCCGCCGAGGCCCTCGACGATGTCGGCCATCGTGGTGTGCTCGTAGCCGCGCTCCACGAAGAGCCGCTCGGCCACGTCGAGGATCTTCTCGACCGTCTCCTCCGGGTACTTGTTGCGCGCCATGGGCCCTCCGTCCTTCTCGCCGTGCTAAACATACCACAGGTATGTATGACCTGACAAAGGTGCCGGGGCAGTTTGTCATGAAGTGGTTCATGACAAACTGCCCCGGCACCTTTGTCAGGTGAACGCGGACGGCCCCGGCACCCTGAAGAGAAGTTCCGCGCGGCGCACTTCTCAAAGGGATGCCGGGGCCGGTCCCCGCGCGAGGTCCTTCTCGCTACTCGAGCTCGAAGGCGCCGGTGTAGAGCTGGTAGTACGTGCCCCTCTTGGCGATGAGCTCGTCGTGGCTGCCGCGCTCGATGATGCGGCCGTGGTCCAGGACGATGATCGCGTCGGAGTTGCGCACGGTGGAGAGCCGGTGCGCGATCACGAACGTGGTGCGCCCCGTCATGAGGGCGTCCATGCCGCGCTGCACGATCTCCTCGGTGTGGGTGTCGATCGAGGACGTGGCCTCGTCGAGGATCATGACGGGCGGGTCGGCCACGGCGCAGCGGGCGATGGAGAGGAGCTGCCGCTGGCCCTGGGAGAGGTTGGACCCGTTGTCGGAGAGCATCGTGTTGTAGCCCTCGGGCAGGCGTTTGATGAAGCCGTCGGCGCCCACGAGACGCGCGGCCGCCATGCACTCGTCGTCGGTGGCGTCGAGCCGGCCAAAGCGGATGTTGTCCATGACGGTGCCCGTGAAGAGGTTCACGTCCTGGAGCACCACGCCCAGGCTGCGGCGCAGGTCGCTCTTCTTGATCTTGTTGATGTTGATGCCGTCGTAGCGGATCTTGCCGTCCTCGATGTCGTAGAAGCGGTTGATGAGGTTGGTGATCGTGGTCTTGCCCGCGCCCGTGGCGCCCACGAAGGCGACCTTCTGGCCCGGCTTGGCCCAGACGCTCACGTCGTGGAGCACGGTGTGGCCGGGGCGGTAGGCAAAGTCGACGTCGAAGAGGCGCACGTCGCCGGCGAGCGGGGTGTAGGTGAGCGATCCGTCGCCGTGCGGGTGGCGCCACGCCCACTGGCCGGCCCAGCGCTCGTCGCGGCGGTCGCACTCGTGGACGGCGCCGTCCGCGTCGACCGTGCAGGCCACGAGCTCGACGTAGCCCTCGTCGTGCTCGGGCTCCTCGTCCATAAGCTCGAAGATGCGCTCGGCGCCTGCGAGGCCCATGACCACGGAGTTGATCTGCTGGGAGATCTGGCCGATCTGCCCGGCGAACTGCTTGGTCATGTTGAGGAAGGGCACCGTGACGGCAATCGAGAAGGGGAGGCCCGAGATGGAGAGGTTGGGCACGCCGGTCTCGATGAACACGCCGCCCACGAGCGCCACGATGACGTAGATCAGGTTGCCGAGGTTCATGAGGATGGGGCCGAGCGTGTTGGTGTACATGTTCGCGGCGCGGCTCGCCTCGAACAGGCGCCGGTTGCGGACGTCGAAGTCCTCCTGGGCCGCCTGCTCGTGGCAGAAGACCTTGACCACGCGCTGGCCGTTCATGACCTCCTCGACGTGGCCCTCGACGATGCCGATCTCCTTCTGCTGCGCCACGAAGTTGCGCGCGGAGCGCGAGCCCAGCACCTTGGTCATGTAGGCCATGAACAGCATGCCCGCCACGATAACCACGGCCATCCACACGCTGTAGTAGATCATGACGGAGAAGACCGAGACGAGCGTGACCATGGTGAGCGTGATGTTGGGCAGCGACTGGCCGATCATCTGGCGCAGGGCGTCGATGTCGTTGGTGTAGTGGCTCATGATGTCGCCGCGTTGGTGCTGGTCGAAGTAGCTGATCGGCAGGTCCTGCATGTGGCCGAAGAGGCGCTCGCGGAACTTCTCGAGCGAGCCCTGCGTGATGACGGCCATCGCGCGCGTCCAGGTGAAGTTGAGGGCGAGCGAGACCACGTAGATGCCGACGAGCGTGAGCACGAGCGAGGTCACCTGACCGGCCACGGCCCCCCAGTCGCCGCTCTGCCAGTGCGCGGTCACGATCTCGAGCGTGCGCTGCATGAACGTGGCGGGAAGCGCCGAGAGCACGGCGGACACCACGATGCACAGGACCACGAGCGGCAGCATCTTGGGATAGAACGAGAAGAGCGTCTTGATGAGGCGCCCGAGCGTGTGGGCGCGCGTGCTCCTGCGGCGCGGGCGCTCCACCTGGCGGCCGGCGACGTTCTGGCGCTCGGGCTCGCTCTCGGGCTCGGTCGGCTGGTTGGACCCCGTCACGCTCTTGAGGATGCTCTCTGCGGAGTTGTTGCTAGCGCGCATCGGCCTCACCTCCCTTCGTCGCCGCGGCGCTCGCGGCCGCGTCGTCCTTCTCGTCCGCGCCCTCGTCCTGGCTCGCGCGGTTCTGGGCGAGGTAGGTGTCGCGGTAGAAGGCGCAGCTCTCCATGAGCTCCTCGTGGGTGCCGAGGCCGGCCACGTGGCCGTTGTCGAGCACGAGGATGCGGTCGGCGTCCTGCACCGAGCTCGTGCGCTGCGCGATGATGATCTTGGTGGCGTCGGGCAGGTAGGTCTTGAGGCCCTCGCGGATGAGGGCGTCGGTCTTGGTGTCCACGGCCGAGGTGGAGTCGTCCAAGATCAGCACCTTGGGGTGCTTGAGCAGGGCGCGCGCGATGCACAGGCGCTGCTTCTGGCCGCCGGAGACGTTGGTGCCGCCCTGCTCGATGTAGTAGTCGTACTTCTTGGGGAGCTGCTGGATGAACTCGTCGGCCTGCGCGAGCTTGCAGACCTCCACGAGCTCGTCGTAGGTGGCGGTCGGGTTGCCCCAGCGCAGGTTCTCCTTGATGGTGCCCGAGAAGAGCACGTTCTTCTGCAGCACCACGGCCACGTTGTTGCGCAGGAACTCGAGGTCGTAGTCGCGCACGTCCACGCCGCCGACCTTCACGGAGCCCTCGGTGACGTCGTAGAGGCGGCTGATGAGGTTCACGAGCGAGGTCTTGGCAGACCCCGTGCCGCCCATGACGCCGATCGTCTCGCCGCTCTTGATGTGCAGGTCGACCTCGGCGAGGGCGCGGTGCTCGGCCTTCTCGGAGTACTTGAAGGTCACGTGGTCGAAGTCGATCGAGCCGTTGCGCATCTCGGTCTCGGGGTGGGCGGGGTTCTTGATCGTGGGCTCGGTGGTGAGCACCTCGCAGATGCGCTCCGCGGACTCCTGGGCCATCGTGATCATGGCGAAGACCATGGAGACCATCATGAGCGCCATGAGGATCATGAAGCCGTAGGTGGTGAGCGCCGAGAGCTGGCCCACGTTCAGCAGCGTGCCCTGGCTGGAGATGATGAGGTAGCTGCCGAACTGCAGCACCACGGCAAAGACCGCGTAGACCGCGAAGTTCATCATCGGCGTGTTGAGCGCGAGGATCTTCTCGGCGCGGGTGAAGTCGGCGCAGACGTCCTGGGCGGCGCGGCCGAACTTCTCCTTCTCATAGTCCTGGCGCACGTAGCTCTTGACGTCGCGCATGCCGGTGACGTTCTCCTCGACGGACTCGTTGAGCGCGTCGTACTTGTGGAAGACCGAGCGGAAGATCGGGTGCACGGTGCGGACGACCTTGTAGAGGCCAAAGCCCAGGATCGGCACGATGATCACGAAGACCAGCGCCAGGGGGCCCGCCATGATGAAGGACATGACGATGCCCGCGAGCAGGAGGAACGGGCAGCGGATCGCCGTGCGGATGATCATCATGTAGGCGAGCTGGACGTTGGTGACGTCCGTGGTGAGGCGCGTCACGAGCGAGCTCGACGAGAACTGGTCGATGTTAGCGAAGCTGAAGCGCTGCACCGCGGCGAAGACGTCGTGGCGCAGGTTCATGGCCAGGCCGCACGAGGCCTGGCTGCACGTGACGCCCGCGCCGATGCCAAAGGCGAGCGACGCGAGGGCCATCGCCACGAGCACGCCCGCGTAGGGGAGCATCTCGCCGAGCGTGGCGCCCGCCTGGATCGAGTTGATGAGCTGCGCGGTCACAAACGGGATGGCAACCTCCATCACGACCTCGCCGGACACGATGATCGGCGTGGCGACGGACGCCCCCTTGAACTCGCGGATGCTCCCGCCAAGGGTGCGTATCACCTCTCGGCCGCTGGGGCCCTGTCCTGCCTTCTTTTTCTTCATATGACTCCTTTCGACAAGTGGTCATTTTGCGCCGCTGAACGGTAGATTTCAAGGTACCGTGCGATTAATCTCACGGCACCTTCAAATAGGGCCCGCACGGCCCCGGCCCCGCCGCCCGGAGTGCCCGCGCAGCCTGGCCCCGCCCCTGGGCTAGGCGCGGGAGCGGGTCCGCTCGCTCGGCCTCCCGCGGATTGTAAGGTCGGAAAAGAGCAGGTCAGAGAGATATGTAAGGAGGATTGTGCGGGGAGCTTACAAAGCTGGCGGCAAATGTAAGCCCTTCTGTAAGTCGAATGTAAGCCGTTGTCAGGCGGTCGTAATCCATCGGAAACGAGGCGGACGCACGGGCGAGAAGAACCTAGGATTCATGCCGAAACGGCCGGGTCCCGCGGGGCTCAGGCCCACATCCTTGGGAAGGAGTACCATGTCTGATCTCTCTCGTCGTCAGTTCCTCGGCCTCTCCGGCGCCGTTGCCGCCGTGGCCGGCCTCGGCCTCGTGGGCTGCGGTGGCACGGGCGACACCACCACCGACACCACCTCCGAGGGCGACTCCGCCGCGCTCGTCGGCTCCATCTCCTGCTCCGGCGCCACGTCCTTCCAGCCGCTCGTCGAGAAGGCCCGCGACGCCTTCCAGGACGCCAACCCCGACGTCTCCGTCGCCATCTCCGGCGGCGGCTCCGGCCAGGGTCTCTCCCAGGTCGCCGAGGGCTCCGTGCAGATTGGCCGCTCCGACGTCTTCGCCGAGGAGAAGCTCGAGGCCGACCAGCTCGAGGGCCTCGTTGACAACCAGGTCTGCATCGTGGGCATGGGCCCGATCGTGAACGCCGATGTCGACATCGACGACATCACGACCGACCAGCTCAAGGGCATCTTCCTCGGCCAGATCACCGACTGGTCCGAGGTCGGCGGCACCGCGGGCGCCATCCAGGTCATCCAGCGCGAGGCTGGCTCCGGCACCCGCGCCACCTTCGAGGCCGCCGTGCTCGGCGGCGAGGTCGCCCCGGACAGCTTCCGCCCGGTCGCCGAGGTCGACTCCTCGGGCACCGTCGTGGAGCAGGTGGCCGCCACGACCGGCTCCATCTCCTACGTCGCCTTCAACTACATGGAGAGCGACGGCATCAAGGCCCTCACCGTCGACGGCGTGGAGCCCACGCAGGAGAACGTCGAGAACGGCGAGTTCACCATCTGGGCCTACGAGCACATGTACACCCGCGAGGACGAGGACGAGTCCACCGCGCCCGTGACCAAGGCCTTCATCGAGTTCATGATGTCCGACGACTTCGCTGCCACCGTCATCGAGGAGGGCTTCATCCCGATGGCCGACATGCAGGTCAAGAAGGACGCCGAGGGCAACATCACTGCCGCCTAGGCGCGACCCACCCTCCCTGCGGCGGCGTCCCCTTGAGGGGCGCCGCCGTTCCCTTGACGAGAAAGGCTCTCCCTCATGGCAAACCTCATGCCCAAGCGGAGGCTCGAGAACATAGGTCTGGGAATCACCGGCTTCTGCGTCGCGCTCGTCGCGCTCGTCGTCGTCACGCTCATCTTCATGGTCGCCCAGCAGGGCCTCACCACGTTCTTCGTCGATGGCCTCAACCCGGCTGACTTCTTCTTCGGGCAGAACTGGATTCCCGAGCAGGAGCGCTACGGCGCCCTGCCGATGATCGTGGGCTCCTTCGCGGTGACCCTGCTCTCGACCGCCCTCGCGCTTCCCGTCGCCATCGGCTCGGCGATCTTCGTCGTCGAGGTGGCCCCCACCTTCGGCCGCCGCGTGTTCCAGCCCTTCATCGAGCTGCTCGTGGGCATCCCCTCGGTCGTCTACGGCGTTCTCGGCCTCTACGTGGTCAACTCCCTAATCAAGGCCATCTTCGGCGACGCCGCCCCCACGGGTGCGGGCATCCTGTCCGGCGCCATCGTGCTGGCGATCATGATTCTGCCCACCATCACCACGCTCTCGATGGACGCGCTGCGCGCCGTGCCCAACCAGTACCGCGAGGGCTCCTACGCCCTCGGCTGCACCCGCTGGCAGACCACCTGGCACGTGGTGCTCAAGAGCGCCCTGCCCTCGCTCATGACGGCCGTCATCCTGGGCATGACCCGCGCCTTCGGCGAGACGCTCGCCGTGCAGATGGTCATCGGCGGCGTCGAGCGCTCCATGCCCATGGGCCTGCTCGACCCGGCCTCCACGCTCACCGCGGCCCTCACGGCCGGCCTCTCCAACGCGGTCTCCGGCTCGGTCTACTACCATGCCCTCTGGTCGCTCGGCCTGATCCTTCTGGCCATGTCCCTCATCTTCATCCTGATCATCCACCTCATCGGCAGGAAGGGGGCCAAGGCCAATGGCTAGCGAAACCAGCGCCGCCCCGAGCGCCCGCTCCGCGTCGCTCGACGCCCACGTGCGCCGCATCGACACCCAGGACAAGGTCGCCACGGGCGTGCTCACCGTCATCGTGGGCCTCGTGATGCTGCTCGTCGTGGCGATTATCGCCTACATCCTCGTCCGCGGCGCGGGCACCGCCCTCACGCCCGGCTTCCTCACCAACCCCTACAACGACGAGGCGGTCCCGGGCATCCTCTACCAGCTGTGGGACTCCTTCTACATGCTGATCGTGACGCTCATCATCTCGGTGCCCATCTCGCTCGGCGCGGCCATCTTCCTCGTGGAGTACGCGCCCGACAACTGGGTCACCTCCGCGGCCAAGACGGCCATCGAGACGCTCTCATCGCTGCCGTCGATCGTGGTGGGCATGTTCGGCTCGCTCTTCTTCGTGGTGACGCTCGGCTGGGGCATCTCGATCCTCGCCGGCGCCTGCGCCCTCACGATGTTCAACATCCCCATCCTGGTGCGCACCATCCAGCAGGCGCTCGAGGACGTGCCGCGCAGCCAGCGCGACGCCGCGCTCGCCATGGGCCTCACGCGCTGGGAGACCACGATCAACGTTCTGCTGCCCGCCGCCATGCCCGCCATCGTGACCGGCATCGTGCTTTCGGCCGGCCGCGTCTTCGGTGAGGCCGCCGCGCTCATCTTCACCGCGGGCTCGGCCCCGGCGCGCCTGAACTTCGCCTCGGTCAACTTCCTGAGCCCCACCAACCCCTTCAACATCTTCCGCCCGGCCTGCTCGCTCGCCGTCTACATCTGGCGCCTCACCTCCGAGCCCACGGCCGGCTCCACCGAGATCGTCTGGGGCACCGCCACGGTCCTTCTCGCCTGCGTGCTTCTGTTCAACCTGCTTGCCCGCCTGCTCGGCAAGCTCCTCTCGAGGAGGCTGACCGCCGAATGACAGACACCACCAGCACCCCGACGGCCGCGGGCTCGCTGCTCGTCACCAATGACGTGACGGTCACCTACGACCTCACGCACGAGGCCCTGCACAAGACGTCGCTCTCCTTCGAGGCCGGCCAGGTCACGGCGCTCATCGGACCCTCGGGTTGCGGCAAGTCCACGTTCCTGCGCTGCCTGAACCTCATGAACCGCGAGATTCCTAAGTGCTCGATCGGCGGCCAGATCTACTATCACGGCCACGACATCAACACGCCCAAGGAGAACCTCTTCGAGCTGCGCAAGTCCATCGGCATGGTCTTCCAGCAGCCCACGCCCTTCCGCAAGTCCATCCGCGAGAACATCCTCTTCGCGCCCAAGAAGCACGGCCGCGTGAAGAGCAAGGCCGAGGAGGACGAGCTCGTGGAGACGTCGCTTCGGCAGGCCGCGCTCTGGGACGAGGTCAAGGACAAGCTCAAGCAGTCCGCCCACGCCCTCTCCGGCGGCCAGCAGCAGCGCCTGTGCATCGCGCGCACCTTGGCGATGAAGCCCGACGTGGTGCTCTTCGACGAGCCCTGCTCCGCGCTCGACCCCATCTCGACCTTCGCGATCGAGGAGACCATCCGCACGATCGCGGAGTCGGGCATCTGCGAGATCATCGTCACGCACAACATGGAGCAGGCCACGCGCGTCTCCGACCGCACCGCGTTCTTCTACGTGGGCGACATGGTCGAGACGGGCACCACGCAGCAGATTTTCAGCAACCCGCACGACCAGCGTCTGGTGGACTACCTGACGGGCCGCTTCGGCTGATGGGAGGCAACATGGCACAAGAGATCACCGAAGGAGCCCAGCGCGACGTCGAGGGGGCTGAGACCGCCATCACCGTCCGCGACTTCAACCTCTGGTACGGCGACTTCCAGGCGCTCAAGCACGTCAACCTCGAGATCCCGCGCAACCGCGCCACGGCCTTCATAGGCCCGTCCGGCTGCGGCAAGTCGACCCTCCTGCGCACGTTCAACCGCATGTGCGACTTCGTGGAGTCGGTGCGCACCGAGGGCACGATCGAGTTCGACGGGCGCGACATCTTCCAGATGGACGCCAACGCCCTGCGCGTCTACGTGGGCATGGTCTTCCAGCACCCCAACCCGTTCCCCATGAGCATCCGCGAGAACATCCTCTACGGCCCCAAGCGCCAGCGCCGCATCTCCCGCTCCGAGGGCGACGAGATCTGCGAGCGCTGCCTCACCCGCGCGGCGCTCTGGGACGAGGTCAAGGACAGCCTCGACAAGAGCGGCCTGGGGCTCTCCGGCGGCCAGCAGCAGCGCCTGTGCATCGCGCGCGCCCTTGCCACCGACCCGGACATCCTGCTCATGGACGAGCCCACCTCCGCCCTCGACCCCATCTCCACGAGCATGGTCGAGCAGCTCATGTGCGAGCTCTCCCGCGACCACACCGTCGTCGTGGTGACGCACAACATGCAGCAGGCCACCCGCGTGGCCGACAAGACCGCCTTCTTCTACCTGGGCGAGCTCATCGAGGAGGGCCCCACCCGCGAGCTCTTCGGCAACCCCAAGGAGCAGCGCACGCAAGAGTACCTTTCAGGGAGGTTCAGCTAATGGTCATCAGCACCCGCACCAAGTTCACCGACCAGCTCAACGAGGTCGAGGGCTACATCCGCCGCTTCGGCGAGAAGACCGTGGCGGATGTCCGCGCCGCCGGCCTCGCCGCCCAGGGCGACAAGGGCGCCGCAGAGGGCGTCATGGACGGTCGCAAGGCGGAGGACCGCCTGCGCTCCGCGATCGAGAACACCTGCCTCGACATCATGCTGCTCCAGCAGCCGCTCATCGGCGTCGACCTGCGCTTCGTCTCGGGCGCCTTCCGCATGGTGAGCGACCTCTCCCACATCGACTCCATGACGCGCGACGCGGTCTTCCTCTCCGAGGACATCCCCGAGAAGGCCGCCAAGAAGATCGAGGGCGAGATCTCGCGCATGAGCCAGGACGCCGCCGACATGGTCGAGAAGGCCGTCGACGCCTTCTGCGCCGCCGACGTCGAGGCGGCCCAGCAGGTCATGGAGGCCGACACCGCCGTGAACGAGCTCTACGTCACGGTGGAGGAGAAGCTCGTCGGCCTCATCCGCGACGGCAAGTCCTCCGCGCAGTACCTGCCGGAGCTGCTCATGGTGGCCAAGTACTTCGAGCGCATCGGCGACCTCGCCAAGCGCATCGCGGCCTGGGCGGTCTTCCGCGTGACGGGGGAGCACACCGTCGCCGAGAAGGCGAGCCAGCAGGCCCCCGCGGAGCAGTAGAATCGAGAGTCGAGGACACGATGGGGAAGGCGGGCAGCGTGGTCTACTACGTCGAGGACGACAAGAACATCCGTGAGCTCACGGTCTATGCGCTGGGGCAGGGCGGCATCGAGGCGCGCGGCTGCGCGAACGACGCCGAGTTCCGCCGCGCCTGCGCCGAGCGCACGCCCGACGCCGTCCTTCTCGACATCATGCTCCCCGACACCGACGGCCTCCAGATCCTGGCGCGCCTGCGCCGGACCCCCGGGCTCTCGCACGTGCCGGTCATGATGCTCACCGCCAAGGACACCGAGCTCGACACCGTGAAGGCGCTCGACTCCGGGGCGGACGACTACCTCTCCAAGCCGTTCGGGATGATGGAGATGGTGAGCCGCACGCGCGCCCTGCTGCGCCGCGCGGCGCGCGAGCAGGTTGCCCAGGAGGAGCCCGCCGCGCTCACGGTGGGCGACGTCACCCTCTGGCCCGACCGCCGCGAGGTGACCGTCGACGGCCGGGAGGTCCAGCTCACCATGCGCGAGTTCGACCTCCTCGAGTTCCTCATGCGCTCGCCCGGCGTGGTCTTCTCGCGCGAGACGCTCCTCCAGCGGGTCTGGGGCTGGGACTTCGACGGGGGCTCCCGCACCGTGGACGTCCACGTGCAGCAGGTCCGCGCCAAGCTCGGCGCCTCGTCGGACCTCATCGAGACCGTCCGCGGCGTGGGCTACCGCGCCCGCGGCTGACTCCCGACAGGGGGACCTGACAAAGGTGACCGGGTCGTTTGTCATGATCTGAGGAAGGGGGCGCCGTGACCAGGGAGCCCGGGGCGAAGGGTTCGCTCTCGCATCGCATGTTCGTGGCGCTCGTCGTGGCGTGCGCCCTCGTGGCCGTCGCGGTTACCGCGGCGGCCTCCCTCATCTACCAGTCGGCCTTCCTCTCCGACGAGCACGAGCAGCTCGCGAGCGAGTGCCGCACCATCGCCTCGCTGCTCGACCTCGCCGAGGACGACGCGTCCGTCCTCGGCGAGCTGGACATGGGGGACATCCGCGTGACCCTCGTGAGCCCCGACGGCGCCGTCACCTACGACTCGGGCGCGGATGCCGCCGACCTGCCCAACCACGCGGACCGCCCCGAGGTCGCCGCGGCGCTCGCCGAGGGCGAGGGCTCCTCCGAGCGCTCGAGCGACACGGTGGGGTACATGAGCCTCTACGAGGCCGTGCGGCTCGAGTCCGGCGAGGTGGTCCGCCTGTCCGTCGACCGCGCGGGGGTCGTGGCCTTCCTCTTCCAGGACCTGGCGATGCTCTGCGCCCTTGCCGTCCTGCTCGTGGGGGCGAGCTGGGTGGTCTCCCGCCGGCTCTCCCGCCGCTTCGTGCGGCCGATCCTCGAGATAGACCCGGCCTCCGGCGACGGCGTGGCGCCCTACGTGGAGCTCGACCCGCTCGTGAGCCGCCTCAACGAGCAACACAAGGAGCTCGTGCAGCGCATGAACGCCATCCAGGACGCGGCCGACATGCGCCGCGACTTCACGGCCAACGTGACGCACGAGCTCAAGACGCCCATCGCCTCCATCCAGGGCGCGGCCGAGCTCATCCGCGACGGCATCGCCCGGCCCGAGGACGTCCAGGGGTTCGCCGGGCGGATCTACAAGGACGCGCACCGCCTGTCGCTTCTGGTGAGCGACATCCTCATGCTCTCCAAGCTCGACGAGTCCGAGCGCGCCGGCGACCGCGAGGTCTTTGGCCCCGTCGAGCGCGTGGACCTCATGTCCGTGGCGGGTGACGTCGCGGAGCGCCTGCGCGGCCGCGCGCAGCGCAAGTATGACGTGACCATCACGGTCTCCGGCGTCTCCACGCCCATCATGGGCAACGCGCGCCTGCTCGACGAGCTCGTGAGCAACCTCGTCGAGAACGCCATCCGTTACAACCACCCGGGCGGGCGCGTCTTCGTGTGGGTGCTGCCGCAGGGCGGGCGGCCCTGCCTGCGCGTGAGCGACACGGGGATCGGCATCCCGCCCGAGGCGCAGGACAAGGTCTTCGAGCGCTTCTACCGCGTGGACAAAGGGCGGAGCCGCGACATGGGCGGCACGGGCCTGGGCCTGGCCATCGTCAAGCACGCGGCGACCTACCACGGCGCGGACATCCGCCTCGAGAGCAAGGTGGACGAGGGCACCACGATCACGGTGACGTTCCCCAAGCAGTAGGCGCGTCCTTCTCGCCCTGCGTGCCCGTGCAGGGAGGATATCAAATCTGGGCCGCGGATTTCTGGCACTTTGGAGCCCGTTGGGGGTGCGGAAAGTGCCAAAACGCCGCGGCCAGATTTGATGCGGCGGGCGAAGCGCCGAGCGCGGGCGTCCCGGCAGCGCTACAGTGCGAGCTCCCAGAGATTGGTCCAGCCGGGCAGGGGCAGCCCCGGGTAGGGGAGCCAGAGCGGGCGGTGCCGCGTGAGGCCGCGGCTGGCGTAGAGCGCGTTGGCGGGCACGTTGGCCACGCTCGTGTTGAGGCGCACCGCGCGGGCGCCGATCTCGCGCGCGCCGCGCATGCCGGCGACGAGAAGGGCGTCGGCCACGTGGCGTCCGCGTGCGGCGGGGTCCACGGCGAGGAGGTGCCAGCACGCCACGTCCTTTTCGGCCCGTCGCTCCCAGGAGGGGCCGCCGAGGCCGGAGCCGTGTCCGGGGGCAGTGCCGTCTCCCATGTCTGCGTCGTGGTCCACGGCCACGGCGCCGAGAAGGGCGGCGTCGTCCGCGGGCTTGCCGTCGCGCACGGCCGCGGTGTCGAAGGCGCCCCAGTACGCGCCCGCGGCCAGCAGCTCTGCCGCCATCCCGGCGGGCGGCCACACGTCCTGCACCCAGCCCGAGGTCCCGGGCTCGGCGTCCACGCGCCGGTAGAGCTCGTCGAGCTTCTCGGCCCAGCGCCCCGAGACGGGGATGCGGCAGATGGCGATGCCGGCGGGCTGCTCGATGGCGCGACGGGGGTGCCGCACGTCGTTTCTCTCGACCGTGGCCAGAAGCTCGCGCGCCACGGCGGCGGGCGCCATCTTGGGCAGGTTGTGGTCGATGCCGGGCTCCACCACCTTGCGCGCTCCGGGGATGGCCGCCACGATGCGGTTCGTCTCCTCGGGGAGGATCTCGTCAAACTCTCCCACCATCACGGCGACGGGGCAGCCCACGGAGGCGAGCGAGGCGGCGTCTATCTGCGGGTTCTCCACCATGAGCTGCAGGAGCTCGGCGATCTGCGCGGACTCGGCGGGGGAGGGCACCGGCGTTCCGTCCTCGAGCGTGGCTCCCTCGTGGCCCTCGGCGGCCCAGCGGCGGTTCTCGGCCGCGGCGAAGGCCATCCAGTCGGTGTCCTCCTTGGGCAGCCCCGCCGGCGTGAGGTTGGCCCCGAGCGCGGTCAGGCTGAGGACGTGGTCGCCCCAGTCGCGCGCGAGGAGCAGGCCCAGGATGCCGCCGTCGGAGAAGCCGAGCACGTGGACCTCGGGCACGCCGAGCCGCGCGCAGGCCTCAATGGCGTCCGCGGCCATGAGCTCGTAGGTGAGCGGCCGCGCCGTGCCGCGCGTGCTCGCGCCCTGCGCGCGCGAGTCCAGGGCGATGACCGCGCGGCCCGTGGCGCACACCGCGTCGATCACGGGGCCAAAGATGCCGTGCTCCTCGCCGTTGCCGTGCAGCATGAGCACGGGCGGCACGGAGAGGTCGATGCCGAAGGGCGTGCCCGGCGCGTCTACCACGCCCTCAGGTGCGTACGTCCAGGCAACGATGGCGGCGCCGTCCTCCGTCGGGACCTCGACGCGCGCCGCGAGCGCGGTGGCGGGAAGCGCGTACGGGCGCGGGACGTGCACGGGCGGAAACTCGACGGGCATGGGGGCTCCTTCTCACGTTGGTCTCTGACCATGATAGACCGGGGGCTGCTTCCGTCTGGCCGCGGCCCGACGAAAAACGTCGCGAGCCCTCCGCTTGGCCTGGGTGCGGGGGACTCGCGACACCCAGGCCGCGCCAGACGTCGCGACGCCCCCCGTAGAGCTGCGCTGCGGGGGTATTGCGACAGAAGTGGTGAGAAAAACGTCGCGACGCCCCCGCAACTTCGCTCTGCGGGGGCGTCGCGACGGTTTCTGGCGGTGCGGTGACGTCCTTCTCGCTACCTGCCCTTGACCTGCGACGGGTGCTTCTCGAAGAAGTCGAAGCGCGGGGGCAGGGGCACGATGGCGTGCTGCTCGGGCGTCTCTCCGAGTGCGGCGGCCAGCTCGGCCGGCCCCTCGAGGGCGTGCTCCCAGGAGAAGAACGCCTCGGGCGAGAAGCCCATGTGCTCGCAGATCTTCTCGCAGCCTGCGGGCACGGCAGGGTGCATGAGCAGCGCGGCGGTGCGCAGCGCGCAGAAGGCGTCCGCGAGGGCGGCCTCGTAGGCGGCGTCGTCGCCGCGCGCGGCCTTGGAGGCCTCGTCCCAGCGCTTGTTCGCGGCGCGGCAGAACTCCTCGGCCACCGCCAGCGCCCCGTGGGCGTCGAACTCGTAGGCGCGGCGCTCGAAGGCGAGCGTGGCTTCGCGCGCCGCGGCAACGGATCCCTCGCTCGGGGCAACGGCGGGCAGGTGCGCGTCGCAGACGTTGGCGGCGCCGTAGAAGCAGCTGCGCGCCAGGCGGTTGAAGATGTTGGTGAGGAAGGCGCTCTCCTTGAGGGCGGGGTCAACCACGCGCGGGTCGTCGCGCACGAGCACGTCCTCGCCGGTCGCCTTGTCCTTGTGGCTGACGGAGGTGTCGAAGGCCTTGGGGTTGAAGGAGACGGCCTTCTGGTCCAGCCCGAGGGAGAGCCAGTGCGCGCGCAGCTGCTCGGGGGTGTAGTGCTCCAGCAGCTCGGCCGCCATGGGAGGGGTGATCTTGCCGGAGCTCGAGGCCTTCTTGTTCATGAACAGGATGTGGTAGTTGGCCACGGGGACGTCCTGCGTGAGGCCCCAGCCGAGCGCCTCCCAGAGGGCGGGCTGCGCCACGCAGTAGAAGTAGATGTTGTCCTGGCCGATGAACTGGTAGACGCGCGCGTCGTCTGCGCACCACCAGTCGCGCCAGTCCGTCGAGGAGTAACGGCCGTCCTCGGCGAGGCCGAGCGCCGTCTGCGTGAAGGAGATGGGCGCCCACAGGCTCTCGGGCCACACCCACACGGTGAGCCCGGAGCTGCCCTCGAGGTCAGGCGCGGGCACGCCCCACTCGATGTTGCCGGTGATGCGCAGGGGCAGCAGGCACTTGCCTGTGCGGAAGCGCACGCCGGCGGCGTCGAGCTTCTCGCGTGCCTCGTCGCGGGCCTCCCAGCCGGAGAAGGTGAGCGAGAAGGACTGCTGGCCCTTCTCGGCCTCCGTAAGAACGTGCTCGGGCAGCTCCGCGGCGACGGCGTCGTAGGCCTCGCGGAACTTGGTCTGGATATAGATCACGGGGTCCACGAGGCTCTCACGCACGGTCTTGGTGACCACGGCGCGCACCTGCGGGTCTGTGTCCCACTCGTCCATGAGGCGCTCGAGCTCCTCGCGGAAGGCCGGCAGGTCGAAGTACCAGTTGTCCACCGGGCGGAGCTCTGGCGTGGTGCCGGTGAGCTGAGAGACGGGGGCGATCAGCTCCTCGGGGTCGAACTGGTGGCCGAGGTCGCACTCGTCGGCGTAGGCCTTCTCGGACTTGCAGCCGCGCACGGGGCAGCGGCCCTGGACCTGGCGGCCGTTGAGGAAGGTGCCGGCCTCGACGTCAAAGAACTGGCGCGTGGTGCGGCGGTGCAGGTAGCCGCGCTCGTGGAGGCGGCGGATGAGCTCGTCGGTGAGGCGGGCGTGGACGTCTGCCGCGGGCTCGAGCCCGGAGCCGGCGAAGAGGTCGAGCGAGATGCCGTAGGCGTCGAGCGCGGCCTTCTGGGCGTCGTGGTTGGCGCGCACGTAGTCCTCGATGGTGCCGGCGTAGCCCTCGTTCTCGACCTTCTTGCGGAAGCCCTCGGCGATGGGCGAGCCGTAGCAGTCGGTGCCGGAGACAAAGATGACGTTTTCCGGCCCGATGCGGTCGCGCAGGAACCGCGCGAAGAAGTCGGCCGGCACGAAGACGCCGCCAATGTGGCCGAAGTGCAGGTTCTTGTTGCCGTAGGGCATGCCGCCGGTGATGACGGCGCGACGGGGGAAGCTCGGACGTGAGCTGGTCTCGGGCATGGGCGCTCCTTATTGCTCGGTTGCAGCCTCCCATTCTCGCACTTCTCACGCTCGGGCGCACGGGTGCCGTCCCCTCCGTGGCGCGGGCTCGTCTAGAATGGGCGCCATGAGACTCATCGAGCGCATAGACATCCTGGGGGACGACGGGCTGCAGCGGCGCGTGCTGCGCCTCTCGCTCGCGGTCATCGCGGTGGCGCTCGCGCTCGCCGTCGCCCTTGCCGTCGTGCGGGGAGGCGAGCGCATCGACGTCTGGTGGTGGGTCGCGCTCGCCGCGGGGACGCTCGCGGCGCTCCCGGTTCACGAGCTCGTGCACGCCGCGGCCTTCAAGCTGCTCTGCCCGGGCTGCCGCGTGAGCTTCGGCTTTCAGGATGCCTTTCTCTACACCAAGACCGACGGCGCCGTGGCGCTGCGCGGGCGCATGGTGGCGATCCTGCTCGCCCCGGCGCTCCTGGTGACGGGCGCGCTCGTGGCGGCGGCGCTCTGCGCGGGCCGCCCGGTGCTCGCGGCCATCCTCGCGGGGGCGCACCTCTCCGGCTGCTCGGGGGACGCGCTCATGGCGCGGGCCGCCCTGCGCGAGCCCGGCTGCACGCACGTTCGGGACACGGACGTCGGCCTGGACCTGCTCGCCGAGGACTGAGCTCCGGTTCTAGGTGTTTTTTGCGGCGTGTCTCAAGTACTATCATGTCGATGGCATTTTCTGAGCTGGGCTTTTCCTGCGCGCGTGGAGGGGGATATCGTGGGGTCCCTGCAAAAAACACCTAGAACCGGAAACACGCGCGCAGCAGAGGGGCGCGTGCCGCTCCTGCTGCACGCGTGCTGCGGCCCCTGCTCGCTCGAGCCGGTGCGCCTGCTGCGCGAGGAGGGCTTCGAGCCCACGATTCTCTGGACCAACCCCAACATCCAGCCCGTCTCCGAGTGGCGCCGGCGCCTGGACACGTTGCGCGTCTGGGCGGCGGAGGTGGCGAACGTCGAGGTGATCGAGGCGGGCGATGACCGCGCCGCCTGGGAGCGCGCCTGCGCGCCCGCGGGCTTTGACCGCGGGCGCCGCTGCCGCGCCTGCTACGCGCTGCGTCTGGCCGAGGAGTGCCGCGTCGCGCGCGAGCGGGGCTTCGAGCACATCTCCACGACGCTCGCGGTCTCGCCCTACCAGCTCTTTGACGCCTGCGGCGAGATTCTCGCCGCCACGGCTGCGGCCCACGGCCTCACGCCGGTCTGGCGCGACTTCCGCCCGTACTATCCCGAGGCCACGCGCGAGTCCCGCGAGCTGGGCATGTATCGCCAGAACTACTGCGGCTGCCGCTTCTCCGCCGCCGAGGCGGCGATCGAGCGCCATGAGGCCCGCGATGCCCGCAAGCGCGCAAAAGCCGAGAGGCGCTCGGGGGACGCGGCCGGAATGGAGGGCGCTCAGTAAGCATAGAGCGGCTCTGGTCCGACGTGTTCGCGCAGGATGCGCGGGCGCCGCCCGGCTCCTTTCATGACGAGGCGGCCAGCGCGCCGGGGTCAAGATGTCGCCTCCGCCGGCGGCCCCAGTTGTAAGGGTTTTGGCAAGTCGGGGGTTCTTCTCGTCGGGCGGGCGTCTCGCTGCCGTATGGTGAGGTGTCACGAAACCAGCCCCGGAGCGAGAAGGACGGTGGGACCATGATCGAGTACCTCAAGACGGGCGCCGACGGCACGATGGAGCGGCTGGCGGCGCCGGAAGCTGGCTGCTGGGTCAACGTCGTCGCGCCCACGGCCGAGGAGCGCGAGCTGCTGGAGCGCGAGCTCGGGGTGCTTCCGGAGTTCGTGAGCTCGGCCCTCGACGACGAGGAGACCTCCCGCATCGACTACGACGAGGACGCGCGCCAGATCTTTGTCATCGTGGACTACCCCGTGGTGGGGGAGGACGGCGTCGGGGTGCGCCCCCAGAGTCCGCTGCAGTACGACACCATGCCGCTCACCATGGTGTTTCTCCCCGAGAAGGGCCTCTTCGCGACCATCTCCATCCTCGATAACGAGGTGGTGCGCGACCTGGCGGGCGGGCGCGTCCGCAACGTCGACACCCGCTACCGCACGCGCTTCCTGCTGCAGGCGCTGCTGCACATCTCTCAGCTCTACCTCGTCTACCTGCGGCGCATCGACCGCCTCTCCTCGAGCACCGAGGCTCGCCTGCACGCGTCGGTCAGAAACGAGGAGCTCATCCAGATGCTCAACCTCGAGAAGTCGCTCGTGTACTTCTCGACCTCGCTCAAGTCCGACGAGATGACGCTCAACAAGATCATGCAGGGCCGCATCATCCCACTCTACGAGGATGACCAGGAGCTCCTCGAAGACGTGCTCGTTGAGATTCACCAGGCGATCGAGATGGCCAACATCTACTCCGGCACCCTCTCCGGCACGATGGACGCCTTCGCGAGCATCATCTCCAACAACCTCAACATCGTGATGAAGGTGCTCTCGGTCATCACCATCGTGATGGCCATCCCCAACATCGTCTTTGGCTTCTACGGCATGAACGTTGACCTGCCCTTTGACGGCGTGCCCCTGCTCGACAACTGGGCCTTCCCGCTGCTGCTGGCCGCGGTGGGGTGCCTCGTGGCCGCCTGGATCTTCAAGCGCAAGGGCATGTGGCACTAGCGGCTCGGCCCGCGGCGCGGGCGCGCGCCGCCCGTCGCTCGCCCTCCCGCCAAAATCGCGTGCGATTGGGTGGCATCCTTGATACGCGGACCGCACTCGATGGCCCCACGCGTGTGTAGGGCCTGCAAATCCGCAGGTAGATGGTTCGAGTGCGTCGAGTGCCCTCCGGGAGTGCCGGCTTTGCATAAAACATCCCGCCCAATCGCCCGGGGAGTCTGGCGCGGGCGGCTCTCCGGGAGACGCGGCGAGCGGCGGGCCGAGAAGAGCGTGAGGTGCCGTCCGCGCCGTGCTATCGTAGGGCGCTGGAAACCGCGAGGAGGAACCCATGCGCACTGACGACTTTGACTACCCGCTGCCCGACGAGCTCATCGCCCAGGCCCCGGCCGAGCCGCGCGACTCCTGCCGGCTGCTCGTGCTCAACCGCGCGGACGGCTCGGTGGAGCACCGCCGCTTCACGGACATCGTGGACTACCTCGAGCCGGGCGACCTTCTCGTCGCCAACCAGACGCGCGTCATGCCGGCGCGCCTCGTCGGGCGCAAGCGCGGCACGGGCGGTGTCTGCGAGACGCTGCTGCTCCGCCGCCGCGAGGACGTGGATGCGCTCGGCGGCGTCTGGGAGTGCCTGGTCAACCCCGGCAAGCGCCTGCGCCAGCCGGGCATCGTGATCGAGTACCGCGCGGGGGGCCTCCACGCGCCGGAGTCCGCGCCGGTGGTCCTCACCGGGGAGATCATGGACTTCGTCGAGGGCAGCAAGGGCGGCCGGCTCGTGCGCTTCTCGCCGGTGGGCGAGAAGGACGACGGCTCGCCGCGCACGCTCGACGAGGCCATCCACGCGGCCGGCCACGTGCCGCTGCCGCCCTACATCACGCAGTACGAGGGCGACCCCGAGAAGTACCAGACCGTCTACGCCATGGCGGAGGAGCACTCGGCGGCCGCCCCCACGGCCGGGCTCCACTTCACCCCGGAGCTCATCGAGCGGATTCGCGAGAAGGGCGTGGGCTGGGCGACCGTCGAGCTCGAGGTGGGCATCGACACCTTCCGCCTGGTCACCGAGGACGACCCGACCCAGCATGTCATGCACACCGAGCGCTACCACGTGAGCCAGGGGGTCGTCGACGCCGTGCACGCCACCAAGGCGGCGGGGCACCGCGTGATCGCCGTGGGCACGACCTCGGTCCGCTCGCTCGAGAGCGCGTGGGACCCGGTCGCCGCGCCGAGCGAGCCGCCCGTGAGCGCGCGTCGCTTCGAGGGCGCGGCCGGCGCCGGCGACATCGTGGCGCGCGAGAACGCCACCACCAACCTCTACCTCATGCCGGGCTCGGCCTTCCACGTGGTGGACGCCATGATTACGAACTTCCACGTGCCGCGCTCGACGCTCATGATGCTCGTCTCGGCCTTCGCCACGCGCGAGCAGATCATGGTGGCCTATCACGAGGCCATCGAGGAGCGCTATCGCTTCCTCTCCTTCGGCGACGCCATGCTGATCGAGTAGGACCCCGGGCCCCGGGGCGGGGCTAGAGGACGACGAGCAGCACGATGAGGAGCACGACCGCGATGACGGCGACGACGGCCGCGCCGAGCGCGACGCGCTCGCGGCGGGTCCGCGCCCTGAGGCCGCGCTCCGCCTCGGAGAGCCCCTCGACGATGGCCTCCTGGTCGGCGATCTGCGCGCGCAGCCCCTCGATGCTCTCCCGGAGCTCCTCGCTCACCTCGGGCGTCGCGTGGATCTGCTCCGCCTCGTCGAGGAGCGCCTGCGCGGCGTCGTGCCGCTCGGCCGCCTCGTCGTAGGCCGCCTTGGCCTCCTCCGTCCCCTCGCGGGTCGCGGTGATGCGCTCCTCGAGGGCCTTCTCCTCGGCGCGGGCCCTCGCCTGCAGCTCGTCGTACTCGCCCTTCTTCCCCTCGTACTCCCTGCGGGCCTCGTCCGCCTCGCGCTGGGCGCTCTCGAGGGACTGCCGCTGGGTCCAGAGGTGCGTGCTCGCGGCGTCGACCGCCTCCTGCGCGTCGTGCGTGGTGGCGCCGACGTCGGAGCGCGCGGCCTCCACGTGGGCGAGCTCGGTCACGATCTCGTTCTTGAGCTGGGAGACGGCGTTGGAGGTGGGGTCGGCCTCCTGGGCGCGCCTGAGCTCCTCCTGCACCTTGCGCAGCCGCGCCTGGGAGCTGTCAACGGCGCGGTTGGCCGCGGCGATGCCCTGCTCCCTGCGGTCGGTCGCGCTCTTCAGCTGGGCCTCCGCCGACTTCATGGCGCGCTTGGCCTCGGCCACGACGCGGCTCGCCTCGTCGTGGCGCTCCCGCGCGGAGTCCGCGAGGCGCTTGTAGGGCCGGATCTCCTGCTCGTGGCCGACCTTCATGCGCGCGAGCTGCTCCTCGAGCGCGCGGGCCTCCCCCTCGAGCCGCTCGACCGCGCCCTGCTCGGCCACGAGCGCCTCGTTCGCCTCGGCCACGATGGCCCCCTGCTCGCGGACGATGCCCTCGTAGCCGCCCTCGACCTCCTCGCGGTGCGCGAGCTCCGCCTCGTCGGCCTCGAGCGTCTCGCGCAGCTCGCGGAGCCGGGCGCGCGCGGACCCGTGCCGCCTCGCGGCCTCGCGGACGTCCTTGACGGCGGAGAGGCCGTTCATGAGGGTCGCGGCGGCGGTCCCGGCCGCGTCGCGCGCGGCCCCGAGCGCGACGTCGAGGGCGGAGCCGGCCCCCTCCTGCCCGGCCCCATCCGCCGCGCGCGCCGCGCCGGCGTCCGCGACCGGGGCCTCGGCGTCCGCGGCCTTTGCCCCGGCCTCGGTCTCCGCCTCGGCGGCCTCGGCCTTCTCGGCCCCCTCGGGACCCTGCCGCTCCTCGTCCTCGGGATCGTGTGCCATGGGTTTTCCGCTCCTCTCAGCCGCGAGCGCTCGCGGCGCGCCGTTCTTTGCGACGGCGGGCGACGCCGTCTCCCACATTGTCTCGCACGGCCGCGCGCCGCCCGGCCTGATTCCGCTTATCCCCAGAGATTGCACCCTTGGCCAGAAGTTTGGCGTCAAAGCGTCTCTTGTTTGCTAGGATGTGCTATGTGTTTCTCAGGGGGATGCAGACGTCCCCGATCGTTTAGGAGTATTGGAAAGGGAGTCCGCAACATGGTTTCTAAGCAGACGAGCATCATCAACGCCACCGGCCTTCACGCCCGTCCCGCGTCCGTCTTCGTGACCGAGGCCAAGAAGTACCAGTGCAACGTCACCATCAAGAACGTCGACAAGGACTCCGCTCCTGTCAACGCCAAGTCCATCATGATGATCCTGGCCGCCGGCCTCGGCACCGGCACCAAGGTCGAGGTCGCCTGCGACGGCGCTGACGAGCAGGAGGCCCTGGACGCCCTCATCGCCCTCATCGACTCCGGCTTCGGCGAGTAGTCGATCGGCGACACCCATCACCTTTTCTCGATGGTTCGACCCGGCGTCAGTGTGACGCCGGGTCCCTTTGTGTGGGATGGGTCATTGTTTCGGCCATGGGGCTGGCGAGAAGGACGACGAGGTCCGCCGCGAGTTCTTGCCGCGCCTTCTGCGGCAGGCTGTCTGAGCGCCGGACCTCGTCGCCCTTCTCGCCAGCCTTCCACGCGAGCGGAGGAAGCCGTGGATACCAGCCTGTTCAAGTATGACGTCCTCGCCGAGGACCCGACGACGCACGCGCGCACGGGCGTCCTGCACACCCCGCACGGCGACGTCCCCACGCCGATCTTCATGCCGGTGGGGACCAAGGCCACGGTGAAGGGCCTCATGCCGTCCACGCTCGAGCAGCTGGGGACCAAGATCTTGCTGGCCAACACCTACCACCTCTCCATGCGCCCGGGCGCCGACCTCGTGGCCGAGATGGGGGGCCTCCACGACTTCATGGGATGGCACCACCCCATCCTCACGGACTCCGGCGGCTTCCAGGTGTTCAGCCACGAGGAGTTCTTCAGGCTCTCGCGCGACGGCGTGCGCTTCCGCGCGGTGGACTACGACGGCCGCTGGGTGGAGTGGACGCCCGAGGAGAACATGGCCATCGCCCAGAAGCTCGGCGCCGACATCGTGATGCAGCTCGACCAGTGCGTGGGCTACCCGGCGCCGCGGCGCAAGGTGGAGCGCTCCGTGGAGCTCTCGAGCCTGTGGGCGGAGCGCTGCTATGCGGCCCATACCCGCCCCGACCAGGCACTCTTTGGCATCGTCCAGGGCGGCATGCACCTCGACCTGCGCCTGCGGAGCCTGCGCCACCTCGAGCAGATCGGCGACTTCCCCGGCTTCGGCATCGGCGGCTACTCGGTGGGGGAGGACCACGAGACCATGTTCGAGACGCTCGCGCCGCTCGTCTCCGAGCACATGCCGCGCGAGAAGCCGCGCTACCTCATGGGCGTGGGCAACCCCACCACGCTCGTGCGCGCCGTCGCCTGCGGCGTGGACATGTTCGACTGCGTGCTGCCCACGCGCACGGCGCGCACCGGCTCGGCCTTCTCGAGCGAGGGGCGGCTCAACTTCCGCCACGCGCGCTTCGCGCACGACCACGGGCCCCTCGACCCGGCGTGCTCCTGCCCCACCTGCACGGGTGGCTTCTCGCGCGCTTACCTCCACCACCTGGTGCGCCAGAAGGAGATGCTCGGCTCCATCCTCATCTCGCAGCACAACATCTTCTACCTGCTCGGCCTCATGCGCCGCGTGCGCAGGTCCGTGGCGGCGGGCACCTACGCCGCCTTCGTCGAGGACTGGATGGCGTCGCCCGCAGCGCGCGACTGGTAGGGGCCGCCTCCGGCGTTTCTGTCCGGCTGCGGTATGATAATTCGGATTGACAGGGCGCCGACGCGCCATCCAACCGAAGAGGCATGCCATGAGAGACGCCATGAGGGACGAGAAGAACGCGAAGGGCGCTAAGGGCGCTAAGGGCGCTAAGGGCGCGACGGGCGTCAGCCGCTGGTCCGCGGCGGCGGGGTCCGCGCCGAGGGGCCGGGCCGGGAGGGCGCGCGCGGGCGTTCCCGCTGACGCGCGGGCGCAGATCGGCGTGCTCGCGGCGGCGCTGGCCCTGCTCGTCGCCTCGGTCCTTCTCGCCCTGCCGCCCGCCGAGGTCCTCGGCTGGGGCGCCGACTTCGCCGGCGGGACGTCCTACTCCTACGCGCTCTCCGACGAGACGGCGGACGCCTGGGCGAGCGCCGCGGCGGTGAGGTCGCGCCTCTCCACGCTCGGCGTGCGGGGCGCGCGCGTCACGGCCGAGGGTGACGGCGTGACCGTCGAGGTCCCCGCCGACCAGGACGCCGGGCAGGCCGTCGCCGCGGCCACGCGGCCGGGCAGGGTCGAGCTCGTGCGGCTCGACGCCGTCTCGGACGCCGACGCGCTCGCCCGGGTGCAGTCCGGCGCGTCCGGCGTGGCGCTCGCCGAGGGCACCTACGAGGCCTTCCTCGACAGCTCCTCGATCGCGTCCATCGAGCCGGTGAGGCTCTCCGCATCCTCCGACCTCTACGGCATCCAGATCACCTTCACGAGGGAGGGCGCCGAGGCCTTTGCCGCCGTGACGGACGAGCTCGCCCCCGTGGGAGGCCAGATCGCCGTCGTCTTCGACGGCACCGTGGTCGCGGCCCCCGGGGTGAGCGACCCCATCACGGACGGCGTGGTGACCGTCTCGGCCGGCATCTCCCTCGCCGAGGCCACGGGCATGCAGGCGGCGGCCAGGACGGGCGTGCTGCCCGCCGCGCTCGCGGAGACCTCGGTCTCGGGGCTCGCGCCGGCCGTCTCGCAGGCGGGCCTCCTCCGGGTGGGGGTCGTGGCGGGCGCGGCCGCGCTCGTCGTTCTCGCGGCGCTGCTCGCCACCATGCGCCTGCTCGGGCTCGTGGCGTATGCGGGGCTGGTGAGCGTCGCCGTCTTCCAGGTGGGCGGCCTGGCCGCGCTCTCCCGCGCGGGCCTGTTCGTCCCCACCGTCACCGCCTACGTCGTGGCCGTCATCGTCACCTGCGCGACCTTCCTCGAGCTGCTCCGCGTCCTGTGGCGCGTCCGCTCGTGCGTGCGCGGCGGCACCGACCCGCGCGACGCCGGCCGCGTCGCCCTGCGGCGCTTTGGCCGGGAGCTCGCCATCGCCGCGGGCTCGTTCGTGGTGGGTGGCCTACTGCTCTTCTTCCTCGTCTCGGACGGCGGGCTCGCGTCCGGCCCCGCCGGGCTCGCCTGGCCCGTCGCAGCCGTGGCGGGCGCCCTCGCGCTGCTCATGGTCTGCCTGCCGCTCACGCGGCTCTGCGCCCGCGCCATGCGCGCCAACCCCGACGCCTGGGGCGTCGCGGCGCGCGAGGAGGGCGACCGCTAGATGGCCGGCCTCGCGGACAGCCGCCGCTGGGCGGTCCTGCCGCACGATGCCGCCGCGGAGCGGGCGCTCGTGGGGGCGCTCGGCGTCAGCCCGCTCGTGGCGCGCGTCCTCGCGGCCCGCGGCGTGACGGACGTCGCCGCGGCACGGGAGTTCCTCACGCCCTCGCTCGCGCGGGACTGGGCGGACCCGCTCTGCATACCGGGGATGGCGGAGGCGGTCTCCCGCGTCGAGCGCGCGCTCGACGCGCACGAGGCGATCGCCGTCTTCGGCGACTTCGACGTCGACGGCATGAGCTCGACCTGCCTGCTCACGCTCGCCCTGCGGCGCCTTGGGGCAAACGTCCACCCCTTCATACCGCATCGCTTCGGCGAGGGGTACGGCCTCTCCCGGGAGGCGCTCGCCCGCGTCCGCGCCGCCTGCTCGCCGGACCTCGTGGTGACCGTCGACAACGGCATAGCCGCCGCGCGCGAGGTCGCGTGGCTCGTGGGGGAGGGGGTCGACGTGGTGGTGACCGACCACCACGAGCCGGCCGACCTCGTCCCCGAGGGCGTGCCCGTGACCGACCCCAAGCTCGCCGAGGACTGCCCCTCGCGCGACCTCGCGGGCGCCGGCGTGGCCCTGAAGCTCGTCTGCGAGCTCGGCCGCAGGCGCGGCGCGCCCGAGCTCTGGCTCGACTGCCTCGACGTCGCGGCGCTCGGCACGCTCTCGGACATGATGCCGCTCACGGGCGAGAACCGCGCGCTCGTGGCGGAGGGGATCTTGCGCATGCGCGCGACCGCGCGCCCCGGCCTCGTGGCGCTCGCCGCGACGGCCGGAGTCGACCTCGCGCAGGTCACGGCCGACGGCCTGCCCTTCTCCGTAATCCCGCGCCTCAACGCGGCGGGGCGCATGGGCTCCACGGACGTGGCGCTCGAGCTGCTCCTCACCGACGACGTCTCCGAGGCGACGATCCTCGCCGGTAGGCTCGAGGCGATAAACGCCGAGCGCAAGGAGACCGAGTCCGCCCTCTCCGAGGAGGCCTTCGCGGAGGCGGAGCGCACCTATCGCGGCGAGCGCGCCGTCGTGGTGGCCGGCGAGGGCTGGCACGAGGGGGTCAAGGGGATCGTGGCCTCGCGCCTCGTCAACCGCTATCACGTCCCGGCCATCGTCTTCTCCGTCTCGGACGGCGTCGCGCGCGGGTCGGGCCGCTCCGTGGGCTCGGTGGACCTCTTCCACGCCGTCGAGCAGTGCTCGGACGTGCTCGTGCGCTTTGGCGGGCACGCCGGGGCGGTGGGCGTGACCTGCGAGGAGGGGCGCGTCGACGAGTTCCGCGAGCGGCTGTGCCGCGCGCTCGAGGAGCTCCCGGCCGAGCAGTTCGAGGACACGGGCGAGGTCACGGCCGTCGTGCGGCTGGGCGAGCTCTCCGTGGAGAGCATCTCCTCGCTCGAGCTCCTCCAGCCCTTCGGCCAGGGCAACAAGAAGCCGCTGCTCGCCTCCGTGGGCGTGAGCATGAGGAGCCGCGCCCGCGTCGGGGCCGACGGCGCCCACGTGCGCTTCGTGGCCACGGACGGCGCGAGCTGCGTCCCGGCGATCATGTTCCGCGCCCCGGACGCCGAGCGCGCCTGCTCGTGGGAGGGCGTCGTCGACCTCGTCTACGAGGCGGTCAACGAGACCTGGCAGGGCAGGACCAAGCCCAAGCTCATGGTGAGGGACATCCTCTACCGCCTGCCCGACGCCCCCGCCCGCCCCGTGGTCCCCGACGGCGTGCTCGAGGCGCCCGCCGCCCCGGGGGACGGCGCCGTGACGCCCGCGGCGGACCGCCGCGCGGAGCTCGCGCGCCTCTCCTACGGGGATCTCACGGACGTCCTGCGCCGCTCGCTCATCGGCGAGGCGCCGCTGCTGGCCGCCCAGCGCGCGGCGCTCGACCGGCTCGCCGCGGGGCGCTCCTGCCTCGCCGTCATGGCCACGGGCCGGGGCAAGTCGCTCGTGTTCCACCTCCACGCCGCGCGCGAGGCCATCGCCCGCGGCCGGGCGAGCATCTTCGTCTACCCCCTCCGGGCGCTTGTGGCCGACCAGGCCTTCCACCTGCGCGAGGGCCTCGCCGCGGACGGCGTCTCGGTGGAGGTGCTCACCGGGGAGACGCCCGCGGCCGAGCGGGCCCGCGTGCTCGCGGGGCTCGCCTCCGGGTCCGTGGACGTGGTGCTGACCACGCCCGAGTTTCTCGCCATCCACCGCTCCGAGCTTGCCGAGTCGCGTCGCGTGGGCTTCGTCGTCGTGGACGAGGCGCACCACGCCGGGCTCGCCAAGCCCGGCGAGCGCGACGCCTACCTCGAGCTGCCCGCCATCATGGCCGAGCTCGGCCGGCCCGTCGCGCTCGCCGTGACGGCCACGGCGGCCCCGGACGTGGCGTCGCGCGTCTGCGACCTGCTCGCCATCGACCGGGCCGACGTGGTGGTGGACGAGTCCTCGCGGCCCAACCTCGCGCTCGACGACTGCCGCGAGCTCAGGGACCGCGACGCGGCCCTCGCCTCGATCGTGGCGCTCGGCGAGAAGACCATCGTCTACGTGAGCTCGCGCGACCAGGCGGTCTCGCTCGTGCGGACGCTCCGCCACCGCGTGCCCGAGCTCGCCCACCGCGTCGCCTTCTACCACGCCGGCCTCTCCCGCGACGCCCGCGGGCGCGTGGAGCGCGCCTTCCGCGCCGACGACCTGGCGTGCATCGTGTCCACGAGCGCCTTCGGCGAGGGGGTCAACCTCCCGGGCGTGCGCCACGTGGTGCTCCTCGGCCTGCCCCTCGGCGAGGTCGAGTTCAACCAGATGAGCGGGCGCGCCGGGCGCGACGGCGCCCCAGCCACGGTGCACGTGCTCTTTGGCTCGCGCGACGTCTACGCCGGCGAGCGCATCCTCTCGGCGGCAGCGCCCGCACGCCCGCAGCTCGTGGCGCTCTATCGCGCCCTCTCGGCGCTCTATCGCTCCGGTGGCCCCATCGCCCTCGACGACGACGGCATCGCCCGGGAGGCGTGCGCGCTCGAGCCGCGCGTCGCGCTCGACGCCTCGGAGGTCTCCTCCGGGCTCGCGGTCTTCTCGGAGCTCGGTTTTGCCTCCGTCACGGGCTGGGGCGAGGCGCGCCGGATCTCCATGGCGCCGTCCCCCGCGCGCATGGAGCTCTCCCAGTCCGCGTGCTACGCGGAGGGGCAGCGCGCCCAGCGCGCCTTCTCCGAGTTCTGCTCCTGGGCGCTCCAGGCGAGCCCGGACGAGCTTCTTGCCCGCGTGAGCCGACCCATCACGCCCGACTTCGGTATCATCGTGTGAGGGGGAAGGAGGGGAAGCCATGAGCGCTAACGAGTACACGGCCGCCCCTGCGGCGGCGCGCGACCCCAAAAAGGGGGTCCCCGACGCGGCGAACTACCGCCTGCTCCAGGCGGCATGCGCGACGTACCTGGACGAGGAGGGGCGCGAGAAGGTCGAGCGCGCCTATCGCTTTGCCGCGGAGTACCACCGCGACCAGCGCCGCCGCTCCGGCGAGCCCTACATCAACCATCCCGTCGAGGTGGCGCTCATCCTGGCGCACGACCTGCGCATGGACGAGGACACCATCTGCGCCGCCCTGCTCCACGACACGGTGGAGGACACGCCCGCCACCAAGGACGAGCTGGCCGAGCTCTTTGGGGCAACCGTGGCGGACCTCGTGGACGGCGTGACCAAGCTCACCTCCATCCAGGTCTCCTCGATGGACGAGAAGCAGGCCTGGAACCTCCGCAAGATGTTCCTTGCCATGAGCCGCGACATCCGCGTGGTCATCATCAAGCTCGCCGACCGCCTGCACAACATGCGCACCCTCGCGGCGCTCCCGCCCGACCGCCGCCAGTTCAAGGCGCGCGAGACGATGGACGTCTACGCCCCGCTCGCCGACCGCCTGGGCATCTCGTCGGTGAAGTGGGAGCTCGAGGACCTGGCGTTTTTCTGGCTCGAGCCGGAGGAGTACCAGCGCGTGGCCCGCATGGTCCAGGACTCGCGCGCCCAGCGCGAGGACGACACCGAGGCCGCCATCAAGACGCTCGACGACGAGCTCAAGTCCGCGGGCCTCAGGAACTACCAGATCACGGGCCGGCCCAAGCACCTCTGGAGCATCTACCAGAAGATGACGCGCAAGGGCCGCGAGTTCTCCGACATCTACGACCTCATCGCCCTGCGCGTGATCACGCAGACGGTGGGGGACTGCTACTCGGCGCTCGGCGCCGTGCACTCGCTCTGGAACCCGATGCCCGGCCGCTTCAAGGACTACATCGCCACGCCCAAGGCGAACCTCTACCAGAGCCTGCACACTACCGTGGTGGGCCCCGACGGCAAGCCCATAGAGATCCAGATCCGCACCGTGGAGATGCACGAGGCCTCCGAGTATGGCATCGCGGCCCACTGGCTCTACAAGAAGGAGGGCAACTCGCGCGGCCGCATGAGCGCCGAGGACCGCGCCATCGACTCCACGATCAACTGGATTCGCAAGACCCTCGACTGGGCCGCCGAGGACGACATCGACGACCCGCACGAGTTCCTCGACAACCTGCGCGTGGACCTCTTCGAGCACGAGATCTTCGTCTTCACGCCCAAGGGCGAGGTCATGAGCCTGAGGCGCGACGCCACGCCGCTCGACTTCGCCTATGCCGTCCACACCGAGGTGGGCAACCACTGCGTGGGCGCCAAGGTCAACGGCTCGGTGGTGCCGCTCTCCTACAAGCTCAACATGGGCGATCGCGTGGAGATCCTCACCAACAAGAACGCCAAGCCGTCGCGCGACTGGATGCAGCTCGTGGCCATGCCGTCGAGCCGCGCCAAGATCCGCAAGTACTTCTCCACCCAGACCAAGAACGACGACGCCGAGCAGGGGCGCACCGAGCTCGCCCACGAGCTGCGCAAGCGCGGCTACGGCATCTCCACGCGCCGCACGGTCAAGGCCATCGAGCGCGTCTGCGAGCACTTCGAGCTGAGGAGCCCCGAGGACCTCTTCGCCTGTGTCCACACCGGCAAGGTCTCGGTCAAGCAGGCGGCCAACCGCATCGAGGAGATCCTCGAGGAGGGCTCGCCCGAGCAGCTGGCCGCGGCCGCCGCCGAGGCGGAGCGCCACGCCGCCCACGAGCGGGCCATGTCCTCGGGCGCGCCGGTCATGAAGTCCTACGCGCTCACCCAGGCCACGCGCGGCAAGCGCCGGAAGAGCAACTGCGGCGTGGTGGTCAAGGGCGACGCCGACCTCCTCGTGCACCTCGCGCACTGCTGCAACCCCGTGGCGGGAGACGAGATCGTGGGCTTCATCACGCGCGGCCGCGGCGTATCGGTCCACCGCGCGAACTGCCCCAACGTGGCCGACCTCAGGCGCAACCCCGAGCGCATGATCGAGGTCGCCTGGGACACCTCGGGCGCGACCGAGTTCCGCGTCGAGATCGTCGTGGAGGCCACCGACCGCATGGGCCTGCTCAGGGACATCACCGTCGCCGTGGGCGACGCCGGGGCCAACATCCTCTCCGCGGCCACCCAGACCACCTCGCAGGGCGTGGCGCGGCTGCGCTTCCTCGTGGCCATCTCCGACGCGAGCCTGCTCGACGTGCTGCTGGCCGCCGTGAGCCGCGTGCCCTCGGTCTACGACGCCCGCCGCATCATGCCCGGCGAGGGCGCCAACCAGATGAAGCAGCGCGTGAAGTGATGTCCCAAAAGGGGACAGGGTCAAATTGGGACATATTGATTTGTCCCAATTTGACCCTGTCCCCTTTTGGGACGATAGAGGAGGAGAGATGGCCGAGAAGAACGATGAGCTGCGGCAGTTCGTGGTGACGCCGCTGCAGACCAACTGCTACGCGTACGTGAGCGCGGGGGAGTGCCTCGTGGTGGACCCCGGCGGCTCCGGCGCGGCCGTGGCCGAGCACCTCGCGGACGTTCGCGTGGCCTGCGTGGCGGCGACGCACGGCCATGGCGACCACGTGGGCGGCGTCGCGGCGCTCGTTCGCGCGACGGGTGCGCCTTTCGCCATCCATGCGGCCGATGCCGAGCTCGCGGCCCATGCCGGCGAGATGAGCGAGGTCGGCAGGAGCTACGACGAGAACGCCCCGGAGCCTGACGTCCTTCTCGCCGAGGGGGACGTGCTGCGCGTCGGGACCGCGGCCTTCACCGTGGTGGAGACGCCGGGCCACACGCCGGGAGGCGTGGTGCTCGTGGGCGGCGGCACGGCCGAGGGGGTGGCCTTCGTCGGGGACACGCTCTTTCCCGGCAGCCACGGCCGCACGGACCTGTCCGGCGGCGACGAGGGCCAGATCATGGCGTCGCTGCATCGGATGGCGGCCGAGATCGCGCCCGAGACCACGCTGCTGTGCGGCCACGGCCCCGCCACGACGATGGCGCGCGAGCTCGCCCAGAACCCGTTTCTGTGATAGGCGCGCCACGTCGCGGCGCCCGCGTCTTCCGGATGCCCTCCGTCGCCTAAGCCCCGGCGCGATTGGGTGGCATGTTTGATGCCTAGGCGACCGCTGCCCGGGCGTGTGGGCCAATCTTAAAGCAATGGATTAACTAATCGCCACGTTTTCGCTGCGATTGGGTGGGATTTCATATAGATTGGAATCTCTATATAAAGTATGCCACCCAATCGCGGGGAGAAGCCGCGGGGAGGGCGCGCCGGAGAATCGCGGCGGGCGGCGGCCCAAGGATGCGCGAGGAAAGGGAAGGGGAAATCCAATGGTGCCCGAGGCGGGGCTCGAACCCGCACGAGTTTCCCCAACGGTTTTTGAGACCGTCGCGTCTGCCAATTCCGCCACTCGGGCCTGAGGGCGCGTGGTGTGCGCGAGAAGAACTATAGCAGACGGCGCGTTTTTGTCGCCAGTGGGGTATATAGTTAGCGTAGTTGAACATCCCACAAGAGAGAGGAACTCCCATGGCGCTTTCCAACGAGGTCACCGCCGTCCTGAACGAGCAGATCAACAAGGAGCTCTACTCCAGCTATCTCTACCTCACCTTCGCCGACTACTACGACGACCGCGGTCTCAAGGGCTTCGCCAACTGGTATGAGATCCAGGCCAAGGAGGAGATGGACCACGCGCTGGCCATCCGCCGCTACCTGCTGGACAACGACTTCAAGCCCACGATGGAGGCCATAGCCAAGCCTGACAAGGCGTTCGACGACGACCTCGCCCCCCTCGAGGCTGGCCTCGAGCACGAGGAGTACGTCACGAGTCTCATCCACCACTGCTACGAGGTCGCGCATGCCGAGCACGACGTCCGCACGATGAAGTTCCTTGACTGGTTCGTGGAGGAACAGGGCGAGGAGGAGACCAACGCCCGCGACATGATTACCAACATGAAGCTCTTTGGCTGCGACCCGAAGGGCCTCTACGACCTCGACCGCGAGTACCAGGCCCGCACCTACGTGCAGTCCGCCTCCCTCAAGCTCTAGGCGATTTGGGGACGGGTTATTCCCGACAGACGAAACGGGACAGGCCTTCCGTGCGGCCTGTCCCGTTTCGTCTGTCGGGAATAACCCGTCCCCAAATCCCATATTGTGGAGGTTGTCTGGCGAGAAAAACCTGTTGCCCCAGCACTTCTCGCGTGCTATTCTCCTCTAGTGTGCTTTTTGCGAAGCGGGACTTCGGTCCCCACCTACACGGCGCCCGCGGGCAGCTGTCTGGTCAGACAACGTAGCTTTCTCGCCCCTGTGGGGGCGTGTGTCGTCTCCCGGATGCTGCATGGCGCTGGGAGTTTTTCTATGCGGCGAGAGCCGCGACGAGAGGAAGGTGTGAACGATAGCCAGGAACGACGGTCCTCGCATCAATGAGGAGATCACTTCCCGCACGTGCCGCCTGATTGGCATCGACGGCTCGCAGCTTGGTCTGTTCGGCGTGCGCGACGCCCTGCGCATCGCGCGTGACCAGAATCTCGACCTCGTCGAGATTGCGCCGAACGCGGAGCCCCCGGTCTGCAAGATGCTCGACTACCGCAAGTTCAAGTACGAGCAGGACCGCAAGGCCAAGGCCGCCCGCAAGAACCAGGCCAGGGTCGAGGTCAAGGAGATGAAGTTCCGCCCCAAGATCGACGTGGGCGACTACGAGACCAAGAAGGGTCACGTCATCCGCTTCCTCAAGAAGGGCGCCCGCGTCAAGATCACGATCATGTTCCGCGGTCGTGAGATGGCGCACCCCGAGCAGGGTCGCATGGTGCTCGATCGCCTCGCTGAGGACCTCAAGGACGTGGCCACGGTCGAGCAGAAGCCTCTCATGGAGGGTCGCAACATGCACATGACGATCGTCCCGATCAAGGGCGCCTTCGAGAAGAAGGCTGATGGGGACGGCGATGTCACCACGGAGAAGGAGAACTAGCATGCCCAAGATGAAGACGCACAAGGGTACGGCCAAGCGCTTCCGCCGCACCGGCTCTGGCAAGATTATGCGCGCCAAGGCGTTTAAGAGCCACATCCTGACCAAGAAGTCCCCCAAGCGCATCCGCGGCTTCCGCCAGGAGACCGTCATCTCCCCCGCGGACGTCAAGACCGTCTCCCAGCGCATGGGTTCCAACTAGGCGCGCGAGCGTCCTCGATTCAGTCTCACCAAGGAGTTGATCAGATATGGCACGAGTCAAGCGCGCCGTCGCCGGCCGTAAGAAGCGTCAGACGCTCGTCGAGCGCACCAAGGGCTACTACGGAGTCCGCTCCCGCACCTTCCGCGGCATGAAGGAGCAGGCCCAGCACTCCGGCCAGTACGCCTACCGCGATCGTCGCAACAAGAAGCGCGAGTTCCGCGCCCTGTGGATTCAGCGCATCAATGCCGCCGCCCGCATCAACGGCCTGTCCTACAGCAAGCTGATGCACGGCCTCAAGCTCGCCGGCGTCGAGCTCGACCGCAAGGTCCTCGCCGAGATCGCCTACAGCGATGAGCAGACCTTCGCCGACATCGCCGAGGTCGCCAAGAAGGCCCTCGCCGACGCGGAGTAGATGAGGCAAGGGGACCGTCCCCTCGCATCGCGCGCCCCGGGTTTCTCACCCGGGGCGCTTTTTTTGGCCGGAGAGGCCGTGTCACGCCACTCGCATAACCTTTACGACATGACATCCGACCTGCTCGGGGCCTACGATTTGGTAGTCAGGCGAGAAGGACGGAAAGGGGTTCCCATGGGCGAGCGGTTACGGACGGTGGCGCGGACGGCGCTGTGGGCGGCATGGGGTCTGGCGCTCCTACTGCTGCCGGCGGCCTATCAGGCGTATAGGTACAACGTGCAGCTGTCCTCCGGCTGGGAGGGCTACGGGCTGCCGCTGAGCTACTTTCTCTGGACGTCGGCGATTCCGCTCTCTGCGGTGACGGCGGCCGTTGCGTGGGCGCTCCGCGATCGTCTCGAGTGCCGGCGATGCGCTCTGACGGGCGCCGGGCTTGCGGTTCTTCTCGCCTACGCGTTGGTTGCGGCGGTGTACTACCTGTGGTTCCCCTGGAAGATGGGCGGTCTCGTGCGCGCCCTCGGCTGGGCCGAGCGCATCCTACGCTGGGGGTCATGGGCCCTCTGGGGCACGGCGCTTCCCGTGTGGGCGCTTCGTGCCGCGGTGAGGCCCACGGCCTCGGCCTCTCCGCTCGACGGGCTTGGCGGGGCAGACGCCCTCAGCGAGCGCGAGCGCGCAATTGCGGAGGCGCTCGCCACGGGAAGCACTGTCGCGCAGGTGGCCGCCGCGCTGGGGCTGAGCGCGTCCACCGTCATGACGTATCGCTCGCGCGCATGCGAGAAGCTCGGCGTGGCCTCGCTCGACGAGCTGCGCCCGGTCGTGTGGGGCGCGGGGGCCGTGCCCGCGGCCTTTGACGTGGCCTCGCCCGGCGCGCCCGCGCTCATGGCGATGGCGCTCTGCGTCGGCCTATCCCTGCGCCTGCTCGCCCGCGTGACAATGACGAGCGGCAGCTCGTGGGACCAGGCGCTTGGGCTCCTCCTCGTCCCCGCCTCCCTGGCCGTGCCCTGGGCCGTGCTCCTTGTCTACGCGCGCCTGCGCGGGATGCGGGTGCGCCCGCGCTGGGCAACCTCGCGGCTCGGTCTCGTGCTGCTCGCGCTTGCCCTCTTTGGGCTGCTCGCCGGAGGCGGATGGTACGGGCTCGAGGTTCAGGTGCCCGGCGGGTTCCTCAGCCTCAATGCGCTCGGCATCATCGGCAACGCCTGCGCGGTGGCGGCGCTTGCGCCCTACCTCCTCTGGCCGCGCGAGCGCGTGACCACGTCGCTCGACGAGGAGCGCTGCGTGCTCTACCTTCGCGGCCGCGGGGCGGGGGAGCTCCAGGCCCACGTGCTCACGGAGATCGCGCTCGGTCGAACCACGCCGGAGATCTGCGAGTCCCTGCACGTGGCGCGCGGCACCGTGAACGCCTATCGCGCGCAGGGCTACGAGGTTCTGGGGCTGCACAGCAGCCGCGAGCTCATCGACCTTCTTGCCCGGGACGTGGGACGCGTGCCGTCCGCCGGCAAAACACGACCGTCCGCGGATGACTCTGTCACGACTGAGTAAGGCGTCGCCCGGAGGGAACAAGAACAGTAACAAAGAACATCGTCGCTACCCACAAAGCGACCGTCAGAGGAGGCGAGTCCAGTGAACACAGAAGAGATAGCAGGGTTTGGCCCGCCTTCCGCGCGACCGAGGCCCGTTAGACTTTGGGCGAGCGCACTCGCCGACATTCTCCGACATTAGCATCGGATTTAGGCCGTTGAAAGAAGCGCTAGGAGCGGGTCCAGACATTGAATTGCCTTGTCAGCCCACTAACTCCTGAGACAGGTGATTCCACCCTAATACGTAATGAGGCGGGGCGGCGCAATGGGGCGCCGCCCCTGTTTTGTGCCAGAGGCAAGAGTGCTGACAAACGTGACAAAGGTGCCGGGGGCGTTTGTCATGAAAAACATGACAAACGCCCCCGGCACCTTTGTCAGCATCCTCGTGCGCGACGACGGCAGGGGAGGCCAAAAAGGGGCCCGGCATCATCCGACGCCGGGCCCCAAGGGCGTGCCGAGAAGAACGGTCTTCTCGCTAGTCCTTCTTGATCCAGCTGAACATGGAGCGGATCTTCTCGCCGGTCTTCTCGATGGGGTGGGAGTTGATCTCCTCGCGCTTCTCGAGCAGCCACTTGTGGCCGTTGTTGCAGTCGTCGACGAACTCCTGCGCGAAGGAGCCGTCCTGGATGCGGGCCAGGATCTTCTTCATGGCCTCGCGGGACTCGGCGTTGATGACCTGCGGGCCGGCGTAGTACTCGCCGTACTCGGCGGTGTTGGAGATCGAGTAGTTCATGAAGTGGATGCCGGACTCGTACATGAGGTCGACGATCATCTTCATCTCGTGGTAGACCTCGAAGTAGGCCAGCTCCTCGGGGTAGCCCGCCTCGGTGAGGGTCTCGAAGCCGGCCTTGACGAGCTCGACGAGGCCGCCGCAGAGCACGGCCTGCTCGCCGAAGAGGTCCTCCTCGGTCTCCTCCTTGAAGGTGGCCTTGATGATGCCGGAGCGGGCGCCGCCGACGCCCCAGCAGTAGGACAGGGCGATGTCCCACGCGTCGCCGGTGGCGTCCTGCGCCACGCACGCGAGGTCGGGCACGCCGGAGCCCTCGGTGTACTGGCGGCGCACGATGTGGCCCGGGCCCTTGGGCGCGCACATGATGACGTTGACGTCCTCGGGGGCCTTGATGTAGCCGTAGTGGATGTTGAAGCCGTGGGCAAAGGCGAGGGTGTCGCCGGTCTTGAGGTGGTCCTTGATGTGCTCCTCGTAGACCTTGGGCTGGGTCTCGTCGGGGACGAGCATCATGATGACGTCGGCCTCCTCCGCGGCGTCGTCCATGCTCATGACCTTGAGGCCGGCCTCCTGGGCCTTCTGGGCGGACGCGGAGCCCTCGCGCAGGCCCACGCGGACGTCCACGCCGGAGTCCATGAGGTTGAGGGCGTGGGCGTGGCCCTGGGAGCCATAGCCGATGATGGCGACCTTCTTGCCCAGGATCACCTCAGGGTTGACGTCGTTCTCGTAGTAGATGGTGACGGCCATGTTCTTCTCCTTAGTGGGATCGTGACAATGGTGTCAGGGTAAATCGTCACGAACTCGATGTGCGGACTTCCATTTCAACGTTTATCTGTTCGTGACAATCTGCCCTGACACCATTGTCACGAACGGAGAAACCCTGCTACTGCGCGCCGCGCGACATCGCGATCTTGCCGGTGCGCGTGAGCTGCTTGATGCCATAGCCGCGGAAGAGGTCCTCCATCGCGTCGAGCTTGCTCGCGGTGCCGGTGGCCTCGATCGTGAGCGAGTTCTTGCCCACGTCGACGACCTTGGCGCGGAAGACGTTGGCGATCTCGATGACCTCGTGGCGGCGCTCCGGGGAGGCCTGCACCTTGAAGAGCACGAGCTCGCGCTCGACGGCCTCCTCGTAGGTGAGGTCGGAGATCTTGTAGACCGAGACGAGCTTGTGCAGCTGCTTGGTGATCTGCTCGAAGCCAACCTCGTCGGCCTCCACGATGATCGTCATGCGCGAGAGGCTCTCGTCCTCGGTGGGGGCGACGGTGAGCGACTCGATGTTGAAGCCGCGGCGGCTGATGAGGCCCGTGACGCGGGAGAGCACGCCCGGCTTGTTCTCAACGAGAGCGGAGAGCAGGTAGTTCATCACTCATCAACTCCTTCGTGGGACGGCTTCACGCGCGGGCGCCCGGACTCGCCGAAGCCCTTTTCGGTGACGCGGACGCCGCCGAGGGTCACGTCGAGGGCGCCGATGATGTCGTCGATGGGGGCCCCGGGCGCGACCATGGGGTAGACGGTCTGCTGCGCGGGGATCATGACGTCGAGGAGGTACGGCTCGTCGGAGGCGAGCATCTCGTCGAGGGCGGCGTCGACCTCCTCGGGCTTCTCGATGCGCTTCGCGCGCCAGCCGTAGGCGTCGGCGAGCTTGACGAAGTCGGGGTTGTCCGCGAGCTCGGTGAACGAGTAGCGGTCGTGGTAGAAGAGGTGCTGCCACTGGTGGACCATGCCGAGCGCGCGGTTGTCGATGATGAGGACCTTGACCGGCACGTCGTTGATCTTGGCGGTGGCCATCTCCTGGCTGTTCATCTGGAAGGAGCCGTCGCCGGCGATGCAGACGACCTGCTCGTCCGGGCAGCCGATCTTGGCGCCGATGGCGGCGGGGAAGCCAAAGCCCATCGTGCCGAGGCCGCCGGAGGAGAGGAAGGTGCGGGCGTGCTCGCGGTGGATGTTCTGGAGGGCCCACATCTGGTGCTGGCCGACCTCGGTGGTGACGATGGAGGCATGCGGGTCGAGCTTCTCGGAGAGGGTCTCGAGAAGGACCTCGGGCGCGATCTTGCCCTCGTAGTCGGCGAAGTCGGGGGTGTAGAACGGCCAGCGCTCGCGCCAGCTGAAGACCTCGTCGCGCCACGCCTCGGCGACCGGGCGGGCGTCCATCTTCTCCAGGCGCTCGTTCACGGCGGCGAGCACGACCTTGACGTCGCCCACGATCGGCACGTCCGGGTTCACGATCTTGCCGATCTCGGCCGGGTCGATGTCGATGTGGATGATCTTGGCGTGCGGGGCGAACTCGGAGACCTTGCCGGTCACGCGGTCCGAGAAGCGCGCGCCGCAGGCGATGATGAGGTCGGACTCGGTGACGGCCATGTTGGCGTACTTGGAGCCGTGCATGCCCACGGGGCCGAGGTTGAGCGGGTTGGAGCAGGGGATGGCCGCCTTGCCCATGAGGGTGGTGACCACGGGAATCTGCATGCGCTCGGCGAGCGCCACGAGCTCGGGGCAGGCGTGCGACGCCACGATGCCGCCGCCGGCCATGATGAGCGGGCGCTCCGCCCGGCAGATGAGCTCGGCCGCCTGCTTGACCTGCTTGGCGTTGCCCTTGTAGGTGGGCCGGTAGCTCGGGATGCTCACGGTGTCCGGGTAGTGGAAGACCATCTCGGAGCCGGAGAGGTCGCTCGGGATGTCGATGAGCACGGGGCCCGGCCGGCCGGTCGAGGCGATGTAGAACGCCTCGCGGAAGGTGCGGGTGAGCTCGTCGGTGGACTGCAGGAGGAAGCTGTGCTTGACGATGGGCATCGTGATGCCCACGATGTCGGACTCCTGGAAGGCGTCCGTGCCGATGACGCCGCGCGTGACCTGGCCCGTGATGACGACCATGGGCACGGAGTCCATGTAGGCCGTGGCGATGCCGGTCACGGTGTTGGTGGCGCCGGGGCCGGAGGTGACGAGCACCACGCCCACCTTGCCCGTGGCGCGCGCGTAGCCGTCCGCCATGTGCGTGGCGCCCTGCTCGTGGCGGGCGAGCACGTGGTGGATCTTCTTGGAGTCGTAGAGGGCGTCGTAGATCTTGATGGCCTGGCCGCCGGGGTAGCCGAAGATGGTGTCGACGCCCTCGGCCTCGAGGCTGGCGATGATGGCCTGCGCCCCGGTCATGGTCTTGCCCTCGTGCTCGGTGTGGCTTCCCGGCCCGAACGGGCGCCCCTCGATGGCGCGCTGCCGCCGGGCGATCTTCTCCTCGGTGGTGATCATGAGAGGTATGCCCCCTTGTCTGCGCTCGTGACCAGCCTTGCGTAACGGGAGAGGACCCCCGTGGTGTACTTGGGCGCGGGCGGCTCCCACGCGGCGCGCCGCTCGGCGAGGGCGTCGTCCGCGACGCGCAGCTCGAGCGTGCCGGCCTGGATGTCGATGTCGATGACGTCGCCCTCCTGGACGAGCGCGATTGGCCCCCCGGCCGCGGCCTCGGGGGAGACGTGCCCGATGCACGGGCCCTTGGAGGCGCCGGAGAAGCGCCCGTCGGTGATGAGGGCCACCGAGCTCGCGAGGCCCATGCCGCAGATGGCGGAGGTGGGGGTGAGCATCTCGCGCATGCCCGGGCCGCCCGCCGGGCCCTCGTAGCGGATGACCACCACGTCGCCCGGGTTTATCGCCCCGCCGAAGATGGCCTTGCAGGCCTCCTCCTCGGAGTTGAAGACGCGCGCGGGGCCGGAGTGGGTCCACATCTCGGGCGCGACGGCGCTCTTCTTGACCACGCCGCAGTCCGGCGCGAGGTTGCCGCGCATGACCTTGAGGCCGCCGTCGGGGGAGTAGGCGTTGTCCACGCTGCGGACGACCTCGCCGTCCACGGGCGGGCACGCGGCCACCCACTCGGCCATGGTGCCGTGGCAGGTGAGGGCGCCCATCTCGAGGTGCCCCGTGCGGCCGAGCTCGCCGATGATGGCCGAGACGCCGCCCACGTCGTTCAGGTCCTGGATGTGGAGCGGGCCCGCCGGCGCTATCCGCACGATGTTGGGGGTCTCGGCGGAAGCGCGGTCCCAGTCCTCCATCGTGACGGGGCAGCCGGCGGCCTGCGCGATGGCCGTGAGGTGGAGCATCGTGTTGGTGGAGCCGCCGAAGGCCATGTCGAGCACCATGCCGTTGTGGATGGCGGCGGGCGTGAGGATCTGGCGGGCCGTGAGGTTCTTCTCGACGAGCTCCATGACCTTCATGCCGGCATGCTTGGCCAGGCGGATGCGCTCGGAGTAGACGGCGGGCACGGTGCCGTTGCCGGGAAGCGCTATGCCCAGGGCCTCGGCGAGGCAGCAGATGGAGTTTGCGGTGAACATGCCCGAGCAGGAGCCGCAGGTGGGGCAGGCCGTGCCCTCGAGCCAGTGGCACTCCTCCTCGGTCATGGTGCCGGCGGTGACCTGGCCCACGGCGTCGAAGAGGGAGTTGAGGTCGGTCTGCTCGCCGTTGCGCCCGCGCCCGGCGAGCATGGGGCCGCCGGAGACGAGGACGGTGGGGATGTCCAGGCGCGCCGCGGCGATGAGCATGCCGGGGACGATCTTGTCGCAGCTGGGGATCAGGACCATCGCGTCGAACTGGTGGCCCTGGACGGCACACTCCACGCTGTCCGCGATGACCTCGCGGCTGGTGAGGCTGTAGCGCATGCCGGCGTGGTTCATGGCGATGCCGTCGCACACGCCGATGGTGTTGACCTGCAGCGGGGTGCCGCCGGCCATGCGCACGCCGGCCTTCACGGCGTCGGCGATCTGCTGCAGGTGGATGTGGCCGGGGATGACCTCGTTCTGGGCGGAGACCACGGCCACGAGCGGCCGGTCGAGCTCCTCGTCGGTGAGGCCGTCTGCCTTGAGCAGGCTGCGGTGCGGCGCGCGCGCCAGGCCCCGCTTGATGGCGTCGCTTCTCAGTTCCACGTTCCCCCTCGCTTTCTCTTGCGCGTGCTTCTGCGTCTGGCGAGAAATGCGAGGCACAAAACCTCGAAGCCGTCACGGTGGCCGCCGGCGCGCGGTACTTCTCGGCGCCTCGGCGGGGGTGGCCCGCCGTGCGGCGCGGAGGTTCTCGCGAGCTGCTCGAGGGAGTCTTCGGGGCCGTCCGGCGCGGGTTCTCACGCTGCCCGCTCGCTGTGGGACGGATGCGGCCCGTACTGGCCCTGTCATCGCATTTGCTCAGTGGCGGCTACTCTACGCGGCTCGTGTTTCCGGCGGGTAATCACCCGTGAACGGTCGTGTTTCCCCCGCGAGCGGTGTCCCAAATAGGGACAGGATACAAATGGGACGCCCTTTCAGGGCCCGATTGTCCCTCAGGCGGGTATCAGAGAAGAACCGGGGGAAGGGGGCAGGCGTGCGCGCGGCGAGAAGGGTATCGGAGTCGGGCTATTATCACGTGATTCTGCGCGGGGACGGCAGGCGCAACATCTTTGAGGACGATGACGACCGAAGGGCATTTCTCGAGCTGCTCTCCCGGCAGCTAATCGATCGCGGGGTGGACGTGGTCGCCTGGTGCCTGATGGACAACCACGTCCATCTTGTGCTCTGCGATTCCGAGGGATGTCTGAGCAAAGCCGTCGGATCGCTCGCCATGCGCTATGCGCAGCGCTTCAATGCACGGACCGGACACGTTGGGCACGTCTTCCAGGAGAGGTTTAAGAGCTTCCCCATAGAGAGCGACGCGTATCTTCTCGAGGCCGTCCGCTATGTTCACAACAATCCCGAGAGGGGCGGCATCTGTCCTGCCGACAAGTACCGGTGGAGCAGCTACTCGGAGTACGCGACCGATTCGGGAATTTCCAAGCGGGAGGTCATTCTCGATATGCTCGGCGGAAAGGAGGGTTTCAAGGAGTTCTGCGCCGCGGCGCCTAAGGTCAACTATCGGTTCTCCGGCGGCGTACGGATTCCCGACGATGAGATGAGGGAGGTGGCGAGGGCCGTGCTCGGGGACATCCCCGCTTACGATGTGAAGACGCTTCCCATGGGCGAGAGAAACGAGAGGCTCCTCGCCCTTCGCGAGGGAGGGCTCTCCGTCCGGCAGATAGAGAGGCTTACCGGAATCGGGGCGAAGACCATCACGCGAGCGACGACGTGACCCAAGAGGTGTCCCAAAGGGGGACAGGACGAAATTGGGACACCCAGAGGTGTCCCAATTTCGTCCTGTCCCCCTTTGGGACACTACAGCGACGTCTGTACTAGCGTGGGGGAGAAGCCCGCGGCCTCGAGGGCGTCCACGATTTGGGCCTTGTGGTCGGCGCCGAAAGCCTCGATCGTGACGCGCAGCTCCACGGCGGCGTTGCGGTTGGTGCTCACGAACTGGTTGTGCTCCAGCTTGATGACGTTGCCGTTCTGGCCCGCGATGACCTGCGCCACGCGCACGAGCATGCCCGGGCGGTCGGGCAGCAGCACGCTCACCGTGAAGATGCGGTCGCGCATGATGAGGCCGTGCTGCACCACGGAGCTCATCGTGATGACGTCCATGTTGCCGCCGGAGAGGATGGAGACCACGCGCTTGTTCTCCGCGGGCAGGTGCTTGAGCGCCGCCACCGTGAGCAGGCCGGAGTTCTCCACGACCATCTTGTGGTTCTCCACCATGTCGAGGAAGGCCACCACGAGCTCGTCGTCGGGGACGCACATGACGTCGTCGAGGTTGTCGCGCAGGTACGGGAAGACCTTGTCTCCCACCTCGAGCACCGCGGTGCCGTCGGCGATGGTGTTGGCGGAGGGCAGCTTCACGGGGTGGCCCGCCTCGAGCGCCGCCGTGAGCGAGGGTGCGCCCTCGGGCTCCACGCCGATCACGCGGATCTTGGGGTTGTAGAGCTTGGCGAAGGTGGCCACGCCGCAGGCCAGGCCGCCGCCGCCCACCGGCACGAGGATCGTGTCCACGAGCGGCAGCTCCTGCACGACCTCCATGGCGATCGTGCCCTGGCCGGTGGAGACGCACGGGTCGTTGAACGGGTGGATGAAGGTGAGGCCGTCGCGCTCGGCGAGCTCGAGCGCGTGGTCGCAGGCCTCGTCGTAGACGTCGCCGTGCAGCACGACCTCGGCGCCGTAGTGCTTGGTGCGCTCCACCTTGATGAGCGGCGTGGTCTCGGGCATGACCACCACGGAGCGCGCCCCGGCGCGCGTGGCGGCAAAGGCCACGCCCTGCGCGTGGTTGCCGGCGCTCGCGGTGATGATGCCGCGGGAGAGCTCCTCGGGCGAGAGGGTGGAGATCCTGTAGTACGCGCCGCGCACCTTGTAGGCGCCCGTGCGCTGCATGTTCTCGGGCTTGAGCCAGACGCGGTTGCCCGTGCTCGCGGAGAAGTGCGGGCTCTCCACGAGCTTGGTCTCGAGCGTGACCTCGCGGACCTTCTCGGACGCCTCCTCGAAGGCCTCGAGCGTGAGCATCTCTGCCATGGCGGGCTCCTTTGCCAGTTGGTGACGGCGCGCCGGTTGGCGCGCGGGCGCAGTTGCGGTCTGCCTATAGTAGACCTGCCGGGGCGCGCCTGTCCCGGCGCGACGCGAGGGGGCATCAAATGGAAACCATCGGGAGTGACGCCGCGGGCGAGAAGAACGGCGCGGCGGGCGAGAAGAACGACGTCACGCCGCTCTTCCAGATCCACGACGCGAGCGTGGTGCGCGGCGGCAAGACCATCCTGCACGTGGGCGACTTCACGCTCGCCGAGGGCGAGCACGTGGCGCTTCTCGGCCCTAACGGCGCGGGCAAGTCCACGTTCATCCAGCTGCTCACGCGCGAGGTCTTCCCGCTCTGGCGCGAGGAGCCCCCGGTGCGCTTCCGCGGCGCGGCGCGCCCGAGGCTCGCCGACATCAAGCGCACCCTCGGCATCGTGAGCTCCACGATGCACGACCAGGTGCGCGTGCACCTGCCGGTCATCGACATCGTGGTGGGAGGGCTCTTCGGCACGCTCGGCGTGCCGCTGCGCGGCGAGGTGGGGGAGCGTGACCGCGCGCTCGCCGCCGACGCGCTCGAGCGGCTCGGCATCGCCGCGCTCGCCGACCGCGACGTGATGACGCTCTCCACGGGGCAGGTCCGGCGCGTGCTCGTGGCGCGCGAGCTCGTGCGCGACCCGCAGGTCCTCATCTTCGACGAGCCGTGCACCGGCCTCGACCCCGAGGGCATGTACCACGTCCGCCAGACCATGGGGACGCTCGCGGCCGAGGGGCGCTCCGTGGTGCTCGTGACGCACTACCCCGAGGACATCATCCCCGCCATCGGGCGCGTCCTGCTCATCAAGGACGCCGAGGTCTTCGCCGACGGCTCCAAGGACGAGCTCCTCACGGGCCCGGTCATGAGCCGGCTCTTCGACGTGCCGCTCGTGGTGGGGGAGTCGTGCGGCTGGTACTCCCTGCGCGGGGAGTACGGGGAGTGAGGCGCCCTTCCTGACCGTCCCGTGCCCGGGCATGCCTCGGCGCACGGTTCTTCTCGCCAGAGGGCCCCGTCCGTGCGCCGCGGCATGCTCTCCTCCTGCTGGCGCGCACGAAAAAGGCGGGCGCCCTATACGGGCACCCGCCTGACATGACCTGGTGGAGACGAGGGGATTCGAACCCCCGGCCTCTGCCTTGCGAAGGCAGCGCTCTCCCAGCTGAGCTACGTCCCCAGGCGCATTGCGCGTTGGCTATTGTGGCAGGGCGCCTCGGAGATGTCAAGCGCCAATTGGCAATTGCCTCGCGCGGGCGGATTGCGGCGCCCTGGCGTCGTGTCCGCACGCGGCCTCCGCATGCGACCTCCACATGCCGCCAGAAACGCGGGGAGATTGGGTGATTGGCCGGTCGCGCGCTCGTGGGCGGGCCCCTCCTGCCAAGATCCCTGCCCGATTGGGTGGCACCTTTGATGTCGGGGCGGCGGTTGCATCAAGAAGGGTGCCCAATCGCGCCTGGTCTGGGGCAAATCGGGCCCGCGAGCGCCTTTGGGGCGTTGGCGGTGGGGTGGGCCATCAAGAATGCCACCCAATCGCAGGGGGTGCGCGTAGCGGGGCGCGGGCAAGGGGAGAGAAGGGCGAGAAGGACGTCGCCGCGGCACAAAGACGCCCCCTGCGGCGAATAATGAACCCACCTCTCAAAGGTGGGTGTCCCCATCGCGCGTTCCGGCTTTCCCATCAACGGGGAATACCCGTACTGAACACGAGATATCGGACTCCCTCGTAACGCTTGTCGGTTCACCCAGTTTGGCCGCAGGGGGACGACACAACCTACTATAGGGGTTCTCGTGGGGGATACCAGTCTTGACATGGCCTCCGTTCTTCGTAAAAGTTGGTGTGAGCGTGTGCGCCGCGCGGTTATGTCGCAGCTTGGGGCCCTCCGGCGCGCCCGTGTCCGGATTTCCGCTATCATGGCAGGGCAACTGCCGAGATAACGTGCCGGGAAGGGGGCAAGGTGGATTCAGATTTGATACCGTACCTGTGCCTTCTCGCAGCATCCTTCCTCGTCTCGCTCGTCTCGACGCCGCTGGCCCGCAGGATTGCCGTCTGGTGCGGCGCCGTGGACTACCCCAACGCCCGCAGGATCAACAAGAGGCCCATCCCGCGCATGGGGGGCGTCGCCATCTTCCTCGGCATCGTGGCCGCCTTCGTCGTCCAGTACCTGGGGACCACCTTCTGGGGCTGGCCCGTGGTGCTCGTGCCGTCGCCCCGGCTCGAGGTCAACTACTGGCTGCTCGTGCTCGCGTTTGTCGTTATCTTCCTCACCGGCCTGCTTGACGACCGCTTCTCGCTCTCGCCGCGCCAGAAGCTCCTCGGGCAGGTCCTCGCCGCCGTCATCGCCGTGGCGGGAGGCCTCGTCATCGGGGACATCTCCAACCCCTTCGTCTCCGGCGGCTTCATCCACCTGGGGTGGCTCGCCTACCCGGTGACCGTGGTCTACCTCGTGGCCTACACCAACATCATCAACCTCATCGACGGCCTCGACGGGCTTGCCGCCGGGATCTCGGCCATCGCGAGCTTCACGATGTTCGTGCTCTCCGTCTGGGCGGGCCGGCTCGACGCCGCCGCGCTCTCCGTGGCCGTGGCCGGCTCCTCGCTCGGCTTCCTGCGCTACAACTTTCACCCGGCCTCGATCTTCATGGGCGACTCGGGCGCGCTCACGCTCGGCTTCGCCCTCGGGGCGGTGTCGCTGCTCTCGGTCACGCGCTTCGCGGGCCTCACCACCATCATCGTGCCGCTCGTGATCGCCGCCGTGCCCATCATCGACACGTTCTCCGCCATCGTGCGGCGCCTGCGCGGGCACACGGGGATCGGGCACGCGGACCGCGGCCACATCCACCACCGCCTCATCGACGAGGGCTTCGACCAGCGGCAGGCCGTGCTGCTGATGTATGCCTGGACGGGCCTCATGTGCGTGGGGTCGCTCGTGATGACGCAGGTGGAGACCGTCCCGCGCATCGCCATCTTCTGCCTGCTGCTGCTCGTCTCGGTCGCCTTCGCGCGCCACCTCCACCTCTTCGAGCCGGTCCTGCTGCACCACTACAACCCCAAGACCGGCGCCGACGAGCTCGTCGCGCCGGGGGACGCCGCCTTCGAGGAGGAGAGGGAGAACCTCCGCCGGCACAGGAGGGACGGCTAGCGTGGCGGGCGAGAAGGGCCCCGGCGCCGCGCCCCCGGCCGCCGCCGACCTCGGCCGGACGGCCTACGACCGCTGCGAGCTCTGCCCCCGGCGCTGCGGGGCCGCGCGCTCGGCGGGGCGGCGCGGGATGTGCGGCATGACCTCGGAGCTCACCGTGGCGAGAAGCGCCCTGCACTTCTGGGAGGAGCCGCCCATATCCGGGGAGGCGGGCTCCGGCGCGATCTTCTTCTCGGGGTGCCCGCTGCGCTGCGTCTTCTGCCAGAACCACGAGATCTCGAGCGGGGGCTTCGGCCTGCCGGTGAGCTCCGCGCGCCTCGCCGAGATGATGCTCGAGCTCCAGGCGCAGGGCGCGCTCAACGTCAACCTGGTGACCCCCCTCCACTTTGCGCCCCACGTCCGCGAGGCGGTCCTTCTCGCCCGGGGCGCCGGGCTTGCGCTGCCCGTGGTCTGCAACACGTCCGGCTACGAGCTGCCCGAGGTGGTCTCGGCGCTCGCGGACGTCGTGGACGTCTGGCTCACCGACTTCAAGTACGCGAGCCCCGCGCTCGCCGAGGAGCTCTCACGCGCCGGGGACTATCCCGAGGTCGCCGCCGCGTCGCTCGCGGTCATGGTCGACGCCGTGCGCGCGGCGGGAGGGCGCGCCTGCGCGCCGGACGGCGCCCTGCGGCGCGGCGTGATCGTGCGCCACCTCGTGCTCCCCGAGCACGCGGACGACTCGTGCGCCGCGCTCGACCTCGTCTGGGAGATCTGCGGCAACGACGCCGACCTCTCCGTGATGAACCAGTACACGCCCAACGAGGCGTGCCGCCGCGCGGGCGGTGCGCTCGCGCGCGGGGTCACTGAGGAGGAGTACGAGCTCGTGCTCTGCCATGCCGACGACCTGGGCTTCGAGCGGATCTGGTGGCAGGAGGGCGGCACCGTGTCAGAGAGCTTCGTGCCCGCCTTCGACGCCACGGGCGTGGCCGGCCCCGAGCTCGGCGCGCCGGGCGGCCCGGCTGGGGTATAAACTGTTGTCACTGCAGCAGCACGACTGACGGAGGTCGCATGGCGGACAGGACCGGTCTTTCCGACGAGGAGCGCGCCGAGCTCGAGGAGCTGCGCGCCGAGAAGGCCGCGCGCGAGCAGGCCGCGCGCGACGCCGCGGAGCGCGCCGAGCTCGAGCGCTTGCGCAAGCAGCGGGCGGAGGGCGAGGCCGATCGGGCCCGCGCCGCGCGCGACGCCGAGGCCCGGGAGCGCGGGCGCGCCCTCATGGAGCCCGACGACGATGACCTCAGGATGCCGCTCGGCCAGAAGGTCGTCATTCTCGCCGTGGTGGGCGTCGCCATCGTCTGGCTCGCGGCCACGGTCCTTGGATAGGAGGAGCCATGTCTCTCACCGACCGCACCAAGCCCACCGACGTCTGCCTCAACACGGACCTCTACGAGCTCACGATGGCCCAGGGGTTCTGGGAGGCGGGGCTTGCCGACGGGGAGGCCTGCTTCAACGCCTTCTTCCGCGACTGTCCCTTCGACGGCGGCTACGCCGTGTGCTGCGGCACCGGCCAGATCGCCGACCTCGTTGAGAACTTCGTCTTCGAGGATGACGACATCGCCTACCTCTCCGGCATCCAGGCGCCCGGCGGCGGGCCCATGTTCAGGGCTGAGTTTCTGGAGTACCTGCGCAACCACCGTCTCGACATCACGATCCACGCCGTCCCCGAGGGCCAGATCGTCTTTGGGCGCGAGCCCATGGTGCGGGTGGAGGGCCCGGTCATCGACTGCCAGCTCATCGAGACGGCGCTTCTCAACCTCGTGAACTTCCAGACGCTCGTGGCCACCAAGACCGCTCGCGTGGTGCGAGCGGCGGAGGGCCACCCGGTCTCCGACTTCGGCCTGCGCCGCGCCCAGGGCCCGGACGGCGGCCTCGCCGTGGCGCGTGCCTCCTACATCGCCGGGGCCTCGTCCACGTCGAACGTCCTCGCCGGCAAGATCTACGGCATCCCCGTCTTTGGCACGCACGCCCACTCCTGGGTCATGGCCTTCCCGAACGAGCTCGAGGCGTTCCGCGCCTTTGCCAAGTCGAGCCCCAAGAACTGCGTGCTCCTGCTCGACACCTATGACGTGCACCAGGGCATCAGAAACGCCATCACCGTGGCCAAGGAGATGGAGGGCAGCGGCGAGCGCCTCTCCGCCGTGCGCCTCGACTCGGGCGACCTCGCCCGCCTCTCCAAGGAGGCCCGCTCCGCCTTCGACGAGGCCGGCCTGCCCTATGTCAAGATCTCGGTCTCCAACGACCTCGACGAGTACACCATCCAGTCGCTCTTCGCCCAGGGCGCCCCGATCGACTCCTTCGGCGTGGGGACCAAGCTCGCCACGTGCGACCCGCAGCCCTCGCTCGGCGGCGTATACAAGCTCTCCGCCGTCCGTCGCGACAAGAGCGAGCCGTGGACGCCCGTGATCAAGCTCTCCGAGCAGTCCTACAAGCGCACCGTTCCGGGCGTCCAGCACGTCCTGCGCTACTACGACCAGGCGGGCCGCCCCACGGCCGACATGCTCGTCGTCGACGACGTGGCACGCGAGGGGACGCCGCGCGAGATGGTCGACATCCTCGACCCGTACCTGACGCACCGCCTCTCGGGCGAGCCCGAGGAGCTGCTCGTCAAGCTCGTCGAGCACGGCAGGCGCACGGGAGGCCCCGAGGGCATCGAGGTCGCTCGCGAGCGCTGTCGCGAGGCCCTCATGCGGCTCGACCCGGCGGTCGCCCGATTCCTCAACCCCCAGACCTATCCCGTTGGACTTGAGCTCGGGCTTGCCGACCTGCGCAGCCGCCTCGCCCTCGAGGAGCGCGCGGAGTCCGGCCGCCCCACGGCATAGACGGGCGATAAGCTGTCTCTTATACACATCT
>NZ_JACJKN010000030.1 GCF_016900775.1 Olsenella uli | reverse complement strand
AGGAATCGTGGACCTCCCGATTCTGGCCCCCGCGGGGCCGCGGGGTGCGTATAGTTAATCCCCGCGCATCGGCGGGGCGGTCGCCCCGGACCCGCGCGGCGAACCTTGAAAACCGGATACTGCGATCGAGAGATCGACGAAGACAGACTAAGCGAAATCGAAATCTGACTCACATGTCAGAACGTCAATTTCACTGAATCCGAGATCAGCGGGATCTTAGGACGGGACGGACGCGCCAATCGAAGAGAGCCGGCTCACGCCGGTCGCATTTGAACGGAGAGTTCGATCCTGGCTCAGGATGAACGCTGGCGGCGCGCCTAACACATGCAAGTCGAACGGTTAAAGCACCTCCGGGTGTGCATAAAGTGGCGAACGGCTGAGTAACACGTGGGCAACCTGCCCCTCGCACCGGGACAGCCTCGGGAAACCGTGGGTAATACCGGATACTCCTCCCCCTCCGCATGGCGGGGGAGGGAAAGCCCAGACGGCGAGGGATGGGCCCGCGGCCTGTTAGCTAGTTGGTGGGGCAACGGCCCACCAAGGCGATTATGGGTAGCTGGGTTGAGAGACCGACCAGCCAGATTGGGACTGAGACACGGCCCAGACTCCTACGGGAGGCAGCAGTGGGGAATCTTGCGCAATGGGCGAAAGCCTGACGCAGCGACGCCGCGTGCGGGACGAAGGCCTTCGGGTCGTAAACCGCTTTCAGCAGGGACGAGGGGGCAACCTGACGGTACCTGCAGAAGAAGCCCCGGCTAACTACGTGCCAGCAGCCGCGGTAATACGTAGGGGGCGAGCGTTATCCGGATTCATTGGGCGTAAAGCGCTCGTAGGCGGTCCGTTAGGTCGGGAGTCAAATCCGGGGGCTCAACCCCCGCCCGCTCCCGATACCGGCGGACTTGAGTTTGGTAGGGGAAGGCGGAATTCCAAGTGTAGCGGTGGAATGCGCAGATATTTGGAAGAACACCGGTGGCGAAGGCGGCCTTCTGGGCCACAACTGACGCTGAGGAGCGAAAGCTAGGGGAGCGAACAGGATTAGATACCCTGGTAGTCCTAGCCGTAAACGATGGACACTAGGTGTGGGGGGAGAGTCCCTCCGTGCCGCAGCTAACGCATTAAGTGTCCCGCCTGGGGAGTACGGCCGCAAGGCTAAAACTCAAAGGAATTGACGGGGGCCCGCACAAGCAGCGGAGCATGTGGCTTAATTCGAAGCAACGCGAAGAACCTTACCAGGGCTTGACATCTAGGTGAAGCGGCGGAAACGCCGTGGCCGAGAGGAGCCTAGACAGGTGGTGCATGGCTGTCGTCAGCTCGTGTCGTGAGATGTTGGGTTAAGTCCCGCAACGAGCGCAACCCCCGTCGCATGTTGCCAGCGGTTCGGCCGGGCACCCATGCGAGACCGCCGGCGTCAAGCCGGAGGAAGGTGGGGATGACGTCAAGTCATCATGCCCCTTATGTCCTGGGCTGCACACGTGCTACAATGGCCGGCACAATGGGCTGCCACCGCGCGAGCGGGAGCGAATCCCCAAAGCCGGCCCCAGTTCGGATTGGAGGCTGCAACCCGCCTCCATGAAGTCGGAGTTGCTAGTAATCGCGGATCAGCACGCCGCGGTGAATGCGTTCCCGGGCCTTGTACACACCGCCCGTCACACCACCCGAGTCGATTGCACCCGAAGTCGTCGGCCCAACCTCGTGAGGGAGGCGCCGAAGGTGTGGTTGGTAAGGGGGGTGAAGTCGTAACAAGGTAGCCGTACCGGAAGGTGCGGCTGGATCACCTCCTTTCTAGGGAGAATCGCCTCTTTAGAAGAGAACGGAATGACGGCGGACGTCCCCGCCAGTCCCGCTGATGCCTTCGTCGCGCCGCAGGCGCGCAGTGTCCGGTCTCGAGGGCTCGCCCTCGCCGTACCTTGAGAGCTGCATAGCGTGACGAAAGATTTTCCTCAAAGAAGATCGCATCTGAAGACGCGGCGGCGCCAGCCGCCGCGAGACTTTAAGTATGTTCGAGCCATCGAAGAGAAGATGGTAAGGGCAAACGGTGGATGCCTTGGCACAGGAAGCCGACGAAGGACGTGACAAGCTGCGATAAGCCGCGGTTAGGGGCACTTGCCCGCTCGACCCGCGGATCTCCGAATGGGCGAACCCGGCGGGAGTCATTTCCCGCCACCGCCGGCCGAACACATAGGCCGGTGGGAGGCAACCGGGGGAACTGAAACATCTAAGTACCCCGAGGAAGAGAAATCAATCGAGATTCCCCTAGTAGTGGCGAGCGAACGGGGACCTAGGACAAACCGGCGGCCGCGCAAGCGCCGCCGGGGTTGTAGGGCCAAGCACTGCGCAGTTACAAAACCTCGTGGAAGCGGAACGGCATGGGAAGGCCGGCGGGACAGGGTTAGAGCCCCGTACGCGAATCCGCGAGGACTGCCGCTTGGTTCCTGAGTACCGCCGGACACGTGAAACCCGGTGGGAAGCAGGGGGGTCCACCCTCCAATCCTAAATACTCTCCTGTGACCGATAGTGGACCAGTACCGTGAGGGAAAGGTGAAAAGCACCCCGGGAGGGGAGTGAAATAGTACCTGAAACCGTTTGCCTACAAGCAGTCGGAGCGGCGCTCGCGCCGTGACGGCGTGCCTTTTGTAGAATGAGCCAGCGAGTTACGGCGCGTGGCGAGGTTAAGCCACGAAGCGAGCCGCAGCGAAAGCGAGTCCGAAACGGGCGAGCAGTCGCGCGCCGTAGACGCGAAGCCGGGTGAGCTATCCATGGGCAGGCTGAAGCGGGGGTAAGACCCCGTGGAGGGCCGAACCCACCTAGGTTGAAAACTGGGGGGATGACCTGTGGATAGGAGTGAAAGGCCTATCAAACCCGGAGATATCTCGTTCTCCCCGAAATAGCTTTAGGGCTAGCCTCGGACGTTTACCTGCGGGGGTAGAGCACTGAATGGACGCGGGGGCCTCACCGCCTACCAACTCCAATCAAACTCCGAATACCGCCGGTCCAGAGTCCGGGAGTCAGAACATGTGGGCTAAGCTGTGTGTTCGAAAGGGAAACAGCCCAGACCGCCCGCTAAGGTCCCGAAGTCCGTGCTAAGTGGCAAAGGATGTGCGTTTGCCTAGACAACCAGGATGTTGGCTTAGAAGCAGCCATTCATTTAAAGAGTGCGTAATAGCTCACTGGTCGAGTGGACATGCGCCGACAATATACGGGGCTAAGCACGGCACCGAAGCGGCGGACTAGATTCGTCTAGTGGTAGGGGAGCTTTCCGTCCGGGGCGAAGCCGCGGGACGACCCGCGGTGGACCGGCCGGAAGTGAGAATGCTGGCATGAGTAACGAGAGCGGCGTGGGAAACGCCGCCGCCGTAAACCCAAGGTTTCCTGGGCGAGGCTAATCCTCCCAGGGTCAGTCGGGAGCTAAGGCGAGGCCGGAAGGCGTAGCCGATGCACAGCAGGTCGACATTCCTGCACCCCCGAACGGGCGTCATCACCGATGGGGCGACGGAGAAGGGTAGCTGGACGGGGTTCTGGACGTCCCCGCGATGGCACGTAGGCCGAGGGGTAGTGAAACGCGCCCCTCGCGACGGCTGAGGTGCCGGACGAAGCGACTGAGCGAAGCCAGTGAGCCCATGCTTCCAAGAAAACCCCCTAGGGAGCCCGCAGGGGCCCGTACCGCAAACCGACACAGGTGGGTGGGTAGAGCATACCAAGGCGATCGGGAGAACCATGGTTAAGGAACTCGGCAAAATTGCCCCGTAACTTCGGGAGAAGGGGTGCCGCCTCGGGTGGAGGGACTTGCTCCCCGAGCCCAGGGCGGCCACAGTAAATAGGCCCAAGCGACTGTTTATCAAAAACACAGGACTCTGCTGAAGTCGTAAGACGACGTATAGGGTCTGACGCCTGCCCGGTGCCGGAAGGTCACGAGGAGCCGTCAGCGCGAGCGAAGCGGCGAATCCAAGCCCCGGTAAACGGCGGCCGTAACTATAACGGTCCTAAGGTAGCGAAATTCCTTGTCGGGTAAGTTCCGACCTGCACGAAAGGCGTAACGATTTGGGCGCTGTCTCAACCATGGACCCGGTGAAATTGCACTAGTCGTGAAGATGCGACTTACCCGCGGAAGGACGGAAAGACCCCGTGAACCTTTACTGCAGCTTGACATTGGCTGCCGGTTCGTCGTGTAGAGGATAGGTGGGAGACGCTGAACCAGGGACGCCAGTCTCTGGGGAGTCGCCCTTGGAATACCACCCTCGACGTTCTGGCATCCTAACCCGCGACCGTCACCCGGCGTGGGGACCGTGTCAGGTGGGTAGTTTGACTGGGGCGGTCGCCTCCTAAAGAGTAACGGAGGCGCACGTAAGGTCTGCTCAGGACGGTCGGCAACCGTCCCTTTGAGTGCAAGAGCATAAGCAGGCTTGACTGCGAGACGGACAGGTCGAGCAGATGGGAAACCAGGTTCTAGTGATCCGGCGGCTCAGCGTGGTATGGCCGTCGCTCAACGGATAAAAGGTACTCCGGGGATAACAGGCTGATCTTCCCCAAGAGTCCACATCGACGGGAAGGTTTGGCACCTCGATGTCGGCTCATCGCATCCTGGGGCTGGAGCAGGTCCCAAGGGTATGGCTGTTCGCCATTTAAAGCGGTACGCGAGCTGGGTTCAGAACGTCGTGAGACAGTTCGGTCCCTATCCTCCGTGGGCGTAGGAGAACTGAGGGAGGCTGCCCCTAGTACGAGAGGACCGGGGTGGACGGACCTCCGGTGTACGGGTTGTCGACCAACGGCACCGCCCGGTAGCTGAGTCCGGTTCGGATAACCGCTGAAAGCATCTAAGCGGGAAGCCAGTCCCGAGATGAGTTCTCCCTTCGGTAAGGCCACTCGTAGACTACGAGTTCGATAGGCCGCAGATGTAAGCCCCGCGAGGGGTTGAGTCGAGCGGTACTAATCGGCCGAGCTCTTCTCTTCACTCTCAAGCTCGAGCGATCCCAGAGGGAAGCCCGACGTCACGCTGTGCGGCCCCCAGGGCACGGCGGAGCCGCCCCTGACAGCAGAATGCCCCTTGTTGGTCAGCGACCATGGCAGGGGAGGCACACCCGGTCCCATTCCGAACCCGGAAGTTAAGCCCCCGAGCGCCGATGGTACTGCGGAGTAGTCCGTGGGAGAGCAGGACGTCGCTGACCAACAAGGGGCATTTTGCG
>NZ_JACJKN010000029.1 GCF_016900775.1 Olsenella uli | reverse complement strand
CTTCTCGCCCCTCGCCCCCTCGCCCGATATCCCTCTCGTGCGCGCCCCTCCAAACGGTTCAACTATTCATAGCATGGAAATGAAGGGGACAACAGGGCCCTGACGCCCCAAATCGGGCCACCGAACCTCGTTGCCCCCTTCTTTACCATGTAATAAATGATGGAAGTTTCCACGAGACGGGCGCCGCGGGGCGCCCATCCGGCTCGTGGGGGCAGTCGCTTTGCTACAATCACACAGTTACCCGCACAACTGAGTCGCCGCGTCGCCGCCGTCCCAGGCGAGCGCGGCCACGATGCAAGCAAGAGGAGAATTCATGCCCGAGAAGATCGAGGAGCTCGTACGAGCCGCCATCTCCGCCGCGCAGGAGGCCGGCGAACTGCCTGAGTTCGAGGTCGGCGACCTCGGCTTCGAGCGGCCGGCGGACCCCTCAAACGGCGACTGGAGCTCGACTGTGGCCATGCGCTCGGCCAAGCTCGCCCGCCGCGCCCCGCGCCAGATCGCGGACGCCATCGTCTCCCGCCTTCCCGAGGACCCCTCCGTCGATCGCGTCGAGGTTGCCGGACCCGGCTTCATCAACTTCTACCTCGCCACCGCCTCGGCCAACGAGGTGTTCCGCACGGTGCGCGAGCAGGGCGCCGACTACGCGCGCTCCAGCATGGGGGCGGGGACCAAGGTCCAGGTGGAGTTCGTCTCCGCGAACCCCGTGGGGCCGCTCCACATCGGCCACGGCCGCTGGGTCGCCATCGGCGACTCGCTCTGCCGCGTGCTGGAGCACGTGGGCTATGACGTGGAGCGCGAGTACTACGTCAACGACCACGGCTCGCAGATGGACGTCTTCGGTCACTCCATCTCGATGCGCTACCAGCAGCTGCTTTCCGTGATGGGGGAGCGCGGCGCCTCGCTCGAGGACGCCCGCGAGGTGCTTCTCGCTGACCGCGAGGCGTTCGTGGCGGACGAGGGCGACGAGCGCCCCGAGACCCACCCGCTCACGGACGCCTTCAACGAGGCGCTGGGCGGCAACGCCTACGGCGGCGACTACATCGTCGACATCGCCGCGCGCTTCGTGACCGAGGACGGGGACAAGTGGCTCGCGACCCCCGAGGACGAGCGCATGGCTGAGTTCCGCGAGCGCGCCTACCTCTGGATGCTCGACTCCATCCGCGGCACCTGCCACGAGGCGCGCTGCGACTTTGACGTCTGGTTCTCCGAGCGCAGCCTCTACGTGAAGGGCGAGGACGGCTCCTCCGCCGTCGACCGCGCCCTGGCAGCGCTGGACGAGATGGGCCACCTCTATCGCGACGAGGCGGGCGCCCTGTGGTTCCGCTCCACTACCTTTGGCGACGACAAGGACCGCGTCCTCATCAAGACCAACGGCGAGTACACCTACTTCGCCTCCGACGTGGCCTATCACTGGAACAAGTTCCAGCGCGTCGACCACGTGATCGACATCTGGGGGGCCGACCACCACGGCTACATCCAGCGCGTTCAGTCCGCCTGCGAGGCCCTCGGCTATCCCACGCAGTTTGAGGTGCTCCTGGGCCAGCTGGTGAACCTGCTGCGCGATGGCAGCCCCGTGCGCATGTCCAAGCGCAAGGGCACGATGGTCACCTTCGACGAGCTGCTCGCCGAGGTGGGGGCCGACGCCACGCGCTACACGCTCATCTCCAAGAGCTCCAACCAGATGATTGACTTCGACATCGAGCGCGTGAAGCGCCAGGACAACACCAACCCCGTCTACTACGTGCAGTACGCGCACGCCCGCATCTGCTCGATCCTGCGCCGCGGCGCCGGCGTGACCGTCGAGGAGGCGAAGGAGCTCGGCATGGACGAGGTCGCGCGCCGCGCGGTGGGGGAGAGCTACGACCTCGGGCTGCTCGCGGCGCCCGCCGAGGCCGCGCTCGCGCGCAAGATCGGCGAGCTCCCGAGCCTCGTCGAGAGCTGCGCGCGCGACCGGGCGCCCTTCCGCCTCACGCACTACGCCGAGGAGCTCGCCGGCGAGTTCCACTCGTTCTACGCCGCCTGCCAGGTGCTCCCCGGCACAGGCCGACCGCTCGACGAGGCGCTCAGCCACGCGCGCCTCGCGGCGTGCGACGCCACGCGTCGCGTCCTCGCGCTCGTGCTGGAGCTCGTGGGCGTCCGCGCCCCGCAGAGCATGTAGCGCCCGCCCGCTCCACCCGGGCCCCGGTCGCGCCGCCCCGACGGGCTTGCGCGGCCGGGGCCTTTTTACGTGACGCAGGGGCGCCGAATCTGGGCCCTTGTGTGGACAGATTGCGAATAATCGAATTGTTATCTAGGATTTTTATCGCTTGCGGGCATTAACAATGGTTAATGCCAACCGAATTATGTATACTCCCTGCTATCAAGGAAGCAGTTTTTCTCAGCTGCTTTGCAGGGAGTCCTTCGCGCTAGCGAAGGTGCGTGAGAGGTGGGGCAGTGGACCTCAAGGAATTCATGTCCGTCCGGAGGGCGTACAACATCGTCAGGCAGGCGGGCGCCTCCGAGGAGCGCCTCACCTTCGAGGAGTTTGCGATTCTCTGCCGGCTCGAGATTGCCGACGAGCCGATGAAGACCTCGTCGATCGCCGAGTACCAGGGGGCGCTCAGGCCCACGATGACGCATCGCACCAACCACCTCGCCGCGCTCGGCCTCATCGACCGTGCGGAGGGGGCGGAGGATCGCAGGAACGTGGTCTGCTCGATCTCCGAGCGCGGCCGCGCTCGCGTGGAGGAGCTCTCCGACCTCACGCGCGCCCAGATTCCCACGGGCCGCGCACTCTCGCGCACCTCCGCCGAGCGCATCAGGAAGTACGTCGACGCGATGGGCGCGCTCTTCTGCAAGGCCGGCGACCTCGTGCTCCTTGGCCTCTATGCCGCCGAGGGCGACTCGCTCACCATCATGCAGATCGTCGACGCGCTCGGCCTTCTGCAGCCCACGGTCTCCATGTCCGTCTCCTCGCTCGTCGAGCGAGGCCTGGCCACGCGCTCCCATGACGCCGCGGGCGCGCACACCACGAGCGTAAGCCTCACCGATGAGGGCGTCCGCGTCGCAGAGTCGCTCGTCGAGGGCATCGAGGGCATCGTCGTGCGCCGCAAGCTCCGTGGCAGCCGCAGGGCGGCGGGGGAGGCCGAGGGCGCGGCGTAATGCAACGTTTTTGCTGCGACATCGCACGATACGTGCTATAGTCTGAAGGCGGTCCCGCACGGTACGTGCGCGATCGCCTTCATCCGCTTTATGGGGCACACGTTCCCCACACCCACACGAGAGTTCCAGCAGCAGTTGGGCCATGCCGCATGGCCATGCCATGCTGCGTGTGGGACCGCAACAAGAGAGGTAGATACATGCCGGACGCCGAGACGCCTGTTTCCGTTCCTGACCAGGCCGAGCCCGTTTCCGACGCGCCTGAGAAGGCGCCCGCCAAGCCGCGCCGCCGCCGTCGGACCAAGGCCGAGATGGAGGCCGCGCGCGCCGCGGAGGCGAAGGCGCGCGAGGAGGCGGAAGCCGCGGGGGAGCCCGCCCCGCCCAAGCGCCGCCGCGGCAGGCCCCGCAAGTCCGAGCAGGTCGAGGCGGCCGAAGCCCCCGCACAGGCGGAGGGGGGAGAGGCTTCCGCCCAGAGCGCGGAGGAGGCCCCGGCCCCGCCCAAGCGCCGCCGCGGCAGGCCCCGCAAGTCCGAGCAGGCCGCTGCGGAGGCCCAGCCCGCCGCCCAGGAGCAGCAGCCGTCCGACGCCGGGCAGCCCCGACCGGACGAGATGACCCGCGCGACCGACGCTGCCACGCAGGCGAGCCCTGAGCCCACCCCCATGCCCGCGCAGACCCTCGGCGAGGCCGCGCAGGGCGAGGCCGCAGATCAGCCCGCCCGCCCGGGCCGCAAGCGCCGCCACCAGAACGAGCGCGCGGGCGCCGGCGGGGGCGGGGCCCAGGGTGCCGGCGGCTTTGCCGGCCAGGGCCGCCGCCAGAACGGCCAGGGCCGCCGGCGCAACCGCCGCCAGCAGGAGGTGGCCGAGCCCTCGCTCACCCGCGAGGAGCTTGCCGAGCTGAAGGTCGCCGAGCTGCGCGCCAAGGCGGCCGAGCTCGGGATCGAGTACGTGGGCGTGCGCAAGCCCGCGCTCGTCGAGGCCGTCTACGAGGCCGCCGCGCGCGCCGAGGGCTTCCGCCCGGTCGAGGGCATCCTCGAGATCGGCAACGAGGGCTACGGCTGGGTCCGCACCGGCAACTACATGGAGGGCGACGACGACGCCTTCGTTCACCAGCAGATGATCCGCTCGCTCGGCCTGCGCGCCGGCGACCGCGTGGCGGGCACCGTGGGCCCCGGCCGCTCCAACAGCAAGTACCCGCCCCTCATCCGCGTCTCCTCGGTGAACGGGCAGGCGCCGGAGAACCTGAAGGCGCGCCCGCGCTTCCGCGACCTCACCCCGGTCTACCCCAATGAGCGCCTCGTCATGGAGTGCGGCAAGGACTCCATCACCGGCCGCGCCATCGACCTGGTGAGCCCCATCGGCAAGGGCCAGCGCGGCCTCATCGTCTCCCCGCCCAAGGCGGGCAAGACCACGGTCCTCAAGAAGATCTGCCAGTCCATCGCCGCCAACAACCCCGAGGTGCACCTCTTCTGCCTGCTCGTGGACGAGCGCCCGGAGGAGGTCACGGACATGGAGCGCTCCATACGCGGCGAGGTCGTGGCGTCCACCTTCGACATGCCGGCCGACAACCACACCCACGTCTCCGAGCTCGTGATCGAGCACGCCAAGCGCCTCGTGGAGATGGGGGAGGACGTCGTGGTGGTGCTCGACTCCATCACCCGCCTCGCCCGCGCCTACAACCTCGCCCAGCCGGCGAGCGGGCGCATCCTCTCCGGCGGCGTCGACTCCGCGGCCCTCTACCCGCCCAAGAAGTTCCTCGGCGCCGCGCGCAACATAGAGAACGGCGGTTCGCTCACGATCATCGCCTCGGCGCTCGTGGACACGGGCTCCAAGATGGACGAGGTCATCTTCGAGGAGTTCAAGGGCACGGGCAACATGGAGCTCAAGCTCGACCGCGACCTCGCCGACAAGCGCATCTTCCCGGCCATCGACCCGGTGGCGTCCGGCACGCGCAACGAGGACCTGCTCATCGACCCCGCCTACCAGCCGCTCGTCTGGGGCATCCGCCGCGTGCTCGCCAACATGAACAACGTGGAGCGCGCCGCCAACGCCCTCGTGCGCGGCCTCAAGGAGACCGACTCCAACGAGGAGTTCCTCATCAAGAGCGCCAAGAAGGCCAACCAGACGGGCTACGTGGGCTAGTGACCCGGCCGCCCGGCTGGCCACGGCCCGCCGGGCGGGGCCTAACCCGCAGGTCGAAACTACTTGCGCGCCCTGCGGGCGAATGGGTATAGTCTCTGGAAAGCGCAGATGCGCGTCGTCGCGGTAACACGAAGATGAAACGAAGCCCAAACCGTGGACGCCACCTCTCACCACACGTTTGTTGGTGAGGCCATCGTGGTTTGAAGTTCGTCTCGTCTTCCGTCTCTGGGAGGAGCGGGAGAGCATGAGAGAGGGAAGGAATCCGGCCGTCCTTGCGGGGATAGGCGGGTCGCTCGCGTTGGCGCTCCCGGCGCCCGCGGCGGCCCTCTCGCTCGACGGCGTGCTTGACGGGGTCCTTTCCTCTCCCGGCGTCGCCTTTGCCGCGGGCTTCGCGAGCGGGGCCGTCGCGGTGGGCGGTGCGATCGGCGTGGCGGCGCTCGTGCGCGGCGCCTGTCGTCGTGCCGCGGCGCGCCGCGAGGCGGAGCCCGCCACCGCGGCGCCTACCGTCTCCGAGGCGCCGGCCGACGAGGCCCCCGCGCATCGCCCGCGGCACCTGCGCGCGAGCGGGCCCGCGCCCGCCGAGGAGCCCGTTGCCGCCCCCGCCGAGGGGCCCGCCC
>NZ_JACJKN010000028.1 GCF_016900775.1 Olsenella uli | reverse complement strand
CTCGCTCGAGAATCGCGGCGCTCTCGGGGATTGACGAGGGGGCGACGGCGGCGTAGGTTCGGCTCATCAGAGATTCCGGGCGGAGGCCCCTACACCACTTTTCGCGACACTACCACGCGCTGTCAGGTTAGTGGGCGCAACTACCGCGATTCTCTAACGCGCCACCGCGCGACGGCTGCAATGACTGGAAAAGCCTAAGCGGTCTGGCGGCGCGCATGAGAACGGCGGCCGGACCCTGTGAGGTCCGGCCGCCGCAAAGGGATGTGCCGCGTGCTAGTTCTTGCTTCTGCCGTCGGGGCTCGTCTCCTCGGAAGGCGGATTGGGGTTATTGCTGTCGGTCGGCGTGCTGGGGTCCTCGGTCTCGTCACCGTTGCCGCTGTCGTCCGTGGAGGGCCGCTGGGTGGTCAGCACGATCGTGGAGCCCTCGGGCGCGGAGGTGTAGGCGGACTGGTTGCTCACCACGCCGTCCGCGGAGGAGCCGGAGGCGAGCTGCACCACAAAGCCAAGGTTCTGGAGCTGGGCGCGCGCGTCATAGTAGTTCTGGCCCACCACATAGGGCACGTTCACGTTCTCAACGGGCTTGGGGCCGCTGGAGACGGTGATCGTGACCGTGGAGCCCACCTCGGCGGTGTTGCCGGGCGCGGGGTCGACGGAGATGACGTTGCCCTCGGCCACGGTGTTGCTGTAGTCCCACTGCACCTCGACGTTGAACTCGCCGTCACCGCTGGAGAGGCGCTCCTGCGCGTCCTCGTAGTAGTCGTTCACCACGTTGGGGATGACGGCCGTGCTCGCGCCGGAGGAGATGTGGTACGTGATGGTCTCGCCGACGTTGACCTCGGTGCCCTCGGGCGTGTCCTGGCTGCAGACGTGGCCCTTCTCCACGGAGTCGCTCTCCTGGTCCTCGCCCTTGCGCCCGACGAGGTTGTACTTGGCGAGCTCTGCCTCCACCTGGTCCTCGGGGAGGTTGGTGAGGTCGGGGACCTTGACCTTCTCGGCCGGGGCCTCCCCCTTGGAGACGCGGATGTCAATGGTTGAGCCCTCGGGCATCGCGCGCGTGGCGAGCGGGTTCTGCTCGTAGACGAGCCCCTCCTCCTGCGCCGTGGTGTAGCCGGGCTCCACCTTGCCGACCTTGAACCCGTTTGCCTCGATCTCCTCGATGGCCTTCTCCTGGGTGAGGCCGATGAGGTTGGGGACCTGCTTGGTCTGCGTGCCGGAGCCAAAGATCGAGAAGAGCGCGACGGCCGCCACGGCCACGACGACGATGGCGCCAATCACGCCGAGGATGACGTTGCGGCGGTGCTTGCGCTGCCGCTCGGCCTCCTCCTCGGCCGCCTGCTCCGTGGCGCTCTGCGCGCGATAGCGGTTGGTGCGCTCGACGCGCGGGATCGAGGAGGTGCTGCCCGTCGCGGGGATGGCGCCCGTCCCGCGCTCGAGCTTGTTGGTGGGCTGGACGGGCAGCATGGCGGTGGCGCTGTTGACGGCCTGCATGCGGCCGGCAAGGTAGTCGCGCAGCGTGCGATAGAGCTCGTCGGCCGTCTGGAAGCGGTCGGCGGGGTTCTTCTGCATGCACTTGAGGATGATGGACTCGAGCGCGGGGTCAACGGCGGGGTTGAGCTGGCTTGGCGGCTTGGGCTGCTCGTTCACCTGCTTCAGGGCCACGGTGATCGCATCATCCCCCTGGAAGGGGACCTGCCCCGTGGAGGCCTCGTACATGACGATGCCGAGCGAGTAGATGTCCGTCGTGGGACCGAGCTCCTTGCCCTGCGTCTGCTCGGGGGAGACGTAGTGCGCAGTGCCCAGCACGGAGTTGTCCTGCGTGAGGTGGCTGTTCTTGGCGCGCGCGATGCCGAAGTCCATCACCTTGATGTTGCCGTCCGGCTGCACCATGATGTTCTGCGGCTTGATGTCGCGGTGGATGATGTCGTGCTTGTGTGCCACGGAGAGCGCCTGCGCGATTTGCGAGCCGATCTGCGCGACCTTCTTGCAGTCGAGCGCGCCGTGCTTGCGGATGCCGCTCTTGAGGTCGGTGCCGCGCAGGTACTCCATGACGATGTAGTACGTGTCCGCGTCCTTGCCCCAGTCGTAGACGCTCACGATGTAGGGGCTCTGCAGGGCCGCGGCCGCCTGCGCCTCCTGCTTGAATCGCGCGGCGAAGGAGGGGTCTGCGGCGTACTGGGGCAGCATCGTCTTGATGGCCACGGTGCGGCCGAGCACCTCGTCAAGGCCGCGGAAGACCGTTGCCATGCCCCCCGTTCCGATCTTGTCCTGCACCTGGTAGCGTCCGCCGAGAATCATCCCTGGCATGCTCAACTCCTATCCTGCTCGCGGCCGTGCCGCGTCCCCTTTTCTGTGCGCCGAGGGCGCGTCCTGCTCTGGTTCTGGTTCGTCTGTGCTTCGTTGGTCAGTGTGTCGTTTCTTCCTGTCGCGCCCCCATCAGCTGCCTGCCCCGGATGACTGCACGGCGAGGGACCGCGCGAGCACCCGCCCGGCGAGCGAGGCCGCAAGGCCCTCGACGTCCTCCCCCTGGCCCTCGACGCAGATCGAGATGACGAGGGTGGGGTTGTCATACGGCGCAAAGCCGATGAAGAGCGAGTTGATGGTGCCGTCGCCGACCTCGGCGGTGCCGGTCTTGCCGGCCACGCGGGTGCCATGGACCTGGGCCGCCGTGCCCGTGCCCTCCTCGACGACCTCGAGCATGGCCTCCTTCACGAGGCTCGCGGTCTCGGCGGAGACGGCCTGCCCGAGCGAGCGGGCCTGGGTGCGCGAGGTCTCCACGCCCTCCGGGGAGAGCACGTGGTCCACCACGTACGGGTCCATGACCACGCCGCCGTTGGCGATGGCCTGCGCGACCATGGCGTTCTGCATGACGGTGGTCTGCGGGCCGGCGGGGCTCTCGTGCTCGCCCACGGGCTGCCCGCAGGCCGCCCACGCGGTCTCCCACTCCGTCATCTCGGCCGGGTCGGGCATGAGGGAGGCGGTGCACTTGAAGTCCTGCCCCACGCTGCGCCCGTAGCCGAAGGCGTTGGCATAGCTCACGAGCGTGCTCGCGCCCACCTCAACGCCCACCTGGCCAAAGGCCGTGTTGGAGGAGACGGCGAGCGCGTCGCGCAGTGAGACCTCGCCGTAGTCGGCATCGTGGTTGTTGGTGACGGGCGCGCCGCCAATCTCCAGCTCGGCGCTCGCGTCGTAGACGGTGTCGAGCGTGGTGGTGCCGGAGTCGAGCGCGGCGGCCAGCGTGAGGGCCTTGAAGGAGGACCCGGGCGGGTAGAGCACGCCCGTCGCGCGGTCGAGAAGCTCGCCGTTGGTGCCCGAGGCCATGACGGACTCAAGGTCGTCGACGCTGTAGGTGGGGTTGGAGGCCTTGGCCAGCACCGCGCCCGTCTTGGGGTCGAGGATCACGATGGAGCCCGTGTAGCCCTGCAGGACGTCCTCGGCGGCGCGCTGGATGAGCGAGTTGATGGTGAGCGCCACCGTGGAGCCCGGCTGGTCGACGCCCGCGAGCGTGTAGAGCGCGCTTCTCCAGTTGGAGTAGTCTGCGTGCCCGGTGAGCGTGTCGTTCATGGTCTCCTCGATGCCCGAGGTGCCGTACTGCGTGGAGATGTAGCCCACGGTGTGGCGCGCGAGCGTGCCCTGCGGGTAGCTCCTGAGGTAGGTGCCGTCGGCCTGCTGGATGCTCTCCGCCAGCGTCACGCCGTCGGAGGTGATGATGGCGCCGCGCTGCACGTAGGCGCTCCGGGCGATGGTGTGGTTGTTCGTGGGCAGGTTCTGCACGCGCTCGGCGTCAATCTGCATCACGTAGGTGAGGTTGGCGATGAGCACGGCAAAGAGTAGCGAGAAGACCGTGATGAGGCTCGTGAGGCGCTTGCCGAGCGCCACGCGGCCCAGCACGCCGGACTCCGCCGTGAGCAGCGAGAAGCTGCCGCGCGCGTGGCTGCCGTGGACGACGGACGCCGCATGGCCGCCCGCCTTGGGGCCGCCCACGAGGGAGAGCGCCGTGCCCTGCGCGCCCTTCTCGCCGGCAAGGCCGCTCTCGATCTGGGCGCCGCGGCCGGTGCCCTCGTCCCCCGCGCGCAGGAGCAGGCCCACGATGATGAAGCTCGCGAGCAGCGACGTGCCGCCCTGGCTCATGAAGGGCAGGGTCACGCCCGTGAGCGGCAGGAGCTTGGTGACGCCGCCCACGATGAGGAAGGCCTGGAAGCAGATGGCGCTCGTGAGGCCCACCGCGGCGAAGGCCGAGGTGTCAGACTTGGCGCGTGCTGCCGTGGCAAAGCCGCGGACGCACAGCAGCAGGTAGAGGATCAAGACGCCCGCGCCGCCGAGCAGGCCCATCTCCTCGCCGATGGCCGAGAAGATGAAGTCGCTCTCCACGACGGGGATGGTGTTGGCCAGCCCCTTGCCGATGCCGCGGCCCACGAGGCCGCCGTCTGCGAGCGAGTAGAGCGACTGCACGATCTGGTAGCCGCCGCCCGAGGCGTCCACCCACGGGTCGAGCCAGATGTTCACGCGCGTCTGCACGTGGCCGAAGAAGTTGTAGCAGGCCACGCCGCCCACGGCGAGCAGCAGCAGGCTCACCACGACGTAGCTCACGCGGCCGGTGGCCACATAGAGCATGATGAGGAAGAACGTGAAGAGGAGAAGCGCGCTTCCGAGGTCGGTCTCAAAGGCCACGACGAGCAGGCTCACGCCCCAGACCACGAAGAGCGGCAGGAGCATCCTTGCGCGCGGCAGGCTCACGGGCCCGATCTTGCGCATGGAGGCCGAGAGCGCCTCGCGGTTGGCGGCGAGGTAGAAGGCCAGGAAGAGGACAATCGCGATCTTGGCGAACTCGCCCGGCTGGAAGCCAAAGCCCCCGATGTAGATCCAGAGCTTGGAGCCGCCGCGCTCGGTGCCGATGAGCATGGGCAGGATGAGCAGGACCACGCCGGCGATGCCGAGCGTGTACTTGTAGTTGGCCAGCCGGTCGAGGTTGCGCACCACCGCGAGCACGACGACCATCGCCGCGATGGAGACAAAGAGCCAGATGACCTGGTTCACCGCGAGGTCCGGCGCGAGGCGCGTGAGGAACGTGATGCCCGTCCCCGAGAGCGCAAAGACGACGGGCAGGATCGCGGGGTCGGCCCCCGGCGCGAGGAAGCGTATGGCAACGTGCGCCGCGGCAAAGGCGGCGAAGAGGCCCAGCGGTACGCCCAGCGTGGCCAGGCTCAGCTGCGCCGTGGTGGTGACCACGTACATCGCGTAGAGCAAGATGACGGGCACCGCCGCCAGAAGCAGCAGGAAGAGCTCGGTGTTGCGGCGCGAGAGCCCGCGCGGCTCGGGCGAGGAGGGGACGGCCATGGCCTCGTACGCCGCGCGCGTGCGGGCGCCCGAGAAGTGCGTTCTTGTCGCCATGTCACTCGCCCCCGTTCGTCTCTGCGTCGGTCGTCTGCGCCTCGGCGGGCGGGGCCGCCTGATCGCCCTGGTCCGCCTGTCCGGCATCCGCCGGCGCGGACGTGCCGTCCGCCACGGGCTCGCCGTCCGACTTGGCGCCCTCGGCCACCTGGGCGGCCTTGACGGCCTCCTCGTCTATCTGGCGGTGGTAGGAATCGATCGTCTCGAGCGCCGCCTCCTCGCCGTTCACGCGGATGCCCTGCTCGAGCTGGTCCTGGACGGAGGCGGGAAGGTCGCTCACCTTCACGGCGCTCGTCCCCACGAGCTCGTTCAGCGGGATGCCGAGGACGTCTCCCTTGATGCCGCGGTAGATGGCGACGGTGCCGCCGTTCTCCGCGAGGTACCACTCGCTGCGGATGAAGGCAGCGGTCACGAGAAACGCGGCGAGAAGAACGCCCGCCACGGCGCCCGCGATCATGGCCGCGCGGCGGATGAGGTGACGCCTGACCTCGTCGGCGACGCCGTCGTTGGTGACGTCCACCACGATGACGGTGACGTTGTCGGCGCCGCCCGCCGTGAGCGCGGCCGAGACGAGGTTGTCGGCCGCCTGCTGGGGCGTGGCGCTGGAGACGGCGACGGACTCGATCTCGCTGTCAGAGATCATCGACGAGAGGCCGTCCGAGCACAGGATGACGCGGTCGCCGGTGTTGACCTCGAGGGAGAAGTGGTCCGCGTACATGTCCGGGTCGGAGCCCAGGGCGCGGGTGATGATGGAGCGCGAGGGGTGCGTGCGCGCCTCGTCGGCCGTGATCTGGCCCGAGTCGACGAGCTCCTCCACGTAGGAGTGGTCGTGCGTGACGCGCACGAGCGTGCCGTGGTGCAGCACGTAGGCGCGCGAGTCGCCCACGTGGGCCACGGCCATCTTGCTCTTCTCGATGAGGATCGCGGTGGCGGTGCAGCCCATGCCGGGCTTGCCGATGCCCTCCTCGGCACCCTTGATCACGGCCTGGTTGGCCGCCTCGACGGCCGCGCCGAGCAGGACGTCGTCGGCCGTGGCGGGGGCGCGCTCGCCGATGGTCTCCACGGCGATGGAGCTTGCGACCTCGCCGGCCGCGTGGCCGCCCATGCCGTCGGACACCACGAAGAGCGGCGCGCGGAGGAAGAAGGAGTCCTCGTTGTGGCCGCGGACCAGGCCCACGTCGCTGCGCGAGCCCCAGGAGATAAACCCGTTTGAGCCGGTGACGGTGTCCGCGCCGGCGCGCCCCTCAACGGGGATCTCGGCGCGGCCGGGGGCGTTGGCGGGTTCCGTGGCGGCGATGGCCTGAGACTCCTCCGTCATCCGCGGCTCACCCTCATGATGGTGTCGCCCACCTGGACCTCGTCGCCCTCCCTCAGCGTGACGGGCTGGGCGATCCCGTGCCCGTTGACGAGCGTGCCGTTGGTGGAGCCAAGGTCCTCGAGCACGAGGGCCGGGCCCTGGAGGGTGAAGCGGGCGTGCGTGGACGAGACGTAGGGCTCGTCGACCACGATGTCAGACGAGGGAGAGCGCCCGATGACGACGGGCCCCAGGATGTCCACGTGCAGGCCCCTCAGCGAGCGCGTGCCCTTCTCCACGTCCACCGACCAGATCGCCGCGTCGCGGCGCTGCCCGCGCACGAGGCCCACGCCTGTCCGCATGACGGCGAAGAGGAAGATGTACAGGACGACGACAAGCAGGACGCGTCCCACAAAGAGGACGAGATCGATCATGCGCGCATCTCCCTGAACTCGAGGTTCACGAGGCCGAGCGTGATGAGGTCGCCGTCGCGCAGCACGCAGTCCTGGACGTCGACGTCGTTCACGAGCGTGCCGTTGGTGGAGTTGAGGTCGGTGATGTGCCAGTCGCGCCCGTCAAAGGAGAGCTGGGCGTGG
>NZ_JACJKN010000027.1 GCF_016900775.1 Olsenella uli | reverse complement strand
GAGCGGCCTGGTCATCATCAGCCGCATCACGGGCTTCATGCGCACCTGGGCCCAGGCCATCGGCCTTGGCGCCACCATGACGGCGAGCGCCTTCACCGTGGCCAACAACCTGCCGAACCAGCTCTACGAGCTCGTCATGGGCGGCATGCTCGTGACGGCCTTCCTGCCCGTCTACGTCTCGGCGAAGAAGCGCGCCGGCCGCGAGGGGGCAACGGCCTACGCCTCCAACCTGCTCTCGCTCGTGGTGCTGCTCATGGGCGTCCTCGCGGTCCTGGCCTTCGTCTTCGCCGAGCAGGTCATCTGGACGCAGTCGTTCAGCGCGAGCGCCGACTTCGACGCGGGCCTCTCGGCCTACTTCTTCCGCTTCTTCGCCATCTCCATCGTGCTCTACGCGCTCTCGTCCATCATCTCGGGCGTGCTCAACGCCGAGCGCGACTACCTCTGGAGCACCGCGGCGCCCATCGCCAACAACGTGGTGACCACGGCGTCCTTCCTCGCCTACGGCCTGCTCGCGGACTCGGACCCGAGCCTCGCCCTGCTCGCGCTCGCCGTGGGCAGCCCACTCGGCGTGCTCTCGCAGGTCCTCATGCAGGTGCCCGCGCTCCTGCGCCACGGCGTGCGGCTGCGCCTGAGGATCGACCTCCACGACCCGTGCCTGCGCGAGACCGTCTCCATCGGCGCGCCCACGCTCATCGTGACGCTCGTCTCCTTCGCCACCACCTCCGTCCAGACGAACTGCGCCCTCTTCGCCACGGCGAGCGGCGCCTCCATCGCCTACTACGCGCGCATGTGGTACATGCTGCCGTACTCCGTCTTCGCCATCCCCATCACCACCGCCATGTTCACCGAGCTCTCCACCTCCGTCGCCCGCGACGACCTGCCGAGCTTCGTGCGCGGCCTCGCGAGCGGCACGGGCAAGATCCTCTTCATGCTCGTGCCCTTCGCCATGTACCTCGTGGTCTTCTCGCCGTGCCTGGCGCGCCTGCTCGGGGGCGGCAGCATGGACGCCCAGGCGGTGGGCGACCTCGCGGCCTACATCGCCTGGCTCTCCGTGTCGCTCCCGGGCTACGGCCTTGCCACCTACCTGCAGAAGGCCTGCTCGGCCCTGCGCCGCATGATCCTCTTCGCCGTGGCGGAGTGCATCGCCGGCACGATCCAGATCGTGCTCTGCCTCTGGCTCACGCCCGTCTTCGGCCTCAACTTCGTGGGCTTCAGCTCCACGTTCTTCTTCGTGTCCATCGACCTGGTCATCCTGCTCTTCCTGCGCCGCGAGCTCGGCCGCATCGGGATGCGCGACATGGTGGTCGCCTTCCTGCGCGCCTTCGCCCTCGGCGCGGCGGGCGCCGTGGTGGGCGGCGCCGTCCTCATGGGGCTGCAGGCGTTCGTGGGGCGGCTCGGCGCCGGCATGGCCCAGGCGCTCGCCTACGCCGTCGCCGGCGGCCTGCCCGCCCTCGCGGTGACCTTCGGCCTCGCGGCCGCCCTGCGCCTGCCCGAGGCGTCGTTCGTGACCGGCATGCTCGCGCGCCTCGCGCCGCGCCGCGCCTCCTAGCCGCCCCGCCCGCCCGACCCGCCCGAAAGGAGCCCCCATGGCCCGCATGCCCGCAGAGGACGCCCTCGCCCGCGCGCTCGCCGAGCGCACCGGCACGCAGGCCGAGGACTGGTTCTGCGTCTTCAAGGCCCGCTACGGCATGCAGGCCGCCCTCGCGGCGCTGCGCCGGGCGACGGGGGAGGGCTCGGCCGTGACGCAGCTCTTCACCTGCCTTACGGCCGTCGTCCCCATCGTCGCCGCCGGGCTTGCGCCCGCCTACTGCGACGTCTCGGCCCGCACCGCCTCGCTCGACCCGGAGCGCCTGCGGCTCCCCGCCGACGCGCGCGCCGTCATGCTCCAGCACACCTACGGCATCATTGACGACGCCGAGTCCGCCGAGCTCGCCCGCCGCGCCCACGCCGCGGGCGCCCTCGTGGTGGAGGACAGCGCCCACTGCGTCTGCCGCATGGCGAGAGACGCCGCGGGCGAGCCCGTCGCGGACGTCTCGGTCCACTCCTTCGGCGTCGAGAAGATCCTGCCCACGCACTTCGGCGGCGCCGTGTGGGTGAACCCCAGAAGCCCCCTCGCCGCCCTCGCGTCCGCGGTCCGCGCCGCCCTCGCCGCGCTCCCCGATCCGCCCGCGCGCCTGGACGCCCTCGCGCGGCGCTACCGCACCGAGAACCGCGTCCTCGCGCACCTGCCCGCCGGCGTCTCGGCGCGCCTGCGCCGCTCGCTCGTCTCCTCGGGCGCGATGGAGCCCGCCGTGAGCGAGGCCGAGCGCCGGGGGCTCGCCGCCCGCGAGCCCGTGCGGGCCTCGGCATGGGTGTGCGAGCGCGCCCTCGCCGCGCTCGCCGGCCTCGACGAGGCCGAGGCCCTCCGACGCGAGACGGTCGCGGCGTACCGCGCGGAGCTCGCCGGCGCCTCCACGCTCCCGGCCGCCCTCGAGGGCCCCACCCAGCCGCTCCTGCGCTACCCGGTCCTTGCCCCGGACACGGCCGCGGCGGACCGCGTCGTCGCGGGGGTCTGCGCCGCCGGGCTCTTCGCGGAGGCGTGGTATCGCCCCGAGCTCGGCCCGGGCGTCCTCGACGCGGCCGCCTTCGGCGTGCCCGCCGAACGCTCCGGCCTGCCGGTCCACGAGCGCCTCGTCGCCACCTGCGCCGCCCTGCCGGCCGACGTCGGCGCCGCGGGCGCCCGCCGTGCCGCCGGCGCCGTCCGCGCCGCGATTGGAGGGCCCGCCGATTAACGCGCAAAATCTGGTGCCATAATCTATATTCCCAGATAGGTTTTTCGCGCTTGTCGAATTATGCGCGTTATTACCGGGCGGGCTTGCCCGACGTCGCGCCCCGCGCGACCTACGCCGTGCCCGCCGCCGCTCTCCCACCGTTCTTCTCGCCAGCTCATCCCCAGGAGGTTCTGACATGGATCGCATCACAGAAGAGGAGCTCGCAGGCCGCCTCACGCCCATCGTGCTCGGCGGGGACATCCTCGCGTACTCGTACGCGCGCTGCTTCCACGAGGCCTACGGCGTCATCACGACGGTCTACTCCGGCGTGGACGTCAAGGTGACATCCTCGAGCCGCTTCGTCGACTACCACGTCGAGCCCGCCATGTCCGAGGGCGAGGACGCGATCGTGGCGCTTCTGCGCGACCTCGGCGCGCGCCTTTCGGGCGAGGGGAGGGTCGCCCTGCTGCTCGGCAGCGCCGACTGGCACGTGCGGATCATCTCGCGCCACAAGGAGGAGCTCGAGCAGTGGTTCGTCGTGCCGTACAACGACTTCGCCCTGCTCGACGACATCACGCAGAAGGGCCGGTTCTACGAGCTCTGCGAGGAGCTCGGCATGGCGTACCCCAAGACGTGGTCGTTCGACTGCGCGCGCGGCGAGCTGCCGCTCGACCCGAGGGAGCTCCCGTACCCGCTCGTGGCCAAGCCCTCCAACTCGGCCCGCTACGACCTCATGGACTTCCCGGGCAAGGAGAAGGTGTACGAGGTGCACGACCCCGCCGACCTCACGCGCATCTTTGGCCTGCTCCGCGACGCGGGCTACGACCGCGAGCTCGTGGTGCAGGACTTCGTCCCCGGCGAGGATGACGCCATCCGCTCGCTCACCACCTACTCCGACGCCTCGGGCCGCCTGGTTGCGGTCTCGGGCGGGCGCGTCGTGCTCCAGGATCACTCGCCGGCCCGCATCGGCAACCCCGTGTGCATCCTGCTCGAGCGGTGCGACCAGCTCGTCGAGGACGCGCGCCGCTTCTGCGAGCGCGTGGGCTACCGGGGCTTCGCCAACTTCGACGCGAAGTACGACGAGCGCGACGGCACCTACAAGTTCTTCGAGGTGAACGTGCGACCCGGCGCCAACACCTGGTACATGGCGCTCGGCGGGGTGAACTTCGCCCGCCTCATCGTGGAGGACTACGTGCTCGGCCGCGAGCTTCCCTACGAGGAGGCATACCGCGACGCGCTCTACACCCTCGTGCCCGCGCGCGTGGTCCGCGACTTCGTCTTCGACGACGGCCTGCGCGAGCGCGCCCTCGGACTCATCCGCGAGGGGAGGGCCGCGTCGCCTTTCGACTACGCGCCCGACACGATCGCCCACCGGTTCTGGGCGCACCTGCGCTCCGCGCGCCAGCACGAGAAGTTCGAGCGCTACCTCGGCAGGCGCCGCTAGGCGGGGCCTGGCGCCGGTGGCGGCCGCTGGGGGTTTCGCGGAGTCGGGCCGCCGGGCACGCCCGGTCGCGAAGGCTGGGTTAGGATGATGGGGAGTAAACGGACCGGGGAACGGAGCGTCGCCAGATGCAGGTGAGAGAGCTTACGCGCGAGGAGTACGAGCAGGCACTGACGGGGGTCGACCCCAATCCGCCGGTCGAGCAGCTCGGCGTCTGGCAGGACTACGAGTCCACGATCCCCGGCCGCTCCCACTGGGGCTGCGTCGCGCTCGAGGAGGGCGGCCGCACGCTTGCCGTGGCCTCGTTCCAGCAGTACGAGACCCACGGCTACCGCTACCTGCGCGGCCATCACGCCCCGGTCTGGGCCGAGGCGCCCTCGGCCGAGCAGGAGTCCGCCGCCCTCTCCGCGCTCGCCGACTACGTGCGCGCGCGGGACAAGAGGCAGGTCTTCGCCCGCCTCGCCGTGGCCAACGAGCTGCCCGAGACGAGCCCCTGCCTCTCCACGGTGCCCTACGACACCACGGTGGTCATCGACCTCACCGGCGGCGACGAGGCCATCCTCTCCCGCATGAAGCCGCGCGGCCGCCGCGACGTCCGCAAGGCCCTGCGCGAGAGCCCCGCGACCTGCGCGGACGAGACGGAGCTCGCCCTCGCCTCCTTCGAGGAGTACTACGACGTCATGCGCGAGACCGGAGAACGCGACGGCTTCACCCCGGCCGCCATCTCCGACTACGAGGACATGATTCGCATCCTCGGGCCCGAGCACTGCCGGGTCTTCGCCGGGCGTCACGAGGGCCGGGTGGTCACGTGGTCCATCGTGACCATCTCGGGCAACCGCGCCACGCGCTACTACGGAGCCTCGCGCAGCGACACCATGCGCCTGCACGTGACCGACAAGCTCGTGTACTTCGAGTGCTGCGAGCTGGGCTCGCGCGGGCTTGAGGAATACGACCTCATGGGCATCGGCAGCGAGTTCTCCCCCTCGATCATGGGCCTCAACGAGTTCAAGACGAAGTTCGCCAAGGACGGCGTGCGCTCCGTGGCCCCCGACCGCGACCTGCCGCTCAAGAGGGCGTTCTACCGCACGCTCGTGGGCGTGCGCGACGTGCGCGACCGCCTGCGCGGCGGGCGGGAGTAGCCGTGGGCGAGCCCACGCTCGCCGAGCAGGTCGCCCTGGTCCCCACGGACCCCGGCTGCTACCTCTGGAAGGACGGCAAGGGCGAGGTCGTCTACGTGGGAAAGGCCAAGAACCTGCGCGCCCGCATGCGCCAGTACGTGACGCTGCAGGACGACCGCGAGAAGATCCCGCTCATGATGCAGGTCGTGCGCTCCTTCGACTACGTCGTGGTGGGCTCCGAGCACGAGGCGCTCGTGCTCGAGCGCAACCTCATCGCTCAGTACCACCCCTACTTCAACGTCGACTTCAAGGACGACAAGTCCTACCCCTACATCGCCATCACCGAGTCCGACGTCTTCCCTGCCATCAAGTACACGCGCGAGAGGCACCGCAAGGGGACGCGCTACTTCGGCCCCTACACCGACGCGCGCGCCGCCCGCGAGACCATCGACACCCTGCGCAAGGTGATCCCCATCTGCATGGCCACCTGCGTCGAGTGGAAGCGCGCCCGCCGCCTGCTCGAGAAGAGCCCCGAGCAGGCCTCGGTCGCCAACCTCATGCTCGCCGAGCGGTGCCGCCCCTGCTTCGACTATCACGTGGGGCGCGGCCCCGGCGTCTGCGCCGGCATGATCGATACCGTGGAGTATGCCCGCCACGTGCGCCAGGTGGAGAACTTCCTGAGGGGCAACCGCTCGCAGGTGGTGGGGGAGCTCACCGAGCAGATGCGCGAGGCGGCGGCTGACCTCGACTTCGAGCGCGCCGGCCGCCTCAAGGCGCGCCTCGACGGGCTCGACGCGCTCGACGACCGCCAGCAGGTGGTGTTCTCGTCCGGCGTGAACGCGGACCTCATCGGCTTCTACCGCGAGGAGACCATCAGCTGCGCGTGCGTCTTCGCCGTGCGGGAGGGCCGCACCGTTCGCTCCGTCGAGTTCGTGCTCGACAAGGGCCTCGACACGGGGGAGGAGGAGCTCGTCTCCGGCTTCCTCAAGCGCTACTACGACGAGACGGCCGACGTGCCCGCCGAGGTGGACCTGCCTGCGGAGCTCGAGGACGCGGAGCTCATCGAGGGGTGGCTCGCCGAGAAGCGCGGGCACTCCGTGCGCCTGAGGCGACCGCAGCGCGGCGAGAAGCGCCGCCTGCTCGACATGGCCTCCGCGAACGCCCGGCACGCGCTCATGCGCTACATGGTGCGCACCGGCTACGCCGACGACCGCACGAACAAGGCGCTCCTGCAGCTCGAGAGCGCGCTCGCCCTCGACGCGCCCCCGATGCGCATCGAGTGCTTCGACATCTCGACGCTTCACGGCCACTTCACCGTGGCCTCGATGGTGGTCTTCACCAACGGCCGCCCGGACAAGTCCCAGTACCGCCGCTTCAAGATCCAGACCCCGCTCACCGAGGCCAACGACTTCGTCTCCATGTCAGAGGTCCTGGGCAGGCGCTACTCCCCGGAGCGCATGGCCGACGAGCGCTTTGGCAGCCGCCCCGACCTGCTCGTCGTGGACGGCGGCAAGCCACAGCTCACGGCCGCCATGGAGCAGCTCGCCGAGCTCGGGCTCGACATCCCGGTCTGCGGGCTCGCCAAGTCTGACGAGGAGATCTTCGTCCCCTGGGACGAGACGCCCGTCGTGCTGCCCTCCGGGTCGCCCTCGCTCTACCTCATCAAGCAGGTGCGCGACGAGTCCCACCGCTTCGCCATCACCTTCCACCGCGAGCTGCGCGACAAGGCCATGACGCGCTCGGTGATCGATGACGTCCCCGGCGTGGGCCCCAAGCGCAAGCGGGCGCTCATGCGCCGCTTCGGCTCGATCAGGAGGATGCGCGAGGCCACGGTCGAGGAGCTCGCCGCCACGCCGGGCATCCCCGCCGAGGTGGCCACGGCCGTCTGGCAGGCGCTGCGCGCCTGGGACGAGAGGGACGGGCTCGAGGACTCCGGGGCGGGAGCGGACTAGCCCTCCTGCCGCCCGGTCCTTCTCGCGACGCCTCCCCGCACCCGGGTGCCGCGCCACGTTGGGCATCGCCCGACACGCAGTTCCGCATCTGAGCGCGTCACGGGACGCGTTGCCGCGGCGAGAAGAACTACGGCCTGCGGAACCGTGGCCCTCGCGCCCGCGACCGACGCTCATTTCCGGAACTGAGTGCGCCATGGGGCGCAACGCCGTGGCGAGAAGTACCGCGGCCTGCGGAATCATGGCTCACGCAACCGCGACGGACGCTCAATTCCGGAACTGAGTGCGGGCGGGTACTCATTTCCGGAACTGAGCGCGGGCCCCCACCCAGTTCCGCATCTGAGTGCGCCATGGGACGCGTCGCCGCGGCGAGAGGGCCCTCGGCCCGCGGAATCGTGACTCTTGCGCGCGCGTTCCCCACTCATTTCCGGAACTGAGCGCGGGTGGATGCTCAGTTCCGCATCTGAGTGCCACCCGGCGCCCGACGAGACGGCGAGAAGGACCTCGGCCCGCGGAATCATGGCTCACGCACCCGAGGCTGACGCTCATTTCCGGAACTGAGTGCGGGCGGGCGCTCAGAACCGGAACTGAGTGGTGTCCGATGCGCACTTCCGGAACCTGTCTCTTATACACATCT
>NZ_JACJKN010000026.1 GCF_016900775.1 Olsenella uli | reverse complement strand
GCGCGGCCCTCCCCCGCCGGGCCCCTGCCGCTCTTCGCCGCGGGCCGGGGCTCCGCGCTCGCGCTCACCACGCGCCCGCGCGCACGGGTGGGCCCGCGGGGGCGCGCCTTCGCCCCGGCCGGCCAGTCGACGCAGCTCATCGTAGGCGCCACGCCCGAGGACGACCGGCACGTCCTCGCCCTCTCCAAGGCGCTCTACGACCGCTTCGACCTCAGGCGCGTGTTCTTCTCGGCCTACATGCCGCTCATGGACGACGAGCGGCTCCCCGAGCCCGGCACGCCCGTGCCGCTGCGGCGCGAGCATCGCCTCTACCAGGCGGACTGGCTCATGCGCTACTACGCCTTCGAGCCGGGGGAGCTCGTCACGGAGGAGGAGCCGTGGCTCGACCTCGAGGTGGACCCCAAGCTCGCCTGGGCCCTGCGGCACATGGACCGCTTCCCCGTGGAGGTGATGGACGCGCCGCTCGAGCTGCTGCTGCGCGTGCCGGGCGTGGGCCCCGTGGGCGCCCGGCGGATCGTGGCCGCCCGGGCGCGCGGGCCCGTGACCTTCGACGACCTGCGCGCGCTGCGCGTGACGCTCCGGAGGGCGCGGCACTTCCTCACGTGCGGGGGCGTCCGGGACGAGAGGAGCCCGCTCGACGAGGGGCTCATACGCGAGAGGCTGGTGAGCGATGCGCGAGGAAGCGCCTACAACAGGAGACGCGCCGAGCTCGAGGGCGCCCAGATGCGCCTCTTCTGAGGTCGAGCGCATGGTGGGGGCAGTCGCCGAGGCCGCGCGGCGCTACGGCGTCCTTCTCGCCTGCGCGCCCGGGGCCGAGGGCGTGGTGGCCTCGGTGGGGGTCGGCTACCTCGCGCACGTGGGCGAGGGGGCGCTCGAGCTCTGCCGGGCGGACGCCGTCCAGCCGCGCCTGGGGCAGGTGGCGCTCGGCCCGCTCGACGCCGCGGACGCGGGCGTGGTCAGGCTCTCGGAGCGGGTGATCAAGGGCTTCAGGCGCAGGACGGGCCGTGAGTGCGCGCGGCGGGCCCTTCTCGCCTGCGCCTCGGACGACCCGGCCGCGCCCGAGGCCGTCCACCGCTACCTGCGACTCGGCTTCTCCCGGCCGCACGAGCTGCACGCGCGCGCCACGGACAAGCGGGCGCTCGCGGTCGACGAGCTCGCCCGATACGTGCTCGGCGAGGTGGAGCACACGAGGCAGTTCGCGCGCTTCTCGAGAAGGCCGGACGGCTCGTGGATCGCCGCGGTCGAGCCCGCGGCGGACACCGTGCCCCTCGTGGCGGGCCACTTCGCCCGGCGCATGGGGCCCGAGCGCTTCTGCCTCGTGGACCCCGCCCACCGCGTGGCGGCCTTCCACGAGGCGCGCGCCGCCCGATGCGTCGTGGTGCGCCTCGACGAGGGGCTGGCGCAGCGGCTCTCCGCGCTCGGTGAGGACGACCTCGCCGATGACGAGCGCTACGTCCGCGCCCTCTGGAAGCGCTTCTACGACCGCGTCTCGCTCCCGGGGCGCGAGGCGGCGGAGCGCGGCTACGACCCGCGGGCGAAGTTCGTCCCCGCGCGGCTGCGGGGCCGCCTGACGGAGCTCGACCCCCGCTCGGACGACGGCGGCCCGGCGCCGGCCCGCTACGCCGGGGGCGGCGAGAGCACATCCGCACCCGGGTGCCCCGAGCATGCCCCCATGCACGGAATCGCCCCCTGATCGGCCCAAACCGTGCATGGGGGCATGGTCGGGCGGTCCATGCGAGGGGGCATGCTCGCGAGGGCGCGTCCTTCTCGCCCGCGCCGTCCCGCGCCACCCGGGCATGCCCCGGCGCACGGCTTCGGGCCGCGGGGGCCAGAGGCGTGAGCGGGGGCTTGGTCGGCCGATGCGGGCGGGCGTCAGGCGGCGACCACCTGGTACTCGAGCCGCCATGCGCCGAGGTCCATCTCCCCGGCCCCGCACGAGGGATTCCACCCTCCGACCAGGGCGCGCACGGGAACGCCGTGGCGGCGCTCAGGCGGGGGCCCGAAGGGGATGCCATAGAGGCGCACCCAGCGCCAGAAGCTCGCCTCGTTCTCCACCTCGCTGAGCGAGAAGCGCGCCACGCGCATGTCATAGGCGGTGATACGGGCCTCGCGACGGCGCTCGCCGGCGATGACCGCCCTGAGGTCGAGGCCGCCCATGAACGCGGGGTCGACATACTTGACCAGGCCGTCGAACTCCCCCGCGACGGGCCTCCCGTTCTTGCCGAGCCACGTGAAGTCGATCCTGAACCAGCCGTCCTCGTCGAGCGGGTCGGCAAGGCGGACCTGGATGCCCGGGAGCGCCACCCCGCGCTCAATCATGATGGCCCGGGCCACGGGCTCCCCGCCGCTCTCCGCGCGGGGGTCGGCCCAGTCGCAGGTGGCGAGTGCGCGCGCGATGCCGCGGTGACCCGCGAAGGAGCGGCGCAGCAGCCGTCGGAGCGCCCCGCGCCCCATCCCGGTCAGCCGGAGCACGGAGTCCGCGACGGCGAGGGCGTCGGGAAAGCTCGCGTCGCGCATGCAGTCGAACGCGGTGCGCTCGAGCGAGGTCACGCGAATGCCGTCCACGACCTCGGCCTCCCCCACGTCGACCTGATGACGGACGATACGGGCGGCGAGCCTCTTGCCGTCGCGCGGGCCGCAGACCACGTGCGTCCTTCGAAGCGACGCCCAGGAGACGGAGATGCCTCGGACGAGCGCGGCCGAGGGCCCGCAGAAGACCCAGTCGGGGTGCAGCGCGGCAAGCCCGCGGATGATGGCGAGGGCACGCTGCGGGGGCTTGAGTGAGCTCCAGTGGACCCAGCGGGCGTAGATCCCGGGAACCGGGGATATGATGCGGTCCTCTTCCGCGGTCCGGCGCCGCCTGACGCGCCGCTGGAGCGCGGCGCGGTCCGCCCGCGTCGACGGCGCGAGGCAGGAGCCCTCCGCCTCGGCGCGCGCCAGCTCGGCCCCGATCCGCTCGTCGACCTTCCTGCTCATACCCGCCTCCCCTCTCCGGTGTAAAGGGCCGCCATTCTCCCACGGAGGCACGCTTCCGGACGGAGGCTTTCGGCGGGCGGCGATCATGACGGCCGTCTCCATGCCGCCGCCATGCCCGAGCATGCCTCTGAGCACGGATTTGGCCGCCCGGAGGACAGAACTGTGCGTGGGGGCATGCTCGGCGAAAGCGTGCAGGATGGCATGCTCGGCAGGGCCAATCGGCGAGCGGCGGGCGGGAGCGGGAGGCGCGGGCATGCCGCTACGCACGTTCTTCTCGCCAGGCGGGTCGTGAGGCAATCCGTGCCCGGAGGCATGCTCGACAGGAGGCAGGGTGCGAGAAGGGCGCGTGGGAACATCGCGGGCATGCCTGGGCACACGGACCACCGAGCATGCCCCCGCGCACGGAATCAGCGCCTGAGCGACGAAATCCGTGCACAGGGGCATGCTCGCAAGGGCACGTCCTTCTCGCCCGCGCCGCGGGCACGGTGCGGAGACGAAGCGGCCCCGCACCCAAGAGGGGCGCGGGGCCGCAAGAGGCTCTTAGGCGAGGGCCTAGTCGAGGTCGCCGAAGTCGGCGAGGCTCACGGCCGGGGTCGAGGGGACCGCGGGCGCGGCGACGCGGGCGGGCGCGGAGACAGGGGCGTCGGCGTGGGTGGTGCCGGCGGAGCCGTTCGGGGCACTCGAGAGCGCGACCTGGGCCGGGAAGACGGCCTCGGCGTCGTCCATGAAGTGCTGCAGGAGCTTCTTGTACTCGGAGCGGAACTCCTCGCGGGAGGCCTTGAGACGGTCGATCTCGTCGAGCTCGTTCTGCTTCTCGGCAAGCGCCTGGCGGATGACCTCGCGGGCCTTGGCATCGGCGTCGTTGCGGATCTTCTCGGCGTTGTCGCGCGCCTCGGCGACGAGCTTGTCGGCGGACTGCTGCGCCACGATGAGCACCTGGGAGATCTGGCGCTCGGAGGCGGTGATGGCGTCTGCGGCGGGCGCGGGGGCGATGGGCGCAGCGACGGTGGCGGAGCCGTGCTCCTCCATGCTCGCGATCTGCGCCTGCGCGGCGGAGAGCTGCTGCTCGGTGGAGGTCAGGCGGCCCTTGAGGTCGGCGATCTTCTGCAGCATCGCGTCCACCTCGGCGGAGAGCTGCTCGAGGAAGGCGTCGACCTCCTCGGTGTCATAGCCGTGCTTGGAGGGAGAGAAGGTCTGCTGCTCGATGTCTGCTGGTGTGATTGCCATTCTTGTTCCCTTTCGCTTCGCAGGACGCGGGCTGCCCCGCGTGTCCGTACCCGTACCAGTCTACAAAATGATGGCGAAGAGCAGCCTCTCGATGAGGCTGAGCGCCAATATCGCCACAATCGGAGAGAAGTCGACCCCCATGAGCGGCGGTATGAACCGGCGGAAGAGGCCGAGGTAGGGCTCGACGAGCATGCCGAGCGCGGCGCGGATGTCCTCGAAGAGCCCCGAGCCGGTGCGCGGCACCCACGACAGGATGCACCAGATCACGATGACCCAGCCGTAGATGTCAATGAGCCGTTGAAGAAGCACTGCGATGTTGTAGAGCCCCATGCCCTGCCTTTCGAATCCGAGACGTCACTCTCGTCATGGTACCCGCTATCGGCCGCCCCCTATCGGCCGCCCGCAAGCTCGCGCGTCCGCGCGAGCGCCGCGTCGACGGCCTCCTCCGACCCCTCGACGAGCAGCGGCTCGAGCTCGCGCAGGGCGGCGGCGGTGGTGCCCCCCGGCGAGGTCACCCGCTCCATGTACGCGCGCGGGTGCACGCCCTCGGCGAGGAGCTGCTCGGCGCAGCCGCGCATCGTGGTCTCGAGGAGCTCGCGGCAGGCGGCGGCGGGAAGCCCCGTCCGGACGCCGGCGCGCGTGAGCGCGTCGACGAAGAGCGAGAAGAACGCGGGCGCCGTGCCCACGACCGCGCCGGCGGCGTCGAGCTGGTCCTCGCGCACGACGCACGCGGTGCCGAGGGCCGAGAAGAGCTCGCGGGCGAGCTCGACGTCGGCCGCCTGCGCGCGGGGGCCGGCGCAGACCGTCGTGGCGCCGGAGCGCACCTGGACGGGGAGGTTGGGCATCACGCGCACGACCCGCGAGCCCGGAAGCGCCGATCCGAGCGCCTCCGTGCTCACGCCAGCGGCGATCGAGATGACGAGCCTGCCTGCGGCGGCCTCGGCGATGCCTGCCATGACGTCACCGATGACCTGCGGCTTCACCGCGAGGATGACGACGTCGGGGTCGCCCGAGAGCAGCTCCGCAGCATCGGCGCACCCCGCGATCCCGCTGGGGGCGAGCGCCTCGACGCGGGCCGGGTCGCTGTCGGCCACGCGCACGGCCGAGGCGTCGAGCTCGCCCGACTCGACGAGGCCGCGGGCTATGGCGCCGCCCATGGAGCCGGCGCCGACGATCGCGACGCTCACGCCCAGCTTGCCCATGGCGCCCCCTATCGCACGAGGTCGCCGTCGGCGACCAGCTTGTCGATGTCGGCCTGCGAGAGGTCGACGTCGGCCGGCAGCACCGCGAAGACGCGGTCGCCGAGCTCGCGGACCTCGCCGCCCAGGCCGAAGGAGAGGCCGAAGCAGAAGTCGAGGATGCGCTTGGCGGTCTCGATGTTGGTGTTGCGGAACACGATGACGACGGGCTGGTTGGTGCGCACGCGGCGCACGACCGTCTGGACGTCGTCGTAGGAGACGGGCTTGAGCACGTAGGGGGGCAGCTTCCCCGAGCTCACGCGCGAGACCGGCTTGAGGCCGAGGTCGCCCGGCGTCGCCTGGGAGGTCGGGCGCATCACCGTGGTGGCGTCGGAGGGATAGGACGGCTGGTAGGCCGGCTCGACGGGCGACGGCGCGGCGTAGGTGCTCGGCGCCGGGCGCGTGGGCGCGCTCGCGGGGCGCTCGGCGCCCACGGGGCGGCCGGAGCGCGTGTAGACCGAGACGCTCTCGGCCTCGGGGCGCGGCGTGTTGCCGAGCAGGCGCGGGCTCGAGCCCGGGTCGCGGCGACGGGAGTCCTGCTGGGCGGCGTAGCCGTCGTCCTCGTAGCCCTCGTCGTAGTAGTCGTCCTCGTAGTAGCCGTCATCCGAGCCGCCGCGCAGGCGGTCCCTGATAGAGTCGAGGAAGCCCATGTTCTTCTCCTTCCGTCCGTCGCGCCGGGCGCCCGGCGCGCGGCCCAGCTAGTCTCTCAGGGCGTAGCCCTGGTCGAACACGCACCTGCCAAGGCGGACGAGGGTCGAGCCCTCCTCCACCGCGATCTCGAAGTCGTCGCTCATGCCGCAGGAGAGCTCCGGCAGGGGCAGCCCCGTGCGCGAGCGCAGCTCGCAGGCGAGCTCGCGCAGCCCGGAGAACGTCCGGCGCGCGGCGTCCGGGTCGCCCGCGGGCGCCATCGTCATGAGCCCCAGGACGCGAATCCCGGGCAGCGCCACCACGGCCTCCGCGGCCGCGCGCAGCTCGTCCGGGGAGAAGCCCGACTTTGACTCCTCGCCGGACACGTTGGCCTCGAGCAGGACGTCGGCCACGATGCCGCGCGCCTCGCAGCGCGTGGAGACCGCCTCGGCGAGGTGCGCCGAGGAGATCGAGTGGATGAGCGACGCGCGCCCGATCACCTGGTTGATCTTGTTCTTCTGCAGGTTGCCGATCATGTCAAAGCGCACGCCCGCCATCTCGGGCGACGCCTCGGCCGCCTCGAGCTTGCGGACGAGCTCCTGGGGGCGGTTCTCGCCGAAGGCGTCCCATCCGGCGCGCCGGGCGAGAAGGACCTCGTCGAAGCCGACCGTCTTGGAGACCGCGATCACCGAGACGCCGTCCGCGTCCCTCCCCGCCCGGGCGGCCGCGGCGGCGATCGCGTCGCGGATCTCCCGGCGGCGCGCCACGAGGAAGCGGGCGTAGGACTCGTCGCGCTCGCTCATCTGTACCACCCCTCCTCCGGGTCCGGGGCGCCCGCGGCGGGCCAGCCCGCGGGGCGCCTTCCCATGAGGGCGACAGCGGCGTGCCTGCCGCAGGTGCCGCCCTCGGCACGATACGAGAAGAACCGGTCGGTCGCGCGCGCCGTCGAGACGTCGCACGCGGCCACCCGATCGGCCGCCACGCCCGCGTCGGCGAGCGCGGAGGTCACGGCGAAGGCGAGGTCGAGGTTGCGCGGCGCGCGGGCGACGCCCTCGCCGAACTCCCCCACGAAGGTCCGGAGGAGCTCCTCGGAGACCTCGTAGTCCGCCGCCCCGATGTGCGGGCCCACGTAGGCGAGAAGGTCGCCCGTCCCGCAGCCCGCCTCCCGGGCGAGCGCGCGGGCCGCCTTGGCGCAGATGCGCGCGAGCGTGCCGCGCCAGCCGGAGTGCACGACGGCAAAGCCCCCCGGCGCGACGAGCACCACGGGGACGCAGTCCGCGAAGCACATGAGGACCGGCACCTCGTCGGCCACGCACACCACGGCGTCGGCGCCGGCGAGCGCCTCGGCGCGGGCCGCCTTAAGCGCCGCGGGCTCGGCCGAGCGCACCGCCACCACGCGGTCGCCGTGGACCTGGCGCGGGCACACGAGCCGGTCGAGCAGGTCCTGCGCCCCGAGGGCGGCGAGCGCCCGCCGGCGGTTCTCGGCCACGGACGCCGGGTCGTCCCCGCAGCGGTCGCCGAGGTTGAGCGAGGCGTAGGGGGGCCGCGAGACCCCGCCCGCCCGCTCGGTGAACGCGAACGTGACCCTGCCCGGGACCGACGGGTCGCACAGCAGGGTCACGTCGCCCGAGCGATGTCTCTCGAGGGAGGGCATCGCTAGATGCGGCTGCGCTTCAGGAAGTCGGGGATGTCGAACTCCTTGTCGTTGTTGGACGAGGAGGACGACGGGCGGCTCGAGGGCGCGCTCGTCGCGGCCGGGGCGGCCGCGCGCTCGCGGCCCGCCGGGCGCGAGACCGTCATCGTGGGCAGCGTCTGCTGGACGTTGGCGTCGTTGAAGCCCGTGGCGATGACAGTCACGCGGACCTGGTCGCCGAGGGACTCGTCCACGACGGTGCCGAAGATGATCGTGGCCTCCGGGTCGACGTTCTTGGCCACGAGGTCGGCCGCGTCGTTAATCTCCTGGATGCCGAGGTCCTTGTTGCCGGCGATGGAGAGCAGGACGCGCGTGGCGCCGTCGATGGAGCTCTCGAGCAGGCGGCTGGAGATGGCCTCCTCGGCGGCGTCCGTGGCGCGGTTGTCGCCGGAGGCGGTGCCGATGCCCATCATGGCGGTGCCGGAGCCCTTCATGATGGTGCAGACGTCGGCGAAGTCGAGGTTGATGAGGCCGGGGACCGTGATGAGGTCGGTGATGCCCTGGGTGCCCTGGCACAGGACGTCGTCGGCCATGCGGAAGGCCTCGAGCATCGTGGTCTTCTTCTCGGAGAGGTCGAGCAGGCGGTCGTTGGGGATCACGATGAGCGTGTCGACGTTCTCGGAGAGGTTGCGGATGCCCTCGATGGCGGAGTTGTAGCGCTTGCGGCCCTCGAAGGTGAAGGGCTTGGTGACGACGCCCACGGTGAGCGCGCCCACGTCGTTCTTGGCGATGTCGGCCACCACGGGAGCGGCGCCCGTGCCCGTGCCACCGCCCTCGCCCGCGGTGATGAAGACCATGTCGGAGCCGGCGAGCGCGGCCTTGATCTCGTCGCGGGAGTCCTCGGCGGCCTCCTTGCCGACCTCGGGGTTGGCGCCGGCACCGAGGCCCTTGGTGATGTCGGTGCCGATGTGGACCTTGATGTCGGCGTCGGAGATGGCGAGCGCCTGGGCGTCCGTGTTCACGGCGACGAACTCGACACCGCGGATGCCCTCCTCGATCATGCGGTTCACGGCGTTGGTGCCGCCGCCGCCCACGCCCACGACCTTGATTACGGCGAGGTAGTTGCTGAGGGTGTCGGTGTCCTTGATCATCGTGTCCTCCTCGAAGGGGCCTTTCGTGCTGCGTTCTGCTTTCGATTTTTCTTCCTGCCGGTCGCCTCGGCGCTGGCAGAAACCCTAAAGCTCAGGTTAACGTCGACGCTTTAGCGAAAGCGACGTATCTTGGCACACTTGAGGGTCTCGCGTCAAACGGTTTGATGAAATCGTGAAGTCCGCAGGTAGACGGACCGCCGCTCACCCTTGAGACTTTTCGGCGACAGGTCAGGCGCCGGCGTCTGCGCCCGCGTCGACAGGTCCCTCGGCCCCCGCCTCGTCCCCGTCGGCCGCGCCCGCCGAGCCGGCCTCATCGGCGTCCGAGGCGGTGGCGTCGCCCGTCCCGCCGTCGTCCGCCTGCGCGCCGTCCCCCGCCTGCGAGTCGGCCGTCGCCTGCGAGTCGCCCGTCGCCTGCCCCTCCTCGGGCGCGGCGGCCGAGACGCCGTCGCCCGCCTCGACGTTGTCCGAGTCGACGAGGCGCACCGTCGGCCTCACGGCCGGGTCGGTCACCACGCGGACGTTGATGTAGGTGACCGCCCCGGGGTGCTGCTCGAGCGTCCTCTGGACGACGGTCTCCTTCGCCGCGATGTCCGTGGGCGAGCCCAGGAGAACCTCGACCCCGTTCTTGAGGGTGCAGGTGACGCTGTCCGGGGACGCGGCCGAGTAGCTCACGATCTGCGAGGAGAACTCCTCCGTGAAGCCGTCCTGGAAGGCGGCCACCGCCGAGAGGACCTCGTCGGTGGCGACCGAGCCCGCGACCGGCGAGACCGTCGCCGGGACGTCGGTGACGAGCAGGCAGCCGTCGGCGAGCGCCTGCGCGAGGGCGGCGTCGTTCACGGACTGGCCCTCGGCCGCCTCGATCTTGGTGGGCTGGATCCAGATGTCCGCGTCGCCGAGGTACCACGCGACCGAGCCCGTGTTCATGACGACGAGCGCGTCGATCTGCTGCTCGGTGATCGAGATCTTGAGCGTGTGGGGGAAGGACCGCTCGAAGCTCACCCCGGCCACCCAGGGATCCTTCCTGAGCGAGGCCTCGATGGCGTCGGTGTCCACGTTGAGCAGGGTCGAGCCCGCCGGCACCTGGACGAGGTTCTGGATGTCGGTCTGGGTGACGTGCCCCGTCGGCTCCGCCTCGACCGCGTCGATGGAGAAGACCGGGGAGTCCCTGAGGGCGAACAGTGCGACGAGGGCCACGAGCGCGAGGGCCGCGACGACGCCGACCGCGACGAGGGCCACGCGCAGCGCCTGGCCGCGCTGGTGGCGCTGGCGCCGCTCGCGACCCGACGAGGCGCTCGGGGGCGCGGGGCGCGACGCCGCGCCGACGCGCTCGAGGAAGGCGGGGCGGGAGCCGCCGGACGGGGCCGCGGCCCTGGCCGCCTTGGGGG
>NZ_JACJKN010000025.1 GCF_016900775.1 Olsenella uli | reverse complement strand
CCTCCCGCCCCCGCGCATGTGGACCGCGCGGATACCGCCCGCTGCGGGAATGAACCCGCCGCCCACCGGATATAATCTCTCCATCTGTGTCACCACCAGCAGGGAGACCCGCCACATGGCATCGATGAACGACAAGGACTACTACGCCATCCTCGGCGTCGAGAAGGACGCCTCCACGGAGGAGATCCGAAAGGCGTTCCAGACCAAGGCCCGCAAGCTCCACCCGGACGTCAACAAGGCGCCGGACGCCGAGGAGCGCTTCAAGGAGGTCTCCGAGGCCTACGCCGTACTCTCGGACCCGGACAAGCGCAAGCGCTACGACGCCATGCGCTCCGGCTCGCCCTTCGCGGCGGGCGGCTACGGCGCGGGCGCGCCCCAGGGTGGCGGCTACGGGTACGACCCCTTCGGCGGGAGCCCCTTTGGCTGGGGGCCCTTCGGCGGGGGCTTCGGCGGCGCCGCCTCGCGCCGGCGCTCGCGCGCGTACAACCCCAAGGCGGGCGCCGATGTCATCTACGAGCTCACGGTGGACGCCAAGACGGCCGCCGAGGGCACGCGCCGCGGCGTCACCTACCAGCGCTACGCCCCCTGCGGCGTCTGCCATGGCTCGGGCTCGGTGGAGGCCGAGCACCCCGAGACCTGCCCCACGTGCGGCGGCTCGGGCCACATCACCGTAGACACGGGGCTCTTCGGCGTCATGATGATGACGTGCCCGGAGTGCGAGGGCACGGGCAAGGTCGTGGCGGACCCGTGCGCGGCCTGCGGCGGCACCGGGCGCACCCTCACGGCGAGCGAGGTCGTGATCGACGTGCCGGCCGGCAGCCACGACGGCGACGAGGTCAGAAAGCCCGGCATGGGCAACGCCGGCACCAACGGCTCCACGGCCGGCGACTTCGTCTGCCGCATCTGCGTGCCGGAGGAGCGGCTCACCCGCCGGCAGGCGGGCGGCTTCAACCTGGTGGGCTTTGCCGTGCCCTTCGCGGTCCTGGGCGCGCTCACGAGCACGCTCGCCTCGATGGCGCTCATCATCGTCATCCCGCTCGTGGTGGGCATCTACATGGTGGTCCGCGACGGCGTGCGCGCGAGCGGCCGCTGGTGGAGAAACGCCGGCGTGGCCGTGGCCAACGGCGCGTCCAACGGCCTCATGCTCGCCCTCTTCATGGTGATGATGTTCTCCTGCACCGCCGGCCTCGGGCGCGGGGGCTACATGGGCTACCGCTACTGGTAGTTTCAGAAAAGTGATAGCTTTGTGAGAGGCGGGGGCGTGCACCCCGCCTCTTTCAGGGTATAAGAACCTGCGGACAAGAACCAACAAGCTCTGGAGATGCACGTGGAACCAAAGAGGGACTACTACGAGGTGCTCGAGGTGCCTCGCGACGCCGATGCCAAGACGATCAAGCGCGCCTTCCTCAAGAAGGCCCGCAAGCTTCACCCGGACGTCTCGGACGCCCCGGACGCCGAGGAGAAGTTCAAGGAGGTCAACGAGGCGTACTCGGTCCTCTCTGACGACCAGAAGCGCGCCAACTACGACCGCTACGGCGACCCGAACGGACCCGCCGGCTTTGGCTCCGACTACGTGGACGTCTCCGACATCTTCGGCGGGGGCGGCTTTGGGTTTGGCGACATCTTCGACTCCTTCTTCGGCGGCGGCGCGGGCCGGGCGGCCGGCCAGGCGCGCACCCGCGGGCGCGACATGGGCATCCGCCTTACGGTGACCCTCGAGGAGGCCGCCGCCGGCTGCCACAAGACGGTGGCCTACACGCGCCTCGCCCCGTGCGAGGACTGCGGCGGCACGGGCGCGGCCGAGGGCGGGCGCATGCACACGTGCGAGCGCTGCCACGGCACCGGCCGCGTGGTGGAGGTCCAGCGCACGATCTTCGGCCAGATGCAGACGCAGACGACCTGCCCCGCCTGTCACGGCCAGGGCCAGGTCATCGACCACCCCTGCGAGACCTGCGAGGGCCAGGGCCGCACGCCCTCGCGCGAGAAGGTCGAGGTCCAGGTGCCCGCCGGCGTCCACTCCGGCCAGACCCTCACGGTGGAGGGCAAGGGCGAGGCGGGCGTGCGCGGCGACGCCTCGGGCAACCTCGTCGTGAGCATCGAGGTCAAGGAGTCCGACCGCTTCGAGCGGCGCGGCGACGACCTCTTCTGCACCGTGCGCGTGGACGCGCTGCAGGCCATCCTCGGCACCACCGTCACCATCGACGGCATCATGGAGAGCGAGCGCGTGACCGTGGAGGTGCCCGCCGGGTGCCAGTTCGGCCAGCAGGTCGTGGTGGAGCGCAAGGGCATGCCGCGCATGGGCATGATCGCCCGCGGCAACCTCGTGGCCGTGGTGCAGGTGGAGACCCCGCGCGACCTCACCAAGAAGCAGCTGCTGGACGTGGCCGCGATCGTGGCCGAGCGCACCCTCGGGGAGGAGGGCGAGAAGGGCGTCGACAAGGACGCGGCGGAGGCCGAGGGCTTCTCGGCGGCCGCCGAGAACGTGGCCGAGCACTTCGCCAAGGAGCGCTGGCACGCGCCCAAGAACCCCTTCAGGGGCCGCAAGTGACGCCGCCCCCCGCGGCGGCCGGGCGCGGGACGTCCGCGCGCGTCGCCCTGGTGAACCTCGGCTGCCGCGTGAACCGCGTGGAGCTCGACCGCATGGCCCTCGAGCTGGAGCGCTCCGGCGCGGAGCTCGTTCCCGAGGGCGAGGCGGACGTCGTCATCGTCAACACCTGCGCCGTCACCGGCGAGGCCGAGGCCAAGACGAGAAAGGCGGTGCGCCGCGCGGCCGCCCTGCCGCAGGCCCCGCTCGTGGTGGCCACGGGTTGCGTCGCCAGCCTGTTCTCCGACGAGCTTGCCGCGCTCGCGTCCAACGTCGTGGTGGAGCGGGACAAGTCCCGCGTGGCCGGCCGCGCGCTCGAGGCGCTGGGGCTCGCCGCGGGCGGGGCCCCGGACGCCGTGTTCGGCGGGGCGTCGAGCATGCCCCTATGCACAGAACCCGCCCCCGCGGGGTGCGATTCCGTGCGTGGGGGCATGCTCGACGGCGGGGCAGCTGCGGCCGGCCCGGCGCGCGCGGACGCGGTCACGCCCACCGGCCGCACGCGGCCCGGAATCAAGATCCAGGACGGCTGCGACAATCGCTGCACCTACTGCATCGTCTGGCGGGCGCGCGGCGCCGCGCGGAGCGTGCCCCCCGAGCGGGTGCTCGCCGAGGTCCGCGCCGCCATGGCCCGCGGCGCGCGCGAGGTCGTCCTCACGGGCATCAACCTGGGGAGCTACCGCGCGGCGGACGAGCGCGGGCGCGAGCTCGACCTGCCGGCGCTGCTCGAGGTCCTTCTCGCCGAGACCGCGGTCGAGCGGGTGCGGCTCTCGTCGATCGAGCCGCCCGACGTGACGGCGCGGCTCTGCTCCGTGATGGCCGCCTCCGGGGGGCGCGTGGCCCCGTTCCTCCACGTGTGCCTGCAGTCCGGCTGCGACGAGACGCTGCGCCGCATGGCGCGCGTCTACCGCACGGACCTCTTCCGCCGCGTGGCGGAGACGGCCCGCGCGCACGTGCCCGGCATCGCCCTCAGCACGGACCTCATCGTGGGCTTTCCCGGGGAGACCGAGGAGGAGTTCGAGTGCAGCCTCGCCTTCTGCCGCGAGATGCGCTTCTCGTGGATGCACGTCTTCCGCTACTCGCGCCGGCCGGGCACGCCCGCGGCGACGATGCCCGCCCAGGTCCCGGCGGGCGTCTCCGCCGAGCGGAGCCGCCGGGCGCGCGAGCTCGCGCACGAGATGCGCCTCGCCGAGGCCGCGCGGCTCGTGGGCACGGAGGACCTCGTCCTCGTGCAGTACCCCGGGCGCGCGGTCTCCGGCGGCCTCTTCGACGTGACGCTGGACGCCTCGGTCCCCGTGGACTCCCTCGTGCGGGTGCGCCTCGCCGCCGTCGGCGCGGACGCCACCCTCGCGGCCGAGCTGCTGTAGGGGCCTCGCCCGCGCGCCCTTCTCGCCCGCGCTTAGAAAGCCGCGGTCGTTGCGGGCTTTGGGGCCTCCCTGCTTAGGCTATCGAGGTCGTTGCGGCCGGGCGAGGCAGGTTCCGGGGCGAGAAGGACCTGCGGGCTGCGACGGCCGCGGTTTCCTAAGCAACTCCCGCGCTACGACCCCGATTCCCTAACGGGGCGCCGTCCTTGCGTCGGGCCGTGGCCCCGCCGCCCTGCAGCGACCCCGCTTTTCTAACCGCGCCACCGAGGCGGGCGGCAACGGCCGCGGTTCTCTAACCGCCGCGCCGGCGCGTGCCGCGAGCCCTCGACCTCGCCATGGGCTATCATCGAGTGAGCCTACCCAACAGGAGGAGCATGGAGCCAACCCAGGTTCGTCTCACAATCCCCGACTCCGTCGACCCGACGGCCGTCATGGGCCCCGCCGACGCGCTGCTGCGCCGCGTGGAGGCGGCCTTCGACGCCATGATCTCCGTGCGGGGGAGCTACGTCACCGTGTCCGGCCCGGCCGACGTCGTCGACCAGGTGACCTCGGTCTTCTCGCGCCTCATCCGGCTCGTCGAGGCGGGGGAGGCGCCGAGCGCGGGCGAGGTCGACGTCATCGTGGACCAGGTGCGCCACGGCGCCGCGCGCGCGGACCTCGTCGGGGACGACATCCTGCTCACCTACCGCGGCCGGGCCATCCGCCCCAAGACGGCCGGCCAGAAGCGCTACGTGGACGCCATTCGCCGCAACACCGTCACCTTTGGCATCGGCCCCGCCGGCACCGGCAAGACCTACCTCGCCATGGCGATGGCCGTGGCGGCCCTCAAGCGCCGCGAGGTGGGGCGCATCGTGCTCGCGCGCCCCGTCGTGGAGGCGGGGGAGTCCCTCGGCTTTCTCCCCGGCACGCTGCAGGAGAAGCTCGACCCGTACGTGCGCCCGCTCTACGACGCGCTCTTCGACATGACGGACATCGAGAAGGGCAACGCCCTCATCGAGCAGGGCATCATCGAGATAGCGCCGCTCGCCTACATGCGCGGGCGCACGTTCAACAACGCCTTCGTCATCCTCGACGAGGCCCAGAACACCACGCCCGAGCAGATGAAGATGTTCCTCACGCGCCTGGGCTTCTCGTCCACCTTCGTGGTGACGGGGGACGCCTCCCAGCGTGACCTTCCCGGCGAGGGCGGGCTGGAGTCGGCGCGGCGCGCGCTCTCGGGGCTCGAGGACGTCGCCTTCGTCGACCTCGACCGGAACGACATCGTCCGCCACGCGCTCGTCGCCCGCATCGTGGACGCCTACGAGGCCGCGGCGCGCGCGGGGCAGGAGGGAGAGCGGCATGGCCGATAACGAGTACGACCTCTTCGTGGAGGAGGGCGTCAGCTGCGCGCTCGCGCAGGAGGAGCTGCGCGCCGCCTGCGACGCCGTGCTCGCCCACGAGGGCGTGGGCCGCCCGTGCTCGGTCTCCGTCTCCGTGGTGGGCGAGCCCCGCATGCGCGAGATCAACGCCGAGTGGCGCGACGTCGACGCCGCGACGGACGTCATCTCCATCGAGTGCGAGCGGCCGGACGACCCCTCGCTCGCGCCCGGCGAGCCCTGCGAGCTCGGCGACATCGTCATAGCCCCGGACTACATCGCCCGGCAGGCCGCGGCCTTCGGCACGACGCCGGCGGACGAGACGCGCCTCATGCTCGTGCACGGCATGCTCCACCTCCTGGGGCACGACCACCTCGACGACGCCTCGGCCGAGGCCATGGAGGCGCTCGAGGAGGACATCCTCGCCGGGATGCCCACCGACGGAACCGTCGACCGCGTGGTCCTCACGCGCCACCGCGAGGAGGACGACGCATGATCCCCGGCTCCAAGAGCGACCACCCCGGCTTCCGGAAGAGCTTCCTCTTCGCGATGCAGGGCTTCCGCACCGCCGTCACCACCGAGCGCAACATCAAGGTGATGCTCGCCGCGGGCGCGTGCGCCGTCGTGGCCGGGCTCGTGGTCGGGCTCGACCTCCTGAGCTGGGCCGTCGTCATCCTGTGCTGCGGCGTCGTCATCATGGCCGAGCTCTTCAACACCGCGGTCGAGACCGTGGTGGACCTCGTGTCCCCGGAGTTCCACCCGCTCGCCGGCCGCGCCAAGGACATCGCCGCGGCGGCGGTCTGGGTGCTCTCGACGCTCGTCGCCGTCGTGGGCATCCTCGTCTTCGCCAACGCCATCTTCTTCGACTAGGGGCCCTCGGGCCCGCCTTTGGAGGTCATCACATGAGCAAAGAGCGTGCCGAGAAGGACGTGCCGTTCAGGAGCGGCTTCGTCGCCCTGGTGGGCCGCCCCAACGCCGGCAAGTCGACCCTGCTCAACGCCTGCATGGGCGAGAAGGTCGCCATCACGAGCCCCGTGGCGCAGACCACGCGCCGGCGCATGCGCGCCGTCATCAACACGCCGACCTCGCAGCTCGTGATCATCGACACGCCCGGCCTGCATAAGCCCAAGGACGCGCTCGGCAGCGAGCTCAACAAGAGCGCCCTCGGCGAGCTCGCGGACGCCGACGCGGTGGCCTTCCTCGTGGACGCCACCAAGCCGGTGGGCCGCGGGGACGAGTGGGTGGCCAACCACGTCGCGCGCGCCGAGGCGGACTACAAGCTCCTCGTGCTCACCAAGGCCGACATCGCCGGCCCCGAGCAGGTGGCCGCGCAGCTCGCGGCCGCGCGCGCCCTCTGCGACTTCGACGACGAGCTCGTGGTCTCCGCGCGCGAGGGCTTCAACGTGGACGCCTTCGTTGGCCTGGTCTCCGAGCACCTGCCGGAGGGGCCGCGGTGGTTCCCCGAGGGCATGGACGTCGACGCCACCCCCGAGGACCTCGTCGCCGAGTTCGTGCGCGAGAAGCTCTTCCTGCACCTGCGCCAGGAGCTCCCGCACTCGGTGGGCGTCCTCTGCGAGAGCCTCGAGTACGCCGACGACGGGCACGCCTCCATCGCGGCCACCATCCTCGTGGAGCGCTCCGGCCAGAAGGGGATCGTGCTCGGGAAGGGCGGCCAGATGATCAAGCGCGTGGGCACGGAGGCGCGCCGCGACATCGAGCGGCTGCTCGGCTGCAGGGTCTTCCTCGACCTCACGGTGCGCGTGGCCCCCGCCTGGCGCCGCGACGAGCGCGAGATCCGCCGCCTGGGCTACTCCTCGGAGGACTAGGCGTGCCCGGCGGGAGGCGCACCTATCGCGCGCGGGCGGTCGTGCTCGACCGCACCAAGCTCGGCGAGCAGGACCTCATCCTGACGCTCCTCTCCCAGGACGGATCGCAGCTGCGCGCCGTCGCCAAGGGCGCCCGCAAGCCCGGGGGCCGCCTCGCCGCGCGCGCCGAGCTCTTCTCGGAGGACGACTTCCTGCTCGCCAAGGGCCGCTCGCTCGACGTGGTCTCCGAGGCCTCGCTCGTCGAGCCCCACGCCCGCCTGCGCGGCGACTACGAGCGCGTCTCCGCGGCGAGCGCCGTGGCCGAGATCGCGCGCCTCACCTGCTATGAGGACGCGCCCGACCCCTTCCTGCACCCCATCTGCTCGCGGGCGCTCGCCGCCTGCGAGGAGGCCGCCGACCAGCCCCACCTCGACCTCGTCGTCGCGGCCTACGCGCTGAAGGTGCTCGCCCACGGCGGCTGGCGCCCGGAGCTTACGGGCTGCGCCGCGTGCGGCGACGAGGCCGTCTCGTACTTCTCGGCGGCCATGGGCGGGGCGCTCTGCTCCTCCTGCGCCCGCGAGGTGGCGGGGGCGCAGGAGGTCAGCCCCTCCCAGCTCGCGTGGCTGCGTGCGCTCATCGGCCTCACGTTCGACGAGCTCCTCGCCGCCCCGGTCGACCCCGAGACGGCGGTCTTCCTCCTCGGCGTGGCCCACACGTGGGCGGTGACCCACCTCGACTGCCGCCTACGCGCGATGGAGTTCTGCCTCTCCGCATGAGGCTGCCGCCGCATCGTGCAAAAGTGACAGTCACTTATTGCACGAACGCGCCCCTTTGGGCGCGCGAGTTGGGGCATAATGGGCGGCCGATGTTCCAGCGAGAGGGGAGAGCCCGCCATGTCAGAGATGCCCATCATCGGCGTCGTGCCGCTCGTCGACTACGGCCGCGAGAGCCTGTGGATGCTGCCGGGGTACTTCGACGCCGTCCTCGAGGCGGGCGGCGTGCCCGCGATGCTGCCGCTCACGGCGGACGCGGCGGCCCTGTCGCGCGCGCTTGACGCCGTGGACGGCCTCGTCGTGACCGGCGGCCAGGACGTCGACCCCGCCCGCTACGGCTGCGAGGACCCCGCGGCCGCGGCCCTCTGCGGGGAGCTCTGCCGCGAGCGCGACGCCATGGAGGCGCTCCTCCTCCCGGCGGCGCTGGAGCGCGACCTGCCCCTGCTCGGCATCTGCCGCGGCATCCAGGCGCTCAACACAGTCCTGGGCGGCACGCTCTGGCAGGACCTCCCCAAGCAGCGCCCCTCCGCGGTGGAGCACCACGGCCAGCCGCCCTACGACCAGCCCACCCACCCGGTCGAGGTCCTGGCCGAGACGCCCCTCGCCGCGTGCCTCGGCGCGGGCGAGCTCGCGGTCAACAGCTACCACCACCAGGCCCTGCGCGACGTGGCGCCCGGGCTTGAGGTCATGGCCTCGGCGGCCGACGGCGTGGTCGAGGCCGTGTGGCGGCCCGCATCGCGCTTCTGCTGGGCGGTGCAGTGGCACCCCGAGTTCATGCACGCCGTCGACGAGCCGAGCCGCAAGATCTTCTCGGCCCTGGTGGCGGCGGCCCGCGGGTAGGCGCCGCGCGCCGAGTGGCCGCACCTGCCGCCGAGTGACGGGTTTTGACCGGACGGCGGCCTCAGGGGAGGCCCGTCCGTCCAAAACGCGTCACTCGTTCCGGGGCGGCGGGACACGGGCCCGGCGTCGCGGCGCCCCGCGCAACCGTGGATTTTCTGCCGAGAAGGACCCGTGCCCGCGGCTGTGCTACACTACCGCAGGTCAGTACCCCGTACCTGGAGGCGCGCCAACTGCCTGACGGCCTTCCCAGTTCGGGGCGAATCTCTGTGAAAGGTGGTTTGACATGGCAGTTTCGAAGGAGCGCAAGGCTGAGCTCGTCGCGCAGTACGGCGCCAACGACAAGGACTCCGGTTCCGCCGAGGTCCAGGTGGCCCTGCTCACCGAGCGCATCAAGGGCCTGACCGAGCACATGAAGACGCACCCGAAGGACTTCCACACCCGTCGTGGCCTCCTCATGCTCGTCGGCAAGCGTCGTCGCCTGCTGTCCTACATCAAGGCTCGCAACATCGAGGACTACCGCACCCTCATCAAGAGCCTCGGCATCCGCGACAACATCCAGTAGAGCGGTTCTTCGGAGGGGCGCCCGCGGGCGCCCCTTCTTTGGTTTGTCCGCGAGAAGCGCGGACGGGCGGCCGGCCGGCCGCCGAGACGGCCCGCCTGCAATGGGGCAGGCGGAGATAAGGGAAAAGACATGGCAAAGGTTACACACGAGTTCGACCTCTACGGCAAGCACTACGTGCTCGAGACCGGCGAGCTGGCCAAGCAGGCCACCGGATCGTGCCTCGTCAAGTGCGGCGACTCCACGGTCCTGCTCACCGCGGTGGTGTCCAAGGAGCGCAAGGACTACGACTTCTTCCCGCTGACGGTCGACTTCATCGAGAAGATGTACGCCGTGGGCCGCATCCCCGGCGGCTACCTCAAGCGCGAGGCGCGCCCGTCCGAGAAGGCCACCCTCACGGCCCGCATGATCGACCGGCCCCTCCGCCCGTCCTTCCCGGCCGGCTTCCGCAACGAGGTCCAGGTCGTTGCCACCACGCTCGTGGCCGACCAGGTGAACCCCGTCGACACCATCTGCATCATGGCGGCCTCGGCGGCCCTCACCGTGGGCGGCGTGCCCTTCGAGGGCCCGCTCGCCTGCGTGCGCATCGGCCGCGACCGCGACACCCACGAGTTCATCGTGAACCCCACCTACGAGGAGCGCGACAACTCCGACCTCGACCTCGAGCTCGGCGGCGCCGAGGGCTTCATCTCCATGCTCGAGGCCGGCGCCGAGGAGATCTCCGAGGAGGACATGCTCGCCGCCATGGCCTTTGGCCAGGAGGCCATCGCCGCCTTCTGCGCCGAGCAGCAGAAGTTCTTCGAGAAGGTCCGCGCCACCAACGGCGAGTTCCCGGTGCGCGAGTACATCCTCGACGAGCCCATCGCCGAGGTCCACGACCGCGTCTTCGCCCACTACGACGAGATGGAGGCCGCCCTCAAGGACGCCGACAAGCTCTCGCGCATCGGCAAGGTCGAGGCCCTGAAGGCCGCCATCAAGGCCGAGTTCAGCGAGGAGGAGCAGGCCCAGTGGAGCCGCGCCATCCCCGTGGAGCTCAAGGCCCTCGAGAAGCATGCCATGCGCCTCATGGTCGTCGAGACCGGCGAGCGCGTGGACGGCCGCACGCCCACCGAGGTGCGCCCGCTCATGGTCAAGGGAGACTACCTCCCGCGCGTCCACGGCTCCGGCCTCTTCCAGCGCGGCCAGACGCAGGTCCTCTCCGTCTGCACCCTCGGCATGCTCAACGAATGGCAGCGCCTCGACACCATCGAGCCCGTCGACGGCAAGCGCTACATCCACCACTACAACTTCCCGCCCTACTGCACCGGCGAGACCGGCCGCATGGGCAGCCCCAAGCGCCGCGAGATCGGCCACGGCAACCTCGCCGAGCGGGCGCTGCTCCCGGTGATCCCGTCCGAGGACGAGTTCCCCTACACCATCCGCGTGGTCTCCGAGGTCATGGAGTCCAACGGCTCCTCCTCGATGGCCTCCACCTGCGGCTCCACGCTCGCCCTCATGGACGCCGGCGTGCCGCTCAAGCGCCCGGTCTCCGGCGTGGCCATGGGCCTCATCCAGGAGGAGGGCAAGACCGTCGTCCTCACGGACATCCAGGGCCTCGAGGACTTCCTCGGCGACATGGACTTCAAGGTGACCGGTACCACCAAGGGCATCACCGCCATGCAGATGGACAACAAGGCCACCGGCCTCACGCCGGAGATCCTGCGCTCCGCGCTCATGCAGGCGCACGAGGGCCGCATGTTCATCCTCGACGCCATGCTCGACGCCGTGCCCGCCGTGCGCGCCGAGACCAAGGACTCCGCGCCGCAGATCATCAGCCTGCAGATCCCCACGGACAAGATCCGCGACGTCATCGGCTCCGGCGGCAAGGTCATCCGCGGCATCCAGGAGGACACCGGCGCCACGATCGACATCCAGGAGGACGGCACCGTCTTCATCGCCGGCGTGGGCAGCGCCGCGGACGCCGCGGCCGAGCGCATCAAGGCCATCGTCAAGGTCCCCGAGGTGGGCGAGGAGTACACCGGTCGCGTCGTGGGCATCCAGCCCTTCGGCGCCTTCGTCGAGCTCCTGCCCGGCAAGGACGGCCTGCTCCACATCTCCCGCGTGGCGCAGGGCCGCGTTGACAAGGTCGAGGACGTCCTCAACATCGGCGACGAGGTCAAGGTCCGCGTCCTCGAGGTCGACGAGAAGGGCAAGATCAGCCTCGACCGCATCGACAAGCCCGAGGCCCCGGCCGGCTCCGGCCACGCCCGCTCCCACGAGGGCGGCGAGAAGGACCGCCCGCGCCGCGAGCACCGCGCACCGCGCCGCCGTCCCGGCGACAACGGCGGCGACAAGGGTGGCGAGAAGCGCCAGCCGCGCCGCCACCACGGGGCGTAAGGGCGCAGGTCCCATCCTCTGACGCCATGGCGGCCCGGGCGTTCCCCCAGGAAGTGCGCTACGCGGAACTTCCTTGCGGAACGCCCGGGCCGCTCGTCACCCGGCGGCCCTTCCTGCCGCCGGGTTTTTGTGGCGGCTGCCATTTTTGCCACGAAGTGCACCGTCATTTCCGGGCCGCGCGGTGCTGAGGGGCCGTGACGGCGACTGAAGCCCAGTTGAAAATGATTGAGTAACTTATCTTTTGCCGGAAGCGCCGGAAAGACGGTGCACTTCACGGCAAAAATGGCAGATGCCTCGGGGGCGCCGCGTGAAACTCTCGTGGGGGTGCGCGGACCCCTCCGCTTCTCGACTACAATTGTCGGGTATGCGAATTGGCGCGGCCGGCGGGTCAGCTCCGCCCGGCCGTCTCATATGACCCGACCGATCACCCCCGAAAGGAATCGCCCAGGAATGCCCAAGAAAGACACCGCCCTCAAGATCATCCCGCTGGGAGGCCTTGACGGCATCGGCAAGAACATGACCGCCTTCGAGTACGGCGGTGACATGGTCCTCGTTGACGCCGGCCTGATGTTCCCCGACGAGGGCCAGCCCGGCATCGACCTCATTCTGCCGGACTACACCTACGTGCTGGAGAACGAGGAGAAGCTCCGCGGCATCATCATCACCCACGGCCACGAGGACCACACGGGCGCGCTCCCGTTCCTCCTGCAGGACCTCACGCGCAAGGTGCCCATCTACTCGAGCAAGCTCACCCTCGGCATCATCGAGGGCAAGCTCGCCGAGCACAACATCCGCTCGCCCAAGTTCCGCGAGGTGAGCGACGGCTCCACGATCACGCTCGGGGCCTTCACCATCACGTTCTTCTCGATGACCCACTCCATCCCGGCCGCCTTCGGCGTCTTCATGTCCACGCCGGCGGGCACCGTCATGCACACCGGCGACTTCAAGTTCGACCAGACGCCCATCGACGGCCGCCGCCCCAACTTCCAGGCCATCAACAAGTTCGGCGCCTCGGGGGTTGACCTCCTGCTCTCGGACTCCACCAACGCGACGCGCCCGGGCTTCACGCCGTCGGAGGCCGCCGTGGGCCGCGACCTGCGCCACGTCATCAAGAACGCGCCGGGCCGCGTCTTCGTGGCCGCGTTCTCGAGCCACATCCACCGCCTGCAGCAGATCTGCGACGCCTCCGTGGCGGTGGGCCGCAAGGTCGTGGTGACGGGCCGCTCCATGCTCACCAACACCAAGGTGGCGCGCGAGCTCGGCTACCTCTCCATCGACGAGGAGAACATCATCGACGCCTACGACGTCGACCGCATCCCCGACGAGAAGATCGTCGTGCTCTGCACCGGCAGCCAGGGCGAGCCGCTCTCCGCGCTCGCGCGCATGGCCAACGGCGAGCACAAGTCCCTCTCGATCCACGAGTCCGACACGGTGATCATCTCCGCCACGCCGATCCCGGGCAACGAGAAGAGCGTGCAGTCTATTGTCAACTCGCTCTCCAAGATCGGGTGCGAGATCTTCGACAAGTCCAAGGGCCTCGTCCACGTCTCGGGCCACGCGAGCCAGGAGGAGCTCAAGCTCATGCTCGCCATGGCCAAGCCCCGCTACTTCATGCCGGTCCACGGCGAGGCGCAGCACCTGCGCGCCCACGCCGAGCTCGGCGTCCAGATGGGGGTGCCGGCCGAGCGCGTCTTCGTGCTCGACAACGGCGACTCGCTCGAGATGGTCCGCCACAAGGTGCGCCGCGGCCGCGCGGTGGAGTCCGGCGTGGTCTACGTGGACGGCGGCACCGTCACCGAGGCCAACCCGATGGTCCTGCGCGACCGCCAGAAGCTCGGCGCCGACGGCGTGGTGAGCTGCACCGTGGTGGTCTCCAAGCGCACGGGCTCGGTGAGCGCCGTGGAGGTCTTCGGGCGGGGCGTCTCGTCCTCGACCGACGAGCTGCTCGACGGCGAGGCGCAGAAGCTCGTCCGCGCCCAGGTCGAGAAGCTCGCCCGCTCCGACGGCTCGAGCATCGAGGCCCTGCGCCGCGGCGTCCGCAACACGCTCTCCAACCTGCTCTGGAACAAGACGCACACGCGGCCGATGATCATACCGGTCGTGATGGAGGTCTAGATGCCCTCGAAACGCACCTCAAACGCAGCACGCGGCAGGGGGGCGTCCGGGAAGGGGAGGGGCCTGTCTCTTATACACATCT
>NZ_JACJKN010000024.1 GCF_016900775.1 Olsenella uli | reverse complement strand
TCCCGGCCGCCGCGCAGGACGTAGCCCTCCTCGGTGGTGTAGTGCGCCCAGCCGTCCTCGGAGTAGCCCTCGACCGCGGCGTGCGCGTCGGCGTCCACCCAGTAGCGCTGGAGGGAGCCATCCGCCTCGTACTTGTTGGTCACAACCCAGCCGGGACCCTCGAGCCTGCCCTCGTTGTCAGCAAGGTAGAAATAGGTCTTCCCGTCCTTGGGGTTCACGTACTCGTACTTCCCGCGGGCGACATACCCCTTGTCAGTGCGGAAGAACCAGCTCTTGACCCCGTTGATCACCGCCTCAAAGCAGTCGGCGCGAAGGCTCACGCCCTCGCCCTTGTCGCCAAGCCAGTAGCGCTGCAGCCCGGAGGAGGTGCCGTTGATGGCCTCGTCGGTAACAAGCCAGCCGGAGGACTTGGTCCCGTCGGCGCCGTAGTAGACGTAGTTTTCGCCCTCCTGCTGCCAGCCGCTCAGCACAACGTCGTCGGCCGAATCTGCGGCCTGGGAACCCTCGACTGAAGCAGCAAGAGAGTTGGCGGCCTCGTCAGCCTGGGGCAGATCAGCCCCTTCGACCGCGGGAGCTTCGCCGGGAGCGGGAGCCTCGATCTCCGAGGACCCGCCGCTCTCAACCCCAGCAGACTCAACCCCAGCGGAATCCTCCTGCGAGGCAGCGTCCCCATTGGGGCCGTCCTCCCCCTCAGTCGACGTCTGCCCCTCGGTCTCGGGCAAGGCAGAGCCGCCCTCGGCCTCCTGCTTGCCGGAAGCCTCCCCCTCGACGGCCTCCTCCTCGAGCGAAGGCTCGCCCTTCTCTTCGCTCGGATTGAGACAATCGGGCTCAGTCGAAGAAGGGACCTCCGGCACGGAGGCGTCAATGAGCTCGGCGGGGCTCGGAACCGACCCGGCGGGAACCGCCATCGCCGGGGTGGAGAGCCCCGCGCTGACCGCCGCGGCGGCCTTGTTCGTCCCAAGCTCCTCCGCCCATGCCGTTCCACCAAAGCCCATCGCAAGTGTGCCCGCAATGGCGGACGTCAGGAGGATGGGGCCAACATATCTCTTCCTTGAAGACACGCTCGATCCTTTCTCGAACGAATTATCCACTACAACCGCCCTAATGGTTAGAATTCTAGTACCTTGACAGGCCAGAGAGAATGGTCCGGAGGCTCTCTCCATATCCCGCGCTGGCCGCCCACTTGCCGGCAAGCTGCTCCATGGTGGGCGCACTTCCACGCTTCACGTAGTTGAAGCGTGGGTCCACGCACGCATTGTTGAGCGAATCGGTCGATGCATAGGCCTTGAGGTGCTGCACTTGGGCGCGAATCCCCGTGCGGACGTCCGGGAAGGAGTTGCCGGGGACGCCGCCGCCCGTGGCGCCGATGCCGGCGAAGTTGAACTGCTCAATCTTGACGTCGCCGCCAAACTGGAGCCACCCCGTCTCCAGCATCGCCTGGGTGAAGACAATCTCCGCACGCACCCCCTCGGCGGCCGCCTCTTCGCAGATGATGGTGCAGAACGTCCGGATATCAGGCGCGCCGCCCTTGCCAAGAGCCTCGGAGGGGTAGGCCTTATGCTGGGCGTTGTAGTAGCTGACCATCTGGTCGACGGTGTTCTGCGACGCTCCCATGATGCGGTTTCCGAGCACGCCGTCGTTGTCGGCAAATAGCAGCGTCCCGCTCGGGGTGGTGTATTCCCCGCGCACCACGTAGCCCGTGTCCTCGCGGCCGTAGTAGTCGAAGTCGCCGACCGAGAACCTGCCGAGGCGCGCACCGTAGTACTTTCCGCTCGTCGACCTCGTGAGGTAGTAGCGCTGCAGAACACCTCCGTCATACGACCCCGTGACAAGCCAGTCCTGCTTGCCCCAGGCAAGCCTTCCGTCATTGTCCGCAAGGAGCATCACGCCGTCCAGGGCGAGCTTGCCGCGCAGGATGGTGCCGTCATCCTTTGCATAGGCGTATCCGGTGGCACCCGTGTTGACAAGCTCCCCGGAAACCACGCTTCCGCCCCGCAGCCAGTAGCGCTGGAGCCCCTGGCCCCAGCCGTCGGTGACCACCCAGCCGTCGGTGACGAGACGCCCGTCGTTGTCCGCGTAAAGCCTCTCGCCATCGATTACGGAGGCCCCGCGCAAGACGGCGCCGCTGGGCAGCGTGTAGTGGCCCCATCCGTCGGACGACCGTCCGGGAACGCACGCGCCGGTCTTGTCATCAACCCAGTAGCGCTCCAGCGAGCCACCGGAATATGCCCCGGTCACGACCCAGCCGGGGCTCTCCAGCCTGCCGTCATTGTTCGCCAGATAGACGTAGCCCGTGGACGGGTCGGTCCACTTGCCCCGAACGACGGCGCCCGTCCCAGTTGCATAGGCCTTCCAGCCTGCCTTGGAGGCGGGGATGAGCGCGTTGGTCACCGCTCGCCCGTCCTCAAACCAATAGCGCTGCAGGTCGCCCGAGGTATAGTCGCCGGTCACGAGCCAGCCGCTCTGGAAGAGCCGTCCGTCGTTGTCCGCATAGACCTTGTTCCCGGCATCGTCATGGCCCGCCCCGCGCAGCACGTAGCCGCCATCCGTGGTGAGGTGCGACCACCCCTCGGACGAGGGTCCCGGCTCGCAGGCGTGGCTCTCAGGGTCAACCCAGTAGCGCTGCAGGCCCTGGCCATAGGCGTCTGTTACGACCCAGCCGGGACCTTCGAGTCTGCCATCGTTGTCTGCGAGGTAGACGTTCCCCGTCGATGGATCGGTCCACCTGCCGCGAACAACCGTGCCGTCTGGCCTAGCGTAGCCATAGCTTCCGTCCGTCGCGCAAATCAACTCTTCCGCCGCCAGCCGTCCATCGGAATGCAGCCAGTAGCGCTCGAGGCCACCCGTCCCGCCGTCCGGACGCTCGGCGACAACGAGCCAGCCAGTCGCCTTGGTGCCATCAGCCCTGTAATAGACGTAGCCGTCGCCCTCGCGATGCCATCCGGCGGAGACGCTCGCCTGAGAATCGGCCTCCGCCGGCTCGGGCGCGAGAGACATCGTTGACGCACTCGCCTCGACGCCCTCCATAGCCGCACCTGACCCGTCGACGGGGTCGGCCTCTGGACCATCTCCCCCATCGGCAACCGAAGCCTCCGAGTCAAGGCCCTCGGCGGGAACGGGCGCCTCCCCATCAGCCAAGGCGTCTGTGCCAGAACCGGACTCAGGGGCTGAGAGGGCGTCGGAGGGGCTGGCAATCGGCTCAGCGGGGGCGGTCTCGGCAAGAGCTGCGGAGGGGGCGCCCAGAAGCGCCGTTACGCACACGAAGGCAGCCGCCCCGGTCCGCATGCTTGAGATGACAGAGCTTTTCAGGGGCATGAGGGGCTTCCTTCCGATCGCTTGCCGCTTCAGCCGTCCTTGCACTAATGGAAAAGTATACGAGAGGGGTCGGCGGGGCTCAGGAAAAACACGTCTATGACGAAACCGCTACAGTCCCTCAACCGGTTTGTGAGGCTACGGCGGCAGCTAGGAGCTCGAAGGGCGCACGAGGCGCTTCCGGATGGCCGCCTTTGCCTTCTTGAGGAGAAAGCGACCGAGGGCCACCGCGGCGAGCGTGAGGGCATAGACCAGCACCGCCCTCGGGAAAGGCTCCGGAAACGCGGAGAGGAGCTTTCCGAGAACTCCCCCGCCCGTCCAGTTGACCAGCAGGATATGGAAGAGGTAGATGCCGAACGCCGACTGGGAGAGGAGCCTCAGCGCCCCCGTCGCCGCCTCAGGCAACCCCTCGAGACGATTCTCGAGAGACCTGACAAAATAGAACAGCGAGACCGCTTCGATGACGCAAAGCGGCGAGGTGATGCCAATAAGATAGTTGTTATATGGCGCCAAGGCCTCGGACGAGAAGAGCCCGTGCTCCCAAAGCCCTCCAGCGAGCATCGCCGCGCCGCTGAGCAAAGAGATGCCAAGCGCCCACAGGGCAATGCCCTGGCGCCGGGCATAAGCATTAATGTAATACCCCAGAAGGTAGTAAAGCAGGTTCACGTTGGAGAAGAGCGCCCAGCCAAACAGCGTCTGAAAGTAGGCGGGATTTGCCCCAAGATGCGTGGCCATCGGCATGAGCACGCCAACAACAAGGCAAAGGGCAATCGCATACTCAAGGAGCCTGCGCCTCGTCACCACGAGGGACAGCAGGGGCGTCAGGATATAGAGGTAGACGATTGAATAAAGGAACCAGTAGATATCCAGGATGCCGTTTGTCAGAAACCCCTTGAGAAACTCCTTGGGGCTTGCCGCCCCACCAAATCGCTCCGCTCCATAAAAGGAGTCGGGGAACGCGCAGAAGAGCAGGTAGCAGAAGAGGCTCGCGAGGAGCAGGGAAACTCCAACGCGCAGAAGCCTCTTCCGCATGAACGTTTTCGTGGAGTATCTCGAGCGATAGCCCAGGAGATTCATACCGCTCACCATGAAGAACACGGGGACGGCAAAGATGGCAAAAGACTGGCTCGCCAGAGAGGCCACCCAACCTAGGGAGCGCTCGGGAGAGAACACGCCAAGCGAGGTATGGAGAAGAACGACGGCAAAGCTGGAGATTATGTTCAGCACGTCAACAAATACGAGCCGACGCCCGCCGATTGCCGTCTTCCCATGTCCTAGTGAATCAACGTTCACGCCAGACAACCCCTACCTTCTCCCCCTCAGGGCCCTAACGACGCCCTTGAGCGCCTCGCGCCTCCTTGAGCCGAGAGGAAGGATGGCGTCTGCAACCCCCCTCACCGGACTGTCTTCCGCAAGGGCACGCTCGTGCCTGGTCAGCTCCTCGATGACCTCGCGCCTTGCCCGCTCGACCTCCTCGGTGGTCTGTCGGGAGTCTGAGTACGCCATGAGCAGGAGGCGCTCGTAGTATGGGGTCTCACGCGCGTACCGCCAGAACCGCTCGGCGAGGTCGCACGAGCCCGGCTTCCACGGCTTCTCATAGCCAGCGTAATGGATGACCTTGGGCTGAAGATACGCCGCCATGAAGTCGTCGTACATGGCGGCCGGGGCGAACGAGAACACCCTCTTGAAGCGGTCCCCGCAGTTGATCATCACGTTCCACGCGGTATCGAGAAAGACCACGCCTCCCTCGCACTCCGCATTCAGGATGTCCTGGTCGTCGTAGATGTACTTCGGCTCCGCCGCCATCTCGAGCCACTCCTCAACCATGTGGAGCCTGCGCATCTTCTGTGTGCTCATCAGGAGAACGCCGGCCTGAAAGTAGCTAAAGGGATCACGCAGCCCGAGCACGTCCTTGGAGTAGCGGACGCGCTCGCCGTCGTTGAGGTCGAGGTTTCCCGCATAGTCGATATCGTGGGCGGCGGCAAGGATGTTGTCTCCCAGGTCCACGGCGAAGAGCTCCGAGACATCCCCCTCGATGATGAGGTCGGAGTCAAGGTAGAGCACCTTGTCATAGCAGGAGAGCACATCCTGGATGAGGAAGCGATAGTACGTCTCCACGCTGATGTGCGCATTGCTCGTCTGAAGGTCGTAGGCACGAATGAGCGGCCAGACGTTGACGAATCGCACGCTCGCGTTGGGATACGCCGAGAAGAACGACCTCATCTCCCGCTGATGAGTCTCCGAGATGTCCTTCTCCAGGACCACGATGTCATAGAAGCACCTCTTCGAGGCATTCCTGAGCATCGAGAGGATCGTGGTTGTCACCATGGGCACATAGCCATCGTCAGACGCAAAGACCACGGGGACGACGGGCAGGCCGTGGCTCTCGGCGGGCTCGATTTTCTCAACGACGTGATGCTCGGGATGCTCAAAGTGAACGCACTGGAGCTGCTTCCATACAAGACCGGGATTCATGCGCTTCTCGTGCAGGAGATAGATGTTGAGCAGGCGCTCGGAGAGATGCCCCGGGGTCCTCAGCGACTCATGGCTAAGATGGGCGGTGTCCCACTCGTCCACAAAGCGCTCGAGGATGGGGAACAGCCATGAGCAGTAGTCGTGGAACATCTGCCTGCGCATGATGAACATGTTGCAGAAGCAGGACCTGCTTGAGTGCAGATAGGCATCGGCGTCCTCGCCATACTCGGGATGCATCTCCCGCATGATCTCAACCACGCGCTCGAGGTCCTCGACGTGGAGGTAGGGAGAGCGGCGATAGAGGTCCAAGGGATTCTCGTACGCCTCGGGGAACTTGCTGAAGTCGTTGACGCCCGTCGTGATGACGTCGCAGCCCTTTACCGCCTTTGCGATAGAGGCGTCATCAAGGCGGTAGAGCGCCTGGGTCCCCCAGCAGATCTCGTTGTCCATCACCTCGCCATAGGGATTCTCCTCATGCCATTCATCGGAGAAGTCAAAGTATCTGCGATAGTGGCAGAATCCATAGTATTCGGCCTCCACGTTCTTCCATGCCCAGTACTGCGTGGTGAGCTCGCAGTACATGGCGTTAAGGCCGGCGATGTTCTCGCCCTCATCGTCCTGGAATGCCCAGAGAAGGCGCCTTCGGGGGGACTTTGCCCCCACCTGGACCGGCTGGAGAATGTCGCTGTGGAACGTGTCCACGTCCTTGTGCGTGGTAACAAAGATGCGGATAGGCTGTTTCTCGTAGGAAGAGCGCTTGATGATAGAGGGCGCGGCGTTCTCCCCCGCCCAGGCCGAGCGACGTTCCAGGTCGGCAATGTGATCGCGAGCCGCGAGCCTAAGGGTGGCGTACTCATCGGCGCCCTCGTCGCCGGCGCGGCGGGCGAGCTCCTCGCCAAGGCGATACCAAGAGAGGTACTCTTCCGCGCCGGTGAAGCTCTCGCCACCGTTCCACTGAGAGAACGCCTTGTCACGCGCCAGACGCATGAGCTGCTCCGCAACGGGAAGGGCGCCGACCGTCTTGGCGGCATACTCGGCAGCAGGCAGCTTCTCCTCGCCAGGGACCCTGACGTCCCAGTCGTTCATGAGAAGGTCGCAGAGCTTCCGCTTGGCCCCGTCGACGCAGCTCGGGAGTGCAGGGTCCGCCGAGACCGAGCTGGCATACTCCTCCATGGCGGACATGCAATCCCAAAACTGGTCGACAAACCGACGGAAGGTGCCCCCATCGATGGCGCTCTCCCCCGTAACCCCGCGACCGTAGAAGTAGCGCAGCGCCTTGATTGAGTTGTCCGTCAGCTCCCCCTCTGAGAGGTCGCAGAGGACGAGGGTCTCGTAGCAGTCCTCGGCCCGCTCAAGGCGGTTGGCAGTCATCAGTGAGAACGCGCGCCTTGCGAGGGACGTGCGATAGACGCGCTGCGTGGTGCGCCAGTCCTGGAGATAGCCCCCATCGGCGGAGAAGATCGCCCTACAGAGGTCCTCGCGCGGGAGGTAGTTGACCTTTCCGTTGATATAGGACCCGAATGAGGCTGCCCCCTCCTCGGAGACGCCAGCCGAAACGACCTCGATGCCAAAGTGGAGCATGTCAACCGGACGCCGCTCAAGCACGACGGAGAGCTCCTCGAGCGCCGCCGGAGCAAGCTCGTCATCGGCATCGAGAAACAGCAGGTAGTCCCCGGAGCAGGCATCGACCCCGGCCGCGCGCGCAAGGTGAAGGCCACGGTTCGCCCTCAGGTTAACCACCTTGAACCGAGCGTCCTTCTCGGCAAAGGCCTCGGAGATTTGCCTCGTGTTGTCCGGGCTGGCATCGTTCACCACGACGCACTCCCAATGCGGATACGTCTGAGCCGAGACGCTCCCCAAGCACCCGGGGAGATACTCGTCATTCTTGTAGGCCGTTACCACAACAGAGAAAGACAGCATGAGAGAACCTCCAGAGAAAGGTCGGCAGGAGCATTATAGCGGGAGGAGATTGGCGCTTCTACCTGCCCATAGCCCTACGAATCACACTCGTGAGCCTGTGGACGAGCCCGCTGGGGGCGCAGGCCGTCCTCCTCTCGCCCACAAGGCCGCAGTCCCGCAGGTGGCAGAGGGCGATATCCCTCATCTCACGATACCTCCCATTGCTCCCATCAAACCCGGGCGCCTTCTCCGCCTTGCGGGCAAGCGCGAGGAAATGCAGGGCATCCCGCTCGAGCGCCTTGGCCTCCTTGGCTGACCCGGCCTGTTGCTGGAGAAGCGCGTACGCCCTGTCCCGCACGAAGCGATAGAGCTCCCCGCACACGGCGTCTGCAGGCAAGTGCTCGAGGGCAATGTCACAGCCCTCGTCCTTGAGGCTGTCAGGAAGGCTGTCCATCCACTCATTCATAGCGTGGAACGCAAGGCGGTCGCGAAGGCTGTCAAGCCGCTCGCCCCAGTCGTCGCGCTCGGGCGCGGACGGCCCCTCCGCATAGCTCCGCGCAAGGAGGAGGGCCCTTCCGTCGGCGGAGGCGAGCCGGCCATACGAGCCCAGGTCGAGGGCCTTTCCGTACGTCTCCCCCCTGCCAAGATGGTAGATGTACCAAGGCGCATTGGGAATCGCCTCGTAGGACCGCGCCTGAGAGCAGAGGATGAAGCTCATATAGATGTCATCGGAGAGAACCAGCCGCTCATCCGACGCCAGGGAGTAGCAGCGCCGCGCAAAATCCCCGCCGAACATCTTGTGATGAACGTGCCAGTCAAAGCCCCCCGACTCAAGAAGCTGCGTTCTGAGGATATCCGGGCCCTCAATACGACGCGCGGGAGGCGTCAGAAAGCCCTCCATCCCCTCGCGCGCGCCCGCCGCGGCATCGCCCGTCGCAAGCACCTTGGCAGAGAAGTGATATATGTCAGCGGGATGTGCCGCCGCATACTCAACGAGCTTCCGGATGGCGTCGCGATCGAGCTCGTCGTCCTGATCAACGAGAAGAACGTAGTCGCCGGCACTCGCAAGGACCCCCGCCTTGCGGGCAGCGAGGGTCCCCCTGTTCTCATTCAAGAATAGCGGCTCGATGCGGTGGTCTCGCCCCGCATGGCAGCGAATTACACTTGACGTGTCGTCCGGGCTCGCATCGTCAACGACGATAATCTCCACATCAGAGAATGACTGCCCCTCAATGCTTGTCAGGCACTCATCAAGATACGTCGAGGAACAGTACGCGGGAATCACGACTGAGACGAGCGGCACCGATACCTCCTGGAAATAGATGCAGGGCATATGTTTTGCTGAGTCCATTATGACATGCAGACGGATGCCTCACGTCAAAACGCACGGCACGCACCGGTTGCTATACTTCCAAGAGGCATCGACGACCTAATGCCACGCACTAATCACCCCGAGCTTTGGAGGCGCGACGCGCATGCGGGTCAAGTCCAAGCTGCTTTGCAGGGCCAGCGAGAAAATCTATGAGCTTCTCGACATCACTGAGATTGGTGACGGTAATGTCACCTCCCCCGTCTACTCTGAGCGCGACGGGCGGCTGCCACTCCCCTGTCGCCTCTTCTTTCTTGAAAAGGACGGCACGAGCGCTCGCGCGGTGGCGGTATATCCAGACCTTCCCGTCGAGAGCGCCTTCTACACGCTCGCCGAGCTGCTTCCAAATGGCGATGTCGCGGATTCCATATCGGTCGACGTGAACTTCAAGTCCGCGAAATGGCGCTCGAGGCTCAACTACCGCACCAACGCAGCCGGCTGCGCAGCCATTCGCTGCATCGACGAGAGGATGCCAGAGTACGGGGACGTCAACCTGAAACTGCTGTCCGTCATCTCAATGCCCACGCATGTCATGCTGCGAGTTTCGGCAACTTGGCCCGAGGTGACGCAGGGCGGCGACATGCAGTTCACGATTCTGAACAACCACCTGGAGGAGGTGTCGTCGGACTACGTCCTGCTGGGATCAACCTCCCTGCCCTCTCGCATTGCAGGCGCACCGTCAAACCGCAGGGTGACGTTCTCGATAAAGGTGCCCTGGAACCAGGGGGACCTTTACGTCCTCGCGCACTCCAGGTCCCACCCCGAGCAGGACTTCACGCGAACGATCACTCAGGCTGAGTGCGATACTCTGCGAGAGCCTATGGACCGGCTGCTCTATCATCATGCCGGACTCGACCCATATTACGGAGAGTGGCTGCGCCTCCATCGTGCAAGCGAGTACGAGCTCGACCTGCAACGTACTCATCAACCAGTTGGCGGCGTTAAGTTCAGCGTGATCGTGCCGCTTTACAAGACACCCATCGACCTCTTCCAGGACATGGCCAGCAGCGTTTTGGGCCAGACCTACGAGAACTGGGAGCTCATCCTTGTGAATGCAAGCCCAGAGTCCGCGGAACTCGCCGACGAGGTTGAGCGATGTCGCAAGAAAGAACGGCGAGTAAAATCTTTGACGCTCCCAAAGAACGGGGGAATATCAGAAAACACGAACGCAGGCATCGCCGTGGCGGAGGGGGACTACGTCTGCTTCTTCGATCATGACGACCTTCTCGAGCCTGATGCGCTCTACGAATACGCAAGGGCCATTTCTGAAGACCCTGACATCGACCTTCTCTATTGCGACGAAGACAAGCTTATGCCCGACGGCACGTATGCAATGCCGTTCTTTAAGCCTGATTTCAGCATAGACATGCTGAGAAACAACAACTATGTCTGTCACATGCTGACAATCAGAAAGGCACTGCTTGATCAGCTCGAGCCCAACACTGCTGAGTTTGATGGGGCCCAGGACCACAACCTGACCCTTGAGGCAGCAGAGAAGACCAGACACATCCACCATGTGCCCAGAATCCTGTACCACTGGCGGGTCACTCCCTCATCCACGGCCTCAGGAACTGACTCCAAGCCCTATGCCGTGAAGAGCGGCATCAGGGCCGTGAGTCGTCATCTCGAGCGCCTGGGGCTCAGGGCGACGGTCTCTGCTGCGGAACGTCCGTTCACCTATAAGGTCATCTACGACGTCCCCGAACCCCATCCTCTCGTATCCATCGTCATCCCAACCAAGGACAACGCACCCATTCTGCAACGTTGCATCGAGTCAATTGTTAATAGAACTACGTATAGTAATTATGAGATTGTTCTTGTTGACAACGGAAGCGAGAAGGACGAAACGCGCTCGCTCTATGCCGAGCTAAGAGGTAGCCATGGAGATAGAATCAGGATCGAGGCCTATCCCAAAGAGTTCAATTTCTCCAGACTCGTAAATGTCGGAGCACGGGCAAGCAGGGGTGACTATCTCCTCCTGCTCAACAATGATACCGAGGTAGTCACCGAAAACTGGATAGAAATCATGCTGGGCCTCTGTGCGCGCAGCGACGTAGGGGCCGTGGGAGCGAAGCTGCTTTACCCAGACGGAACCGTGCAGCACGCCGGCGTCAACACAACTGGTGAGCCGGGGCACTTCTTTACGCATATTCCCGACGGATCTCACAGCTACTTCGAGCTTCTTGAGACTCCACGCAATCTCTCCGCGGTAACGGCGGCCTGCATGATGACGTCACGTTCCTCATTTGACCTCGTGGGAGGCTTCGACGAGGGGCTTGCGGTGGCATACAATGATATCGACTACTGCTTCAGGCTTCAGGAGAAGGACCTGCTGATTGTCTATAGCCCTCTCGTTACGCTCTATCACTACGAATCTCTCAGCAGAGGCTTTGACGAGGACCCTGCAAGCAGAGCGCGCTATCTCAAAGAGAAGGCAACACTTACCGCGCGTTGGGCAGAAAGGTTCTCACGTGCCGATCCCTACTACACGCCTAATTTGAGACCAAGTCTGCCTGACAGCTGCTATTACGCGTTCTGACAGGTCATTTCGCATCAAATGGACCGGGCGCCGACACGGCCACCCGGTCCATTTGATGCGTCGGCTATTCGTAATGAATTAATAGCAGTTCTTGCATGGCCGACTCTTGCCCGCAGACTGGGCATCAGTAATGGAGCCGGAATATATCGTAGTAGAGCGTTTAAGCGAGGGGCAGTTCCTCGTTGAGTGCCAGACCTCTCCGCCGGGAGTCCAGTAGACGACAGAGGCCTGCGTATCGCCAGGCTGCTGGGAGCCGCCCGGTTGCTCGGGCTCACTGGGCTCCTGCGGTGGGAATGTCCAGCCAGTGCCGGTTCCGTACCAGCCAACACCCTCCTCACGCCAGCCAATTGTGACAAGGTGGTTGTTTTCGTCGGCCGACGTGGTGTAGTTGTGAGTTCCGGTTACGGCAAAGGGATTGTACTGACGGTAGATTGGCACAGAGCCTCCCGATCGCCAGCCCACGCCCTCGTAGCTCCAGCCTGCAGCGACAAGTGAGTCACACTCAAACTTACTCGTGGTGTAGTGATGGTCCCCACCCGGCACAAAGGGATTATAAAGACGATAGACGGGCTCACCCGAGGTCGGCGCAACCCAGCCGACACCTTCCCAGGTCCAACCCGCAGGAACCAGGCTGTCGCGCTCTACGACGCTTGACGTATAGAAGTGCTCGCCTGTATAGGGGTTATACAGGCGATACATGTCTTGGGAGGTGGCGGCCTGGGCGGTCGCGGGAAGAACAATGATTATGCCCAGCACAATTGCTGCCAGCCAACGAACCAGGCCCCGCTCCCTTGACGCTTTTCTTTCTTTGCGCATCCTATCCCTCTCTTTCCGGCTGGCCCAGGCGCCGTTCATATGGCGACGAGACCAGATTGCAGTCCCCGAGGTATAGCCCCACGCTACCCCACTCCATACCACGCAATGCCCTCCTCCCGCCAGCCGGCAGAAACAAGGCTGTCGTTCTCAAACTTCGACGTTGTATAGTTGTGAGTTCCAGTTGCAGCAAACGGATTGTATTGTCGATAGAGCGGCACCGCGCCGTCCGCAGGCTCGCCCCTAGAATCCTCTGCCGAGCGCCAGCCCACTCCCTCGTAGGACCACCCCTCTGCGACAAGGGCGTCGCGTTCGATCGCGCTCGTGGTGTAATGGTGGTCACCGCCAGCCGCATACGAGTTGAAGAGACGATAGACCGGGGCACCGGAAGCCGGTGCCGTCCAGCCTATGCCCTCGTATGCCCAGCCGACCGCAACAAGAGCATATGCCTCAGCAACGCTTTCGGTATAGAAGTGCTCGCCCGTATACGGATTGTAGAGACGCTGCATCTCAGTGCCATTGCCATCAGCCCTACCCGCAATGCCCATAGTGGGCATCGTTACGGAGTATGACCCGTACGGAACGTCTCCGATGCCTTCCTCAATTCCAAACAGCTGAACCCAATAGTAGGAACCTCCAACGTTAATGCAGCCGACTCCGATCGACCTGTAACGTGAGCTCAGAATGTTTGCTCGATGACCCTCGCTCTGCATCCATCCCTGCATAACCGCAGACGGAGACATATACCCCATGGCAATATTCTCGCCAAAAGCCTTGGATGAAACTGAGGTGCAGATAAGTCCATTCGGGCGAACGTGGCTAAACGTAACAGCCGTCTCACCTGCGCGCAGCATCGCGGCGCTGGTCAGCTCCTCGTCAAGGACAAGCGACGCAAGGCCCTCAGCGGCCCGCTCGGCATTCACGCCATCGACGACCTCACGCGCGTAGTCAAAGTTCGTCACGCCCGATACGCTCTGCTGATCGATGGGCGCAGCCCAGGCCACGCCGGGATTGAGCCACATGAGCCCGAGGATGACAACAAGGGCAAGAAACCCTGTTATCCACCGTCCCCTAAGGTTGTTGCATCCCATGGCAATCTCCAAACTACGTCCCCATAGCCCAAGCAAGCGGTGCATACGCGAATGGCAGAACCCAAGAAACGATGGACAAACAGACTTGAAAAGGCTTCCAAAGAGGTGCCAGCTGTCTATCAAACTGATTCTTTCTCTCTTCCGCCAGGCCAATCAACCCCCAGTCCGCAAAAGGCGCGTGGGGTCGGCGGACGAACCCGTCGACCCCACGCGCCCTCATTTCAGGGACAAATCATCAGTCGCCCAAACGATAGTCGCCTTTACCTGATGCCGTACCAGGCCACGCCCTCGTCGTTCCAACCGGCCGCCACGAGGCTATCCCTCTCGACCTCGCTCGTGGTGTAGTTGTGGGTGCCGGTCGTCGCGTAGGGGTTGTACTGACGGTAGATGGGCACGGCACCCTTGATGGCGTTGCCATCCTCGTCAGAGGCCGAGTACCAGCCCACGCCCTCGTCGCGCCAGCCCTGCTCGACGAGATAGTCGCGCTCGACAACCGAGAGCGTGTAGTGGTGGTCGCCACCCTCGACGTAGGGGTTGTAGAGGCGGTAGACAGGAGCACCCTCAGAGGGGGCCACCCAGCCCTCGCCCTCGGACTCCCAGCCCACCAACACCAGAGAGTCACGCTCGACCGCAGAGGAGGTGTAGAAGTGCTCGCCGGTATAGGGGTTGTAGAGGCGGTACATAGCGGCAGACTTCTGGTCCCACTTGGCGTAGAGCGTCATGTCGCCCTCGACGGGGGCCGCGAAGTCGTAGGCCACGGTGCAGGCCTCATCGGTGTACCAGCCGGCGAAGTCGTAGCCCTCGCGGACGGGG
>NZ_JACJKN010000023.1 GCF_016900775.1 Olsenella uli | reverse complement strand
GCGCGCCGCCTCGGGGTCGAGGCTTGCTCCCAGGCTAAAATGAGTTGGTACGAACACGTGTTGCACAATCCGTGGAGGCGGGCGCCGCTCGCGGCCCCAAAGGCGCCGCTCGGCTAGACTGTGATGCGTCAAATTCTCTTGAGTGCAGGAGGGGCGCATGGCCCAGGACTCCATCGTCATCCGCGGCGCGCGCGAGCACAACCTCGCGGACGTCGACGTCGACATCCCCCGCGACAAGCTCGTCGTGATCACCGGCCTTTCCGGCTCCGGCAAGTCGAGCCTCGCCTTCGACACCATCTACGCGGAGGGCCAGCGCCGCTACGTGGAGTCGCTCTCCAGCTACGCGCGCCAGTTCCTCGGGCAGATGGACAAGCCGGACCTGGACTCGATCGACGGCCTCTCGCCGGCGGTCTCCATCGACCAGAAGACCACCTCGAGAAACCCCCGCTCCACGGTGGGCACCGTGACGGAGATCTACGACTACCTGCGCCTGCTCTTCGCGCGCGTGGGCACGCCGCACTGCCCGGAGTGCGGGCGCGTGATCGAGCGCCAGACCACCGACCAGGTGGCCGACAAGGTCCTCGAGCGCGCCCAGGGACGGCGCGCCCTCGTCCTGGCGCCGGTGGTCCTCGACCGCAAGGGCGAGTACACCAAGCTCTTCGAGGACCTGCGCCGCGAGGGCTTCAGCCGCGTGCGCATCGACGGCGAGGTGCGCGAGCTCGGCGACGAGGAGATCCGCCTGGAGAAGAAGAACCGCCACAACGTGGAGGTCGTGGTCGACCGCATCGTGGTGCGCGAGGGGAGCCTCGGGCGCATCGCCGAGGCGGTGGAGCAGGCCACGCGCCTCGCGCAGGGCCGTGTGGGCTTCTACCTCATGCCCGACCGCGACGACCCGGAGCGCTACCCCGGCGAGCTCCTCAGCTACTCGCTCGCCCTGGCCTGCCCCGAGCACGGCCACTCGATGGACGACCTCCAGCCGCGCGACTTCTCCTTCAACGCCCCCTACGGCGCCTGCCCGGAGTGCGACGGCCTGGGCTTTCGCAAGGTCGTGGACGCCGAGGCCCTGATCGAGGACCCCGCGCTCTCCGTGGCGGGCGGCGTCTTTGGCGGCCTCTTCGGCCACTCCAACTACTACCCCCAGATCCTCTCGGCCGTCTGCCGCCACCTCGGCGCCTCGGACGAGACCCCGTGGCGCGAGCTTCCCAAGAAGGTCCAGCGGGCGCTGCTCGACGGCCTCGGGGCCACCAAGGTGCGCGTGGACTACCACACGCGCGACGGGCGGGACACCCACTGGCTCACCACCTTCGCCGGCGTGCGCAAGATCCTCTTCGACAAGTACCAGGAGACCACCTCCGAGACCATGCGCACGCACCTCGAGAAGTACATCCGCGAGGTGCCCTGCTCGGCATGCCACGGCGCGCGCCTCAAGCCGGAGATCCTCGCCGTCACGGTGGGCGAGAAGAACATCTGGGAGGTCTGCGAGCTCTCCTGCCGCGAGTGCCTGGCGTTCTTCGAGGCCCTCGAGCTCACGGAGCGCCAGCTCTTCATCGCGGGCCCCGTGGTGAAGGAGATCCTCGCGCGCCTGCGCTTCCTCGTGAACGTGGGCCTCGACTACCTCACGCTCAGCCGCGCGGCCGCCACGCTCTCCGGCGGCGAGGCCCAGCGCATCCGCCTGGCCACGCAGATCGGCGCCGGCCTCATGGGCGTGCTCTACATCCTGGACGAGCCCTCGATCGGCCTGCACCAGCGCGACAACAACCGCCTCATCGAGACCCTCAAGCGCCTGCGCGACCAGGGCAACACCGTCATCGTGGTCGAGCACGACGAGGACACCATCCGCGCCGCGGACTACGTCATAGACATGGGCCCGGGCGCCGGCGAGCTCGGCGGGCGCGTGGTCGCCGCCGGCACGCCGGATGAGATCGCGGCCTGCAAGGACTCCATCACCGGCGCCTACCTCACGGGCGAGCGGCAGATCCGCCTGCCCGAGAGGCGCCGCAACCCGCGCCGGGGCGCCATCAAGGTGACCGGCGCCTCCGCGAACAACCTGCGCAACGTCACGGCCAAGGTGGAGCTCGGCACGCTCACGGTGGTCACCGGCGTCTCGGGCTCGGGCAAGAGCTCGCTCGTCACGGACACCATCGCGCCGGCGCTCACCAACGCCGTGCACCGCTCCAAGCGCGTCGTGGGGCCGTACCGGAAGCTCGAGGGCGTGGACAAGATCGACAAGGTCATCGACATCGACCAGTCGCCGATCGGCCGCACCCCGCGCTCCAACCCGGCCACCTACATCGGCCTCTGGGACGACCTGCGCGCCCTCTTCGCGTCGCTGCCGGAGAGCCGGGCGCGCGGCTACAGCCCGGGGCGCTTCTCGTTCAACGTGCCGGGCGGCCGCTGCGAGGCCTGCAAGGGCGACGGCCAGATCAAGATCGAGATGAACTTCCTGCCGGACGTCTACGTGCCCTGCGAGGTCTGCCACGGCAAGCGCTACAACCGCGAGACCCTCGAGGTCCTCTACCACGGCAAGTCCATCTCGGACGTGCTCGACATGACGGTCCACGAGGCGCTGGCCTTCTTCGCCAACATCCCGCGCATCAAGAACAAGCTCCAGACGCTCTACGACGTGGGCCTGGGCTACATCCACCTGGGCCAGCCCGCCACCACGCTCTCCGGCGGCGAGGCCCAGCGCGTGAAGCTCGCCAAGGAGCTCCACCGCCAACAGACGGGCAGGACCTTCTACATCCTCGACGAGCCCACCACGGGCCTGCACTTCGAGGACGTGCGCCAGCTCGTGGACGTGCTCGAGAAGCTCGTGGACGCCGGCAACACGGTGCTCGTGATCGAGCACAACCTCGACGTCATCAAGATGGCCGACCGCGTGCTCGACATGGGGCCCGAGGGCGGCGACGGCGGCGGCACGGTGGTGGCCTACGGCACGCCCGAGCAGGTGGCCGAGGTGCCCGAGAGCTACACGGGGCAGTTCCTGCGGCAGGTGCTCGCGCGCGACCGCGCCCGCCAGGCGGGGGCGTAGGCCGCCGTGGCGCGTCGGGAGAAGCCCCAGAAGACCAACGCCATGCGCGAGCTCGAGGCCGCGGGCGTGCCCTTCTCGTACGTGACCTACGAGGTCGACGAGACGGACACCTCGAGCGAGCTCGGCCTGCACATCGCCCAGCGCCTGGGGGAGGACCCGGCGGCGAGCTTCAAGACGCTCGTCTGCGTGACGCCGGCCGGCGGCCACGTGGTCTGCTGCGTCCCCGTGGCCGAGGAGCTCGACCTCAAGAAGGCCGCCGCGGCGGCGGGCGAGAAGAGCCTCGCGCTCATGCACGTCCGCGACCTCGAGCCCGCGACGGGCTACGTCCGCGGCGGCTGCTCGCCGGTGGGCATGAGGAAGCGCTTTCCCACGCTCATCGACGAGACGGCCCAGCTCTTCGACGAGATCCACGTCTCGGGCGGCCGGCGCGGCCTCTCGCTTGCCCTCGCCCCCGACGACCTCGTCCGCTTCTGCGAGGCCTCCTACGCCGACATCGTGCGCGACTAGGGGCGCGGGCGGCCCGCTTCGCCCGCCCGCGCCCCCGTCCTCGCTCGCTAGCCTCCCACGATCACCTCGTCGCAGCGGTTGACGACGAGCTGGACGGCCGGCCCGCCGGGGCAGCCGACCTCGCGGGCGTACCAGCCGATGCCGCCGGCGCAGCCCCCGAGCGCGTCGGAGAGCTCGTCCCAGCACGCCTCGCGCCCGGGGCCGGCCTCGTCCCCCTCGCCCCGCTCGTCGAGGAAGTGCTCCAGGAACGCGTGCTCCGCCGCGCGCACGGCCTCCCCGTCGCCGGGCCCCGCCTCGGGGCCGTCCTCGACCTCGTGGTCGAGAGTCCGCATCATGACGATCCGCCGGACGTCCCGCGCGAAGGCGGGGTCCGCCGCCTGCTCCGCGCTCGCCGCGATCACGACGGCGTCATCCGGGTAGTCCCGCTCGTCCTCCCTTCTCCTCTCCTCGAACCTCACGCCCACGCGCGCCCTTCTCCAGTACAGACCCATCTCGTGCTCCCTTCCTCGTCCGGGTGGGTCGGGCGAGCATAGCAGCCGGGGCGCCGCCCGTGTCTTCCCGGCCTCTGACGGGCCGCTGACGGCGCAGGTCAGAGGCGCCGCATGGCGCGCGCCGCCGCCGATCCGCTCGGCGGGCGGTCGGCTCTCGCCCCCGGGCGGCGCCGCCTCGCGCGCCGCGTCCGCGGGGGCGTCGCATCCGCCACTTTCCCGCGCGGACGCGCCGACCCCGCCCGCCCTCCTCGCCTGCCCGCGCGCCTTTTCGCGGGGCGGGCCCCGGTCCCTTTTGAAAGCAGACTGTAACGGCTTGGCCAAAGCCGCCCGCCGGCGCGCGGCCCTGTGCGACACTCTCCCCGCGGACGGCCGGGGCACCCGGCCCAGACCCAAGCGACCGGCGCCCCGGCGCCCGAAAGGATATGACGTGACAGCAGGTACGCCCCGTGGGTTTAGAGACATCCTCCCGAGGGAGGCGCTCGCGCGCGAGCGCATAACCGGCGTGGTGCGGGAGTGCTTCTCCGCGCACGGCTACCTCCCGGTCGAGACGCCGCTGCTCGAGGACCGCCGCGCGATCGAGCGCGGCGCCCGCGTCAAGGACTCGGCGTTCCAGCTCTTCGACTCGGACGGCAGCCTCCTCATGCTGCGCCCCGACCTCACGCTCCCCGTGGCGCGCCTCGTCGCCGGGCGCGTCTCTTCCGGCGAGCTGCCCGCGCGCTTCCGCTACGCTGCGCCGGTGGTTCGCGAGGAGCCGAGCCTGCGCGGCCAGCCCCGCCAGTTCACCCAGCTCGGCGTCGAGCTCGTGGGCGAGGACGGCGCGGCCTCCGAGGTCGAGGTCGTGCGCCTGCTCGCCGAGGCGCTCGGCGCGCTCGAGGTGCCCGACTGGCGGATCGTCTTCGGCTCGGTCACGCCGCTCACGGCCCTCCTCGACGCCTGCGCGCCCACGCCGGGCTTCCGCGAGGAGGTCCTCGCGCTCGTGCACGACTCCGACCTCGTGACCCTCGACGAGCTCATCGCCCGGGCCGAGGGGCTCTCGCCCGACGCCGCGCGCGCCCTGCGCGAGGTGCCGCGCATGGGCGGCGGGGCGGAGGTGATTGACCGGCTCGACGCGCTTCTCGGCGCGGCGGGCGTGGCCGCTCCGGCCCGGGGCACCTCCGAGCTCGCGGCGCTCGCCGGAGAGCTCGCCGACCTCTTCGAGCAGGGCCGGCTCTCCTTTGACTTCTCGATCATCAACTCGTTCGACTACTACACCGGCATCATCTTCAAGGGCTACGCCGAGGGCATCGCCGCGAGCCTCGCCTCGGGCGGGCGCTACGACGCGGTCCTCGCCAACCTGGGCCGCCCGGGCCTTGCCGCCTGCGGCTTCGCGCTCTCGCTCGAGCGGCTCCAGGAGGTGCTCGGCGAGCCGGGCGAGTCGGGCGTGGTGACGCCGGGCGTCAACGTGGCGGCCCGCCCCATCCGCATCGCCGTGCCCAAGGGGTCGCTCTTCCGGGAGACCGTGGCCGCGCTCGCCGCGGCGGGCCTGCCCACCGCCGAGCTCGCCGACCCCGGCCGCAAGCTCGTGGTGCGCGAGGGCGACGTGGAGTACGTCATCGTGCGCGCCCAGGACGCCCCGGCCTTCGTGGGCCACGGCGGCGCCGACTGCGGCATCTGCGGCAAGGACTCGCTCATCGAGGCCGGCCTCGACCTGCTGCAGCTCGTCGACCTCGGCTACGGCGGCTGCCGCTTCGTGGTGGCCGAGCCCCGCTCGCGCGCCGGCGAGGCCGAGCGCAACTACGCCTGGCGCGGCACTGTGCGCGTGGCCACCAAGTACCCGCGCATCACGCAGGACTACTACGACTCCATCGGCCAGCAGGTGGACATCGTGACGCTCCACGGCAACATCGAGCTCGGGCCCATCGTGGGCATGGCGGACCGGATCGTGGACATCACGGCCACGGGCACCACGCTTGCCGAGAACGACCTCGTGGTCGTGGACGACGTCATGGAGTGCACGGCGCGCTTCTTCGCCGGGCCCGCCGCCTACCGCTGCGACAAGAGGATTCGCGACCTCGCGAGGCGGCTCGCCGAGGTCGCAGAGAGGGGGAGCGCGTCATGAGAAGGGTGACGCTCGAGGGGGGCCGGCGCCTCACGCAGGCCGACCTCAACCGCACGGGGGCCCTGCCCGCCGACGTCATGGCGGCGGCCGAGAAGATCGTGGACGACGTGCGCGAGCGCGGCGACGCGGCGGTGCGCGACTACTGCCTGCGCTTCGACGGGGCCTGCCCGGAGGCGTTCCGCGTGCCCGACGAGCTGGTGGCCGGCGCGCTCGAGCTCGTGCCGGGGGAGTTCCTCGCCGCGCTCACCCGGGCGCGCGACCAGATCCGCGACTTCCACGAGCGCGAGCGCGAGCAGTCCTGGTTCACCACCCGCGCGGACGGCACCATGCTCGGCGTGAAGGTGACGCCCGTGGCCTCCGCCGCCGTCTACGTGCCCGGCGGGCGCGCCCAGTACCCCTCCACCGTCCTCATGGACACCATCCCGGCCAAGGTGGCCGGCGTGGGGCGCGTGGTCATGGTGACGCCCCCGCAGGCCGACGGCACGCTCTCCGCCTACACGCTCGCCGCCGCGGCGCTCGCGGGCGTGGACGAGGTCTACGCCGTGGGCGGCGCGCAGGCCATCGCCGCCGTGGCCTACGGCACCGAGTCCATCCCGGCGGTCGAGAAGATCGTGGGCCCGGGCAACGCCTACGTGGCCGCCGCCAAGCGCCACGTCTCCGGCGACGTGGGGATCGACATGGTGGCCGGCCCCTCCGAGGTCTGCGTCCTCGCGGACGCCTCCGCCGACGCGGCGGTCGTGGCGGCCGACCTCATGGCCCAGGCCGAGCACGACCCGATGGCGAGCTGCTACCTCGTGACCTGCGACGCGGGCCTGCCCGGGCGCGTGCTCGACGCCGCCGAGACGCTCGTCTCGCAGAGCCCGCGCGAGGAGATCACCCGCGCGAGCCTGGACGAGCGCGGCGTCATCGTGGTCTGCGACACGCCGGCCGCCGCCGTCGACGCGATCAACGTGATCGCCCCCGAGCACCTGGAGCTCCACTGCGCCGATGCCCTGGGCCTCCTCGGCCGCGTGAGGAACGCCGGCGCCATCTTCGTGGGCCCCTGGAGCTCCGAGCCCCTGGGCGACTACGTGGCCGGCCCCAACCACACGCTGCCCACCGGCGGCACCGCGCGCTGGGCCAACCCGCTCGGCGTCTACGACTTCCAGAAGCGCTCGAGCGTCATCTGCTACACGCCCGAGGGGCTGCTCGCCGACGCCCCGGCCACCCAGACGATCGCCCAGGCCGAGGGCCTCTGGGCGCACGCGCTCTCCGTGGGCCTGCGCCGCCGCCTCGCCGAGGGCGGCTCCTTCGACGCGGCGGACGTCTCCCGCGTCGCCTGGCCCGAGGACCTCGCCGCCCCCGCGGCCGTGCCGCTTCCCTCCGGCCGGGGGCAGTCCCCGGCGAGCGGGCCGGAGGCGTGAGATGGGCGAGAAGAACCGTGACGTCGCGGCGCGCCTGCGTCCCGCGCTCGCCGGCTTCGAGCCGTACGACCCCGCCTTCTCGCCCTGCCGCGTCAACCTCTCGGCCAACGAGAACACCCACGAGCTGCCGGACGAGGTGCGCGCCGCCATCGACGCCGCCCTTCTCGCCACGCCGCTCAACCGCTACCCGGATCCGATGGCAAACGCCCTGAGGGACGCCGTGGCGGCGCGCCACGGCGTGGCCCGCGAGGCCGTCTGCGTGGGCAACGGCGGCGACGAGCTGCTCTTCAACCTGCTCTTCGCCTTTGGCGGGCCGGGCTGCGCGCTCGTCACGTGCCCGCCGGACTTCGCCGAGTACGCCAACTTCGCCGCGATGTGCGAGACCCCCGTCGTGCGCGTGCCGCGCGACGCGCAGGACTTCTCGATAGACGCCGAGGCCCTTCTCGCCGCCGCGCGCGACGCCGCGCTCGTGATCTTGACCTCGCCCAACAACCCCACGGGCGACCTCGTGGACCCCGCGCTCGTGCGGCGCCTGCTCGACGGGACGGACGCCCTCGTCCTGGTGGACGAGGCCTACGTGGAGTTTGCGCCCGAGGGCTCGAGCCTCGTGGGGTGGGTGGCCTCGTGCCCCCGCCTCATCGTGCTGCGCACGCTCTCCAAGGCCTTCGGCCTCGCGGGGCTGCGCGCGGGCTACGTGGTGGCGGACCCGGGGGTCATAGGCGCGCTCGCCGCCGTGCGCCAGATATACTCGGTCGACGTGCTCGCGCAGGCCGCGGGCAGGGCCGCGCTCGAGCATCGCGCGTCGCTCGCGCCCGTGGTCGCCGACATCGTGGCCGAGCGCGCCCGCCTCTCGGCGGGGCTCTCGGAGCTGCCCGGCGTGCGCGTGTGGCCGTCCGCCGCCAACTTCGTGCTCGTGCGCGTGCCGCGCGCCGCCGAGGTGCGCCGGCGCCTGCGCGACGAGTTCTCGGTCCTCGTGCGCGACTTCAGCGCCGCGCCGGGGCTCGAGGGGTGCCTCAGGATCTCCGTGGGCACGCGCGAGGAGAACGACGTCCTTCTCGACGCGCTCGCGACGCTTGTGAGGGAGGAATCATGACCAGGACCGCCAAGGCCGTCCGCGCCACCGCCGAGACGGACATCGGCCTGTCCGTCGACCTCGACGGGACGGGCGCCTACGACATCGAGACCGGCGTGGGCTTCTTCGACCACATGCTCGCCGCCTTCTCGCGCCACTCGCTCGTGGACCTCACGGTCCGCGTGAAGGGCGACACCGAGGTCGACGACCACCACACCGTCGAGGACACGGGCATCGTGCTCGGCCAGGCCCTCTCCGAGGCCCTCGGCGACAAGCGCGGCATCCGCCGTTTCGGCTCGGTCATGGTGCCGCTCGACGAGGCGCTCGTCATGGCCGCCGTGGACGTGTCCGGCCGCGGCGAGCTCTTCTGGGACGTGCCAATCGGCCCGGACAAGGTGGGCACCTTCGACACCGAGCTCGGGCGCGAGTTCTTCTCGGGCCTCGCGCGCGAGGCTGGCGTGACGCTGCACCTGCGGCTCGTGTGCGGCGAGAACGCGCACCACATCCTCGAGGCGACGTTCAAGGCGGCGGCGCGGGCGCTGCGCGAGGCCGTCGAGAGCGACCCGCGCGTCGAGGGCGTGCCCTCCACCAAGGGGAGCCTGTGATGGCGCGCCGGATCGTGGTGGTTGACTACCACAAGGGCAACCTCAGCTCCGTGGAGCGCGGCCTCGTCGACGCGGGGGGAGAGGTGCTCGTCACCGACGACCCCGCGCGCATCCGCGAGGCTGCGGGCGTGGTGCTCCCCGGCGTGGGGAGCTTCGGCGACGCGATGGCCTTCCTGCGCGAGAGCGGCGAGGCCGAGGCGGTCCTCGACGCGCTCGGCCGCGGGGTGCCGTTCCTCGGCATCTGCCTCGGCCTGCAGCTGCTCTTCGAGCGCGGCGACGAGACGCACGACGGCTCGTGGGCGCAGGGCCTGGGCGTGCTTGCGGGCTCGGCCACGCGCCTCGAGTCGACGCGCCTCAAGGTGCCGCACGTGGGCTGGGACCAGGTCAACCTCACGCCCCTGGGCCGCGCGTGCCGGCTCTTCCGCAACGTGCCCGACGGCGCCAACGTCTACTTCACGCACTCCTTCGCGCTCGCCGACGACGTCGACGCGGGCGTGGTGACCGCGCGCACCCACTACGTGCGCAGCTTCGCCTCGGCCGTGTGGCGCGACAACGTCTTCGGCGTGCAGTTCCACCCCGAGAAGTCCTCCGCCGTGGGGGCCGTTATCCTCTCAAACTTCGTCGATGTGGTGCGAGGTGGCCGATGATCCTCTTTCCCGCCATCGACCTCGTGGGCGGCCGCGTCGTGCGCCTCGCGCGCGGCGAGCGCGCCCACATGGACGTCTACTCCGACGACCCGGCCGCCGTGGCCGAGTCCTTCCGCGACGCCGGCGCCGCGTGGGTCCACGTGGTGGACCTCTCGGCCACCCTCGAGGAGGACGAGGCGGCCCGCGCCGCCAACGACGCCGCGATCCGCGCGATCTGCGCGGTGCCGGGCATCTCCGTCGACGCGGGCGGCGGCGTGCGCGACCTCGCGGCCGTGGAGCGGCTCGCGGGCCTGGGCGTGCGCAGGATCGCCATCGGCACCGCCCTCGTGCGCGACCCGGCCTTCGCCGCCGAGGCGGCCCGCCGGTTCGGCGAGCTCGTGGTGGCCGACGTGGCGGCGCGCGGCGGCGAGGTGCGCGTGAACGGCTGGCGCGAGGGGGCGGCGCTCTCGGCCGACGAGCTCGTGGCGCGCCTCGCCGAGCTGGGCTACTGCCATCTGGTGTTCACCGACGTCGCGCGCGACGGCATGCGCTGCGGCGTGGACGCCGCCGCCTACGCCCGCGTGGCCGAGGTGGCGGGCTTTCCCGTGGTGGCCTCGGGCGGCATCGCCTCGCTCGACGACCTGCGCGCCCTTTCGGCCCTCGGCCCGGACGTCATCGAGGGCGCCATCACCGGGCGGGCCCTCTACGAGGGGTCCTTCTCGCTTGAGGACGCGCTCGCGGCCTGCGCGTAGCGCGGCGCCGGGGGCGTCCCCGGCCGAGGTCCTTCTCGCCTGCGACACCGCGCGTCCCTCCGCACGTCCTTCTCGCCCCGCCCCTTGCGCCCCGCCCCTCGCGCACATCAAATCTGGCTGCGTCATTTTGGCCGTTTGAGGGGGCTTTGAAGGGCAAAGACTGCCAAAATCATGCGGACAGATCTGATGCGCGGCCCCGGGGCCGGATTCGACGGCGCGCCGGGGGGAGGGGAGAAGAACGTGCAGTACCGCGTGAACCCCAGGAACGGCGAGCGCATCTCGGCGCTCGGCCTCGGCTGCATGCGCCTTCCCGGGCCGCCGGGCCGGCCTGACCCCCGCCGGGCCCGCGAGCTCATCGCCCGCGCCGTGGAGCGGGGCGTCAACTACCTGGACACGGCCTACCTCTACCCGGGAAACGAGGCCTGCGTGGGCGCCGCCCTCGAGGGGCTGGGCCTGCGCGAGCGCGTGCTCGTGGCGACCAAGCTCCCGCACGGCTCGGTGCGCGCCGCCGCCGACCTCGACCACATCCTCGACGAGCAGCTCCGGCGCCTGCGCACGGACCGCGTGGACTACTACCTCATCCACAACGTGACGAGCCCCGCCCAGTGGGAGCGCCTGCGGGGGATGGGCATCGAGGGGTGGCTCGAGCGCCAGCGCGCGGCCGGGCGCATCCGGCAGGCGGGCTTCTCCTACCACGGCAGCGAGGGCGACTTCCCCGTGCTCCTGGACGCCTACGACTGGGACTTCTGCCAGATCCAGTACAACTACGCGGGCGAGAAGTACCAGGCGGGGACGGCGGGCCTTGCCGCCGCGGCCGCGCGCGGCCTCGCCGTCTTCGTGATGGAGCCGCTGCTGGGAGGCCGGCTCGCGGACAGGCTGCCCCCGCGCGCCCGGCGCATCCTCGACGCCGCCGACGAGCCCGGCCTCGGCTCGCCCGCCGCCTGGGGGCTCTCCTGGGTGTGGGACCACCCCGAGGTGACGATGCTCCTCTCCGGCATGTCCGAGCCCGCCCAGATCGACGAGAACGCCGCGCTGGCCGAGCGGGCGCTGCCGGGCGCGATGACGCCCGCGCAGCACGAGGTCATAGCCCGCGTGGTGGCCGAGTTCGCGCGCACCAACCGCATTCCCTGCACCGGGTGCAACTACTGCATGCCGTGCCCCCGGGGCATCAACATCCCGGGGTGCTTCTCGGCCTACAACGCGAGCTACGCGCACGGCTGGCCCACGGGGCTCGCGCAGTACTTCACCGCGAGCGCCATCCGCACGGGCGAGCCCAGGCTCGTGAGCAACTGCGTGAGCTGCGGCGCGTGCGTGCGCAGGTGCCCCCAGCACATCGACATCCCGGCGCGCCTCGCGGACGTGGGCCGGCGCTTCCAGCCCGGCCCCGTGGGCCTTGCCCTCAGGGCCTGGGGCCGCCGGCGCTGAGCCCCATGTAACATCCTCGGGGCGAGAGGCGCATGCGACCCCTGGTTCCCTTACAGTGACAGTGTGACCGAAGCGTCCTTCAGCGACTGGGGGCTCGCCGGCCCCTCTCGCGGGGCTCGGCGCTCGCTTCGCTCGCTCACTTCGTGACTCGCCCCGCGAGAGGGGCCGGCGAGCCCGGGCCCCGACGACCGAAAGGACCATGCCGTGCTGACGAAGAGAGTCATTCCCTGCCTGGACGTGTGCGAGGGGCGCGTGGTGAAGGGCGTCAACTTCGTGGACCTGCGCGACGCGGGCGACCCGGTGGAGCTGGCGCGGCGCTACGACAAGGAGGGCGCCGACGAGGTCGTCTTCCTGGACATCACGGCCACCTCGGACGACCGCGCCACCAAGATCGGCCTCGCGAGCCGCGCCTCGGCCGAGCTGCGGATCCCCTACACGGTGGGCGGGGGCTTTCGCGACGTGGCGTCCTGCCGCGAGATGATCGCCGCGGGCGCCGACAAGGTCTCGCTCAACTCCGCCGCCGTCAAGGACCCGACGCTCATCACCGCCGCGGCCACCGCCTTTGGCTCCCAGGCCGTGATCTGCGCGATTGACGCCAAGCGCGTGGGCCGCGAGGACCGCTGGGAAGTCTACCTCGCGGGCGGGCGCGTCGCCACCGGGATCGACGCCGTGGCGTGGGCAGAGGAGGCCGCGCGGCGCGGCGCCGGGGAGATCCTGCTCACGAGCATGGACCGCGACGGCACCAAGGACGGCTTTGACCTCGCGCTCACCCGCGCGGTGGCGCGCGCCGTGCCGATCCCCGTCATAGCGTCGGGCGGAGTGGGCACGCTCGAGCACTTCGCCGAGGGCATCCTCGAGGGCGAGGCGGACGCGGTCCTGGCCGCGAGCGTCTTCCACTTTGGGACCTTCACCATCCGCCAGGTCAAGGAGTACCTGGCGAGCCAGGGCATCCCCGTGCGCCTGGACTTCTGACAAAGGTGTCAGGGTCGTTTGTCAGGTTTTCTGACAAAGGGGCCGGAGGAGTTTGTCATGAGTTGTGGCTGAGGCCTGCCAGGCCTCAGCCGAGCGGTGCCGCCGCGGGCAGGCCGTCCGCGCCGAGCGAGACGACGAGCGGGCGCGCCTGCGCCGGGTCCTCCTCGGGGAAGTCGGCGCGGAAGTGGGCGCCGCGGCTCTCCGTCCGCGCGCGCATGGCGGCCACGAGGGCCGAGGCCGAGCGCAGCGCCAGCCAGGCCCGCGCCGCGCGCGCCTCTGCCCGCGGGTTGTTGCCCGCCGCCGGCGCGTCGGCGAGGCGCTCGGCGAGCCTGCCGATGGCGCGCTCGGCGTCGGCGAGCCCCTCCTCGTCGCGTACGACGAGGCAGCGCTCTCCCATGACCCGGCGCAGCTCGGCCAGCGCGCCCGCCGAGACCGCCTCCGCCGGGGCGCCGGCGACAAGGGCCTCGGCGGCGCCCCCGTCGGCGCCGCCCGCGCCGCTTTGCCCCGCGGCCTCGGCTGCCGCCGCGCGCCCGGCCGCCCAGCCAAAGACCAGGCCGTTCGCGCTCGAGAGCCCGCCGATGCGGTCCGCACCGTGCATGCCGCCCGTGGCCTCGCCGCACGCGAAGAGCCCGGGCACGCCGGTGGCCCCGCGCTCGTCCACGAGGATGCCGCCGTTGGAGGCGTGCGCGTAGGGCGCGATGCGCACGCCCTCGTCCGGCCGCCGCCCGAAGGCGCCCTCGAACCAGTCGAAGTAGGTCTGCATGAACTCGGGCAGCGCGTCCGGCAGCTCGTAGTCCACGGCCGCCCCGCGCGGCCCCGCCGCGGCAATGGCAAAGTCCACGGCGCGGTCGGGCAGGCTCGCGGTGAAGGGCCCGTGCCCGCCGCGCTCGTCGAGCAGGCGCGCCGCATCCGGCGCGCGGAGGCCCTCCACCCGCGCGTAGCGGAAGGTCCGCTCGTTGAAGACGACGTCTCTGACCGGCTCCACCAGGCCGGGCATGATCTGGATGAACTCGACGTTCACGAGGCGCGCCCCGCAGGAGAGCGCCGCCGCGGCGGCGGTGCCCATGACGTCGGGCATCGTGAGCGTGCGCGAGAAGAGCCCGCCGAAGCCGCCCGTCGCGAGGATCACGGCGCCCGCCGCCACCGCGCGCGCCGCGCCCGTGCGCGCGTCCGAGAGGAGGGCCCCGCGGACGCGGCCGTCCGCGCGGAGCAGCCCCAGAAGCTCGTGGCGCGCCATGGTCTCCACGCCGGCCGCGCCGAGCGCCGCGGCGGTCGCCTCGCGGTACGACGCGCGCTCGAGGCCGTGCCAGTCGCGGTGCGCCCGGTCGAAGCAGGGGATGAAGTCGCGCTCGCCCGCGCGCTCGGCGCGCCGCAGGGTCACGCCGCGCGCCTCGAGGCGCCCCACCGCCGCGCCCGTGCCCGCCACGAGCGCGCGCACGAGCTCCGGCAGCGCCATGCCGCGCCCCACCGCCAGGATCGCGTCCTCGAGGTCCCTCTCGCCCGACGGGCCGCCCGCGGGCCCCACCAGGCCGAGGCCCCACGTCCCGGGGAAGAAGCTCGAGCCGGAGAACGTGGGCCCCGCGCTCGCGAGCGCCACGCGCGCGCCCGCGCGCGCCGCGGCGAGCGCCGCCTCGCAGCCGGCGATGCCCGCGCCCACGACGAGCACGTCGAATACGGCATTGTTACGCGCCTCGCACATACCGCCGCCCTTCCGCCCCCGCGCGCTACACTGTGGGGCGGCGCAAAGGAGGCATCGTGTCAGGAGATTCGCTCGATTATACCTACGCGGGGGAGCGCCCCGAGCCGGTCTCGCCCGCCGCGGCGAACGTCCGCTTTGACGAGCGCGGGCTCGTCCCGGCCGTCGTCCAGCAGGAGGGGACCGGAGAGGTCCTGATGGTGGCCTGGATGAGCGAGGAGTCGCTGCGCCTCACGCTCGAGACCGGCACCACGTGGTTCTGGAGCCGCAGCCGCCAGGAGCTCTGGAACAAGGGCGCCACGAGCGGCAACGTCCAGCGCGTGCGGCGCGTGCTCGTGGACTGCGACGCCGACACGCTGCTCGTGGAGGTGGACTCGCCGGGCCCCGCCTGCCACACGGGGCACCGCAGCTGCTTCTACCGCGAGCTCGCCCGGGGAGATGCCTAAAAGGGGCCTGTCCCCTTTTAGGCAAGTTTATAGGCAGACGTGAGGGGAGCGGCAATGGGGGAGAGAACCGCCAACGTGAAGGACGGCAGCATCGGCGACACGATCGAGGGGCTCGCGCGCGTCATCCACGCGCGACGCGACGCCTCCCCGGAGGCGTCCTACACCGCGCGCCTGCTCCAGGGCAAGGAGGACAGCCTCCTCAAGAAGGTGACCGAGGAGGCCACCGAGGTCGTCATGGCCTGCAAGGACCGCGACCACGACCACATCCGCTACGAGGCCGCCGACCTCGTCTATCACCTGCTCGTCACCCTGGAGCGCTACGGCGTCAGCGTGGACGAGCTCGCCGGGGAGCTGGACGCGCGCCATCGCTGAGCGCCGCCCCGGCCGCGCGCCGCGCCGGCCGCCCCCGATTCATGTCTGTGGAGCCGAGGTGGAATGGATGCCGGCCGTCTGCGGGACTGCTAGTATGACGAACAGGCATGGTCCCCAGACGCACAGGCCATGAAGGAAAGAACACGTTAGGAGCGTCCTATGTCACTTCGCACGCGCGGCGCGTACGTCGCCTCCGCCATCGTGCTGACCCTTGGGCTCGGGCTCGCCCCGACGCCGGCCCTGGCGGCCACGTCCGCCGAGCTCCAGGCCGAGCTCGACCAGGCCGAGGCCCAGCTTCACTCGCTCTACTCCTCCGCCGAGCAGGCCAACAACGACCTCGTGAGCGTCACCAACGACCTCAACGAGACCAACGCCCAGATCGGGCAGCTCGAGACCGACATCGCCGACCAGCAGGTCCAGCTCGCCGACACGCAGAAGCAGCTCGGCAACCTCATCTCCATGCAGTACAAGGGCGGCGAGGCCGACCTGCTCACGCTGCTGCTCAACTCCGCGGACTTCAACGAGCTCATCACCAACGTCCACTACGCGAGCTCGATCGCGGACCAGAAGCAGGAGGCCATCGACCAGATCAAGACGCTGACCACCTCGCTCGAGGAGGACCGCGCGAGCCTGGAGGAGCAGCGGACCCAGCAGGAGCAGCTCGTCTCCGACCAGCAGGCCAAGACCGACGCGGCCAACGCCGCCGCCTCCGACGCGCAGGCCTACTACGACCAGCTCTCCGACGAGGTCAAGCAGGCCATCGCCGCCGAGGAGGAGGCCGCGCGCAAGGCCGCCGAGGAGGAGGCGCGCAAGGCCGCCGAGGAGGCCCAGCGCCTCGCCGAGCAGGAGGCCGCCGAGCAGGAGCAGCAGGCCCAGGGCGACGCCGAGGAGGGCGGCTCCACCGACGGCGGCTCCAGCAGCAACGGCGGCTCCACCAGCAACGGGGGCTCCACCGGCAACGGCGGGTCGTCCAACAACGGCGGCTCCTCCTCCGGCGGCGGCTCCAGCAACGGCGGCTCCTCCGGCGGCGGCAGCTCCGCGCCCACCGGCTCCGCGAGCGCCATGGTGGCCCGCGCCTACTCGATCATCGGCTCCGGCTACAGCTACACCGGCTACGTCTGGACCGGCAGTACCTCGAGCTCGTACTTCACCTGCTCGGGCGTGGTGGACTACGCGCTCGGCCTGCCCACCAACTCCAACAGCCCCGAGACCCTCTACTCGCAGGTGGTCTCGCGCGGGACCTACACCTCTGACGCCAGCCAGCTCAAGTACGGCGACCTCGTCTTCTACCGCTACGGCGGGCGCGCCCCCGGCCACGTGGGCATCTACGTGGGCGACGGCTGCGTGATTGACTCCGTCCCGGGCGGCGGCGTGCAGGTCCGCAGCATGTACTTCGTGAACGGCTACATGGGCGGCGGCTCGATTATCTAGCGGGAGGCGGGACGTCTGCCCCGCGAGCACGCGCAGGATTCCCAGCGGCCCCGAGGCGCCTTCGAAGCCTCGGGGCCGCACGTATGGGGGCACCCCGCAGGGCGGGTGCCGAGAAGGACGGTCACATGGAGAACGAGACAACCGACACCCCCGCGCGTGGCGCGCACTTCTCGCCCGACGGCGCCTCCGGGCGCCGCGGCCGGCCCCGGCACGCCGCGCCGCAGCCGGCCGCCTCGCCCGACGACACGATGATCTACGTGGCGGCCGCCCGCGCCGGGCGCGTCCCCGCGCGGCCCGTGCCCGGGCGCCCCGCGCATGCCGCGCCGGGAGAGGCGGCCCCCGCCGCCC
>NZ_JACJKN010000022.1 GCF_016900775.1 Olsenella uli | reverse complement strand
ATGACGGCAACCTCGCCGGCGGCGCCGCGGGCGGCTGGGTCGTCTCCGACGACTTCGGCCAGGGCCTGCAGCGCTACTGGATCAACGCCGGGAAGCACGCGGCGGTCGTGGGCTTCTCCAACGACGGCTGGGCGCACTACACCACCTCGAACGGCTACGTCCTGCGCGGGAAGATGAAGACTTCCAACGGCTTCCTGCTTGCTGATGACGATGGGTGCCTTGCCGAGGGCAAGTACACGGCAGGAATGGTCGTCACCGACGCCTTTGAGGGCTCCCTTGAGAGGTATTACCTCGTGAGGGCATCCGATGGCCACCTCTACACCAAGTCTGGGCACATCGAGTACGGAGGGCGCCACTACTACGGCTCTCCTGATACGGGCCAGATTCTGCGTGGCAAGCTTCGCTACGGAAACGGAATGCTGCTCGCAGACAACGACGGCGTGCTGGCCTGGACCGAAGGCTGGCTCGTTACCGACATCTACGATGGCGTGCTGCAGCGCTATCGGATTGACACCGCTCCTGGCGACGGCCTTATGGGCGCGCGAATCGGCTTCTTTACTCTCGGTGGCAATGATTACTATGGCCGTGAGGATGAGGGCTATGTTGTCATCGGCCTCTATATCGCTCCCTCTGGCAAGGCGTATTACGGGGACAGCGACGGCGTTCTGACGACCATACCGCTCTCGCAGGTTGCCATCAATCTTTGGAACCGCATCAAGAACGTCTCGAGCGCCACGCAGTATCTGATTGCCGTCGACTGTGAGAACTGCCACACGGTTGTCTTCCAGGGGAGTGCGGGCAACTGGACCCCCATCTTCGACTGGCTCTGCGGCGTTGGCCTTCCCCAGTACAACAACGGCCAGGGGACCATTCGCGGCGAGTGGACCATTGGCGGCGACAACTCCTATTGCAACTGGACGGATGACCCGGACTTCTCCGAGTGGGGCGATCCTTATACGTGGCAGACGACCTACTTTGCCAAGGATGACATCAAGTGGTACACCAACTTCTGCCTTGATCTTGGCTTCCACTCCACCATTGGCTGGGATGGCGGGTACAGCGACCCCAACCAGATTGGCAAGAAGATCTCCCATGGGTGCATTCGCCTACTCGAGGAAAACGCCAAGTGGATTTACTACAACGCCGGTTATGGCACCAAGGTCGTGACCGTCTAGCCTAGCTTCATCCAGACCTTCGCGCGGCGTCCGAGCGACTCTCGGACGCCGCGTTTCAGCCTGTATTAAACTATCTGGGTCAGCAGAAAACTATTCAGGAGGTCTTTCAGCGCATGTCTACCGTTCTCGTCACCTCGCTCGGCTCCGTCGCGGGCGACATCACCATAAAGACCCTCAAGCGCCTCAATCACCGCGTGGTGGGGACCGACATCTATCCAAGGGAGTACGTCCCCGACGCCCTTGAGGTCGGCGCCTTCTATCAGGCCCCCTATACGATGGATGTCGAGAACTACCTCACCTTCATCGAGGACGTCTGCGCGCGCGAACACGTCGACTTCGTCTTTCCCATGACGGACCTCGACATTGACGTCTTCAACGCCAACCGCGACCGCCTCGCCAAGACGGGCGCCACCTTCTGCATGTCGCCCAAGAGCGCGCTCGACACCATCCGCAACAAGAAGACGCTCGCGGAGTTCATCAACGAGCGCTGCCCCCAGATCAAGACCATCACCACGCTCAGCCTGACCGAGTGCCAGGGCGGCACGCCGTTCGGCTACCCCGTCATCGTGAAGCCGTACGACGGGCGCAGCAGCATCGGCCTCTATCGCATCTACAACGAGTATGACTGGGCGGCCGCCATGGCCGCCATCGAGGAGCCGGAGCGCTACATCGTCCAGCCCTTCGTCGAAGGCCCCATCGTCATGTCTGAGATCGTGCGCAACCCCGAGAGCGGCAAGACCGTCGTCGTGGTGCGCGAGGAGCTTCTCGAGACGAGCAACTTCTGCGCCATCACCGTGCGAATGTATCACGACGAGGATCTCGAGGCGCGCAGCCGCGAGCTCGCCGAGGCGCTTGACATCCGCGGCAGCGTGAACTTCGAGTGGATTCTCGACGCCGAGGGCACGTACCACTTCGTCGAGTGCAATCCGCGCTTCTCGGCGGGCGCCGAGTTCACCGTCATGAGCGGCTACGAGCTCATCGACAACCACCTCCGCTGCTTCCAGGGCCGTGACATCGAGGACTACACCTACCGCCACCAGATGATCATCGCCCGCAAGTACGAGGAGTACATCACCAAGATCTTCGAGGACTAGGGACTGCCGTGACCGTCACAGACTTCCTGCTCGACTTCTGCATCATGTCCGGCCTGCTTCTCGTGTCGCATGTCGTCCGCACGAGGGTGAGGCTCTTCCAGAACCTCTACATCCCCGCGCCGCTCATCGCCGGATTCCTCGGCCTCTTCCTCGGCCACCAGTTCCTGAACGTCCTGCCGTTCTCCTCTGCCATATCGGACTATGCGGGCGTGCTCATCTCCGTGGTCTTTGGCACGATGTTCCTCGGGGAGCGTCGCAAGGTCTCCTTTGGGTCCATGGTCAAGAAGGCGGGCGACTCGTTCTTCGTGAACGGCGCCGCGGAGATCGCGCAGTTCGGCATCTTCATCCTCATCGGAGTGCTCGTGCTCCCGCTCATCTTCCCGGGCATCAACGAGTCCTTCGGCCTCATGCTGCCGGCGGGCTTCGCGGGCGGTCACGGCACCGCAGCGGCCATGGGCGGCGTCTTTGCCGAGCACGGCTGGGACGAGGCGACGAGCATCGGCCAGGCGTTTGCGACCATCGGCCTGCTCGGCGGCATCGTCTTTGGCGTCGCCCTCGTCAACCTCGGCACGAGGAAGGGCTACACGCGCGTCCTCAAGAAGGTCGAGGAGCTCCCCGAGGAGATGCGCGTCGGCCTCAACCCGCCTGAGAAGCGCGAGTCGCTCGGAGACGACACGGTCAACTCCATCTCCATGGACTCGCTCACGTGGCACGGCGCGCTCGTCCTCGCGACGACGGGCCTTGCCTACCTCATCAACCATGGGCTCTCTATCGTGCTCCCGCAGATCGCCTTCCCCACGTACGGGATCGCCATCATCTGCGGCATCATGCTTCAGGCCGTGCTGCGCGCGCTCAAGCTGGACGTCTACGTGGACAAGCGCCCCATCACGCACATCTGCAGCTGCACTACGGACTACCTCGTGGCCTTCGGCGTCGCCTCCATCAGCATCAACGTCGTCATGAAGTACGCGGTCCCCATCGCCGTGCTCGCCGTGCTCGGCTTTGCCTGCGTGTTCTTCTTCCACTTCGTCATCGCGGGCCACTTTCTCAGGAACTGCTGGTACGAGCGAGGCCTCTTCATCTTCGGCCAGTGCACGGGCGTCCTCGCCACGGGCGTCCTGCTGCTCCGCGTCTCCGACCCCGAGTTCAGGACCGGGGCGCTCGGTGACTTTGGCCTGGTCTGGCTGTTCTTCACCATCGTGGACGCGCTGCTCGTGGCGCTCACGCCGACCCTCCTGCTCGCCGGGTGGGGGTTGCCGGCCGGAATCGTCATCACGCTGCTCGCCATTGTGTTCCTGCTGCTAAGCTGGAAGATGTTCGGCGTGAGAAAGTTCAACGCGGCAGAGGGCGTTCCCGCCGAGGAGTAGGGAAGACCGGGAGGTAGGACGTTGTCCCAACACAAGCTGCTCATCCTCGGCTCGACGTCCGAGTTCTCCCCGCTGGTCGAGCGCGCTCGCGAGCGGGGGATTGCCACCGTCGCCTGCGACGGCTATCCTGACGGCCCCGCCAAGGCGCTCGCAGACGAGCGCTGCGACGTGAGCGTCTACGACCATGACGCCGTCGCCGAGGCCTGCCGCAGGACGGGCGCCGACGGCATCATCACGGCGTTCTCCGACAACCTCGCCGAGCAGGCGTCTGCCATCGCAGAGAGGGCGGGACTGCCGTTCTATCTTCCCTCGGCACGCCTCACCATCCTGCGAGATAAGACGCGCATGAAGGCCATGTTCGACGAGCTGGGAGTGCCCTACCCGAGGACGGCCGTCGTGCGGCGTCAGAGCATCCGCGAGGATTTGTCGACGCTCTCCTTCCCCGTGGTGACCAAGCCTCTCAACGGCTGGGGTTCCCGCGGCGTCTGTCTGCTGGACACCCCAGATCAGGTCATCGAGCGGTTCGATGAGGTGGCGGGCTACTCCGACGCCGACAGCATCATCGTGGAGGAGTACAACGACGGCTATGAGCTCAACATGATGAGCTGGGTCGTCGATGGCGAGCCTGTCGTGCTCGAGATCGCGGATCGAGAGAAGACCCATGACGTCCCGTTTGCCATCCCCCACGTGAGCAGGATCGTCTACCCCAGCCTCCTCATAGATGCTGTCATCGACGTCGCCCGTGACATAGCTGGCCGCGTCGCGCGCTACGTCGGCCTTGAGAACGGCCCGCTCTGCATGCAGTTCTTCTGGAAGCCCGGGCGGGACATCCAGGTGTGCGAGTGCGCCGGCCGCGTCTTTGGGACCGAGCACGAGATGCTCGAGTATGCCACCTATGGCAGGCTTACCGTCGAGGACCTCCTCATCGACACCGTCTACGAGCCCGAGCGTCTGAGGGAGAGGCTGGCGGGGCACGATCCGCATCTTGATAGGGTGGCGTGCGGCCTCTTCTTCCACGGGAGGGAAGGAAGGATTGCCTCTATCGAGGGCGTTCCATCTCCGGAGATGGACCATCGTGTAGTCGATACGCTTGTGTACTATTCGGTTGGGGAGGACATCCGACACGGTGCCCAGCCCTACGTGATGCGGACCTATCTTGCTGCCGAGTCACGCCGGGAGCTCGACGAGCTGACCGACAAGATCAACGCCACGTTCTCCGTGCGTGACGGGGACGGCGCCTCCCTCCTGCTTCATAATGAGCGCATGGCATATGAGATCGCCTCCGAAGAGGAGAGATGACATGATTGACTTCAACGTCCCGCCCTACGTGGGCACCGAGATGGACTACGTTCGCGAGGCCGCCGAGAAGAACCACAAGATCTGCGGTGACGGCCCCTTCTCCCGCAAGTGCCACGCCTGGATGGAGGAGCGTTTCGGGGCGGAGAAGGTCCTGCTCACCACGAGCGGCACCGCGGCGCTTGAGATGGCCGCCGTGCTCTGCGACCTCAAGCCCGGCGACGAGGTGATTCTCCCGAGCTTCACCTTCTCCTCCACGGCTACGGCCTTTCAGGCGATGGGTGCCACGCTCGTCTTCGTGGACATCCGACCGGATACCATGAACATTGATGAGACCAAGATCGAGGATGCCATCACGGAGCGCACCCGCGTCATCGTGCCTGTGCACTATGCCGGCGTCGCCTGCGAGATGGACGAGATCGTCCGCATCGCCCGCAGGCATGGGCTCATCGTGGTCGAGGACGCCGCCCAGGGTGTCATGAGCACGTACAAGGGGCGTGCCCTGGGGACCATCGGCGCCTTCGGCTGCTACTCCTTCCACGAGACCAAGAACTACTCGATGGGGGAGGGCGGCGCCCTCGTCATCAACGACCCCGCCTACATCGAGCGCGCGGAGATCATCCGTGAGAAGGGAACCAACCGGTCCCTCTTCAAGCTCGGCCAGGTGGACAAGTACACGTGGGTCGACCGCGGCAGCTCCTACCTCCAGAGCGACCTCAACGCCGCCTATCTCTGGGCTCAGCTCGAGAGGGCGGACGAGATCAACGACGACCGCCTTGCCACATGGCACGCCTATTACGAGGCCTTTACGCCGCTCGCTGAGGCGGGGAGGGTCGAGCTTCCCGTGGTGCCCGAGGGATGCGTGCACAACGCCCACATGTTCTACCTCAAGGTGAGGGACCTCGAGGAGCGCACGGCCTTCATCGAGTACCTCAAGCAGCATGGCGTCATGGCGGTCTTCCACTACGTGCCGCTGCACAGCTCCCCGGCCGGCCTCAAGTTCGGCAGGTTCCACGGGGAGGACGTCTACACCACGAGGGAGAGCGACCGCTTGGTGCGGTTGCCTATGTACTACGGGTTGAGAGAAGGGGACAGAGACGCCGTCATCAAGGCTGTGAGGTCATTCTATGGATAGCATGAATTCCCCCCGTATTGCCCGAGCTGCCTGCCTGGCCTCGCTTGGCCTCGCTCTGCTTGTTCCGGGCGTCGCACACGCGGAAGATATGTATGCAGAGACGTTGGCTAATGCCGAGATGCCCGGCGGCATGGAAGCTCTTGCCGACCAAGGTGTGACCCACGACTCTGATGATGCCGTTGCGACCGACTCGGATGCGGCCGAGATGACTGATGATGAGTCCAGCGATGTGCCGATTGCCGAGGACGACCCGACTTATGTGCTTGGGGAGGATGAGGCATCGGGCGATCTGACATCGTCCGATGCCTCGTCGCCCAGTGAGGTGGAATCGCCCTTGGAGGACGCCCCGGGCGGGATGGCGGATGACGAGTCCTCGGTCGCTCCCGATGATAGCCTCGAAGAAGTTTCCGGGCTCGGCGATGAGGGGGTCATTGCCCCCGTGGAGGCTGAAGCGGAGGCGGCCCTCTCTGACGGCTGGGCTCAGGAAGACGGCGGATGGTCCTATTATCAGGACGGAAAGAAGGTCTCCAACGGCTGGGTTGTCAGCGACGCCTTTCCCGAGGCGGCCGGGCAGGGCCTTCAGCGCTATTGGCTCGGCGCGGACGGCACTCTCGTAAGAAATCTCCTCATTGACACGCTGGATGGATATTGGGCCTATGCGCGTCCCGAGGGCTATGTGGTGCGCGGCCGCTATGTTGCAGGGGACGTCATCTACTTCGCAGACAACGACGGGAAGCTCCTTTCGCCTGGATGGAACGTCACGGGTGAGTTCACCGGGGGAGCCCTAGAGCGCTACTACATAGATCCGGATCTCCACGGGGCAGTGGTGGGATGGTCCGATGACGGGACGCACTACACCAAGGAGGACGGCACCACGCTGAGAAGCGGTACGGTGACGGCCGACGGCATGGTGTGGGCAGACAACGACGGAAACGTCCAGCAGTCTGGCTGGCTCGTCACCGATGGCTTTGGGCAGGGGCTGCAGCGGTATTGGATTGAGTCTGGCAAGGTCGTGACGTCCGAGCTCATCAAGGCATCGGATGGATGGTGGGCGTATGCCCGCCCAGAGGGCTATGTGGTGAGGGGCAAGTACACGGACCCCAATACGGGGTATGTGTATCTTGCGAACAACGACGGCGTGCTCGAATCTCCCGGCTGGGTCGTTACCGATGAGTATGGCGATGGCCTCCAGCGCTACTACGTCAACGCCGCCTCCCATGCCTGTCAGCCTGGCTATTCAGGAGATGGCTGGGATCATTACGTCACGCGTTACGGCTACGTGCTGCGAGGCAAGCTGGCAGAGGGCGATACCGTCCTTCTCGCCAATAACGATGGCTTGCTCGAGCAGACCGCAGGGTGGGTTGTGACCGGAGCCTATGATGGGGGCAACCTCCAGAGGTATTGGCTTGAGCGGCAGGAGGACGGTTCGCTTCGCGCAAAGACCGGCTTCTTCACGATTGATGGCCTTCAGTTCTACGGGATGCCCGACCAAGGCTATGTCCTGCGCGGAGGCAGGGTCTTTGGCGCCGACCGCGTGTTTGCGGACAACGAGGGAATCATCAAGACGGAGGGCTGGCTCGTCACGGATTCCTTTGGCGACGGTCTCCAGCGCTACTGGTTCTCTGGGTCTAAGGTCGTCACCGGGCTCATCAGTGAGGATGAGTGCGGATGGTGGGCGTTCGGCACCCAGAGGGGCTATGTCGTTCGCGGGCGCTGGGAGGACCCGGAGACCGGTCTCGTCTATCTTGCGGACAACGATGGCCGCCTCGAGAATCCGGGGTGGCTCATCACCGGGGCGTACGATGGCGGCGAGCTGCAGCGCTATTACATCGACGAGAAGACCCACGCATGCCGTGCGGGGCTATTCTCCGTGGGGTCCGAGAGCTATCTGGGCCTTGGGCGCGTTGGCTACGTGCTTCGCGGGACGCGCGTGGAGGGTGCGACCACGTGGCATGCTGACAATGACGGCATGCTCGTTCCCACCTTCGCCGCGTCGGTGGGGGAGGACGAGAAGGCGCGAGTTGTTGCGACCTTTGTTGGCGACACCCCGTATCTCTTCCTGCCTGCGCATGCCAACTTGGGTGACGTCGTGCTTTCATTCGAGGACTTTGCGGGCTCTTCCAGCCTGCTCTTCTCGATAAACGGCGGCGACTTCAAGAGAATAGAGAGCGGATCCTCCTTTGATTTGACGAGCCTCGCGTTGCGTGATGGGGTCAGGACCATTTCGTTCAAAACGTCCTCCGGAGCTCGTACGAGGACGCTCGCAATCATGATGTCCGCCAACGTGCGCGCCATGTATCTGGTCAGCGAGGACCCCGCCAACGAGGGACGCCCGTTTGTCGATGGCAGCCCCGATCACTCGGCAAAGGCAAAGGGGCACATGCTCCTCGTTAATCCCGACGGCTCGGTTGTCTATAACGGGGAGCTGAGTCAGATCAAGGGAAGGGGAAACACGACCTGGAGCGCGAGCAACAAGAAGCCCTACCAGATCAAGCTCGATAAGAAGACCGACCTGCTTGAGACGGGAGATGAGGATAACGAGGCAAAGACCTGGGTGCTCCTTGCCAACGCGAATGACGCCACCCTGCTTCACAGCACTGTCGCGTATCAGCTTGCCCAAAAGCTCGGTCTCGATTTCACGCCTGAGTGTGCGCCCATCGACCTCTATTATGACGGCGAATACCGGGGGAGCTATCTGCTGAGCGAGAAGGTTGAGATTAACGGGGGCAGGGTCGACATCCACAAGCTCGAGGACGATATCGAGGAGGCAAATCCCGACGTCGATCTTGACGAGCTTCCGACTGCTCAGGCGATAAACAAGTACGGCCAGACGTTCCAATATGTGGTCGGGGTCAAGAATCCCGCAGATATCTCCGGGGGATACCTCACCGAGTTCGACACGGCGTATTACAAGTCAGAGCGATGCTGGTTCATGACGTCGGTGGGTGCCTTCGTGGTCAAGGAGCCCGGGAATCTCTCCTATGCTCAGATGCTCTATATCAGCGAGCTGATGCAGGAGGCAATTGATGCTGCCGGAAACGGGGGCGTCAACCCCAGCACGGGGAAGTCACTTGATGAGTATGCTGACGTGGAGTCCCTCTCCAAGCTGTACTTGATGAATGAGTTCGCCAAGAACGTTGACTTTACGACCTCCTCTGCCTACTACTACCTGCCTGGTTCTGCTGACGCTGAGAATGGCGTGAAGCAGATCTTCTACGGTGGCCCCGTCTGGGATTTCGATGCCTCTTTCGGCATCAGAAACGAGAACCCGGAATTCCCCAATCCTAAGTGGTTTGTCATTGGGAATTGGTTTACCGCTTCTTCTCAGGTGCAGGAGCTGACCAAGAGGGAGTTTGTCAGCATCCTTACTCCGTTGATCGAGGATCTGGTACGGCCGTCGGGAGGCTTGGACTCGCTGGTAAACGAGGTGGGCGCTTCCCAGGCGATGAATGAGGTGCTTTGGGGTCTGACGTCATTCCACAACTGCAATGACCCGTATCCGACGTATCGAGAGAACGTCGAGTACTTCAGAAACTGGCTCATCGCTCGACTTGACTGGCTTTCTGCCAACGGATGGTCTGCATAAGGGCCCTGTCATTGGGCTGGAGATGCGCCTCGAGCTGCCCTGAACGCCCTATCGCGTTCAGGGCAGCTCTCATATCGACGGGGTATCCGAGGCGGAGGATGACTCACGCAGCTCCTCAATCTGCTTTTCGGCGAGGGCAAGACGCTGGGTGAGTGTCTTAATCGCGCTGGCCTGCTTGCTCACGATGGAGCTGAGGGCAAGCGTGATGATGAGGAGAAAGCACAGCCCGGCAACAAAGACGAAGTTGGAGAAGACCTTGAAGCCCAGAAGGTAGGTGAAGTCGCCTACTTGCTTGCTGAAAAGACAGATGAGAAGCATGGCGACGGAGAGGACAAGCCAGAGCAGGGAGTACTTGAGGGTGAGACGCCCCTTCGAGACGAGTCTGAGCACATACGCCATGAAGGCAAGGCAGAGCAGCGGAAAGATAATGTTGTAGAGCATGTTCATGAAGCCACCTCTATCCTTTGTGGCGTGGTGTGCTGGTAAGGGCCGAGATGACGATGGCAAGCGTCACCTTAACCATGTAATAGACGCTCGAGAGCGCGGAGATCGATGAGGTGCCTCCCTGTCGCTCGTGCATGACAACTGGAACCTCGTCTATCGCAAGCCCACGCTTCATCGCGGTCACGATGGACTCGGGCTCGGGGTAGTCGACCGGGTAGTTCTCGCAAAAAAGGTCGATTGCGCGCCTGCCGCAGGCCCTGAAGCCGGACGTCGGATCGGTAACGACTTTTCTGCAGAACAGCCCTATCCACCAAGAGAGCCATTTGATTCCAACGCGTCTGAGGGCGGTGGACTGAAACCCCTCGGTCTTCTCGAGATAGCGCGATCCGATAACGAGGTCCGCGCCTTTGGACACCCTCTCAACCAGGGCGCCGACATAGCGGGCGTCGTGCTGCCCGTCCCCATCAAATTGGACGTCTACGTCATAGCCGTGCTGTCGTGCGTATAGATGACCCGCCTGAACGGCACCGCCAATGCCCAGGTTGCGCGGGAGATCCAAAACGTTGATGCCGTGCTCGTGGCAGAGCGCGAGCGTACGGTCGCGCGACCCATCATTAATGACAAGGTAGTCAAAACCCGCGGCTTTGACGCTCTGGACGACGGAAACGATGGACTCTTCCTCATTGTATGCGGGTATTATAACGAGAGCGCGCAAGGGTAACCCTTCGTTGTATGACGGACAAGTATATCCATACTATCAGGTCATCTCCAAGCCCCGGCCATCTGCTTTGACTTACATACGTACGAATTAATGTAGCGTAGTATTATGTGCCGGATGATGACAAGCGTGCGTGGTTTGGGACGGCATGAAAAACAAGAAGGTACTTATTATCAGCGAGTACATCGCTCCCGTCCAGGCAGTCGCCTCTATCCGATGGACCAAGTTCGCCAAGTACCTCGCAAAGGAGAACGGCTGCGAGGTAACCGTGCTTACCAATTCCAAGAGCTACAAGCGGGGGGTGTTTCAGAGCAAGCCCTATGCAAAGGACCCGGCGCTTGAAAAGGACATGCGGTGGTTTACCACAGTTGAGATTCCCCATTCGGTTGGCCAGGCCTTTTCCAACGCCGTTTTCAACCTCGGTCGCAACGCTCTCGATGCCTTGAAGTCTCGCTCCGCCGGAGGCGCTCAACGCCATGCTCCAGACACGCCCGCTCAATCCGGCGCCCTGTCTGGCGAGAAAAACCAGAAGCTCGACGCCGCGCTTACCAGCAGCCTCCCTGAGAGGATATACGAGCTCGTCGACGGGTGGTGCGGCAGAGCGCTCGTCCGTGCCGGAGCTCGTGCGAGGGTCGAATGGGATTCCTTTGACGTCATGATTTCCACGTACGGCCCTCTCTGGCCGCACCTGCTTGCCGCAGGCATAAAGGGCGCTCATTGCAACGTGCTTTGGGTCGCCGACTTCAGGGACCCCATTGTCAACTCGGTGCGAACCGACACCCCGTCCAATCGCCGACTTGCTCAGGAAGTTACCAGCCGTGCAGATCTGATTACCGCCGTGAGCCAGGGGACACTCGAGAACCTGTATCTTGATGGGACGTGCCCGTCGGCCGTCCTCGTTAACGGCTTTGACCCTGACGAGGTGTCCGTGTCCGGGCGACAGCGTTCGGATTGCTTCCTTTTCGTCTATACCGGCACCTTGTACTCTGATGATACTTGCAGGATGGATCTGTCCCCCCTGTTTATGGCAATAGAAGAGGCCTCTAGGAGAGGGTGGCTTGACCTTTCCCGTGTTCGAGTGGAGTATGCGGGGACCACATCCCATCTCTTCCAGCGCTTTGCGCGGGAGTATCCCGACGTACCCACCTTCGACCATGGCCTGCTTCCGCGTGACGAGGCCCTGGCGCTGCAGGATCGGGCATCGGCGCTCGTTGTTGCCAGTTGGAACAATTCAAAACAGACCGGCGTTCTTACCGGGAAAGTGTTCGAGTACCTGAGCAGGGACGTTCCGATAATCGGCCTGTGCGCCGGAGACATCCCTGGCTCTGACCTTCGCTGCCTCATCGAGGACTGCGGGGCAGGCATGTGCTATGAAGAGGCGGACAAGGAAACCTACGATGACCTTGTATCGTTTGTTGGCGGGCTCTACCTCCAATGGTCCGAGAAGGGTCTGACGTACCGTGATTCCAGGGCGGCTGAGCGGGTTAGGCGCTATTCGTATCCCGAGCTTGCAGAGCGCCTTGTTTCTTCGATGGGGAGTTGTCGCAGCCCCAACGAATCGCCCCTTTCTTCGTGACGGGGATTGTTCATGGAAACGTTTTGGCAAGCCTATTCGTACCGTAAAATGACCGAATAGGTGTTTTCAGGCATGCGGGCAGGGGAGCTGTCATATGAATACCACTGAGATTAGGCAGGCAATCGAGAGCCGCGCGCTGGTGTGCGGGACGGTTGGCCTTGGTTACGTTGGTCTGCCGCTAGCGGTCGAGAAAGCCAAGGCGGGCTTCAGGACCATTGGCTTTGACGTTCAGCAGGCGAAGGTCGACAAGGTCAACGCCGGCGAGAACTACATCGGCGATGTTGTGCAGGAGGACTTGGCGGAGCTCGTCACCGAGGGCCGCCTCGAGGCTACGACTGACTTCTCCCGCGTCTCCGAGTGTGACTTTGTTGCCATCTGCGTTCCTACGCCGCTGGATATTCACCAGCAGCCGGATACGTCGTACATGGAGAGCTCGGCTCGCGAAATTGCCCCTTACCTTAAGAAGGGTGTGATGGTGGTCCTTGAGTCTACTACCTACCCCGGCACCACCGAGGACCTCATTCGACCAATCCTGGAAAAGGGCTCCGGCCTCACCTGCGGAACTGAGTTCTACCTGGGCTTTTCGCCCGAGCGCGTCGATCCGGGCAACCTCATCTATAAAACCAAGAATACGCCCAAGGTGGTGGGGGCTATCGGCGCGGAGGCGCTCGACCTCATCGCCAGCGTCTACGAGTCCGTGCTTGAGGGTGGCGTGACTCGCGTCTCCAGTCCGGCCGTCGCCGAGATGGAGAAGATTCTCGAGAACACCTACCGCAACGTGAACATCGGCCTGGTTAACGAGCTCGCCCAGCTCTGTGACCGCATGGGTATCGACATTTGGGAGGTCATCGAGGCTGCCAAGACCAAGCCTTACGGCTTCACGGCGTTCTATCCTGGTCCTGGCCTCGGTGGTCACTGCATCCCACTCGATCCTTACTATCTCTCCTGGAAGGCGCGTGAGTACGGCTTCCACACCTCGATGATCGAGGCGTCCATGATGGTGAACGACCGCATGCCCGAGTACTGCGTGGAGCGCGCCGAGCGCCTGCTCTCCGACCGCTCGCAGAAGGCCATCTGTGGCGCTAACGTGCTCGTCCTGGGGGTGGCCTACAAGCAGGACATCGATGACTACCGCGAGAGTCCAGCTCTTCGCGTGATTGAGTGCCTTGAGAAGCGCGGCGCCAACGTCACCTACTTTGATCCGTGGGTGTCCAGCTATCGCTTCAAGGGCGTTGAGCGCGCTTCCATCCCCGAGCTGACGCCTGAGGCTCTTGAGGCTGCCGATCTCGTTATGGTCACTTGTGCCCATACCAACGTCGACTACGACATGGTGCAGGCTCACGCTCAGGTTGTCTTCGACACCAAGAATGCCATGAAGGCTGTCGAGAAGCGCGACAACATCGAGGTGCTATAAATGAAGTACGCTCTTATTGGCTGTGGTCGCATCTCGACCAATCATATCGCTGCTGCGGTGCGCAACGAATTCGACATCGTCGCAGTCTGCGACGTCGTCCCTGATCGGATGGAAGATGTCCTTGCCAAGCACGGACTTGAGGGCGATGCTTCTATCGCGCGCTACACCGACTACCACATGCTCCTCATAGAGCATCCTGAGCTCGAGCTCGTCTCCATCGCCACCGAAAGCGGCAAGCACGCCGCCATCGCGCTCGACTGCATCGATGCTGGCGTGAACGTCATCATCGAGAAGCCCATGGCCATGTCCATGGCAGACGCGGATGAGATCATCCGCCGCTCCGAGGAGCGCGGCGTGCTCGTCTCGGCATGCCACCAGAACCGCTTCAACGTTGCCGTCCAGAAGACGCGTGCGGCTCTCGAAGCGGGGCGCTTCGGCCGGCTCTCCCACGGCTCTATCCACGTCCGTTGGAATCGCAACAAGAGCTACTACGAGCAGGCGCCGTGGCGCGGCACGTGGGCTGAGGACGGCGGCTGCCTCATGAACCAGTGCATTCACGGCATCGACCTGCTGCGGTGGATGATGGGCGACGAGCTCGTAGAGGTCTACGGCCAGACGCGCCAGCGCTTCCACGACTACCTTGAGGCAGAGGACGTGGGCGTGGCGGTGCTCACCTTTGCAAATGGCGCTGTCGCCACGGTCGAGGGCACGGTCAACGTCTACCCCAAGAACCTCGAGGAGACGTTCTATCTCTTTGGCGAGACCGGAACTGTCAAGATTGGCGGCACCTCGACGAACAACATTGACGTCTGGGACTTCGCGAGTGAGGAGAAAGGGGACGTCGAGAACCAAGGCCTTAAGGAGGCCACATCCAACGTCTATGGAAATGGCCACACGGCGCTCTTCGCCGACATGGCCGACGCCATCGCCAAGCACACGACGCCCTATGTGGACGCCCATGCTGGCCGCGCGGCACTCGAAGCGGTGCTTGCAATCTACCAGAGCCAGCGGACGGGCAAGCCTGTGAGGCTGCCGCTCACGGACTGTTCGACGCTTGACATGATGGGGGAGTTCTAGTGGCTGCATTCGTGCACCCTACGGCGGTCATTGACGAGGGGGCCACCATCGGCGATGGCACCAAGGTGTGGCATTTCTGCCACATCCAGTCTGGTGCGCGGGTTGGTGAGGGCTGCAGCCTTGGACAGAACGTGAACGTTGCGAACGATGTCACCATCGGCGATGGCGTGAAGATTCAGAACAACGTTTCCATCTATCAGGGCGTGGAGCTTGGCGACTGGGTGTTCTGTGGGCCGTCCTGCGTCTTCACAAACGATCTCACCCCGCGTGCCAAGTACCCCAAGGGCGCGGCCAACTACCTCAGGACACTTGTGCGCACCGGTGCCTCCATCGGGGCAAATGCCACAATCGTGTGCGGGCATGAGATAGGGGAGTGGGCAATGATTGGCGCCGGCGCCGTCGTGACCGCGGACGTCCCCGCCCACGCACTCATGCTTGGCGTGCCGGCGCGCCAAGTCGGCTGGGCCTGCGAATGCGGAGCCGTGCTGTCCGACGACTTGACCTGCCCCTCGTGCGGGCGACGCTACGAGAAGAACGGTGACGAGCTTAGGGAGATTGGCTAGTCATGGAATTCAGGGATCTGAGGGCGCAGCACGTTGCTCTCAAGGAGGATATCGACGCGGCGCTTATGGATACTGTTGCTGCTGGTCGCTTCATCGGAGGCGATTCCGTTTCCCTGCTGGAGCAAGAGCTTGCCGATTACGTTGGGGTTAAGCATTGCATCTCCTGTGGTAACGGAACGGACGCGCTGCAGCTCGCTCTCATGGCGTGGGGGATCGGTGCGGGTGATGCCGTCATCGTGCCGGACTTCACGTTCTTCTCTTCAGGCGAGGTCGTTTCCGCCGTCGGTGCCACCCCAGTCTTTGTTGACATACTTGAGGATACCTTCAATATCGACCCCTCTCAGATTGCTCCCGCTTGTGCCCTGGCGCGGGGGCAGGGGCTCATCCCTCGGGCGGTTATCGCTGTTGACCTGTTTGGACAGCCGGCGGATTACCCCTCGATTCGCAGGGTGTGCGAAAGCGAAGAGCTCCTTCTGCTCGAGGATGGTGCTCAGGGCTTTGGTGGTGCCATCGGCGAGAGACGTGCCTGCTCCTTCGGCGACATCTCGACGACGAGCTTCTTTCCTGCAAAGCCCTTGGGTTGCTACGGCGACGGTGGAGCCATCTTCACTGATAGCGATGAATGGGCGACGCTCATTCGCAGCTACGCCGTACATGGCAAGGGCTCGATGAAATACGACAACGTCCGCGTTGGCATGAACAGCCGTCTCGATACCATCCAGGCGGCAATCTTGCGCGTGAAGCTCGCGGCGTTCGCGGAGCACGAGCTGGATGACGTGAACGAGCGCGCGGTGTGGTACGAGGGGCTGCTTGGGAGCACTTCTTACAAGACGCCGTCGGTTCTCGAGGGGTATCTGAGCTCGTGGGCGCAGTATACCGTGATTTGTCCCGATGGCGTTGACCGTGACGAGCTTCAGGCCGCGCTCATGTCACGGGGCGTCCCCACGAACGTCTACTATCCCAAGCCCATGCACGAGCAGCTCGCGTTTGCCGGCGGCCGCCTGCTGTTGCCCTGCCCGGTGACCGAGCGCCTGTGCAAGGAGGTTCTCAGCCTGCCGATGGGGCCATACCTCACGCGGGAGGATACTTGGACGGTTGCTCACGCCTTGAGGAGTTTGACGTGTTAGTCAAGAAGTTTTCCGACCTGGGGAGATCCTTATTCAGGGGCGGCTTCTTTGACATCGTTGGAGCTGGGACTCTCAACAAGGCCATTGCAACGATAATGAGCGTCGTGCTGGTGCGAGTGCTCTCCAAATATGATTACGGCGTCTATTCTTATGCGTTTAATATTGCCAGTTTCTTTATCATCTTCAATGGGTTGGGGGCTACGACTGCGGCGCTGCAGCTTTGCTGTGAGGCGTTCAACGACAAGGATCGGGAGTGTCGACTTTATGCATATGCGTATCGGGTTTCGCTGGTTGTTGGGTTCCTATACCTGTTACTTGTTTTAGCTATTGCCCTCCTTGTTCCGCTAAGCATTCCGTCGTCTGGTCCGATTCTCGTCCTTTACTGTGCCTATCCGCTGCTTCAGCAACTTTTTGATATTAAGACCATTCTTCTTCGTGTGCGTCTCCAAAACCGAGATTATGCAATTGCGTTGAATCTTCAGACAGTTCTGACCTGCATTTTCTCGATAGTCGGAGCGCTGACATTCGCGGCACCTGGCCTAGCGGTCGGTCAGTCCTTGGCTCTCTTGGTTGCCTACGCGTGGCTTTGCCGTCTCTTCCCCTTTGAGCGTGATTATTTATGGTCATCTTCACTCAAACGCGATGATATGACACAGTTTTGGAGGATTGCACTGATTTCTGCGTTTAATAGCGGAGTGAGCCAAGCGTTTACTCTCTTGGGAACCATGTTTATCGGCATGTTTATTGCCGACGAATTGGTTGTGTCCTCCTACCGCGTTGCCACAACAATTCCGTTCGCGCTGCTTTTCTTCCCGAATGCCATCGTGACCTATATCTACCCGCACTTTGTTCGCCACAAGGACGAACGAGTTTGGACGCTCAGAAACTATGCTCTGATGACGTTGGGAGGCGGCATTCTCATGGCAGTTATTACCGTCTTCTTTATCGTGTTTGCCGATCCGATCGTTAGTTTGATTTTTGGGGAACAGTATGTAGATGCCGTGCCCGTTATGCAGATTGTAATGATAGGCTTTTTTATAACTGCGACATTTAGGACTCCAGCCGGCAATCTACTGGTCACCCAGCGCAAGCTCGTCTCAAATTCCGTGATTGGCGTCATAATGATCGTCGTGTGTGTCATTGCCAGCTATGTATTGATACCAAGATTCGGTATGGTGGGGGCTGCCGCTGTATATGATCTCTGCATGATAGCCGGAGCAGTTCTATCATGTGTCATCTACCTCAAGACTGTTATGAGTCTGTCTGATAAGGGATAACGTTGTGTTGAGGTGCCCCGTTCTTACCCGGCCGTAATGTTCACCAAGGCTGGCGATCCTTTGGTTCTGTCGATTCTGGAAGGCGGTCTCATCGGTGAGCACGAGCTCATTCACAAAGAAAAGGCTATATCTGTTCACCAATGGTTTCCCAAGCCTTCCTCAGGAGGAGCCGTTTATTTCTCCAGAGCTGAGAAGTCTTGAAGATGACTATGACATTATTTTGATAGCTGTTGTACCGTCAAATAATCGAGAAGAAGGCAATTTGCTTGGCGGCACGAAAGACTTCCTGCTTTACGCAACACCTGAGATGGCACTGGCTAACATATCTCGCCTCGCCTTTGACGCGCTTCGAGCGGTGTTCTCAAGAGTCATGATTCGCGAGCTGATCGATCTCGTTTCGGACGGATTCTCTGTCGAACGATTGGTAGATTCGCTGAAAATGGCAATCCTTGCAAAGGATTTTCAGAGCTTTTGCAGGAAGCATTCCGTTTTTGGCTACTCCGAGGATGCTATTTATTACTCGTTTTGGTTCGCTCTTCCCCTCTTGACGCTCTCTTTCGAAAAGTTGGGGAAGCCCAAGATGAAGGTCGTTGCCCGTGCGCATGGATATGATCTCTTCAATGAGCGTCAGCTGCATTCACGTCAGCCGTTTCAACGGGTAATGAGAGATGCATGCGACAATATTTTTTTTATCTCAGAACATGGGAAGTCATACTTCTCGGCAGCCTTTGGCCCAGAGAAGAAACTCGGGCAATATGTTGTCAACAGGCTGGGGGTGAGATCACAGCAGCGTAGTCTGATGAGATGGCCGGTGGGGGGAGAGAGGCTCATTGTTAGCTGCTCAAATCTGATTCCACTTAAGCGTGTGCCCCTAATTGCGGAAGCGTTGGCAAAGCTGGCCAGGCCGGATATTCGATGGGTTCATTTTGGAGATGGTGACGAGCTTCCGAAGCTTAGGAGGTATTGCGAATCGAACCAGCTGAGAGCCTCGCTGTTTGGATATGCTCCAAACAGCGAGATAATCTCATATTACTCAAGGCATTTAGTGACATGCTTTATAACCACTTCTTCTTCGGAGGGCCTTCCCGTTTCGATAATGGAGGCAGAATCCTTTGGGATTCCGGTTATAGCTACCGATGTCGGGGGCATTTCTGAAATGATAGATGGAAATGGAGTGCTCTTGTCCCCTAATCCCGCTGTAGACGAGGTTGCTGAGGCAATAGATTCAATATGCTCTCTACCCCAAGCTGAGTGGGAGCAGCTCTCACGGCGTTCGTACGCCATTTGGGATGAAAAATATGATGTCAATAAGAACAAGCAAGCTTTGAGGGTCGAAATGATGCGTCTTATGAACAGAAGATGAATCAAGGCCAACAGGAGAGGAGTCCCTTTCGTAATTCCGTGATAATAATGAATACAGGTGGAATCGATAGCCTACAATTTATTAATAATTACATTATTGAAATGAAATTAAACAAAATCCCATCGAGTTTAATCTTGTGAAGATTCATAATGAACCACAAAGACCATTTTATTTTTAGTGTCTGTCCCGTTGATGCCGAAAGGTGGAAGAGGGGATTGGTCTCATATTCCGGAAACAGGCGCTTTGCGGTGGAGAAGATTAGGGTTCGTCGAGAGCGCATATCCTCAACACCACAGCCGTGCGCATATGTGATGAGCGCGTTAAGCGCATTGGCGATATAGGCGTAGCAGACTACGTCACGTTTAGAGGACTCGAGCGATGCAAACGGAAACTCATCGTTAAGCTGATTGAACATGCTAACGACGCTCTTCTCAAAATGTATCTCGTGAGAGATGGTTTTCGTCGTTGACTGTCGGTTGAGGCGATAGTGGTAACCGGTGTAATCCAGCCTCTCGCACGAGGCGCCACCGCAGAAGCATGCCAGATTGAAGAAGATGTCCTCACCGCGCCGCTCTTTGGGAAAGCGAATGGAATGCTCATCAAGAAATGCCAGCCTGAAGAGCTTTGCGCACGCAATGGAGTATGTGGAAAGACACCAAGGAATCTGAGGGGCGGGGCACTCGGTTAGCCGTCCGTCGACGTCGCGAGTATAGCCAGCGACGATTGCGTCGAAATCACCCTGTCGTGCCGCCCTTCGATATGTCGAAATGTAGTCGCCGGCTACGTAATCATCGCTATCGACGAACGTGACATACTCTCCTCGCGCAAGCGATATACCCCTGTTCCGCGTCTGCCCCTGTCCGACGTTCTCCCCATTCTTCATAATCCTGAACAGGTCGGGATACGTGGCGGCATAGGCCGTCGCTATTTCGAACGATCCATCGGTGCTACAGTCATCGATGCAGATGACCTCATAATCGCTGCAATCTTGCTTGGCGAGGCTTGTGAGGCACTTATCAAGGTATTCTGCGGCATTGTAGATTGGAACAATGACGCTCGCGAAGATCGTTCGAGATGTCGTAGCCTTACTGCTCATGGTGACGTCACCCACCAATCTGTGCTATATAGCCAGCTCCGTTTGAATAGATGACCTCGACATCACCGCTCTCCAGCAGAATGTCGGATGCCGCAGCAGCACCATCGTCTCCTTGGTCGGCATAAGGGAGGGTAATGACCGTTACATAGTCGAACGAGCCGTCGAGTACTTGATCAACACTGTCTCCCGGGTTGTCCGGCTTAACCCTGATTTGGCGAATGTCGTCAAGCTGACACGTTATGTCAAAGTACCACCCGCTGTACATTCCAAATGCAATGACCGGCACCTCTTTGCCCTCGTCCACGTAGTCTGAAGCCTCGTGACAGAGATTCCATACGTCCGCGCTGATAGCACCGGAGGTTCGCATGGTATTGAGGTTCCATTGGTAGACGTCGAGATAGGGGTGATATGTCGCCGGGGTTCCCGTCCCGATAGGCTGATAGGCGTTGGCAAATCGTTGGTCGATGTTTCCGATGACCATTATGCCCAAGAATGCGGCAACGGCTGCATATGCGCCCAGCAAGATCTTCCCCGGCAGCTCAAGCGCCCTTTCCGCTCCAACCGAGGCAAGGAGTAGGGCGAAGGGCCAAATGGCAAACTGCAGCTTACCCAGATAGTAGGTTGAGACCGCGTGGAAGTATGTGGGGACCAGAAGCACGACGAACGAGGCGCAGAGAACGCAGAACGTCAGCGCATGGGGGGATTGGAGGAATCTGCGTTTTTGGAAGGCATCCCAGAAAGAGACGATGATGAGCGGCAGGAAGAGTACGAGATTGGAGTAGAGGTTGCGATACATCCCTCCCTCGTTGTCGAGGGCGCTTGATACCGTTACCGCTCCAGACCTGAGTATGTCGTCATAGAAGAACCAAGCACCCAGGATTCCCGGGAGGGCGAATGTCGTGAGGCAGACGGTTGCGAGCTGGCGTTTCGAGGCCTTGCCTTGGCGCGCCAGGGCTGCCGCCGTACAGACGAAGGCGGAGAAAAAAATGAAGGGGGCAAAGAGGGCGTAGCTCGTAATGAGGCCGTAGAGGGAAATTGCGAGTCCGGCAAAGTATCCCCATTTTGCCGCCCGAGCTATCCGGATGCAGAAGAACACCGCCAGGACCGCGAACGAGACTCCGACCCCAAGATAACAAAAGCCCCAGATCATCCCGTTGAGGGGGTAGCCCAGCGCATAAAGCATCATGAAGATGCCAGACAGCGCTTCCCGGTGCGCTCCCTTGAGCAGCTCGTAAGACGTTGCGTAGAGGAGGAGGCCGCCAAAGTACCAGAACGTTATGTCACAAAGGCAGTAGACCTTATAGAAATAATCAAATCGAATGAAGGGAGAGAAGAACCCGAAGGCGTTGGCTATGTAGTTCCATGCCTGGTACATTCCAGTGACCGTGCCATCGAAATATATGAGAAGTGACCTTCTGAAATGGTTGATTGCATCGGTGACGATGTAATGGGGGGTGAAATCCGGGCCGAACTCCAGCCGAACCACCGCAAGCGCAATTATTGTGAAGACAACCATCACGATGACGTCCCTTTTTGTGATGGTGAGGGACTGGGTGACCCCCCTTTTCCGCATGATGAGATGGAGCGAAACGCCGAGGGCAAGGTTGCCGGTAGCTTGCGATAGCAGCGAGACGGGGATATGGGCCAATGTGCAGGCTCCGGCAAAGAGCCCATCAAATCCGAGCAGCAGAAAGAAGGACAGCGGAATCCACGCAAGGATGCTTTCCTGCCCCTGGCGCTTGGGGAATATCATTACGGCTGAAAAAGCGAGAACGTATGATATGAGATACAGGATGCTTATGAGTGCGGACACGATTCCCCCATCAGATTGGCTTCTGTCGAATAGTAGCGTATCGTGGACTTGCGACCAAAGGTCGAGTTTGGTGTCGGGCAGGGTCGCGATAAGCTCGTCAGAACTATGCGCAGTTGGGGTTGGTCACCATGAGCCAATTGATAGATTATGCCGTCCGCGTCCGAAGCCATCCGCGGTTCAAATGGCTGCTGGCTACCGCTGTTTTGGCATGTCTTTTTATTGGATATGGTCTGTACTGGTATGCCTCGAGCGGCCGTAAGCTCGTGCTGGCAGCGATGGTGGCGTTTGGCGTTCTGCCGGTTGGCGCCCTCCTGATGGCGGCGAGGGGAATTCTCTCCAGCACGAGGGGGCGTCTCATCGGCTTCGCGGCCTTGCTCTCCTGCTCCTGCCTCCTGTTCTCGGTTCTGTTCCCCCCGTTTTCCGTGGCCGATGAGTTCCATCACTATTTGTCATCGTACTGGCTCTCCGAATGTGTGACGGGGTCCGCGGGGCTTGACCGTCCAGAGACCGTAGAGATGCGTCGGGATGACTGGGAGCTGTACTCAGACCACGGCGCGCGCGATGAGCGCAATGACTATCAGACGTTCACCATTGATGCCGAGAGCTACCAGCAGGTCTTTGAGGAGTTCAGCTGGGGGCAACGGCATGAGGGCTCCTACGAGGTTCCCGAAGATTTGATGTTCAATTTCACCCTCGGTAACGAGAACGTCGTCGCTAAGGTCGGATCAGTCGTAGGCCTCCTGTTTGGAAGGCTGCTAGGATTGGGCGCGTACCCCGTCTTCTACCTTGGAAGAATCTTCTCTGCGGCGTTTTTCGTTGTATGCGTGATTGCTGCAATACGCATAACCCCGGTCGGCAAAAACGTCATAATGGCGATCTCGTTTCTGCCGATGGTCCTCCAGGAGGCCGCATCCTACTCATATGACGGCGGAACCATCGGTCTGAGCTTCGTTTTCATCGCGCTTGTGCTCAGAGCAGTGCTGGGGGAAGGGGCACTGAGCCGTAGGATGATGGTCGCCCTCGCCTTATTTGCGACATTGCTTGCCCCGTGCAAGGCGGTCTATGTGCTGGAGGTGGGGCTCGTTCTTCTTATTCCCGGCCGGCGATTCACCTCAAGGCGGGCCGCCGTTGCATATAAGGCGGGCGTCTTGGCCCTTGCGGCCCTTGCCGTTTCGGCGGGCAAGCTCGCAATGGTCTCCTCGGTGTCCTCCGGCACGACGACCTTCGCCTTTCCGGGGGAGCGAACGTTCTCACTCTATGACCTGATTTCCGACCCCTTGGGGACGATCTTTCTGTTTGCGAGGACATTCGACGTTTCCGCAGATAACTATTGGATGTCTGCGGTGGGCTTTAGCCTGGGATGGCTGCAGCAGAACCTCGTCATGCCCTCCTCACTCATGGGGCTGTATGTTGTCGGCATGCTGTATTCCTCCCAACGATCTGAGGATGACGCCGCTGCCTTGTCAGGCGGGCTTCGTGCGGCGCTCTTTGCCGTGGCGGCCCTCGTCTGGATCGCTGTCATGGTCTCTATGGCCGTTTCTTGGACGCCGAGCACTTCGGAGACGATTCAGGGGGTCCAGGGGAGATACATCCTCCCCGCGCTCCCTCTGCTGATGCTGTCATTTCGGTCTGGTCGCGCCTTTCTGTCTGGGGGGAGTGGCCAGATAACGCTCGCGCTCTTCTCTGGGCTCAATGCCCTGTATATGATTCGCTTCATTGCTGTTGCGCTCTTGGTATAGCTGTTTGCTGCGCGAGCCCTCAGCGGGCCGTGGCGCTTCGGCGCCTATCACCGACAGTGGGCGAGACAGCCTTAAGGTTGCTTGGCGTAACGCAGGAATCGGGAAGAAACCCAGATGATGGACTTGTGAGATGTCCCGCCGACGTGGAAGATCCAAGGTGTCGGCCTCATGCTTCCCGCTCGCCGAGTGGGGGGATCTACCAGCCTAATTTGAGTGGGACGACGGTCCAAGCTTGTTGAAAATGGGCTAAAGGTAACGTTGCGTAGGGTGGGGGTCATCGTGATGAGGGCTGGATTCAGGGAGAAGAAGTACGGAGCGACTATCCGTGCGCTCGTTGCGATGATGGTTCTCTTCGGTGCCCTCCTTGTCCCGGCATGTGCGCTGGCGGCGGAGGATGGCGCTGCGATGCGGCGTCTCTACAACCGCTACACGGGCGAGCACTTCTACACGGCGAGCGTGGAAGAGGCTGACAGCCTCGAGATGCGTGGATGGGAGTACGAGGGGGTCGGTTGGTACGCACCGAGGTCGGGAGCTCCCGTCTACCGTTTGTATAACCCATGGGTCCCCGGTGGAGACCACCACTACACGCTCTCCTCTGTGGAGCGCGCCAGCCTCGTTGCTCACGGCTGGCGTGATGAGGGTGTTGGCTGGTACTCAGTTTCGGGCGAGGAGGGCGTTCCCCTATACCGCCAGTACAACCCCTATGCGGCCACGGGCACTCACAATTACACGACGTCCAGCGCCGAGAGAGCCCACTTGCTTTCTGCGGGCTGGCGCGATGAGGGGATCGGCTGGCGCGGCGTGCGCGAGGGCCACGGAATAACGGACGAGGAATTTGCGGAAAGGGCCCGCGTGCAGCTGGGGGTTCCCGATCTTCCGTCCATCACATACCGGATTGGCGCCCCGTATTACTGGGAAGGTGCTGACATAATGCTGAGGCCAATTGCGTTCTACCAGGACGGCGAGCTCGTTGCATTTGCCGACTGCACGCTGAACGGGAGTCTTGGCAGGAATATCTGGGGATATACCGCCCCATAGGGGCGCGTCTGCGTTTGGGCGGATTCTATTAGCTTACGTGACTACGGCTGCGCATATAAGCCGGATACTGTCCTCGGGAATTCCCTCTACGATGGAATTTCCGCGTCACTTGCTGAGGTGAGTGTACAAATGACGATAACTCCGAAACAGCCGCGCGCGTGATTGCCTCGCCTGTCGTTGAGGGCTCCTGTGCGGGAACGTTTGAAACTGACCTCGTTCGGCTGAGTGTCGGCGGCATTTTCATCGAGCCCATTCCCACTCAGTGCCATGCCGGTGAACCCTAGAGCCGGACGTAGAGATCTCATTCAATGGAACTCCTCATAGAACCGGTCCCCTTTGTAGCTGCAGCCAGAATGACAAGGACTGGGAGGTGGGCCGCGCCAGCATCGGGGGGGCATTGGTTGCACGGCTTCCTCGAAGGCGTGCCCGTCTATCGGCTCTACTATCCCTTCGCTTAGGGAGGGGATTGCCACTACACCGCCTCCCTGGATGGGCGCGGCATCTCATACCGCTTGGCTGGCGCGAAGAGGGGCTGGTATGAACACATGGAGTGGAGAAAGAGATTCTGTGACTTTTGGGCTGACGGGCGAGAGGGCCCGGCAGCCTCTGGCACAACCGCTCGCCGGGGAGGTGCCTCCGAGCGATTGCTTCATCTGGCCGAAGCATGCGTAGTTGAAAATTAGTTAAAGGAATCTGCTGGCATACGGCATTTAGGAGGCCTTATGAGCGGAAAGCATGACTTCTCATGGCATGGCAACATAGCAAGATTTAGCTTCTTGATATTGGCGACAATAGTCACGCTGTTGGCCTCTTTTGGGTTCTCCTCCGTAGGGAAGGCCGCGGATATGGTTGATGGCGCTCCGAGCGAGATTGACGGCTTACGGGTAACGCAGGTAGAGCTGGGCGGCGACTTTTCTGCTGCGATTAAAGCTGGCGGTTGCTATCAGAATTATGATAGCAACCGCCAGAGAGGAGTCGGCATGCAGCCCGTTCGCCCGGTGAGTGACCTGAGGAACAAGTTCGCGGCGATTTCCGAGGACGTGCACGAGGGCGGTCGCCCCGTCATCCTCACGCGCAACGGCCGCGGCGATATGGTTGTCATGAGCATGGAGTCCTTCGAGGAGCCGAGCTTTCATCCGGAGGTTCTTGTGGCACTGCGCAAGGCAGAGTGTGAGGCGGCAATTACCGAAAAACGCTTCTCGCTTGACGAGGTCCTCTTGGAAGCCCGCGCAGCTGTTGCAAGAGCCACGAGCGTGGAATCTGGCCGTGTATAGGGCCGAGGTCCTTCCCTCCGCTCGCTGCGGCGTGGTTGATGCCGTGAGGTATATGCCACAGACGCTCGGCAGCCCCCAAGCCGCCGAGCGCTTCCTGGACTAGTTTGAGAAGAGGGCCTCGTCGCTCTGCCTGATGCCATGGTGCAGGAGGGCCTATGTGCCGCTGTGCGAGTTGGGCCATGAGTTCCGGACGATGGATGTGGGAGACTATCTGCATTTTCTGCTGGATTGAGGAGGAGCTTGAGCGCGTGGCGACCGTGATGCGCGTCCTGTTCGCGGGAACCGACTATGCAAGGAAAGCGAGCGCTGAGTGAGGGCACCCTGAATTAGGACGCGGCGCAGCATTTGCTGGCGAGGCTCGGCCGTTCTTGGAGGGGCGCGCAAGAGATGCGGGGGAGAGGCCTGTCGCGCCCCTCATTTCCCTATGGCGCTTCTCGCGTTGCAGCGCGGACATCCATCCGCCAATCTCTGCTACATCAAATGTGTCGCCTTAATCCAATGGGGCGGGGACGCAGGAGAGTCAAGGCGGGCCGCACGCTCGCCCCCAGAGGGGCGGAGCATGCGGCCCGACAGACCGTCAGGAAGCGGATAAGCGAAAGATGCCTAACACCTCTCGTTGAGGGCATCCATCTCGTCGGTCTTCTGGGTCCTCTCGGCCAGGATCTTCTGGGAAAGACCGATACGATTAGTCTTGTAGTGGAAGAAGGGACGGGCGTTCAGCTGGCGAATCTCGACGGGCTGCATGTACTCCTCGGGCAGACAGTCGCGCACAGGCTTCTCTATGTCAGCGAGGGTGTAGCCGTCCTTGAGCACTACGAAAAGATAGGGCAGGAAATGGCGCGTGTGCTCCACGTCAGGGACCAGCACGAAGAATTCGTCGTCGATGCCTGGGATGTTGGCGTCCGCCACGATGTTTTCGAGTGGGAGGGTTGCGAGGTCGCCACCGCCAAAGCGCGTTGCCTTGCCGCGCGTCTGTACGTAGATGACGCCGTCCTCATTCATCCAGCCAATGTCGCCGGTATGTAGCCAGGTTCGACCGTCGGCGTGCTTCTGCAGCGCCTTTGCGGTGGCCTTGGGGTTGTCGTATCCCAGCATGAGGCCGGGTCCGGCGATGCAAATCTCTCCCATCTGGTTGTAGGTCAGCTCGTTTTGGGTCCCCGGCTCAAACACGCTGACGGTGTTGAATAGCATGGGGATGCCAACGTTGCCGTTGCCCATGGGGTGGGGCGCCATCGGCAGGGAGACGTTGGAGCCCGCCTCGCTGCTGCCGTAGCCGGTGGTAAAGCGGATGTGGCAGTTGTGGTCCTCGAGGAACTTCTGCGCGCGGTGCATCTGATTGTTGTTGTAGGACTCGGAACCGGCGCCCGCTGCCGTGAGGTGAGAGAGGTCGTAGTCATCAGGCACGCGACCATTGCGCATAACGGTCTCGATGAACATCGGGATGATGGGCCAGCTGTTGGGCTTGTTGCGCATCAGCTCAAGATCGACGTCCTCCACGGCACAGTACGGGTCGAGAATAAGGAGCTTGTTGGATGCGAGCGGCATCAGCACCATGGCAACCACCACGGCGACAAGCGTAGGCGGCAGGCACGTGACCATCCAGGTGGGGCGCTGATCGGTGGAGCCAGCGTAGAAGTTCATCTGCGCAATGACCGAGAGCATGGTGCGCGCGGAATGAATAACCTGCTTGGAGGGGCCGGTAGATCCGCTGGTGTAGGCGCGGAAAAGTGGACGGTCAATGTCGGTGGGAGCGTAGACCTCGCCGATATAGCTGTTGCCGAGGGCAAGGAACTCGTCCCAGGTCAAGGTCTTTGAGCCGTGGGCCTTCTCGGTGGGATAGCGACGGTCAAGATTGGCCCGGACGTAATCGGGCATGTCATCGCGGCTGCAGGAGTTGCACGCGTCGAGAAGCACGACGCGCTCCACGTCCGTATCGGCAAGGAAGCGACCGAGCTCGTCCTGCGAGAGCCAGTCCTGGGCAAACATTGCCTTGGCGCCGGAGTTGCGCACTGCCTCAACGTTCTCGCGCAGGGTATTGTCGCGGCTCAGCAGCGAGGCGCCAATCTTCTCGGCGGCGAGCAGGAGGTAGATGAACTCGGGGACGTTGGCGAGGAACACAGGAATCTGGTCCCCCTCACCAAATCCAAGGCTGCGCAGCGCGCGTGCAGCTTGATCGGCTTGGCCGAAGACCGCGCTCCAGCGAATGCGGGTACCATAGAAGTCGATGGCGTCCACGTCGTCCCCCGGGCAGCTTGCGTGGAGGTACTCCTCCACCGTGCATTCGGGTAGACGTATCATCTTCTGAAGTGCTTCCGGGTAATATTTCAGCCAAGGACGGTCAACGCTCGGCCTTCCCGTCATCGAGTCTACCGTGTTCATCACGCATGCTCCTTTGTCCTTCTTGGTTTACAGATATGCCAAAAAAGGGCTCTTCAGCGTTTTTGGTGGGTGTCACATCCCGAGGCGAGCCACATCGAGAAGCAGTTCTGCATGCCCTCGGGTTTTCGTCCGAGAGAGTCCAATCGAGCTCTGAAGCAGCCTCCTTTTTCTCATCGCATGAGCAGGCTGTGCAGAAGGCCTCCGCCATCGCGCGGGCTCGCGCCGCGAGCAAAGTGCGATGACGGAGGCCTGTCGCTTCCACGAAGCTCTCAGGGTGCTTGACTCACGCGCAGTCTGTCGCCCTGAGCAAGTGGGCCCTTCTCGTACGACTTAGCTCCGGCGCCTAAGAAGCGCACCAACACCAGCCGCGGTGACGCCGAGCGCGGCAATGCCCGAAACGGCAACTGTGGCGTCGCCGGTCTCCGGGAGTGCGTCGTCCCCAGAGTCGGCCTCGTCATCGGATGCCGCACCGGAAGTCTGGGCGCCGCCGTTCGGGTCTTCGGAGTCATCGCCGGGATTCTCCGGGTTAGCGCCGGAATCATCCGGATTCGTGTCCGGATCCTCGGGAACGATGACAGGATCATCGGGATCGATCGAAGGGTCCTCGACCTCAACCCACTTGGCGTAGAGCGTGATGTCGCTCGTCACGGCAGAGGAGAAGTCATAGGGCGTGAGGCACGCCGGCTCGGTGTACCAGCCCTCGAAGGAGTAGCCCTCGCGCGTCGGATTAACCTCCGGCTCGGCAACGGCGTCCCCGTCCTCAACCTCGACCACGACGTTTTCCGTCTCGTCGATTTGGTCATCAAAGGTAACCGTATGGGTCTCGATCACGGGATCGGATGTCGAAGGCTCGTACACCGCCTCGATAACGATGTACGGACTGACCTCCAGTCCCATGAGCTGGTCCGCGGAGACGGGGTTGCCGCCGCAGACAGACCAGCCGACAAAGTCATACCCCTCGAACACGACAGGGTCGGGCACCTCGGATATGGTCATCTTGCCATCGACGATGGGACCCTCGACGTCCTGCATCGTTGAGGCGCCGCTCTCAGGATCGGTGCACTGGAAGGTGATGAAGCCCTGCTGCTGCTCCGGCTCCTGATCGTCGCCACAGCCCGGCCCAAACCCATCCCAGTAAGGCGCGCCGCAAAGATCGCAGATGCCCCATGGGAAGACCAGGTCGACGTACAGGTGCGAGTTCTCCCAGTTGCCGTAATGCCAGCCGAGGGCCGACTTGTCCTCCGGGCTGCCTGCATCCTGTGCTGACACGGGATTCGTGGCAGCATCGCCCTCCTCGGCATATGCCGAGGCAATCGGCAGAGCAACGGGGCTCAGCGCAACCGCTACCGCGAGTCCAGCGGTTACCGCGAGAGTCCCTCCGGTTCTTCTCTTCATGTATGTATCGCTCTCCTCTTTGTCCCATTTTGCCCAAAATGGGTCGCCTCAACGGACGGCAAATATCATAGCTCTGGCATAATTAGTTGCGCAACATTTTTGTTTTTAGTCACAATCAGGGAGTTTGAGGGCGCGGCCCATCCATCCTTTAGAAATGCCTCTGCCGGATCAGCATGTCTATGGCCGGGCAGCCGCGCATCCCGCTTCACCCCGGCACCCCCGAACAGCCGCCTCCATGCCAAGTACGGCGCCGTGTCTCAGTGCGCCTGCTTGCAACGTGCGCGCACATGCCCCGTGGGTCGCGCTGGGGAGCGTCTTGCATGCCCCTCTCGGTAGAACTGCCAGGACGCAGCGCTGCGCCCGCCGCGTCGAGGCGTCGATGTCCCCACTTGCTGAGCTGATGGGGTCGTAGCCAGCCGGCGTGCGCTCGGGAAGACTGCGAAGCGGATGGCGATCGTGAGCCGAGGGGGCGTCATTCCGCGCGCCCGAGGGGTTCTCCAAAATGCGCTTCCCGAGGCCCGACCGCGTCGCCCCGTTCCGCGTTGTCCGCACGGGGTCCGAGATGGCGTCTGGGCGTCCGTGTCGCCCCATGGCCGAGATTGGCAGCGGGCTCTTCGTGGGCGCCATAGAGGCCGGGCGGCAGCACGTGTCCGAGCAGCAATATATATATATAAGATGCGCATGACCTTGCCCCTCTGCGCGGGATTCGCGGAGAGAGCCAACGTGATGACGAGGGCCAGGAGCCAGCTGTGTCCGGGCCTCTTTCTGCCTATGCGCGGAGGAGGGCTGCCGCTCGTCTCGCTGCGCCACCCGCCGGGATGAGAGGCTCGCGAGGTTCGTCTTCCTGCAGGTGATGCTAGGGTAAAATCCGAAAGAAGGGACGGGAGTGTCCCGCTCACGCCCCCTTCGCAAACGCTGACGCCGAGGCACGATCCGAGGCAGACCAACAGTAACGCTATGCTAACCTACTTCAAAGTTGCTCAACTAACATCGTCAGAGTTATGATATTCGCACCATATAATTCGTGCATAGACTGATTTCGTAGCGGCCTATGCCGGATTTGGCTGACTAAGAGAAGGGACTCTGGAGATGGATTTTAGGAGCAAGGGAAAGCTGGCGGCGACCGCGGGCCTTGCCGCCGTGCTCGCGCTGAGCCCGGTCGCTGCTCCGGTAGCGACTGCGCTTGCCGCCGACGGAAACACGGAGACGGGCGTCGAGGCTCAAGATGCGGAGACATATACCGTCACCTTTATATTCGGTGACGACCTCAACGAGGATAAGGTCGAGACCTATGAGGCCGGCAAGCGAGTGAGCAGGCCGACCGGCTACCTCGCCACCGAAGGCGAGACCATCTATGGCTGGTACACGGATCCCGAGCTCACCAACGAGTACTACTTCAACACGGGCATCGATCAGAACCTGGTGCTCTACGCCAAGTGGGGTGAGAGCGAGCACACGGTAACGTATTGGAACGAGACGTCCTACGACGATATGACTGATGCGGTGCCGTATCTTGTCCAAACCGTGGAGCATGGCCGTACGCATCCGCGGCCGGACGACCCTCCCGAGCGCGATGGCTACAAGTTTGAGGCTTGGTACTCTGACAAAGAGTGCACGCAGCGCTACAACTTCCGTGCCGTAGAGGCTGATACCGACGTTTACGCTGGCTGGACGAAGGACCCGACGGTCACGTACTACCTGAGCCCTGAGTCTAAGGAGCCCTTCTACACCGTCACGGTTGACCTCGACCTCAGCCCTGATGAGCAGAGAGAGCTGCTTAACAAGACTGCGGCGTTCAAGCACCTTGACGTCGAGATTCCTGAGGACTATGAGTTCGACGGCTTCTATACCACCCCCGACTATTCGGGAAGTAAGTTCACAAACTGGGGCGGCGTAAGAGAGGACACCACGCTCTACGTCAAGTTCAAGCAGACCCCCGTTGTGACCTATGACTTCCAGCTCGAGGGCGTGGAAGACCAGACCGCCGAGGTCTATTTCGGCGACTATGCCGATCCGATGACCTACGACGATAATGAGGGGTACGTGATTGCGGGCTGGTACACCGATCCTGAGTGCACCGAAGAGTACGACTTCACCGAGCCCGTCATGGGCGACATGACGCTCTATGCCAAGTGGGGCGTTGCGCGGTATGTCACCTTCGACGACGGCGTTGACGGCAACGAGGACGTCGTCTCGACGGTCGCCAACGGCGAGCCCGTTGCCAAGCCCGCCGACCCCGTCCGCGAGGGCTACGACTTCGCCGGCTGGTACACCGATGAGGCCTGCACCGTGGCCTACGACTTCGCGGCCCCCGTCGAGG
>NZ_JACJKN010000021.1 GCF_016900775.1 Olsenella uli | reverse complement strand
CCATGGCGCAGATCCGCTCGCGGCGCGCACCGCCGTCCGCGAGCAGGCGCCGCTCCTCGTCCGCGCGCCGCGAGCGGATCTGCGCCATGGGGCGCAGCACGGCGTCGCGGCTCTTCTCGGGGCAGAGCGCCTCGAGGGAGGTCGCGCTCGGGAGCTCTATGTTCACCGAGAGGCGGTCCGCCAGCCGCCCGAGCGCGTCCACGAGCTCGGGCGACGTCCCGGGGATGACCTTGGCGTGCACGTAGCCGTTGAAGCGCAGGCCCTCGCGCAAGATGCGCAGGCAGGCGACCATGCGCTCCGTCGTGGCGTCGGCCGTGCCCAGGACGCCGGAGGAGAGGAAGAGCCCCTCCACGTAGTTCCTCTTGTAGAAGTCCACCGTGAGCTCGGCGAGCTCGCGCGGGGCGAACGTGGCCCGCGCGCAGGAGGCCGAGCTGCGGTTGACGCAGTAGGCGCAGTCGTGGGCGCAGGCGTTGGAGAGCAGGACCTTGAGCAGGGTCACGCAGCGCCCGTCCGGCGTGAAGGCGTGGCAGCAGCCGGCCGGCTGCGTGGCGCCGAGCGTGCCCTGGCGCGGGGCGCGCATCGCCCCCGACGAGGTGCAGGCCGCGTCGTAGCGCGCGGCCTCCGCGAGTATGCCGAGCTTGTCGAGCGTGTCCATCCGGCCCCCTTCTCCCGAACGTCTGTTTGAGAGTAGGGTAGCACAGGGGCCGGACACATGTTCTGATTCTGGGAGGCGCGACGCCGTCGGCGCGCTTGGCGCGCAGCACGCGAGGTGGGCCTGTAAGCCGGGTTCTGTCGTGGGCGGCCATTTATCTACTGCGGTCGTCACCGACCGCCTCTAGCGCGCAACCCGAGCGCAGTGCGGGCCACACCATGGCGCTCCTATTTGCGTTTGCTCCGGATGGGGCTTGCCAAGCCGCCGCGTTGCCGCGACGCTGGTGGTCTCTTACACCACCGTTTCAGCTTTTCCCTTAACGCCCGAGGGCGCCAGTGGGAGTCTTCTTTTCTGCGGCGCTTTCCGTCGGGTTACCCCGCCCGGCCGTTAGCCGGCATCCTGCCCTGTGGAGCCCGGACTTTCCTCATGGCATCTCGCTGCCGAGAAGCCCCGCGGTCGCCTGGCCCACCTCGCGTTCGATGATTCTAGCATGACTCGGGCGGTTTTCTGTGGACATGAGGTGGACTACAATACATTGGGTCTGGGCGCGGGCGCGCCGCCAGGCGGCACGCCTTCGACGAAAGGTTTCAGCACGTGGGTCTGCTCCAAGCCATAGGCGCCGGTCGCGCCGCAAAGCCCTCGCCAGTCAGAGCGTCGGACGACCCCGGGGTCGTGAGCGCGCCCGTCTCGGGCCGCGTCGTCTCGCTCGAGCGGGTGGGGGACCCGGTCTTTGCCCAGGGCATGCTCGGGACCGGGGTGGGCATCAGGCCGTGCGGGGAGGCGGACGGCCCCGCCGTGGCGTTCTCCCCGGTCTCGGGCACGGTCATGGCCGACGTCAAGACGCGCCACGCCCTGCTCGTGAGGACGGAGTCCGGGGCCGAGGTGCTCCTGCACGTGGGCGTGGACTCCGTGCGCCTGTGCGGGAGGGGCTTTCGCCTCTTCGTGGGCAAGGGGGACCAGGTGCGCGCCGGGGACCCCGCGATCTCCTTCGACCGCGGGCTGCTGGCGGACAGTGGGATCGACGACACGGTGATCGTCACCGTCACCAACTCCGACGCGTTCTCGCGGGTCTCGTCCGCCGCCGACGACACGCTCGTCGCCGCCGGCAGCGCGCTCCTGCGCACGGCCCGATGACGCTCGGTGAGGGCTCGGCGCCCGGGGGCTACCGGACGCTGCGCGCGGGCGTCGAGGTCGCGGGCGAGGTCGAGGACCGGCGCAGCCGCTTCATCGCGCAGCTTGCCCGCGTGGGGGGAGAGAGGGACGCGGAGGCCTTCATCGCCGAGGTGCGCTCCCGCCACCACGACGCCCGGCACAACGTCCCCGCGTGGATCCTTTCGGACGGCCGGGAGCGCTGCTCGGACGACGGCGAGCCCAGCCGCACCTCCGGCATGCCCACCCTCGAGGTCCTGCGCGGCGCCGGCCTCGCCGACGTCTGCTGCGTGGTCACGCGCTACTTCGGGGGCACGCTCCTCGGGCCCGGCGGGCTCGTGCGCGCCTACACGGCCGCCGCGCAGGCCGCCGTCGCCGCCGCCGAGCGGGACGGCGCCATCGTGGAGATGACGCTCGTGACCCCGGTGGCCGTGCAGCTCCCCTACGCCCTCTACGACCGCGTGGCGCGGCTCGTCTCCGACTGCGGCGGCAAGGTGGCGGACCAGCTCTTCGCCGAGGACGTGCAGCTCTCCTGCGTCTTTCGCGCCGGGGACGAGGGGCGCTTCCTCGCGACCGCCCGCGAGCTCGCCAACGGCGAGGACCTGGCGCGCGCAGGCGAGCCCCGCTTCGCGGAGTTCGCCTAAAAGGGGACAGGCCCCTTTTAGGCGCCTTTTAGACCCCGCGTCCTTCTCGCCGCGCAATCGCGGCTTTCCGGACATTCGAGTTTACGCATGCGCCGAGAACGCGTAACGCCGGATCTGTGGTCGCATTTGCCACAAAATCCGGCGTTACGTATTCGACGGTTTGAACTTTTGGACGCGTAGCTCAAGAAGTCCGGCAAATTGAGCTTACGCATGCTGGCGAGAAGGACCCGTGCTGGCGAGAAGAGCCTACAGCCGGGGCGCCATCGCCAGGCCGACGGTGGTCCAGGGGTCGACCTCCTCGACGGGCGCGTTGTCCCAGAGGTCGAGGACGTCTGCCGGCACGAACTCGCGCCGCACGACAACCTCGCCGCCGTAGGTGCGGAACCACTCGGCGCTCGCCACGAGGTAGCCCTTCTTGCAGGCATCCTCGCCCCAGCTGTTCTCGATCCGCCAGGCCACGGGGCGCCCGTCGTCGCCGAGCTCGACGCCCTGGAACGTCATGGCGTGGGTGTTGCGCGTCTCGTGCGCGTCGATCATCTCGGCGCGGCCCATGGAGAGGTCCACGCCGAAGAGGCCCTCGTAGTCCATCGTGTCGCACGCGAGCACGCCGGGGAAGTCCTCGATGTGCCGCGGGAACTGCTGCGCCACGTCGCAGGCCATCTCGCAGGGCACGCCCGCGGAGAGCGACGCCACGGCGGCGTCCTCGAGCACCTCGACGCCCACGTTGAGCATCCTGAGCGGCCGCCCGCCGGCCATGGTGTCCGAGAAGCGCCGGTGGAACGCGTGGCCGAAGGGGCGGCTCTCGCCGGGCATGTGCACGAGCTGCACGTAGTCGTCCGGGTCGAAGGGCACGTAGCGCTCGGCGAACTCGCGGGGCGTGATGCCGCGGTCCACGAGCAGGCGCCGCGTCTTGCCGTCCGCCGCCGGGCCGCCCTCCTGCTCCACGAGCTTGGAGGCGTGCACGCGGCACTTCTCGCCCACGGGGAGCTCGACGTCGATCGTGGCGGGCGGCTCGCCGAGGCAGACGCACAGCACGCGGTGGCAGTCGGCGACCATGCCCTCCTTGGCGGAGCGCAGCTCGCCCGTGCCGGCGCCTGCCGCCGCCCTGCGCCTCAGCTCCATCGCGCTCTTGCGGAAGAGGCGCTCGAGCTGGGCGTTCATCTGGTCGGCGTCCTTGGTGCAGGCGCTCTCGGGCATGGCGTCCTTGGGCACGAGGCCCCACTTCTTGATGATGTTCATCGCGGCGGGGTAGTAGTTGCCGTCGCCCATCGAGTGCTCAAGCAGGCCGGAGACCTCGCGGGAGTCCAGCGGCAGCGCGGCGGTCTCGATGACGTACTCGAGGCCCACGTTGAACTTCTCGAGCTTGTCGTAGAAGAAGCCGAAGGCCTGGGAGAACTCGAAGTCGTCCACGTCGAGGAGCTCCATCGTGGCCGCGCGGGCCACGTTGAAGGCGGAGAACATCCAGCAGCGGCCGGAGTGGCGCTGGTTGGTGACCTTGCCCGTGCGCACGCGGCTCACGCGGAACGTGTCGTGGTAGGTGCGCAGGCGCGAGACGTCGCGCGCGACGGCGTGGACGTTCATCGAGGTCACGGCGTTTCTCGCCACGCGGTTGGCGCGGTCTGCCGAGAAGGACGCGGCGAGCTCGTCGGAGGTTGCGGGCGCGATGGCGCCGGCGGAGTAGTCGGTCATGTCAGATGCCTCCCTTAGCGGACGCGCGCGAGCGAGCCCATGGGGTCCCACGGCGCGAGCACGCGGGGCTCCTCGGTCTCGTAGGCGGCGCGCTCCTCGTCCGTCAGGTGCTTCTTGTCAACGACGACCTGATAGACGTACTCGTCGAACCACGCGTCGGAGAGGGTGTCAAAGCCGTCGCGGCCATGGTCCTTGCCCCAGCTGTTCTCCACCTTCCAGAGCGTGGGGCGTCCGCCCTTGTCCAGGTTCACGCCCTCGAGGACCATGGCGTGGGTCATGAGCGACTCGCCGTAGTCCAGGCGCTCGGCGCGGTCCATGCAGCCCTCCACCGGGAAGCCGAGAAGGCCGTCCACGTCGAGCGCGGCGGTGTCCATGATGCCCTCCTCGCGCAGGTAGCTCTGGCCCACGTCGCAGCCAAACCACACGGGCAGGTCCTCGCGCAGCTGCGCGATCGCGCACTCCTTGAGGCGCTCGATGGGGAGGTTGAGGTAGCGCACGCCGCCGTCCTCCACCACGTTGCCCAGGCGGCTCACGGTGTAGGTGTGGCCGAAGGGCTTGTCGGCGGTGGGGGCGGAGATGAGGCTCACGTAGTCGTCCACGTCCATGCCCACGGCCTCGTCGAAGAACGCGCCGGGCGTGAAGGTGCCGGAGAGCGCCAGCTTGCCGTCCTTGTCGCGCAGGCGCACGTCAAAGCTCGCGGGCGGCTCGCCGAGGCAGGTCACGAGGAGGTGGTAGACGTCGCCCATCATCTCCTTCTTCATGGCCGCGAGGTCGCCCGCGCCGACGCCGGCCGCGTGGCTCTCGCGCAGGCGCCTGGCGCCGCCGCGCAGGTAGCGCGTGAGGTAGGAGTCCATCTCGCGGGTGTTGCGCGAGCAGGCGGTCTCGGGCATGGCCTCCTTGGGGACCACGCCGTACTTCCTGACGAGGCTCTTGAACATGTCCCACTGACCGCCGTCGCCCACGGGGTCGGCGAGCAGATAGCTCACGAGGCGGCCGTCCAGCGGCTCGTCCAGCGTGTCGAGGACGTTCTCGAAGAACCAGTTGCTCTTCTCGAGCTTGTCCCAGAAGAGGGGATAGGCCTGGCTGAGCTCGAAGGTCTTGAGGTTGTACCTCTTGATGACGCGGTAGCGCATGGTGTTCAGGCTCGCGAACATCCAGCAGCGGCCCGAGTGCTCCTGGTTGCAGCGCTCGCCCTGCGTGACCTCCACGTCGAAGGTCAGGGCGTTTCTCGCCACGCCCTCGGGCACGCGCGCGGCGGCACGGATGCCGACGGAGCTCACGGCGTTCTTGGCGACCACGTTGGCGCGCTCGGAGAAGAACTCCTCGCGGGCGCAGGCGAGGTCGTCGGCGGTGACGGATGCCATCTCGTCCATGGTGCGGTACCTCCCGTTCGTTTGTTCGGATTGGACCAGCATCGAGCATAGCACTCGGACGCCGGCACCGCTGCAGCGGGGCGGCACTCCGGGTGCGTACACCCCGGGGCCGGGTACGTACGCGATTCGAGGTCTGATATCGTCTCCCCTGCGGAAAATCCGCAGGTGGGCGCGGTGGCGAGAAGAACATCAGGTCTGAAACCTCGTACGCACCCGGGCGGGGCGCGTCCGGCCGAGCTGCTAGAATGTGGCGAGAAGGACCGCGGGCGGAGGGGGCATATGGGCACGGACGTCGAGAGTCGCCTGGCGCGCGAGCTGCCCGGCTATGCCTGGCGCGTGGTCGGCGCGCTCGAGGCGGCCGGCTACGAGGCGTGGGTCGTCGGCGGCTGGGTGCGCGACGCCCTGCTCGGCCGGCCGGGACATGACGTCGACGTGACGACCTCGGCCCCCTGGCAGGAGACGGCCCGCGTGCTGCGCGCGGCCGGGATCGCCGTGCACGAGACCGGCACCGCCCACGGCACGGTCACGGCCGTCGTGGACGGACGGCCCGTGGAGACCACCACCTACCGCGTGGAGGGCGGCTACTCCGACCGCCGCCACCCGGACGAGGTGCGCTTTGTCACGGACGTGCGCGAGGACCTCGCCCGGCGCGACTTCACCGTCAACGCGATGGCGTTCCACCCGGAGCGCGGCCTGCTCGACCCCTTTGGCGGCGAGAGGGACCTCGCGGCGCGCGTCATCCGCGCGGTGGGCACGCCGCGCAGGCGCCTCGAGGAGGACGCCCTGCGCGTGCTGCGGGCCGTGCGCTTCGCCTGCCGGCTTGACGCCGCGATCGAGTCCGCCACGCAGGCGGCGCTCGAGGCGTGCGCGCCCGAGCTCTCCCAGATCGCGCACGAGCGCATCGGCCAGGAGCTCGACGGGATCCTCGCCACGGGGCGAGCCGCCTGGGCGCTGCGCCACGAGTTCGCCGTGCTCGCCGCGGCCGTGCCCGAGCTCGCGCCGATGGCGGGCTTCGACCAGAGGAGCCCCTATCACGCCCACGACGTGCTCGAGCACACGGCGCGCGTCTGCGCGGGCGTGGAGGAGTTCGCCGGGGGCCGCCCGCTGCCCGCGCTGCGCTGGGCGGCGCTCCTGCACGACGTGGCCAAGCCGGCCTGCTGGAGCGAGGACGTCTCGGGGCGCGGCCACTTCTTCGGCCACCCCGGGGAGGGCGCCCGCGTGGCGCGCCGCGTGATGGGGCGGCTGGCGGTGCCCGGGGAGGTGACCCGCGCTGCGGCGGCGCTCGTGCTGCTCCACGACTTTGAGATCCGCGCGACGGCCCCCTCCATGCGCCGGATGCTCTCCGAGCTGGAGGCGGCGGCGCCGGGGCAGGCGCGGCCGCTGGCCTTCGCGCTTCTTGACCTCAAGCGCGCCGACGCGGTGGCCAAGGCCCCTGCGTGCATGGGCTACGCGGTGGAGCTCGACGCCATGACGGCGACCCTGCGCGCGGAGCTCTCCGCCGGGGCGGTGTGGCGCGTGCGCGACCTGGCCGTGGGCGGGGCGGACGTGATCCGGGAGCGCGGGGTGGAGCCCGGGCCCGGCGTGGGCATGGTGCTCGCGCAGCTGCTCGAGGCCGTCAAGGCGGGGGAGGTCCCCAACAGGCGCGACGACCTTCTCGCCTGGCTTCGGTGGGATGCCTAAAAGGGGACAGGCCCCTTTTAGGCAAGTTTCCATGCACAACTTCTCCAAAATTCTCGCTTGCATGACGCAGAGGGATGCCGTATAGTGTTTCTCCGCGCTGAGAGGCGCACGAAGTGGCAAATTGGGACTTCGTCTAGTGGTAGGACAGCGGATTCTGGTTCCGTCAACGGGAGTTCGACTCTCTCAGTCCCAGCCATTTGCCGCTTGCCTCACAATCGCATATGTGGCCCGTTCGTCTAGCGGTTCAGGACGCCGCCCTCTCAAGGCGGAGATCACCAGTTCGAATCTGGTACGGGCTACCAAATGGCCCGTTCGTCTAGCGGTTCAGGACGCCGCCCTCTCAAGGCGGAGATCACCAGTTCGAATCTGGTACGGGCTACCAAACGTTCAGGGTCGGGCCTTTCGGGTCCGGCCCTTTTTCGTTGCGCCGAGGTCATGGGTCCCGTCGCGCCGAGCATGCCGTGGCGCACGGAAATCCCGCGTTCGAGGGGTGGTTCCGTGCCATGGGGCATGCTCGGGCGTTCTGTGCCGGGCGGCATGCTCGCGAGCTTCGCGCAGCGGGTTCTTCTCGCCAGCGGTGGCCTCGACCATGCCGTGGCGCACGCTTTCGCCGAGCATGCCCCAGCGCACGGAACCATGCCGAAATCGGGCGCGTCCGCGCCAGGGGGCATGCTCGCCGGAGAAGTTGAGGGGGCGTCGGGACGGCGTCGAGAAGAGTGGGCGAGAAGAACCTCGCGCCCCGCCTCGCCGGCTATCGCCCGCAGGCCCCGCACGCCGCGCAGGCGGCCTGGGCCGTGGGGGTTGCGGCAAGGCCGCCGCGCGCGGTCTCGCGCAGGCGCGAGGGCAGGGCGTGGCCGACCTCGGCCATGGCGGCCACGACCTCGTCGAACGGCACGAGCGAGCGCACGCCGGAGAGCGCGAGCTGCGCCGAGGAGATGGCGGCCGCGACGCCGATGGCGTTTCTCGCCTGGCAGGGCACCTCGACGAGGCCCCCCACCGGGTCGCAGACGAGCCCCAGCAGGTTGGAGATCGCAAGCGAGGCCGCGCAGAGCGCCTGCTCGGGCGTGCCGTCGAGGAGCTCCACCACGGCCGCGGCCGCCATCGCGGCGGCCGAGCCCACCTCGGCCTGGCAGCCGCCCTCGGCGCCGGCCACGCACGCGTGCGTCTGGATGTTGAGGCCCACGGCGGCGGCGCACCAGAGGGCGGAGGCCACGGCGTCGTCGTCCGCGCCGATGGCGTCCGCGACGGCCAGAACACTGCCCGGCACCACGCCCGCGGACCCGGCCGTGGGGGCGGCCACGATGACGCCCATCGCGGCGGAGCGCTCGAGTACGGCCATCGCGCGCGCCACGGCGTCGGTCTGCACGGGCCCCATGAGCGAGCCCGCCCAGCGCGCGGCGCCGGCGTCCAGAAGCTTGGCCTCGCCGCCGATGAAGCCGCCGAGCGAGCGGGCCGGCGCGGCGATGGGCGCCGCGGTCTCCTCGCGCATGACCTCGATCACGCGGCGCATGGAGGCCTCGGCGCGCTCCTCTCCCGTGAGTCCGCGCTCGCGCAGCGCCATCACGCCGCCGATGGAGAGCCCTCGCTCGGCGCAGGCGGCCAGCAGCTGCGCGCCGTCGTCGAAGAGCTCGGCCGCCGTGACGCCGGGGGAGACCGTGGAGGCCGAGCCCGGGACCGAGATGAAGGTGGCGAAGCTCACGTCGCGGATGCGGCGGATCATGGGCAGCACCGAGTCGTCCGGCGCGCCGTCCGTCTCGAAGACCGAGTACGCGCGCCCGCCCTGCTCGGTGCGGTACGTGCGGCAGAAGGCGATGTTGACCTCGGCCATCGCAAGCAGGTGCGTGAGGGAGGCGAGGATGCCGGGGGCGTCTTTGTGCGAGACGAAGAGCGTGGCGTAGGCGCCCGTGATGTCCACGCCCACGCCGTTGATGCGGCTGATGCGCATCTTGCCGCCGCCGAGGCTCTCGCCGCGGACCTGGCAGCGCGCGCCGGACTCGCCCTCGAGGTCGATGTCGACGGTGTTGGGGTGGACGGAGGTGTCGTCGCCGGCCTCGACGAACTCGAAGGCCAGGCCCGCCTCGCGCGCGAGGTCGAAGGCGTCGCGGATGCGCTCGTCGTCGGTGTCCAGCCCGAGCACGCCGGCCACGAGCGCGCGGTCGGTGCCGTGGCCGCGGTAGGTGTGCGCGAAGGAGTTCCACAGCGTGAAGCGCACGCGGGCGACGCGCCCGCCCATGAGCGATGCCGCCACGCGGGCGCAGCGCAGGGCTCCTGCCGTGTGGGACGAGGAGGGCCCCACCATGACGGGGCCGAGCACCTCGAAGGCCGAGGTCGTGGCGAGGGTCTGCGGCTGTGCTGCCATGGGGCTCCTTCCGGGGGCGCGTGCGTTGGTGACTAGCATAGCGCGGCGGGGCGCGTTGTCATCCGAGGCCGCCGCGGGCGAGAGGGGCCCGCGGCGGTCCCGGATACCCAACGCCGCCCGCGCGGGTCCGTGATGTTTCCGTTTGCGCACGTTCTTCTCGCCGCGAGCGATGCTTGGATACGATAACCAAGTTGGATTGTCTATCTTAGAAGGAGGACCCGATGGATCCCGCAGAGCTCCTCAAGCTCCTGGGAATCGTCATCGTCGTCGTGGGCTTCGCGCTGAAGCTCGACTCCATCCTCATCATCATGGTGGCCGCCGTCGCGACCGCCGTGGTGGGCGGCATGGACCCGGTGGCGTTCCTGGACACCCTCGGCACGAGCTTCGTCTCCAACCGCAGTATGTGCATCTTCATCATGACGTTCGTGATCACGGGCACGCTCGAGAGAAACGGCCTGCGTCAGGCAGCGGCGGCGCTCATCCAGAAGCTCAAGAACGCCTCGGCGGGCATCATCGTCTCCGCCTACGGCGTCGTGCGCGTGCTCTTTGCGGCCTTCAACGTCAACTTCGGCGGCGTGGCCGGCTTCATCCGCCCGGTCGTCATGCCGATGGAGCAGGCCGCCGTGGAGCGCGACGGCAAGAAGATCGACGAGAAGCACCTCGAGGAGCTCAAGGGCATCTCGGCGGGCATCGACAACGTGGCGTGGTTCTTCGGGCAGGTGCTCTTCATCGGCGGGTCCGGCGGCCTGCTCGTCCAGGGCACGCTTGCCGGCCTCGGCTACGACGTCAACCTCGCCGACCTCGCCGCCGTGCAGATTCCGGTCGCCATCGTCGCGATGGTCGTTGCCGTCATCTACTACAACGTGATCGACCGCCGGCTCATGAAGCGCCGCGCGCGCGTCATCAAGGCGACCGGGTCGTCCACCTACGAGGACCCCGCGGCCGGCGAGGACGGCGCGTCGGAGAAGGGCGGTGAGGACGCATGATGGAGTTCCTCCAGTTCTTCCAGAGCGCCGACGTCACGCTGTCCGACAAGCTCCTCGAGGTCGTCTACATCCTCATCGGCCTCGTGGCGTTCTACGCGGGCGTCCGCAACGCCATGGACCAGTCCAACGAGAAGCGCATGGGCACGGCCCTCTTCTGGTGCGTGCTCGGCATCCTGTTCATCGTGGGCCGCTGGATCCCCACCACCGTGGCGGGCGTCATGGTGGTCATCATGGTGCTGCCGCCCATCCTGCAGCAGGTCGGCCGCGGCTCCGGCGGCGCGCCCACGCAGGACGAGATGCAGGGGAACTACGAGAAGATCGGCATGAAGATCTTCGTCCCCGCCCTCTCTCTCGGCGTGATGGCCCTCGTCTTTGCCCTGTTCACCAACATCAGCTCGCTCGTGGGCCTCACCTTCGGCGTCGTGGTGGGCGGCATCCTGCTCATGGCCTTCTCGCGCAAGAACACCCCGCGCGTCTTCCTCGACGACACGCGCCGCATGCTCGACACCGTGGGCCCGCTCTCGATGCTTCCCGTCCTTCTCGCCGCGCTCGGCTCGATCTTCACCGCCGCCGGCGTGGGCGACGTGATCTCCACGCTCGTCTCGGGCATCATCCCCGAGGGCAACGCCGTCGTGGGCATCATCGTCTACGCGATCGGCATGGCCGTCTTCACCATGGTCATGGGCAACGCGTATGGCGCCATCACGGTCATGACCGTGGGCATTGGCGCGCCGTTCGTGCTCTCGCTCGGCGCGGACCCGGCCCTCATCGGCTCGGTGGCGCTCACCTGCGGCTTCTGCGGCACGCTCATGACGCCCATGGCCGCGAACTTCAACATCGTTCCGGTGGCAATCCTCGAGATGAAGGACTCTTACGGCGTCATCAAGAAGCAGGTGCCGATTGCCCTCATCATGCTCGTCGTGCAGATTGTCTACATGATCGTCTTCGGCCTCTAACCTGACAAAGGTGACAGGGCAAATTGTCATCATGACAGTTGCCCCTGTCACCTTTGTCAGAACCTGTTTGATCCGGAAGGAAGCGATGCTCATGAAGGTACTGGTGACGGGCTTCGAGCCCTTTGACGGCGCGACCATCAACCCCGCGCTCGAGGCGGTCCGCCGCCTGCCGGCAAAGATCGCCGGCGCGGACGTGGTCACCGTCCAGATTCCCGTGGTGTTTGAGAAGGGCCCCGCCGCGGTGGACGCCGCCATCGAGGCCGAGCGGCCCGACGTGGTGCTCTGCATCGGTCAGGCGGGCGGTCGCAGCCACATGGCCGCCGAGTTCGTGGGCATCAACTTCGCGAACGCTCGCATCCCGGACAACGAGGGCAACCAGCCCGTCGGCCGCCTCGTGGAGGACGGCCCGGACGCCTACTTCTCGACCGTGCCGGTCTTCGCCATGGTCGACGCCGCGCGCGCCGCGGGCGTGCCGGCCTTCGTCTCCTACACGGCGGGCACCTTCTGCTGCAACGAGGTCCTCTACCGCCTGCTGCACACCCTCGCCACGAGCCACCCCGGCGTTCGCGGTGGCTTCGTGCACGTGCCGTTTGCCACCGAGCAGGTCACGTCCATGGGCGAGGGCACCGCGTCCATGAGCGTCGACATGATGGTCACGGGCCTCACGGCCATGATCGAGGCCGCGGTCACGGGGTCCGATGACGCCGTCGCGGCCGGCGAGGGCGCCGAGCAGTAGGCCCTCCCGCCCTGGCCGGGCGATAGCGTAGGCCAAGAAAAACGGACGGGCCCCGGACGCTCCCATGCGGGAACGCGTCCGGGGCCCGCCCGTTTTCACCGGAGGTTCAGGCCCGCCTACAGCGCCATCGCGCGGGCGCGGTCGATGCGGGCGAGGCAGTCATCGCGGCCGATGAGCGCCATCGTCTCGCCCAGCGGCGGCGACACCATGTTGCCGCAGACGGCCACGCGCACGGCCTGGAAGACCAGGCGCTTCTTCAGGTCGAGCGCCTCGGGCAGCGGCTCCAGCGCGGCGTCGATCGCGGCCGGCCCCCACTCCGGCAGCGCCGCGAGCGCCTCGCGCGCGGCGTCCAGCACCGCGCCCATGCCCTCCTTGGCGAGGCCCTTGGCGACGCTCTTCTCGTCATAGACGAGGGTCTCGGCCGTGGCGAAGACCGGGGCGGTCACCGTGACCACATCCGCGGGGAACTTGGTCCGCGGCTTCACGATGGCGGCGAGCGCGTCCACCCAGTCCTCGTCGGCCTCGAAGTCGCCGCCGATGACGCCGGCTTCGTGGAGCTCCGGCAGCATGACCTCGTCGGCGAACTGCTGATCGCTCATCGAGCGGATGTACTCCGCCTGGATCCAGTCGAGCTTCTTGGGGTCGAAGGTGGCCGGGTTCTTGGAGACGTGGTCGAGGCTGAACTCGCGCGCCAGCACGTCGCGCGGGATGATCGTGGTCTCGCCGTCGAGCGACCAGCCCAGAAGCGCCAGGTAGTTCACGAAGGCGTCGGAGAGGTAGCCCGCGTCGCGGTACTCCTCCACGTTGGTGGCACCGTGGCGCTTGGAGAGCTTCTTGCCGTCCGCGCCCAGGATCATGGAGATGTGCGCGAAGGTGGGCACGGGCGCGCCCAGGGCCTCGTAGACGATGACCTGGCGCGGGGTGTTGGAGAGGTGGTCGTCGCCGCGGATGACGTGGGTGATGCCCATGGCGGCGTCGTCCACCACGGTGGCGAAGTTGTAGGTCGGCGTGCCGTCGGTGCGCTGGATGACGAAGTCGTCGAGCTCGCGGGCGGCGAAGGTTACGTCGCCGTGGACGGCGTCGCGCACGATGACGTCGCCGCGGTCCTCGGGCACCTTGATGCGCAGGACGTAGGGCTCGCCGGCGTCGATGCGCGCCTGCGCCTCCTCGCGCGAGAGGTCGCGGCAGCGGCGCTGGTAGCCCTGGAACGGGTCCTTGCGCGCCTGGGCGGCCTCGCGGTCGGCGGCCAGCTGCTCGGGCGTGCAGAAGCACGGGTAGGCGCGTCCCTCGTCCCAGAGGCGACGTGCGGCGGCGCGGTACAGCTCGGCGCGCTCGGTCTGGAAGTAGGGGCCATAGTCGCCGCCCACCTCGGGGCCCTCGTCCCAGTCGAGGCCCAGCCAGCGCATGGCGCGCAGGATGATCTGGGTGTTCTCCTCGGTGGAGCGCGTGGGGTCGGTGTCGTCGATGCGCAGGATGAAGGTGCCGCCGTTCGCGCGGGCGAAGGCCCAGTTGTAGATCGCGGTGCGCGCGCCGCCCACGTGGAGCTTGCCGGTGGGGGAGGGCGCAAAGCGCACGCGCACGGGGGTGTCAGCCATGGGATTCCTCTCGGTGGAGCCGCTTGTCACATACGCACTCAGTATAGCGCGCCCCGCCATATCGCTGCAGCTCGTGCCTTTCCGGGAGACGGCGCTGCGGCCCCTTCCAAGGAGAGGGGGCCGATGCGAGCGCAATCAGGCCCTTGGTGCGAAACCCGGGGCCTTTTCTGCGCAATCAGCTCCTTGGTGCGAAGCCTTTTTCAGGCCATCTCGGTACTTCTGGCTGCCGGGAGCGCGCCCAGCCGGCAAAATGCCTGTTGCGCATCGACGGATACTCCGGGCATTCCCTAAAACCCTTCGCACCAAGGGGCCGGTTGCGCAAGGGCGCGCCGTTTTTTCGCACCAAGGGCCTGATTGCGCGGCCGAGGCGGGGCAAGAGCCCGTACGGGATGTCGCGCGGCCGGCGGTGCCCGGCGCTCACATGAGGCGGGTCTCCTCCAGGCGCTCCTCCAGGCGCTCGTTGAGGCGAATCACCGGGCGGCGGAGCACCAGGCCCAGGAGCAGGGCCGGAACGAGGTAGGCGAGAAGGACCGCCAGCTCGCGCCAGACGTCGCCCTCCCAGATGCCGAACATCGCCGCGCGCATGGCGTTCTCGCTGTGGACGAAGGGCAGCCACGCGTAGACGGCCTGGAAGGCGGGAGGCAGCATCTGGGGCGGGAAGGTGCCGCCCGACCCCGCCACCTGGACCACCATGAGCACCACGGCCACGGCTTTGCCCACGTCGCCGAAGGACGCCGTGAGCGAGAAGATCAGGTTCACGTACACGAGCGAGGACGCCAGGCACACGAGGAGGAACAGCCACGGGTGCTCGCACTGCACGCCCAGGTAGAAGAGGTCGCCCCCGCAGATGAGCGCCGCCTGGGCGAGCCCGACCGCGCAGAAGAGCAGAAGCCTCCCCACGTAGGCCTGCGCATGCGAGCAGCCGGTCTCGGAGAGCGCCTCGTCCGAGGGGGTGGCCCGCACGAGCGCGCAGAGCACGACGCCCCCGATCCAGATGGCGAGCGTGGTGTAGAAGGGGGCCATGGCCGACCCGTTGTTCTCCACGGGAAAGACGGCCGTGCGCTCCACATTGACCGGCGCCGCGACGAAGTCGGCGAGCTCGGTGGGGTCGGCGGCGAGCACGTTGCGGACCTGCGCGACGTCGCCGGAGGCTAGCGCCGCGGAGAGGCGCTCGCGCAGGTCGCCCAGCCGACCGGCGCTCTTCTCGATGGCGTCCGCCGTCTCGTCGAGCGAGGCCTGCGCGTCGCCGAGCGTGCCCTCGGCGCCCTGCGCGGCGTCGCGTGCGGAGGAGAGCGCCGCCGAGAGGCTCCCCTGCACGGCGTCCGCCTGCGCCGCGGCGTCGCCGACCTGCGTCGCGAGCTCCTCGAGCGTGCCGCGCACGTCGGCGTCGTAGGAGCCGCGCACCTCGTCGAGCGCCGCGCGCGCCTCGCCGATGAGCCCCGCGAGCTCCTGGCGCGCCGCCTCGGCGTCGGCCGTGCCCGCGTCGAGGTCGGCCATGGTGCGCTGGAGGCCCTGCGAGAGCTCGCGCATCTCCTCGGCCGCCTGCGTCGCGCGTTCGGCGAGCCCCTGCACGCGCTCGCGTGCCGCCGCCACCCGGTCGCGCGCGGCGCCCTCGGGGAGCATCCCCTCGAGCTGGCCCATGAGCGCGTCCTGCTCGCTGAGCGCGGACGCGAGCGCGTCGAGCGAGGTGGCCTGCCCGTCCGCTGTGGCCCGCGCGTCGTCGAGCAGGCCGCGGACGCGCGCCGACTGCGCCCCCGCCGCGGAGAGCGCGCCCTCGATGGCGTCGTCCACGCCGTCGAGGCCCGCCCCGGCGGACGCGAGCGCCCCCTCGACGGACGTCGCCGCGCCGTCGATCGCGGACCCCGCGCCCGCGAGCCCGGAGGCCGTCTCGCGCAGCGCGTCGCCCGCCCCGGCGGCGGGGGAGAGCGCCGACTCGGCCGCGTCCGCCCCGCTGCCGAGAAGCCCCCGCGTCGAGGCGAGCAGCTCGGAGTACCCATGCACGTCGTTGGCCGTGCCGGCGAGCGCGTCCTCCGCGTCGGCCACGGCCGATCCGAGCCGCGCGGCGAGCGAGGTGACGCCGTCGTCGTCGAGCGCGCGGGAGAGCTCGTCGAGCACGCCCGCGCCCACGCTCGCGACCGACCGCGCGAAGCTCGCGTCGATGTCCGCCTGCGCGGCGGACGACGCCTTGTCCGTCACGATCGTGGCGATGGCGTTCTCCTTCTCGTTCTGGTAGAAGCTCACCTGCGGCCGGGCGGAGTCCCCGGAGAGGACGCCCATCATGTCGCGCGAGAAGTCCTCCGGGATCACGATCGCGGCGAAGTACGCGCCGGAGCGCACGCCCTCGACGGCGTCGTCCGCGGAGGTGACCTCGTAGCCGATCGACTCGGACGCGCGCAGGTCGGACACCACGCGCTCGCCCATGTTGACCCTCATGGGAAGGAGGCTCCCCTCGTAGCCGGCATCCTCGTTGGCCACGGCCACGCGGAGGTTCCTCGTGTTGCCGTAGGGGTCCCAGCTGCCGGCGATGTTGAACCACGCGTAGAACGACGGCACGGCCACGATCCCCGCAAGCACGACGAGCGCGATCGCGCTCGAGACCGCGTGCCGCGCGTCGCGGCGCAGAAAGGCCCAGATCGCCCTCATCGCACATCGCCCCCTCTCATGTCCTCGACGAGCCTTACGAGCTCGTCGGTCCCCATCCGCGCCAGCTCGCCTCTGCGCGCGATCCGGTCGTGCGCGTACTCGACGCCGATGAGGTACGCGCTTGCGGCCACGAGCGAGAGCACCCACAGCACGAGCGGCGCGAACTTCGCGGGCGTCACGAAGAGCAGGGCGAGAAGGACCAGCGGCACGGCCAGCAGCGCCGCCACGCCCCGTCGCACGAGCCGCGGGTACGCGAGCTCGAAGCGCGCGGCCCGGGCGAGGAAGGCCTCCCGGTGGCCCGGGGAGGTGGCGAGCGCGTCCACGACGGACGCGAGGAGCCCCTCGTCCTTCTCGCCCCACGCGGCGGGGTGGTCGGCGATGAGGAGGTCCGTCCGGGCGAGGCTCCGGTCAAAGAGGGCGTTCACGCCCGCCAGCCGGCGGCGTGCTGCCACGCCGAGCAGCAGCGCCGGCAGTGCGAAGGCGAGAAGGACCAGCAGGTTGCGCGCGTAGTAGCCGTCATAGAAGCCCGCGACGGCCTCGCGCATGGCGTTGATGCCGTAGGTGAAGGGCAGCCACGGCCCGAGCGCGCGGAAGAAGTCGGGCTGCATCTGGATGGGGTAGAGCCCCGACGCGCCGGGGATCTGCAGGACCACGAGCAGCACGCCGAGGGCCTTCCCCACGTGCTTGAGGGCCGCCGCCAGCGCGTAGACGACGAACACGTAGACGAGCGAGGCTACCATCCCCGCCAGCACGAAGGCCGCGGGGCTGACGCACTGGATGCCGAGCGCCACGTCGCCCACGCAGCAGACGAGCGCCTGCACCTGCCCGAGCAGGGCGAGCAGCAGCCAGCGGCCGAAGAACGCCTGGGTGGGCGTCACCTCGGCCGCGTCGAGGTCCTCGCGGTCGACCTCGAGCTTGTAGACGGCCACGAGGACGAACCCGCCCACCCAGAGGGCGAGGTTGGTGTAGAAGGGCGCCACGCCCGAGCCGTAGTTGGCGACGGGGAAGACGGGCTCGTCCACCATCTCGACGGGCGAGCCGAGCGCCGAGCCCGCGGACGCGGGGTCGAGCGCGAGCAGGCCGCTCACGGCGGCGGAGTCGGAGGCCCCCGAAACGGCCGCGAGGTCGTCGGCGAGGCCGTCCGCGGTGCCTGCCGCGTCGCGCAGGCCCGAGGCGGCCCGGTCGAGCGTGGCGTCGCACTGGGCGAGAAGGGCGTCGAGCTGCGCGAGCGTGCCGTCCGCCTGGCCCGTCATCGGGCCGAGCGCGGAGACGCCGCCCGCCACGCGCCCGCCGGCGTCCGCGAGCTCGTCGAGCGCGGCGGAGAGCTGGGGCGAGGCGTCCTGCGCCACCTGGGAGCGGAGCCCCTCCAGCGAGGAGGCGCCCGCCTGCACGGCGTCGTTCACCTCCCCGGCGAGGCTGCCCATCGCGTCCGCCCCGGCGGCGACCTCCCGGGAGGCGGCCTCCAGCTCGTCGAGCTCGGAGGCCTGGTCGGCGGAGAGCCGCTCGAGGTCTGCGAGGGCGGAGCGCAGGTCCTCGACCACGCGGTCGCGAAGCTCGGCCGCCGCCCCGTCCGAGGGGCCGGCGGCGGAGAGCTCGTCCAGGGCGGATCCGAGCGTCCCCAGCATGCTGCCCACGGTGTCGTTGGCGGCGCGGATCTGCGAGATGGCCGCCTGCGCGCGCCCCTGCGCCCAGCCCACGTCCCCGGCTATGGCGCCGATGTCGTGGCTCGCGGTCGAGGAGAGGTCGGCGAGCGCGCCTGCGCCCGTCCCGAGCGCGGCGGAGAGGTCGCCCGCGAGGGTCCGCGCCCGCCCGCGCGCCTGACCGAGCGTCCCGAGCGCCGCGTCGAGGGACCCGGCGAGGGAGCTCGCGGCCCTGCCGGCCTCCGCCACGGCGGAGCGCGCGTCACCCACGGCCCCGCGCGCGGAGGCGACGTCGCCGCGCGCCGCCTCGAGCACGTCGGCGAGCCCGCCGAGGCGGCCGCCGACGTCGCGCAGGTCGGCCGCGGCGCCTTCGGACGCGGCGCCGGCGGCGTCCGTCGCTTCGCGCACGGCGCCCTGGAGCCGCTCGGTCACCGTCTCTCCCGCCACGCTGACGAACTCCTGCGCGATCTGGGTCTCGAGCGTGGTGGCGCCGGTGTCCGTGACCTTGGGCGCCACGGCGTTTGCCTTCTCGTTGACGTAGTAGCCCACGCGCGCGGGCTCGGTGCGCCCGTCGAGCACGCCCGCGAGCGTGGCGGTGAAGTCCTCGGGGATGACGAAGGCCGCGAAGTAGCGCCCCGAGCGCACGCCCTCGAGCGCGTCCTCCTCGCTGTCGACGAACGTCCAGCCCAGCTGGTCGTTCTCCTCGAGGCGCTGGCGGACCATGTCGCCCGCGTCCGTGGGGCCCATCCCGGGGACGTCCGCCCCCCGGTCGAGCTCGGCCACCGCCACGGGGACCGTGCCCGTGTTCTCGTACGGGTCCCAGTTGGCGAGGATGTTGAGCCACGCGTAGACGGAGGGTATGACGCAGACCCCCACGGCGATCACGACCGCGGCGGGGCTCGCGAGGAGCCTCCTCAGGTCGCGGGCGAATATTCGGATGACGGTGCGCATGCTTGGCGATCTCCTCTGGTCCTCCGGGCGGGTCTGTCCGGCCGGGTGACGGGTTTCGGACAAACGAGGCCGTTTCCGGGGCCCCGTCCGTCCAAAAACCGTCACTCGACCGTCGGGCGGGCTACCGGGCCCGCGGCTTCTCTTGTTTCCCGCCCGGTCGAAACTATACACGCGCGTCCAATATTTTTGAATCAAGCTCAAAAATAGCGCATGGATGGTAGGATGCTAGAGGGGGCAGTCCCCGGCGGACGGAGGAGGGGTACTCGCCTAAAAGGGGACGGGCCCCTTTTAGGCAGTGCGGCCCTAGCGGACGGAGGAGAAGGAGGTGCACATGGTCGTCAGGGGAGGCCGGGCGGAGGCGAGGACCCGCAAGAGCGCGGTGACGCGCGAGAAGATCATGGAGGCCGCGGCGGAGCTCATGGTGGAGCGCGGCGGCACGGACTTCCAGATGATGGAGGTCTCGGCCCGCTGCGAGATGTCGAAGGGCTCGCTCTACTACTACTTCGCCGACAAGGGCGAGCTCGTCCGCGCCGTGCTGGACCGCTCGGTCGAGGCGCTCGTCGACGCCGTGGAGCGCGTCGTGGCACAGGCCCCCTCGGCGGCCGACTCGATCCTCGGGCTCGTGCGCGCGCTCGCCGAGGCCCTGCGCCCCGGCGGCCCCCTCATGCTCGCGATGCTCGGCTCCGGGTCGGGCGCGACGGGCGCCGCGGCCGTGGAGGGTCCGCGGCTCGCGCGCGTCCTCGCCATCCTCACGGCCCAGCTCGAGCGCGCCAAGGGGGAGGGGCTCGTCCGCGAGGACGCCGACAGCCGCCTTGCCGCGGCCGCGGTGGCCGGCGCCTTCCTGGTCTTCGAGCACGTTGCCCCCGCCGGCGCGCCCGAGGGCGTGGAGGGGCTCGCCCGGAGGATCCTGGACCTCGCGCTCTCCGGCGTGGGCACGGAGCGCGGCCGCGCCGTCTTCCTCGGCTGACCCGCAGGCGGCCGCTGCGGCACGCCGCCGCCGTAGCCACGCCGCCGCCGTAGCCACGTTGCCGAGCATGCCCCCACGCACGGTTTCTCGCCTCCGGGGCCCGATTCCGTGCGCATGGGCATGCTGGCACATGCGGCATGCTCGCGGGCGGGGAGGGCACGTCCTTCTCGCCATCCGCGCCTGCCGAGCATGCCGTGGCGCACGGTTCCGCGCGGCGAGAAGGGCCGGCGAGAAGGGCCGGCGAGAAGGACGTGGACTTCCCGCGCCTTCGCCGCCATGCCCGCATGACCGCCGCGCCTGCGGGGTATCATCACTAGGCATTTGTATTGGGAGGGGCGGAATGGCAACGGCCGCCCCGAAAGCGGAAGAAGGACCGACATGTCGTCATCCCATCGTTCCACCTCGCCCCGCAGCTACCTCTTCACCTCGGAGAGCGTGACGGAGGGCCACCCGGATAAGATCTGCGACCAGGTCTCGGACGCCATCCTGGACGCGCTTCTCGCCAAGGAGGCCGAGCTCCAGGAGGCCGGCTACGTCTCGCCCTCGGGCGTGGCGGCCAACGTGGACAACGTCCGCTGCGCGTGCGAGACCTTCGTGACCACGGGCACCGTGATCATCGCCGGCGAGATTCGCACCGAGGCCTACCTCGACGTGCAGAAGATCGCCCGCGACGTCATCCGCCGCATCGGCTACACGCGCGCCAAGTTCGGCTTCGACGCCGACACCTGCGGCGTCCTCAACCTCATCCACGAGCAGAGCCCCGACATCGCCGCCGGCGTCGACGAGTCCTTCGACGCCCAGGCTGGCCGCACCACCGACCCCATCGACCTCGTGGGCGCGGGCGACCAGGGCATGATGTTCGGCTACGCTACCGACGAGACCCCCGTCCTCATGCCCATGCCGCACTACCTGGCAAGCCGCATGGCCGAGCGCCTCACGGAGGTCCGCAGGAACGGCCAGGTGCCCTACCTGCGCCCGGACGGCAAGACCCAGGTGACCGTCCGCTACGAGGACGACGTCCCCGTGGAGGTCACGGCCATCGTGGTCTCCACCCAGCACGACGCCTCCATCGAGGACATGGCCACCGTCAAGGCGGACATGGTCGACTACGTGATCGCGCCCGTGATGGACATGGTGGGCATCGAGTGGCACAACGCCGACGTCTACGTGAACCCCACCGGCCGCTTCGTGGTGGGCGGCCCCATGGGCGACACCGGCCTCACCGGCCGCAAGATCATCGTGGACACCTACGGCGGCATGGGCCGCCACGGCGGCGGCTGCTTCTCCGGCAAGGACTGCACCAAGGTGGACCGCTCGGCGGCCTACGCCGCGCGCTGGGTGGCCAAGAACGTGGTGGCCGCGGGCCTCGCGCACCGCTGCGAGGTGCAGCTGGCCTACGCCATCGGCGTCTCCCACCCGCTCTCCGTGATGGTTGACACCTTCGGCACCGGCTGCGTCGACGACGCGGTGGTCGAGGCGGCCGTGGAGAGGGTCTTCGACCTGCGCCCGGGCGCCATCATCCGCGACCTCGACCTGCGCCGCCCCATCTTCGAGAAGACCGCCGCCTACGGCCACTTCGGCCGCGAGCTGCCCGAGTTCACCTGGGAGCGCACGGACCGCGTGGACGAGCTCCGCGCCGCGGCGGGGGAGCTCGCGCGCTAGCGGGCGAGAAGAACGAGAGGCACGACGCCGCCGCGGGGCCGGGGGAGCGATTCCCCGGCCTCGTTCTCGTTGGTCGATGGCCGTGCCCCGGCCCAGGCGCCCCGCATGCTAAGATGCACGGGAGCCATCGCACGAAAGGAGCCACATGAGCGATACCGACATCTCCCTCGCCATGCGCGTCGACGACCTCTCGCTCATCGAGTGTGTCTTCCACGCCGCGCCCGTCGCGGAGCGCGCCGGCGAGAGCCGCCTCGCCATCACCAACCCGGACAAGCGCTTCAGCCTGGACGTCAAGAACCGCCAGAACGTGCTGCGCGCCATGGTGGGCATCCAGTTTGGCATCGCCGACCCGTCCGCGCCCGCAGGCGAGCAGGGCGAGCATCCCGAGTTCCTGCACTTCGGAGCGCTCGTCGGCGTGGTCGTGACCTCGCCCATCATGGGGGACGCTGCGATAGCCGCGCGTCACATGGCCGGCAGCGAGGAGTCCGCCGCCGCGCAGCGCGACAAGAAGATGGAGCACGCCATGCGCCTCGAGGCCATCAAGGCGGGCTACGCCTTCGCCACGAGCAAGCTCGCGGAGATGTCCGCGATGTCGCCCATGGGCACCGTGATGCTGCCCCTCATCGACGCGGACGAGATCCTCATAGACATCGAGAAGAGCGACGCGCGGTAGCGCGTCGAGGGCGTGGCGGACAAGGGGCGCGGGGCGCCGGCGGAAAAGTCGCCGGCGTCCCGCGCCCCGTCGCGAGTCTGTGGTGCCCGTCCCCTACGCCCTCAGGCGCAGGATGCCGCTCCACGGGTAGTCGTAGTAGCTGCGGATGCGAATCTCCTCGCCCGTCTGGTCACCGGGCTTGCCGCCCACGGCCCCGTTGAACTCGTTCGCCCACGCCTCGACGAGCCTCCCGTCGCCGAGGTAGACCGCGGCGTGGTGCCCCTCCGCGAGGAGGATGTCGCCGTACTGCAGGTCAGAGAGGCTGGGGATCCACTCGAACTCCGTGCTCGTGAGCGCGGCGCGCATGTCGCGCGTGCTCCACGCCCACGCGGTGTCGATGCCGGCCTTCTGGAGCGCGGCGATGGTGAGCGCCGAGCAGTCGTAGTCCCCGTACTCGCCCTCGCGATAGAGCTGGTCGTAGCCGTGCGAGTCGTCGAGGGCGATCTCTGCCATCCACTTGGCGTAGGCGCTCACCACCTTGGAGCGCGCCTCGTCGACGATGAGGCGCCCGTCGTTGTCGGCAACGCAGTAGCGGGCGGTGTAGTCGTCGCCCAGGCGCCAGATGGGGGCGTTGCGGAGCACGTAGCCCTGGCCCGCCACGCCATAGCTCGACGTGCCGTCGGCCAGGTCGAAGAAGCCCGTGACGGCGCCGAAGAAGCCGGCGAAGCCGTCGATCTCGCCGATCCAGTAGCGCTGCAGCGTCCCGCCGTCGTAGAGCCCGGTCACGAGCCAGCCGGCGACCTGCGCCATGTCTCCGTCGTTGCTGGCGAGAAGGACGTGGTCGCCCCAGGTCATCTTGCCGCGCAGGACGTAGCCCTGGCCGCCGAGGCCGAAGTAGGTCTTCCCATCCACGGCGAAGAAGCCGCTTCGGGCGGCGTGGGAGATAGGGTCGATGTAGTAGCGCTCGAGGTGGCCATCGTACGCGGCCGTGACGAGCCAGCTGTCGCCGTCGGGCGTCGAGGCGAGGACGCCGTCATTGTCTGCAAGGTAGACCAGGCCCCTGCCCGTGTCGTACTTCCCGCGGACGACGTAGCCCTCCGGCTGCGCATACGCGTACCAGCCTGCGCCGGCGTCCAGCGCGCTCGTGGGGTCAACGAGGCGGCCCGCGGCCATGCGCGCGGAGGAGTCAAACCAGTAGCGCTGGAGGCCCTGGCCAAAGGCGTCCGTCACCACCCACCGCGACTGGGCGAGCATGCCGTCGTTGTCGGCGTAGCGGCCCTTCGCCTCGCCCGCGCCGACGCCTCTGAGGACGTAGCCCTCGTCAGCGAGGCCGAAGTACTTGGACGCGCCCACCGTGAACTCGCCGAGCTTGGCGGCGCCCTTCTCGATGTAGTAGCGCTGTAGGCCGCCGTCGTACGCTCCCGTGACGAGCCAGCCGTCCCTCTCCACGCGCCCGTCGTTGTCCGCGAGGGCGATGGTGCCGTCCGTGTCCACGGTCTTTCCGCGGGCGACGTAGCCATGGGAGGTGGTGTAGTGCGCCCAGCCGCCGGACTCCGCGTAGCCCACGTGTGCGGCGTGGTCGCTCTCTATGTAATAGCGCTGCAGCTCCCCGCCCGTGAACTCCCCCGTCACGTGCCAGCCGGGGGAGAGGAGGATGCCGTCGTTGTCCGCGACGTAGACGAGTCCGTCGATGACGTCGGAGATGCCACGCAGCACCCAGCCCTCATCGGCGAGCGCGTAGCCGCATGTTCCGTCGCCGACGTGGAAGAGCCCATCGGTGAACTTCTCGCCCGCGACCACCCAGTAGCGCTGCAGACCCTTGCCGTCGTGGTCGTCCACGACCCACCCGGTGTAGGGCACTTCCGTGCCGTCGTCGTTGAGCGTGCCGTCCCAGTAGTGGTTCCCGCTCCAGCCCTTGACGGGGGTTGGCTGCTGGGCGGGCTCGGCGGGCTCAGGGGCGGACTCGGGCTCGGCGGGGAGCGTGGGCGTGGCGGAGAGCGGGTTTGAGATGATGGCGTCGGCCTCTGGGGCAGGTGGGGCCTCGGTCGCGGGATCGCCCTTGGGCCCCGTCTGCGGTCCTCTCGTTGTCTCGGTCTCATCCGGGGTGGGAAGCGGCTCTTCCGTCAGATTCTCGACCGGGTCCTCAATGGGGGCTTGCGACGGGGAGTCGGCTTCTGGCGTCGCATCCCCCTCCACGGCAGAGGCTTCCTGCCGTGGGCTCTCCGGCATCTTCCCCTCGGCCGGCTGCTCCACCGCCGGCTCCTGTGGCGGGCAGGCCGTGTCCAGCTCCTCTGCAAGCGCACCCTGGGCGGGCGCCGCGACAAGGGCAAGCCCGAGCCCGGCCGTCACCGCAAACGCCCTAAGCCGACGATTCATGGGAACCTCCTTGGCAGGTCCATCAAAACATGCATAAGTTTACTCTTTTTCAAGGGAGGGGCTCCTCCCGGCGGAGGCCGCGTCCCGCGTCCGAAAGCGCGCCCTCTGCGCGGCCCCGCCCGCATCCCCGCAGATGGCGAGAAGGACCTGGCGCAGGGGGCGCGCTTTTCCGCCTGCGGCCGGCCCGCCGGCACAACGGAGGGCCGCCCCGGGGAGAACGGCTATGATAGGAGGGCTCCATGCCCATCCGCGCAACCCTTGGAGGAAGACCGCATGCGCAACGACTCCCAGGCGCTCGTCTCCGTCATCGTCCCCACCTACAACACAGAGAAGTACCTCGACCAGTGCCTCAGCAGCATCGAGGCCCAGACGCACAGGAACATCGAGGTCCTCTGCATCAACGACGGCAGCACCGACGGCTCGCGCGCCATCATGGCGGCCCACGCCGAGAAGGACCCGCGCGTCCGCGTGGTGGACAAGGAGAACGGCGGGTACGGCCAGGGCTGCAACCTCGGTCTCAGTCTCGCCAAGGGAGAGTGGGTCTCCATCATCGAGCCGGACGACTGGATCGACCCCACCATGTACGAGGACATGCTCGCCTTCGCCTCGACCTTCGACGAGCAGCTTGACATCGTCAAGACCCCGTGGACGGACATCTGCGACTGGGACAACCCCAGAAAGCAGCATCCGCACAAGTGCAGCATGAAGGGCAAGATCAAGACCTCAGGGCGCCCGTTCACGCTGGCGGAGAACCCCCTGCTCATCGAGCACCACCCGTCCATCTGGTCGGCCATATACCGCCGGGGCTTCCTCGAGGAGAGGAAAATACGCTTCCCGGAGTACCCGGGCGCGGGCTGGGCGGACAACCCCTTCCTGGTGGAGACCATGTGCCAGGCCAAGGCGATCGTCTACCTTGACCACGCCTACTACAACTATCGGCGCGACCTGCCCGGCGCCACGCGTCACCACAAGACGGCGGAGGCCGTCGAGCGCCCCTTCGACCGCTGGGACGACATGCTCAAGATCATCCAGCGGCTCGGCATCACGGACGAGCGGATTCTCGCCGGGCACTACGTTCGCGGCTTCAACTACGCGCACGGCGCCCGCTACGACGACGGCATGAAGAACCCGCTCGTGGTCGAGCGCGTCCATGAGATGGTGGGGCAGATGGATCCGGGCATCGTCGAGCGCTCGGAGCAGATCTCCCCGTTCAACAAGAAGTTCTTCGCGGAGCAGCGGGGTCTGCCGTATGACAAGTCGCGCTTCGCATACCTCATGGAGGAGCTGCGCTTCTCGCTCAGGACGGAAGGCCTCCTCTTTGTGCTGGAGAGCGCCTTCAACCACTTCACCGGGCGCTACATGCCTGAGGACTAGGCGGGGCGGAGGGCTTACATGGCACGTGGGTCAGAAGGCGCTGCGGCGGCGCCCGAGGTCTCGGTCCTCATCCCCATCTACAATGTTGAGCGCTACCTCGAGAAGTGCCTCGCGTCCCTTGCCGACCAAACCTTCGGCGACTTCGAGGCCATCTGCCTGAATGACGGCTCCACCGACGGCTCCCGTGCCATCATCCAGCGCTTTCTCGACGCCGATTCGCGCTTTCGCGTGATTGACAAGGAGAACTCCGGCTACGGCGCCTCCATGAACCGCGGGCTCGACGCGGCGCGCGGGCGATACGTGGCGATCCTCGAGTCGGACGACTTCTTCGAGCCCCGCGCCCTCGCCGTCCTCCATGAGGCCGCCGAGAAGAGCCAGGCCGAGGTCGTGAAGGCCAACTTCTACCTCTACTGGTCCCGTCCGGAGGAGCGTCGCGAGCTCTTCCGCGTGGTGGACGAGGCCGAGGCCGGCCATGTGCTCCGCCCAATCGACGACCTCGCCGTCTTCTTCCGCAAGCCGTCCATCTGGTCCGCGCTCTATCGGCGGGACTTCCTCGCCTCCAACGGCATCCGCTTCCTCGAGACGCCCGGCGCCTCCTACCAGGACTCCGGCTTCAACTTCAAGGTCTGGGCCTCGGCGCGTCGCGCGGCGTTTCTCTCCGAGCCGGTCCTGAACTACCGCCAGGACAACGAGGGATCCTCCGTCAACAACCCGGGCAAGGTCTTCTGCGTCTGCGACGAGTACGCCTCCATGGAGGAGTTCGTCCGCGGCCGGGGCGGTGCCGACGAGCGTGCGCTGCTGGGCATCCTCCAGCGCATGAAGCTCGACAGCTACCTCTGGAACTACGACCGGCTCGCCCCCGAGCTGCGCCCGGCGTTCGTGAGTCGCGCGGCGGGGGAGTTCGGGGCGGCCCTCGAGAGGGGGGAGGTCGACCTTACGCTCTTTGAGCCCGCGGCGGAGGCGGACCTGCGCGCGATGGTGGCCGACTCAGCCGCCTTCTGCGCGGAGCGCGACGCGGCGGCATCCTCCGGCGCCCTCGGCGCGCTCGGGCGCTACCTGCGCATGGGCGGCCCTGCCCTGGTGGCGCGCATCATCTGGTTCAGGCTCTTCGGGCGCTCCACGCGGAGAATCGACGGGCGGGGGGCCGCGCTGTGACCCGTCTTAGCGTCATCGTCCCCGTCTACAACGTCGAGCGCTGGGCGGACCGCTGCCTTGGGTCGCTCCTCTCGCAGGACTTTGACGACTTCGAGGTCATCTGCGTGAACGATGGCTCCACGGACGACTCCCGGCAGCGGCTCGCCGCGTGGGAGGAAAAGGACGCTCGGGTCCGCGTGATCGACCAGGCCAACCAAGGGCCGTCTGCCGCGCGCAACGCCGGCATCCGGGCCGCCCGCGGCGACTACGTGAGCTTCCTGGACGCGGACGACCGCTACCTTCCCGGCGCGTGCGGACGCATCGTCTCCGCGCTTGACGAGACCGGCTCGGACGTCCTCGTCTTTGGCGGCCGGTGCTTCCCGGATGACGCGCCCTGCCCCGAGTGGCTCACAGAGTCGCTCCACCCGCGCGACGTGACCTACGATGCCTTCAGCATGGACCTCCTGCTCAGGGAGGCCTCGCGGCCCTTCGTCTGGAAGCTCGCCCTCAGGCGGGACTTCCTCCTCGCTCGCGGCCTCTCCCTCGACGAGGGCCTCCGCTTCGGCGAGGACCAAGTCTTCTGCTTCGCCGTCTACCCGCGCTCGCGCCGCACCACGCTCATCTCCGACGAGCTCTACGAGTACCAGGTCGTGCGCGACGGCTCGCTCATGAGCGGCCTGCGCGCCGACTTTGGTTCCAAGATGCTCGAGCACAACAAGGTCATCGAGCGCATCCTCGCGGACTGGAGCGCGGGAGGGTTCCTGCGCGACCACGCGGCGGACCTCGTGTCCTTCTCGCTCGACTTCTCGCTCTACGACGCGCTCAAGCTGGACGACGCGACCTACCGTTCCGTTGCCGAGGGGCTGCGCCGGATTCTCTCCCGCTACTGGACTGAGGCCGACGTCTCGGCGATGCGCCTGCCTCGCACGACGCGCCGCATGGCGCTCGACGCCTGCTATCGCACGGACATACACGCCCGAGCGAGAAGAGCGCTCGCGCTGGAGCACCGCCTCCGGGAGCGTGGGGTGCGCTCCTTTCTCAGGCGAGCGCTGCAGAAGGTTGGCGGCCCCGGCCGATAGCGGACGCCCGGGACTCTGCCGACGGTCCCTAATCGTCCCCCAACGGATTGTCGGGATTGAGGGACCAGTTTCGGGGTAAGATATCCCCCGTGGCCAAACGGTCACGGTATCGCGCGCGAGCGCAGCTTTTGCCCTGCGGGGCAGAGAAAGAAAGGCACGACATGGCTCAGGGTACTGTCAAGTGGTTCAATCCGGACAAGGGCTACGGCTTCATCTCCCGCGAGGATGGGGACGACCTGTTCGTTCACTACTCCGAGATTCAGATGGACGGCTTCAAGACGCTGGACGAGGGCCAGGCTGTCGAGTTCGACGTCACGACCGGCCAGAACGGCAAGCTCCAGGCCTCCAACGTCCGCAAGCTCTAAGCTCAGGGCATAGGCGACTTGGGAGGGGCTCGCTTCGGCGGGCCCCTCTTTTCATGACATTGGTGACCGGGTCGTTTGTCATGGCATGTGCATGTCGTATGATGGGCTGATAGCAGAGAAGGACTCGCCGGAGGGAGACTCCATGAAGGGCATCATCCTCGCGGGCGGCTCGGGCACGCGCCTCTACCCGCTCACCACGGTCACGAGCAAGCAGCTCCTGCCCGTCTACGACAAGCCGATGGTCTACTACCCGCTCTCCACGCTCATGCTGGCGGGCATCCGCGACATCCTGATCATCTCCACGCCGGCGGACCTGCCCAACTTCGAGCGGCTGCTCGGCGACGGCTCGGACTTCGGCATCTCGCTCTCCTACGCCGTGCAGCCCGAGCCCAACGGCCTCGCGCAGGCCTTCGTCATCGGGCGGGAGTTCGTCGCGGGCGAGGCCTGCGCGCTCGTGCTGGGCGACAACATCTTCTACGGCAACGGGCTCGGCCGGCACCTCAGGCGCGCCGCCGCCAACGCCGGGCGCGGCCGCGCCACGGTCTTCGGCTACCGCGTGGACGACCCGGAGCGCTTCGGCGTCGTGGAGTTCGACGAGAACTACAACGCGGTCTCCATCGAGGAGAAGCCCGCCGACCCGAAGTCGAACTACGCCGTGACGGGCCTCTACTTCTACGACGGGCGCGTGTGCGACTACGCGGCGCGCGTGCGCCCCTCGGCCCGCGGCGAGTACGAGATCACCGACCTCAACCGCATGTACCTCGAGGACGGCACGCTCGACGTTGTGACGCTCGGGCGCGGCTACGCCTGGCTCGACACCGGCACCATGGAGTCGCTCTTCGAGGCCTCCCAGTTCGTGCGCACGGTGGAGACCGCCCAGGACCTGCCGGTCTCCGTCCCCGAGGAGATCGCCTACGAGAACGGCTGGGTCTCCCGCGAGCGCCTGCTCGAGTGCGCGGAGCGCTACGGCAAGTCCAACTACGGCGCGCACCTGAGGACCGTGGCAGAGGGCAAGATCGCGCCGGACCGGCCGTACAAGGACTAGTAGAGACGAGAAGAGCTCGCATTCGTTATTCTTCCGAGCTAGAACATGCCTAAAAGGGGCTTGTCCCCTTTTAGGCATGTTTGGTGTTGAATGTGCCTGATGGGATAAAATCAATCTGTATGTGAATACTTACAACACACTTCGGAAGGGGAGGACCGCATGGCCGATACCTTCGAGCCCAAGAACATCATCGTCACCGGCGGCTGCGGCTTCATCGGCAGCAACTTCGTCCACTACGTCGTCAACAACCACCCCGGCGTGCACGTGACCGTGCTCGACAAGCTCACCTATGCCGGCAACCCGGAGAACATTGCGGGCCTGCCGGAGGACCGCGTCGAGCTCGTGGTGGGCGACATCTGCGACGCGGAGCTCCTGGACCGCCTGGTCCCCGGGCATGACGCCATCGTCCACTACGCCGCCGAGTCCCACAACGACAACTCCATCGCGGACCCGGAGCCGTTCCTGCGCACCAACGTGGAGGGCACCTACCGCCTGCTCGAGGCCTGCCGCAGGCACGACGTGCGCTACCACCACGTGAGCACGGACGAGGTCTACGGCGACCTCGCGCTCGACGACCCGGCCCGCTTCACCGAGGAGACCCCGTACCACCCCAGCTCACCGTACTCCTCCACCAAGGCCGCCTCGGACATGCTCGTCCGCGCCTGGGTGAGGACCTACGGCCTGCGCGCCACGATCTCCAACTGCTCCAACAACTACGGCCCCTACCAGCACGTGGAGAAGTTCATCCCGCGGCAGATCACCAACATCATCGACGGCGTCCGGCCCAAGCTCTACGGCGACGGCAGGAACGTCCGCGACTGGATCCACACCGAGGACCACAGCTCCGCCGTGTGGACCATCCTCACCAGGGGGCGCATCGGCGAGACGTACCTCATCGGCGCCGACGGCGAGAGGGACAACATCACGGTGCTCCGCGCCATCCTGCGCGCCATGGGCAGGGACGAGGACGACTTCGACTGGGTGCGCGACCGCCCCGGCCACGACCGCCGCTACGCGATCGACTCCGCCAAGCTCAGGACCGAGCTCGGCTGGGAGCCCCGGCACACCGACTTCGCCGAGGGCCTCGAGGCCACCATCGCGTGGTACCGCGAGCACGAGGCCTGGTGGCGCCCGGCCAAGGCGGCCACCGAGGCCAAGTACGCCAAGCAGGGCCAGTAGGGGGAGCGCATGGAGTTCGAGAAGAGCCTCGAGGCAGTCGAGACCGGCATCGAGGGCCTCGTCGTCGTGGAGCTGACGGTCCACGGCGACTCCCGCGGCTGGTTCAAGGAGAACTGGCAGCGCGCCAAGATGGTCGGGGGCCTCGGCCTGCCGGACCGCCGCTGGGTCCAGAACAACGTGAGCTACAACCTCCAGCGCGGCGTCACGCGCGGCATCCACGCCGAGCCCTGGGACAAGTTCGTCTCGGTCGCCACGGGCTCGGTCTTCGGCGCCTGGGTGGACCTGCGCGCCGGCAGTCCCACCTACGGCGAGGTCTACACGGCGACCCTCGACCCCTCCCGCGCGATCTACGTGCCCAGGGGCGTCGGCAACTCCTACCAGGCGCTCGAGGACGGCACCGCCTACACCTACCTCGTCGACGCCCACTGGTCGGCGGAGCTCAAGCGCACCTACACCTTCGTCAACCTCGCCGACCCCGAGCTCGCCATCGAGTGGCCCATCCCGCTCTCGGAGGCGGAGCTCTCGGAGGCCGATAAGAATCACCCGCCCCTCGCCGATGTGGTTCCCATGGCGCCCAGGAGGACGCTCGTCACGGGCGCGAACGGCCAGCTCGGCCGCGCGGTGCGCGCGCTCGCCGAGGCGCGCCCGGACGCCGGCACGTTCGACTACTGCGACGTCGACGAGTTCGACTTCTCCGACCCCGCGCAGTACGACCGCTACGACTGGTCGCTCTACGGCGCGGTCATCAACTGCGGCGCCTACACCGCCGTGGACGCCGCGGAGACGCCGGAGGGGCGCGCCGCCGCCTGGAGGGCCAACGCCGCCGGCCCGGCCCTGCTCGCCCGCACCTGCGCCGAGCACGGCATCACGCTCGTGCACGTGAGCTCCGACTACGTCTTCGACGGCGCGCGAGAGCTCCACGACGAGGGCGAGCCCCTCTCGCCCCTGTCCGTCTACGGCCAGTCCAAGGCGGCGGGGGACCTCGCCGTGGCGGGCTGCCCCGCCCACTACGTGCTGCGCTCGAGCTGGGTCATCGGCGACGGGAGGAACTTCGTGCGCACCATGTGGGGCCTCTCCGACCGCGTGGCGGCAGGCGAGCTCGACCGCGTGACCGTGGTGGACGACCAGGAGGGCCGGCTCACCTTCGCCGACCAGATGGCCGCCGCGATCATGCACCTGCTGGACGGCCGCGCCCCCTACGGCACCTACGACTGCACGGGCTCCGGCGCCGTGCGCACCTGGGCGGACATAGCGCGGGCAACCTTCGACGCCGCCAACGGCAACGGCGATGCCGTCGTGCCCGTCTCCACGGCGGAGTACTACGCGAACGCCGCGGGGCCCATCGCCCCGCGCCCCGCGCACTCGGCGCTCGACCTCTCGAAGCTCGAGGCCGCCGGCTTCACGCCCCGCGACTGGGAGGACGAGCTCACCGAGTACCTCGGGCGGCTCAAGAGGGAGCTCAAGGGATAGTGGACGCCCACAGGGACACCAGGACACAGGGGGGCGGCGGGGCGAGGGCCCTCGTCGCCCTTCACGTGATGCTCGCCGTCTACTCGCTCTCGAGCGTCTGCGCCAAGCTCGCCGCGGGCTTCGACTTCATGAGCCTCGGCTTCATTGCCTGCTACGGCGGAATGATCGCCCTTCTCGGCGTCTACGCCATCGGGTGGCAGCAGGTGATCAAGCGCCTTCCGCTCACCTATGCCTACGCCAACAAGGCGGTCACGGTGCTCTGGGGCATCGTGTGGGGCGTGCTTCTCTTCCAGGAACAGGTGTCGCCCCTGAAGGTTCTTGGCGCCCTCATCGTGCTCGCGGGCGTCGTGCTCTTCTCGCTTGCCGAGAGGGACGAGAAGGGCGCGCAGGGCAAGAGGGACGGTGAGGCGCGATGAATGGCACCGTCCTCGCCTTCGCGGCCCTCAACCTCCTCGGCGTGCTCGTGAGCGCGGTGTCCCAGGTCATGCTCAAGAAGAGCGCCTCGCGCGAGCATGGCTCCGTGGTGCGCGAGTACCTGAACCCGCTCGTCATCTTCGCGTATGTGCTCTTCGTGGGGGCGACGCTGCTCTCCGTCCTCTCGTACCGGGGAATCCCGCTCTCCATGGGCCCCATCCTCGACGCCACGGGCTACCTCTGGGTGACCCTCTTCGGCGTCACCATCTTCCACGAGCGCATGAGCGCAAGGAAGCTCCTCGCCCTCGCGCTCATCGTCTGCGGCATCGTGGTCTACGCGCTTGGGGCGTAGGCGCCAACGGAAAGGTCTCACATGCTCGTCTCCATCGTCATCCCGTGCTACAACTCCGAGAACTCGATTCGCCAGGTCGTGGACCTCACGCTTGCGGAGTTCGAGCGGCTAAAGGGCTACGACTGCGAGTTCGTCCTCGTGGATGACTGCTCGCCCGACGGCACCTACGCGGAGATCTGCCGCCTCGCCGAGGAGCACCCCTGCGTGCACGGCATCACGCTCATGCGCAACTTCGGCCAGCACAACGGCATCATGTGCGGCCTCAACCACGCGACCGGCGACCTCGTCATGGGCATGGACGACGACCTCCAGACCCACCCCTCGCAGATTCCCGCCCTCATCCGCAAGATGGAGGAGGGCTATGACGTCGTCTACGGAGTCTACCGCCAGTCCGCCAACGGACCCATCAAGAACTTCACGAGCTGGCTCAATCGCGTTACCGCCCAGAAGCTCCTCGACCGCCCCAAGGACATCGAGACGAGCAACTTCTGGCTCATCACCCGCGCCGTGCGCGACCAAGTGGTCCAGTACCGCAACTACAATCCCTACGTGGAGGCGCTCTTCGGGCGCATGACCAACCGCATCGGCAACGTGACGATCGAGCATCATGCCCGCGAGCAGGGGAGCTCCAACTACACCCTGGGCAAGCTCGCCAAGCTCTGGCTCTCCTACTTCAACTACACCGTGCTGCCGCTGCGCATGGTCTCGTGCATCGGCGTCATCTCGGCGGCCGTGGGCTTCCTCTACGCCATCTTCGTGCTCGTGCGGCGCATCGTGGTGCCGGGCGTGCCTGCGGGCTGGTCCTCGATCATCTGCATCCTGCTCTTCTTCTTCGGGCTCATCCTGCTCACGCTCGGCATCATCGGCGAGTACGTGGGCAACCTCGTCCTGCCCGCCAACGGCACGCCGCAGTTCATCGTCCGGGAGACCACGGACGAGAACGAGGGGCAGGCGTAGGTATGGTCCCGCGTCGGGCTGAGTGACATTTTTCGGACGGATGGACCTCCCAAATCGGCCTCGTTTGTTCAAAAGCTGTCACTCGACAACAGGTCGCAGGCTGGTGCCCAGGGATACGGGCGACATCGTGAAAGGCAAGCATCATGTGGACTGACCTCCTTCTGGCGACCCTCCTGGCAATCTCCGTCCTGCTCGTCCCTGGGTTCGTGGCCGTGAGAGCGCTCGGGGCTCGCTGGGAGTTCGCGCTTGGCGCGGCGCCGCTGGTGACGCTTGCCGCCTACGGCGTGCTCTCGATTGCGTATGGGGCCCTCGGGATCCCCTGCGGCTGGGTGACGCTCGCCGTGCCCGTCACGGTCGTAGCCGCGGCGGCGTGGGCGGTCAGGTCCCGCCGTGGTACGTGGCAGGAGACCCTGGGGTTTGGCGAGAAGCTCGAGCGGCCCCTTTTGGTGTCGGGGCCGTTGAGGCACCTTACGCCCGTTCGACTGGCCCTGCTGCTTGGCGTATGTGCGGCAGCAGCCACCGCCATTGCCGTTTATGCGTCCAGCCTTGGTGACCCCAACGCCTTCGAGCAGACGTATGACAACGCATGGCACCTCTCGCGGGTCCACATGTTTGCCGAGACGCAGAACTTCTCGACGCTCAACGAGACGCTCTACCCGTCTGCGTGGCATGGGATCGCCGCCATGGTCGAGCTGACGATGGGGGTCTCGAGCGCGCTCGCAGAGCATGCGGCAAACCTCGCCTTTATCATCGGCGTCTTTCCCGTGGGCTCGGTGGCCCTTCTCGCCACGCTCTTTCCCGAGCGCCCTCGTCTCGTGGCGCTCGGCGGCATGCTCTGCCTCTCCTTCGCGTTCTTCCCCTGGCGCATCATGCTCTTCGGGCCGCTCTACCCCAACCTCGCGGCGTTCTCGCTTATGCCTGTGGAGGCGGCGCTCTTCATCCTCCTGTGCGCAAAAGGCGTAACCGGTGCCCGCCGGGCGCGCTACGGGGCGCTCTTCGTCCTCGGAGGGGCTGCCATGGCGCTTGCGCAGCCGAACGCCATCTTCTCTACGGGCGCCTTTCTCATCCCGTACTGCGTCTGGAGATTCCGGGAGCTGGTGTTCGATGCCCTGGGGGGCCGCCGGAACCGCATGCTTCTCTCCGTTGGCGCCGCCTGTGGGCTTGTTGTGCTCATCGCGCTCGCGTGGGTCGTTCTCGCCCATGCCCCCTTCATGCAGGCGGTGGTCACCTATCCCCGGGAGACCCCGCTCTCGGTGGGGCAGGCCGTTCGATGGGGTCTGGGATTCTCCTTCGTCATTAGGCGCCAGCAGTTCTTCATTGCCGCCGTCGTGGCGCTGGGGGCGCTCGTTCTGCTGGCACGGCCAAAGACGCGCTGGGTGCCCTGCTCCTACGCGCTGCTGCTTCTTCTCTATGTGGTTGCCATTAGCTGCTCCGGGACGCTGCGCAACGTCATTGCCGGCTTCTGGTACAGCGACTACTATCGCCTTGCGGCGACGGCCTGCGTCTTTTGCGTGCCGCTCGTCGCCGCAGGCATGGACGCAATCGTTGGGGCGGTGCTGTGGGGCGCTGGGAAAGTGGGGGAGCGCGGCGGGGCGCGCTCGGGCCGCATTGCGCAAAGGACGGGCGCTGCTCTCGCCGCCGCGGTCGTCGCGGGCATCATGGCGCTCAACTACGTTCCCTTCGGCTTTGTCCCCGGCTATCTGACGTCATGGGGGTTCGACGCGGTTCGTTACGAGATGCGCGACCTCTACCAGAACACCGAGAATCACGCCTTCGACGAACAGGAGGCTGCCTTTGCGGAGAGGGCCCGACAGATGGTTCCCGACGGGGCCGAGGTCTATAACGTCCCCTTTGACGGAAGCGCCTTCGCCTATGCCGACTGTGACCTCAACGTGTCGTACAAGTCCTTCGGCCCCGAGGGCGATTCCAACCTTCTCGTGCTGCAGAAGGGGTTGGATAACATAGCGAACGACCCTGCGGTCGAGGCGGCGGCGGAGGCGGCGGGAATCCGCTACGTGATCCTCCTTGACCAGGGCGAGAAGGGCAGTGCGTTCAGCGAGGACGGGACGCTCTACCTGCTTGGGTATGGGAAGGACGACTGGCTGGGCGCCACCGGCGTAACTGACGAGACGCCGGGTTTCGAGTGTCTGCTCGCAGAGGGGGACATGCGCCTGTATGAGATCGTCGTCTAGCGGTGGCCTGGGGCTGTCGATATGCAGGGCGGGCGGCGCAGGAGAATGACTCTCTGCGCCGCCCGCCCGACTAAGTACGTCGTCGTTCGCGCCAGCTAGCGCACGATTGCGTTTCTCCTTGCGCGGCCCGCCTCGTCCAGCGCGTCGATGGCGGCGAGCTTCTCTCGGTAGTAGGGAGCAAGCGTCTCATCTTTCCAGATGGGGTGGAAGAGCTGCAGGTACTTGATGCCGGAGTGGGAGTTGATCTCCATGATCCGGGGGCCCTTGTCGGTGATGCAGGCGTCGAAGCCCAGGTACTCGCAGGCGCCGACCTTGAGGGAGAGCCGCCGCATCATCTCCTTGGCCTCGCTCCAGTAGGGGAGCGTTCCCTCTGCGAGAACGCCGCTCGTGGGGTGGTGCGGGGAGTCCACCACGCGGTTGGCAAAGACGAGCTTGCCGTTGCCGTACTCTCCGGTTGTAAGGTCAATCTGCACGTTGTAGGCACCGATCTGGTCCTCGGTGGGCGGGACGTAGTTGGCGCCGTTGCCCTCGTCCGCCCCCTCGAGCGCAAAGCGGAGGTAGCCGATGGTGGGCGTGGGGGCGGAGCCCGTGGGGTTGATCACGAGCGCGCGAATGGTGTGGATGAGCGGGTTGATGGCGGCGAGGCTCGCCTCGGGGTGGATGAACTCGGTGAAGACGTAGTTGGGGTGGGTGCTCACAAACTCGCGCACGCCCGCCTCGGTCACCTCCTCGCCGTCGAGGCGATACGCGCCGCCGCGCCACTCGAGCTTATGGAAGCCGTTGGCCTCGGTGCCGTTGCTCGGCTTGCAGGCAAAGGCCCCCTCGCGGCGCAGGCAGGCGAGAAGACCGCCCATCCCGGGGGCGTAGTCGCTCCCGGAGAGGGGGAGAAGCCCCTCGGGGCGGCTGTAGTAGAAGTAGGCGGGCACGTAGCGCGCGAGGTCGGAATCCTGGACGAGGGCGTTCAGCGTGAGCTTGTCGTTGATCCAGATGCGCTCCCAGCCGTTGAGCGGCCAGAGGCGCCAGTAGTCGTAGTCGGAGAGGTAGTCACCGAGGTTGTCCTCGGTGAGGCCGTAGGCGTAGGCGGACTCGGCGCAGAAGCCGTGAGCGTGCGACCAGGCAAGATAGTCGGGCTCGTACATCCCGCTCGCCTTCTCGCGCTCGAGAATCTCGAGGTACTCCCGGGCAAAGCGCTCGGTGAACCCGTCGGCGAGAAGAACGTCTAGGGACAGGGGCTTATCGTTCATGTTGACTCCTAGGGGATGGCTGTGTAGGTGCTCGTATCTGCGATTTCCTAGTATACAATACGCCTCTGAGCCAAATAGACGTATGCGGCGGCGCGGGCGGCCGCATGTGGGGGAGGGTGTCCGCGTGCCGACGAGCGACTTCAAGATGTCTACGATCAAGTCCCTGTTCTGGAAGCTCTTCGAGCAGGGCGGGACGGCCGTCGTGACGCTGCTCATCCAGATCGTCCTCGCGCGCCTGCTCTCCCCGGACGAGTTCGGCATGCTCGCCATCATGCTCGTCTTCGTGAACATCGGCAACGTCATCGTCCAGAGCGGGCTCAACACGGCGATCATCCAGGCGCCCGACGCCACGGAGCGAGACTACTCCACCGTGTTCTGGATGAGCCTCACCACCTCTGTGGTGCTCTATGCCGTCGTCTTCTGCGCCGCACCAGCGGTCGCCGACTTCTATGCCATGCCCGCTGCCGTGACCCCGCTGCGCGTGCTCGTGCTGGTGCTGGTGATCAACGCTTACAACTCCATCCAGGAGGCAATCGTCGCGCGCAACCTGGAGTTTCACAAGACCTTTCGGGCCACCATCACGGCAGGCGTGGTCTCCGGCGCCACGGGCATCGGGGTCGCGCTCGCGGGGGGTGGCATCTGGGCACTCGTGCTCCAGCAGATCGTTCAGCAGGGGTGCAAGTGCCTCGTGCTGGCGCTGCAGGTTCCCTGGAAGCCGCACTTCGTCTTCGAACGCGCCCGAGCGGTGACCCTCTTCCGCTTTGGGTGGAAGCTCCTCGCCTCCGGCCTGCTTGACCAGGGCTATCAGAGCCTCTCCGACCTCATGATCGGCAAGGTGTTCTCCAGCTCGGACCTGGGCTACGTGTCTCAGGGCAAGCGGTATCCCAACGCGCTCGGGGGTCTTCTCGATGGCGCCATCCAGCCCGTCATGCTGTCCGCCGTCGCCCACGCCCAGAGCGACCATGCCCTCGTCAAGCGCATCGCCCGCCGCGCGCTCAAGACGAGCACCTTCCTCGTGGCCCCCGCCATGGCGCTCTTCGCCGCCGCCGCGGAGCCCATCGTGAGGGTCGTCCTCGGCGAGGCGTGGGTGCCCTGCGTGCCGTTTCTGCAGATGTACTGCTTCGTGTACGCGCTTCTCCCGATCCACACCACCAACCTTCAGACGCTTAACGGCATGGGCAGGAGCGACCTCTTCCTGAGGCTCGAGGTCATCAAGAAGATCGTGGGCATCGCCATCCTGGCATTCACCGTCTTCGTGCTGCGCGACCTTCATCTCATCGTCGCCGGGTACATGGTCTCGGGCGTCCTGAGCACGTTCATCAACGCCTCGCCGAACAAGCGCGTCATTGGCTACGCGTATCACGAGCAGATCAGGGACATCCTGCCCGCGTTCGTCATGGCTGCTGTTGCCGCCGCCATGACGCTCGTGGTGCCCCTTGCCGGCCTTCCCGACCTCCTCACGATCCTGCTGCAGGTGGCCGTGATGGCGGTGGCATATCTGGGCATCGCCCTGCTGTTCAGGGTCGAGGAGTTCACCTATCTGCGGAACACGCTCAAGGAGCTGCTCGGGCGGTCCTAGCCGATCTTTTCCTCATTTTCCCGTCTGCGCGCGATTCTCCTGCCAATCAGGCAGGAGATGACAGTCAGCGCGGTGCCGGCGGCGCTGACCACAAGGCCCGATGTCAATCCGGGAACGGCGTAGCGAACCTCGATGTCGTGACTTCCCCCGGGCACCTCAAAGCCCACGAATCCGACGTTCGCGCGGAAGGTCTCGACCTCCTCGCCGTCAATCGTGACGATCCAGCCGGAGGTATAGGGAATGGAGAGACAGGCGACCGCGGGTGCGGTGGTCTCCACAGTTCCGACGAGGCAATCGCCCCCCTTGGCGGAGAAGCTCGACGTGAGAGACGCGGGCTCCAGGGACGCATGCGCGGACGCAATGTCGTCGGGGACCACAAGCGCCCTCCCAATGGCCACCTGTCGTACCGCGGCGTTGGAGAGGAGCTCAACATCGCTCTCCCCCATGAGGGCCTCCCTCGTGAAGAGAAGCGGGACCGCTCCCTCGTTTCGATAGACGTAGACGCTTCCGCACTGATTGACGAGCGTGAAGCGGCTGTCCTCGACCGGCCCCTTGGAGAGGAGGTAGCGCACCCCCAACTGTGAGAGCAGGGAGTAGCCGTTTGCGTCGAGCTTGAAGTCCTGGATCGCATAGTCGCTCAGGTAGGCATCAGGCCAGAAGGTGCGATAGAACTCGATGACGTCCCCATCTGACGTCGAGTTATAGGAGCTGACCCCCCAGTATCCCTGCACCAGCGCGTCGTTGTACGAACAGCACTCGACATAGGTCTTCTCGATGCGATAGAGCCCGTCGTCGCTCTGGCGGATCCAGCTGAGTGCATCGAGCGTGTCCTGTGTGCCCGCCGCCTCGCGCGAGGGGAAGTCATCGCTGGTGCAGGTCGTGCGCACCTGGGTGACGTAGAACCCGTCAAGCACGCACCCCGCCACGACCAGGCCCGCCAGGAGGGTTCGGGCAGCGGGCCCCTCGAGGGCGGGGATTCGCCGCCCCCCTCGTGGGGAGGCGAGAAGAGAAAGCGCGCAGAAGACGAGCACGACGGCGAGATAGGCGGCGCAGAGCCTCCTTCCGTTGACGGAGTTGGCCGCGGACCAGATGAGTATCGCTACGGTGGGTATGACGCCCGCGAGGAGGGCGGCGCGCGACGTCTCCCCACTCTGGACTCTCCTCTCCCATCCCAGGGCCATTGCAATGCAGATGGGCACCGCCAGAACGAAGCTGCTGCGGTACTTGGGCTCAACAAAGACGTTGAAGAGCGCGGGGAGAAACTCGTTGAAGCAGTACAGCGCCACGAGGACGCCTGCGACGACGGTGAGCGTCCGGTCCCTCTTGCCGCACTCCCTGAACGCCCAGTGGAAGAACTGGGACAGAAGGACGAGGGCAAGCGAGCCGAAGCCAAGAACAACCAGCTCATAGCAGTTGACGTATGAGAAGTGCTCCGTGGGAGGCACAAGCTCCGGTGGGATGGGGGCGCCGCTCGAGATGAGGCCGCTTCCCAAAAGGCGGCTCAGAACCATGGGAACCCAGCGCAGGGGGACAAAGCCGAGAAGGTACTCGCCCGCGAGCTGGATGACCGACGACTCCGCGCCGGTGGCCACGCGCGAGGTCTCCCCGAGCAGATAGCTCGCATAGGGGATGAGCGCGACACCCGAGAGCAGCGTGCCGCAGAGGACGGGCAGGCAGAGCCGGAGCGTCCCTCTGACGACCTGGCCCACCTTCCCCGTTCCCTCGACCGCGTGGATGAGGCGAAGCAGGCAGTAGAGCGCGGCGCCGAGCAGGGACATGAAGCCGCAGTACGCGCTCCAGCCAATGCAGAGCGCGCAGACAATGGCGACGCCGCAGAAGCGTGTGGCGCTCCACCGCTCCATGAGGCGCTCAAACTGCAGTATGGTGACGGCGAATACCGCGTAGACGCTGCCGAGCCAGTAGTGCTGGCCCCAGAGCATGAGAAAGCCCCCAAAGGCGAAGCAGGAGGCCCCGACGATTCGGCCGAGCGGGGTCTCGCAGTATCGCTTGAGCAGGAGGTCAAACGCGAGGCCTGAGACCACGATCTTGAGTACCTGCACGAGTGAGAGGGCAAGAGAGAGGCGCTCGCTGCCAAGGACGAGCCCCAGGGGGATGAGCACCACGTTGAAGGGATCAAGCAGCCACGACTGGTAGCTCGTGGCGGCGGCGCCCAGCCCATACTCGAAGTTCCATGCGCCGAAGCTGCCGTTTCGCATACTTTCAATGACGTTCGTGTAGAACGGAACGTACAGCTCCACGGTGTCCGATCCAACGTCGCGGTAGGCAAACGACGCGTGTCCCAGCAGGAAGGCGCCGTAGATGGCAAGGGACCCGATGAGGAGAATGCCCAGGAGGAAGAGGAGCTCCTCTCTGCCCACCTTCCGCGAGGGGGCGGTGAGAGAGCGATAGCGCCTGGACATCAGATAGCCCAGCACCAGCGCGAGGACGGCGCAGAGCGTGAGGATGCAGAGATTGAATCGGTTCATCATGCTCCCGACGTATGCTTTTAGGCCATATTCATCTTATGCGATAGAATTGGGGCCGCAGAACGGGGATAATCATCCCCGCACAATCACGTGAGTGTGAGGAGCCTGCCCTATGCACAAGACGCCCATCTGGGTCACCCATTCCTCGATGCCCTCTCTCGAGGAGTACACGGCGGAGATCGCGCCACTCTGGGAGACGCACATGCTCACCAACATGGGCGAGAAACACCACCAGCTGGAGGCAGACCTCGAGCGCTACCTCCAGGTGGACGACATCGCCCTTTTCACCAACGGGCACAACGCCCTCGAGTGCGTCTTCGAGGCCATGGGCCTCAAGGGCAAGGTCATCACCACGCCCTTCACCTTCGCCTCCACCACGCATGCCATCGTGCGCAAGGGGCTCACGCCCGTCTTCGCCGACATCAAGGCTGACGACTTCACCATCGACCCGGCCTCCGTCGAGCGCCTCATCGATGACGAGACCTGCGCCATCGTGCCCGTTCACGTGTACGGCAACCTCTGTGACGTGGACGCCATCCAGCGCATCGCTGACGAGCACGGCCTCAAGGTGATCTATGACGCCGCGCACGCGTTCGGCGTCTTCCGTGACGGCGTCTCCGCGGCAAGGTACGGCGACGCTTCCATGTTCAGCTTCCATGCCACCAAGGTCTTCAACACCATCGAGGGCGGCGCGGTCTGCTTCCACGACCACGCGCTCAAGAAGCTCCTCGACCAGTGGAAGAACTTCGGCATCACGGGCACCGAGTCCGTGGAGTACGTGGGCGGCAACGCCAAGATGAACGAGTTCTGCGCCGCCATGGGCATCTGCAACCTGCGTCATGTGGACGAGGAGATCGAGAAGCGCCGCCACGTGGCGGAGCGCTACTGGGAGCGCCTGGAGGGCGCACCCGGCGTGCGGGTGTTCCGCCCGCAGGAGGGCGTGCGCTACAACTACGCCTACCTGCCCGTCACGTTTGACGCAAAGGCGTTCGGCGCCTCGAGGGACGACGTCTACGCCGCCCTCATGGCCAAGGACATCCACCCGCGCAAGTACTTCTACCCGCTCGTGAGCGACTACGAGTGCTACGAGGGCCGCTTCGACTCCTCGAGCACTCCCGTGGCAAAGCGCGCGGCGGACGAGGTGCTCACGCTTCCCATGTACGCGGACCTCGCGCTCGAGGACGTGGACTGGATCTGCGACATCGTCCTGTCCTGCGGGAGGTAGCTCGATGCAGGAGCCGCTCGTCACCGTCCTCGTCTCCGTCTACAACCATGCGAACTACATCGAGGAGTGCCTGAGGAGCATAGCCGCGCAGAGGGTGGACTTCCCGATCGAGGTCCTTGTCGGGGAGGACTGCTCGACTGACGACACGCGCGCGGTCCTCCGGCGTCTGGAGCCGGAGCTTCCGTCATACTTCACGATCCTCTATCGCGAGAAGAACATGGGGTCGGTGGCAAACGGCGAGGACCTCTACTCCCGCACGCGCGGCAAGTACCTCGTCGACTTCGAGGGCGATGACTTCATGCTCTTCGACGGCAGGCTCCAGAAGCAGGCCGACTTCCTCGAGGCGCACCCGGACTACACGGCCGTCTCCTCGAACAGCCTCGTCGTGGGGGCGGACTCGCGGCCTAATGGCGAGAAGTACCCGGAGTGCCATGACGAGGAGTACTCCTGGAAGGAGTACTTCTACAGCTGCATGCCGGGTCAGAGCGGCTCGATCATGTGCCGGGCTCAGGACTATTTTGCCGCGCGGGACAACTTCGTCGCGCTCAAGCGCTATGACTCCTACCCGGGCGACCGCCGAAACGCCTTCCTCTGGCTCTGCATGGGCCGGGTCCGCTGCTTCCAAGAGCAGTGGAACGCCTATCGTCATATCAAGAAGGGCGGCTCGAGCTACTCCGCCACGACCAAGGTCAACGAGGGCTACGCCAAAAACGAGGTCCTGTTTGGTCGCACCCTTGTCGAGTATGCGGACCGCTATGGCACCGAGGATGCCCGTCGCACGGCGCGGCTCACGTGGTATCGCCTGCGGCTCAAGTGGGCCATCTCAAAGCTTGGGAGCGAGCGGCCAGGACAGGTGCTGCACGATCTCATGGGGGAGAGGGGCAGGGTCGGCCTGCTGCTCTCGCCGCTTCGGTGGTACGGGGTGCTTGGCGTGCGCACGCTTCTGGGAAGGGGCGTCACGCTGTAGCTACGCTAGAGCCTGCCCAACAGGAGGAGGAGGCGCACGGCGGCCTCGCCGGCGAGGGTCTGACGAAGGCGATGCGGGTAGAGCGCCTTGCGAAGGCGGTGGCCCCTCGTGCAGAAGAGCTCGAGGGCCGCACGCCGCTCGTCCGCCATGGCATCGCCGTACTCGTCAAGGAGCTTCTCGAGCTGTCCTGAGATGGGGGAAAGGCGCTTGGCGTCCAGAGCCTCCTTGAGGCGGTGGATTGCGAGTTTGACGCCCGCACCCGTGGGGCTCACGTTCTCCCCGGTGCGCCGATACTCGACCGAGGGCTCAGGATCGTAGACCAGGTGTCCGAAGCAGGCGCAGAGCAGGGCAATCCACCAGTCATGGTAGAAGACGCGCTCAGGCCCACTCTCCAGGACGAGCTCGGCGAGGGGCCGGTTGATGGTCGTGACGTTGCCGGAGCAGCAGTTCTCAAAGAAGAGGCCCTCGAAGCGAGGCACAAACCGGCAGAGATGCGAGACTCCCTGGCGGACGAGGGCCCCGTCGCAGTAGTTGACCTCCGTGTAGTGAAGGAGCGGGGTGCCGCTCGGGTACCTCCTCAGGGCGCCGACGGCCCGCTCGACCTTGTCGGCGTGCCAGACGTCATCCTGGTCGCAGAGGACAATGTAGTCCGCTCGGTCGGCCACTGCCGCAATCCCCAGATAGAAGGACCTCGTTACGCCGACGTTCTGCCCGCGGTCGACCTCGATGAGCCCTTCTCGCTCATAGGCTGCGAGAAGGGCGATCGTCCCGTCGCTTGATCCGTCGTCGCGCACGTGGACGAGCATGTTTGGATACGTCTGGGCGAGGATGCTGTCTATCTGCTCCTTGAGATAGCGCTCGCCGTTGTAGGTGGACATGACAACGGCGACGGCGGGATGAGATGAGGTGCTGCTACCCATTGCTTTTCTGCCCCTGGGAGTAGATGAGGTTGATGAGACGCGCGACCGGGCTCGGCCAGAACCTCTTGAGCATCTCGAGGTCCTCGTGAGTGCGGGTGTTGTCCTTGATGAGGGCTGAGGTCTCAGAGCCCTCATGGATGCGGTGATGCATGAGGATCTCCGGGTCGTAGACGAAGGAGCCGTCAAGGCGTGAGAAGCGCTCCCATGCGTCCCAGTCAAGGTCGCTCTTCATTCCCGCGCGGAACGGGGGAGAGGGGAGGGC
>NZ_JACJKN010000003.1 GCF_016900775.1 Olsenella uli | reverse complement strand
CGCCGGGGGAGGGCGCCGTCCGCCCAAAGAGGCTCGCGCGGCCCGTGAGCGGCGGGTATACTGGCAGAGTCTCAACCCAGGTCTGTGGTTGCGGGCGGGCGGGCCCCTCGGGGCGGGCGCCACGGCGCCGCCGCCCACCCAAGTCCATGCCAGACGAGGGCAAAGGGATCCACGTAAGCCCGGTCGTGCGCGCCCGGGCGATCATGGCTCGTCCTAGAGGTAAGTCGCACCGCCCGTCATACGCATGAGGCATCCGGCCTCGCGGGCGAGAGGGGCAACAGTGGAGGCGCCGCGGCGCCGCAAGCGACGTTTCCAGTGCGCGGGTGTGGGGTCAAAGACCAGGTCAGCTGGGGTGAGACGACCGAGACCGTACAGAGAGGGACAAGAGGGCAGGCCATGAAGCGCATCCATACGAACACCATCGTCTCCGCCGTGGGCGCGGCGCTCGCGCTCGCCCTTCTCGCCGGGTGCTCGGGCGTCCCCGCCGAGGTGACGGGCGCCCTCGGGGCGGCCGGGGAGGCGCTCTCGGGCGTGGGCCAGGCGATAGGCGGCGCCGTCGACGGGCTTCTCGACGAGACGTCCGTGGCGGAGGCGCGCGAGCAGCGCCGCTCGGACCTGATGCCCGCCCTCGTGGACGCCGACCTCAAGACCCCCGGCACCCTCACGGTGGGCATCGAGTCCGCGGAGTCGGCGCCGCTCGCCCTCACGGCGACGGACGGCTCGCTTGCGGGGATCGACGTCGACACCGCCTACGCCCTCGCCGACGAGCTCGGCATGGCCAACGTGGAGGTCGTCTCGGTGCAGAACGCCTCGACCGCGCTCGCCTCCAACTGCGACGTCGTCATGGGCGTCGAGGCGGGAAGCGCGACGGACGTGACCGTGCTCGGCAGCTACGCGCAGTCCGCGCTCGGCGTCTTCAGCGCCGCGGACGTCGCGACCGCTCCCATCTCGGCCGCCGACCTCTCCGGCAAGACGGTGGGCGTCCAGTCGGGCTCCGTCTCGCAGTCCACGCTCGCCTCGCTCGGCCTCGGCGCCGTGGAGCAGACCTTCTCCAACCTCAACGAGGCCTTCGAGGCGCTCGCCTCGGGGTCTGTCGACTACGTCGTCTGCGACGCCTACGCGGGCGCGTACCTCTCGTGCACCTACGACGCCGGCTCCTTCGCCGGCACGCTCGACGCGCCCGTCGCCGTGGGCGTGGGCGTCTCCTCGACCGCCTCGTCGGAGCTGCAGGCGTCCGTGCAGGCCGCGCTCGACGCCATCCAGGGCAACGGCGTGGCCGACATCGCCAAGGCCCGCTGGATCGGCGCCTTCCCGGCCCTCACCGAGGCCCTGCGCATCCCCGGCGTCGCCTGATCGGCCCGTCCCCGCGCGCCCGCCGACGCCCGGGGCGCCCGGCGCAACGCGCGCGGCGCTTTTGGGTATAGGAGTCGTAAGGACGCGGCGCCCACCCGCCCCGTCCAAGGCAATCGTAAGGAGGCAAGCATGGTTGACATCAAGATCTCTGGTCGCAAGGTAGGTGTCTCCGACTCCCTGCGCGCTCAGGTGGAGGAGAAGGTCGGCAACGCCCTCAAGGTGTTTGACATCAAGCCCATGACCTGCGATGTCGTCCTTCGCGTTGACAAGAACCCCTCCAACCCCGAGCGGAAGACCTGCGAGGTCACCGTCTTCGTTCGCGACAACGTGGTCCGCGTGGTCGCCAGCTCCGACGACATGTACGCCGCCATCGACGAGGCGGCCGACAAGGTCACCCGCCAGCTCCGCAAGTACAAGACGCGCGTCATCGACCGGCGCCAGCGCGTCGCCGCCGCCAAGACGGGGACCGTCACCCAGGAGGACCTCGCCGCCCTCATCGAGCCCTCCGAGGACGAGACCGAGGACGACCAGCTCGTCCGCGAGAAGTACGTCGACCTCCTGCCCATGACCGAGGAGGAGGCGCTCGTCCAGACCGACCTCATCGGCCACGATTTCTATGTGTTCACCAATGCCACCACCGGGCTTGTCAACGTCATCTATCATCGAAAGAATGGCGGGTACGGAATCATCAAGCCCAAGATTGAGGAAGAGAATGAGCAGTAGCACTGAGTCCGCGGCGGCCACGGCCGCCGAGAACGAGGTCGACACCAACGCCCAGGCGTCGCGGGAGGCCGCGCGCCTGGGCCGCGCGTATCACGCGCGCGGGAACGTCAACCTCATCGTTGACTCCTGCGCCGACTTCGCGCCCGAGGTGGCGCGCGCCCTCGGCGTGGAGGTCATCCCGTTTCCCTACGTGATGTCGGACGGCGAGCATGCCGACGACCTCTGGGAGACCATGAGCGCTCACGACTTCTACGAGCGCATGCGCTCCGGCGAGCACGTCACCACCTCGGCCGTCACGCCGGGCCACTACCTCGAGGTCTTCGAGCGCGCCGCCGCCGAGGGCACGCCGACGGTCTACCTGGCCTTCACCCGCGGCCTCTCCTCGAGCGTGGACGCCGCGCGCCAGGCGGCGGACATGGTCCGCGAGGCGCACCCCGGGTTCCAGATCCACGTGGTCGACAATGTCTGCCCGTCGGCCGCCGCCGAGCTCCTCGCCATCGAGGCCGTGCGCCAGATCGCCAACGGCCTCACGGCGTCCGAGCTCGTGGCCTGGGCCGAGGAGGCGCGCTACTACGTCCACGGCTACTTCACGCTCGACTCCTTCGACGCCCTTGCCCGCGGCGGGCGCATCCCGCCGGCGGCCGCCACGGTGGGCGGCAAGCTCGACATCAAGCCCGAGCTCTCCTATGACACCAACGGCGCCCTCACGCTGCGCGGCATGTGCCGCGGCCGCAAGAAGGCCCTGCGCGCCATCCTCGCGGACTTCAAGGCCAACTACCTCGGCGCCGAGGGCGGGGACGAGAGCCTGCCCATGGCCATCGTCTCGGCGGACGCCGAGAAGGACGCCCGCTGGCTCGCCGACCAGGTGCGCAAGGAGCCCGGCTGCGCCGACGTGCCCATCATCTACAGCTCCGTCGGCCCGGTCATCGGCGCGCACGTGGGGCCCGGCATGGTGGCCCTGCTCTTCTGGGGCAAGGACCGCCGCGAGTCCCTCTCGTTCACCGACCGCATCGCCCGCAAGGTCCGCGGGCAGTAGGCAGGCCTCGGGCTGACAGGGGTGACCGGGTCGTTTGTCAGGCTTTCTGACTTGGCAAAACCTGACAAGCGACCCGGTCACCCCTGTCAGCCCGACCCTGGCGCATGAAGAAAGGAACCCCCTTGCAGATCAGGAAGATCGCCTTCATCGGGACCGGCATCATGGGCGCGCCCATCGCCGGCCACATCATGGACGCCGGCTACGACGTCACCGTCCACAACCGCACGCGCGAGAAGGCCGAGGCCCTTCTCGCCCGCGGCGCGCACTGGGCGGACAGCCCCGCCGAGGCCGCGGCAGACGCCGACGTCGTCTTCACGATGCTCGGCTACCCCACGGACGTCGAGGACGTCTACCTCGCCACCGACGGGCTCATCCGCACGGCCAAGAAGGGCGCCTGGCTCATCGACCTCACCACGAGCTCTCCCGAGCTCGCCCGTGACATCCACGACGCGGCCGAGGTCGAGGACAAGCACGCCTTCGACTGCCCCGTCACGGGCGGCGAGCAGGGCGCGATCGACGGCACCCTCACGCTGATCGTGGGCGCCACGGAGGAGCAGGCGGCGCCGGTGCTGCCCGTGCTCGAGTCCTTCTCGTCTCGTCGCTTCCACTTCGACCAGCCGGGCGGCGGCCAGACGGCCAAGCTCTGCAGCCAGGTGAGCCTCGTCTCGTGCATGGTGGGCTACGCCGACGCGCTCGCGCTCGCCCAGCAGTCCGGGATCGACCCCGCGCTCATGCTCGAGGTGCTCGCCAACGGTACCGGCGGCTCCGGCGCCTCCAGGACGCTCGCGCCCAAGTCCCTCGCGGGCGACTACAGGCCGGGCTTCCTCGTCGAGCACCTGCGCAAGGACGTGGCGCTGGCGCTGCGCCGCTCGGAGGACCTGGACATCACGCTGCCCGGCGCCGAGACCGCCTTCACCCTGCTCGACATGCTCTGCCAGATCGGCGGCTCGCGCATGGGCACGCAGGCGCTCACGCTGCTCTACCAGGAGGAGGAGACCTGCAAGGCGGCCGGGCTCGACTGGTCGCTCCTCGACCAGGGCGAGGATGACGAGGGCCACGAGTGCTCCTGCGGCCACGACCACGGCGACGGCCACGAGTGCTGCGGCGGCCACCACGACCACGGCGACGGCCACGAGTGCCACTGCCACCACCACGAGTAATATCAAACATGTCTGCAGGTTGGGGACTGTCCCCAACTCACATAAGGAGAACCATCGGCCTTGAACTCGACTGACACCCCGCAGAGCTCCATCGCGGTGCTCATAGACTACGAGAACCTCGCTCTCGGCACCGGCCGGCGCAAGCGCAACGGCCACCAGGAGCCGGGGCCCCTGCCCGACGTCAAGCTCATCCTCGAGCGCCTCGTCGACAAGGGGCGCATCACGGCCAAGCGCGCCTACTGCGACTGGCAGCGCTTCACCGACGCCATCACGCCCCTCCACGAGCTCGGCATCGAGCTCATAGAGATCCCCGACCGCGCCTACACCGGCAAGAACTCCGCCGACATCCGCCTCGCGGTGGACGCGATGGAGATCTGCCTCACCAAGGACCACATTGACACCTTCGCCATCCTCTCCGGGGACTCGGACTTCTCGCCGCTCGTCTCCAAGCTCAAGGAGTTTGGCAAGACGGTCATCGGCGTGGGCATGAAGGAGGCCACGAGCACCCTTCTGGCCGAGGTCTGCGACGAGTTCATCTTCTACGAGGACATCACCCGCGGCCCGGGCATCCCCGACTTCCAGGGCAAGGTCCCCAAGGAGCGCGAGAAGTGCTACCAGCTGCTCTTTGAGACCATCGACGCCCTGCAGCGCGAGAGCGACTCGTTCATCCTCGCCTCGCGCCTCAAGGACACCATGAAGCGCAAGCGCCCGCAGTTCTCGGAGTCGTCGTACGGCTACCGCTCGTTCACGGCCCTCCTGCGCGAGGCGTCCAAGCTCGGGTTCATAGACATCCACCAGGACCCCAAGAGCGGCACGGCAGTGGTCGACGGGTTCAGCGAGTAGGTTCGGCTTTACAAGCAAGGGAGTTAGGAACATGGCAGACACCGCAACCGAGGTCTCCGGTCTCGTCGAGGAGCTCTCCGGCGCGAGCAGGCGCCGCCGCCAGGAGGTCGCGCACACGCTCGCGCTCGTGGCGCGCAGCCGCCCCGAGGCGCTCCTCCCGCACGTTGACGCCCTCATCGACGCGCTCTTCCGCCCCGAGGCGCAGACGCGCTGGGAGGTGCTCGACGCCCTCTCGGCCATCGCCGACAAGAACCCCGACAGCGTGACGGGCGCCTTCGAGGGCGCCGAGGCGTCGCTGTTCGACGACAGCTCGGCCACGGTGCGCCTTGCGGCCTTCGTCTTCCTGTGTCGCCTCGGCGCGAGCTCGCCCGAGCGCTCCGACGAGGTCTGGCCCCTCATCGACGAGGCCATCCAGTGCTACCACGGCGACGCCGAGTACCGCGACATGCTCGCCGCCCTGCTCGGCCTTGCGCAGGGCAACGCCTCCGACGCCACGAGGGCCGCGCTCGCCGCGCGCGTGAAGTTCGACTCCGAGAGCGGCGCGGGCTACATCAAGTCCTTCTCGGCAGAGATCATTCAGGCTCTCTCATAGCTTGTGGGGGCCGCGAGGAGCGCGGCCGCCCGGGAGTAGAATCAGACGGATTGACCGTGATGGCCGCGCCCCGGGCGCGGCCGACGTGAGGGGAGACCCATGGCAGACAAGAACAGCACCGCGGGCGAGAAGGGCTCGCCGCTCTCGACCGCAGGCGGGAAGGGCAGGGGGCTCGCCACGCCGGCGTGGGTGGCCATCTGCGTGGTGGCGCTCGTGGTGGGCGTGCTCTGCGGCCACTTCCTGCTCGGCGGCGCCGGCTCGGGCGCGCCGGCCGGCGTGGCGCTCCAGGGCAAGACGACGCTCTCCGCCCAGGAGCTCGACAGCACCATCGCGACCTACACCTACAACGGCCAGACGACCAACATCACCGCGCGCGAGGTCATCGAGCAGAGCTCGAGCGTCGACGCCGCCGCCAACGAGGACGGCACCTACAACGTCCCCACGGCCAACGACGTCGTGTCCTACGCCCAGAGCGCGGTGGTCTTGGCCGACGCGGCCGCCCAGGGGATCAGCGTCTCGGACGACGAGGTCGCCGCCTTCGCCGAGCAGATGTTCGGCACGAGCGACTACGCCACCATCGCAAGCAACTACGGCATCGACGAGGAGGCCGCCAAGGCGACCATCGCCGACTCCGCGACGATGTCCAAGCTGCGCGACTCGGTGGTCTCCACGCCGCTGCCCGACGTGCCGACGGCCCCGGCCGAGCCCGAGGAGGGCGCCGAGGACACCCCGACGGCCGACTACGCGAGCTACGTCATCGGGCTTCTCGGCGACGAGTGGGACTCCGAGACGGGCACCTGGGCGCGCCAGGACGGTGACTTCTACGCCACGCTCTCGAGCTACGAGATCACCAACGACTCCGCCACCTACGCCGCGGCCGAGGCCGCCTATCAGGTGGCGTCGAACAACTACTCCGAGGTGGCCTCGCAGGTGAGCGAGGAGTGGATGGCCTACACGAGGAACCTCCTCTCCAACGCCACCGTCCAGGTGGGCTCGCTCGTGGCCTCCTAGCGGGGCGCGCGTGCGCGTCTGCGTGAGCGCCTGCCTGCTCGGCGAGCCCGTCCGCTACGACGGGGGCGCCAAGCCCGCGGGCGAGGTCATGGAACTTGCGTCAAAGACCGAGGCCTGCTGCGTCTGCCCCGAGCGCGCGGCGGGCCTCCCGTGTCCGCGGCCCCCGGCCGAGCGGGTGGGGGAGCGCGTCCTTCTCGCCACGGGCGAGGACGTGACGGAGGCGTTTGCCCGCGGGGCCGAGGCCTGCGCCGCCTCGGTCGCCCGCTTTGGCGCCACGCTCGCCGTGCTCAAGGCAAAGAGCCCCTCATGCGGCGTGGGTCTGGTCTACGATGGAACCTACTCTGGAAGACTTGTTCCGGGCCGCGGCGTCTTTGCCGACAGGCTCGCGAGGGAGGGGGTCTGCATGGTCACCGAGGACACCGTTCGTGCGTGCAAGCCGAGCGTCGAGCATCCCGTCGCCATCGTGCTGGGGAGCGGGCTGGGGCATCTGGGGACGCTCGTGCGCCCGGTCCGCCGCATCGACTACCAGGACATCGACGGCTTCCCGGCCACGGCGCGCCCCGTGCCGGGGCACCGCTTCGAGGCCACGGTGGGCACGATCGACGACGTGCCCGTGGTGGTCTACCCCGGCCGCATCCACCTCTACCAGGGCTACTCCGCCGCGGAGGTGACCGCGCTCGTGCGCCATGCGCACCACCTGGGCTGCCGCGACATCGTCTTTGCCTGCGCGACGGGCGCCGTGCCCGGCCAGGCGCACGTGGGCCTGGGCATCCTCACGGACCAGATCAACCTCACCGGGCGCAACCCGCTGGCCGAGTGGGACGGCCTGCGCGACGTGGAGAGCCCCTTCGTGGACATGAACGAGGCGTACTCCCCCTACCTGCGCACCATCGCGCGCGGCGTGGCGGACGACCTTGGCATCGCCGTGGAGGAGGGCGTCTACGCGGGCGTGCTCGGCCCCTGCTTCGAGACGCCGGCCGAGGTGGAGGCCCTGCGCACGCTCGGCGTGTCCTACGTGGGCATGTCCACCGTCTGCGAGGTCATCATGGCCCGCGCCCTCGGGATGAGCGTGCTCGGCCTCACCCTCGCGGCCAACGAGTCCGGCGCGCCCGCGGTGAGCCACGAGAGCGTCCTCGCGGCCGCGGGAACGCACGCCGAGGACTTCGAGCGCCTCGTGCGCGGGGTGCTGCGCCTGCTGTAGGGGGGCGGGGCGTAGACGGCGCCGCCCGGGCTGCCCGCGCTTAGGAATCCGGGGTCGTTGCGCCGTTGCCGTCCCGCCGCGTTAGGGATCGCGGCCCGTTGCGTCCTGGTGCGTACACGGGAGGCGCGCGGCCTCGGCCCTGCGGCCCTCGGGGCGAGAAGAAGAACCCGCGGCTCGGGGCTTCCTCGCGGGAAAACGGTCGCCCAGTGCGGCCGGCGGGGGCCGCGTGCGGCCACGGGCGCGCAACGACCCCCGTTTGCTAAGCGGACTGGCCCGTCTAGCTGCAACGACCGGCAGATCCTAAGCGGCCGTCCCACTCGGTCCCCGCCCGCGCGGACGGGCGAGAAAAACGGGGCTTGCGCCACGCCCGCGCTTCTCGTATAGTACTTATCTGCTGACACGCCAGCTTAGCTCAGTTGGTAGAGCACCGCTCTCGTAAAGCGGGGGTCACCAGTTCGAGTCTGGTAGCTGGCTCCAGCGTAGACGCACAGCCCGGAGGCTACGGCCCCCGGGCTGTTTCGTGTTCTTCTCGCCTGCGAATGCCAGCGAGCATGCCCCCGCGCACGATTCGCCTCAAGAGGAAGGGGATTCCGTGCGAGGGGGCATGCTCGCCATGCGCCGCATCGTCCTGCAATGTAAGCTCTCTGTAAGCAACGGCGAACGGAGGGTCCAAAGGGTCCTTCTCGCGTTTTTTCAGATGACCTTACGCTATCCTTATCACGCGTTAACAAAGCTGTGACAATTGGCCGCTCCGGCGGTCGGTGAGGAAGCGAGCACCCCCTTGATTAGCTTCGAGCAGTTTCTCGGCGTCCTGTCGAGCAATCCCTTTCTGATCGTCGTCATGGTCCTCGTCATGGGTACCATCTTCGTCAACGGTGCCACAGACGCAGCCAACGCCATCGCCGAGCCCGTCGGAACTCGTTCCATCGACGTGGATTCGGCGATTTTTATGAGCGTCGTCTGCAACTTCGTGGGCCTCGTCGCCATGTCGTTCATCTCCACGGCCGTCGCGGACACGATCTCCGGCATGGTGGACTTTGGCGGCGACTCCCATGCGGCGCTCATCGCGCTCGCCGCGGCGACGGTGGGCATCGTGGCCTGGGGGCTTGGCGCCTGGGCCTTTGGCATCCCCACCTCCGAGAGCCACGCGCTCATCGCCGGCCTCACGGGCGCCGCGCTCGCGGTCTCCGGCGGCCTTGACGGCGTCAACATGGGGGAGTGGGTCAAGGTCGTCTACGGCCTCGTGCTCTCCACGGTGCTCGGCTTTCTCGCCGGCTGGGCCATCTCCAAGATTATCCCCATCGCGTGCCGCAACGCCGACCGCCGTACGGCCAACAACTTCTTCGGCCGCATGCAGGTCCTCGGCGCGGCCGGTGTGGCCCTCATGCACGGCGCGCAGGATGGCCAGAAGTTCATGTCCACCGCCATGCTCGCCATCGCGCTCTCGCTCAACATGACGGTGGGCGAGATGGGCGGCTTCCCGCTCTGGATCATGGTGCTCTGCGCCGCGGTCATGGCCATCGGCACCGCGGTGGGCGGCAAGAAGATCATCAAGAAGGTCGGCATGGAGATGGTGCGGCTTGAGAAGTACCAGGGCTTTGCCGCCTCCGTCTCGGCCACCGCGAGCCTGCTCATCGCCACGCTCACGGGCCTTCCCGTCTCCACCACCCACACCAAGACCGCCGCGATCATGGGCGCCGGCGCCGCCAAGGACCCCAAGTCCGTCAACTGGGGCGTGGCCAAGGAGATGGTCCTCACCTGGGTCTTCACGTTCCCCGGCTGCGGCGTCATCGGCTTCATCCTCGCCAAGCTCTTCCTGGTTCTCTTCTAGTCCCGCACCTGGCGCGCCGCGCCGCCCGACCGTCCCGCCGCTCGAAAAGGAGTCAGCATGCCCCGCATCAAGAAGGAAGACGAGTTCTACACCCTGCTCAAGGAGTTCGCCGCCCTCATCAACGAGGCCGCGAACGAGTACAACGCCATCATCTCGGAGTTCCCCGCGTCCATGAGCAGCATCCCGCAGATGAAGGTCTACGAGTCCACCTGCGACGAGCGCGTGAAGGCCATCATGGCCAAGCTCTACACCTCCTTCATCACCCCGATCGACCGCGAGGACATCTCGAGCCTCGCGCTGGCCATGGACGACGTGGTGGACTCCATGTACGGCGTGGCGGTGCGCCTTGACCTCTTCAACCTCTCCGACCTGCGCCTCGAGGCCAAGCAGATCTCCGAGCTCACCGTGCACGCGGTGACCGAGATGCAGGAGATGATCAACCACCTGCCCGACTACAAGAAGGACCGCATCGTCCTGGAGAAGGCCATCGAGATTGGCACCGTCGAGGACGAGGGCGACACCGTTTACCAGAAGGCGCTGCGCCGCCTCTTCTCTGACGAGGAGGACGCGAGCGGCAAGTACGCGGTCAGCTGGCTGCGCATCTTCGACCGCATGGAGCTCTGCCTTGACGCGTGCGACCGCGTCTCCGGCATCGTGCGCGACATCATCATGAAGGACGCGTAGGCGAGAAGAACGCTCATCGCGCGGGTGCCGCCCCGCCGGCCCCTCTGACTTTCACGCGGAACTGCGCTTCGCGAAAGATTCCGCTTAGAAAGTCAGAGGGACCGGCGGGGCGGTCGTCTCTGGGCGGGTTCTCTTACCGAAAGGAAGGGCGTGCTGCGGGGTGTTAGCGCTGCGGGGGGAGGGGCGGATTGACGGGGCCGCCCCAGCGCTGGCGCTCCTTGTCGAGGTGGATGCCAATGGCCGAGAGCGCGGCGCCGCCGGCAATGACAAGCACGGCGAGCGGGGGCGTGAGCACGCCGCCCGCAGCGAGTCCGGTGAGAACGGCAAGGTCGACGAGAATGCCGTTCCAGATTTGGATGTGCCTCAGGATGGCGTGGGCGACCCTCGCGGCGCGCGACTCCCCGAGAACGAGGTTCTTCTCGAGGTAGCGGCCTATGTCCTGGTAGTACCGGAGCCTGTGGGCCCTGATGAAGCGGCGGTAGGGAATCAGGACGACGAGCCATGCGCCTCCAACGAAGGCGCGCAGATACATCCAAAGCGGCGACGTGAAGGCGTCATCAAAGCCTGAGCCAAAGTTTGTCACGAAAGTGAACAGCAGGAAGACGTAGTTCAGCGCAAACAGGATGAGGAACTGGCGCGCCTCCGCGTCAAAATGCTTTGACATGCAGCTCAGCGGGGGTCTGCTACACTGGCGGGGACCGTCGCCATTCGCAGGGAGAAGAGATGCCCAGACCCGACTGCCCCGACGCCGTGCTCTTTGACTTTGACGGGACGCTCTGCAACACCGAGGTCGAGAACATCCGCCTCGTGCAGAGGGTGCTGCGCCAGATGGGCGCGGAGGTCTCGCGCGAGGAGCTCGAGGTGCTCACGGGCGGCGAGGACCGCGTGATGGTCCCGCCCATCCTCGAGCGCCATCACGTGGCAGGCACCATCGACGACTACGAGCGCCTGCGGGACGACTGCTATCGCACCTACGCCGAGGCCCCGCTCGTGATGGAGCCGGGCGCCGTGGAGCTGCTGGACGGCCTGCGCGAGCGCGGTATCAAGGTGGGGCTCGTGTCGATGACGGTCTCCCGCTGCATCCTCACGGCACTCGCGCGGCTGGGGGTCCTGAGCCGCTTCGACGTCATCGTCTGCGGGGACATGGTCGAGAGCCGCAAGCCGGCGCCCGACCCGTACCTGCGCGCGGCGGAGCTTCTGGGCGTGGACCCGGCGGCGTGCGTGGCGGTGGAGGACTCGCCGACGGGCATCGCCTCGGCCCGCGCTGCCGGCTGCTACGTCATCGCCTATACCGGCTGCGACATCGTCCAGGACGTGAGCGCGGCCGACGAGGTCATCGACTCGTTTGTGTGATGTGGGGAAAATAACCCGTCCCCAAGTCACAGGGTGGCGGCAAGTGCCAGGAGCTCGTCCACGTCCTTCTCGCCCGTGGCCCAGGAGCAGACGAAGCGCGCGACCACGTTGCCGTCCGCGAGCTCGTAGAAGGTCTCGCAGCCGCACGCGGCCTCGAAGGCGTCGCGCTGCGCGGGCGTCATCACGAAGAACTGCTGGTTGGATGGAGCCTCGCCGTAGGGCGTAAAGCCCAGGCGCACGAGCCCCTCGCGCAGGCGGAAGGCGCATGCGTTGGCGTTTCTCGCGAGGCGCCAGTAGAGGGCCTCGCCGCCGTCCGCCGCCGGCGAGAAGGCGGCCTCGAACTGCACGCCGAGCAGGCGCCCCTTGGCGAGGAGCCCTCCGCGCTCCTTCTGGAGGAACGGGAAGGCCTCGCGCAGGCGCGGGTCGGAGATGACCATGGCCTCGCCCATGAGCAGGCCGTTCTTGGTGCCGCCGATGTAGAAGGCCCCGCAGCGCGCCGCGATGTGCTCCAGCGTGAGGCCGTCCGCGGCGGGGGAGGTGAGGGCCGACCCCAGCCGTGCGCCGTCGAGAAACACGGGCAGGCCGTGGCCGTCCGCCCAGTCGCAGATCGCGTCGAAGCGCTCGCGGTCCCACACGCCGCCGAGCTCCGTGGTGTTGGAGATGTAGACACAGCCGGGACGCGTCATGTGGCGGCCCGTGGAGGTCTGGAAGCGCCAGACGCGCTCGGCGGCCTCGGGCGTGAGGAAGCCGTCCGCGTCGTCCGTGGGCAGCACGGTGCGCCCGCAGGCGGCCACGGCGCCGGTCTCGTGCACGTTGATGTGGGCGTCTCTCGTGCAGACGGCGCCCTCCCAGTCGCGCAGGAGCCCCGTCACGCCGATGACGTTTGCCGAGGTGCCGCCGATGCAGAACTCCACCTCCACGTCCTCGCGCCCGCACGCGGCGCGGATGAGCTCGCGGGCGCGCTCGCAGTGGGCGTCGCCCTCGGTGTAGCCGACGGTCTGCTCGTCGTTGGTCGCCACGAGCGCGGCCAGGACCTCGGGCGCGGCGCCCTCGGAGTAGTCGTTGCGGAACATGCGCATGATGGGGCCTCCAGGTAAGCGTTTGTGTCGGCCACGATTGTACTCCCCGTCCGGGACGATAAGAACGAACAAATGTTTGTAAATCAGTCGAGAAGCGCGTACAATCGACCCATCGAGCGGGCGGTGCCCTCCCAGTCCTTGCGGGGAGATTGGAGGGCTCCTATGGACAGGCTCACCTTGCAGCCGCTTGCGGCTGCCGTGCCTTCTGGCGCTCACCCTCTGCCCGATGCCGAGTATGCCCGTTTCGGCCACCCCGCAGACTGTGGGTGTTCCCGGGCCGGGCCCCGCGCATGCCGCGGGACCCTCTGTCCGCACGCCGCGCAATGTTACAACCTCCGCAACCGCACGTTCTTCTCGCCAGAAATGGGTTTATCGTTTCCGCAGCACACAATCCCGGCACGAGGGGGCAATCATGGCAGTGAAGAAGAAGGACATCGACTGGGGCAGCCTCGGCTTTGCCTACCAGCCCACGGACTACAGCTACGTCTGCAACTATCACGACGGCGCCTGGGAGGAGGGCGGCCTCACCACCGACCACACCCTCACGCTCTCCGAGTGCGCGGGCATCTTCCACTACTGCCAGGAGGTCTTCGAGGGCCTCAAGGCCTACACCACCAAGACGGGCGACATCGTCTGCTTCCGCCCGGACCTCAACGCCGCCCGCATGGCCGACTCCGCGCGCCGCATCGTGATGCCGCCCTTCCCGGAGGACAAGTTCGTCGAGGCGGTCAAGATGGTCGTCAAGGCCAACGAGGCCTGGGTGCCGCCCTTTGGTTCCGGCGCCACGCTCTACGTGCGGCCCTTCATGGTGGCCACCGGCGAGGTCATCGGCGTCGCGCCGGCCACGGAGTACCAGTTCCGCATCCTCGTGACGCCCGTGGGCCCGTACTACTCGGGCGGCGTCAAGCCCGTGGCGGTGCGCGTGCCCGAGTACGACCGCGCCGCGCCGCACGGCACCGGCGCCATCAAGGCCGGCCTCAACTACGCCATGAGCCTCTACCCGAGCGTCCAGGCGCACGAGCAGGGCTTCGCCGACAACATGTACCTCGACCCGCAGACCCACACCTACGTGGAGGAGTCCGGCGGCGCCAACTTCCTCTTCGTAGACAAGGACGGCACGCTCGTGGTGCCACAGTCCGCCACGGACTCCATCCTGCCGTCCATCACGCGCCGCAGCCTCGTGCAGGTGGCGCAGGAGATGCTCGGCATGACCGTGGTGGAGCGCCCGGTCAAGTTCTCCGAGGTGGCCGAGGGCGCCTTCGTGGAGTGCGGCATGTGCGGCACCGCGGCCGTGATCAGCCCGGTGGGCAAGGTCGTGAACGGCGAGACCGAGGTCGTCTTCGGCGAGGGCGGCATGGAGCACGTGGGTCCCGTCATGCAGAAGCTGCGCGAGACCCTCACCGGCATCCAGGACGGCGAGATTGCCGGCCCCGAGGGCTGGGTCGTCAAGATCTGCTAGCGCCGGGCGAGAAGAACCAGGCCTTCGCGGGCCGTCCCGCCACGTCACGGCGGGGCGGCCCGTCTTTCTTCCGGCCCGCTGGGGGCATGAATCCTTCTCTTGGTGCGGCCGTCGTGCGCCCGCGCCGGGGGCGCTTAGACTTTGCCAGCCGTTGCGCGTCCGGGTCTGGCTCCTGCATAGAGAATCGCGGTCGTTGCGGCCGAGAGGCCCCTGCGGGCACCCGGGTCGCCCGCTTTTCTCGCCGAGAAGGACGTGGCGGCTGCAACGACCCTACTTTTCTATGCAGCGCCCGCCCCGCGCGCCCGGCGGCCCGGCATGACCCCCTCCGGGTACGTACAGTCCCCCCCGGGTACGTACCAAATTGCAGGTTTGATTTTTTAGCCCCACGGTCTCTACCTGCGGATTTGCCACGCGCTCCCGGACCTCAGCCTGGGAGTCGTGTACGTATCCGGGCGGGAGGTGTACGTACCCGGAGGCGCGAGGCCTTCTCCAGGCGGATGACGCCCTCCGCCTCGTCGACGTGGGCCGCAAGGCCGAAGAGGGCGGCGAAGTCGTCAGCGGGCATCGCCACCGCGTCGGAGAGGCCCGCCTCCTCGGAGTCGCAGCTAATCATACGGGTGCGGCCGTTGAGCTCCAGGCGCGCGACCCTCCGGCCGTCCTCCGCCCCGAGGTACTCCATGTGTCCGCGCACGTCGCCGACCTCCCACGAGAAGCCGGTCGCATCCTCCTCGTAGCTGCCTCCCGCGAGCCGGGCCACCTGCTGGACGAGCCACGAGCCGCCCTCGTCCCCGTCGCGCGGGTCTGTGCCGTCCATGTTGACGCGCACGAGGTAGCAGCTCCGCTCGTCGCTCCAGTGGGCGACGACGCCCCCGCCCTCCGAGATGTGGTCGCGCTGGTAGGGGTTGGTGGCGTCTCCCCAGGAGGTCTCGCCCAGGCCAAAGGGGACCTCCTCGCCGCGCACCGTGATGCGGTCGATGGCGGTGCGGTGCCGCGCCTCCAGGTGGCGCTCGGGCAGCGTGGCGTCGGCCGGCGCCACGCCGTCGACGATGAGCTGGGCATAGGCGCCCGCGAGCTCCTCGAGGTCCCCCTCGGCGTCAAGCTCGCCGTAGAGCGCGACGTCCCCCAGCTGCCTCCAGCCCGCGGGCTCGCCGTCATCCGGCGAGAGGGTGCCGTCGAACCAGCGGATGGCCACGCTCGTGGAGGCGTTCTCGCGGACCCACGAGGCGGGGTTGTGCGCAAGCTCGGGCTCGTAGAGGGCGTCGACCTCCTCGAGCAGCGCGAGCGCCTCCTCGAGCTGGGCGTAGTTGCGCACGTAGAGCCCGGGCCAGTCGGGCGAGAAGATAATGCCCGCTTCGCCCTGCTCGGCGACCCGCTCCGACAGCTCCCTGACGACGTCGTCGTAGTAGAGCCCGAGCACGGCGGAGGCGTAGTCGCAGGACACGCGTGGTTTGGGCCCGGAGGGAAACTTGCCGCCCACGGGCTCGGTTATCTCGCCGGCGGCGGTGAAGGTGAGGTCGCGCTCGGTCGAGCGCAGCGTGTACACGACCTTCTGGGGCACCGCGCGCACCTCCTCGGAGGACACGACCTCGAAGTCCTCGTTGGGGCACTGGAGCGTGGCGTAGTCGAGCACCTCCGCCTCGCTCGGGGCCGGGGTGTCTATGGGCACGCCGCAGGAGGCAAGGCAGCAGGCGGCAAGCAGGGCGAGAAGAGCGGAGCGCGCGCGTCCCATGGGCGCCTCCTTACAGGGCGGTGGCGTGGCCACATTGTAGCAGCGGGGCCGGACGGCACGTCCTTCTCGCGGCGCGTACGGGCTGGGCGCTGCGGTTTTCGGGGTCGTGGCAGCCCGGCTCGACGGGGCGTTGCAGAAAATGGGGTTGTGGCAGGGCTGGGGCTGCCACGACCCCGCTTCTCGCAACGTGACGCCACAAAAGCCCAAATGGCTGTTCTGGCGCGCTGCCACAACCCATTTTTAGGCAACGCCCCGCGAGCGGAGATTGCCATAGCCCCGCCCTCTGCAACGCCCTCGGCGGGGCGTGCGAGAAGAACGGGCCGCCCGTGGGGGTATACTGGACGATTGGAAAACCGGCGCGAGAAGGGAATCGCACGATGGCTCAGAAGGTGCAGGGGACCGAGGACCTCTACGGCGGCTACATGCGCGCCTGGCAGCGCATGCAGGACGTGGCGCGCGAGCTCTTTGGCGCGTACGGCTTCGACATGATCGAGACGCCGGCCATCGAGCAGGTGGACACCTTCGTGCACGGCATCGGCGAGTCCACGGACGTGGTGCGCAAGGAGATGTTCCGCGTGGTCTCGGGCGCGCTCTTCGGCGACCTGCTGGAGCGCGGCTCGGAGAGCCACCTCAAGCCGCGCCAGCGCATGGCCATGCGCCCCGAGGGCACGGCCGGCGTGGTGCGCGCCGCGGTGGAGAACAACCTCGTGCCGCAGGGGGCGGCCCCGGCCAAGCTCTGGTACGCCGAGGCGATGTTCCGCGGCGAGCGCCCGCAGAAGGGGCGCCTGCGCCAGTTCCACCAGGTGGGCGTCGAGTGGCTGGGCGCGAGCGACCCGGCGGCCGACGCCGAGTGCATCATCATGCTGATGGAGTACTTCGAGCGCCTGGGCTTTGCCCGCGAGGGCCTGCGCCTCGTGATCAACTCGATGGGCGACGCCGCGTGCCGCCCCGCCTATCGCGACAAGGTCCGCGCGTTCATCCTGGACCACGCGGACGAGATGTGCGAGGACTGCCTCGAGCGCGCACAGATCAACCCCCTGCGTGCCTTCGACTGCAAGAACGACCACTGCCGCGAGGTCATGAGGGATGCCCCGCTCGCGCCGGACAACCTCTGCGAGGAGTGCGCCGCCCACTACGCGGCCGTGAAGCGCTACCTGGACGCGGCCGGCGTGGCCTATGTGGAGGACCCCACGCTCGTGCGCGGCCTGGACTACTACACCCGTACGGTCTTCGAGGTGGAGGCCGTGGGCGCGGGCGTGGGCGCCATCGGCGGCGGCGGGCGCTACGACGGCCTCGTGGAGCTCGAGGGCGGCAAGCCCACGCCGGGCCTCGGCTTTGCGGTGGGCTTCGAGCGGATCGCCCTTGCGCTCGCGGCGGCGGGCGTGGAGATGGGCGGCGCGGAGCCCGCGTGCGTCTACGTGGCCTGCACCGGTGGCGAGGCGGAGCGTGCGGCGGCCTTCGACGCGTGCCTGGCCCTTCGCGCGGCCGGCGTGCGCACCGAGGCCGACTACCAGGGCCGCTCGCTCAAGTCCCAGTTCAAGCAGGCGGACAAGCTGCATGCGCGCCTCTGCGTGGTGCTTGGGGGCGACGAGGTGGCGGCCGGCGTGGCCACGCTGCGCGACATGGGCACGCACGAGCAGGTGCAGGTGCCCATGGCCGAGCTCGCCCCCACGGTGGCGGCGCGCCTGTAGCGCCGTTGTCCGCCGCGCCGCCCGCTCCGGCGGCGCGGCGTTTGCCTACTGGTAGCGCAGGGCCTCCACGGGGTCCATCCTGGCGCCGCGGCGGGCCGGGTACCAGCCAAAGACGACGCCGATCCCCACGCAGATGCCGGTTGCCGCGGCCACGGTCGCGGGGGAGATCACGGGCGCTATCTCGCCGCCCGCGCCGAGCATCGAGCCCAGCGCCGAGCCGGCCACGCTCGCGAGCAGCCACGCGCCGCCGTAGCCCACGCCCACGCCGATGGCGCCGCCCACGATGCAGATGGTCACGCTCTCCAGCAGGAACTGGCCCGTGATGTCGCCGCGGCGGGCGCCGAGCGCCTTGCGCAGGCCGATCTCTCGGATGCGCTCGGTCACGTTGGTGAGCATCATGTTCATGATGCCGATGCCGCCCACCAGAAGCGAGATGCTCGCCACGGCGAGCGCCAGCATGCGGAAGGTGGCCGTCGTGGCGTCGAGCTGGTCGATGAGCGCCTGGGCCGTCTGCACGTAGACGTAGCCCTCGTCGCTGCTGAAGCTCGTCTGGCCCTCCTCGGGGTAGGGGATGTTGTAGCGCTGGTAGAGATAGCTCTCGGTGTTGGCCGCCACGGCGTACATGTCCGACCCCTCGCGCGCAAAGCCGAGGATCTGCCAGGAGCTGTAGCCGCCCTGCCCGATGAGGCGCGTGACGGCGGTCTCGGCGGGCAGGTAGCAGATGTCGTTGTCGTAGGAGAAGCCCTCGTCGACCACCCCGATGACGGTGTACTGGTTGCTGCCTATCCGCACGCTCTGCCCCACGCAGTCCGCGTCGGGCGAGCCAAAGAGGTTCTTGACCGAGCTCCCGCCGAGCACGACGACCGTGGCGCCCTCCTCGGCCTCCTCGGCGTCGAAGAGCCGGCCCCGGGCGGCCTCGTAGCCCATGGCCGAGAAGTACTCGGGCTCGCAGGCGACCACGCCCAGGTACTCGAGGGAGGCGGTCTGGCTCGAGGCCTGGTTGACGCCCGTCTGCGTGAAGCCGGTCACGAACTCGTAGTCGCTCGAGAGCGCCTGGCCGATCTCCTCGATGTCGTCCTGGTCGAGGGGCTGGTTGCCGGGCGGCCAGCAGGTGATGCTCACCGTGCGGGACATGTTGAGGCCGAGCTGGCCCACGAGCTGGGCCTTCACGCCGTCGATGAGCGCCGTCATGGCGATGACGGCCGCGATGCCGATGACGATGCCCAGGATGGTGAGGAGGCTGCGCGCCCGGTTGGCGAGAAGGGCGGACGAGGTCTCGTAGGCGAGGTCGCGGAGCTTCATAGGCAGGGCACCCCCAGGAGCCGTGAGCGGTTCTTCGGAGCGGCGGGCGCGGCTGGCGAGGGGCCGGCGGCGGGCCCGTCCTTCTCGCCCGGGTCCTTCTCGCCCGGGTCCTTCTCTCCGGACGCGCCCTCGCGCCGCGCGAGGTCGGCAAGGTAGGCGCGCTCCTCCTCGTCAGAGAAGAGCCGGCCGTCGCGGATGTGCACGGTGCGGTCGGCCCAGGCGGCGACCTCCGGGTCGTGCGTGATGAGGATGATGGTCTTGCCGCGCCGCTGCATGCGCTGGAAGGTGCGCATGACCATCTCCCCGGTGGCGGTGTCGAGGTTGCCGGTAGGCTCGTCGGCGAGGATGATGGCCGGGTCGTTGACGAGCGCCCGCGCGATGGCGACGCGCTGCATCTGGCCGCCGGAGAGCTCGTTGGAGCGGTGGAGGTAGTGCTCCTCCGGCAGGCCGACGGAGCGCAGGGCGCGCCAGGCGGCGAGCTCGCGGTCGCGCGCGGGAGCGTCGGAGTAGACGAGCGGCAGCATGACGTTGCGCAGCACCGTGGCGCGCGGCAGCAGGTTGAACGACTGGAAGACGAAGCCCAGCCTGCTGGAGCGCACGTGGGCGAGGTCGTCCTCGGTGAGCTCGGAGACCTCCACGCCCTCGAGCCGATAGGAGCCGGCCGTCGGGCGGTCGAGGCAGCCGAGGATGTTCATGAGCGTAGACTTGCCGGAGCCCGACGGGCCCATGATGGCGAGAAACTCGCCGCGCGCCACCTGGAGCGAGACGCCGCGCAGGGCGGTGGTGTGGCCGGCGGCCGTCTCGTAGATGCGCCAGAGGCCGCGGACGTCGATGACGGCGGACATGGCTAGGCCGCCGGCGCGTCGTCGGCGGGGGCCGCGCCGGCCTCGGCGTCAGCGCCGCCGGCACCGTCCTCGGCGTCGGAGGGCCCCTCGGCGGGGGCGCCGCCGCCCGCCACCGCGGCCGGGTCCACGGAGAACGGGTCGAGCACCACGAGGTCCCCCTCGGCGACCTCGCCTTCGATCACGGCCGTGGTGTCGCTCTGCGCTGGCACGCTCACGTCGCGCCGCTCCACGGCCTCGGTCTCGGGGTCGCTCATCACGTAGACGTAGTAGGAGATGCCGTCGTCGGTCATGAGCGCCGAGGTGGGCACGGTGAGCGCGTCGGGCACGCTCTGCATGAGGATCTCCACGCTCGCCGTCATGCCGGGCTTGAGCTCGGGCGCGGGGTCGGGGATGAGGAGCTCCACGTCATAGGTGACCACGCCGCCGTAGCCGCCGTAGGGGTCGGCCGCCGCCGTGGTGGAGATGCGCGTCACCTGCGCGTCGAGCATGACCCCCGGGAGCGCCGAGAAGGTCACGCGCGCGGCCTGGCCCACGGCGATGCGCGAGATGTCGACCTCGTTCACCTGCACCTTGACCGTCATCTGGGAGAGGTCGGCGATCTGCACGAGCGGGCCCGTCCCGCCGCCCTCGGCGCCCGAGGCCGTCGTCCCGCCCGCGCCGACGGCCGCACCCGCGACGGCGTTGAGCGCCACGACGGAGCCCGCCGCCGGGGCCGTGACGGTGCGCCCGGCCGCCGTGTCGACGGCGTCGTCGTAGGCGTCCTGTGCGATCTCCAGGTTGAGGCGCGAGGTCTCGAGCTCGATGAGCTTGGCGTTGGCGGCGTCCCACTCGCCGGACTCGCGCGCCGCGTAGTAGAGCTCGTTGTAGGCCTTCTGCACGGCGTCGTTCTCGGCGCGCTTGGTCCTGAGGTCGAGCTCGGCCTGCTTGACGGCCCGGTCGAGCTCGTCATTCTTGATGGTGAGAAGGACCTGGCCCTCCGCGACCGCGTCGTCGAGCGCCACGTCCACGGACTCGATGACGCCGTCGGCCCTGGGCGTCACCACCACGGAGGTGAGCGGCTGGGCGGTGCCCGTGGCCTGCACGGACTCGGAGAACTCGCCGCGTGCGAGCGGGACCGTCTGGAGCGGCGCGGCCTCCGTGGGCTCGCCGGGCGCCGCGGTCAGGGCGGCCCAGGCGATCCCTGCCGCCAGTACCACCGCGCCCGCGACGCCGGCCGCGATGATCTTCTTGCGCCGCCGCGCCCGGCGGTGCCGCTGGAGGCTCTCGAGGGCGAGCCGCTCCTCGACGTCCTCCTCGCTGTCGGGGGCGCCCTGCGCGTCCTGCGCGCCGGTGGTCGGGAGCTTCATCTTGAGGTCATCGCGCGTCATGGCGGGCCCGCCTCTCTCGGCAGCCTGAAGGCTTTCTGAACAGATGGGCCGAGCGTAGACCATCCGCGTCCGAGGCGCCATCCCGCGCGGAGGTCCCAGCACGGCGAGGGGCGGCAAAACGGCAGGTGAGCGGCAGAGCTTACGATACTGTCACGCTTGGGGGCTCGGGGCCCGCCGCGCTGTCATGCCTGGCCTCCGCGCCGCGCGGGTATGCTGGTGGGGACGAAAGGGGGCCGGCGTGGACGACGCGCGCATCATCTACGAGGACGACGTTCTTCTCGCCTGCGACAAGCCGGCGGGGATCCTCGTGCACGGGGACGGCACCGGGGCGCGCACGCTCACGGACGCCGTGGCGGGCCACCTCGCGGCGGAGGGCCGCGCGGACGTGCGCCCGCAGGCCGTGCAGCGCCTCGACGTGGGGACCACGGGGCTCGTGCTCTTCTCGCTTGACCGCGCCACGCAGGCGGCGCTCGACCGCCAGGTGGCGGGCCACGCCATGCGCAAGACCTACCTCGCGGTGGTACGCGGGGCGTTCCCGGGCGGGGAGCGCCTGATAGACCGTCCCATCGGGAGGGATCGCCACGACGCCCGGCGCATGCGTGCGTGCCGCCCGGGGCAGGGCAGGCCCGCCCGGACGCTCGTCCGCCGCGTGGACGGCGCGCGGGGCCGCACGCTGCTCGAGGTGGAGCTGCTCACCGGCAGGCGCCACCAGATCCGCGTGCACCTGGCGTCGATCGGCTTTCCCCTCGTGGGAGACGAGCTCTACGGCGGGGCGAGAAGCCCGGCGGGGCTGCTCCTCCACGCCTGGCGCGAGGAGGTGGACCATCCCGTGACCGGCGAGCGCCTGCACCTGGAGACTGCCTGGCCCGTGCGGCTCTGGCCGGCGCCGCCCGCCCGCCCGTAGGCGCGCCGCCGCCGGGCCGGAACCGTCGCGGGTCCCCCGCATGGCCGCGCTGCGGGGGACCCGCGACGGTTCTTCTCGGCAGACTGTCACCTTGGCCCCGCGGAGCGGGCGAGCGGGGCCCACGCGACGTCTTGGCCCCGGGCGGCGGCGGGGGAGCCCTCCGCGCCGTCCGCCGCGCCCCTTGGCGAGAAGCCGCCAACGTGTGCGATACTAATTGGTTAGAGGCGCTTCTGAGGGGGAGCGCGGAACAGCGTCCGGGAGAGGGGCAACGATGGCCGACACCATGCGTGGCGTGTACACCAACCTGACCGAGATCCGTCGCAAGGTCTTCAGCTCCGTGGCGAGCGTCGCCTACGAGATGAAGGAGGACGACGAGAAGGCCACGCGCCGCAAGCTGCGCGACCTCCCGTATGAGATCATCCCCGGCGACGTGGCCACGTACCGCGAGTCGGTCTTCCTCGAGCGCGCCATCGTCGAGCAGCGCATCCGCCTGGCCATGGGCCTGCCCCTGCAGAGCGTGGACAAGCGCGAGAGCCTGACCGACGGCCTCGCCGATGCCTCCGTCCCCGAGACCTACTACCAGCCCCCGCTGATCAACGTCATCAAGTTCGCGTGCAACGCGTGCGCGGACAACACCTACCGCGTGACCGACGGCTGCCAGGGCTGCCTCGCCCACCCCTGCCGCGAGATCTGCCCCAAGGGCGCCATCTCCTTCAAGGACAAGAAGGCCTACATCGACCAGGAGAAGTGCATCCACTGCGGCATGTGCTTCAACACCTGCCCCTACCACGCCATCCAGCACCAGGTGCGCCCGTGCGCGGACGCGTGCGGCATGAACGCCATCGGCTCCGACGAGCACGGCCGCGCGCAGATCGACTACGAGAAGTGCGTCAGCTGCGGGCAGTGCCTCATCAACTGCCCCTTCGGCGCCATCGCGGACAAGAGCCAGATCTTCCAGGTCATCCAGGCCATCAACGCGGGCGACGAGGTCATCGCCGAGGTGGCGCCCGCCTTCGTGGGCCAGTTCGGCGGCAAGGGCAACGTGGACAAGCTGCGCCAGGCCTTCACGATGCTCGGGTTCTCGGGCATGGAGGAGGTCGCGGTGGGCGCGGACCTCTGCACCGTGCAGGAGGCGGAGGACTTCATCGAGGAGGTGCCCGACAAGATCCCGTTCATGGGCACCTCGTGCTGCCCGGCATGGTCGGTCATGGCGAAGAAGGAGTTCCCCGACCACGCGGAGTGCATCTCGATGGCCCTGACGCCCATGACGCTCACGGCGCGCCTGCTGCGCAAGCAGCACCCCAACGCCAAGATCGTCTTCGTGGGGCCGTGCTCGGCCAAGAAGCTCGAGGCCATGCGCAAGTCCGTCCGCTCCGAGGTCGACTTCGTGCTCACCTTCGAGGAGATGATGGGCATGATGAAGGCGCGCGGCATCGACGAGTACACCAAGCTCGAGGGCGAGGGCAGCTCGGACTTTGGCGTGGCGTCGGCCGACGGTCGCGGGTTCGCCGTTGCGGGCGGCGTGGCAAGCGCGGTGGTCAACGCCATCAAGCGCCGCTACCCGGACCGCGAGGTCAACGTGGTCAACGCGGAGGGGCTCGACGAGTGCCGCAAGATGATGAAGGACGCCGTCAAGGGCAAGTACCCCGGCTACCTGATCGAGGGCATGGCCTGCCCGGGCGGATGCGTCGCCGGCGCGGGCACGCTCCAGGCCATCAACCGCACCGCCGCCGCCGTCAAGCGCTACGCCAAGAAGTCGCCGCGCAAGAACGCGACCGAGAACGCCTACCGCATGCTCATCCCCGCGCTCGAGCGCGACGCCGACGGCAAGAAGATGACCGGCGAGCAGGCGCTCGCCGAGACCATCGAGGCCAAGCGCCCGAAGGAGTAACCTGACAAAGGTGACAGGGTCGTCTGTCATGCTTTCGCGCAGCCGCGGCGGGTCACCCGCCGCGGCGCGCTCTTGAACGAGGGGAACACATGCTCAAGGTAGACCGCGCGATACTGCACGTCTTCGACTTCGAGTCCGGCTCGACGTATCTCTCGGAGCGCCCGCTCGACCTCACGGTGCGGGCCACGCGCTCCTACGTCCAGCGCCATCTGCGCAAGATCTCGTCCAACGCGGAGAGCCGCCACGGCGAGTTCGCACCGGACTCCGGCTTTGCCGGGGAGCTCCAGCGCTACCTCGCCGGCGAGCGCGAGTTCGTGGAGTTCTCGGTGGAGATCGCCCAGTGGTTCTGGGAGGAGCTGCGCCGCACGGAGGACCTCGAGCAGTGCGACCTGCTCGTCGCGGACTTCTGCGACACCGACGCCGGCGGCGTGGACGGCGCGTCCACGGACGCCGAGGTGGACGCCGCCTTTGACGGGCCGGCGGGCCGCCGCTTCTTCTCGATACTGCTGCTGCCGCGCCGGCAGGCCTTCGTGCACGAGGTGGGCGGCGATGCCAACGACATCGCGCGCGTGGACGCCACGCTGCCCAACCCCTCGCAGAAGGTGGCCTCCTACGTGCTGGTGGACGCCGAGACCGGGGCCATCGACTTCCACGACAAGGAGCGATCGGTGGGCGGGACGAGCGTCTCGCTCATCCCGGAGCGGTTCCTGCAGTGCTCGAGCGAGGCCTCCAGCCACGAGGTGATTGACGAGGTCAACGTCATCGTGCGCGACGTCGCCGAGGAGTTCGGCCTCACGCCGGCCGTCGAGGTCTCGCGCGCCAAGGCCGTGGTGGCCCGCGCCGCCGAGGTGGAGGAGTCCTTCACGCCGGCCGAGGTGGGGCGCGAGGTCTTCCAGGACCGGCCCGACCTGCAGGAGCGCTTCGAGGAGCGCGTCCGCGAGGCGTCCCTGCCCGAGGAGGCGCCCGTCCGCCGCGGCGTGGCCAACCGCCTCACGCGCAGCCACAAGATCCGCACGGACACGGGCGTGGAGATCACCTTCCCCTCCGACCTGGCCACCAAGCCCGGCTACCTCGACTTCTCCACGGACGCCGAGGGGCGCATCACCATCACCGTGGGCAACGTGGCGAGCATCGAGAACCGCTAGGGGACCGGGCGATTCCCGGAGCGGGGCGCGCGGGCTCTGCGAGGGGCGCCCATCGTGTGCAAAACCCGCGTTGGTGCGAAGAAATGCCCGCCCCGTGCGCAGAAACGCCCTTCGTGCGAAGCCTCTCAGGGGATGTTCGCGTATCGAGTTAATTTATAAATTAAGTAATAAACTCTAATCGTTATCCTGTACTGACGGGGTGCGGAAAAGCGCTTCGCACCAAGGCGATGATTGCGCAGCGGACGGGAAAGCGCTTCGCACCAAGGCGGCAACTGCGCAGATATCGAGCGGGCCGCCCGCTCGCAGGCCGCTGCGGAGAGCGGGCCTGTGGCAATGGCCGCGGTGCCGGCGTTGCGCCGTTTGGGGTCATGGCAGGAATCGGGCTGCCATGACCCCCTTTCTCGCAACGCAGGCGAGAAGAACCCCAGCTCGTCCTCTCCGTCCGCTGCCTCAACTCCGATTTGCGCAACGCCCCGCACCCCGCTCGCATGCCGCTTTGGCCCCATGTGCATCTCGTGGCCCCAGAGGAGAACGGATAGAATAGGGGGGCGTTCTTCTGCACCTTATTCGTACCCAAGGAGGCACTCCATGCCCCGAACGCATGTCAGCATGGGCGACGCCGGCATCACGCCCCGCAGCGTCACGCGCCGGGACGCCCTCAGGCTCTTTATGGGCGCGGGCATCTGCGCCACGTTCTTCCCCGCCGTCGCGCGGGCCGAGACCACCCAGGAGAAGCTCGACGCGGCCCAGATGAGCTTTGACGACGCCCAGGCCGAGCTCAACCGCATCGGCCAGGAGACCGCCGAGGTCGCTGGGCGGCTCTCTGAGACCCAGGTCCAGATCAGCGAGCTCAACACGCAGATCGACCAGACGCAGGCCGACATCGAGTCCAAGCAGGACGAGATCGACGAGCGCCAGGCCCAGATCGAGGAGAAGCAGGAGCGGCTCGGCGAGCGCATGACGTCCGCCTACAAGTCGGGCGCGCAGGGCACGCTCGACCTCATCCTCTCGGCGACGACCTTCGACGAGCTCACGAGCAGCATCTTCTACCTCGACAAGGTCAGCGAGGCCGAGCGCGAGATGATCGACGAGGTCAAGACCCTCAAGGCCGAGCTCGAGACGAGCAAGGCCGAGCTGGAGACGCAGAAGGCGGACCTCGAGGCCCAGCGCGCCGACCTCGAGGACCTGCAGGCCCAGCAGCAGCAGGAGCTCTCCGAGGCGCGCGCCAAGCAGCAGGAGGCCCAGGACCTCGTCGACGGCCTCTCCGCCGAGGTACAGGAGCTCATGCAGCAGCGCGACGAGGAGATCCTCGCCGCCCAGCGCGCGGCCGAGGAGGCCCGCCGCCAGGAGGAGGAGCGCAAGCGCCAGGAGGAGGCGGCGCGCGAGCAGGCCCAGCAGCAGGGCGGCGGCTCCAACTGGGTGGGGGACGCCCCCACCAGCGGCTCCGGCCCGCTCCAGGCCGTGCTCAACGCCGCCTATGCCGTGGGCTCGCCGGGCACGGGCCTGTGTGCCGCCTGGGTTACCGACGTCTTCCAGTACGCGGGGCTGGGCTCCTTCTGGGGCAACGCGGACGACATGTACTACAGCTGGTGCCACACCGCCACCTCGCAGATCAAGCCGGGCATGATCATCGCGGTCAACTCCTCGCCGGCGAGTGCCGCCGGCCTCATCTACGGCCACATCGGCATCTACATGGGCAACGGCATCGTGCGCCACAACGTGGGCTTCATCCAGAACATGAGCCTGTCGTCCTGGGTGAGCTACTACAGCGCGCTCGCCACGCCGCTGTGCGGCTGGCTCGGCGGCATCGTGCTCTCGTAGGTCCCCTGCCCGCCCGGGCGCTTCAACCCCGAATTCAGGGGGTGTCTCGCCGTTGCGGGCTCCCGTACAATGACCTGCCGGAAAAGCGAGGGCGAGGAGGGCCATGGCAGGCAGGGCAGGAAGGCGGCCGAGCGCGCAGGACCAGCAGCGTCACGCACGGGGGCTTCTCGTGGTGACGATGGTGCTCGTGGTGGCGCTGCTCGGAGGCGTGGGCGCGCTGAGCGCGCTCGTGGTGGCCGGGGCGTCCGGCGGCGGCCCCGCCGCGGCGCGGGAGCTTCCCACGATCGTCGAGCCCGCGGCGCCCGAGCCGGCGCCAGAGCCCGAGGCCGACCCCGCGGAGGAGGCGCGCGCCGCCGAGCTCGCGCTCGACCCGGATCGCCAGGCGGACTGGAGCTACGAGTCAAACGGCGAGAAGATCGTCTACCTGACCTTTGACGACGGCCCCTCCAAGAACACGGCCCGCGTGCTCGACGTCCTCGACCAGTACGGCGCCAAGGCAACGTTTTTCGTCACCGGGCGCGAGCCCGACCACCGCGCCTCCATCAAGGACGCCTACGAGCGCGGCCACAGCATCGGCCTGCACTCGATGACGCACGACTACGACAAGATCTATGCTTCCGAGGAGGCCTTCTTCTCCGACCTCGAGCAGGTGGGGGAGGTCGTGAAGGAGCAGATCGGCTTCGTGCCGTACCTCACGCGCTTCCCCGGGGGCGCCTCCAACACCATCTCGGCCAACTACTGCACGGGGATCATGTCCGCGCTCGTGGAGGACGTCCCCGCGCGCGGCTACCAGTTCTACGACTGGAACGTGACCTCGGCGGACGCCTCCGGCAACAACGTCCCCGCGGAGACCATCGTGCAGTCCTCCTGCGTGGAGGGATACACCAACGTCATGCTGCTCTTCCACGACGCCGCGACCAAGGACACCACCGTCGACGCCCTGCCGCAGATCATCGAGTTCTACCAGGAGCGCGGCTACGAGTTCCGCGCCATCGACCGCGAGAGCTTCGTCTGCCACCACGGCGTCAACAACTAGGGGCGCCGGCCCTTCTTGCCCGTCCTTCTCGCCTCTCGAGCATGCCCCCGCGCACGGATTGCCCTCCATGGGGGCAAAAACCGTGCGCGGGGGCATGCTCGGTCATTCCGCGCCGCCGGGCGTGCCGCGCCGCGCGGATTCCCGCCCCAGGCGAGAAGAGCCGCGCGCCACGGCACGCCCGCGCGCCCGCTAGGCCGCGTGGTCGAACTGCGAGTTGTAGAGCTCCGCGTAGAAGCCTCCCTTGGCGAGCAGCTCCTCGTGGGTGCCCTTCTCCACGACGTCGCCGTCGCGCAGCACCAAGATCACGTCGGCGTTTCTGATGGTCGAGAGCCGGTGCGCGATCACGAAGCTCGTCCGCCCGCGCATGAGCTCGTCCATCGCGCGCTGGATGAGCTCCTCGGTGCGCGTGTCCACGTTCGAGGTGGCCTCGTCGAGGATGAGCGCCGGCCGGTCGGCCAGCACGGCGCGCGCGATGGTCACGAGCTGGCGCTGCCCCTGGGAGAGGTTGGTCCCCTCCTCGTTGATCACGAAGTCGTAGCCGCCCGCCAGCGTGTGGATGAAGTGGTCGCAGCGCGCGGCGCGGGCCGCGGCCTCCACCTCCTCGTCGGTGGCGTCGGGCCGGCCGTAGCGGATGTTCTCGCGGATGGTGCCGTTGAAGAGCCAGGTGTCCTGCAGCACCATGGCAAACTCCTGGCGCAGCGCCGCGCGGTCCCAGTATCGCACGTCGATGCCGTCCACCGTGAGCGACCCCGCGTCGACGTCCCAGAAGCGCTGCAGCAGCTTGATGAGCGTGGTCTTGCCCGCGCCCGTGGGGCCCACGATGGCCACGGTCTGGCCGGGCTTCGCCTCGCAGGAGAAGTCGCGGATGATGGTCTGGCCGGGCACGTAGCCAAAGCGGACGTGGTCAAAGACCACATGCCCCTCCCGGCGCGTCGGGACCTGCGGGTCCTTGGGCCGCTCCTCCTCCGGCGCGGCAAGAAACTCGAAGACGCGCTCGGTGGCCGCCGCCATGGACTGCATCGTGTTGGACACGTTGGCGAGCTGCTGGATGGGCTGCGTGAAGTTGCGCACGTACTGGATGAAGCTCTGGATGTCGCCGGGGCCGGCCTGCCCGGAGAGGCAAAGGCCCGCGCCCACCACCACGACGCCCACGTAGCCCATGTTGCCCACGAGGCTCATGAGCGGCATCATCAGGCCAGAGAGGAACTGGCTGCGCCACGCGCTCGTGAACAGGCGGTCGTTCTCGCGCTCGAACTCCTCCACGGAGGCGTCCGCGCGGTCGAAGACCTGGATCACGCCCTGCCCCGCGAAGTCCTCCTCCACGATGCCGTTCACGGTGCCCAGCACCTGCTGCTGCTCGCGGAAGTAGCGCTGCGAGAAGTGCACGACCACGCCCACGATGAGAAGGCTCGCCGGCAGTGTGAGCACCGTCACGCCCGTGAGCGGCAGGCTGATGGAGAGCATCATCACGAGCACGCCCACGACCTGCGTGAGAGAGGTGATGAGCTGCGTGATGGACTGGTTGAGGGATTGCCCCAGCGTGTCCACGTCGTTGGTGATGCGACTGAGGACGTCGCCCTTGCTGTGCTCGTTGAAGTAGCCCATGGGGACCACCGCGATCTTCTCGGCAATCTCCGTGCGCATGCGGTGGCAGACCCTCTGGGTGACCCCGGTCATGAGCCAGCCCTGCACTAGGTTCGCGGCCGAGCTTGCCAGGTAGATGCCCAGAAGGCGCAGCAGCGTGGCGCCGATCCAGGCAAAGTCCACGGAGCCCGTGCCCTGGACCGTGGCCACGAGCCCCTCGAAGAGCTTGGTGGTCACGGTGCCCAGCACGCGCGGGCCCACGATGTTGAAGACGACGGACCCCACGGCAAAGAGCAGGGCGAGAAGAACGGCGAGCTTGTGCCGTCCCACGTATCCCAGCAGCTTGAGCATGGTGCCCTTGAAGTCCTTGGGCTTCTCGCCGCGTCCGCGGCCTCCTCTGACGGGCGGCATCAGCGCTCGCCTCCCTTCGTGTCGTCGGCGTGCAAGAGCGCCTGTCCCCCTTGCGCGTCCAGGCCGAGCTCCTCGGCGGAGAGCTGGCTTTGGGCGATCTCAAGATACGCGGGGCAGGTCCGCAGCAGCTCCTCGTGGGTGCCGCGGCCCACCACGTGCCCCTCGTCCAGGACGAGGATCTCGTCGGCGTGCATGATCGTGGCGATGCGCTGGCCCACCACCACGACGGCGGCGTCGGTGACGGTGCGGGCGAGCTCGGCGCGCAGGCGGGCGTCCGTGGCGTAGTCGAGCGCGGAGAACGAGTCGTCAAAGACCACGACCTCCGGCCGCTTGGCGAGGGCGCGCGCGATGGCGAGGCGCTGGCGCTGCCCGCCGGAGACGTTGGTGCCGCCCTGGGAGATGGGCGCGTCGTAGCCCTCGGGGCGCTCCTCGATGAACTCCTCGGCCTGCGCCACGCGGGCGGCCTCGCGCATGTCGTCGTCGGTCACCGCGTCGCCCGCGAACTTGAGGTTGGTCTCGATGGTGCCCGAGAAGAGCATGCCCTGCTGCGGCACGTAGCCGATGCGCCGGCGCAGCTCCGAGAGGCTCCAGTCGCGCACGTCCACGCCGTCGAGCAGCACGGCGCCGCCGGTGACGTCGTAGAGGCGCGGGATGAGCTGCACGAGCGTGGACTTGCCCGAGCCCGTGGAACCGATGATGCCCGTCATGTGGCCGGGGCGCGTGGTGAAGCTCACACCCTGAATCACGTCCTTGCGGGCGTCGGGGTACTGGAAGCTCACGTTGCGGAAGGTGAGCTCGCCGCGCGGCGCGCCCTCGGCGGGGAGCTTGGGGTGCGCCGGGTCGGTCACGGAGAGCGGGCAGGAGATGACCTCGTCCACGCGCTCGGCGGCCACCTCGGCGCGCGGCAAGATAACGGAGACCATGGTGAGGATCATGAACGCCATGACGATCTGCATGGTGTAGGAGATGAAGGCCATCATGTCGCCCACCTGTATGACGCCGTCGGCCACGCCGTGGGAGCCAAACCACACGATCATCACCGTGACGCAGTTCATGACAAACATGAGCAGCGGCATCATGAAGCTCATCGCGCGGTTGGTGAAGAGCTGCGTGCCCATGAGCTCGGCGCTCGCCTGGCCAAAGCGCTCGAGCTCGTGCTTCTCGCGGCCAAAGGCGCGGATGGGCATGATGCCGTCGAGCATCTCGCGCGCCACGAGGTTCACGCGGTCCACGAGCTGCTGCATCCGCTTGAACTTGGGCAGCGTGAGGCCCATGAGCACGCCCACGACGGCGCAGACGGCGATCACGGCCACGCCGATGGTCCACTCGAGGCCCGTGGAGGTGGCGAGCACGCGCATGAGCGCCACCACGCCCATGATGGGGGCGAGAAGGACGAGCCGCATGAACATCGTCACGGCCATCTGGATCTGCTGGATGTCGTTGGTGCAGCGCGTGATGAGCGAGGCCTGGGAGAATCGGTTGACCTCGGCGGGGGAGAAGCGCATGACCTGGGCGAAGGTCTGCCGGCGCAGGTCGCGCGCGATGGTGGCCGCGGTGTGGGAGGCCACGGCGCCCGTGAGGACCGTGGCCACGAGGCTGACGAGGCACAGGCCGAACATCTCGAGCGCGGTGCGGCCGAGGTAGGCGTTCTGGACGTCGGCGGCAGGGATGCCCTGCGCGGCGTACTCGGCGCTCACGTAGGAGATGGCGCGCTGGGTGACGAGCGAGCCGCCCATGCTGCCCATCTGCTCGCCGAGGGCCTCGGCGGCGTTGGCGAGCTGGCCGCGCGCCACGAGCCCCGCGTCGACGGCCGCGTGGAGGGCGTCGAGCGTGAGGGTGGCGCCGGCGGGAAGGGCCGTGTCGTCGCCGAGCGCGGAGGCGTCCACGCCCTGCTCGAGCGCGAGCGCGGCGACCTCCGGGAGCTCCAGCGCCCGGGCGAGCGCGGAGTCCGCGTCCTTCTCGGCGTCCGTCCCCTGGAAGGCGCGGATGCCGGCGTCGTCGGCCGGGGCAAAGGCGGCCTCCACGAGGGCGACGTCCTCGTCGCTCATGAAGAGCTCGAGGTCGTCGAGGGAGCTCGCGCGGATGGTGTCCGGCACGGGGCTCTCGACGCCGCCCTGCTGGATGCCCACGTCCACGATCTCGGACATGAGGGTGGGCAGCGCCAGGTCCGCGTTGGCGGACACCACGAGCAGCGCCGTCACGGCGAGAAGCGCGAGCACGTGGTGCCTGAAGAGCCTGAGGATTCTCATTCGGCCACCTCCCCCGCGCGGCGGGCGACGACCTCGCCGACGGCGCCCACGAGGCGCACGAGCTCGCGGGCGTCGGGCTCGCCGAGGTCGGCCAGGATGTCGGCAAGGCAGCGCAGGCCCTCGGTCCGTCGCCGCTCGGCCTCCCGGAGCCCCTCCGCGGTGAGGCTCGTCTCGACAATGCGGCGGTCCTGGGCGCCGTGGTGCCGCTCGACCCATCCCTTCTCCTCGAGGGCGCGCAGGATGTTGGCCACGCGCGCGCTCGACATGGCGCCCGCGCTCGCGAGGGCGCCGGGCGTGAGCGGCCCGTCGGCGCGGTAGAGCGCGTGCAGCACGGCCATCTCGCCGCGCGTGGCGTTGAGCGTCGGCTGGCCCACGGCCCGCGCGACGGCGCCCAGCTCCTCGATGAGCGCCTCCGCGAGCTCGCGGTAGTGGGTGTCAGATGCCATATGACTCCTAACACTAGAAGATACTTACGGTGTTAGGTGATACCCGGCGGGAGGGCGCGGCGGGCGGACGGTCCTTCTCGCCACGCGTTCTCCACAACGGGCGTGCGGAGAAGAGCGTGCGGCGGAGCGTCGTCGAGCATGCCCCCGCGCACGGTTTTGGCCCTCGCGGAGAGAAGACCGTGCGCGGGGGCATGCTCGAGCGTTCTGTGCGCGGGGGCATGCCCGGGTCCTTCTCGCCGAGCGCCCGGTCGTGCCGGGACTCTCTCGAGCATGTCGGGACGCACGGAATGTTGCGTCTTCCGCCTTACTGTCTTGTCACCTGTCAAGCAGGCTGTATACTGTCATGGTTTGCCGACGAGGGGAGCGAGCATGCTGACAGACGAGCTGCGTGCCGAGGTGGCGCGCCTCAAGGCCGAGCGCGACGCGGTGGTCCTGGCGCACTACTACGTCCCGCCCGAGGTCCAGGAGCTGGCCGACCACGTGGGCGACTCCTTCGCCCTGGCCAGGCTCGCGGCCTCGCTGCCGTGCCGGACGCTCGTCTTTGCGGGCGTGCGCTTCATGGCCGAGAGCGCCAAGCTCCTCTCGCCGGACAAGACCGTCCTCATGCCCGACCCGGCTGCCGACTGCCCGATGGCGCACATGGTGCGCCGCGAGACGGTGGACGCCGCGCGGGAGCGCTATGGGGACGACCTGGCCGTCGCGTGCTACGTCAACTCCACGGCGGAGGTGAAGTCGTGGTCCGACGTCTGCGTGACCTCGTCCAACGCGGTCAAGATCGTGCGCGCGCTGCCGCAGGCAAACGTCCTGTTTGTTCCGGACCGTCACCTCGGCAGCTACGTGGCGCGCCAGGTGGGCGAGAAGAACGTGCTCCTGAACGACGGCTGCTGCCCCATCCACCGCGACATCTCCGCTGACGAGGTCCGCGCCCTCAAGGCGGCGTTTCCGGCGGCGCCGGTGCTCGCGCACCCCGAGTGCGGCCCCGAGGTGATGGCACTCGCGGACTTTGCGGGCTCCACGTCCCAGATCATCGAGGCCGCCGCGGCCGGCGACGCGCGCGACTACATCGTCCTCACCGTGGACGGCGTCCGCGGCGAGCTGGAGCGCCGGTGTGCCGGCGCCGGCAAGCGCTTCCACTTTCCCGCCACGCGCCCGGCCTGCCCGGACATGGACCGCATCGGCGTGGAGGGGCTCGTCGCGTGCCTGCGCGACGGCACGGGCGAGGTGGGCCTGCCGCCCGCCGAGGTGGCCGCGGGCGCCCGCGCCGCGCTCACGCGCATGCTCGAGCTGGGGTCCCGCTGATGCCCCCGCGCCTGCCAAATGGGGACAGTCCCCAATTAACAGAAAAGTTTGATGTTGTGATCGACTGCGACGTGGTCATCGTGGGCTGCGGCGTGGCGGGGCTCTACTGCGCGCTCAGCCTGCCGGCCGCGCTCAACGTGGTCCTGCTCTCCAAGGAGGCCGTGGACCACTGCGACTCCATGCTCGCCCAGGGCGGGATCTGCGTCCTGCACGACGAGGGCGACTACGAGGCCTTCTTCGAGGACACGCTGCGCGCCGGGCACTACGAGAACCGCCTGGAGAGCGTGGACCTCATGATCCGCGCGAGCCGCCCCATCATAGAGGACCTCATCAAGCGCGGCGTGCGCTTCGCCCGCAGGCCGGACGGGGAGCTGGACTACACGCGCGAGGGCGCCCACTCCCGCCCGCGCATCGTCTACCACGAGGACATAACCGGCAAGGAGATCACCACGCGCCTGCTTGGCTGCGTGCGCGAGCTCCCGGGCGCGCGCATCCTCGAGCACACCTGCATGACCGACATCCTCGAGGGCTTCGAGGAGAGCGGGCGGCGCGTGTGCCGGGGCGTGGTGGCCACGGGCCCCGCGGGCGAGACGATCCAGATCCGCGCGGACGCCACGGTCTTTGCCACGGGCGGGGTGGGCGGCCTGTACTCGCGCTCCACCAACTTCGAGTGCCTCACCGGGGACGGCTGCCGCATCGCCGCCGAGCACGGGGTGCTCCTTGAGCACATGGACTACGTGCAGATCCATCCCACCTCGCTCTGGAGCGAGCGGCCGGGGCGCGCCTTCCTCATCTCGGAGTCCGCCCGCGGGGAGGGCGCCGTCCTGCTGAACGACGCCGGCGAGCGCTTCTGTGACGAGCTGCAGCCGCGCGACGTGGTCTCGGCCGCCATCTTTGCCGAGATGCGCCGGACCGGCGCCGAGCACGTGTGGCTCTCCTTCGAGCGCGTGCCGCGCGAGGTCATAGAGGGCCACTTCACGCACATCCTGGAGCGCTGCCTCGAGGAGGGCTACGACATCCGCGAGGAGCCGATCCCCGTGGTGCCCGCCCAGCACTACTTCATGGGCGGCATCCACGTGGACTCCGACTCCGAGACCACGCTGCCGCACCTCTTTGCCTGCGGGGAGACGTGCTGCAACGGGGTGCACGGCAGGAACCGCCTGGCCTCGAACAGCCTGCTCGAGTCGCTCGTCTTCGCGCAGCGGGCGGCCGACAAGATCATGCGCGACCGCTTTGCCGAGGACACCGCCGCCCAGCTCGCCGCGGCGGCCCGCGCGCGCTCCCGCTTCGTGGCGGGCTCGCGCGACGTGACCGACGTGGCGCTGCTCACCGGCGCCGTATGATGACAATGGTGTCAGGGTCGTTTGTCAGGTCCCGACCTGACAAACGACCCTGACACCATTGTCATGACCCGAGAGGAGAGACCATGACCGACCCCATGATCCAGATGCAGATGGACGACCACATCCGCGCGGCCCTGCGCGAGGACATGCCCTTCGGCGACGTCTCCACCGCCGCGGTGATGCCCGAGCCGCGCCCCGGGCGCGTGCAGCTCATCGCCAAGGCCGACGGCGTGATCGCGGGCCTCGCGGTCTTCTCGCGCGTCTTTGCGCTGCTCGACCCCGCCACGCGCGTCACCGCCGACGTGGCGGACGGCGCACGCGTCACGGCCGGCCAGCACGTGGCCACCGTCGAGGGCGACGTCCGCGTGCTTCTGGAGGGCGAGCGCACCGCCCTCAACTACCTGCAGCGCATGAGCGGCATCGCCACCTACACGGCCGCCATCGCCGCCGCGCTCGAGGGCACGGCCACCACGCTCGTCTGCACGCGCAAGACCACGCCCGGCATGCGCCTCTTCGAGCGCGAGGCCGTGCGCCTGGGCGGCGGCAGCCTCCATCGCTTTGGCCTCTCCGACGGCGTCCTGCTCAAGGACAACCACATCGACGCCGCGGGCGGCGTGGCCGAGGCCGTGGCCATGGCGCGCGCGACGGCGCCCTTCGTGGACAAGGTCGAGGTGGAGTGCGAGAGCCTCGAGATGGTCCGCGAGGCCGTGGAGGCGGGCGCCGACATCATCATGCTCGACAACATGTCCCACGACGACATGGCTGCCGCGATCGCCCTCATCGACGGGCGCGCGCAGACCGAGGCCTCGGGCAACGTGGAGGCCGCCAACGTGCACCGCTACGTGGACCTGGGCGTTGACTTCGTCTCCTGCGGCGCGCTCACGCACTCCGCGTCGATCCTCGACCTCTCGCTCAAGCACCTGGAGGTTCTGGGGTGAGCGCCGACTCCGGGGAGGCCCGCCGCGAGAAGATCCTCGCGGCCCTGTGCGAGTCCGAGGGCCCGCTCTCCGGCGGCGCCCTCGCCGAGCGGTGCGGCGTGAGCCGCCAGGTGGTGGTGACCGACGTCGCCCTCCTGCGCACGCGCGGGGAGAAGATCGTCTCCACCAACCGCGGCTACGTCCTGGCCGCCGAGGGCGCGCCCGGGCGGCCGACGCGCCTGTTCAAGTGTCGCCACACCGCCGAGCAGACTGCCGACGAGCTCACCTGCGTGGTCGATTTGGGCGGGTGCGTGGAGGACGTCTTCGTGAACCACCGCGTCTACGGCAAGGTCTCCTCCGAGCTGGGCGTCGGGAGCCGCCGTGACGTGGGGCGCTTCATGGCGGAGCTCGCCTCGGGCGTCTCCGCGCCGCTTCTGGAGGTCACGAGCGGCTATCACTTCCACCACGTGAGCGCCCGGAGCGAGCAGGACCTCGACGAGATAGGGCGCGCCCTCGCCGAGCGCGGCTATCTCGCCGAGCTCACCGACTACGAGGCCGCCACCTTCGCCTGACGGGGCGCCGCCCGCCGGGGCACGGCGAGCATGCCCCGCGTTCTTCTCGCATGCCCTTTCGCGCTGGGCCCCTGGCGAGAAGGACCGTGGCAAGGCGAGGGCCCCTCCACGACGTTTGGGTATACTCCCTACGTTCAGGCAAGCGTCAGGAGGTGGCAGCTCATGGAGGACCTCGAGCCCTCGATTCCCCGCACGCCGGCCCAGGCGGTGCTCCGCATGGTCTCCATCCTCATGGGGATCATCGGCGCGCTCGTCCTTCTTGGCGGCATCGCGGTGCTGGTGGGCAACGTCATGGGGCTCCTGCCGGGCGGCGACATCTGGACCGCGGCCACCTTTGGCGTCATGATCGTCGTGGCGGCGGGGCTGCTCATCCTTACGGCGGCGCTCGGGATCGCGGCGTCCAACAACTCCGCGCGCGTGGAGCCGTACCGGTTCCTGTGCTACCTCGTCGGGCTCGCCGTGCTCGTGGCCATCGTCTGGGGCTGGGGCGTGGGCTCGTTCATCCTGTTCAACCCGATCGTGCTCACCACCACGATCGTCTACGTGCTCATCTGCTCGCGCCTTGCGGACAAGGTGAAGGAGGAGCATGACAAGGGCGTGCGCGGCGAGACCTTCCTGCGCTCGCGCCACCAGCGCGTCCTGCACCTGCTCTCCGAGATGATCATCCTCAAGGGCGTGGTGACGGTCGTGGTGATCGTGGTGCTGGCCGCCGCGCTCGTCGTGTACGGGGAGGGGGAGCGCGCCGTCATCTCGGGCGTCCCGGTGACGGTCTCCGACACGCTCTACGCCCTGCTCGCCGTCGGCGGGCTCTCCTCGGGCGTGAGCGTGCTCGCGGGCGGGCTTGGCATCCGGGGGTCCAACCGGCCGCAGAAGATCACGCCCTTTCTCGTGCTTGCGTCGATCACCTGCGCCTTCGACCTCGTGCAGGTCGTGGGCATGTTCCTCGAGCGCGGGATCCTCGGCGTCACCTTTGACGCCGTCTTCGACCTGCTGTTCATGGCCGTGTGCGTCTACCTGGCCGTCCGCGTGATGCGCCAGCCCACGCCCGAGGAGCTGGCCGCGGCCGCAGGCGTCGCGCTCGTCTCCGGCCAGGAGGAGTGAGACAGGGGGACAGGCTCACGTCACCGGAAAGGACGTTCATGACTAACGGGACCATGCTCCAGGGCTTCTCCTGGTACCTGCCCGCCGACGGATCGCACTGGAGGCGTATCGCCGAGCAGGCCGCAGACTTTGCCTACCAGGGCATCACCGCCGTCTGGCTGCCTCCCGCCTACAAGGCCGAGAAGGGCGCCGAGGACGTGGGCTATGGTGTCTATGACACCTATGACCTTGGCGAGTTCGACCAGAAGGGCACCGTCTGCACCAAGTACGGCACCCGCGCCGAGTACGAGGCCGCAGTGCGGGCCCTTCAGGCAAGCGGCATCCAGGCGCTCGCGGACGTCGTGCTCAACCAGCGCCTCGGGGCGGACGGCTGCGAGGACGTGGTCGCTCGCGAGGTGCAGTCCAACAACCGCGAGCTCGTGCTCGGCGAGGCGCAGACCATCTCCGCGTGGACGCGCTTCTCGTTCCCCGGCCGCGCGGGCGCCTACTCGGACTTCACCTGGGACTGGACGTGCTTTCACGGCGTGGACTGGGACGACCGCGCCAAGCGCAAGGCGATCTTCCTCTTTGACGGCAAGCACTGGGACAGCGCCGTGGACCGCACGGAGAACGCCAACTACGACTACCTCATGGGCGCGGACGTGGACGTGAACGACCCGCGCGTCTTTGACGAGCTCGTGCGCTGGGGCTGCTGGTACGTGGACGCCTGCGGGCTGGACGGCTTTCGCCTGGATGCGCTCAAGCACATCGACCGCGGCTTCTACCTGCGCTGGCTCGACGCCGTGCGCGCCCACGCCGGCCGCGAGCTCTTCTGCGTGGGCGAGTACTGGGGCCGCACGGCAGACGAGCTCACGGCCTATCTCGGCGCCGAGAAGGCACTCTCGCTCTTCGACGTGCCGCTGCACTACAACCTATATCGCGCGAGCTGCTCAAACGGCAACGTGGACCTCTCTCAGATCTTCTCGGGCACGCTCGTCGAGCGCGACCCCGTGCATGCGGTGACCTTTGCCGAGAACCACGACACGCAGCCGGGCCAGGCGCTGCAGTCCTTCGTCCAGACGTGGTTCAAGCCCGCCGCCTACGCGCTCATCCTCCTGCGCGAGGCCGGCTACCCCTGCGTCTTCTACGGCGACCTCTACGGCATGCCCAACGACGGCAACATCCCCGCGGTGCGCGAGCTGCCGCTGCTCATGGAGATTCGCCGCCGCTTTGCCTATGGCCCGCAGCACGACTTCCTCGACGCGCCGGACGTGATCGGCTGGACGCGCGAGGGCGACGAGGAGCATCCGGGCAGCGGCGTGGCCGTGGTCCTCACCGACCGTGACGGCGGCGAGAAGCGCATGTTCGTGGGCGCGGGCCACGCCGGCGAGACCTGGGGCTGCGTCATCGGCGAGCAGGACGACGTCACGGTGGACGCCGAGGGCTGGGTCGCCTTCCGCACCCTCGGCGGGCGCCTCTCCGTCTACCTGCCGGAGCGCACGGCCGACGCGCTGGAGAACGATCGCCAGCTCCACCGCATCGCGCGCGAGATCGCGGAGGACACCGAGGAGATGCGCGTGTAGGGACGCGTAGCCCGGGATTTCCGGACATCTCGGTTTACGCGTTCAAAACCTGAAACTATCGGACGCGCAATCCGGGATTTCCCCTCCAAATGACCAAGAATCCCGGCTTGCGCGTCCTTCTCGCCATGCGCAAGCCGGGATTTCCGGAAAACATGAGCTACGCGTTCTCTGCGTGCCTACAGCTCGAGCTCCATCAGGCGGGCGATCGCCACGATGTAGATCTTGAGCGCGCGGCGCAGGGCCTCCTCGGAGACCGCCTCGTCGGGGCCGTGCTCGCTGCCCACCCAGGCGGGTTTGTCGGGGTCGAAGTCGCCGGGCCCGAAGGCGCAGGCGCGGGCGAAGTGGCGGGCGTACGTGCCGCCGCCGATCGTGAACGCCTGGGCGTCCGGCTTCCCGGCGTACTCGGCGTAGGTGGCGAGAAGCGCCTGGATCTCCGGGCTGTCGGGGCTGATGTAGAACGGCGCGTCGCCGGAGGTCTGCTCAAAGGCACAGCCGTGCGCGGCGGCGAGCTCGCTCAGGCGCGCGGTGATGGCCTCGCCGGTCGTGGTGGTGGGGTAGCGCGAGTCCACGGTCTGCACGAAGCGGCCGTCGACGGTGCGGATGGTGCCGGCGACGCAGGTGAGCTCGCCGAACTTGTCGTCGGCGGCGGCGATGCCGGAGGCGCGGCCGTAGGCGTCCTCGGTGAGGGTCACCAGGAGCTCGAGGAAGCTGCGCTCGCCCGCGCCCGCGAGGCCCTGCGCCAGCAGGTAGCGCGCGAGCACGCCGATGGCGTTCACGGTGCCGGCCGGCATCGAGGCGTGGCCGCCGATGCCCGTGGCCGTGATGCGCACGAGCCCCTCGCCGGCCGGCTCGACGGCGATGCGCTCCGCCGCGGGCAGCGACGCCGCGTCCGCGCGCACGACGGCCGTGGCCTGGCCGCAGATGGCGTTGGGCACGGTGCCGCCGTCGAGCTCCACGATCTTCTCGCCCGCCACCGGGTCTGAGGTGAAGCGTCCCTGGTAGAGGCCCTTCTCGCCGCAGATGAGCGGGAAGTCGGCGTCGGGGGAGAAGCAGAAGAGCGGCTCGGGGTAGCGCTCGAGGTAGTACGGCACGTCGCCCATGCCGGTCTCCTCGTTGTTGCCGATGATGCAGCGCAGCGTGTAGGGCAGCTCCTGGCCAGCGTCGACGAGGCGCTGGAAGAAGTGCGCCGCGTAGAGCGAGAGCACGAAGGGGCCCTTGTCGTCCTGCACGCCGCGCCCGACGAGATAGCCGTCCTTGCGCGTGACCTCGAGCGCGGGGAAGTTCCAGCCCAGGCCCAGCGGCACGATGTCGGTGTGGGCGATCGTGGCGATGTGGCGCTCGGGGCCGGAGGCGCCAGGAACGTCGGCAAAGCCCAGGTAGCCGTCGACGTCCGTGACCGCAAGGCCCAGGCGCGCGGCCATCTGCTCGGCCTCGACGAGCGCGCCGTTGGAGGCGGGGCCCCACGGCTTGCCGGGCTCGGCGGCGGAGAGGTCCTCCACCGACTCGTGCCGCACGAGGCGGTCGATGTCGGCGACGACGTCCTCCCACACCTCGTCCACGTAGGCGTCCACCTGCTGCTTGAACTGCTCGTCCACCATGTGCCCTCCTTGCGTCCTGCGCCGCGGCGCGTTCGTCCTTCTCGACGTCCATCTTAGCGCGGGTCTCGCCCGGGGATGACGACGGGCGCCGGGGACCATTGCGCGCCGAAACAGAGCGTCCGGACAAAAACCTCCCCGCGCGGGGGCGTTTTTGTCCGGACGCTCTGTCTGGGCGAGGGGGCATGCCGGGGCGTGCCCGGCGAGAAGAACGGGCGAGAAGAACGGGCGGGGCGCCCTACACCACGAAGAGCAGCGCCGAGAGCGTGATGCACACGCTGCCGGCAAGCACGAACAGGTGGAAGACGAAGTGCAGGTAGGGGACCTTCTTGATGGCGTAGAAGACCGCTCCCACGGTGTAGCTGAGCCCGCCGGCGAGAAGCAGCCAGAACGCGGGCGGCGCCAGGAGCTCCCAGAGGTCGCCGATGTGGAAGACCACGAGCCAGCCCATGAGCACGTAGACCAGCGCGGTGAGCCAGGCGGGCTGGCGCTCGCGCAGCAGGCACTCGGCGACGATGCCCGCCACGGCGACGCCCCAGACCGCGCAGCAGAGCACAAGCCCGCCGCGATCGGCCAGCGTGATCAGCGAGAACGGCGCGTAGCTCCCGGCGATGAGCAGGTAGATGCCGCAGTGGTCGAGCACGCGGAAGACCGCCTTGGCCTTCTCGGGCGCGAGCGCGTGGTAGAGCGTGGAGAAGAGGTACTCAACGATGAGCGAGATCCCCATGATGAGGGCCGCCGCCAGCCGCACCCCGCCGCCGTGCGAGACGGAGACCACGATGAGCAGCACGAGTGCCGCGATGGCGAGAAGGACCCCCACGCCGTGGCTCACCGAGTTGGCGATCTCCTCGCCGAGCGAGTAGAGCCGCTTGCGCACGCTTCTCTCGCCTGGCACGTCCTGCCTTGTGTCGGTTGCCTCTGACATGTCTCTCCCTCCGTCGGGGTGCCGGGGTGCCCGCAGGTTGGCGCGGCCGGCCGTCCGCCGGACGCGACGACCCATGCCAACGAAGCATACCCTTCCCGGGGCGGGAAGAGGCCCCTGCGGGGAAATCTACTCCTATCGGTAACCATGCTGAAGCCGCCGCGGGCCCCTTCCCACACGAAAAAGGCGCCGTCCCGTGCTGGGACGGCGCCCGACGGCAGCCTACGGAACAGGGGCGTAAGGCCTACTCGCCGGCTGCGGCCCGCCGCCCCAGCTCGACGCAGCCGAGCACGCCCTGGTTGTCGTTCAGGCTCGGGGCGACGATGTAGGAGTCGATGTCCTCGAGCTCCGGCGCGGTGATGTAGCCGCCCAGGTAGTCGAGGGTCTTCTTACGCACGAGCGGGTAGAGCTGCTCCTGGTGCATGACGCCGCCGCCCAGGATGATGCGACGCGGCGAGTAGCACAGCACGAGGTTGTGGCACATCTGGGCGAGGTAGCTCGCCTCGAGCTCCCAGACCTCCGCCCGGTCGGCGAGCTCGGTTCCCTTGGCCCCCCAACGCCGCTCGATGGACGGCCCCGCCGCCAGACCCTCGAGGCAGCTGTCGTGGCTTGGGCAGACGCAGGGCCCCTCGTCGCCCGGCATGCGGTTGAGCAGCATGTGGCCGGCCTCGGGGTGGAGCATGCCGTGCAGGAGGTGTCCGCCGCACATGACCCCGGCGCCGACTCCCGTGCCGATGGTCACGTAGACGAGGTCGGCGATTCCGCGGGAGTCTCCGAACGTGGCCTCACCGAGACACGCCACGTTGACGTCGGTGTCGTAGCCCACGGGCACCCCGAGCGCGTCGACGAAGGCCGCGCGAAGGGCGTGCCCGCGCCAGGGGAGCTTGGGGGTCTCGAGGATCGTGCCGAAGGAGGGACTCTCGGGGTCCACGCAGGTGGGCCCGAAGGCACCGATGCCCAGCGCGTCGACGCTGCGCTCCTTGAACCATCTGGTGAGCGATGGGATGGACTGGTCGGGCGTGGTGGTGGGGAAGGACTCCCGCTCCAAGATCTCGCCCTGCTCGGTGGCCACGGCGCAGACCATCTTGGTCCCGCCCGCTTCGAGTGCTCCGATGCGCATGCTGTCTCCTATCTGTTCTCCCGGGACGCCCGGGTGACTGCGGACCGTCGTCGACGCCGGCGACTGTCTTCCGGCGCCATCAGGGGTTCCTCAGATGACGTTGATGTCGCGAACCTCTCCGCGGGTCCCCTCGTAGCGGGACACCGAGTACTCGAACGGGGTGCCATCGTCCAGAAAGCCGACCTGAGCTATCTCCAGCATTGGGGAGCCAGGTGTGGTGCCGAGCCGCTCGGCCTCCTTCTCGGTGGCGGGTACGGCGCGGAAGATCCTGTGGAAGCTCGAGATCTTGAGGCCCAGCGTGTTCTGGAGATAGTCGTAGACGGAACGGTAGAGCTGGCTTCGTTTGAGACCAGGGATGAGGTCGAGCGGCATGTAGGTGTACTCGATGACCATGGGCTCGTCATCGAGGCAGCGAACGCGGCAGATGTGGTAGGTGAAATCCTCGGAATGGATGCTGAGGTGGCGCGCAACGTCTGCGGGCGGGTTGGCGATAGAGAAGTCGTAGACAACGGAGCTGACCTTCTTTCCCAGGGAGGCGTGCTCCTCGGTGAAGCCTGCGGCGCGGTCGGACTGGGAGAACGCGAAGGAGTCGACTCCGGAGTTCGCCGTGGTGTCGACGGGCTCGAGCCCGGTCTGCTCCAGGAGCTCGGTGGTGTTCTCGACGTAAGCCCCCGAGCCTCGGCGACTCGAGATGAGGCCACGGTCTGTAAGCAGGTCGATGGCGCGCTTAATGGTGATCTTGCTCACTCCGTACGCCTCGCAGAGCTCGACCACGGTGGGCAGCTTCGCGTTGGGTTTTAGGGCGCCCGCCTCGATGCTTCGCTGAATGTCCGAGGCGATGGACTGGTACTTGAGCACGGATGCCCCCTTTCAGAATCGAGATGGTCAGAAAAGCATCACGCTCGCATTGACGGTCGATAAGAACGGAGGGCTTATGTCAGAGCTTACCCTGCCGAAGAGCTTCTTCTTTGGCGCCGCCATGTCCGGTCCGCAGACGGAGGGCGGATGGAACGTGGGCGGAAAGCTGGAGAACCTCTGGGACACGTGGTCCATCGAGGACATCAGCTCGTTCTACAACCAGGTGGGGTCCTACGTGGGCAACGACTTCATGCACCACTACAAGGACGACCTCGCTCTCCTCAGGAAGATGGGGATGGACAACTACCGCACCTCCATCCAGTGGAGCCGCCTGCTTGACCAGGACGGCAACATCAACCCCGAGGGAGCCGCGTGGTACTATGAGCTCTTTGCCGCTTCCAAGGAGGCGGGCCTCGAGGTCTTCGTGAACCTCTACCACTTTGACATGCCCACCTACCTCTTCCGCCGCGGCGGCTGGGAGAACCGCGAGGTGTGCGAGGCCTACGCCAACTACGCCTACAAGGCGTTCTGCGAGTTCGGCAAGGAGGTCCGCTGCTGGTTCACATTCAACGAGCCCATCGTGGAGTCCGAGAACCGCTACTGGCACCCCATCTGGTATCCGCAGCACCACAGCTTCCAGGAGGCCTGCACCACCCAGTACAACATCTCGATCGCGCACGCCCTGGCCGTGGCTCGCTACCGCCAGGCCGTATCCGAGGGCCGCATGCTGCCCGACGCGCGCATCGGCATGATCTGCAACTTCTCGCCCTCCTACACCAAGGACGACCCCACCCCGGCCGACCTTGAGGCCCTGCGCATGAACGACGGCCTCACCAACCGCTGGTGGCTCGACCTCGTGACCAAGGGCAAGCTCCCCGAGGACGTTATCAAGACGCTGACCGAGGACCTCGGCATCGTGCTCCCCGTGCGTCCCTACGACGACGCCGTGCTCTCCGAGGGCGTGGTCGACTGGATTGGCTGCAACTACTACCAGCCGAGCCGTTTCCAGGCGCCGAGCAAGAGCCACGACGAGTGGGGCAACCCGCTGTTTGCCGAGCCCTACATCTGACCCGAGCGTGTCATGAACGAGTCACGCGGCTGGGAGATCTACCCCAAGGGCATCTACGACTTCGGCATGAAGTGCAAGAAGGAGTACCCCGAGCTCGAGTGGTACGTCTCCGAGAACGGTATCGGCATCGAGCGCGAGTACCTCAACAAGGACCCGGAGACCCAGCAGGTCATCGACGACTATCGCGTCGACTTCGTGCGCCAGCACCTCGAGTGGATCGCGCGCGCCATCGCCGACGGTGCCAGGTGCGTGGGCTACCACTACTGGGGCCTCATCGACAACTGGTCCTGGTCCAACGCCTTCAAGAACCGCTACGGCTTTGTCGAGGTCGACCTCATGGAGAACTACGAGCGCAGGCCCAAGAAGTCCGCTGCCTGGCTCAAGGAGGTTGCGACCACGCACGTGGTGGCCTAGCGGCTGGGGTTTAGGCCGGGGGTGACGGCTCTCGCAACCCGTCGCGAGGCAGGCAGGTCGCGCCCGGCTGGGAGATAAGACGCAACGTCTGACAGATTGGAGAAACCATGGCATCTGGAAAGGGGCAGGCATTCCTCGACAAGTTCGCCGAGGTGTCTGCAAAGGTGGGCAACCAGGTCCACCTGAGGTCGCTGCGCGATGCGTTTGCCACCATCACGCCGCTCTACATCCTGGCGGGCATCGCCGTTCTCGTGAACAACGTGCTCTTTGGCTACCTCTGGGGAGAGACGGGCTTCTTCCCCAATCCCGAGCTTCTTGCCGACGTGCAGACGTGGGGCAACGCCCTGACGCTCGGAACGCTCAACGTCTCGGCTCTGATCCTCGCGGGCCTCATCGGCTACAGCCTCGCCCGCAACAATCGCTTTGACAACGCTCTGGCATGCGTGGTCGTGGGCATCTCCGCCTTCGTCATCATGATGCCGCAGACCATCACGGCATCGCTGGCCGCCACCTCGCCGCTTCTGACCGAGGAGCTCACCGAGGCAGAGGTGACGGGCGTGCTCGCGACCAGCAACACGGGCACCAACGGCCTCTTCGGCGCCATCATCATCGGCCTTCTCGCCGTGACGCTCTTCATCAAGATCTCCGGCGTCGACAAGCTCAAGGTCAACCTCGGCGAGGGCGTGCCCCCGGCGGTGGGCAACTCGTTCAACGTCATGATCCCGATGCTCCTCACGCTGTCGGTCTTTGGTGTCGTGGCCGCCCTGCTCGCCGTGTTCGCTGGCACCGACCTGCTGACCATCATCTCCACGTTCATCGCCGAGCCTCTGAAGAGCATCATGAACGCTGGCCCGTGGGCCGTCATCCTCATCTACACGCTGGCCAACCTGCTGTTCTGCGTGGGCATTCACCAGTCCACCATCTCCGGCGCCACCGTGGAGCCCATCCTCACCATGCTCATCGTGGACAACATGGCCACCTACGCCTCCGGCGGCGCCATCCAGCCCGACCACTACATGAACATGCAGATCATCAACAGCTTTGCCCTCATCGGCGGCTCGGGCTGCACCCTCTGCCTGCTGCTTGACACGCTCCTGTTCTCCAAGTCCAAGACGACCAAGACCGTGTCCAAGATGTCCGTCCTGCCGGGCCTCTTCAACATCAACGAGCCGGTCATCTACGGGTACCCCATCGTGTTCAACCTCCCGCTCATGATTCCGTTCGTGATCATCCCCGACCTGTTCATCGGCATTACCTACGGACTCACCTGCGCCGGCTGGATCTCCCCGTGCATCGCGCAGGCGCCCTGGACGACCCCGCCGATCATCTCCGCGCTGCTCTCCACCGGCTTCGACTGGCGAGCTGCCGTGTGGCAGGTGCTCCAAATCGTCATCGGCATGGCTATCTACCTGCCGTTCATGCGAATCTCCGAGCGCTCGGCGGCCAAGCAGTCCGAGCTTGCCGAGGGACAGGAGTAGGGCCCGGAAGCGGCTGGTCGGCAAGCTGCCGACCGATTGAGATAGGTTGTCCCGAAGAGGGCCCGCTGAGGATAGCTTGTAGCTGAAGGAACGTTCTGGGCCCGCCTGCGGGCGGGCCCAGCCTCCGGGAGACGCGGGGGCAACGGAGCCGCAAGACGCGGCAGAAAGCGAGAAGAACCATGAACATCATGCTGTGCTGCAACGCCGGAATGTCCACGAGCCTGCTCGTGCAGAAGATGCAGAAGGAGGCTGCCGACCGCGGCATGGACGTGACCATCGTGGCCCGTCCCATGAACGAGGCCATGGATCACATCGGCGAGGCCAACGTTATCCTCCTTGGGCCCCAGATTGGCTATGCCAAGGGTGACTTCGAGAAGGCCGCCGCCGGCTGCTGCCCTGTCACCGTCATCCCGATGGTCGACTACGGGCGCATGAACGCTCCGAAGATCCTCGACGACGTGCCGCCCTTCTCGGCTAGCTGTTGTGTGCCAATAGGTTGTTTACGCCGGCGACGCGCGACATTGGCGGCTGACCCCCGCACGCGCTGTGCGGACGTCCCCAATTGTAGTGCTCGATGAAGGCGGGCAGGGCCTCGGCCCTGCCCGCCTCGCTCTCCCACGCCCTCCCGTACTGCCACTCCTGCGCCAGCGTGCGGTTCATGCGCTCTACCTTGCCGTTCTGCCACGGGCCGTATGGCCTGGTGTATATGTGGCGTACGCCCTCGGCGGCGAGCAGGGCGTTGAACTCGAGGCTCCGGTAGCCGGGGCCGTTGTCGGTCATGACGCGCTCGACCGCTGCGCCGAGCCCGGCGAAGAAGGCCAGGCACCGGGCCATGAACGCCGAGCACGTGCCCTTGCGCTCGTCGGGGAGGAGCCCGGCGTAGGCCACGCGGGAGAGGTCGTCGACGGCGACGCGCGGGCAGGCGTATCCCGCCCCGGAGTCGGGGCGCGCGAGGACGGAGGCGCCCCGCGCCCTCCACCCACCGCCGTCCGGTATCCTCGCCACCTTCTTCACGTCGACGTGGACGAGCTCGCCCGGGCGCTCCCGCCCGTGGCGGACCGGGGTGACGGGCCCGCGGCGCCGGACCTCCCCGGTGACGCGGTCGACGTCGGCGAGCCTCGGCAGCCCCGAGCGCGCCACGATCCTGGCGCAGGTGCGGGCCGGCACGCCCGTGGAGGCCGCGAGCGCGAGGGGCGCGAGCAGCATGGACGAGCGCGCATCGCGGACGCGGGCCTCGGTCTCGGGCGGCGTGAGCCTGGCGAGCCTGCGCGGCCTGCTCGGCCGGTCGGACATCGGCTCGCCCCGCCGGGCCCTGGCGAGCCACTTGCTGGCGGTCTGGCGGCTCACGCCCATCTGGCGGGCGGCCTCGGCGACGCCGGCGCCGGCCTCTATGCGGGAGACGAGCGTCTCACGGCCCCTCGGGGTGAGCCTTGCGTTAGGATGTTGGGACATGGGAGGGCCCCCTTCGCTGCAAGCCTAGACAACTCACAGCATGCGGGAGCCATCCCTATTTGTCACCACTTGGATGTAAACAACGTCTTGGCGCTGGACACCTAGCTAGGTTGCGCCACAGACGCACAATCGCATGCACATCGTGTTTTGAAGGGCGCTGCCGGAGACGGTAGCGCCCTTTTGAGAAGGGGAGCGTTTCAGACAGAAGGGAGCCAGGCATGGCCAAGAAGAACGAGAGCGCACAGGGAAGCCGCCCGATCAAGATCGCCACCATCGGAGGAGGCTCGAGCTACACTCCCGAGCTCGTCGAGGGCTTCATCAAGCGCTACGACTCCTGCCCGGTGCGCGAGCTGTGGCTCGTCGACGTGGAGGAGGGGCGCGAGAAGCTCGAGATTGTGGGAGGGCTCGCCCAGCGCATGGTCGAGGCGGCGGGCCTGCCCATGGAGGTCCACCTCACGCTTGACCGTCGCGAGGCGCTTGTCGGCGCAGACTTCGTGACCACGCAGTTCAGGGTGGGACAGCTCGACGCGCGCATCAAGGACGAGCGCATCGCCCTCAAGCACGGCCTCATCGGCCAGGAGACCAACGGCGCTGCGGGCATGTTCAAGGCCCTGCGCACCATCCCGGTGATCTTCGACATCATCCGCGACATGGAGGAGCTCTGCCCCGACGCCTGGCTCGTCAACTTCACCAACCCGGTGGGCATCGTGACCGAGGCGGTGCTGCGCTACACCAGCTGGAGAAGGATTATCGGCCTGTGCAACTGCCCGATATCCATGCGCTTCGGCATCGCCAGGTGGATGGACGTCGACCCCGGTCGCGTGCGCATGGAGCTCTCCGGCCTCAACCACCACTTCTTCGTGACCGACGTCTTCATCGACGGGAGGAGCCACTTCGAGGAGGTGCTCGAGCGCTACTGCGAGCTGCCGGTTGAGGAGCTGGGCACCATGAAGAACATCATGGCTATCCCATGGTCCAAGCGCCTCATCCGCGGCCTACGCGCCATTCCGGTGAGCTACCTCAACTACTACTTCTCCACGCGCGAGGAGCTCGAGCAGCTCGAGAAGGACTATCAGGCCCATGGCGTGCGCGCCGAGGTGGTAAAGCAGGTCGAAGCCGAGCTCTTCGAGCTCTACAAGGACGCCGAGCTGCACGTCAAGCCCAGGCAGCTCGAGGAGCGCGGCGGCGCCCACTACTCCGACGCGGCCTGCTCCGTGATCGACTCCATCGTGAACGACCGCGGCGACATCCAGTACGTCGACGTCCAGAACAGGGGTGCCGTCACGAGCCTGCCCTACGAGAGCGCCGTGGAGTGCGCGTGCGTCATCACCGGTGACGGTCCCAAACCCATCGCAGTGGGAGAGCTCTCTCCGGCCATCAATGGCACGATTCAGATGATCAAGAGCTTCGAGCGCATGGTCGCCGAGGCCGCAGTGACCGGAAGCAAGGACGTTGCCGTGGCGGCCCTGGTCGCCAACAAGCTCTGCGACTCCGACGCGGTTGCCAACGAGGTCTTTGATGAGCTCTGCGAGGCGCACAGGGACTATCTGCCGCAGTTCTACAACGAGGATGGATCGCCAAGGGAGGCTCTGCGGCGCAGCCAGGCCTGCTCCCTGGTCTAGCGAGCCGCGCGCTCAGCGCTGGTCGACCTGAGATGGCTCGTGCCGCAGCTTGACGACCGGTCTCATGCGCCGCGGGTATAATGCTCACGTTGCACGCTGTCGTTGCGCCGTGGGGACAGCATAGCCCGACGCGCGTCGAGGGAGGACGTCGTGAAGAAGTCTACGTTCATTGGTAACTTTGTCGCCTGGGTCATCGTGGCGGCGCTGGGCATAGCGTTTCTCGCGTGGTATCACATGACCGACTTCGAGGTCGTCTCCGCTGCTATCGGTGACTCCGTGCTCGTGCAGCTGGGGGTCGTGCTCGCCTCGCCGCTGCTGCTCTATGCGATTGGCGTGCTCATCGGCCTTCTGCTCGTGTGGTTCAAGCGCATCAGGATGGGGGGCGTCGCCCGGACGGTCTGCCTCGTGCTGGCGCTGCTCGCCCTCGCGTTCGTGCTGCTCGCCGGGGTGCCTGCGCTTGCGCCGGACACCGCGGGGACGCTCATGATCCCCACGGTCGTGATCGTCTACGTCACGATGGTGGCGCCGATCATGGTCATGTTCTTCGGGTTCCTGTACGCGCTGGGCCTCGCGCCGGCAGACGCCTCCAAGCGCGGGCCGCTCTCCAGGCACCTTCCGGACGAGCGCGCGGAGTAGCCGCCGGGCGTTGCGTCGGCGGCCCGCTTGACGAGACCTTCCCTGACGAGGGCGGGTCAAGCGGGCGTTGAGGGGCGCCTCTCTATGCCGGCTATAATTTGAAGTTCTGTTTTTCGCCCGTGACCGTCCTTCTCGCGGAGGGGAAACGCATGGAGTTCGTCATTCTCTATCTGCTCGTCAACATCGCCGCCGGCGCCGCGGCGTGCTTCTTCGGCAAGAGGCTCTTCTACGTGCTGCTCGGCATGCTCGTGTTCATCGGCGTCTTCAACGTGGCGCTGGGCTCCACGGACGCCTCGCCCGTGTCGCTCGCGATCGGCGCGGTGCTCGGCGTGGTGGCCGCGCTGCTCTCCAAGTACGCCTACAAGGCGGGCGTCTTCATCGTCGGTCTGCTGGCCGGCGCGGCGCTCGGCTTCATCGTCACCATGCTGCTGCCCCAGGAGGCGACCGACTACCTCGGCATCATCATGGTCGTGGCGGGCGTCCTGCTCGGTCTTGCGGCCGTGCACTGGGCCGATGCTGCCGTGCGCTTCGGCACCGCCTGGGCGGGCTCGTCCTTCCTCGTGTCCAACGTGCTCGCCACTGTGCTGGCCTTCGGGCAGCTCGCCGCGTGCGCGGTGCCCGGCGACGCGCTCGCGACCTTCGACTCCCTCACGGCCTTCGTTGGCGGGGACTTCGCCGCGGCCTATGCGACCCCCATTCTCGTGGGCACCATCGCGCTCACCATCGTGGGCTCGATCGTCCAGACGCGCACGGAGTAGCGAGCGAGGCGGGGCGGGAAAGCCGTCGCTGCCTCGTCCCCGCCGTACCCCAGCACTAGCGAGACAGAGAATCCGGACAGAAATCGCCTCCTAGGAGGTCGATTCTGTCCGGATTCTCTGTCTCGGTGAATCTGGGGAGTGATGCGTGGGGGGGCGGGGCCGTCGCCCCGCCCCTGCGTCACGCTAGTCGACGAGGTCGGCGTCGTCCTCGTCGTAGATGATCACGTCGTCGCTGGCATGGCGACGGCTGATGCCCGAGAGGATGCCGGCGCCGCCGAGGGAGAGGCCGCCGAGCGCGCCCACCACGGAGCCGATCATCGACGTGGCGTCGCCGGTGTCGGGGACGGCAGAGCCGGAGCTCGGCTCGTTGTCGGATTCCCCGTCTGAGCCGGCGCCCGCGCCAGAGCCGGTGCCGCTGCCGGTGCCAGAGCCGGTGCCGGTGCCAGAGTTCCTCACGAGCGCGTTGCGGGCGGCGTCGAGTGCGGCGAGCGCGTCGGAGACGTCCTTCTCGCTCGCGCCCTGGTCGGCGAGAACCGCGTTGGCCTGCGAGAGGGCGGCGGCGAAGGCGGCCCAGGAGCTGGCGGTGTAGTCGCCCTGGCTGAGCGAGGCGGCCTCGTCCACCTTGTTCTGGAGCTCGGTCTTGTCGACCGCTGGGATGACCTCGTCGGCGACAAAGGCCCAGGTGCCGCTCACGATGACGTTGCCCTCCGCGAGGAAGCCGTCCTCGTGGTCCCATCCGCCGAAGGTCCAGGTGCCGGCGACGCCGTCCTTCTCGCCCTTGACGGTCTCGCCCTTGGCGGGGGAGGCGGGAAGGCTCACGGAAGAGCCCCTCTCCACGGTCATGCCCTCGGGAAGCGCGATCTCCGCGGGGGCGACGTTCCCCGCCCACGCGAAGCTCACCGTGACGGTGTCGGGCTCGGCGCTGGGGTCGATGGGGAAGCCGGCGGCAAGCGTCCTGACCTCGTCCTCGGACGGAGCCTTGGAGAGGATGGCCGCGCGGGCGATCTTGGAGCCGGGCTGGGCAAAGAACTGCGCCCCGCCGTCGCTGTAGACGTCGGCGCCGACGTAGTAGTTCCGGCAGCCCTCCGGCGGAACCTTGAGGCCGCCTCTGGCGTCGAGCTCCTCGCAGAGCCTGCCATCGACGTACATGCGGACCCTGCCGCAGGCATAGACGCCGAGGGCGTGGTGCCAGACGTCGGCGCTCACCGCGCCGGCCGGCTTGGGCGTGCCGGAGCCGTTGGAGTTGAACCAGAAGGCCATCTTGCCGTGCGTGTCGCCGTTGCCGGCGATCTCCAGGCCGTCGCCGGAGCTCTGCTGGTTGGAGATGAAGCACTGGTCGGCGTCGAGGTCATGCGCCATGAAGACGCACTCGAGGGCGTGCTCGTTGCCGAGGTAGGTGTAGTCGTCCTCGCTAAACGCAAAGCCGAAGGCGCTTTTTCCGTCGCACTCGAAGACGTTCTGGCCCAGGGTCTCGTCGTAGGAGATGACGGCCGCCTCGAAGAGCTCGGGGTGGACGGCCTCGTGCCCGGCGGCGTCGGCGATGCCGTCCGCGCTCTCGACGGCGGCAAAGTCGAGGTCGAGGAGCTTCTCCGGCGCGGGTGGGAGCAGGCGCGCGGCGTAGGCGGTCTTGACCTGCTCCGCCGTCATGGCATAGGGGAAGAGGCGCGCGAAGGCGACGCGGGTGCCGGCCTTGGCGCAGATCTCCGGCATGTTGGAGGTGCTCACGTCGGAGCAGACGTAGTAGCGGTCGGGGCTCGGCACGCTCATCCTGCCGGCGCTTGCCTGGTCGGCCTGCTCGCCGTTGACGTAGAGGGTGACGTTCGCGCCGTCATAGGTGGCAACGGCGTGCACCCACTCGCCGGTGTTGACGGGGGCGCCGAGGATGCGCCTGGCCTGCTCGTTGTTGTACCAGAACTCGATCTTGCCGTTCTCCACCTCAAAGCCCGCGCCGGCCGACTGCTGGTTGGAGAAGAGGCACTGGTCGGCCTGGTTGTCGACGAGCCTGAAGTAGCACTCGTGCGTGGAGGCGCCGACGAACTGCTCGTAGTCGGCGGCGGAGAGGCGATAGCCCCAGCCGGTGGAGCCGTTGGCCTCGAGCGCCTGGAAGCCGATCTCGTCGTCCTCCACAAGCCCCATGCCCTGCTCGCGGTTGGGCGTGTGGCCCATGGCGTCCTCGGTCACGCCCTCGCGGTAGTCGATGTCGAGGATCGCGCGCGGGGTCACGGGCGCGGAGCCGGTGGTGAAGGCTGCCGAGACGATGGCCGGGGAGGTGGAGTTGGGCGCCGGCTCGGTGCTGCCGGCCCAGGTGCCGGAGCCCTCGGAGCCCGCCTCCTTGTTCCAGGAGGTCTGGGCGTAGACGCTCATGGTGTAGGTGGTGTCGGCGACGAGCCCCTTGAAGGCGACGGCCCAGGAGTTGCGGACGTAGGCGGCGGGGCGGAAGTAGTCGCCGAAGATGCGCTTGGTGACGGTCGAGCCGTCCTCGGCCTCGGCGACGAGCTTGTACTCGTGGACCATGTCATCGCCGCGCTCGGATCCGGGCTGGGCGGCGGGGAAGTGCACCTTGGCGGAGGTGTTGGTGACCTCGTCGACGGTGACCTCGGCGCCCGCGGGCCAGGTGGGGGCGGCGGTGGACTCGCGCGCGGTGGTGTAGGCGGTCATGTCGCTGGGGTCGATGACCCACGGCTCGTACAGGTAGACGACGCCCTCGCCCTCGGTGCGGGTGCGCACGAGCGAGATGCGGTAGGTGCGCACGGTGTCGTCCTCCATGAAGTCGAGAAGGACGGCCTGCGAGGCCTCCTGGACGCTCTTGCCCTCGGTGTAGGCGGGCGCGGTCTGGGGCGGCACGGAGGCGCCGTTGCCGGAGTCGGGGTCGACCTTGCCGGTCTCGTTCTCGTAGTAGGCGCCGATGGTGGAGTCCTGGATGGCGGTGAAGCCGAGGTCCTGGCTGATGGAGCGCTCGTCCTCAAGGGTGGCGTGGCTGTGGCCCGAGACCTGGACGAGGTTGGGGTAGCGGCCCATCAGCTCGGCGAAGTCGTTGTCCTCGCCCTGGCCAAAGTTGCCGTGCCACTCGGGCGAGGTGTAGGAGGAGCCGCTCATCTGGTGGTGGGTCAGCACGAGGAACGGCACGCCGTCATCGCAGCCCTGCTCCTCGAGCTGCTGCTTGAACCAGTCGTAGTTGGGCCGGTAGTCGCCATCGCTTTCGCCCATGGGGCCCATCGTGATGACGCGCACGCCGTTGACGTCCACGACCTTGTTTGCCGCCTGCCCGGTTCGGTCCTCGAAGACGGAGCGCGCGAGCGTGACGCCCCAGTCGTAGGTCTCGTGGTTGCCCTGGCAGAGGATCATCTTGGTGTGGCCCGTGCCGTCGGCGTAGCCCACGTTGTGCGCGCCGCCGTCGTTGATGAGGGCCATGAGGTGCTCGTACTGTGCGTCCGACCCGTTGTCGGTGACGTCTCCAACGAGGCAGAACGCATCGAGCTGCGGATCGATTTGGTAAATGGTGTCAAAGGCGAACTGCAGCTTCTTGTCTGCGTCGCGGCCCTCGCTCCCGCCGACCCCGCTCTGGATGTGCAGGTCCGAGCCAATGAGAAAGCGCGCCCGCACGCCCTCGCGCGAGAGGCCCGTCTCGTCGGCCCAGGCGATTCCCGGCTGGGCCGCCCCCGCCGCCACGAGGCCCAGTCCCGCGGTCATTACCAGCCTGAGGAAGCCGCGGCGGGAGACCCCGCCCGTCGTCTTCTGCTCCGTGCCCTGTTCCATGCGTCCCCCTTTGGTCGCGTCCCATGACAGAACTCACCTCATTCTTGAACGCGTCTGTAAGTCGCCCTTCTCGTCCCGGTCTTCCGTGGGTCAGGGTTCCTCGGGCTGCGTCAGGGTTGGCCCCGCGCGGGCAATCCTTCTGTAAGGTCGCTTGACTTTTCGCGCCGCGAGGCGCGACGGCGGCCTTTCCGCCCCCATCGCACTCAGGGGTCGGATTATCATCCGGATTGGACGGGTAGGAACTCGAGCATCGAGAAGGACGGTCGACGGGAGCGACATGGGCTGCCTCAGCGTGGTATTCAACATCATCTGGATCCTCACCGGAGGCTGGGTCACGGCGCTCGGGTTTCTCCTTGCCGGCGTGATCTGCTCCGTCACGATCGTCGGCATCCCGCTCGGCCGCCAGGCGTTCAAGATGGCGGCGCTCACGCTCGCACCCTTCGGCAAGACGATCGAGTACGGGGGCGGCGCGCCGTCGCTCGTGGCCAACGTGGTCTGGGTGCTGCTCGGTGGCTGGTGGTCGGCGCTCTGCTATCTTGCCGAGGGCGCCGCGTTCTGCGTCACGGTCGTGGGCATCCCGTTTGGCCTGCAGCTCTTCAAGATGGCAAAGCTCGCCCTGCTGCCGTTTGGCGCCACGGTGAGGTGACGTCCCGGAGGGGCGCGTCGGATGTCAAGCCTCGCCGTCCCGGCGTTCACAGACTCTCCGCTTACGAAGGGCAAAAAACTTGGTAGGGTAGCTCCTCGTGTCCGCCCGCGCCTGCGGGTCCCGTCGAGAAAGGCCCTGTGTCACATGCCCACCAACAAGCGAGAGAGCCTCATCTTCACCGTCATCATGTGCTTCTGCATGGTGCTCTGGATGTCCGTCTACAACGTCTTGCGCGTCCACGGCTGGCAGCTTGGCCCTAGCGTGGTGGCGCAGGCGTGGCTGGGCCTTTCCCCGGCCTACGTGGTGGCCATGCTGCTTGACGTCCTCGTGGCGAGCCGCGCCGCCAAGTGGTTTGCGTTCCGCTTCCTCGTGACGCCGGGTAAGAGCTCCCGCACCGCCATCACGCTGGCCGTCAGCACGTGCATGGTGTTCCCGATGGTGCTCCTCATGTCCCTCTATGGCGCGCTCGAGGCCGCCGTGCACACGGGCGACGTCGCCGCCGTGCCGATGACGTGGCTCGCCAACATCCCCTGGAACTTCATTGCCGCGCTGCCGTGGAACCTGCTCGTGGCCGGCCCGCTCTCTCGCTGGCTCTTCCGCACGCTCTTCCCGGAGGGGACCGTGCTCGCCGAGCCGCCTGCCGCCGAGTAGGCGCGCGGCCCCGGTCGGGGCACAGGCAGGGGGCGGGGATGCGCGCGGGCGCGTCCCCGCTTTTCGTAACACTTTTCAAGAATGTTACGTCTTTCTCGCCCCCGCCCTCGGGCTGATAAGGTAGCCCGCATGAACATTGCTGCCGCACATACTTCGATGATGGCCATGGTGGTCATGCAGATGCCCAAGCCCGGGCACTCTGACGCGCCATGCCGCGAGGTCGGGCGCTAGGAGACCGGGCGCCCTCGCGGGCTGCCTCCGGCGGGAGGCCGCCCAGACCCATCCCACTCATCGAGCGGAGCCTCTCGCATGATTCACATCAAGAACCTCTGCAAGTCCTACGGGGCCGCGCCGGATGCGCCGCATGCCCTGGACGACGTCTCCATCGACATCGCGGACGGCGACGTCATGGGCGTCATCGGCATGAGCGGGGCCGGCAAGTCCACGCTCGTGCGCTGCCTCAACCTGCTCGAGCGCCCGGACTCCGGCCAGATCGTCGTGGACGGGCAGGACGTCACGGGCCTTTCGGGCGCGGCGCTGCGCGCGTACCGCCGCCGCGTGGCGATGATCTTCCAGAACTTCGGGCTTCTCGCCCAGAAGACCGTGCTCGCCAACGTGTGCTTCCCGTATCGTGCGGCCGCGGGGCGCGTCACGGCCGAGAACCGCCGCCGCGCGCTCGAGCTGCTGGACCTCGTGGGCCTGCGCGACCGCGCGGACTCCTACCCGAGCCAGCTCTCCGGTGGCCAGCAGCAGCGCGTGGCCATCGCCCGCGCGCTTGCGTGCGACCCGGACTACATCCTCTGCGACGAGGCCACGAGCGCCCTCGACCCGGCGAGCACCAACGCCGTCCTCAAGCTCCTGCGCCAGATCAACCGCGAGACCGGCGTCACGGTCATCGTGATCACGCACTCCATGGGCGTGGTCGAGAAGATCTGCAGAAACGTCGTGGTGCTCGAGCACGGGCGCGTGGTCGAGCGGGGGAGCGTGGCGAGCGTCTTCGCCGACCCGAAGTCGCACGCCGCCAAGGTCCTTCTCGAGAGGGTTGATTGGGATGCCTAGCCTTTCCGACTTTTTCGCCGAGTACGGCGAGCTGCTGCTCCGGGGCACCGGCGAGACGCTCGTCATGCTGCTCGTGCCCACGGCCATCTCCTATGCGCTGGGCATCGCCCTCGGCGTGGTGCTCTACCTCACCGCGCCCGGGTCGCTTCGCCCCCTGCGCGCGCTCAACGCCGTGCTCGGCTGGGCGGTCAACATCTGCCGCTCGTTCCCGTTCATCGTGCTCATGGTGTCCGTCATCCCGCTCACGCGCCTCATCATGGGCACGGGCTCGGGCATCCTGGGCACCATCCCGCCGCTCGTGCTCTCCGCCACGCCCTTCATCGCGCGCATGGTGGAGCAGTCGCTCGCCGAGGTCCCGCGCGAGAGCGTCGAGGCCGTGGAGGCCTGCGGTGCCTCGGTGCCGCGTGTGGTCTTCTCGGCGCTTCTGCCCGAGGCCCTGCCGTCGCTCACGCGCGGCGTGGCCGTGGTGCTCATCGCCGTGCTCGGCTACACCGCCATCGCCGGCGCCGTGGGGGCGGGCGGCCTGGGCGACATCGCCATCCGCTACGGCTACTACCGCTACCAGTCCGACGTCATGATCGCCGCGGTGGTCATCCTCGTGGCCATCGTACAGGTCATCCAGAGCGCGTGCGACCTGGTGGCCCGCCGCGTTGACCATCGCTCCAACAGCTGATTCCGCACAGGGGGACAGCCCCCAACCAACTGACCAAGGAGAAGAACCATGAAGTTCGTTACCTCTAACATTTCCCGCCGCTCCCTTCTCGCCGGCCTCGCGCTTGCGGCCGCAGGCTCGCTCGCGGCATGCGACGCCGGCTCCGCCCCGGCCGACGCCGGCCCCGCGACGCTGCGCATCGGCGCCTCGCCGAGCCCGCACGCGGAGATCCTCAACGACTTCGCCGCCCCGCGCCTCGAGGAGAGGGGCATCGCGCTCAACGTGGTCGAGTACACCGACTACCTCAAGCCCAACGAGGACGTGATCTCCGGCGAGCTCGACGCCAACTACTTCCAGCACATCAACTATCTCAACAACTACAACGAGGAGAACGGGTCCGACCTCGTGAACGCCGGGGCCATCCACTACGAGCCGTTCGGCATCTTCCCCGGCCGCTCGAACGACCTCGATAGCATTGCCGACGGCGCCACGATCTCCGTGCCCAACGACCCCACCAACGAGGGGCGCGCGCTGCTCCTGCTGCAGGACCTCGGCCTCATCACGCTCGACGAGGCCGCCGGCGTCACGGCCACGGCCAACGACATCACCGACAACCCCCACGGCCTGAAGATCGTGGAGCAGGAGGCGGCCGTGCTGCCCTCCACGCTCGCCGACGTGGACTTTGCCATCATCAACGGCAACTACGCCATTGACGCGGGCCTTTCGCTCGACGACGCCGTGGCGACCGAGAACGCCGACTCCACGGCCGTCCGCGAGCAGTACGTCAACATCATCGCCACGCGCCCCGAGCTGAAGGACGACGAGCGTATCGCCGCGCTGGTGGAGGTCCTCAAGGGCGACGACTTCGCGACATACCTCCAGGAGACCTTCGGCGCCTCCGTCCAGGCCTTCTAGATGCGTGACAGGGGGACGGAGGAGTTGTCACCGCTCCGTCCCCCTGTCACGCTCCTCCATCGGCGGACGATACAATAGCCCGAAGGGCGAGAGCGAGGAGGAGGCATGGTGGAGATGGACCTGAAAGACTTCACTTGGACGCGCGAGCCGGCGGCGTGCGCGGTGCGTGACGGCGCGCTCGAGATCACCACGCTCCCGCACACCGACCTCTGGCAGCGAACCTACTACCACTTCCGCAACGACAACGCACCCGTCCTGCAGGCGCGCACGGGCGAGAGATACTTCAGCTTCACGGTGCGCACGGACTTCTCCCAGAGCCACCGCCGCTTCGACCAGTGCGGCATCGTGATCTACCTGGACTCGGAGAACTGGCTCAAGGCGTCCGTCGAGTACGAGAACGAGCGCTTCCAGCACCTGGGGAGCGTGGTCACCAACGGCGGCTGGTCCGACTGGGCCACCACCGAGATTCCCGCGGACGAGCGCCAGATGTGGTACCGGCTCTCGCGCCGCGGGGACGACTTCCGCGTTGAGTGCTCGCGCGACGGCGTGACCTTCTCGCAGATGCGCGTCTGCCACCTGGCGGCGGCGACGGGCGAGGTGAACTTTGGCGTCTACGCGTGCTCGCCGGAGGACTCGTCGTTCACGGCGCGCTTCGACGGCTTTGACCTGGGCCCGTGCGCCTGGGCCGCCCACGACGGCCAGCAGCCGGACGAGGAGTAGGCGAGAAGGACGGCGCGGCCTGCGGCTAGAGCGGCGCTGACGCCGTTCTTCTCGCCTTGCGATCGTCCTCCTGGTCAAGGCGCTCCGCCAGCCAGATCTTCATGAGCGACTGGCGCGTGACGCCATATTCGCTCGCATAGCCGTCAAGCCGAGCGACCATGGGCTCGTTCATGTCTATGCTCACGCGGCGCTGGGACTGGTGGGGCCGCTCGAAGGTCGCCTCATCCGCGTAGGGGAGGACGTCCCCGCCCTCGTCGAAGATGTCCTCTGCCTGCTGGGAGCTGATTCTCTTATCCATGGTATCTCTCAATCTCAAGCTTCGTGGAACGTCGTGCGGAGATGATCCTGACGCTCTCCCCGTTCTCGCCTCGGTACGTAATGATTGCGGAGAGGTATAGCGACTTGGAGACCCTGCCAACTGCGAGCCAGCGCTCCTCTGGTTCTGTGGAGACACAAACACGATAGTAGAGTGGGTCTTTCCAAATCTTGCACGCCTCCTCAAATCTCACGTGATGTCTTTCCGTCGTCTGACCGTTTGCTGACGTCGCAGATGTCGGTATAAGAACGAGCTCGATAATTTGAAATAGTATCGGCAGTCGGATGATACTCATCCGCGAGCGGTGTTGTGGCCATGCGCGTAGGAAGCAATTCGCCGCGAAAGAGAGAAAAGGTGTCTAGATGCTTCCGTTCAAGCTCCCATTGGGAAAGTGAGTGCTGGCCACTCGTCCGTATATGCTGTCTAACTGGGAAAATACGGGCAACTTGGGGAGTTGGACTGTTTTGAGTTGGGGAGTTGGACCGACGGGGACGGGTGCGGGCTCCAATTCAGCCCGCGCCCGTCCCCGCGCCAATCTCGATGATGCCCTCCGCCACATCCTCGGGCGTCATGTCTGAGGTGTCGAGGAGTACGGTCCTGAGCTCTCGGTAGAGCGACAGCCGCTGGATGCTTCTCCCGATGATGTCCGGCTCCCTCAGGCCCGCGCGCACGTCGGCTTCCAGTCTGCTTCGGAGCACGTCCTCCCGGCAGGTCAGGGAGACGGAGACCACCCGGCAGCCCAGCTCCGCAATAGGCAGCCGCCGCAGGATCTGGTCGATGATGCCCTGCTCGTGCATGACCCAGCTGAAGACGACGTTCTGGTAGGTGCTTGTGCGCAGGAAGTTGCCCAGCAGGTGGCAGATGTTGTCGAGCACCATGGCGCGTGTCTCGTCTGTCACCACAAAGGGGCGCGCGTCCCAGCACCAGTCCCCATCGAGCATGACGGCGGCGGGCAGGCGGTCGCGCAGAATCCGCGCGACCGTTGTCTTGCCCACGCCCATCGTGCCGCCGATGAGGTAGAGCTGCTTCATAGGGGACGCTCCCTACCGATACGTCACCGTCTCGGACAGTGGTCTTCTGCTCTCGTGGTTGGGGAGCGGCCCCGTGCCCTCGGCGGCGTAGCCGAGGTCGAGCAGCATAAGGAGCTCCTCGTTCTCGGGCAGGCCCAGGCGCTCCTTGGCAACGTCCGGGTCAAAGCGGTTGAGCCAGCAGCTGTCCACGCCCGCGTCGCAGGCGGCCAGGACCATGTGCGTGGCCACGATCGCCGCGTCCTCGATGCCGGAGTCGCGCGCGTCGCCGGGATAGGTGTAGACGTTCGTGGTGTCAAAGGCGACGGCCAGGACCGTGGGCGCGCCGTAGCGGCAGGGCGTGAGCTCGTCCACGGCGGCGAGCGACTCGGCGCTCTGCAGCACGTAGACGCGCTGCTCCTGCAGGTTCTTGGCGGTAGGGGCAAGCCGGCCCGCCTCGAGGATCTTCTCGAGCGCCTCGGGCTCCACCTGACGGGCCTCATCATACTTCTTGCATGAGTAGCGCCTGGCGATGACGTCCGTGAACTCCATCTCGGTCACTCCCTCTCGGTTGCGGTCCACCTGTTCTCCTGCGCCAATGATACGCCTGCCGTCACGTCGCCCGCCCCGGGCTGTACAATGGCCGCGCCGGAAACGCCAAGAAGAACGGACCCCCATGACCGCGCTCGACCTCATGCGCTCTGACGCGCCCTATGCCGTGAGCTACCTCGACATGCCCAACGACCTGCAGCCGCGCGCCCAGCGTCTCTGCTGGCGCTTCAACCAGCTGGACCCCGCGGACGCGGAGGCGCGCTCGGAGATCCTGGCCGAGCTCTTCGGCACGTGGCACCCGCGCGCGACGGTCAAGCCCACGTTTCGCTGCGACTACGGCTTCAACATCCACTTCCATGGCTTTGCGCTCGTGAACTACAACTGCGCGTTCCTGGACACCTCGCCCATCAGCATCGGCGAGGGCACGTTCATCGCGCCCGGCTGCGTGCTCGCCTGCGCCGGCCACGCGGTGCACCCCGCCCAGCGCGCGGCGGGCATCCAGACCTCGGCCCCCATCACGCTGGGCGACAACGTCTGGCTGGGCGCCAACGTGACCGTCTGCGGCGGCGTCACCATCGGCGACGGCAGCGTGATCGGGGCGGGAAGCGTGGTCACGCGGGACGTGCCCACCGGCGTGATCGCGGCCGGCGTGCCCTGCCGCGTGATTCGCGAGGTGTCGGAGCGCGACCTCGTGGAGCCGGTCTTGCCGGCTGGCGCCGAGGGGGAGGGGAGGTAGGCCGTGGGTCGCAGGGCTGGCCACGGGGGCTGCGAAAGCGTGATCCTGGACTTCGACGGGACGATGTGCCTGCTCTTCCAGAACCATGACCTCGCCGCAACGAGGCACAGGATGCGTGAGGAGCTCGGGCGGCTCTCGATTGACTTCGACGAGGCGCTGGACGCGTTCGACGCCTTCGACGCCGTGCTGGCGCAGACCGCGGACCGTCCCAAGGAGCGCGCGGAGGCCCTGCTCAGGGCAGACGAGATTCTCTCCGACGCCGAGGTGGCGGCCGCCGGGACGGGCCCCGCGGTCGCGGGCGTGGCCGAGGCCGTCGACTTCTGGAGGGGCGCGGGGTATCGGGTCGGCGTGGCGACCAACAACTCCGCCCGCGCGGTCGGCGCCTTCCTCGAGCGCACGTCCATCGGGCCGCTTCCGGTGGTGGGGCGAGACGGCGCGCACCCGGAGCGCCTGAAGCCCAACACGTGGAGCGTCGACCGCGTCCTCGAGCTGATGGGCGGCCGCCCGGAGACGACCGTCTTCGTGGGCGACACGCGGCGGGACTTTGAGACCTCGCTGCGGGCGGGCTGCGCGTTTATCGGCATGGTCCCGACGGAGCGCAAGCGCGTCCGGCTCGGCGCGGCCGTGGACGAGGGCCTGATGGCGCGGGACTACCCCGAGCTGCTGAGGCGGTTCTTCGGCCGGTCGTAGCCGACTATGCCCCGGCACCCAGACAGGGCCAATCGACAAAAAGACGTCCCCGAGCACACGTTTTTGTCGGCTCGCTCTGTTTCGGCGAGAAGGCGCGGGCGAGAAGGCGCGGGCGTCACGCAGGCGAGAAGGGTGCGCCGGGGCCTACCTCACGCGCCACTCCTCGGGCACCTCGAAGATCGCCTCGAGGCTGGCGAGAAGGTCGTCGCGCCAGTTGGTGGCGCCGCGCCGGATGCACCAGAGGAGCTCGTAGCCGCTGAACATGTGCGAGGCCGCCTCGTAGAGCCGCTCGGCCGGTGCGGCGTTTTGCACCTGGCCCGCCGCCTGCGCGCGGCGGATGATGTCCACCGCGACCTCGGTGAGATAGGGGCGCATGTCAAAGGTGTGGCGGTCCTCCTGCAGGTTGGCGATCATGGCCTGGCTGAAAAGGCCCGCCCCCAGCTTGGAGCTCTCCTGGTAGAGGGTGTCAAAGCAGGTGACGAGCTGCTCCCAGTAGTTGCCCGAGCCCGCTACGGCGAGCAGCCGCTGCGAGAGGCGGATCGTGATGTCGTCGTAGACCTCCACCACGAGCTCCTCCTTGGAGGGCACGTAGCGGTAGAAGGTGGGCTTGGTTATCTCGCACGCGTCGCAGATGTCCTGGACGGTCACGTTCTCGTAGCCGCGCTCCTGGAAGAGGCGGAGCGCCTGGGCGGAGATGATGGTGCGGTTCATGTGCTTCCTCGCATGATGGGCCGGTCGTGCGGCGGGCTATCCGACCCACTTTACACCGTCGCCTGCCGCGTGCGCCCCAGATGACGGCTGCGGCGCGGAACGCGACGTCCGCCGAAAAGTGCCCGCTGCCGCGTTCTTCTCGCCCTGCGGGTCGTACCCTTAACCAAGGTAACGAATGGCGTTACTGTAGTAATAGCGAGAGAAGGGGCGAGCATGGCAAACAGGCTGTTCGAGAAGACCCGGATCGGGAGCATGCGGCTCAAGAACCGCATCGTCATGGGCCCGATGGGCACCACCGGCGAGGCCGACGGCGCCTACACCATGGACGGCGTCTACTACTTCGAGGAGCGTGCCAAGGGCGGCTGCGGCCTCATCATCACCGGCGCCAACGTGGTCTCCACCAAGTACGAGCCGCGCCCCTGCACCGAGCTCAGCAACTTCCACCACGTGGAGCGCCTCAACATGCTCGTCGACCGCTGCCACCACTGGGGCGCCAAGGTGTGCGTGCAGCTCTCGCCGGGCCTCGGCCGCCAGCAGTTCACCGACCCCTTCACGCCGCCGTACTCCGCCGGCGCGTGCCCCTCGTTCTGGTTCCCGAGCCTCATCTGCAAGCCCTTCGCCAAGGAGGACATCGCCTACCTGGTGGAGCGCGTGGGCTACTCCGCCTCGCTGGCCGTGGCGGCCGGCGCCGACGCGCTCGAGCTGCACGCCTACGGCGGCTACCTGCTCGACCAGTTCCAGTCCACGATGTGGAACGACCGCACCGACGAGTACGGCGGCTCGCTCGAGAACCGCATGCGCTTCACGCTCGAGTGCATCGAGGCGATCAAGAGGAACGTGCCGGCGGGCTTCCCCGTCCAGGTGAAGTTCACGCCGTACCACGGCGTGCCCGGCGGCCGCGAGCTCGAAGAGGGCATCGAGATGGCCAAGATCCTCGAGGGTGCCGGCGTGGACGCGCTGCACGTTGACGTGGGCTGCTACGAGGCGTGGTACAAGGCCATCTCCACGGTCTACGCGCCCGAGGGCCACCAGCTGCGCGTGGTGCGCGCCATCAAGGACGCCGTGAGCGTGCCGGTCTTCGGGCAGGGCAAGCTCTTCGACCCGGCGCGCGCCGAGGCCGCCGTGGAGGACGGCACCCTCGACTACGTGGTGCTGGCGCACCAGACGCTCGCCGACCCGGCCTGGGCCAACAAGGTCCGCGAGGGCCGCACCGACGACATCCGCCCCTGCATCGGCTGCAACGAGTGCCTGCTCGCGGGCTTCTCCGGCAAGCACTACTACTGCGCCGTGAACCCGCAGTGCTACGCCGAGCGCGACTACGCGCTGCCCGCGCCCGTCGAGGACCTCGACGACATGCGCAGCGTCCTCGTCATCGGCGGCGGCCCCGGCGGCATGGAGGCCGCCATCACCGCGGCCGAGCGCGGCTACGACGTGGAGCTCTGGGAGAGGAGCTCGCGGCTCGGCGGCAACCTCTGGGCCGCCGGCTCGCCCACGTTCAAGCACGACGTGCTGCGCCTCATCGACTACATGAAGACGCAGGTCAACAAGCTCGGCGTGCGCGTGGTCTACAACAAGGACGCCAGCGCGGCCGAGATCGCGGCCTACGGCGCCGACAAGGTCGTCCTGGCGTGCGGCTCCCGCTCCGTCGTGCCGCCCATCCCGGGCATCGAGCGCGCCGAGGTCTCCGACGGCTACCTGCTGGGGACGCGCGAGCCCGGCCGCGACGTCGTGGTCATCGGCGGCGGCCTCGTGGGCTGCGAGACCGCGGCGTTCATGGCCGAGAAGGCCGAGAACGTGACCATCGTCGAGATGCTCGATGACGTCCTGCTCACGGCCGGCCACTGCCTGAACAACGACCAGGCACTCAAGGCGATGCTCGAGGAGCGCGGCGTCAACAAGGCGTGCGGCGCCAAGGTGACGCAGGTGACCGACGACGCCGTCGTCTACGAGAAGGACGGGCAGACCGTGAGCGTCCTGGCCGACACCGTGATCATCGCAGCGGGCTATCGCTCCAACAACGAGCTCGAGGACCAGCTCGAGGGCCTCGTCGACGACCTTACCGTGGTGGGCGACGCCGTGGCGCCGCGCAAGATTCTCACCGCGGTCCACGAGGGCTACCATGCCATCCGCGTGATGGCGTAGGCCCGGGGCGCCTCCCGACGCGGCAAGAGACGGGGCGAGAAGGACCTGATGGCGGTCCTTCTCGCCCCGCTGCTTTCCCGGGACGGCCCGATGGCTAGTTGTCGCTGCGGGAGAATCCGTTTCTCATGCGCATGCTCGCCTCGTAGAGGACCTTGTCGAGCAGGTCCTCCGTCTGTCGGCGGCACTCGTCGGCGATGGCCTGGTTGCAGGCGACGAGGTCTCCGCCCTCGGCGTCGCAGGCCCGGACGAGCGCGGCGCAGCGGGACGTGAGGGCCTCCTGGTAGCGCTCCACATGCGGCAGGCACGCGCCGTAGGCGGCGTCCGCGAGCGCGCCGACGAGGCGGTTTGCCCAGTAGAAGTTCTCGCTCGTCACGCGCGTGGTGGTGTCCTCGAGGTAGGCCGGGGTCTCGTCGACGTTGGCGTAGAGCGGCACGAGCGCGTTGAAGGCGTTGCTGCCGTAGGCGACCCACTGCAGCGCCGCGCGCTCGGGCGCCACGTAGGGGCGCAGCTGCAGGACGGCGAGCTGGCTGTTGCGGTTGATACCGATGGGGCGGTAGCGGCCGGCCCCCTCCCCGCCGGCGTACGGGTCGTACGGCGTGCCCTGGTAGTGGAGGGAGAGGACGTACTTCACGTCCTCGACGGTGAGCTTGCGCTCCGGCTCGCGGCACCAGGGGATCGAGTCGCTCTCGGGACCGAAGTCGGCGGCCGGCGCGGCGGTGTCCCAGGGGCCGGCGTGCGGGTTGAGGGCGCGCTGGATGGCCCAGGCGCGCGGCGTGTTGTAGACGTGGTCGGAGTCCGAGTGGCTGCCGAAGGCGTCGCGCGGGTTGAAGTGCCCGGACGAGACGCCGATCGTGAGGTCAAGGTGGTTCGCGGCCATCCACTCGCGCAGGTCGGCGGAGCACAGGTGCTCCTCCTGCGCGCCATAGGCGTCGTCGAGGTCAAAGTCGTCGATGCCGAGCTGGTTGGGCATCGTGACGTAGCAGTCGTCCGGCACGCGGCGGGCGATCCAGTGGTGGCCGCCCACGGTCTCCATCCACCATATCTCGTCGGCGTCGGAGAAGGCGATGCCGTTCATCTCGTAGGTGCCGTGGGCCTCGAGCAGCGCCCCCATCCGCAGGACGCCGTCGCGGGCGCTCGTCATGTAGGGGAGGACGAGCGTGAGCATGTCCTCCTCGCCGATGCCGCCGGGCGTCCCGGCCTTCTCGTCGTAGCGCACGAGCGGGTCGGCCGCGAGCACGCGCTCGTTGGTGGTGAGGGTCTCGGTGGCGCTCATGCCCACGTTGCGGGCGCTGAAGCCGGCCTCCTCCCAGAGCCCCTCCTTGAGGTCGGCGTTGGGCAGGGCGGTGTAGCGGACACCCCCTGCGGGGAGCTCTATCTCAAGGTGGGAGATGACGCTTCGATAGACGTCCTTGGCCCTGGGGGCCGGGCGCGAGACAAGGCGCTTGGGGCAGAACTCGCCGTTCGACGAGTCCTCGTTGCGGGCGACGATGGTCGACCCATCGTAGCTGGCGCGCTTTCCAACAAGGATGGTGGTGCAGGGCATGGTGCCTCCTCGGGGACGGGTCCGCTTCGCGTCCATGGTAGCGGTTTGGGGCAGCGACGGCGATGTCCGGGACCGTGGGTGTGCAATCAGGCCCTTGGTGCGAAGCCCGGCCGCCGCGGTGCGCAGTCGGGCCCTTGGTGCGAAGCCTCTTTTCGGGTTTTGGCGAGTTTTGGGAGCATGGTTAATCTCTAGCTTTTAAATTAGCTCGTAGAAGAGGTAGCCATACCTGACAGGTCGGGAAAAGACCTTCGCACCAAGGGCCCGACTGCGCACCGCGGCGGCCGGCCTTCGCACCAAGGGCCTGATTGCACAGACGGGACGTGCCTCACGAGCCCGGGGTTACGTTTTCAAGACAAGCTCGCCGGGCCGCCGCGCCCCGAGGACCCCGCGCGCGATAATGCACGGGCACGCAGCCGACCCCATGGAGGAAACTCGCATGTCTATGAAGTTCAAGCGCCTTCTGCCCATCCCCAAGGACATCCGCGCCGAGATGCCCCTCTCCGCCGAGATGGCGGAGCGCAAGGCGGGCTTTGACGCGGCGGTCTCCGCAATCCTGCGCGGCGAGGACGAGCGCCTGCTGCTCATCATCGGCCCGTGCTCCGCGGACCGCGAGGATTCCGTGCTCGACTACGCCTGCCGCCTGGCCAAGCTCGCCGAGACGGTGAAGGACCGCATCCTCGTCATCCCGCGCGTCTACACCAACAAGCCGCGCACCAAGGGCGTCGGCTACAAGGGCCTGCTCCACAACCCCGACCCCGAGTCCGGCGACGACCTGCTCGAGGGGGTCAAGGCCATCCGCCGCATGCACGTGCGCGTGGTCGAGGAGACGGGCCTCTTCACCGCCGACGAGATGCTCTATCCCACCAACTACCAGTACCTCATCGACCTTCTTGCCTACATCGCGGTGGGCGCGCGCTCCGTGGAGAACCAGGAGCACCGCCTCGTGGCCTCGGGCGTCCCCATGCCCGTGGGCATGAAGAACCCCACCGGCGGCTCCACCGACGTCATGCTCAACTCCATCTACGCCGCCCAGCAGCGCCAGACCTTCATCTTCCGCAACTGGGAGGTCAACACCACGGGCAACCCGCTCGCCCACGCCGTGCTGCGCGGCTACGTGGGGCTTGACGGCATCAACTACCCCAACTACCACTACGAGTACCTCGAGCGCCTGGCGGAGAAGTACACTGCCGACAAGTTCTCCAACCCGGCGGCCATCATCGACTGCAACCACGACAACTCCGGCAAGCGGCCCCTCGAGCAGATTCGCATCTGCCACGAGGTGCTCGACTCCTGCGCGCGCAACGCCCAGATTCGCGGCCTCGTGCGCGGCTTCATGGTCGAGTCCTACCTCGAGGACGGCAACCAGCCCGTGGGCGGGAGCGTCTACGGCAAGTCCATCACCGACGCCTGCCTCGGCTGGGAGAAGACCGAGCGCCTGGTGAAGGAGATCGCGGAGCGCGCGTAGCGCCTCGTGCCCGAATATGCCCGAAGGGGGCGCGGTCGGTCTTGTGGCCGGCCGCGCCCCATCTGTCTGGCTTCGCTTGCCCCGGAAACTTGAGGCAGCCTGAAACAATCCGCCCTCTCCAGGCGTATCTCGTGCGAGGGACCAAGGTGGAAGACACGAGAGAGGGGGATGCGTGCAGGACGACGAGTTTCGACAAGCGGTCGAGAAGAACCGCGACCTCGTGTTCCGCATCGCGTACACCTATCTGCGCGACGCGGCCGACGCGGATGACGTGACGCAGGACGTCTTTATCAAGCTCCTGCGGCATGAGGGTGACTTTGCGAGCGAGGCGCATCGGCGCAACTGGCTCGTGCGGGTGTGCGTGAACGAGTGCCGGTCGCTCTTCCGGCGGCCGTGGCGTCGCGTCGAGGACATCGAGCGGTACGCAAACTCGCTTCAGATGCCGAGCCGCGGGCACGTCGAGCTGCTCACGAGCGTGATGCGTCTGCCCGAGAAGTACCGCGTCCCGCTGGTGCTGCACTACTACGCGGGATTCTCGACCGGCGAAGTTGCGAGCATGCTACGCGTGCCTGCCGCGACGGTGCGCACGAGGCTCGCGCGGGCGCGGGCTCGCCTGCGGAAGATGCTGGAAGCCGACGGTATTCCCCATAGGGAGATGGAGGTCGTGCAATGAGGAAGAATGAGCTGCATGAGGCGATGGAGCGCATGCACGCCGCCGAGGACACCTACGAGCGCGTGATGGAGCGAGCGTCGGCGGGATGTCGGCGAGGCAGGGGGCCGTTGCCCGCGGCTGCGGTGATCGGCGTGGCGGTGGCGGGGGTGCTCGCCACCGGGGGCGTCGCCTATGCCGTGGCCGGCGGAGACTTCTTCGACAGGGTGTGGGGCGATCACGGCACCGACGGGAGGGTCGAGTGGAGCTACATGGGCAACAACTACTCCCAGGAGTATGGCTCGCTCGACCCCGCGGCCGTTTCCGATGACCTTGCCTCCTCCGTGGAGGCCGTGGGGCTCTCCGTCACGGGCAACGGCTACACGCTCACCATAGAGGACATGCTCGTCGACGAGAACGGCTGTGGTGTGGCAAGCTTCACGCTGGAGAACCCGGACGGGCTCCAGAACAACCCGGAGTACGGCCTGCCAGTGGAGTTTGTGCCCGCCGATGACGCCCCCCTCGACTCTCTCGGCATGTTTTCGACCGGCGAGGGCGTCTCCGGGCTCATTGACGCGAGGTGGGTCTATGACCAGGAGCTCTCCACGGATACCGCCGCCCGAGGAACCGTGTACTTCTCGACCTTTGGATCGCTCGACAGCGTGCTCTCTGGCGTCTTCTGGTCGCTCTCGTGGCACACGGGTGAGGTTGACGAAAACGGAGCCGTGCCTCCCGACTACGCCAACCTGGAGGAGTGCTCGGATGCCTTCGTCCCTAGCAAGGTCGTGGGTGCGCGCGAGTTCGCCGGAGAAGACGGAAGCGTTGCCACGGTGAGCCCCTTCAGCATTCACGTTGACGCCGCGTGGAAGGCGGGAGGGGAGTCTGGCACGGACAAGGTCGTGCTGCACCTGGCAGACGGCAGCACGTATGTGGTCGTGTCCGACGGCGATGAGTCCGCAGACATGAACTACTACACCGCCAACCTACTTGAGGATAGGACCGTAAAGTACACGTTCACACGTCTGGTCAACGTCTCCGACGTCGTGAGCGTCGAGATCTCGGGGGCCGTGGGCGACCCGCTCAGCGGGGAGGAGACCCACGCGGCCACGCTCGTGCCTGCCGCGTAGCTTCCGGGCCTAGCCCCGCCGTTCGGGGCGTCGCCCTCCCCGGCGCTCCGAGCGGCGCCGCGCGAAGGCGCGCAGCGCAACCTCGCGCAGCTCCTTTGCACGCGCGGCCTCCATGGCCTTCACGCCCTCGAGCGGGTAGGGGATGCCGAGCTTCTCGTACTTGGACTTGCCGAGCGTGTGGTAGGGGAGGAAGTCGAGCCCCACGACGTTGTCCCACTCGCCGATGATGCGGCCCACGGCGGCGCACTCCTCCTCGGAGTCCGTGAGGCCGGGGACGATGACGTGGCGGACGAGCGTGGGTATGCCGCGGCGCGCCAGCTCGTCGCCGAGCTCGAGCGCGTGGCTCGCGGGCATGCCACAGAGCCGCTCGTGCAGGACGGGGTCCGAGGTCTTGATGTCCAGAAGAACCATGTCGGTGGCGTCGAGAAGCCGCGAGAAGCGCTCTGCGTGCGCTGCAGAGAAGGTGGCGGCAGAGGTGTCCAGACAGGTGTGGATGCGCCCCGCAGGCGCCTCGTGCGCCTCCTCGAAGAGGGCGGCCACGAAGTTCGGCTGGGCCATGGGCTCGCCGCCCGTGACGGTGATGCCGCCCGACCTGTAGAAGGGGCGGTTGCGCTCGAAGCGTTCGAGCACCTCCGCCACGGTGACGTCGGTGCCGGGGCCGGTGCCGTCGGCGCGGCCGAACTCCCAGGTGTCAGGGTTGTGGCAGTACTGGCAGCGCATCGGGCAGCCCTGGCAGAAGACCACCAGGCGCGTCCCGGGGCCGTCCACCGTCCCGAACGACTCGATGGAGTGCGCCCTCCCCACGACCGCAAGGTTCTTCTCGCCGCTCTTCTCGCCGGTTCGATCGCTCACATCCGCACCTTCCACCCAGACACGTTACGAAACCATGATAGACAGAAGCGGGCCGGGAGATTGCGAAGCAGAGTTCCTGAGCGCCGAAAGGCGCGAAGCACTCTGCGGAGCAACCTCCCGGCCCGCCTCAAGGACAGGTCAGGTTGACCTTACATCGCCTCGTGGAAGGTGCGGGAGATGACGTCGTCCTGCTGCTTCTTGGTGAGGGAGTTGAACTTCACCGCGTAGCCGGAGACGCGGATGGTCAGCTGCGGGTACTTCTCGGGGTGGGCCTGGGCGTCAAGCAGGGTCTCCTTGGTGAAGACGTTGACGTTGAGGTGGTGGCCGCCCTCCTCGACATAGCCGTCGATCATGCTGACGAGGTTGTCGACCTGCTCGGCAGAAGCGCTCATGATGGGGTCCTTTCTCGCGTGGTCGCCCCGGGACGGGGCGACCCTCCTGTAACCACAGTGTATCCGATAAGTGTCACCAAAGCAGTGACATTTACCGAATCCGCCCGAAAAGGCTAGCAGCAGCCGCAGTCGGGGGCGGGGTTCTCGATCTGGATGTCAACGCCGAGGGCGTCGAGGTCGAGCTCGTCGAACATCACGGCGCCCTCCTTGCCGAGCGCGTTCGGGACGATGGAGAACGTGTTGGAGATGCCGTCCTGCGCGTCCTTGAACGGGAGCTTGGCGACGGAGGCGAGCGACGCCACGGCGCCGTGGGTGTCACGACGGTGCATGGGGTTGGCGCCCGGGGCGAAGGGCTCGCCGGCGCGGCGGCCGTCGGGCGTGTTGCCGGTGGCGTTGCCGTAGACCACGTTCGAGGTGATCGTGAGGATCGAGGTGGTGGGGACGGAGTTGCGGTAGGTGTCGGTCTCGCGGACGTACTTCATGAAGACCTCGACCACGTCGTGGGCGATCCGGTCCACGCGGTCGTCGTCGTTGCCGTACTTGGGGAAGTCGCCCTCGACCTCGTAGTCGGTGACCAGGCCGGTCTCGTCGCGGATGACCTTGACCTTGGCGTACTTGATCGCGGAGAGCGAGTCGGCCACGACGGACAGGCCCGCGATGCCGGTGGCGAACCAGCGGTGCACGTGCTCGTCGTGCAGGGCCATCTGCAGGCGCTCGTAGCAGTACTTGTCGTGCATGTAGTGGATGATGTTGAGGGAGTTGACGTAGACCTCGGCCAGCCACTGCATCATGTCGCGGTACTTGACGATGACGTCGTCGTAGTCGAGGTAGTCGCCCTCCACCGGACGGAACCTCGGGCCCACCTGCTCGCCGGTCTTCTCGTCGCGGCCGCCGTTGATGGCGTAGAGGAGGCACTTGGCGAGGTTGGCGCGGGCGCCGAAGAACTGCATCTCCTTGCCGATGCGCATGGAGGACACGCAGCAGGCGATCGCGTAGTCGTCGCCGTGGTAGACGCGCATGAGGTCGTCGTTCTCGTACTGGATGGAGCTCGTGGTGATGGAGATCTTGGCGCAGTAGCGCTTGAAGGCCTCGGGCAGGCGGGTGGACCAGAGCACCGTGAGGTTGGGCTCGGGGCTGGTGCCCATGTTCTCGAGGGTGTGCAGGTAGCGGAAGGCGGTCTTGGTGACCATGGAGCGGCCGTCAACGCCCATGCCGCCGATCGACTCGGTGACCCACTGCGGGTCGCCGGAGAAGAGCTCGTTGTACTCGGGGGTGCGGGCGAACTTGACCATGCGGAGCTTCATGACGAGGTGGTCGATGATCTCCTGGGCCTCGGCCTCGGTGATGACGCCGGCCTTGAGGTCACGCTCGGCGTAGATGTCCAGGAACGTGGAGTTGCGGCCGATGGACATGGCGGCGCCGTTCTGCTCCTTGACCGCGGCGAGGTAGCCGAAGTAGAGCCACTGGACGGCCTCCTGGAAGTTCTTGGCGGGCTGGGAGATGTCGAAGCCGTAGATCTTGCCGAGCTGGTTGAGCTCCTGGAGGGCGCGGATCTGCTCCGCGAGCTCCTCGCGGTGGCGGATGGTGGCCTCGTTCATGGTCTTCTGGGTGCCGGCGTGCTCGGCCTTCTTCTCCTCGATGAGGCGGTCGACGCCGTAGAGGGCCACGCGGCGGTAGTCGCCGATGATGCGGCCGCGGCCGTAGGCGTCGGGGAGGCCCGTGATGATGTGGCTGTGGCGGCACGCGCGCATCTCGGGCGTGTAGACGTCAAAGACGCCGGCGTTGTGGGTCTTGCGGTAGTTCGTGTAGATGTTCACGATCTCCGGGTCGACCTCGTAGCCGTTCTGCTTGCAGGCGGCCACGGCCATGCGGATGCCGCCGTTGACCATGAGGGCGCGCTTGAGCGGCTTCTCGGTCTGCAGGCCCACAATCTTCTCGAGCGGCTGGTCGATGTAGCCGGCGGGGTGGGAGATGATCGTGGAGACGAGGTCGGTGTCCATGTCAAGGACGCCGCCCGCCTCGCGCTCCTTGGCAAAGAGGCCCATGACCTCGTCCCAGAGCTTGGTGGTGTTCTCGGTGGGTTCGGCGAGGAAGGACTCGTCGCCGTCGTAGGGGGTGTAGTTCTTCTGGATGAAGTCACGAACGTCGATCTCGTGCTCCCAGTTGCCGCCGACAAAGCCGGCCCAGGCCTCCTGCTGACTCACTGCTCACGCTCCTTTTTTTGACGTTGGGCACGTTGCGCCCACCGCGGGATAACGGCACTCTTCAAACTACCAGATATGAGAAGTTGATGGAGCTGAGAAAAGTTAGTTGAGGCTTACCGCCAGCAAAACACATAACCGCGGCAGATGACAGGCACTTCTCGGCACGCCCCTGCGGCGGGCGGCGCCTCCGGGCGCGACGTCGCCGCGCACAGAAGGGCGCCCCGACCTCGGGGTGGTCGGGGCGCCAGGAGGAAGGAGCCGGGATGCGGGCGCGGAGCCTACTTCTCCTTGGGCTTTGCCTCGCCCTCGGGGAAGATCTTCTTGTTGACGAAGAAGAAGACCACCATCGAGATGCCGCCGTTGAGCACCGTGGTGCCGATGTTGTAGATCCAGTCGGGCACGAACATGCCGGCTACGGCGACCCACACGCAGTTGATGGAGTTCACGATGCACGTGATGATGATGAACGCCACCAGGTACCAGGCGATCTGCGGGCCGACCTTGCCCTTGGAGCGGAAGACGAAGCTGCGCTGGATGGGGAAGTTGATGCACTCGCCGATCACCATGGCGACCATGTAGGCGCAGAAGTAGGCGAGGCCGCCGTGCGCCTGGTCATAGCCCAGGATGTTCCACTGGAAGGTCTCGCCGAACAGCGTCACCGGGATGCCGGGCCAGCCGAAGGACGCGTCGCCGAGAAAGGCGAAGGCGGCCGGCAGGAACGTGAGCATGAGGTACTTGAAGACCGTGATCACGTTGGAGACGATGACGAAGAGGCCGCCCTCGCGGATCCAGGTCGCGGCGGAGGGGTGCTTCTCGGCGAAGTTGGACCAAAAGCTCATGATGCAGGTTCCTTTCTGATACTCGGGCCCCGCCTAGCGGGCGCACGAGGCGTCGGCGATCTTCTTGGCGAGCGCGTTGTTGCGCACGAGGTTCGTGACGAAGGCAACGAGGATGGGCGCGAGCACCCACAGCAGCCAGAGCGCGATGCCCAGGCCGACGCCCCAGCCGAGCGCGACCGAGAGGGCGAGAAGGACGATGCCCGCCCAGCCGTAGCCCTTGACCTCGCGGACGAGCGCGTCGACGAGGCCCATGTCCACCATGCCGTTGGTCATCTTGGCGAGGGCGCGCAGCGGCATGTTCCAGATGAAGAGCACGTTGAGGTTGGGGTGGCCGGACCTGTCCGCGGCGTTCTTCAGGGCGCGCAGGACGAGCCACACGACCCAGAAGATGAGGGAGCGGCCGTGGTTGAGGTCGCGGAAGCACATGTTGCGCTCGATCGTGGCCTCGTTGGTCGGGATGGCGTGGCCGAGAAGGGCGGCGAAGTGCGCGTCGTCCACGCTGAGCACGTCGGCGGTCTCGTAGGGGGCCACGTCGATGCCGGCGTAGGGGTTGGGGGCGCCGGTTCCGGCGAGCTCGACCTCGGCGGTGAGGCGGACGTCGTCGGAGGCGGCGGCCACGCGCAGCTCGTAGGTGCCCGCCTCGACCTCCCAGCGGTTGGTCTTGACGTTGAAGTAGCTGAAGGCGCGCTCGGTGAGCGGGATGGTGACGACCTTGGACTCGCCGGGGGCGAGCTCGACCTTGGCAAAGCCCCTGAGCTCCTGCTCCGGGCGGAAGACCTCGTGGTCGGGCTTGGCCACGTAGAGCTGGGCCACCTCGGCGCCGGCCACCGTGCCGGCGTTGGTGACGGTGAAGCTCACCGCGTCGGCCGTGGCCTTGATGCCGGAGTAGGCGAAGGAGGTGTAGGAGAGGCCAAAGCCAAACGGGAACGCCACCGGCACGTGGGCGGTGTCGAAGTAGCGATAGCCCACGTAGAGGCCCTCGCGGTACTCGGCGCTCTTCTCCTCGGAGGGGAAGTTGGCCGAGGAGGGCACGTCCTCGAGGCGCACGGGCCAGGTCTCGGCGAGCTTGCCCGAGGGGCAGACGGCGCCGGTGACCACGTCGAGCGCCGCTCCCGCGCCGGCCTGGCCGCCGAGCGCGCAGTAGAGGACGGCGCGCGCGTCGGCCACCCAGTCGGTCTCCACACAGGAGCCGGCGGAGAGCAGGACGACGACGTTGGGGTTGACCTCGGCGACGGCGTGGGCGAGCTCGACCTGGTTCTCGTTCAGGCGCATGGTGAGGCGCTCGGCGCCCTCGGACTCGGCGATCTCGTCGAGGCCGAGGCAGAGCAGGATGACGTCGGCGTGGCGGGCGAGGTCGAGCGCCGCCGCGCGCTTGGAGGCGTTCTCGCCGCCGTGGCGCTCGAAGCCGGGCTCGTAGCCCACGAGGTCGAGGTCGGTCTCGCCGATGAGCTCGAGCAGGCTGTCGACCTTGGTGCAGTTGACGGCGGAGGAGCCGGCGCCCTGGTAGCGCGGGGTCTTGGCGAAGTCGCCGATGAGCGCGACCTTGGCGTGGGCGGGCAGCGGCAGGATGGGGCCGTCGTTCTTGAGCAGGACGCAGCCGGCCGCGGCGGCCTCGCGGGCGAGCGCGTGGTGGGCGTCCGCGTCGAAGGAGGCCGGCGCCGCCTCGACGGCCGGGGTCACCCTGAGCGCGAGCTCGATGACCTCGTCCACGCGGGCGTCGACGTCGGCCTCGGAGATGGTGCCCGCCTCGACGGCGGCGATGAGCTCGCGCGTGGAGCCCAGGCCCGGCGCCGGCATCTCGAAGGTCGAGCCGGCGGCCACGCCCGCGGCGTGGTCGTTGGAGCCGCCCCAGTCGGTGACGACGGCGCCGTCGAAGCCCCACTCGTCGCGCAAGATCTCCTGGAGCAGGTGCTCGTTCTCGTTGGCGTAGACGCCGTTCACGAGGTTGTAGGAGCTCATGATGGTCATGGGGTCGGCCTCGCGCACCACGGTCTCAAAGCCGGCGAGGTAGATCTCGCGCAGGGTGCGCTCGTCGAGCACGGAGTCCGACGCCTGGCGGCGCGCCTCCTGGCTGTTGACGGCGTAGTGCTTGGGGCAGGCGCCGATGCCGTTTCTCTGGACGCCCCGCACGAAGGCGGCGGCCATCTTGCCGGAGACGAGCGGGTCCTCCGAGAAGTACTCGAAGTTGCGGCCGCAGAGCGGGTTGCGCTTGATGCAGAGGCCGGGGGCGAGCAGCGTCCCCACCTTCTGGACGGCCGCCTCCTGGCCCATCGCGGCGCCCACGCGCTCCTCGAGCTCGACGTCCCAGGAGTTGGCCATCGTCACGGCGGTGGGGAAGCACGTGGCGGGCTCGGAGCCGTTGAGGCCGAGGTGGTCGGCCGCGCCGGCCTGGTGGCGCACGCCCGAGGGGCCGTCCGAGAACTCGATCGCCGGGATTCCGGCGCGCTCGTTGGGCCAGCTCCCGAAGGTGGTGCCGCCCTGGAGCAGCGCGCACTTCTCGGCGAGCGAGAGCTTTCTGATGATGTCCTCGTGTTTCATGTCTCTCCCCTTCGACAGGCTCGGCATCATCTCAAATATATTGAGGCCGAGCCCGAGGCCGGGAACACTGACACGATTGGCGCGTCTGCGGACACGATTGGCGCTCGCCCTCACGCCACCAGCGTAGGCGCGCGGGGCGAGAAGGGCGGCCGACCTGTCGCAAGCGGTCGGATGGGCGACGCAAGCTGCACGCGTGGCAGGGGGACGGAGGAGCCGTCGCCGCTCCGTCCCCCCGCCACGCCGTCAGCGCCCGCCCTTCTCGGCGCGGCGCTTGTCGTTGATGATCTTGACGTGCTCGTCGGTGATGAGCGTGACGCCGTTCTCCTTGGCCCAGGCCACGCAGCCGTTGAGGACGGTCTTGAGGAACGGGCGCGGCACCTTGACGAAGTTCTTGAGCGCCTCGTCGGTGAACTTGACCGTGTCGTCCGCGCGGTTGGCCGCGTAGCGGATGGACTCGATGTCCACCTCCCTGGGGGCGGGGACGGGCTCTGCGATGGGCTTGGCGAGCTTGGGGAAGCGCGTGTACCAGAAGTTGGTGGAGTCGCGGTAGCCGTAGTCCACGGGCACGGGCGGGAAGCTCGTCTTGGTGACGCCGTTCACGATGGCGTCGTAGTAGCGCTCCTTCATGAGGATCTTGTCGATGTGCAGGATGAAGTGGGCGCCGTACCTGGACGTGATGCCGTTGAAGTCGTTGTAGGGGCCGGGGTGACCGTCGTCGATGTCCTCTGCGCGGAACTTGTCCGCGCCCTCGAGCTCCGCGGCCCAGGTGCACTCGAAGACCTGGAACGCGGTCTTGATCACGGGCGGGCGCAGCGGGTCTGCGGGGTCGGCCTGGCCGGGCTCCATCTCAAAGGCGAGCTCGGCCATCTTCTCTGAGGAGGGGCCGGGAAATCCCAGGCGCACGGCCTCCTTGAAGCTCTCGCGGTCGTCGGGGATGAAGTTGAGGGCGCACTTGTGCGTGCGGAGCAGGTTGGCGCAGGTGTTGGACGTGTTGCGGCACTCCAGCAGCATCGCGTAGTGGTCCTTGCCGGCGATGTAGTACGGGAAGCACAGCGAGTAGGAGCCGATGTTGAGGGAGCCGTCGGGGTTCATCGTGGAGATGCACACCGTCGGCATGGGGAAGAAGGCCGACGTCTGGTAGAAGTTGTCGACGATTCTCAGGTCCTTGAAGCTGCTCACGATTCCTCTCCTCCTTCGTCGTGCGACAGGGGGACGGGGGAGTCGTCGCCGCTCCGTCCCCCTGTCACGTCCTGGGCGCCCGCCGCGAGGGCGGCCGCCAGCTTGCCAACGGATGCGGTGCCGAGGTCCTCGTTGACCGAGCAGACGAGAAGGACCTCGGCGAGCACGTCCGCGAGGGGCGCGAGGTCGGCGCGCCCCGAGCGCTCGAGCACGGTGCGAGCGGGCCGGGCGACCTGCTCGCGGAGCGTGCGGTGATAGCGCGTGAGGTAGCCCGCGGCGCGCCCTCCCTCGTACTGCTCCCAGGTGGGGCGGTACGCGCTCGAGAAGGAGCTGAGCTCGTCGCAGAGGGCGGCGAGGCCGCGCTCGAGGTCGGTCGCGCGGGCCGCGGCGGCGTCCATGCGCGCGAGCGCGCCCTGCCAGTCGGCCAGGGCGAGCGTGGCGACGATCTCCTCCTTGTCGCGGAAGTGGTTGTAGAGGGTGCCGGGGGCAACGCCCACGCGCTGGGCGAGCGCGCGCATGGAGAGGGCCTGGTAGCCCTCGGTGACGAGGGCCTCGCGCGCGGTCTTGAGGACGCGCTCCCGCAGGTTCTCGATGATCTTGGGCATGGCCGCCCTTCTCGCCGGGCGCTTATGAACACGTTCATTTTATGGCTGGGGGGAGGCGTCGCAGGCCCCCGACTCCCCGAGCGGGGCGATGTGCCGGGCCAAAGAAAAAAGGCGGCTCCCGGACCGCCTCCCCTGCGGGGGTCCGGGAGCCGCCTGAGTGGCGCGGGGCGGAGCGGAGGCAACTCCTCCGTCCCTGCGTCACGCGCCCTTCTGCTCGCGCAGGGCGGGGATGATGCGCTTGACGACCCAAAAGATCACGGCCACGACGACGATGGCGATGATCACGTACTTGACGACGTCGGAGACCCACTCCGCCTGGGCGGCCACCGTCTCCCAGGCGCTGCCGGCCGCGGCGCCGAGCGAGCAGAGCACGCTGTTCCAGACGGCCGAGCCGACGAGCGTATAGAGCGAGAAGCGCACGACGCCCATCTTGGCGGTTCCGGCGGGGATGGAGATGAGGCTGCGCACGACGGGGATGCAGCGGCAGATGAGCACGGTCACCTGGCCCTTGCGGTCGAACCAGTCGACGGCGCTCGAGATGTCCTCGGGCTTGAAGCCCAGAAGGCGCATCGGGCGCGTGCCGAAGAACGTCATGAGGCGCTCGCGGGAGAGGAGGCGGCCGACGCCGTAGAGGATGTAGGCGCCGGTGATCGAGCCGACGGTGGCGGCGATGATGACGCCGGGGAGCGTGAGGTCGGTCGTCGTGGTGAAGAAGCCCGAGAGGGGCAAGATCAGCTCGGACGGGATGGGCGGGAACACGTTCTCGAAGAAGATGAGAAACCAGACGCCGATGTAGCCGAACTGGCTGATGAGGTTGGTGAAGACGTCCTCCATGAGGCTCCTTCTGCTCGACGGCACAAACGAGGACATTATCCCAGTCCCCGGGCAGCCCGGAGGAATACTCAACGATTGCACAGAACTGGGGCCGCGGCCGTCCGCCCCTCCGGTGTCGGCGGTCGCGAGCCCCCGTCCCGGCGGGCTGCCCGCGAGCCTGGCCCGTCACGCGCGGGCGAGCCCGCGCTCGAGGCCCGCGCCCGAGGTCCGCGACCTGTTGCGTCCCGGCCGCGGGCGACCGGGACGCCGGGGCTACCTCTGGTGAAGGAGCCGTCCGCGCAGCAGGGGCACGGCCGCGCAGAACGCGCCGAGAAGAACGACGAGCAGCGCGGGGAACGCGTCCTCGCCGGTGCCGGGCAGGCCCTGGGGGACATCGGGCGTCGCGGCGGCCGCCTGCGTCACGGCGTCCTCGTCGTGCGCCTCGAGGCCCTCGCCCCCTCCGTTGCGGTAGAGGTCGACGTGCGCGGCGTTGTCGAGCGCGGTCCCCTCGACGTATGCCTCCGTGGCGCGCATGCGCAGGACGGCGGGGGAGAGGCCGTCGTCATGGGAGGGGGCGAGGTCATCGACGTCATCGTGGGCGTCCTTGATATCGCCCCGATCCCAATCGCCCGTCCGGGTGGTGAAGCCCTCCTCGACGCGCCCGTACTCGAGCCGCACGCCGGTCACGACCTCGCCCTCGGCGAGCGCGAGCTCGGAGACGGGGAGCTCGACGGCCTCGTCGGCAGGGACGTCGGCGCGCCAGAGCCGCCACCCCGCGTAGTCGAGCTGCCGCCCGTCCCCCTCGAGCCAGGGGTTGTCATGGCCGTCGGATCGCGTGGCGTTGGCGCCGCTCTCGTCCACGAGGCCGGGGTCGGTGAGGTTGGTCTGGTACCAGACGTTCATGAGGCCGTCATAGTCCCCGGCCGCGCGTGGCGTGACAATCGACGTGAGCTCGGCGAGGCCCGTGGCCGCCGCGGCGAGGGAGTCGGTCACGGTGAGCTCGTCGGCCCAGGTCGAGCTCGTGCTCCTGAAGTCGATTCCGTACTCGTACGACCCGCCCTCGGAGACCGTGACCCCGGCTCGGTTGGCGCCGTCGCCGTTGGCCTCCGTGCGGGGAGCCGTGGGGTCGGCTATCTCCTGCCGCTTGTCGATTTGCCCGCTCACCTCGATGGGCTCGTCCCGCATGACGACGGTCTGGACCTCGCCGGTCTCCTCGACGGTGAAGGTGACGGTCTCCGCCTGGTCGTAGGCCCTGGGCGTCAGCTCCTCCGTCAGCGTGTAGGTGCCCGGCTTGAGCCGCTCGACGCGGTGGGGCTCGGTGCCGGAGACCCAGGTCTCGACGACCTCCCCCGCCTCGTCGCGTATGGTGAGCGTGGCCCCGGGAACCTCCTCCTCCCCGGTCACGGAGCGCTTGGAGACGTCGACCTTGGTGTAGTCGTTGGCGAGCGTTGCGGTGGCGTGGGCGCCGCCCTCGAGCCAGTCGCCGGACACGAGCCCCGCCTCGTCCACGCGCACGGTCCAGAGCGTCGTGTCGAGCAGGTAGCCGGGGAGGGGACGGCTCTCCCGGAGGTGCCACTCGCCCGGGGCGATGCCCTCGATCCTCAGCGTGCCGTCTTCGCCCACGACGAGGCTCCGGGCGCTGGGCGCTGAGCTGGGGTCGTCGCCCTCGGCCGCGCTCCACCAGACGAACTCGGTCCCGGGAAGGGTCACGTCCTCGCGCCCGAGCTCCCCCTTCGACACCACGAGCGAGTTCTTCTCGTTCTCGGCCTCGACCGTCGCCGTGACGACGGAGGCCTGCTGGCCGTTCGTGGAGACCGTGAACTCCCGGGGCGTCGCGTCGAGGACGTGGCCGGCGGGGGCCTTCGTCTCGATGAAGGCATAGGTGGCGGAGCCCGACCCCAGGGGCAGCCCGCTCACGCGCGCCGTGCCGTCGGCGCCCGTGGACACATGGGCCATGACCTGGCCGGCGCTCGCCTGGACGACCCCGTCCGGCGCGATGACGTCTTCCCGTGCGACGACGTCGAACTCGGCCCCCGCCAGCGCCTCGCCGCTCGCGGCGTCGCGCTTGACGAGCGTGGCGGAGGCGCTCCTCTCAATCACGAGCATGTTCTGCACGTCGCCACGCGGCGCGTGGTAGACGCGGACCGCGCGGTTCCACGGGCCGTCCTTGCCGGCGTGCGCCTGCGCCTCGAGGTAGAGGTCGAGCGCGGCCTGGCGCACCTCGACGCTGGTGGGGCCGCGGTCGGCGAAGCTGTAGCCCCCGCCGCCCTCCCAGGCGCCCACCGGGACGTAGCACTCCACGCCGGGCTCGATGTAGCCCTGCTGCATGTACACGGCAAGCGCCGTGGCGGTGCGCGCGCCGAGCTCGCTCAGCTGGTGCCCGGCGATGACGCCGGTGCCTGGGTAGCCGTGGTAGGCGATGTAGGCGAGCGCGCCCGTGGCGTACTCCCACCCGGCGTCGTAGTCCAGCACCTCGGGGTTCACCCGCCCGAGGTTCATGCAGTAGCCCACGGCGACGGTGGTGCCCGTGCCGTCCATGACGTCGAAGTAGTGGGTGCCGGCGTCAAAGCCCTCCACGTTGTCCGGCGACTGCGTGCTGCGAACGGTCACGGCGTCGCCGATCGCCAGCGCCTCCTGCGGCGCCGCCCCGCACGCGACGCAGAGCAGAAGGAGGAGTGCCGCCACGAGGGTGACGACCCTCACGGCCCCCGTCACCCCCTCGCGCCGCTGTCTGCCGATTGCCCTGAACTGCTCCATGCAGGCTCCTCTCGATCGATTCCCGTTGGGCCGGGCGAGCGTACCAAGGAGCGTCGCGGCGCTGTCTTCCCGCTCTCTGACGGGTGGCTGACGGGGCAGGTGGGGGCGCCCGCCGGTGTTGGTTGGTTGCAGAACCTATCGGCAGGCGCGTTCTTCTCGCCCGTGGGCGGTGCGTCTCCACGGTCTCTGCAAACGGCTCCGTCGTTTTTGAGAGGATTTGCATCGTCGCAGCTCAAGAGCAGAAAAAAGGCCTGCGGTCCCCGGGAGTGGCCGCGGGCCGGGGGGTCGCGGGAGGCTGCCTACAGCGCCGACTCGTAGATCTGCCGCGCGTCCTCCATCGTCAGGCGCCGGAACTCGCCGAACGCCGCCCCCTTGTTCTTCTCGAGCGTCTCGAGGAGCGCGGGGACCTGTCCCTCCGTGATGCCGAGCTCCGCAAGCGTGCGCGGCATGCCCAGGGAGACGAAGAAGTCCTGCAGCGCGTCGATCGTCGCCGTGACGGCGTCGGCGCGCGCCTCCTCGGGCGTGACGTCCACCCCGTCCTCGGCGGGGTCGACGGGCTCGATCCCAAAGACGTCGCGCCCGAACGAGAGGAAGCGCTCCGGCCCCGCGGGCCACACGTGGCGCATCCACGCGGGGACGATGACGGCGAGCCCCGCCCCGTGGGTGATGCGGGCGTCGTGCGCCGAGAGCTCGTGCTCGAGGGCGTGGCTCTCCCAGCCGCCCGCGCGGCCGCCGGGGGCGGCGCTTCTCCCCAGGCCCGCTATGTCGTTGTGGGCGAGCATGCCCGCCCACATGATGTTCGCGCGGGCGTCGTAGTCAGCTGGGTCGGCGAGGGCCCGCGGGGCCTCCTCCACGAGCGAGCGCACGATCGCGCAGGCGATGCCGTCCGTCACGGGGACGGGCCCCGCCGCCGAGAAGTAGCGCTCGACCACGTGCGCGATCATGTCTGTGACGCCGGCCGCCGTCTGGTAGGCGGGGAGGGTGAAGGTGAGCTCCGGGTCCATGACGGAGACGGCCGGGCGGTGGAGCTCGCTCGAGAGACCGCGCTTGAGGCACAGCTCGTCGTTGGTGATGACGCAGCTCGCCGAGGCCTCGGAGCCGGCCGCGGGGATGGTGAGGACGCACGCGACGGGCGGCTTGCCCTCGGCGACGGGCGCGGCCGCGCCGGAGAAGAGGTCCCAGACGTCGCCCGGGTAGGGGACGCCGAGCGCGATCGCCTTGGCGGTGTCTATGACCGAGCCGCCGCCCACGGCGAGGATGACGTCTGCCCGGAAGTCGCACGCCCGCCCCACGCCCGCGCGCACGAGGCCGACCTCGGGGTTGGGCCGGACGCCGGGGAGCTCCTCGTGGGCGATCCCCTCGGCGTCGAGCGCGGCGAGCACCCGGCCGAGCGTGCCGGTGCGCACGACCGAGCCCTGGCCATAGACCACGAGCGCGCGCCTCCTGCCGAGGGCGGAGAGCTCCGCGCCCACGCGGTCGGTGACGCCCCGGCCAAAGACGAACTTGGTGGGGCAGAGGAACGTGAAGTCGTTCATGGGAGGTCCTTTCAACGGGGTGCCGAGAAGAGCTTAGCGCGTGCGCCGCGCCTCCGTCTGGCTTGCCGTTTCCTGTCACGGGGCTTACGCGCGGGTTACGCGCCGCCCCTATCGTATGGGCAACGTACGGAGAACGTCCGGGGAGGTCGATGGTCATGGTTGAGAGGCTGCTCGGTCGCGAGGCCTCGTACCTGCGGAGGCTCGGCGCGCTCGTGGCCCTCATGTGCGGGTGCGCCGCGGCGCTCGGCCTCGGGCTCTCCGTGGCCGCGCCCGAGGCGGCGCTCGTGCCCGCCACAGCGCTGAGCGCGGCCCTCGCCGCGGGCGGCGCGGTCCTCGCGCGGCGCTCGTAGCCGGCCCGCGGGGCGCGCGGCGCGCGCCTCGCCTCGTTCTTCTCGCCAGGTCAGGCGGCGTGCGGCCCTACGCCAGAAGCGAGCGCACCACCTCGCGCGTGACGTCATAGACCTGGGGCGCCTTGGACGCGCGCGGCCCCGCCACGTTGAGCGTGAGCTCGCGGCCGACGCCCTCGAGCCACGCCCGTGCGCGCGGCACGTCGTCCGCGCCCTCGACCACGAGCACGGGCCGCCCGTATGCGCGCGCGAAGTCGACCGTGGCCTCGGTGCCGCTCTTGGGCTCGAGCCCGCCCGGGGACACGATGAGCGTCGCGTGGGAGTCGCGCACGTTCCAGGCCGTGCGCTGGATGTAGCCCGCGCTCGGCGTCTCCCGGAGCTCCGGGTAGGGGACGAGCAGGCCGGGCGCGTCGGGGAGGTCCTCCGCGAGGCCGCCCGCCGGGCACCAGCCGCCAAGGGCGACGCCCATCTCGCGCGCGGCGTCGAGCGCGCCGCGGTCGGCCCCGGTCTGCCCGCCCGAGCGGACGATCGCCACCAGGTCCCGGCTCCCTATGATGTCGCGCTTCTCGGCCTGCTGCTCGTCGATGAGGCCGCGGTGCGTGTGGCGCACCTGCGTCCAGCGCTCGCGCGTGAGCACGTTGACGTGGGCGCGCACCGCGTCGCCGAGGCGCGGCCGGGGCAGCGACTCGATGATGCGCTCGGGGACGAAGCCGAGCTTCTCCTGCACGCGCCGGCTCTGCTCGTTGCCCTCGTAGTAGCTCGCCCAGACCGCGTCGAGGCGCAGGTCGGAGAAGGCGTGCTCGAGCAGGGCCGCGGCCGCCTCGGGCACGAGGCCCTGCCCCCAGAGGGGCCGGCCGACCCAGTAGCCCAGCTCCGCCTCCCGGCTCGACCGCGCGAGCTCTGACGTCGCGCCAAACATGAGGGCAATCGCGCCCACGGGAAGGTCCCCCGCGCGCCGCTTGAGCACGATGGCGTAGCTCTCCGGCACGGCGAGCACCTCTCGGATCACCTGGCGGCTCTCCTCGACGCTCCCGTGCGCGGTCCATCCGGCGCGCGGGCCCACGCTGGGGTCGCGCGCGTAGCGGAAGAGCGCGGCGGCGTCGGACTCCCTCCAGGGGCGCAGGGTCAGGCGTGTGGTCTCGAGGTGCTGTGCCATGGTGTCCTCCAATCGGCTCACCACAGCATTGCACATCCGCCGCCCCCGCGTGCGCAGGGACGCTCGCCCGGCGCACGCAGATTGCCGCCGTCTGTCGGCCCGCTGTTTGACAAGTACCCCTATGGGGTATACAGTACATCGAGACATACACCCCAGGGGGGTATCTGACGGGAGGGACGGCCATGGCCGAGGAAAGCGCCGAGAAGAACGTCGACCAGCGCGCCTGCCCGCACTGCGGGGCGCTCAAGCATACCCCGCGCTCGCCGGAGCTCAAGGCGAGCGTTGCGCGGCGCATCAACCGCGCGGTGGGGCAGCTGAACGGCATCCGGCAGATGGTTGAGGAGGACCGCTACTGCGGCGACGTCCTCACGCAGCTCGCGGCCGTGGAGTCGGCCGTGAAGGCCATCTCGCGCGAGGTCATGCGCGACCACTTGGAGACCTGCGTCGTCGAGCGCATCCAGGCCGGCGACACCGAGGTCACGGACGAGGTCATGGACCTCTTCCGCAAGTTCATGTGATGTCCCAGTGAGGGACAGGACGCTTTTGGGACATGGACCCGATGTCCCAAAAGCGTCCTGTCCCTCACTGGGACACCCCGGGACGTGGAGGAAACGATGAGAGAGACGTTTGACATCACGGGCATGACCTGCGCGGCGTGCTCGAGCCGGGTGCAGAGGGCGGCGGGCGAGGTGCCCGGCGTCACCTGCGCCAACGTGAACCTGCTCAAGAACTCGATGGAGCTCGACTACGACGGCTTGCCCGAGACGGCGGCCGCGGTGGTGGCGGCCATCGAGGAGTCCGGCTACGGGGCCACCCGGCGCCCGCGGCCGGGCGAGAGGGGCGCCGCGGCCGCCGAGCGCCTCGGCGCGGCGGCCGAGAAGGCCATCCGCGAGAGGCGCGACCAGCTCATCGTGTCCGCGGTCTTCTCGGTGCCGCTCTTCTACGTGGCCATGGGCCCGATGTTCGGCTGGCCGCAGCCGCCCGCGCTCGCGGGCGAGGCCAACCTCATGGCCCTCGGCCTCACGCAGCTTCTGCTCTGCGCGCCGATTCTCTTTGTCAACCGGCACTACTTCATAACGGGCTTCCGCACGCTCTGGCACCGCGCGCCCAACATGGACTCGCTCATCGCGCTGGGGTCGGCCGCCTCCGCCGCCTGGTCCGTGGCGCAGCTCTATCGCATGGCGTGGGCCGCGGGCGCGGGCGACGCCGCCGCGCTCCACGCCGCCGCCCACGACCTCTACTTTGACTCCGCGGGCATGATCCTCACCCTCATCACGCTCGGCAAGTTTTTCGAGGCGCGCGCCAAGGGGCGCACCACGGACGCCATCGCCGCCCTCATGGACCTCGCGCCCAAGACGGCCACGGTCGTCCGCGACGGCGAGGAGCGCGAGATCCCCACCGAGGACGTGGTCGTGGGGGAGCGCGTGATCGTGCGCGCCGGCGAGTCGGTGCCGGTGGACGGCGTGGTGGTGGAGGGCACGGCTGCCATCGACGAGTCCGCCATCACGGGGGAGAGCGTGCCGCGCGAGGTGGCCCCCGGCGACCGCGTGACCGGCGCCACGGTCTCCACGCGCGGCTGGCTCGCCCTGGAGGCGCGCGCCGTCGGCGACGACACCACGCTCGCCGGAATCATCCGCCTCGTGGACGAGGCCACGAGCTCCAAGGCCCCCATCGAGCGCATGGCGGACAGGATCGCCGGCGTCTTCGTGCCCGTGGTCATCGCCATCGCCGCGGTGACGTTCGTGGCCTGGCTCGCGCTCGCGGGCGACGTGGCAACGGCGCTCACGCACGCCATCTCGATCCTCGTGATCTCCTGCCCGTGCGCCCTCGGCCTGGCCACGCCCACGGCCATCATGGTGGGCACCGGCCGCGGCGCCGCCAACGGGATCCTCATCAAGTCCGCCGAGGCGCTCGAGACCGCCTGCAGCGTGGACGCCGTGGTGCTCGACAAGACGGGCACCGTGACGGCGGGCGCGCCGCGCGTGACGGACGTCCTTCTCGCTCCGGGCGTCTCCGAGGACGAGCTGCTGCGCGTGGCCGCGGCCCTCGAGCGCAGGAGCGAGCACCCGCTTGCGTCCGCCATCTGCGCCTACGCGGACGAGAAGGACCCGGACGCCGAGCGGGGCGCGCGCGTCGAGGGGTTCGACCAGATCCCGGGCGGCGGCCTTGCGGCGACGGTGGACGGCGCGCCCGCGCTCGCCGGAAACGCCCGCCTCATGGAGGGGCGTGGCGTGGCGCTCGGCTCGCTCGCCAACGCGGCGGCGACGCTCGCGGATGACGGCAAGACCCCGCTGTTCTTCTCGCTTGGCGGGCGCGCCCTCGGCATGGTCGCCGTGGCCGACCCCGTGAAGCGCACGAGCGCCTCTGCCGTCGCGCGGCTCCGCGCGATGGGGGCCCGCACGGTGCTTCTCACCGGCGACCAGGAGCGCACCGCCGCCGCCGTGGCGCGGCAGGTGGGCGTGGACGAGGTCATCGCCGGCGTGCTGCCCGCGCAGAAGGAGGCCAAGGTCCGCGAGCTCCAGGAGGCCGGGCGCACCGTGGCCATGGTGGGCGACGGCATCAACGACGCGCCGGCGCTCGCCCGCGCGGACGTGGGAATCGCCATCGGGGCGGGCACCGACGTGGCCATCTCCTCGGCCGACGTGGTCCTCATGCACTCCGACCCGGCCGACGTGGCCACGGCGATGGAGCTCTCCCGCGCCACGATGAGAAACATCAAGCAGAACCTCTTCTGGGCGCTCTTCTACAACGCGATCTGCATCCCCGTGGCGGCCGGCGCGCTCACGCCCTGGGGAATCACGCTCAACCCGATGATCGGCGCGGCCGCCATGGGCTTCTCGTCAGTCTTTGTGGTGACCAACGCGCTGCGTCTGCGCACCTGGAGGCCGAGCGAGCGCGCGGCGTCCGAGGCAACCCCGGCCACCGAGGTGGCCGTGTCCGTTGAGAGCGTCGCCGGCGCGTCCGCGCCCGCGACCGAGAGAAGGGATAAGACCATGACCAAGACCCTGAACGTCACCGGCATGATGTGCCAGCACTGCGTCGCGCACGTGAAGAAGGCGCTCGAGGGCGTCGACGGCGTGAGCGCCGTGGACGTGAACCTCGAGGCCGGCACCGCCACCGTCGAGGCCGCCGACTCCGTGGCCGACGACGCCCTCGTGGCCGCCGTCGTCGAGGCGGGCTACGAGGCCGCCGTCGCCTAGCCGCGAGCCGGAGGCGCTGGGTGAGAAGAACCCGGCGAGAAGAACGTCCCCGCCCTGTCGTCTTTGGGGCGGGGACGTTCCGCGTCCCCTCGCGCGTGGGCCTGCTGCCCGCCGCACCTGAGTGACGGCGTTTGAGTGACAGCGTTTGAACGGACGAGCCTCCCTGAGGGCCCCTGTTTGTTCGAAATCAGTCACTCAGAGGGGGCGGAAGCGCGGGAGAGGGGCAAGCCCCGGGGCCCCGCGGCTACCCCGCGTAGTGCGCGAGGCACATCCCGATGAAGTCGCGCATCTCGGCGCGGAAGTCGATCTGGCGCCGCTCGCGGCCGATCGCCTCGAGCGCCTGCGCCACGAGCGGGTTGCGCCAGCATCCGCTGACGAGGCCGACGGCATGGTAGTAGATGGCCATGAGCAGCGGCTCGACGCTCTCGGCCCTGATGTCGAGAATGCGGGGGAGCCGCTCCTCCATCGCGCCGACGTGCGCGTAGTACCCGCGCTTGAAGCAGGCGAGGCGCTCCACCGTCACGTTGGTCTCGATGATCGTGGTGAGCAGGTCGCCCAGGCGGAAGTACTCCTGGTGCGCGTTGGCGATCCCGGCCCAGACCTCGGCCACGACGTCGGGCGCGAGGCCGCAGCCCTCGGGGAGCGCGGCGAGAAGGGCCTCGAAGTAGCCGTCGCACTCGTCCCCGGCGAGGAGCAGGAAGACCTCCTCCTTGGTGCTCACGTACTTGTAGAGGTTGGCGCGCGACCAGCCGAGCTCGTCGGCGATCGTGGTGAGCGTTATCTCGTGGTAGGGCCGCGTCTGGAACTGGGCGCGGACGGCGCCCTTGATCTCCTCGAGGCGCTGCCCCTTCTGCTCGGCGCTGCGCGCCCGTATGAAATCGGCCATGGAACCCTCCGTACGTCTCCTTCTGCCTAGTATAGCGTCCGCCTTGGAAAAAGTTCCCAGACCTCATCTAACCCCTTTACAAGATACGTGACGTCACGTAATCTATAAGCGACAGGAAGTCACTAAAGGGACGGGCCCTTTGGGACACAGCGTTGGGAGGCCATGGGATGAGAAGAACCAGGACGAGAGGGGCTACGCGCCGCGCGGCGGGACCGCTTGCCTGCGCGCTCGCCTTTGCGCTTCTTGGCTCGGGCTGCGCGGGGACGACCCCTGCGGGCGCCCCCTCCGCCGCAGGTCAGGAGTAGGCCCCAGTCCGCCACGCGGCAGGCGCCGGGCGATTCTGCCGAGGAGAAGGTCGCGCGGCTCCTCGAGGTCGCCGAGGGGGAGATGGGCAACACGGACGGCACGCGCTATGAGGACGCCCTCCTCGAGGCGGGCGGGGAGCTCTGCTACCAGCGCGGCTATTGGTGCGCGACGTACGTGTGGTGGTCCTTCCGCGAGGCGGGCCTCGCGGAGTACCTCTGCGACGGCGAGATGACGGTCTATCCCCAGCGGCAGGCCGCGTACTTCGAGTGGGAGGGCCGCTTCCACGAGCTGCCCGGCGACGAGTGGCAGCCCGCCCCCGGCGACATCGCCTTCTTCTACTACTCAGACGGCTTTCCCGGGGGAGAGGTGATCTCCCACGCGGAGATTGTGACCTCGTACGACTCCGAGACCGGGATCTTTAGGACGATGAGCGGAAACCCCGAGGTCGACTGGCACGAGCACTCGGTCTACGCCGATGACGTCCGAGGCTTTGGCGACATCAACTGGGAAGTGTAAATAGGGGGACGCGTTTTTCTCTCAGAGATTTTGGGACAGGCCTCGCCTGGGGTCGCCCCCGTAAAGGAGGAAGCCATGAAGCGAAACATCGGATCCAAGCCTGCGCTCTACCCCATGCCCGTCGTGGTGGTCGGCGCCATGAACGGCGACGAGCCCACCTGGACGCTCGTCGCGCACACGGGCATCCCCAGCCACAGCAAGGTCATGGTGAGCCTAGCAGCCGCGCACTTCATCAACGGCCGCATCAAGCAGACGGGCGTGCTCTCCGTGAACGTGGTGGACGAGTCCTGGCTGGCCAAGGCCGACTTCTGTGGCAGCGTGAGCGGTGCGCGCCAGAGCAAGGCCGACGTCTTCGCCTGGACGGCGGGCGAGGCCGGCGCCCCGCTCATCGACGACGCCAGGCTCTCCATGGAGTGCCGCGTGGAGGACGTCTACGAGGTCGACCACTTTGAGAACTTCATCTGCTCGGTGGCTGGCACCTACGCGGACGACGCGATCGTGACCGAGGACGGCAGGGTGGACGTGGCGGCGCTCAGCCCCGTGCTCTTTGAGATGCCCACGTACACCTACCTGAGCACGGGCGGGAAGGTCGCCGACTGCCTGAGCTTTGCCAGGGCTCGCAAGGGCGAGGCCGCCACAGACTAGCGCGAGCAGGCGAGAAGGACCTCGAGTTCGTGGTTCTTCTCGCCCCGCCGAAGGGGGGACGACATGTCTGGACTGACGAGAAGGACGTTCATGGGAGCGTTTGCCGGCGTTGCGGCAACGGCCGCTCTTGCGGGGTGCGAGGCATCCGCGCCGGATGCGCCCGAGGCTGAGGCCGAGCCCGCTGACAACGCCGCTGCCCCCGAGGCCGCGGCACCGGCGACGGTCTACCTCACGCGCGACATCAGCCCCGCCGGCCTGCGCCGGGCCTTCGACGCCCTGGGCTTCTCGCCCGCGGGCAACGTTGCCGTGAAGCTCTCGACCGGCGAGCCGGGCGGGCACAACTTCCTCTCGCCGGACCTGATCGCCGGCCTGGTGCAGGGCCTCGACGCCACGATCGTGGAGTGCAACACCGCCTACGGAGGGGCGCGCGGCACCACGGAGAGTCACCTGCGGGCGGCCGCCGACCACGGCTTCACGGCCATCGCGGGCGTGGACATCATGGACGCGGACGGCTCGATGAGCCTGCCCGTCATGGGCGGGACGCACCTCACGGAGGACCTCGTGGGCGCCCATCTGGCGAACTACGACTCCGTGGTCTCGCTCGCGCACTTCAAGGGGCACGCGATGGGCGGCTTTGGCGGGGCCATCAAGAACTGCTCCATCGGCATCGCGGCGCGCGAGGGCAAGATGCTCATCCACAGCGCGGGCGCCTCCACTACGGGCTGGGGCAGTCCCGCGCAGGACGACTTCCTCGAGTCCATGGCCGAGGCGGCCAAGGCCGTGAGCGACTACTTCGGTGGCGTGGGCGGCGCGATGGCCTACGTCAACGTGATGAACCGCCTCTCGGTGGACTGCGACTGCGACTCCCACCCCGCCGAGCCCGAGATGGCCGACATCGGCATCCTGGCCTCGACGGACCCGGTGGCGCTCGACCGCGCGTGCGTGGACCTCGTCTATGCGGCGGCGGATGGTGCGGCGCTCGTGGAGCGCATCGAGAGCAGGAACGGCACCCACACGCTGGACCACGCCGAGGCCATAGGCCTGGGCACGCAGACCTACGAGCTGGTGGACCTCGACGAGGCCCCGGAGGAGGAGACCATGACCATCAACGTGACCTGCGCAGGTCAGACGGTGACCTACGAGCTTAACGACAGCGTCGCGGCGCGCGGGCTCGTGGGACAGCTGCCGTTGACGCTCGAGGTGACGCCGTTTGGCAGCAACGAGCAGACCTTCTACCCGCCCGAGGCGCTTGACTGCTCGGACGCGCCGCTCGCCGCGGGCGGGGCCGGCGTGCTCGCCTACTACGAGCCGTGGGGCGACGTCGTGATGTTCTACGACGACTTCTCCCGCAACGGCAGCCTCTATGAGCTGGGGCACGCCACGGCGGGCACGGTGGCGATTGCGGGCATGGCGGGGACCATCGAGGTGACGCGCACCTAGCGCACGGACGGAAGGGGAGAAGAACATGCTGACGAGAAGGAACTTCCTTGCAGCTGCCGCCGGCGCGGCGGCCGCGGTGCTCGCCGGTTGCTCTGGCGAGAAGGACGAGGCGCCCGCGGCGAATCCGGCAACGGAGCCGGTCGAGGACGCCCCCGCGGCGGATGCCGCGCCGGCGGGCAACGTGCTCGTCGCGTACTTCTCGGCGACGGGCAACACGGAGGGCGTTGTCGCCGCGATCGCCGAGCGCCTGGGCGTGGACGTCTTTGCCATCGAGGCGGCCGAGCCCTATACGGAGGCCGACCTCAACTACGGCGATGACGCCTCCCGCACGAGCGTCGAGCGCGCGGACGCCCGGCCTGAGCTCGCCCAGGTCACACCCGACGGCTGGGCGGACTACGACACGGTCCTTCTTGGCTACCCGATCTGGTGGGGCGAGGCGGCCTGGCCGCTGCGCACCTTTGCGGAGGGCAATGACTTTGCCGGCAAGACCGTGGTGCCGTTCTGCACGTCGGGCTCCTCGGGCATCGGGGGCAGCGCCGAGCTTCTCGCGGGGCTTGCGGGCTCCGGCGAATGGCGCGAGGGCGAGCGCTTCTCGGCCGGCGCTGGCGACGAGGCGGCCGAGTGGGCCGCCGGCCTCGGGCTCTAGGGGGAGACATGAACATCGTCATCCTGCAGGGGAGCCCCAACCGCGACGGCTCGACCGCGATCCTGTGCGAGGAGTTCGCGCGTGGGGCGCGTCAGGCGGGGCACGCGGTCGAGCGCATCGACGTAGCGCGGACGGGCGTGAACGCGTGCGCGGGCTGCGTGGCCTGCGGCTACGGCGCGCGCCCGTGCGTTCAGCGCGACGGCATGGCCGCGATCCTCGAGAAGATCCTCGCGGCCGACGTGCTGGCCCTGGCGACGCCGCTCTACTACTACGGCATGTCCGCCCAGCTCAAGACCGTCATCGACCGCTTCTGCTCCGAGAACTCGGCCATCACGGCGCGGCGGCTGCGCTCCGTCCTTCTCGCCGTGGCGTGGAACGCGGACAGCTGGACCTTCGACGCGCTCGAGGCGCATTACGAAACGCTGGTGCGCTACCTCGATATGCGCGACTGTGGGCGCGTGCTCGGACGTGGCTGCGGCACGCCGGCCATGACGCGCGCGACCGACGCCCCGCGCCGTGCCTTCGAGCTGGGGCGCTCGCTGTAGGGAGGTGCGGTCCCGCCGCCCGCGAGCGCCACGTCGTGTGCTACAACGGTGTGGGCTCGTTGGGGGAGGCGCGACATGTGGCTCATTGCGGCGGTTGGCTCGGCGCTCTTCGCGGGCGTGACGGCGATCCTTGCCAAGCTCGGTGTGCGCGAGACTGACTCCGACCTGGTGACGGCGCTGCGCACCTGCGTGGTGCTGGCCTTCTCCTGGCTCATGGTGCTTGTGGTGGGCTCTGCCGGCACGCTCGCTCAGGTCACGCCGCGTTCGGCTTTGTTCCTCGTGCTCTCGGGGCTTGCGACCGGGGCGAGCTGGCTCTGCTACTTCCGGGCGCTCTCGCTTGCGGACGTGAGCCGCGTGGCGCCCATCGACAAGTCGAGCACGGCGCTCACCGTCTTTCTCGCCATCGCGCTCTTCTGCGAGATGGAGGGGCTGGCCCTCAAGCTCGCGGGCACGGCGCTGCTTCTGGCCGGGACGCTCCTCATGACGGCGGGCGAGAAGGACGGCGCGCCTCGCGACGCCGGCCCGCGCGACCGGCGCTGGGCCGTCTTTGCCGTGCTCTCGGCCGTGTTCGCGGCGCTGACGTCGGTGCTCGCCAAGGTGGGCGTGGAGGGCGTGGAGTCCAACCTCGCGACGGCGCTGCGCACCGGCGTGGTGCTGGTGATGGCGTGGGCGATCGTGCTCGCGCGCGGCAAGCAGCGCCAGCTCGGGGGCATCGATCGGCGAGAGGCGGCCTTCATCGCGCTCTCCGGCGTGGCCACGGGCGCGAGCTGGCTCTGCTACTACTACGCCATCCAGAACGGCCCCGTGAGCGTGGTCGTGCCCGTCGACAAGCTGAGCATCCTCGTGACGGTGGCGTTCTCCGCGCTCGTGCTGCACGAGCGGGTGGGGCGTCGCGAGCTTGGTGGTCTTGCGCTTCTGGTGGCGGGCACGCTCGCGATCGCCGCGGCGTGAGTCTTGGCCCTGCGTTCGGGCCTGCGCCGCCGCGAGGCTACGGGCGGAGGCGCTCCAGGAACCGCCGTGCGGCGTCGCCGAGGGGGACGTCGCGCTTCCAGGCAAGGTCGATGACCGAGACCAGCGGCGGGAAGAGCAGGCGAAACTCCAGCCCCGTGCCCGGGCCCACCGTCGTGAGCCCATCGAAGGAGAGCATGCGGCCCACGTCCTCGCGCGCGAGCAGCGCGCCGTTGTAGGCGAGGTTGTACGTTGCGGCAATGGTTGCCTCGCCGGCGCGCTCGCCGAACCACGTGGCGAGAAGCCCGGTGAGCTTGTCCCCCCTGGCGTGACGCTCCGGCACGACGAGCGGCGCGTCGAGCAGGTCGGCCGGGCTCACGGCCTCGCGCGCGACCAGCGGGTCGTCCTCGCGCAGGAGGACGCCCCAGGCGTCGGTGGGGGAGAGGCGTAGGTGGGCGTAGCGGTCCACGTCCGGGTAGCTCATGAGCACGGAGAAGTCGTCGACGCCGTGCTCCAGGCGCTCGATGAGGTCCGGCGCGTTGCCGCTGTGCAGGTGGAAGCGCACGCCGGGGTACTTCTCGCGAAAGGCGCGCACGTGGCGGGCAATGACGCGCAGGCCCTCGGACTCGCCGGCGCCGATGAAGACGTCCCCCTCCACGATTCCCTCGCCGTGCGTGAGGTCTGAGGCGGTCTGGTCCGCGAGGCCCACGATCTCCTGCGCGCGGCGACGCAGGTAGAGGCCCTTCTCGGTGGGCGTGACGCTGCGGCTGTGGCGCTCGAGGAGCGGGGTCCCGAGCTCGCGCTCCAGCGCGGCGATCTGCCGGGAGAGCGCGGGCTGCGTCACGTGCAGCGCCTCGGCGGCGCGCGACATCGTCCCGTGCTCGCACACGGCGAGGAAGTAGCGAAGGGTGTGGAGTTCCATGGCAGGTCCATTACCGAAAGGCATATCACGATATTCGATATAAGCAATTGTAGCTCAACTTCCCACGACGGAGAATGTGTAAAGGGGGCAGGAACTTTTGCACGCGGGAGGCGGACGTGAGGGTTGAGCTGCGGATAGGCGAGGTTGCCGTGCCGGTTGAGCTGGACGGATCCGCCGCCTCGCGCGCGCTTGTCGCCCGTCTGCCGCTGGAGCTCCCCATGAGCGTCTCGAGCGTGGGGTGCTGCGGCCAGCTGCCCTTCTCGCTGCCGCATCCCGCCACCGACGTTCACCCCGGCTGGTGCGACGGAGACCTCAACTACAAGCCCGAGGGCGACTGGCTCGCGCTCTTCTTCGATGACGAGGAGAACTCCGCGCGCTACGGCGGCCAGGTCACGCTGGGCCGCGCGGCGGGCCCGCTCGACGCGCTGCGCGACCTCTCGGGAACCCACGACGTTCGCATTGATTCGAGCAAATAAGCGACTGAGAGAGGAGCAGCCATGACAGACACGGCAGGCACGAAAGGCGCGGGCGCGCTGGCCTGCGGCATGGCGCAGCTGGCGCCGACGGACCCGGAGTTCGCGGAGCGCCTCGCGTACTTCGCGGGCGAGGAGGTCCCCGGCGAGCCCGCGGCCGAGCTTCCGGCGCGCGAGCGCTACCTCGCGGTTCTGGCGGCGCTTCTCGGCTGCCAGGGCGCAGAGCAGTTCCGCGCCACGCTGGCCGAGGCGCTCGACGCCGAGGCCGTGACCCCCGTCGAGGCCCGCGAGGTCGTCTACCAGGGCACGGCGTACCTGGGCATCGGCCGGACCCGCCCGTTCTTCTCGGCCATGAACGAGGTCTTTGCCGAGAGGGGCGTGGGGCTCCCGCTGCCCGCGCAGGGCACCACGACACTGGAGACCCGCGGTGCCGCCGGCAACCAGAAGCAGGTCGACTACTTTGGCGGGCACATGCGCGAGAGCTGGAAGACCGGCCCCGCCGAGCGCGCGACGGTGAACCGCTGGCTCGCGGAGAACTGCTTCGGCGACTACTACACGCGCGGCGGTCTTTCGGACCTGGACCGTGAGATGGTCACGTTCTGCTATCTCGTGGCGCAGGGCGGCTGCGAGCCGCAGGCCACCGCGCACGCCGGGGCCAACCTCAACCTCGGGCGCGCGAAGGACTTCCTGTATCGCGTGGTCATGCAGATCCTGCCCTACATCGGCTACCCGCGCAGCCTGAACGCCCTCACCTGCATCGACAACGCCGCGCAAAAGTGACAGGCACTTTTGCGCGCCCAGCAAAGGAGAAACTATGAGCGAGAAGAACGACTTCACCCCGATGTTCGGCCTGGGCAACCCCAATGACGCGTACGCCCAGTACTTCATCGGCAACTCGTACCTTAAGCCTCTGACCAATGCCGCGGAGTGCGGCGTGGGGCTTGCCAACGTCACCTTCGAGCCGGGCTGCCGCAACAACTGGCACATCCACCACGCCGACAAGGGCGGCGGGCAGATTCTCATCTGCACGGACGGCCGCGGCTGGTACCAGGAGTGGGGCAAGGACCCGCAGGAGCTCACGCCGGGCACCGTCGTGGTTATCCCCGCCGGCGTGAAGCACTGGCACGGCGCCGCGCGCGACTCCTGGTTCTCCCACATCGCCTTCGAGGCGCCGGGCGAGAACTGCACGAACGAGTGGCTTGAGCCCGTCACCGACGAGCAGTACCCGGCGTAGGTGAGCTCTATGGCAGACATGACCTACACGACGCTCGGACACTCCGGCATCCGGATTCCGCGGCTGTGCCTCGGCGGCATGAGCTTCGGCGCGCCCTCGGCGGACTTCCACCAGTGGACGATCGGCCCGGACGAGACGCGCGCGGTGATTGCCCGCGCGCTCGAGCTGGGCGTGAACTTCATCGACACGGCCAACTGCTATGCGCACGGCACGAGCGAGGAGTACATCGGTGCCGCCCTACGCGAGCTGGGCGTGCCGCGCGACCAGGTGGTTCTCGCCAGCAAGGTCTTCTTCAACGAGGGAGGGCTCTCGCGCGAGGCGATCAACCGTGAGATTGACGGCACGCTCGCGCACCTGGGTACGGACTACCTGGACCTCTACATCATCCACCGCTTCGACTATGAGACGCCAATCGAGGAGACCATGGAGGCGCTCGACGCCCTCGTGCGCGCGGGCAAGGTGCGCGCCCTCGGCGCGAGCGCGATGTACGCCTACCAGCTCCACAACATGCAGGTCGCGGCCGTCCAGAACGGCTGGACCCCGTTCGCGAGCATGCAGTGCCACTACAACCTGCTCTACCGCGAGGACGAGCGCGAGATGATCCCCGTCTGCCGCCAGTTCGGCATGGCGCTCACGCCCTACAGCCCACTCGCGTCCGGGCACCTGTGCCGCCCCACGTGGGACTCCGCGTCCAAGCGCTCGACGACCGACGCCACGATGCGCAACAAGTATGACGCTGACCGCGAGCGCGACATGCCCATCGTCGCGCGCGTGGCCGAGCTGGCAGAGCGCCGCGGCGTCCCCATGTCGCGCATCGCGCTCGCCTGGCACTGGGCGCGCGGCGTGGAGGCGCCCATCGTGGGCTGCTCCAAGCCCGGGCGCGTGGACGACGCGGTCGCCGCGCTCGACGTGACACTCACGGCAGGCGAGGTCGCCTACCTCGAGGAGCCCTACGTGGCGCACGAGCTCGTGGGCCCGGCGGCCCGCCCCGGCGAGAGGCCCCTCGCGGGCACCACGAACCCCAACGCAAAGTAGGCCGGCCGCGCATGGACACCCTCGCCGTCATCGGGAGCATGGGCTCGCTCGTGCTCGTGACGCTCATCGGCTACGCTGCGGCACGAGCGGGCTTTCTCACCTCGGAGGTGCGCCCCAAGCTCTCGGCGCTCATCTTCAACGTGACCCTGCCGTGCACGATTCTGGCGTCGGTGGGCGAGGTCGACAGCTCGGCGGGTACCGAGCAGATCACCTGGTCGTTCGTCCTTGGCGCGGCGATCTTCTTCGTGATGCTCGCCGCGGCCGCGCTGGCGTGCCTCGCGTTGCGGGTGCCACGTGACGAGCGGCCGCTCTACCTCTTCATGGGGGTCCTCACCAACACCGGCTTCATCGGCTTTGCCGTGCTCGAGTCGCTCTTTGGGGGCGGGTCGGTGTTTCTCGGGAGCATCTTCATCGCGGTCTCCAACGTCTTCCTCTACAGCATCGGCGTCGGGGTCCTGACCTCAGGCGGCGAGAAGAACGTCGAGAAGAACGGCGAGAAGAACGTGGCCTCCGCGCGCTCTTCTCGCCTGGCGGGCATGCTCAGGAACGTCCTCAACGTCCCCATGGTCGCGAGCGTCATTGCGCTTGTCGTGTTCTTCTCGGGCGTGTCGCTGCCCGGCCCGGTGGCCCAGGCCGTCGACATGGTGGGCGGCGCGACGTCACCCCTGGCCATGATGCTCGTCGGCCTCGCCATCGCCGAGGCCGACCTGCGGCGGGTTCTGGGCAACGGGCGCCTCTGGGGCTTCTCGGCCATACGCTTTCTGCTCGTGCCTGCAGCGTGTTATCTGCTGCTTGTCCCGATGGTGCCGGACCCGCTCTCGCTTGGGGTCTTCATCGTGATGCTTGCCATGCCCACAGGTTCGATGGCGGCGGCGATCGCCTCCGCGTACGGCCGTCCCGGCGAGCTGCTCTCCCAGGGCACCATCGTCTCCACCATCGCGTCGTTCGTCATCGTCCCCGTGCTCATGGCGCTCATGGGCTGACCCACGAAAGCGAGTCCCCATGTATCTCGTCCATCGTATCGAGGAAGTCGCCGCCACCTATGACGACTCGCGCCGGACGCTCGCCGAGTACGCGCTGCGCGAGCATGCCCGGCTCCCCGAGCTCACGATCGCCGACGTCGCACGCGAGACCTACACCTCAAAGGCCTCCGTCACGCGCTTTGCCAAGGCGCTCGGCTTCGACGGCTGGCGCGACTTCATCCGCGAGTTCGTGCGCGAGGACGCCTTCGAGCGCCAGCACGCGGCTGACGTGGACGTGAACTTCCCGTTCACGGCGCAGGACTCGGACGCGCGCATCCTCGAGAACATCGGCAACCTCATGGCCGAGTCCGTGGCCGCCACCTACGCGCAGCTCGATCGCGGGATGCTTGCCATGGCCGTGCGCCATCTCCAGCGAGCCGGGCGCGTATGGGTCTTCGGGCGCACGCCCAATCACTACTGCGGCGAGTCCTTCTGCCGCAAGCTCCTCGCCATCGGCAGGCAGGCGACGGCGGTGAGCCCCGGGGAGATGGGCATCGTGGCGCGCAGCCTTGGCCCGGACGACTGCGCGATCATCATCTCCTACTCGGGCAACAACGCCGACGCCAACCCCATGGCGCAGGTCGGGGCAATGATTGCCAACCGCGTGCGGCTCATCGTGCTCACGAGCGGCGGCAACAACTACCTGCGCAAGACCGTCCCGTGCGTACTCACCATCGCCTCGCGCGAGCGGCTGTACTCAAAGATCGCCAACTTCTCCACGGAAGAGTCGGTGAGCTATCTCCTGAACGTCCTGTTCTCCTGCTACTTTGCCCGTGAGTACGAGAAGAACCTCCAGACCAAGCTCGTCGGCGGCCACGCGCTCGAGGAGGAGCGCCTTGCCGTCCTCAAGGAGATCTCGGAGCGGCGCTGAGACGTCCCGCCGCTCGCCGACGTCCCGTCCTGGCGAGCGGCAAAGTTTCATCCCGTTTCACGTTCCGGGCCGCCCGCCCTTCTCGCCGCGAAACCTCGTTCCATCGTCTCCGGAAACTATTGAGCCCATTTACCAGCGCTTTTATTGTCTCCCTCAACACGGTGCGGCACGGGTCGCGCCACGATTGCAAGGAGGGACCATGTCCAAGAAGTACGAGGGGCTGGCGCGAGACATCGTGCGGCTCGTGGGTGGGAAGGAGAACGTGACGCAGGCGTACCACTGCCAGACGCGCCTGCGCTTCACCCTCGCCGACGAGGGCAAGGCCGACGAGGAGGCCATCAAGGCGCACGACGGCGTCGTGGGCGTCATCCACGGGGCGGGCCAGTTCCAGGTGTGCATCGGCCCGCACGTCGCCGACGTCTTCGAGGAGGTTGAGAAGCTCGTCGACACGGGCGAGAAGGACGCCGAAGCCCCTGCGGAGAAGAAGGGCGCCTTCGACCGGGTGATCGACTTCGTTGCCGGAACGTTCCAGCCCATCATCCCGGCCCTCTCCGGTGCCGGCATGGTCAAGGCCGTGATGGCGCTGCTCACCACCTTCGAGCTCATCAGCACGGACTCGCAGACCTACCAGATGCTCAACATCTTTGCGGATGGCGTGTTCTACTTCCTGCCGATCCTGCTCGCCTTCACCGAGGCCCAGAAGCTCAAGTGCAACCCGGTTCTCGCCGCCGGCGTGGCCGCGATGCTGCTTCATCCCAGCTGGAGCGCGTTTGTCTCCGCGGCCGAGCCGGTGAGCTTCTTTGAGGTCATCCCATTCACGCTGGCCTCCTACGGCTCCAGCGTCATCCCCATCATCCTGGTCGTGTTCGTCCAGTCCTTCGTGGAGAAGTGGCTCAACAGGCATGTCCCCGCGTCGGTGAACCTCGTCTTCGTCCCCATGCTCACGTTCCTGGTCATGGGCACGCTGGCCTTCTCCGTTCTCGGCCCCATCGGCTATATCGTGGGCGAGTGGCTCTCCATCTTCTTCACGTTCCTTGCCGAGAACGCCGCGTGGGTCCCGGCCGTGCTCATCGGCGGCCTCTGCCCGGTGATGGTCATGTTTGGCATTCACAACGGCATCGCCCCGCTCGGCCCCATCCAGATGGCCGACCTCGGCTACGACTCCATCTGGGGCCCCGGCAACATCGTCTCCAACATGGCCCAGGCCTCGGCCGGTCTCGTGGTGGCGCTTCGCTCCAAGAAGGACCGCAAGGTGGCAATGCCCGGTGCCATCACCGCCTTCATGGGCATCACCGAGCCCATCCTCTACGGCACCAACCTGCCCAAGAAGTACCCGCTCGTGGCTGCGATGATCGGCGGCGCGTGCGGCGGCCTCTATGCCGGTCTCACGCAGACCCACCGCTTTGCCACCGGCTCCGGCGGCCTTCCCGCGGTCCTGCTCTACATCGGCGACGGCACCATGCAGCACCTGATCAACATCATCATTGCCATGGTCATCGCCGTGGTGGTCTCCGGCGGGCTTACCTTCGTGCTCTTTGGTCGCTTCGAGAGGGATGACGAGCCCGCCGCTGAGAAGGGCGGGCTCCCCGAGCCGACCGCCTCCGCCGAGCCGGCCCCGGCGCCCGCGCTCGCCAGCGGCACGCTCGTGGCGCCGATCGCCGGCGAGGTGCTCCCCATGGAGAGCTGCTCCGACCCGATCTTCGCCGGCAAGGGCATGGGCGACGGCTGCGTGGTCGTGCCCGCGGATGGTGCGCTCGTCTCGCCCTGCGCCGGTACCGTGAGCCTCGTCGCGGACACCGGCCACGCCGTGGGCCTCGTCTCCGACCAGGGCGCCGAGATTCTCATCCATATCGGCATCGACACGGTGAACCTCGGCGGCAGGCCCTTCACGGCGCACGTGGCCCCCGGCGACCGCGTGAGCGCGGGCCAGCCGCTCATGGACGTCGACCTGACGCAGATCGAGGCAGCCGGACTTTCGACGGAGACCATGGTCATCGTGACCAACACGCCGGACTTCTCCGCCATTGCCACGACGGCCTCCGGTACCGTCGCCGTTGGCGACGAGCTTCTGGACCTTACGGTCTGATTCAAAGGGGGCGACCCCCTTTGAGCCACCGTTCTTCTCGCCAAGAGGCGCCCCGTCCCCGGGCGGGGCGCCGCAGAAAAGGAGCAACCATGTTCTACAAGGACCTCAAGCCGTTCCCTGAGGGCTTTCTCTGGGGTGCCTCAACCTCAGCCTACCAGGTCGAGGGCGCGTGGGACGAGGACGGCAAGGGCATGAGCCTGCAGGACCTGCATGAGCCGCCCGCCGGCGTCACGGACTTCAAGGTCGCGAGCGACCACTACCATCACGTGGGGGAGGACGTGGCCCTCATGGCCGAGCTGGGCCTCAAGGCGTATCGCTTCTCCATCAGCTGGGCGCGCGTGGTGCCGGACGGATTTGGCGAGCCCAACGAGGCGGGCCTCGCGTTCTACGACCGCCTGATCGATGCCCTGGTGGCGCACGGCATCACGCCGGTGGCCACGATGTTCCACTTTGACCTGCCGCTCGCGGTGCACGAGCGCGGGGGCTGGGCCAGCCGCGAGTCCGTCGACGCCTTCGAGCGCTACGCGCGCCTGATCTTCGAGCGCTACGGCGACCGCGTGAAGCACTGGCTCACCATCAACGAGCAGAACGTCATGGTGATCCACCCCAACGCGATGTATCCCGCGGCGATGGGCGTGCTGCCGGAGAAGAAGAGCCTCTACCAGCAGAGCCACAACATGTTCGTGGCGAGCGCCAAGGCCACGCTGCTGCTTCACCAGATGTGGCCGGACGCCAAGATCGGCCCTGCGCCCAACATCACGGCCATCTATCCTGCCACGTGCGACCCGGCGGACGTGGTGGCGGCTGACAACTGGGAGTCCATCCGCTGCTGGAACTATCTCGACGTGGCGTGCTTTGGCCGCTACAACCCCATCGCGTGGGCGTACATGGTCGAGAAGGGGGTGGCTCCGGAGTTCGCCCCCGGCGACGCGGAGCTTCTCTCTGCGGCAAAGCCGGACTACCTGGGCGTGAACTACTACGCCACCGCGACCGTCGCGGCCGCGCGCAACGACGGCACCGACTGCGCGCCGCGTGCCGGCGACCAGCAGGTCATGCTGGGCGAGGAGGGCGTGTATCGCTCGGCGGCCAACGAGCACCTCACGGCAACCGAGTACGGCTGGATCATCGACCCGGTGGGCATGCGCACTACGCTGCGCCGCGTGGCGAGCCGCTACGGGCTGCCGATTCTCATCACCGAGAACGGCCTCGGCGCGCGCGACGAGCTCACGGCCGACGGCCACGTGCACGACCCGTACCGCATCGACTACCTGCGCCGCCACTTCGAGCAGGCCCGGCTGGCGCTGAGCGACGGCGTGGACCTCATCGGCTACTGCCCGTGGAGCTTCATGGACTTGGTGAGCACGCACCAGGGCTACAACAAGCGCTATGGCTTTGTCTACGTGGACCGCGGCGAGGACGACATCCGCTCGCTCGCGCGCATCCCCAAGGACAGCTTTGCCTGGTACCGGCACGTGATCGAGACCAACGGGGCCGAGCTGTAGCGCTTGGCCGGACCACGCCCGCCTCGCGCCCGCCCCGGGCCGTCGCCCTCCGGACGGCCCGGGGCGCATCATCGCTCTTTGTGAGGGAAAGGGGGCTGCCCCCCTGGCCCATAACCTGTTCCAAATCATTTGCAAGAAAAAACACGTCCCCAATTGGCAGGTCGCGTGCGCCCGATCCCGGTTGCCCGGGGCCGGGCGCGCCCGGCGCCTGGTCGGGAGCTCTCGTTCCAAAGGAAGCTGCCATATTTCCCATGAAGTGCACCGGATTTTGCCCGAGGTGCTTTCCGATGCGCTGCCGGCGCAAGAGAAAGCGCAGGTCAGAATGATTTTATAGATGATATACCGCCACGTACGCTGCCGGCGCGGTGCACTTCACGGCATTTTTGGCACTCTTGAAGCGGGCTGCGGGGCAGGGGGTGGCCCCAGCCCCCAGGTTGTCCGGTCTCCCGGGATTCGCGCCGCGCCAACTGCTCCCTGCGCTACCATTGAGGGCCGAGAAACCCGGTGCCCGCAGGAGGGAAACGCATGGCAGACGAGAAGAACGTGCAGGTCCAGACGTCGCTCTTCGGGGATGGCGCCTCGACGGGGCCCGCGGCGGCCGCGGAGCCGGCGACGACTCCGCGCGCCCGCCACGCCGAGCTCAACCGCATCCTCAGCCACGCCGCCTACGCCTACTACGCGCTTGACGACCCCGAGATGACCGACGCCGCGTTCGACCGGCTGCTTCAGGAGCTTCTCGCCCTGGAGGCCGCGCACCCCGAGCTCGCGGGCCCCGAGTCCTACACGCAGCGCGTGGGCGGCTACGTCTCCGAGCAGTTCGAGCCGGTGACGCATGCCGCGCGCATGTACTCGATGGACGACGCCATGGACCTCGCCGAGCTGGACGAGTGGCTCGCCCGCACGGACGAGGCGCTCGGTGCCACGCCGGAGCGGCCGGTGGCCTACACCTGCGAGCTCAAGATCGACGGCCTCGGCGTGGCGCTCACGTACCGCGACGCCCAGTTCGTGCGCGCCGCCACGCGCGGCGACGGCACGACGGGCGAGAACGTCACGGCCAACGTCCTCACGATCGGCGACATTCCGCGCGCCCTGGCCCCCGCCGGCCTCGCGCGCCTGGCCGACGGCGGTCTCGGCCGCTCCGTCGAGGTCCGCGGCGAGGTCTACATGCCGCGCCACAGCTTCCAGCGCCTGAACGAGGACGCGGACGCTGCGGGCACCGCGCCCTTCGCCAACCCGAGAAACGCCGCCGCGGGCAGCCTTCGCCAGAAGGACCCCAAGGTTACGGCCCATCGCGACCTCGAGACCTTCATCTACGCCGTGGCCGACGAGGCGCCCATCGACGTCCACACCCAGCACGACTTCCTCCAGTGGCTGCGCGACTGCGGCTTCTCCGTGAACCCGCACTTCAAGTGCTGCACCTCTGCCGCCGAGGTGCGCGCCTACTGCGAGCGCGCCCTCGCGCACCGCGATGACCTCGACTACGACATCGACGGCGTGGTCGTGAAGGTGGACTCCTTCGCGCAGCAGGAGGCGCTCGGCTTCACGGCGCGCGCCCCGCGCTGGGCCATCGCATTCAAGTTCCCGCCGGAGGAGAGGCGCACCGTCCTGCGCGAGATTCGCGTGCAGGTGGGCCGCACCGGCGTGCTCACGCCCGTCGCCGAGTTCGACCCCGTGACCGTGGCCGGCTCCACGATCGCCCGCGCGACGCTCCACAACGTGGACGAGATCGCGCGCAAGAACGTCCGCGTGGGCGACACGATTGTGGTCCACAAGGCCGGCGACGTCATCCCCGAGGTCGTGGGCCCCGTGCTGGAGCTGCGCCCCGAGGGCGCGCCCGAGTTCCACATGCCAGAGACCTGCCCCTCCTGCGGCAGCCCCGTCGTGCGCGAGGAGGGCGAGGTCGCCTACCGCTGCGTCTCCATCGACTGCCCCGCGCAGGCCACCGAGCGCCTCATCCACTGGGGCAGCCGCACGGCCATGGACATAGACGGCCTCGGGGACGAGATCGTCTCCCGCATGGTGGAGCAGGGCCTTCTCGCCGACGTCGCCGACTTCTACGACAAGCTCACCGAGGACGCGCTCGCCGAGGTCTGGACCGGCCGCCAGGCCGTGGACGGCTCGGACATCGTGATCGGTCCCGTGATCGCGGCCAAGGTCATGGCGCAGGTCGTGGAGTCAAAGGGCCGCGGCCTCGCGCGCGTGCTCTTTGGCCTGGGCATCCGCCACGTGGGGGCCGCGGTGGCGCGCCAGCTCGCCGCCCACTTTGGGAGCATGCAGGCGCTCGCCGCCGCCACCGAGGAGGACATCGCCCAGGTCGACGGCATCGGTCCCAAGATTGCCGCCAGCGTGCGCGAGTTCTTCTCCATCGAGAAGAACGTGGCCGTGGTGGAGCGCCTGCGCGAGGCGGGCGTGGTCCTGGAGGAGGAGCGCCGCGAGCCCGAGCGCCCGCAGACGCTCGCGGGGCTCACCTTCGTGCTCACGGGCACGCTCGAGCGCCTCAAGCGAAACGAGGCCAAGGCCGCGCTCGAGGCCCTCGGCGCCAAGGTCACGGGCTCGGTCTCCAAGAAGACGAGCTACGTGGTGGCGGGCGCGGCGGCGGGCTCCAAGCTCACCAAGGCCCAGTCCCTCGGCGTGCCCGTGCTGGACGAGGCCGCGCTCGAGCGCATCCTCGAGACCGGCGAGGTCTGACGCCGCCGGAGGAGCTGCCCTCGAAGGAGGGGGCGGAGGCTCGCCGGCTTCGCGCGGGCGCGCGCCGCCGCCCCTTCCCGTGCGTTGTCAAAAACGAGGCCATGGCAGTTTCCGGCCTACGGGTGTTGTCGTTTGGGGGTTGTGGCAGCTGCGGTGGGGCGTCAACCGGCTGTTCTTCTCGGCATGTTGCGGGATTTGGGGTTATGGCAGGACACTCAGTGCCATAACCCCAAATTCGTTGACGCCGGCCGGCCGAAAAATGCCACAACCCGCAATCCCGCAACATGCCAAGGAGGGCGCGCCGCCGACGACCCGCCTGACGTCACAGATGGCGCACGCCCGGCCCCTTACGCGAGCGTGACGGCGGACTCGTATAATGTGGCGCCGGGCAACCCGGAAAGGACGCACATGATGGATGCCACGCACTGCGACGCACGACCCCAGCACGGCCTCATTGACTTCGAGGGCCTGCCCAACACGCGCGACCTGGGCGGCCTTCTCACCGCGGACGGCCGCCGCGTGCGCCCCGGGCTGCTCCTGCGCTCGGGCACCCTCTACTTTGCCACCTCGGCGGACTGCCGGCGCCTCATGGAGGACTATCACCTGCGCTGCGTGGTGGACCTGCGCGGCGAGGACGAGCTCGTCGAGTTCCCCGACCGCATGGAGCGCATGCCGGGCGTTCGCTACGTGCATGCCGACGTGCTGCGCAACGCGATCGCCGGCATCTCGCAGAGCGCCGAGGCGCGCGCCCAGCTCGAGGCCGCCCGCGCGGACGAGGATGACCCGGCGCGCTTTATGGAGCTGGTCTACCCGCACATCCTGCTGGGGGAGTCCGGCATCGCGGCCTATCGCACCTTCCTGCGCTGCGTCCTCGAGGCTGCGGACGGCGCGGTCCTGTGGCACTGCCACGTGGGCCGCGACCGCTGCGGCATGGCGAGCATGCTGGTGGAGGCCCTTCTCGGCGTGCCCATGGAGACGATGGAGGAGGACTACCTCGCCACCAACCTCTACACCGACGTCCCCTCCGACGAGCGCACGGCCGCAAACGTCCGCTTCATCCGCGCGGCGGTGGCCGCGGTGATGCGCGAGTTCGGCGGCATCGAGGGCTACGCGCGCGAGGCGCTGGGGCTCACCGACGCCGACCTCGCCGAGCTGCGCGGCCGCTATCTGGAGTAGGGGGCGATGATGAACGTGCTCACGCGCATGCGGCTCGAGGAGACGCTCTCAGAGGGCGAGCGCTCGCTCGCCGAGGTCCTTCTCGCCGATCCGGAGCTTGCCCTGGGGGAGAGCGCCAAGCAGCTCGCCCGCCGTGCGCACGTCTCGCAGGCGACGGTCTACCGGCTCTGCGAGAAGCTCGGCTGCGGCGGCCTCGCCGATCTCAAGGTCAGGATCGCCGCCGCGCTCCCGGCGTTTCGCGGTGAAAACGCGGGCGTGGACGTGAACTTCCCCGTCCGCGCGGGGCAGGGCGGGCGCCAGGTGGTGGCGGGCATAGAGCGCGACCTCGCCCAGACGCTCGCCGCGACGGCCAACGTGCTCGACCCAGACGAGCTCGACCGCGCGGCGGCCCTCGTGCTCTCCGCCAGGCGCGTCGTCGTGCTCGCCACGGCGGGCAACGCCGCCTTCGCCCAGAACTTCCGCTTCCAGATGGCTGAGGTCGGCCGCATGGTCAGCGCCCCCGTGGACGAGTACGAGCAGCGGCTCGCGGCCTCCTCGGCGAGCGAGGAAGACGTCGTGATCATCGTCTCCTTCGGCGGCCGCGGGTTTGTGGCCCCCTCGGCGGCCGAGCTGCTCTCGCGTCGCGGCGTCCCCGTCGTTTTGGTGGCCTCGGCCGGCTCCACGCCGCTCGACCGCTTCGCCACGGTCAAGCTGGCCCTCTCGCCGCAGGAGGACCACGTGCGCAAGGTCTCGCCCTTCGCCACGGGGATGTCGCTGCTCTTCGTGCTCGACGCCCTCTTCGCATGCGTCTTCGTGGAGGACTATGACGCCAACCTCGCGCGCAGGCTCTCCTACTACGAGGGCATCGTCGCCACGGGCGGCTGCACCGGCGGCCGCTGAGCGAGGCGGCGTGGCATGTTCTTCTCGCCGCGAGGCGGTGGAGGGGCGCGGGGGCGAGAAGAACGTCCAAACTCCGCGCGTCCCCTGCGGGCGCTGGTATCCTCGCCTCACAGGAGAAAGGAGACCGCATGCTCGCCGACTACCACGTCCACACCGGGTTCTCGGACGACTCGACGTACCCGCTTCGCCAGGTGGCGCTCGACGCGGTGCGCCTCAACCTCGACGAGGTCTGCTTCACCGAGCACGTCGACTACGGCGTGAAGCCCGAGTGGAACCAGCCGGACGGCGCCCGCTTCGAGGACGGCCATCCGGTCACCAACTGCCCGTACGTGCCCTATCTCACCGAGCTCGACCGCGTTCGGGAGGAGCTGGGGGACCGCATAACCCTGCGCGCGGGCCTTGAGCTTGGCGTGCAGTCCTCCACGGTCAAGCAGAACCACGCGCTCGTCCGCACCCTGGGCGAGCGGCTCGACTTTGTCATCTGCTCCATCCACCAGGTGGACAACCGCGAGTTCTGGAACGGGGACTACCAGCGCGGCCGCACCCAGGAGGAGATCAACCGCGCCTACTACGAGGAGCTGCTCGCGGTGGTGGAGTGCTTCCGCGACTACACGGTCCTCGGGCATCTGGACCTCATCCGCCGCTACGACCCGTTTGGCGACTACCCCTTCGAGCGCGTGCGCGACCTCGTGGCGGCCATCCTGCGCCGCGTGATCGACGACGGCAAGGGCATCGAGGTCAACACTTCGGGCATCCGCTACGGCCTCGGCGGCTTCCAGCCCTCCCGCCAGGTCCTCGAGCTCTACCGCGACCTCGGCGGCACCGTGGTGAGCGTGGGGTCGGACTCCCACCGGCCGGAGCACCTGGGCTCCTACCTGCGCCTGGCCTACCGCGAGCTCGAGGAGCTGGGCTTTGCGGGCGTGTGGACCTTCGAGCGCGGGGAGGGGACCCTTCGCCGCTTTGCGTGAGGCTGCCGGCGGGTGCGGTTAGCCATGCGGGGCCGTTGCGCTCTTCTCGCCAAGTCGCGCCGGCCGCGCCGGTCGCGGCCGCGTCACACGTGCGCGTTCTGGCGGCGCCACTCGCGCGGGGAGACGCCGTACGCGCCCTTGAAGGCGCGCGAGAAGTGCAGCTGGTTGGGGTAGCCCACCGCACGTCCCACCTCGCTCACCGGCAGGGCCGTGAGCTTGAGGAGCTCGGCCGCCTTGGACATGCGGTACCCGATGAGGTACTGCTGCGGGGACTTGCCCGTCGCCTGCTTGAAGACCTTGCCGAAGTAGCTCCGGTTGAGGCCCGCGCGCCGGGCGATGTCCTCGACGGTGATGTCGTCCTGGTAGGACTCCTTCACGAAGTCGATCGCCTCGCGGATGTAGAACCCCTGGATCTTGCTCGGGGGCTGCTCGGCCACGCGGTCGGCGGAGCGCAGCAGGTAGTCGAGGAAGAGGTAGGTGTGCCCGATGAGGTGCAGGGCCGAGGCGTCGCGGTTGGCGACGAGGTAGCGCATCTCCTCGACCATGCGGTCGCGCAGCTCGCTCGAGAGCGAGCGGTAGACGGGGGAGGAGTCGGTGAGCCCCGCGAGCTCGAGCTCGTCGCGCACGTGGATGCCGTCGAACTCCACCCAGATGTACTCCCAGGGGTCGTCGAGGTCGGCGACGTAGGTGTTCACCTGGTTGGGGAAGATCAGGAAGCCCTCGCCCTCGCCGAGCCTATGGTCGCTCTTCGCCCCGGCCTCGCTCGTCGACATGAGCAGGCCGCGCCCCGAGATGATGTAGTGGAAGAGGAAGTGGCTGCGGCGCGCGGGGCCGAAGGCGTGGCCAGGCTCGCAGGACTCCCGCCCGTACTGGTAGGGCATGAGGTCGACGTAGTGGGCCTTCGGGAACGTCGAGAACTCGAGGTCGTGGCTGGGCATGGGCGCCCCCTGTCTTCTGGCCCGGCGTGCTCGGCGCGGCACCGGAGATTTACCTATGTCGTATTATGCATGGTTTCACGCATTCTGTATATACGTGAAACGTCAAAAAGGCGCATTAAGATAAGTGGAGATTAGCGAAACTGGAATCGATTCCCGGTCAGGGAAACTGAACGCATGCCTATTTACCTGCGGTTTTGTAAAACGCACCTGCCGCTTGCCCGCCAAACGCCCCCGCTCGGCGAAACGGTGAATTAATTGTGAATAGAAATGAGCAAGTGTCTACCTGCAAAAACACGCAAAAGGAGATAAAACATACCATTGAGAACATATTTTAGCGCAAAAGTAGCATCCTACAATAAGCTCATCGTAAGGTGGGGCCCGGGTCGTCCCCGCAGGCGGCCGGGCAGGGAGAAAGGGTTCGCAATGGCGAGTCTCTCACTTGAACACATTGGGAAGAAGTACCCCAACGGCTATGAGGGGGTGAAGGACTTCAACCTCGAGATCGCGGACAAGGAGTTCATCATCTTCGTCGGCCCGTCCGGCTGCGGCAAGTCCACGACCCTGCGCATGATCGCCGGCCTCGAGGACATCACCTCCGGCACCCTCAAGATCGACGGTCGCGTGGTTAACGACGTCGAGCCCAAGGACCGCGACATCGCCATGGTCTTCCAGACCTACGCCCTCTACCCGCACATGACCGTGTACGAGAACATGGCCTTCCCGCTCAAGCTCCGCAAGGTCGACGCCAACGAGATCGACAAGGCCGTCCGCGAGGCCGCCCGCATCCTCGACCTCGAGAAGCTCCTCGACCGCAAGCCGTCCGCCCTCTCCGGCGGCCAGCGCCAGCGCGTCGCCATGGGCCGCGCCATCGTCCGCGCCCCCAAGGTCTACCTGATGGACGAGCCCCTCTCCAACCTCGACGCCAAGCTCCGCGTCCAGATGCGCGCCGAGATCTCCAAGCTCCACGACCGCCTCGGCGCCACGATCATCTACGTCACGCACGACCAGACCGAGGCCATGACGCTCGGCACCCGCATCGTCGTCATGAAGGACGGCGTCATGCAGCAGGTGGACACCCCCACCAAGCTCTACAACGAGCCCTGCAACCTCTTCGTCGCCGGCTTCATCGGCTCGCCGCAGATGAACTTCATCGACGTCCAGGTGAGCGAGAAGGGCGCGGGCGTGGCCCTCACCTTCGGCGCCAACACCATCACCCTCACCGGCCCCAAGGCCGACGCGCTCAAGAAGGGCGGCTACGTGGGCAAGGTCGTCATCATGGGCATCCGCCCGGAGGACGTCGTCGAGGAGCACGAGTACGCCGAGGGCCGCACCCTCTCCGAGTCCTTCCCGGCCAACGTCACGGTCTACGAGCTCCTGGGCTCCGAGGCCATGATCTACGCCGACGTCGACGGCGGCCAGATCTCCGCGCACCTCTCCGCCGCGAGCACCGTCCGCACGGGCTCCAAGATCAAGTGCGCCGTGGACCTCGCCAAGATCCACCTGTTCGACAAGCAGACCGAGCTGGCCATCGCCCACTAGGGAAGGAGGGCCTCACCTATGCAGAAAAGAGCACTCACACGTCGCTCGTTCATCGGGCTCTCGGGCGCGGTCGCCGCAGGACTTGCGCTCACGGGCTGCGATGGGGAGCGCTCCGACGGAAAGACCGAGATCGAGTTCGTCTCGTACAAGCGCGAGGCAGTGAGCATCTTCGAGGCGCTCATGGCCAAGTTCAACGAGTCCAACGATCACATCTACCTCAACTTCACGAGCCCCAACGACGCCGTCACCATCATGAAGACGCGCTTCGTCCGCGAGGACTACCCTGACGTCGTGGCCATCGGCGGCGACGCCTCCTACGCGGACTTCGTGGACTCCAACATCCTGGCCGACGTCTCCGGCTACCCCGGGATGGAGAAGGTCCAGCCGGCCTACCAGGAGATCATGAAGAGCGTCACCTACGTCCCGATGGACGGCATCTACGGCGTTCCCTACATCGCCAACGCCGCGGGCATGCTCTACAACAAGGACATGTTCGCCGAGAAGGGCTGGGACCTCCCGGAGACCTGGGACGAGTTCATCGACCTCTGCGAGACGATCAAGGCCGAGGGCGAGGTCCTGCCGCTCTACCTTGGTTTCCTCGACACCTGGACGATCCTCTCGCCGTGGAACTCCATGCTCGTCGAGCTGGTCCCGTCCGACCACATCCGCAAGGTCAACGCCGGCGAGGCCAAGTTCGCGGACTACTACCGCGAGCCGGCCGAGAAGCTCCTCAAGCTCCTCGACTACGCCGAGGACGGTCCGATGGCCTACAGCTACGAGGACGCCTGCACCGCCTTCGCGCGCGGCCAGTCCGCGATGTTCCCCTGCGGCTCCTTCGCCGTGCCGCAGATCCTCTCCGCCAACCCGGAGATGAACATCGGCCTGTTTGCCATGCCCGCCTGCGACAACCCCGACGACCGCATCATCGTCTCCGGCGTGGACCTCTGCTGGAACATGCTGGCCGCCAAGGAGGAGCACCGCGACCAGATCTACGAGGTCATCGACTTCCTCAACGAGCCGCAGAACCTCCAGACCTACTGCGACGACCAGAAGGCCATCCCCTGCATCGAGGGCGACTTCACGCTCGACCCGCTGTTCGACGACATCCAGGACTTCCTGGACGAGGGCAAGGTCATCGACTACCCCGACCACTCGTACCCCTCGGGCATGGCCTGCGACGCCCAGCTCCAGGCGTTCCTCCTCGACAAGGACGTCGACGCGTTCCTCGCCAACTGGGACAACCTCTGGCAGCGCTACAACAAGACCGTCATCCGCAAGTACGCGGAGTACATGGCGACTCAGGGATAAGGAGGGAGACACATGGCAAGTATCGCCGCTTCAAAGGCGGGCTCTGACAGGAACCGCACCTTCCTCGCAATCCTGATTCCGGTGCTCGTCCTGTTCATCGCGTTCAACACGATTCCGCTGCTCACGGGCTTCTTCTACAGCTTCACCGACTCCAAGGGCTACGGCGCCTTCGAGATCGTGGGCGTGCAGAACTACATCGACCTGTTCCAGGACGCCCGCGTGGGCAACTCGTACCTGTTCACGTTCAAGATCTCCGTGGTCTCCACGATCCTCGTCAACGTGATCTCGCTCATGCTGGCCATCGGCCTCTCGAGCAAGATCAAGTTCAAGAGCGCCCTGCGCGGCATCTACTTCGTGCCCCGCATCCTCGGCGGCCTCGTCGTCGGCTACGTGTTCAGCTACTTCTTCACCTACATCGTCCCGGCCATCACCGGCACCGAGTCGATGCTGGCGAGCAAGGAGTGGGCGTGGGTGGCCATCGTCGTGGTCCTCGTCTGGCAGGCCTGCGCGCAGACCACGATCATCTACATCACCGGCCTCTCCTCCGTTCCCGAGGACGTCTACGAGGCGGGCGCGCTCGACGGCGCGACCGGCTGGGACAAGTTCCGCTACCTGACCTTCCCGCTCATCATGCCGTCCATCACCACGAACATGGTCCTCGTCATGAAGGACATGCTCATGACCTTCGACCAGATCGTGGCAATGACCTCCGGCGGCCCGGCGCAGTCCACTGAGTCCATTTCGTACCTCATCTACCAGAACGGCCTCAACAACAGCCAGTTTGGCTTCCAGTGCGCCAACGCCGTCATCTTCTTCATCGTCATCGCCGTGATCTCCATCGCCCAGACCAAGTTCCTGAACAGTAAGGAGGAGCAGCTCTAATGGCTAACAACACTGTTCCTACCAAGGTCAAGGAGCGGGTCAACTGGCCCATCACCATCCTGCTCATCATCGGCCTCATCACCATCATCTTCCCGCTCTACATGGCCGTGGTCATCGCCTTCAAGGACCCCTCCGAGATGACCAACGACATCGCGGGCATCCTGTCGCTGCCCTCCACGTGGTCCCTTGACAACTTCATCGAGGCCATCCAGGTTACCGACTTCTTCAACTCGTTCCTCAACTCGCTCATCATCACCGTGGCGGCCGTCGTGATCTCCGTCCTGGTCCACAGCCTCGCCGCCTACGCGATCGGGCGCAACATGGACTCCAAGAAGCTCTTCAAGGCGTCCTACTACTTCATCGTGGCCGGCATGTACGTGCCCTTCGCCATCCTGATGATGCCGCTCGTCAAGCAGACCGCCATCCTGCACCTGGACAACATGGTCGGCGTCATGGTCCTCTACGTCGTGTTCTACATGCCGATGAACATGATGCTCTACACGGGCTACCTGAGGAACATCCCCACGGCCCTCGAGGAGGCCGCCCGCGTGGACGGCGCCTCCACCTGGACCACCTACTGGAAGGTCATCTTCCCGCTCATGAAGCCCATGCACGCCACCGTCGCCGTCATCACCGGCCTCGCCGTGTGGAACGACGTCATGACCCCGCTCGTCATCATGGGCGGCTCGGGCGTCAACACCCTGCCCCTCGCGCAGATGAACTTCCAGACGGCCTTCGCCACGAACTACAACCTGGCCTTCGCGTCCTACCTGCTGGCCATGCTCCCCATGATCATCTTCTACATCATCGCGCAGAAGCAGATCATCGGCGGCGTCACCAACGGTGCCGTGAAGTAGCCCAGCTCCCCTGAGCGGGTAACGAAACGTTCCCCCTGGCGCCCGGAATCCATGCATTTTGTGATGGGTTCCGGGCGTCCCCTGAACCGATTCCAAGACCTCGCGCCATGCGCTACACTCTGCCCGAACTTTTATGCGATGAGAGAAAGCGAGGAGCCACATGCCCCTTTCGTACGATGCCCCCGAGCGCATCTTCACGCTCTCGACCGAGCGGACGACCTACCAGATGCGGGTCGACGAACACGGCTACCTGCTCCATCTCTACTACGGCGCCAAGACGTCCGCCAACACGTCCTACCTCATCACCTACGCTGACCGCAGCGGCATGTGCGGCTGCCCGCACGACGTGGCGGACCGCACCTACTCGCTCGACGTCCTGCCGCAGGAGTACCCCTTCCAGGGCGCCGGCGACATGCGAAGCCCGCTCCTCATGGTGCGCGGCGCCGACGGCACCTTCGGGTGCGACCTGCGCTACAAGTCCCACGAGCTGCGCGACGGCAAGTACGGCCTGCCGGGCCTGCCCGCCGTCTACGACGAGGGCGAGAAGGACGGTGCGCAGACCCTCTCGATCACCCTCGCCGACGAGCGGATCGGCCTCGAGGTCGAGCTCCTCTACGGCGTCATGCCCGCCTGCGACGTCATCACCCGCGCCGCCGTCATCAGAAACGTCGGCGAGGGTCGCCTTACGGTGGAGAAGGCCCAGACGGCCTGCCTCGACTTCGTGACCGGCGACTTCGACGTCATCACCTTCGATGGCCGCCACGCGATGGAGCGCCGTCCTTCTCGCCACGCCGTGGGCAACGGCTCCTTCAGCGTGGGCAGCCGCCGCGGCATGTCCTCCAACCAGTACAACCCGGTGATGGTCCTGTGCGACCACGCCGCCACCGAGACCTCCGGCCGCGCCTGGTCCATGAGCTTCGTCTACAGCGGCAGCTTCCTCGCCGAGGTCGAGCGCGACCAGTACGAGCAGACCCGCATGCAGATGGGCCTGGCCTCCGACCTCTTCTCCTACCCGCTCGAGCCCGGCGAGCAGCTCGTGGCGCCCGAGGTCATCATGACCTACTCCGAGGCGGGCCTCGAGAAGATCTCGCACAACCTGCACCGCTGCATCCGCGAGCGCGTGTGCCGCGGCCCCTGGCGCGACTTCCCGCGCCCCGTGCTCATCAACTCCTGGGAGGCCTGCTACTTCGACTTCACGGGCGACAAGCTCGTGGAGCTGGCCAAGAAGGCGGCCGACCTCGGGCTCGACATGCTCGTCATGGACGACGGCTGGTTCGGCGCCCGCAACGACGACCACCGCGGCCTCGGCGACTGGAAGCCCAACATGGAGAAGCTCGGCGGCTCCGTGGCGGACCTCGCGCGCCGCGTGAACGAGGTGGGCCTGGGCTTTGGCATCTGGGTCGAGCCCGAGATGGTGAACGAGGACTCCGACCTCTTCCGCGAGCACCCCGACTGGGCGCTCGCCATCCCGGGCAAGGCCCCCGTGCTCGGCCGCGACCAGCTCGTCTTGGACCTCTCGCGCGCCGACGTGCGCGACAACCTCTTCGAGCAGCTCTGCGCCGTGCTCGACCAGGGCGGCATCGAGTACGTCAAGTGGGACTACAACCGCTCGATCGTGGACGTGCACTCCCGCGTGGCCACCGACCAGGGCAAGGTCCTCTACGACTACATGATCGGCCTCTACGACCTGCTCGAGCGCGTCCGCACGCGCTACCCGGAGCTGCTCATCGAGGGATGCTCCGCGGGCGGCGGCCGCTTTGACGCCGGCATGCTCTACTACACGCCGCAGATCTGGACGTCCGACAACACCGACGCCCGCAACCGCCTGGAGATCCAGTACGGCACCTCCTTCGGCTACCCGTGCTCGGCGGTGGGCGCGCACGTCTCCGCCTGCCCCAACGAGATCACCGGTCGCACGGTGCCCCTGGGCGCGCGCGGCACCGTGGCCATGGCGGGCGGCGCCTTCGGCTACGAGCTCGACCTCATGGACCTGCCCGACCGCGCCTGCGAGATCATCCGCACGCAGGTCAAGACCTATCGCGACATCGAGCACCTCGTCCGCAAGGGCCTCTTCTACCGCCTTTCCGCCCCCAAGTACTCCGACGTGGCGGCGTGGGAGTTCGTCTCCGAGGACGGCTCCGAGGCCCTCGTCTGCGCCGTGGTCACGCGCGTGGACGGCTACGCCAAGGCCAACTACGTGGTCCCGCGCGGCCTCACGCCGGGCGCGACGTACCGTATGGTGAGCAACGGGCTCGAGTTCTCCGCGGACGCCCTCATGGACATGGGCCTGCCGCTCACGGTGCCCAACTCACCGTACGAGAACTTCATGTACCGCTTCGAGCGCGTGGACTAGTCCTGACCTGACAAGAGTGCCGGGGTCGTTTGTCATGTTTTTCATGACAAACGACCCCGGCCCCTTTGTCAGCACACCTCCGGCCCCACGTTCTTCTCGCCGCTCTCGCTGCGTCGCCAAAACCTGCCGCGACTGGGTGGCATCCTTGATGCAATGTCCCTCCGGGCATCAAGGATGCCACCCAGTCGCATGAAGAACGTGGCGAGAAAGACCTGCGTGCGGCCCGTATGGCCTTGCGGGGCCGACCCAGCATCAAGGATGCCACCCAGTCGCGGGGAGTTTCCCGCAGGGGAGGCCTTCGCGGCGACGCGAGGGCTGTCATATACCCAATGGCGGGCCTTTCGTGGCAGGGGCCTCGTGGCGGGGGTCTTTCGTGGTGGAGCATGTCTCGTGGCGGCACGCCTCGGCCTGGCGGCGCGCACGGGAAGGCCGGGCCCCGGCGCCCTTCTCGGCAAGGGCGTCCGGGGCCCGGCAGGGGGCTTGCGGGAGAGGCGCTACCGCGCGACCCAGGCGGTGGCGTCGGTGGGCAGGCCGCCGTCCGCGAGCGGGGCGCTGGCGAGAAGGACCTCGCCTGCGGGCAGCGCCACGGCGGAGGCGCCGAAGTTGGTCACGCTCGTGAGCACCCGGCCGTCGGCCATGGGGCGCTCGTAGGCGATGACCTGGTTGTCATAGCCGTCGGCCCAGGTGAGCGAGGTGTCGCCGGTGGCCGTGAGCAGCTCGGCGCGCGCGGCGAGCGCGCGGCGGTAGAACTTGAGCATGGAGTCCTTCTCGGTCTCCTCCACGTCCACGGCGTGCTGCGCGAACCACGCGGGCTGGGGCAGGTGCGCCGGCGCGTGGTCCACCGGCGCGGAGAAGCCGAAGTCGCCCGACTCGTCGACGGCCCTCCACGGCAGCGGCACGCGGCAGCCGTCGCGGCCCTTGATGGCGTCGCCGTGGCTCGTCATGGCCGCCTCGGGGTCCTCAAGCGCGCCCCAGGGGATGTCGGCCACCTCAAAGAGCCCCAGCTCCTCGCCCTGGTAGAGGTAGACCGAGCCGGGAAGGCCCAGCTCCATGAGAAGCGCGGCGCGGGCGCGGCGGGTGCCGAGGTCGCGGTCCTCGTAGTAGGTCTTGCCGTCGCGGAGCAGCCAGTCGTTCACGAGCTGGTGGTGCACCGCGGAGCGGACCTGCGGCAGGCCGTAGCGCGTGGGGTGGCGCGGCATGTCGTGGTTGGAGAGGACCCACGTGGTGGTGGAGCCGGACTGCTCGGCCGCCGCGAGGCCCTTCTCGATGGCGCGGCGGAACTCGTCGGCAAACCACCCGGCGTTGGAGAGCTGGAAGTTGAAGACCTGCCCCAGCTCCTCGGGGGAGGCGTACATCCACTGGTGCTCGGGGACGACCCACGCCTCGGCCACGGCAAAGCGGGCGGGCTCGTACTCGTTGAAGACCTGGCGCCACTCGCGGTAGATCTCGTGGACCTCGGGGCGGTCCCAGAGCGGGTTCTCGTCGCCGGGCTCGCCCTGGTCGGGGTCGTCCGGCCAGTCGGCGAGCGGACGGCTGTCGAGGTCCTTGGCCAGCGCGTGCGCCACGTCGACGCGGAAGCCGTCCGCCCCGCGGTCGCTCCAGAAGCGCAGCGTCCGCTTGAAGTCCTCGTGGACGTCGGCGTTCTTCCAGTTGAGGTCGGCCTGCTCCACGGCAAAGAGGTGCAGGTACCACTCGCCGTCGCCCACGGGCTCCCAGGCGGGGCCGCCGAAGGTGGACCTCCAGCCGTTGGGGGGCAGCTCGCCGTGCTCGCCGCGGCCGGGGCGGAAGACGTAGCGGTCGCGCTCGGGCGAGCCGGGGCCGGCGGCGAGCGCCTCCTTGAACCAGGGGTGCTCGGTCGAGGTGTGGTTGGGCACGATGTCCACGATCACCTTGATGCCCGCGGCGTGGGCCGCGGCGGCCATCGCGTCGAAGTCCTCGAGCGTCCCCAGGCGCGGGTCAACGTTGCGGTAGTCGGCCACGTCGTAGCCGCCGTCGGCGAGCGGGGAGGGGTAGAACGGGGAGAGCCAGATGGCGTTGATTCCCAGGGCGCGCAGGTAGTCCATGTGGGCGGTGACGCCCTGGATGTCGCCGAGGCCGTCGCCGTTGGCGTCATAGAAGCTCCGGGGGTACACCTGGTACACCACGGCCTGCTTCCACCACTCCTCGCTCCCGTTGATGACGGTCATCTCCATGCTCCTTTCCTGACAAGGGTGACAGGGTCGTTTGTCATGATTCATGCGAGGTGCCAGATGTCGCGGTCGTACTCGCGGATGGTGCGGTCGGACGAGAAGAACCCGGACTTGGCCACGTTCACGAGGGCCCTCTCGCCCCAGGCGGCGCGGTCCTCGTAGTCGGCGAGGCAGCGCTCCTTGACGCCCACGTAGTCGCGCGCGTCGAGCAGGGCCATGAAGTAGTCCTTGGCGACGAAGTCCCGGTAGACGCGGGTGAGGCATCCCGCGTCGCCGCGGGCGAGCAGCTCCGGGGAGCAGATGAAGTCAAGCACCTCGGCAAGCTCGCCGTCCGCCTGCCAGAGGTCCCAGGGCCGGTAGTCGCCGCGCGCGTAGAGGCCGATCACGTCCTCGGAGGAGCGCCCGAAGAGGTAGATGTTCTCGCGTCCCACGAGCTCCGCGATTTCCACGTTGGCGCCGTCGAGGGTGCCCAGCGTGAGCGCGCCGTTGGCCATGAACTTCATGTTGGAGGTGCCGCTCGCCTCCTTGGACGCGAGTGAGATTTGCTCGGACACGTCGGCCGCGGGGATGAGGTGCTCGGCGGCCGTGACGTTGTAGTTCTCCACGAAGACGAGCGAGAGCCACGGCGCGACCTCGGGGTCGTCCGCGATGAGGCGTGCGAGCGCCAGCAGGAGCGCGATCGTGTCCTTGGCGAGCGTGTAGGCCGGCGCCGCCTTGGCGCCGAAGACCATCGTGACCGGGCGGGCGGGGACGTTCCCGCGCTTGATCTGGAGGTACTTCCAGATGGCGTAGAGGGCGTTCATCTGCTGGCGCTTGTACTGGTGCATGCGCTTGACCTGGATGTCGAGGACCGAGTGCGGGTCCACCTGGATGCCCTGCTCGGCGGAGAGCCACGCGGCCAGGCGCCTCTTGTTGGCCACCTTGACGTCGAGGAGGCTCCGCACGAAGGCGGCGTCATCGCGCAGGGCGAGAAGGTCCTCGAGCCGGGCGGCGTCGCGCTTCCAGGCGTCGCCGATGGCGTCGGTCACGAGCGCGGCCAGCGCCGGGTTGCAGCCCATGAGCCAGCGGCGGAACGTGATGCCGTTCGTCTTGTTGGAGAACTTCTCGGGGTAGAGCTCGGCGAAGGGGCGCATCTCGGACTCCACGAGAATCTGCGTGTGGAGCGCCGCCACCCCGTTCACCGCGTGGCTGAAGTGCACGTCCATGCTGGCCATGTGGACGACGTCGCCGTCGTCGATCACGGCCAGGCGACGGTCGTCCGTGCGGGTGCGCGCGAGCGCGTCCAGCTGGCGGATCACGGGCACGATGCCGGGCGCCACCTGCTCGAGGTAGTGCAGGGGCCAGGTCTCGAGCGCCTCGGCGAGGATGGTGTGGTTGGTGTAGCCGCAGGTGCGCTCCACGATGGCGGCCGCGTCCGCGAAGGCGATGCCGCGCTCCATGAGCAGGCGCACCATCTCGGGGATGACCATCGAGGGGTGGGTGTCGTTGATGTGGATCGCCACATGGGCGTCGAGCTCCTCGGGCGAAAACCCGCGCTCGGAGAGCTCGGCCAGGATGAGCTGCGCGCCGGCGGACACCATGAAGTACTGCTGGTAGACGCGCAGGAGCCGGCCCGCCTCGTCGGAGTCGTCCGGGTAGAGGAAGCTCGTGAGGCCGTGGCGCACGTCGCCCTTGTCGAAGGCGATGCCGTGCTCGGGGGCGGGCGCCGGCTCGCTCACGTCGAAGAGGTGCAGGCGGTTGACCACGCCGTTCTCGTAGCCGGGGACCTCGATGTCGTACATCTGCGCGGCGAGGGGTCCAAAGCCGAAGGGCACCTCGAAGCTGCGCCCGGTGTCGATCAGCCAGGACTCGGGCTCGATCCAGGGGTTGGGCTCCTCGCGCTGGACGCCGGCGGCGAGGTCCTGGCGGAAGAGGCCGTAGTGGTAGTTGAGGCCCACGCCGTCGCCGGGGAGCCCGAGCGAGGCGATGGAGTCGAGGAAGCACGCGGCGAGCCTGCCCAGGCCGCCGTTGCCGAGCGAGGGCTCCGGCTCGCAGTCCTCCACGGCGGCGAGCGTGGTGCCGTGCGCCGCGAGGATCCGCTCCACCTCGTCCACCAGGCCGAGGTTCACGAGGTTGGCGCGCAGGAGCCGCCCCACCAAAAACTCGGCGGAGAAGTAGTAGAGCTTGCGGTCTCCCGCCGCCGGCCGCATGCCCGTCTCCAGGTCGCGCACCAGGCGCAGCAGGGCGCAGAAGATCTGCGCGTTCGTTGCCTCATCGAGCGTGGTGCCCAGCTCGGCGAGCGTCTGGTCCAGGTTCTTCTCGATGTCCATCGTGGTCCTCCTCGTTCTTCTTGGGCGTGCAAAAGTGACCGGCACCTCTGCGCGGTCGTCACCAGATTCCGCCGGCCCCACGCATGCACTCGTCGGGGACGACCTTGATGGGCGGCAGGCGGCGGTAGAGCTCCATCTGCCGGTGCACGCGCTGGGCGAGCTCCCGGCTCGCGAACCCCGGGCGCGCCCGCCAGACCCAGTTGCCGCCGAGGGTGGAGGGGGTGTTGATCCGCGCCTCGCTGCCGAGGCCCAGCAGGTCCTGCATCTGCACCACGGCGGTGTCCGCGGCGCTCGCCCAGATGGCGCGCATCATGCCCCAGCCCTCGCCCTCGGCTGGGTCGAGGTGCAGGTACTCGCGGGCGAGGGCCACGTCGCCGGCCGGCGCCGTCTCAAGCCAGCCGAGCGCGGTGTCGTTGTCGTGCGTGCCCACGTAGGCGATGCAGTTGGTGGGGTAGGCGAAGGGCAGGTACGTGGCGCCCGAGCCGTCGCGCGTGTCGAAGGCGAACTCGAGGACCTTCATCCCGGGGAAGCCCGACTCCTCGAGCAGGCGGTGCACCGAGGGGGTGAGGTAGCCGAGGTCCTCCGCCACGATGTCGCAGCGCCCGAGCCGCTGCTCCAGCGCTCGGAAGAGGTCGATCCCCGGGCCGTTTCTCCAGCGCCCGCCCGCCGCCGTCGTGGCGCCCGCGGGGATGGCGAAGTAGGAGTCGAACCCGCGGAAGTGGTCGATGCGCAGGATGTCGTAGAGCCTGAGCTGGAAGGCGATGCGGCGGCACCACCAGTCGTAGCCGTCCGCCCTCATGCGGTCCCAGGCAAAGAGCGGGTTGCCCCAGAGCTGGCCGATGTCGGAGAAGCCGTCGGGCGGCACGCCGGCGGTCTCGGTGGGCCTGAGGTCGGCGTCGAGCTGGAACTGCTCGGGGCGGCTCCAGACGTCCGCGCTGTCCTCGGCCACGTAGAAGGGGAGGTCGCCCATGATGCGCACGCCCGCGGCGCGCGCGTAGTCGTGCAGCCGCCCCCACTGCTCGAAGAACAGGCACTGGACGCCCTGCCAGAACGCGACGTCCTCGGCGAGCTCCTCGCGCGCCCGGGCGAGCGCGTCTGTGCGGCGCAGGCGCAGGGGGTCCGCCCAGGTGGACCAGGGGGCGCCGTGGTGGCGGTCCTTGAGGGCCATGAAGAGGGCGTAGTCGTCGAGCCAGGCGGCCTCGCGCTCGCAGAAGCGGGCGAGCGCCTCCGGCTGCGCGTCGCGCAGGCGCCGCACCGCGCGGCGCAGCACGTCGAAGCGGCCGCGGTAGAGGGCGCCGTAGTCCACGCGCTCCGGGTCGCGCCCCCAGTCCGCGCCCGCGTACTCGTTGCGCTCGAGCAGGCCCTCGGCGGCGAGGTCGTCGAGGTCGATGAGGTAGGGGTTGCCGGCGTAGGTCGAGAAGGACTGGTAGGGCGAGTCCCCGTAGCTCGTGGGCACGATGGGCAGCACCTGCCAGATTGACACGCCGGCGCGCGCCAGGAAGTCGACGAAGGCCCGCGCCTCGCCGCCCATGGTGCCCACCCCCCAGGGGGAGGGGAGCGACGTGATGGGCATGAGGATGCCCGAGGTTCTCATGCGTCCTCCTTTCTCGGCGGGACGGTCCCGCCGGCCGCTGCGCTCAGAGGGAGCGGACGCTCTCTCGCTCGACGAGCTCGAAGTCCACGAGCTCGTGGGTTGCCGGGGAGCCGTCGCGCATGGCGCCCAGCAGGAGGCGCGCGGCGCGCTCGGCGAGGCGCTCGGCGTCCTGGCGGATCGTCGTGATGCGCGGGACGGCGTACTGGGAGAAGGCGGTGTCGTCAAAGCCCACGAGCGAGACGTCCTCGGGGACGCCGAGCCCCTGGTCCACGATGGCGCGCAGCGCGCCGAAGGCGACGACGTCGCCGAGGGCGAAGACGGCGGTGAGGTCCCCCGCGCGGGCGAGGAGCCGGCGCGTGGCCTCGTAGCCGGCCCGCTCGATGAAGTCGCAGGGCTCGTAGTCGCGCTCGTAGTCGAGCTCGATGCCGTGCGCGCGCAGGGCATCGTCGGCGCCGCGCAGGCGCAGCTCGCCGATCTGGCCGCCAAGGCGGTTGCCGCCGACGATCCCGATGCGCCGGTGCCCGCGCTCGAGCAGGTGCCCCACGGCCCGGCGCGCGGCCGCCTCGTTGTCGATGGTGACGCTCGAGAGGTTGGCGAAGCCAAGGCCCTCGGCGCTCGCCGTCACAAGGACGCTCGGCGTCTCCACCTCGTGAAACGAGGCGCGGAAGCTCTCGAGCTCGCCGCCGAGGAAGACCATCCCCTTGGGGTGGCGCGCGTGCTGGTAGTCGATGGCGGCCCTGACCTCGTTGACCTCGCCCGTGAGGTAGGTGACGACGATCTCCTCCTCCTCGCGGGCGAGGGCCGCCTGCAGGGGCCCGAGGATGTCGTCGAACATGCGGTTGCCGACGCCCATCACAAAGACCGCCACGGGCGTCTGGGAGCGCATCTTGAGGTAGCGCGCGTTGGAGTTGGGCTCGTAGCCGCACTCGGCCATCACGGCCAGGATGCGCTTGCGGGCGCGGTCGCTCACGTTGGGCTGTCCGTTGATGACGCGCGAGACCGTGCCGACGCCGTAGCCCGAGCGCCCCGCGATGTCCCTGATGTCCATGGCTCACCTGCCTTCGCCCCGACGCCTTGTGCCCGGAGCCGATTGGAAACGTTTCCAAACCATTCTAGCAGGAAGGGAAGAGGAGGGAGCGGATGGGTTGGAAACGTTTCCAATCGGCTTGAGCGCAACTATAGCGCACCTTGCGCCGCCGGGGGAGAAGAACCGGAGATTTCCGCTCGCGGGCGGATTTGCGCCGCTCGCCGTTCTTCTCGCCCCGTGGCCCTTCTCGCCTGTTGGGCCGTCGGCCGAGGGAGGCGTCGCCGGAGCCCCGCACGGCCCGTGCGCGGGGCCCCGGCGACGCTTTGGCGAGAAGGACCGTCGCGAGCCCCCCGCACGTCCGGCCCGCGGGGGACTCGCGACGCCCCGCGGCCGCGCCCCGGGCCCGAGCATGCCCCTGCGCACGGAAAGCGCTGGCGGGCGAGAGGAGCCGTGCGCCCGGGCATGCTCGGCCGGCCCCTTGTGACCCCGCCGGGGCGTGCCGCCCGCTGCGCCGCTCACGGGAGTGGGTCCCGCCAGGCCCCAACTGCGGTATCGTTCCCAAAGGTCTGTTTTTGAACGCGGGGTTCGGGGGGAGCCCACGGAGAAGGGAGCCCAGGAATATGGACAACTACCAGGCAGGCGCCGTCGAGAGGGGCGTGGCCGAGCTCGTCGCCTACGCCCTCGGCCGGGGCCTCATCGGGCAGGACGACGTCACCTATGCCGCCAACCTCATGCTCGACGCGCTCTCCTACGAGCCCGAGGGCTCGTACGTCCCGCGCGAGGCCGTGGAGGCCGTCGCGGCGTCCGGGGAGCTGCCGCCGCTCGAGGAGATCCTCGCGGGCCTGCTCGACGACGCCGTGGCCCGCGGCGTCTGCGACGCCGGCATCGCGAGCCGCGACCTTCTGGACACGCGCCTCATGGGCTGCGTGACCCCGCGCCCGAGCGAGGTCACCCGCACGTTCCGCGAGCGCTACGAGGAGTCCCCCAAGAGCGCGACCGACTACTTCTACCAGCTCGCGCTCGACTCCGACTACATCCGCTCCTATCGCATCGCGCGCGACCGCAAGTGGGTCACCTCCACGCGCTACGGCGACCTCGACATCACGATCAACCTCTCCAAGCCCGAGAAGGACCCCAAGGCCATCGCCGCCGCGCTCACCAAGAAGAGCGACCACGAGCCCTACCCGCGCTGCCAGCTCTGCCCCGAGAACCTCGGCTACGCCGGCAGGCTCGACCACCCCGCGCGCGAGACCATCCGCCTCATCCCGCTCACGCTGGCGGGCGAGCCGTGGTACCTGCAGTACAGCCCCTACGTCTACTACAACGAGCACTGCATCGTGCTCTCCGAGAAGCACGTGCCCATGCAGATCAGCCGCGCCACGTTCCAGCGCCTGCTCGAGTTCGTGACGATGTTCCCGCACTACACCGTGGGCTCCAACGCGGACCTGCCCATCGTGGGCGGCTCCATCCTCACCCACGAGCACTACCAGGGCGGCTGCTACGAGTTCGCCATGGCGCGCGCGGGCCTGCGCGAGGAGGTGGGCTTCCCGGGCTTCGAGGACGTGCGCGCGGGCATCGTGGACTGGCCGATGTCGGTCATCCGCCTGGACGCCGACGACCCGGAGCGCCTCGTGGAGCTGGCCGACCGGATCCTCACCGCCTGGCGCGGCTACTCGGACGCCTCCGTGGGCGTGCTCGCCGAGACCGACGGCACCCCGCACAACACCATCACGCCCATCGCGCGCCGGCGCGGCGAGGGCTTCGAGCTCGACCTCGTGCTGCGCAACAACCGCACGACGGAGGAGTACCCGCTCGGCATCTTCCACCCGCACCAGGAGCTGCACCACATCAAGAAGGAGAACATCGGCCTCATCGAGGTCATGGGCCTCGCGGTGCTGCCGGCGCGCCTGCTCGGCGAGATGGACCGCCTGAAGCAGGTCATCCTGGCGGGGGAGGACCCGGCCGCGGTGCCGGAGGTCGCGAGCCACGCGGCGTGGGCGGCCGAGGTCCTGGCGCGGCACCCCGAGTACGCGCCGGAGAACGTCTCCGGGGCCGACCCGGCGCCGCTCGACGGCATCATCGAGGAGGAGATCGGCCAGGTCTTCGCGCAGGTGCTCGAGCACTGCGCGGTCTTCGCCGACGACGATCAGGGCAGGGCGGCGCTCGCGCGCTTCGTCGCGGGCGTGCGCTAGGTGGAAAGGCGCCTGTCACTTTTCCACGCATGAGAGGAGATCACCCATGGGCATTCCCACGACCGACGCACTGACCAAGGTCTACGGCGAGGACGCGCCGCGCGCCGCCGAGCGCCTCTCGGCGCTGGCTGCGCGCTTCGATGAGGCCTTCGGCGCCGGCGACCCCGAGTTCTTCACCGCCTCCGGGCGCACGGAGATCATCGGCAACCACACGGACCACAACGGCGGCAAGATCCTCGCCGCCTCCATCACGATGGACAGCATCGGCGCCGCGCAGCGCACGGACGACGGCATCGTCACCATCTGGAGCGAGGGCTACCCCGAGGCCATCGTCGTGGACACGGCCGCGATCGACCAGATCCCCCACGGCGGCGGCTCCACCACGCTCGTCGCCGGCATGCTCGAGGCCACGGCCAAGCGCGGCTTCAAGATCGGCGGCTTCAACGCCGTGTGCTCCTCCGAGGTCATCCCGTCGGCCGGCGTGAGCTCCTCGGCCTCCTTCGAGATGCTCGTCTGCGAGATGGTCAACCACCTCTACAACGACGACGCCATCGAGCGCGCCGACTACGCCCGCATTGGACAGTACGCCGAGAACGTCTGGTGGGACAAGGCCTCGGGCCTCATGGACCAGATGGCCTGCGCCGTGGGCGGCACGATCCTTCTGGACTTCTCGGACGGCGTCAAGTACGAGAGGGTCGACTTCGGCTTTGACGAGCTGGGCTGCGACCTCGTGATCGTGAACACCGGCAAGGGCCACGCGGACCTCTCCGAGGAGTACTCCTCCGTCCCCAACGAGATGCATGCCGTGGCGGCCGAGCTCGGCGTCAAGAACCTCTGCGACACGACCGAGGACGCGGTGCTGGCACGCCTCGCGGAGCTGCGCGAGAAGTGCGGCGACCGCGCGGTGCTGCGCGCCCTGCACTACTTCGAGGAGGTGGGTCGCGTCGAGGCCGCCGAGGCGGCCATCAACGCCGGCGACAAGGCCCACGTGCTCGACCTCATCACCGCCTCCGGGCGCAGCTCCTGGGAGTGGCTGCAAAACGCCGTGGTCCCCGGCATGCCCGCCGAGGAGCCCATCCCGATGGCGCTTGCCCTCACCGAGCTCTACCTGCGCAAGATCGGCGCGGGCGTATGCCGCCTGCACGGCGGCGGATTTGCCGGCGTGATCATGTGCGTGCTGCCCAAGGCCGAGACCGCGGGCTACGTCGACTATATGGCCGGCTACTTCGGGCGCGAGAACGTCTACCTCACCAACATCCGCCAGACGGGCGCCGCCTGCCTCGGCAGGGCGTAGGGCGGCATCGCTCTTCTCGCCAGCGCGTCCTTAGGGGGCGGCGCGGTCTCGGCCGCGCCGCCCCCATCACACGCCCTCGGGGCGGAAGAGGCCGCCGCGCTGGGGGATGTCGCCGTCGGGGATCTCGATGACGTGCGATCCGAAGGCGTTCACGATCGTGGTGCCGCACGCGTGCTCGCGCACGCGCGCGATGCGGCCGTACGTGAGGTGCACGTGGCCGTGAACCAGGTAGCGCGGGCGCGTGCGCTCGAGGAGCCGGTTGAAGGCCTCGAAGCCGCGGTGGGGGAGGTCGTCGAGGTCGCCGTACCCGCGCGCGGGCGCGTGCGTCACGATCAGGTCCACGCCGCCGGTCGCCTGGGCGAGCAGCGTCAGGCGGGCCGCCTGGCGGCCCATCTCGGCCTCGGTGAAGCCGTGGACCTGGTCGTTGTAGCGGATGGACCCGCCGATCCCCATGATGCGCAGGCCGCGGAAGTCGCGGATGTGGCCGTCGATGGAGACGCAGCCCTCGGGGGCGTGCCGGTCGTAGGCGGTGTCGTGGTTGCCCTGCACGTAGAGCAGCGGCACGTTGGCGAGGGTCACGATGTGCTCGAGGTACACCGCGGGCAGGTCGCCGCAGGAGATGATGAGGTCCACGCCGGAGACGCGCTCGGCGTCCCAGTGGTCGTAGAGCCAGCCCTCCTCCTCGTCGGCTATGCAGAGGATCCTCACGCCCCGCCCCCTAGCGACTCGTGTCCTTGAGCAGGACAGTCGAGGGGTCCACCGGGATGACGCCGGCGGCCTCGACCTCCACGAGGCCGTCGCGGTCGAGCTCGCGCTGCTCGGGCAGGCGGCCCACCACGTTCTCGTTCAGCCAGCGCATGCGCACGATCTGCTCGCTCGTGAGCCGGCCCGCCTCCGGGCCCTGCACCACGTCGCCGCCCTGGGCGCGCAGCTCGCCCGTGAACGGGTGCACGCGGCCGGAGAGCACGGACTGGCGCAGCACGTCCACGAGCATGCGCTGGCCGCGCGGAAGCTCGTCCGCGAGCCGCACGTCGAGCACGCCGGCCGACATGCCCCACCAGTAGTTGAGCGACTGCCCCTGGATCTTCTCGCCCTCCTTCTTCCAGGTGTCGTTCCTGATGGAGCGGACGAGCAGCTCGTAGTAGCGGCCCCACATCCAGACGGGCTCGGCGAGGTGGGTCTCGGCGCCATTGTCCTCCACGCGGTAGAGGCCCCAGGACTCCTTGGGCGCGAGCGGGTTGGCGTAGTCGCGCCCGGAGATGATGTGGACGCCCTCCTCCTTGAGCTCGCGGCGCCAGTCGTAGTCCTTGGCCGAGAACCACTTGAGGTACACGGTGACGTAGGGGTCCACCATGGCGGCGCCGATGGCGAAGGCGTTGATCTCGGCGACGGTGGAGAAGACCGGGGACTCGGCCACGTAGCCCACCTTGTGGTGGCCCGCGAGGCTCGCCGCGAGCGCGCCGAGCAGGAACTTGGCCTCGTACATGCGGCCGTAGAAGCCGCGCACCGCGCTGTGCGAGAGGCTCACGGAGCAGTTGAGGTAGGCCGGGCCCGGGTGCTCCGCCGCGGCGCGCAGGGTCTGGCGCATCTGCGCGGCGGCGCAGGTGACCACGAGGTCCGCGCCCTGCGCCACGGCGTCGTCAACGGCCTGGTCGAACGCGGCGTCCGAGCTGCGGTCGGTGTAGGCGGAGGTGGACACGCTCGAGCCGAGGGCCTCCTCGAGCTTCTTGCGGCCGCGGTCGTGGATGGAGATCCAGCCCGAGGAGAGGGGGTTGCGGTCGTAGATGAAGGCCACGCGGAAGGGCCTGGCGGACACGGCCTTCTTGGCGAGGTTCTTGAGCTTGGGCAGGGGCGCCGTGCGCTCCGCGCTCGGGTCCTCGAGGTAGGCGCGCGCGCCCGTGCCCTGCGTGACCACGAACTCGCCCCAGATCTTCTCAACCTGGGCGTCCACCTCGCGCGGGGAGAGGCCGCGCACGTGCTCGAAGCCGAAGATGCTGATGTACTGCGCGAGGGCGTCCCCCACCTGCAGGTCGAGCCCGTCGCCGCCGTGGGCGCGGAAGGCCGCCGAGAAGCTGTCGAAGAGCGCGCGCAGGTCGCGGACCACGTCGTCGGGCCAGGGCTCGTGGAGGTCGCGGCCCAGGAGGGCCGCGAGGCGCGCGTAGAAGCCCTCCTCGGAGGAGGTGATGCCGTAGATGGGGCACACGCGGTAGAAGCGCGTGAACTCGTGGTAGATGCGCAGGCCCTTCTCGTCCGCGGGCATGGGCGTCACGCGCGTGATGTTTGCCAGGATCGTGGGCATGCCCAGGTAGCGCGAGACGGAGACGCGCTTGTTGCCCTCCTGCACGTAGAAGCGCTGGAGGTACTCGAAGACCACGATCGGGTCGCGCAGGCCCTCGGCGCGCTGGGAGTCGATGAGGTCGCTCCACTTCATCGCGAACTCGGACTCCGGCTCGGCGATGGGCAGAAAGCCGCTCGAGAACATGTTCTGGCGGCCGCGCGTCTTGGTGCCGGCGATGAGCGAGAGGTCTATCTCCGTGAGGCCGATGGGAACCTCGCCCTGGTAGCCCTGGTTCTTGAGGATGTCGTCCAGCGCGGGCGGGTACGGGTAGTGGCCGTCCGAGACGTCGCGCTCGACCTGCTTGAGACCGAGCTTGCGAGCCTTAGCGTAGTCCTCGAGCATGGGACCGCCTTTCGTTGGCGTGGAATCGATTCCCCTCGTCCATGGTAGCGCGGCCGCCCGCCGCCGTGGCCCGCGTTGGGAATGTCAACAGTTTCCCCTGACAGTTTCCCCGGGGGCGATCATGACAGTTTCCCCGGAGGCGATTGTCAGGATAGACTGGGCCTGGGGCCCAGGAGGGGCATCGGATGCCGGAGGTGCGGGGATGGAGCGGGTGCGCAAGGGAAGGCTCGGCAGGTCGGTCGCGCTGTTCGTGGTGGGGCTCGCGCTGCTTGATGTGGTCCCGGGCGTGGCGGGCCTTCCGTTCTACCTCGACGAGGCGCTGAGGCGCGCCGTCGCCGCGGCCGCGGTGGCCGGCCTCGTGGCGCTGCTCGGCGGCGCGCGCTCCCTCGCGCCCCGGGCGGCGGGACTACGCACGGCGCTGCGCGAGGGCGCCTATCCCCTGGGGCTCGCCGCGGGCCTGTGTGCCCTCGAGCTCGCGTCCCTTCTCGCCTCCGTCCGCGCGGGCGAGGCGGCGCCCTCCGCCGCGTGGGCGACGGACCTTCTCGGCATGGCACTCCTCTGCGTTGGCGTGGGCGCCTTCGAGGAGCTGCTCTTCCGCTCGCTTCTGCTGGGCGGCATGCTCTCGCGCTTTGGCGACACGCGCCGCGGCGTCCTCGGCTCGGCGCTCGCCTCCTCGGTGGTCTTTGGGCTCGCGCACGTGAGCTACGCCATCGGGACCGCGGACGCCCTGGCGATCGCGCAGATGGCGCTCAAGACCGCGCAGGTCACCTGCTTCTCGCTGCTGCTCTCCGGCATCTTCGTGCGGACGCGCGGCGTGTGGGGCGCCGCGCTCGTGCACGGGCTCTCTGACTTCCTGCTCATGGCGCCCCTCGCGCTCGTGGGAGGCGGGGAGGACCTGCTCGGCTCCTACGTGGCCGTGGGCGAGGGCCCCGCCGCGGCGCTTCTCGGCGCGGTGATGGTCGCCCTCTACGTCGTCGCCGTCCTGCTCTACGCGCCGGCGGCGGTGAGGGGCTGGCGCCTGCTCGCCGCGGCGGACGTCCCCGAGCCGGGGCCGCTCGCCTGCGCGTGGGAGCCGCGCGACGTCCGTCCGCCCGCGGGCCGCGGCCCCGGGGACGGCCGGCCGGTGCCGCCCGCGGGGCTCGGCCGCTAGGCCGCGCCCCCTCCGAGCCCGCGCGGGCAGGTGCGCGACGTCCGCCCGCCCGCGTGAGCGGCCCAGATTTCCCGCCCGTTTCCGGCTCGCAACGCGCAGATGGCGGCCGGGAAACGCGCGCGTGGCGAGCGCGTAGCGAGTTGGTCTCGGTTTTCTCGCCTCACGCCCGCGCGTCATAGACTCCCCTTGAAAACCCGAGCGAGGGGAGTCACATGAGCGAGAAGAACCTCACGGAGCGCCGCCCGCGCGGCCTCTACCGGCCCGAGTACGAGCATGACGCCTGCGGCATCGGCGCCATCGCGCACCTGCACGGCAAGCGCAGCCACCAGACGCTCGACGACGCGCTCTCGGTGCTCGTGAACCTGGAGCACCGCGGCGGCAAGGGCCTCGAGAAGAACACCGGCGACGGCGCGGGCGTGCTCTTCCAGGTGCCGCACCGCTTCTTCCGCAAGGAGGCGCAGAAGGAGGGCCAGCTCCTGCCCGACGAGGGCGACTACGGCGTGGCCATGCTCTTCCTCCCGCACGACGACGCGGCGGGCGTGACGGCGGCGCGCCAGGTCTTCGAGCGGGGCTGCGCGGAGTGCGGCGTGCCGCTCATGTTCTGGCGCGAGGTCCCGGTGGACCCGCACGACCTCGGCTCCACGGCGCGCGCCTGCATGCCCACCATCTACCAGGCGTTCCTGCGCCGCCCGGAGGACGTGGCCCGGGGGCTCGACTTCGAGCGCCGGCTCTACGTCTGCCGCCGCACCATCGAGCGCGCCGCGGACGCCACGCCGGCCCTCGCCGGCAAGATCTTCTACGTCTGCAGCATGTCCAGCCGCACGATCGTCTACAAGGGCATGCTCGTGGCCACGCAGATGCGTCGCTTCTACCTGGACCTCAACGACGCCGCGGTGGAGACGGCGCTGGCCCTTGTGCACTCGCGCTACTCCACCAACACCACGCCCTCCTGGGAGCGCGCCCACCCCAACCGCTACCTCATCCACAACGGCGAGATCAACACCCTGCGCGGCAACGTGAGCTGGATCCGCGCGCGCGAGCCGAGCCTCTACTCGCCGGTTCTGGGCGCGGACCTGGAGCGCGTGCTGCCGATCATCAACCGCGAGGGCTCGGACTCCGCGATCCTGGACAACGTGCTCGAGTTCCTCGTCATGAACGGGCGGCCCCTCGACCGCGCGGTCTCGCTCATGATGCCGGAGCCGTGGGACAAGAACCCCGCGCTCAGCGAGAAGCGCCGCGCCTACGACGCCTACCAGTCCATGCTCATGGAGCCCTGGGACGGCCCCGCCGCAATCGTCTTCACCGACGGGCGCACGCTGGGCGCCGCGCTCGACCGAAACGGCCTGCGCCCTGCGCGCTACTACGTGACGCGCGACGACCGGCTGATCCTGGCCTCCGAGGTGGGCACCATCGACGTGGAGCCCGCCAACATCCTGCGGACGGGATGCCTCGGCCCCGGCGAGATGCTCGAGGTCGACCCCGTGGCCGGCCGTGTCGTGGGCAACGACGAGATCCGCGACCGCCTGGCGGGCGAGAAGCCCTATCGCGACTGGCTCGACGAGGAGACGATCGACGTCGCCGACCTGCCCGCGCCCGACCTGACAAAGGTGTCAGGGTCAACTGTCAGGTCCATGACAGACGACCCTGACACCCCTGTCAGGACCGACGAGCCGCTCGCCGCGCGCCTCGCCGCCTACGGCTGGCACTACGACGACGTGGACGAGGTCGTGCGCCCGATGGCCGAGAAGGGCTCGGTGCCGCTGGCCTCGATGGGCGTGGACGCGCCGCTCGCGTGCCTCTCCACCAAGACTCGCTCGTTCTTCGACTACTTCAACCAGCTCTTCGCCCAGGTGACCAACCCGCCGATCGACGCCCTGCGCGAGAGCCTCGTCACGAGCACGGTGCTCTACCTCGGCAACCACGGCAACCTCCTCGAGGACTGCCGCGACTCCTGCCGCCTCGTGCGCCTGTCCGGCCCCATGCTCTCCCGCGCCGACTTCGAGCGCATCCGCGCGATCGACCGCGCGGGCTTCCGCACGGAGACGGTGCGCGCGGTCTACCTGTCGGACGGCGGCGAGGGCGCCCTCGAGCGCGCCCTCGACGAGCTGGCCCGCGCGGCCGAGCAGGACGTGCGCTCCGGGGCCAACGTCATCGTGATCTCCGACCGCGCGGGCGCCGGCGAGACGCCGATCCCGTCTCTTCTGGCCCTCGGCTGCGTGCACAACCACCTCATTCGCTGCGGCCTGCGCACCCGCGCCGACCTCGTGGTCGAGACCGGCGACGCCCTCTGCGCCCACGACTTCGCGTGCCTGGTGGGCTACTCGGCGAGCGGCATCTACCCCTACCTGGCGCACGACTGCATCGAGGACCTCTGCGCGCGCGGCGAGCTCGCCCTCGCGCCGGAGGAGGCCTGCGCCGCCTACGACCGCGCTGTCACGGCGGGCATCGTCTCGATCATGTCCAAGATGGGCATCTCCACGATGCAGGGCTACCACTCCGCGCAGATCTTCGAGATCCTGGGCCTCTCCGAGGAGCTGGTGGAGAGGTACTTCACGTTCACGGCCACCCGCGTGGGCGGCCTCACGGTGGCCGACCTCCAGCGCGAGCTGGACGCCCGCGCCGCCGCGGCGCGCGCCCAGGCGGCCTCGCCCGCGCCCGACCAGCTCCCTACGCTCGGCCTCACCAAGTGGCGCCCGGGCGGCGAGGAGCACCTCATCGACCCGAAGGCCATCTACCTCCTGCAGCGCGCCTGCCGCGAGGGCGACTACGGCCTCTTCAAGGAGTTCTCCGCGTGGGTCCATCGCCCCGGGCGCGCCGTCACCCTGCGCGACCTCATGGGCTTTGCGCCGGCCGGCGCCCCGGTGCCGCTCGACGAGGTGGAGCCCGCGAGCGAGATCGTGCGCCGCTTCAACACCGGCGCGATGAGCTACGGCTCGATCTCCCGCGAGCAGCACGAGTGCCTGGCCATCGCGATGAACCGCCTGCACGGCCGCTCCAACACTGGCGAGGGCGGCGAGGACCCGGCGCGCGAGACGGCGCTCCCGAACGGCGACTCCGCGTGCTCGGCGATCAAGCAGGTGGCCTCGGGCCGCTTCGGCGTGACGAGCCGCTACCTCTCGAGCGCGATCGAGATCCAGATCAAGATGGCCCAGGGCGCCAAGCCCGGCGAGGGCGGCCACCTGCCCGGCCGCAAGGTCTACCCGTGGATCGCCGAGGTGCGCCAGTCCACGCCGGGCGTCGGGCTCATCTCGCCGCCGCCGCACCACGACATCTACTCGATCGAGGACCTCGCCGAGCTGATCTTTGACCTCAAGAACGCCAACCCCGGCGCGCGCATCTCGGTCAAGCTCTGCGCGCTGGCCGGCGTGGGCACCATCGCCACGGGCGTCGCCAAGGGCGGGGCCGACAAGATCCTCGTCTCCGGCCACAACGGCGGCACCGGCGCCGCCCCGCGCGACTCGATCTACCACGCGGGCATCCCGTTCGAGATCGGCCTCGCGGAGACCCAGCAGACGCTCCTCAGAAACGGCCTACGCTCCCGTGTGGTGCTCGAGACCGACGGCAAGCTCATGAGCGGGCGCGACGTGGCCATGGCGGCGCTTCTGGGCGCCGAGGAGTTCGGCTTCGCCACGATGCCGCTCATCGCCTGCGGCTGCCTCATGCAGCGCGACTGCCAGCGCGATACCTGCCCGGCGGGCGTCGCCACGCAGGACTGCCGCCTGCGCGCCCGCTTTGCGGGCCGGCCCGAGCACGTGGTGAACTACCTGACCTTCGTGGCCGAGGAGCTGCGCGAGGTCATGGCCGAGCTGGGCTTCCGCACGGTGGACGAGATGGTGGGCCGCGCCGACTGCCTGCGTCAGGTGCCGGTGGCGGGCGAGGCCAACTGGAAGGCCAACCGCCTGGACCTCTCCGACCTTCTCGCCCCGGGGTCCTGCGAGTACGGGCGGCAGATCCCCGGCGCGGACGCGCCGCGCTTCCTGCCCGAGATGGGCCCGGACCTGGAGCTCGGCCGCACGCTCGACGCGACGCTCTTCGTGCCCTACACGGCCGAGGCCCGCGCGCACCTCACGCCGGTGCGCTTCCGGGCGGACATCGACAACGTCAACCGGTGCGTGGGCACGCTTCTGGGCAGCCACGTCACGCGGGCGCACCCGGAGGGCCTGCCGGAGGGCTCGATCACGGTGGACTGCGAGGGGTCGGCCGGCCAGAGCTTCGGCGCGTTTCTGCCGGCGGGCGTCACGCTGAACGTCTCCGGCGACGCCAACGACTACTTCGGCAAGGGGCTCTCGGGCGGCGTGCTGTCCGTGCGGCCGGCCGACGGCGCCACCTACAAGTTCGACGAGAACGTCATCGTGGGCAACGTGGCCCTCTACGGCGCCACGGGCGGGCGCGCCTTCGTGAACGGCCTCGCCGGCCAGCGCTTCTGCGTGCGCAACTCCGGCGCCACGGTGGTGGTGGAGGGCGTGGGCAACCACGGCTGCGAGTACATGACGGGCGGGTGCGTGGTGGTGCTTGGCGAGGTCGGCGCCAACTTCGCGGCCGGCATGTCGGGAGGCGTGGCCTACGTCTACGACCGCTTTGGCACGCTCGCGCGGCGCTGCAACCGCGAGCTCGTGAACCTGGAGGAGCCGGACGAGAAGGACCTCGCGCTCGTGCGCTCGCTCGTGGAGGAGCACGTGCGCCGCACGGCGAGCCCGCGCGGCATCAAGCTGCTCTACCAGTTCGACGAGGCGTCCGCGCACTTCGTGAAGGTGATCCCGCGCGACTACGAGCGGGTCCTCGGCCTGGTGGCCGAGGCCGAGGCCGCGGGCGCCACCCGCGAGGCCGCGCTCGAGCGCGCATTTGACGTCATGAGGGAGGGCTAGCATGGGAAGGCCTGGTGCGTATCTGACGGTTGGGCGCGAGACCGAGCCGCTGCGGCCGGTCGCCGAGCGGGTGCTCGACTACGACGAGCTCCACGGCGAGCTGGACGAGGTGCGCCGCCGAGCGCAGGCGAGCCGCTGCATGATGTGCGGCGTGGCGTTTTGCCAGGCGGGCGTCGGCTTTGGCGGGGCGCGCCCGAGCGGCTGCCCGCTCCACAACCTCATCCCCGAGTGGAACGACCTCGTCTACCGGGGCCTCTGGCGCGAGGCCGCCGAGCGCCTCGCGCTCACTTCGCCGCTGCCTGAGTTCACGAGCCGCGTGTGCCCGGCGCTCTGCGAGGCGGCCTGCAACCTGGGGTGCCACGGCGAGCCCGAGACCATCCACGACAACGAGCGCGCGATCTCGGACTGGGAGTGGGCGCACGGCGGCCCCCGGCGCTTCTCGCCCGCCGCGCAGGGCGCGCCGCGCGTGGCCGTGGTGGGCTCCGGCCCCGCCGGGCTGGCGGCGGCCTGGGAGCTCGCCCGGCGCGGGGCGCGCGTGACGGTCGTGGAGCGCGCCGACCGCGCGGGGGGACTGCTCACGTACGGCATCCCCAACATGAAGCTCGAGAAGCGGGTGGTCGCCCGGCGCGTCGCGCTCATGGAGGAGCTGGGCGTGGAGTTTCGCCTCAACACGGACGCGGCCGAGAAGGACGTGGTCTCGGCGCTCCTCGCGGAGTCCGACGCCGTGGTCGTGGCCGCCGGCGCGCGCGTGCCGCGCGGGCTCTCGGCGACGGGCTTCGAGGCCGGGCTCGCCTCCGGCGGCGTTGCCTGGGCCGTCGACTACCTCGAGGCCTCCACGCGCTCGCTGCTCGACGGCGGCGAGCCCGCGCCGAGCGCGGCCGGGCTCGACGTCGTGGTGATAGGCGGCGGCGACACGGGCAACGACTGCCTCGGCACCGCCGTGCGCCAGGGGGCCCGCAGCGTGACCCAGATCGAGTTCCTGCCGCGCCCCGCCGAGCCGGGGCCGGACGCCACGCGCTGGCCCGAGTGGCCCGCCACCCTCAAGACCGACTACGGCCAGGCCGAGGCCATCGAGCTCATGGGCGGCGAGATGCGCGCCTGGGGCGTCGACACGCTCGAGGTCCTGCTCGGCGCGGACGGCGCGGTGCGCGGCCTTTGCGTGGCCGACCTTGACTGGTCGGCCGGCCGGCCCGAGCGCGTGGCGGGCAGCGAGCGCGAGCTCGCCGCCCAGCTCGTGCTCGTGGCGTGCGGCTTCGTGGGCCCGGAGCGCGGCCTGCTGGACGCGCTCGGCGTGGGCGTTGGCGAGCGGGGGCTGCCCGTCGTCGAGGGCGGTGCGCACCGCGCCGCGGCGGCGGGCCCCACGCCCGTCTTTCTCGCCGGCGACGTGCGGAGCGGCTCCTCGCTCGTGGTGAGCGCCATCGCGGACGCGGTGGCGTGCGCGGCAGAGGTCGCCTCCGAGCTGGGGCTCTAGCCATGGACGGACCGGTCGGCATCATGCTCGTCCGCGGGTCGGCCACGGTGGTGACGGGCCCTGCGGCCTCCGCCCCGGGCCCTGCGGGCGATGCGGCCCGCGGCTCGGGGCCCGCGGCCGAGCGCGGCCCCGAGCCGGCGCACGAGCCCCTCGTCTGGCTCGAGGACGGGGAGGAGCGGCCCTTCACCCCGCCTCCCGAGCACCGGCGCCCCTGGCTCGAGGAGTCGGCGGCGTGGGGAGAGCCCGGGCGTGAGGCGCCGCCCGCAAACCAGGGCCCCAAGCCGCCCGACACCCTCATCTGGCTCTAGGGGCGTGCCCGCGGCGCCCAAAGGCGGCATCCAAAGACGGCGCCCCTCGCGCTTGCGCGAGGGGCGCCGTGACGACCGATTCGTGTCCGTGCCATCTGGCGGCCTGAAGGTACTTCTCGCCACGCCGCGCGCCGGCGTGCCCGCACAGAGCCGCCCTCAGTCGTCCGTCCCCGGGCGGCCCGCATAGAGGTTGAACCATTTCTGCGAGGCCGCTTATCTGGGCACTCGCGACCTGTGGTTCTTCTCGCCAAAGGTCTTATCTGGGTCATTTTGGTTAGAAGTTTGTGCCCAGATAACATTTGGGGGGAAGGGCGTCGGCGACAAGAACGTCGGCGAGAAGGGCGTCGGCGATAAGTGCGCTACAGCTTGAAGGCGGCGACGAGCTCGGTGACGCCGTTGAAGACGAGGCCCACGCCGGCGACCGCAAGCGCGAGGTCCACGAGCGCGAAGGGTGCCACCACCACGAGCACGCCGAAGACGATCGTGAGGAGGGCCATGAGCGTGCCCGCGCCCGCGAACGGCGCCCCCACGACAGTCAGGGCACGCGCCTCCATGAGGTCGCCGAAGCCGGAGAACAGGATGAACACGCCTGCGACCACGATGACCCAGTTGACGAAGACGGCAGGCATCGAGGCGAGGGCCGCGCCAAGGACGAGCTCGATGAGGCCGATCGTGAGGTCGAGCCCGCCGGACGCCTCGCGCCGGCGGACGTAGCCAAGGACCGTGGCCACGCCCACGACGGCAAGGACCACGCCGATGGCGCTCGTCATGAACAGGGCCACGCCCGTTGGGTTGAGCAGGACGACGATGCCGCACAGAAGCGACGCCACGCCCATGAGACCGGTCGTCGTTCGCGCGCGCTGGAACATGTTGTGCATGGGTAAGCCTTTCTCTCGCTGCCTTTGTTCTACCCGCTTTTCAGGCTCGTCAACGGTCGGGCCTGCGCGGCCGCGCGGCGGCAGCGTTGCGCTACCCTAGGGGAAACGCAACGCATCGAAGGGGGTCCCATGCCCGCGGTCATCACGCATCACATCTTCGGCGAGGACGTCGCGGGCACGCTGCCGCCCGGCATGCTCGAGGGCGAGGAGGAGCTGCTCGCCTTCCTGCTCGCTAACCAGGGCCCCGACCCGCTCTTCGCCCGTCGCCTGGCGCTGCCCGGTCGCTCCGCCGCCTGCCGCGAGCTGGGCCATCGCATCCAGGGCGGGAGCGTGACGCGCGCTTTCATGGCCGTGCGCGAGGGGGTGAGCCGGCTGCCCGTCTCGGACGAGCGGATCGGCCGGACCTTCGCGCTCGGGCTTCTCGGCCACTACGCGCTTGACCGCGCGGCCCATCCCTTCGTGATCGCGCAGCAGCGCGCCCTCGCCGAGGCGGACCCCGAGCTCGCGCCCTGCGCGCGGGAGGTCCACGCCGTCATCGAGTCGGACATCGACGCCTGGATCTTGTGGGAGAAGCGCCGCGCCACCGTGCTCGAGCGGCCGGCGGCGGGCAACCTCATGCGCACCGCGCGCGTCGAGCGCGTGGGCGGCGCGCTCGTCTCGCAGGTGGCGCTCGCGGTCTTTGGGACCGTGATCGGCGCCGGCGAGTACGGCCTCGCCGTGCGCGACTACGAGCTCACGCTGCGCCTCGTTGACCCGGCCGGCTCGCCGCGGACGCGCCTTCTGGGCGCGCTCGAGCGCCTCGCGCGCGGCCGCTCGCTCGCCGAGGCCGTTGCCCACTACGTGCGCACGACCGACGAGTGCCCTGCCGCCAACCTCGCGTGCCGCGACTGGGAGAACCCCTTCACCGGCGAGGTTCGCAGCGCCTCCTTTGCCGACCTCTTTGACGAGGCGCGCCTCGCCTATCCCAAGCTCGCCGAGGCCTTCGTTCGCGGCGACGAGCCGCGCCTGCGCGAGCTCGTGGACGGCCTCAACTACGAGGGTCGCCCCGGCACCGACGACTAGGGCCGAGCGGGCCCCGTCGTGCCTCGGAGCGCCCCGCCGCCCCCCCTCGCTGCCTGCCGCTCGTTTCTTCTGCCGCCGCTCCGCCGGACCCATGCCGCTTACGGAAAGCTGACCGTAAGGAACCTGTCAGGAGTCTATAAAGAGGGGTGGGAATGGCCTCCGCGCCGCGGGGGCACACGGAAGGAAGGAACACTTATGTCTAGCCTCTCCCGCAGGAACTTCATCGCTGCCAGCGCCGCCACGCTCGCCGGCCTCGGCCTTGCCGCGTGCGGCGGTGACGGCGGCGAGCAGCCGGCCGCCGACGGCCAGGTTGCCGAGAACAGCGTCGGCGCCTCCGAGGACCTCATCAAGGCCGCCCAGGAGGAGGGCACCCTCGTCGTCTACGGCTCCTGCGAGGAGGACTACCTCGCCGCCGCCTGCGAGCACTTCGAGGAGGTCTTTGGCATCAAGGTCGAGCAGCAGCGCCTCTCCACGGGCGAGGTCCAGGCCAAGATCGAGGAGGAGAACGGCAACCCCTCCGGCGACGTCTGGTTCGGCGGCACCACCGACCCGTACAACGTCGTGACCGCCGAGGGCCTGCTCGAGCCCTACGCCGCTGCCAACGCGAGCCACATCACCGACCCCAAGTACCAGGACGCCGACGGCAACTGGTACGGCATCTACACCGGCCTTCTTGGCATCATGTACAACAAGGACGAGGTCGAGCGCCTAGGCGTCACCCCGCCGGCGGACTTTGCCGACCTCACCGACCCGCAGTACCAGGGCCTCATCTGGTCGTCCAACTACAACACGGCCGGCACCGCCAAGCTCATCGTCAACACGATGATCCAGAAGTACGGCCACGACGAGGGCATCCAGTACCTCGTTGACCTCGACAAGAACATCCAGGTCTACACCAAGTCCGGCTCCGGCCCGTCCAAGAACATCGGCACCGGCGAGTGCGTGATCGGCCTCGGGTTCCTCCACGACGGCATCTTCCAGATCGTGGACCAGGGCTACGAGAACATCGAGCTCGTCGTTCCGTCCTCCGGCACCTCCTGCGAGGTCGGCGCCACGGCCATCTTCAAGGGCTGCAAGCACCCCAACGCCGCCAAGCTCTGGATCGAGTACGCCCTCTCGCCCGAGTGCGTCGAGCTTGCCGCGCAGAACGGCTCCTACCAGTTCCTCGTGATCGACAACGCCGAGCAGCCCGAGATTGCCACCGAGTTCGGCCTCGACCCGAACAACACCATGGACTACGACTTCGAGGACGCCAAGGCCAACACCGACACCTACGTCGCCGAGGTCATGGAGGCCCTGGGCGGCGGCGACGACCGCTTCGAGACCGAGGACGCGTAAGCTCCCAGGTTCTTCTCGCCCAACGTGAGCGACCTCACGTGAGCGAAGCGCGCCGGGCGGGTGCATCCATCCGCCCGGCGTTCGCACGTCCCGGAGTCAGCGAGGGAGAGTGACTATGGCAAGATCGCAGGGCGCCGAGCTCGACCGCAAGAAGCTCTTGGCAGACCCCATCATGGTGACCACCATCGTGGTGCTCATCGCGTTTCTGACGCTCTTTATCCTGTACCCGCTCGCGATCCTGCTCGTTGACAGCTTCATCACCGAGCAGGGCCCGAGCCTGTCCGTCTTCCAGCGCATCTTTGACATGCCGTCGTTCACCACGGCGATCACCAACACGCTCTCGGTGGGACTGCTCGTGAGCGTGGCGTCGGCGCTGGTGGGCCTGCTGTTCGCCTACGTCGAGGTCTACGTGAAGCTGCGCACGCGCTTCCTCTCGGGCCTCTTCAAGGTCGTCTCGATGCTGCCCGTGGTCTCGCCGCCGTTCGTGCTCTCCCTCTCGGTGATCATGCTCTTCGGCAAGGCCGGCATCATCACGCGCTATATGCTCGGCATCTACGACAACTCGGTCTACGGCTTCTGGGGCATCTTCGTGGTCCAGACGCTCACGTTCTTCCCCGTGTGCTACATGATGCTGCGCGGCCTGCTCAAGAACATCGACCCGTCGCTCGAGGAGGCGGCCCGCGACATGGGCGCCTCCCGCTGGAAGGTCTTCACGTCCGTCACGCTGCCGCTGGTGCTTCCGGGACTGGGCAACGCGTTTCTCGTCACCTTCATCGAGTCGATCGCCGACTTTGCCAACCCCATGATCATCGGCGGCTCCTACGACACGCTGGCCACTACGATCTACCTGCAGATCACGGGCGCCTACGACAAGGAGGGCGCGGCCGCGATGGCAGTCGTGCTCCTGTGCATCACGCTGCTCATGTTCATCGTGCAGAAGTACGTGCTCGAGGCCAAGAGCACGGCAACGCTCACCGGCAAGGCCTCCCGCGCCCGCATGCTCATCACCGACAAGTCCGTCACGCTGCCGCTCACCATCCTGTGCGGCGCCGTGGCGCTGTTCGTCGTGATCATGTACATCTGCGTGCCCTTTGGCGCCCTGTTCAAGACCTGGGGCTACGACTTCACGCTCACGCCCAAGTGGTTCATCCAGGTCTTCGAGCGCTACCACGGCCTCGAGGCGTTCCGCGACTCCTTCGTGCTCTCGCTCATAGCCGCGCCGCTCACGGCCCTGCTCTCGATGATCATCTCCTACCTCGTGGTCAAGCGGAACTTCCGCACCAAGGGCTTCATCGAGTTCGTCTCCATGCTCGCCATGGCCGTCCCCGGCACGGTGCTGGGCGTCGGCTTCATCCGCGGCTTCTCCGCGGGCGTCTTCCGCACCGGCTTTCTCCAGGGGCTCTACGGCTCGGCGGCCATCCTCGTGATCGTCTTCATCGTGCGCTCGCTGCCCACGGGCACGCGCTCGGGCATCTCGGCGCTGCGCCAGATCGACAAGTCCATCGAGGAGAGTGCCTACGACATGGGCGCGGATAGCCTCACGGTCTTCCGCACGGTCACCCTGCCGCTCATCAAGGACTCGTTCCTCTCGGGCCTCGTGACGGCGTTCGTCCGCTCGATCACGGCCATCTCCGCGATCATCCTGCTCGTGACGCCGCAGTTCTTCCTCATCACGGTGCAGATCAACGAGTTCGCCGAGAAGGGCTCCTACGGCATCGCCTGCGCGTTCGCCACGATTCTTATCGCCATCACCTACGGCTCGGTTCTGCTCATGAACCTCGCCATCAAGCACTTTGGCACCAGCAAGTACACCGAGGAGGCATAAAGCATGGCCAAGGAGAAGAAGGGCGTGCGCCTGGAGCACGTCTCCAAGATCTACCAGGACCCCAAGACCAAGAAGGACTTCTACGCGGTCCATGACGCCAACATCGAGATCGCGCCCGGCGAGTTCGTGACGCTGCTCGGCCCCTCGGGCTGCGGCAAGACCACGATCCTGCGCATGATCGCCGGCTTCGAGAGCCCCGACGAGGGCGAGATCTACCTCGGCGGCGAGCCCATCAACGAGCTCACGCCCAACAAGCGCGACACGGCGATGGTCTTCCAGAGCTACGCCCTCCTGCCGCACTACAACATCTTCGACAACGTGGCCTACGGCCTCAAGCTCCGCAAGCTACCCAAGGACGAGATTGCCGAGAAGGTCCACGCGATTCTCGCCCTCGTGGGGCTGGAGGGCATGGAGGACCGCATGACCAACCAGCTCTCGGGCGGCCAGCAGCAGCGCGTGGCGCTCGCCCGCGCGCTGGTGATCGAGCCGGGCGTGCTGCTGTTCGACGAGCCGCTCTCCAACCTGGACGCCAAGCTGCGCGTTGACATGCGCAACGAGATCCGCCGCATCCAGCAGGCCGCCGGCATCACGGCCATCTACGTCACGCACGACCAGTCCGAGGCCATGGCGCTCTCCGACAACATCATCATCATGAAGAAGGGCGTCATCGACCAGGTGGGCGACCCGCACACGGTCTACTACCACCCCGTGGACGAGTTCGTGGCCGACTTCATCGGCGAGTCCAACTTCCTGCGCGGCACGCTCAGCGAGAAGGACGGCGAGTCCGGCGTGGCGCAGATCGAGGGGCACCCGGTCGAGGTCGCGAGCGTGGGGCACCTCTCGCAGGGCAGCGACTGCGTGCTCGTGCTGCGCCCCGAGGCGGCCAAGCTCGCCGACGAGGGCGTGCTCCCGTGCAAGGTGACGCTCTCGCGCTTCATGGGCAACTACCAGAACTACCAGGTCATGGTTGGCGACACGCTGGTCAAGATCACCGACTTCAACCCCAAGAACCACAAGATCTACGAGGTCGGCGACGAGGCGTTCGTCCAGTTCACGCCCGAGGACGTGCACGTGCTCTAGGCCTGGCGGGCTCTTCTCGCCGTTCTTGTCGCCGTGTCCTTGTTGCTTGTTAGAAAACGCCGCCGGTGGGTTGTTCTGGCTTGCCAAACTACCCACCGGCGGCGATTCGTATACATCTGGCGAGAAAACCTACCCACGGCCGGCGATTCCTAACAGCGAGGGGCGGCAGCGAGAAGAGCGTCGGGCGAGAAGCCCGCGCGCCGGCGGCTACTCGTCGAAGCTGCGGTCGTCCACACTGCGCATCGTCTTTTGGAGAAACTCGACGTTGTTATCGTAGTCGAGCGTGAAGGCGCAGCCATAGAGCACGTCGAGCACGTACTGCAGCGCGATGTGCGACGCGAACTGGGAGATTCGCTCCTGCGGGTCCTCCCGGTCGCTGACGAGCAGGTAGTGGGCAAGGCCAGGGTTCAGGCGCGCCCCCTCCATCGAGCCAATGAAGATGACTGGCACGTTGCGCTCGCGCAGAATGGGGAGCACGCGAGAGAGGAAGGTTGCTCGCCCGGAGTACGAGATGACGATCGCCACGGCGTCCGAGCGCGAGGCGGCGGCGATGATGCGCTGCTCCTCCTCGGCCGAGGGCAGGATCGCGGAGTGTCCGATGCGCAGGAGGCGCTCTTGGAACGTCGCGGCAACGTAGAAGTTGTGCGAGTGCGTGTGCAGCTGAACGTCGCGGGCGCGCGCGACGAGCCGGGCGCAGGCATAGAGCTCGGAGTAGCTGAGGCAGGAGACCGCGTCGTCAATGATGAGCTGGTAGAGCGAGCGAAAGCTCTGGGCCACAAGGCGAGGGGAGTCGTCCGCCATGAACGGGTAGTCGACGTTGACCTCCTCGACGGACGCCATCGCGCCGGCCGAGCGTGCCGCCTCGATCTTGAGCTCGCGAAAGCCGGACAGCCCGAGCTTCTTGCAGAACCGGCTCACTGCCGCCGGAGAGGTGTGCGACTCTCGGGCGAGGTCCTCGATGGAAAGCGAGCTCAGCCGCTCCTGGTTTGCCAGAATCGTGCCGGCGAGGGACTGCTCGGTTGACGTGAGCCGCTCGCACGCCTGGATTCGGTGTCGGATGTCCATCGCGCCCCCTTCGCCAGAGAAGTCAGAACTTATCAGAACTTATCACAGGCGCCGCCGGGCAAAGAACAACTTCTGAAAACGACTTCCAGTCTGCCGGCTGAGCGCCCACGATTCCGGTGCCTGCCCCCATAGTTGCCACAGCACGGTCTTATCGGCTGCGAGCAGGGAGGCACGCAATGGCAATGAACGCCGAGAAGTACGCGAACGGCATCAAGATCGTCACGATCGGAGGCGGAAGCAGCTACACGCCGGAGCTCATGGAGGGCTTCATCAAGCGCTACCACGAGCTGCCCGTCCGAGAGATCTGGCTCGTGGACATCGAGGAGGGCCGCGAGAAGGTCAGCATCATCGGCGACATGGCGCGGCGCATGTGGAGGGCGGCCGGCCACGACGTCGAGGTCCACGTCACGCTCGACCGCCGCGAGGCGCTGCCCGGCGCGGACTTCGTGACCACGCAGTTCCGCGTGGGACTGCTCTACGCTCGCATCAAGGACGAGCGCATCCCGCTCGCCCACGGCATGCTCGGCCAGGAGACCAACGGTGCCGGCGGTATGTTCAAGGCCTTCCGCACCATTCCCGTGATCGGCCAGATCATCGCCGACATGCGCGAGCTCTGCCCGGATGCCTGGCTCATCAACTTCACGAACCCCTCCGGCATGGTGACCGAGGCCGCCATCAAGCACTTTGGCTGGAAGCGCACCATCGGCCTCTGCAACATCCCCGTCATCTCGATGATGAAGGAGCCGGCGCTCATCGGGCGCGACCCCTCCGAGCTCACCTGGCGCTTCGCGGGCCTCAACCACTTCCACTGGCACAAGGTCTTCGACAACGCGGGCAACGACCTCACCGACGAGATGATCGAGCACGCCAACGACCCCGAGGGGCCGTTCCCGGTGAACATCTTTGCGGCGGAGTTCCCCTCCGACCTGCTCCACTCGATGCACCTCATGCCCTGCGGCTACCATCGCTACTACTACATGGCGGACGAGATGCTCGGCCACTGCGTCGAGGACTTCAAGGAGAACGACACGCGCGCCGAGCACGTCAAGGAGGTCGAGGACGAGCTCTTCGCGCTCTACCGCAACCCCGAGCTCGACCACAAGCCGGCTCAGCTCGCCGAGCGCGGCGGCGCGTACTACTCCGACGCCGCCTGCGAGTGCATCGCCGCGATCGTCAACGACAAGCACGAGCACATGGTCGTCTCCACGCAGAACAACGGCGCCCTCACCGACCTCGACCCGACCTCGATCGTGGAGGTCTCGAGCCTCATCTCGGCGCGCGGCGCCGAGCCCATCTGCTGGGGTCCCATGCCCACGGCCGAGAAGGGCTGGTTGCAGGAGATGAAGGCCATGGAGGAGCTCACCATCTCCGCTGCCCTCACGGGTGACTACGGCACCGCTCGCGAGGCCTTCACGATCAACCCGCTCGTGGCAAAGAACCCCGAGGCCATCGAGGTCCTGGACCAGCTCCTGCTCGCGCACGAGAAGTACCTGCCGCAGTTCGCAGACGCCATCGCCGCGCTCAAGGCGAAGGGCGCACGCGTAACCGACCCGGTCGTTCTCCAGCTGCTCGCCGAGGGGAAGTAGGCGGCTGCTGGTGCAAGGAATTCGCGCTCACAGGAAGGAGAGAGCATGACAGGCATCGTACTTGCCAGCCACGGAGGGCTCGCCGAGGGGGTGAGGGACTCCCTCAGGATGCTGCTCGGAGACCAGGCGGACCTCGCGTGCGCCTCTCTGGAGCCAAGCATGTCACCGGATGAGCTGCGCGCGATGATTACGTCCGCGGCTCAGGGTCTCTCGGATCCGGCGGACGTGCTCGTCTTGGTCGATCTCTGGGGCGGCACCCCCTTCAACCAGTCCTCGGCGCTGCTCGCCGACCACGAGGGCTGGGCGGTGGTGACGGGCCTCAACCTGCCCATGGCCATCGAGGCATGCTCGTCGCGCGAGCCGGGCTCGAGCGCCCGCGGTCTCGCGGCCCAGCTCGTGGTCGAGGGGCGCCGCGGCGTCCGCGCGCTGCCGGAGGAGCTCATGCCCAAGGCACGCCGCACCTCCTCGGCGCCAGTCGTTGCCCCCGGCCCGGCGCCGGCGGGGGAGGGCGGCCTCAACATCAGCTGGGTGCGCATCGACTCGCGCCTGCTGCATGGCCAGGTCGCCATGGCGTGGTCCAAGGAGATCCGCCCCGACCGCATCATCGTGGTCTCCGACGCCGTTGCCCACGACCAGCTTCGCAAGGACCTCATCACCCAGGCGGCGCCTCCCGGCATCAAGGCCAACGTCTGCCCCATCGACAAGCTCGTCCAGATCACGCGCGACCCGCGCTTCTCGCACACGAGCGCCCTTTTGCTCTTCGAGACGCCGCAGGACCTGCTCCGCGTCGTTGAGGCGGGCGTGAAGATAGCCCACGTCAACGTGGGCTCGATGGCGCACTCCGCCGGGAAGGTCGCCATCAATGGGACCGTCTCGATTGACGCCGACGACGCCCGCGCCCTCAAGGCCCTTCACGACCATGGCTGCGAGCTCGGCTGGCAGAAGGTGCCCGCCGACCACGAGGAGCCCGTCTGGCCCCTTGTCGAGCAGAGTGGCCTTCTCGACTAGCCCCTTCGACTTCACCTACCAAGGGAGGTTTGTCTCATGGAAGTTATCCTCGTCCTTATCGTGGCGCTGCTCGCCGGGTTCGAGGGCATTCTCGACTCGTTCCAGTTCCACCAGCCCATCGTGGCCTGCACGCTCATCGGACTTGTCACCGGGCACCCGGCGGAGGGCATCATGCTCGGCGGGTCGCTCCAGCTCGTGGCGCTCGGCTGGATGAACATCGGCCCTGCCGTCGCGCCCGACGCCGCGCTCTGCTCGGTGGCCTCGGCCATCCTCGTCTGCATGAAGGGCGTCGACATGGGCGTTGGCATCTCCGCCGCCATGGCGCTCGCCGTTGCGGGCCTCGGCCTCACGATCATCGTCCGCACGATCACCGTTGGCCTCATCCACTTTGCCGATGCCTCTGCCGAGAAGGGCAGCGTCCGCGGCGTGGAGGTCGCTCACCTCACTGCGCTTCTGCTCCAGGGCCTGCGCGTCGTCATTCCCGCGGCGTTCATCATCGCCGTGCCCGTCGAGATGGTCCAGGCTGCACTCGATGCGATTCCCACATGGGTGACCACGGGCCTCTCCACTGCCGGCGGCTTCATCGTGGCGGTTGGCTACGCGATGGTCATCAACATGATGGCCACGCCCAAGCTCTGGCCTTTCTTCTTCCTCGGCTTTGCGCTCTCGGCGCTCTCTGCCCTGAACCTCATCTCCATGGGCATCATCGGCCTCTGCATCGCCTTCGTGTATCTGCAGCTGGCGCCCGAGTTCAACTCGTCGGGCGCGCAGACGGCGAGCGCCGGCGTGGCGGGCGACGAGCTCGACGCGATCATCAACGACTACGAGTAAGGGAGGACCCATGGCTACCAACGAGACCGCCAAAGGCGGCGAGGCCCTGCGCCTCACCAAGTGTGACCGCATTGCCGTGTGGCTTCGCAGCACCTTCATGCAGGCATCCAACAACTACGAGCGCCTCATCACCATGGGCTTCACCTTTGCCATGGTGCCGGTTGTGAACCGCCTCTATCCCAACAAGGATGACCGCTCGGCCTTCCTCAAGCGTCACCTCGAATTCTTCAACACGCACCCCTACCTTGCCTCACCGATTCTCGGCGTGACCATGGCGCTGGAGGAGGAGCGCGCTGCCGGTGCCGACATTGACGACGCTGCGATCCAGGGCGTCAAGATTGGCATGATGGGCCCGCTCGCCGGCGTGGGCGATCCGGTCTTCTGGGGCACGCTGCGCCCGATTCTGGGCGCCTTTGCCGCGTCCCTTGCGCTCACGGGCAACGTCATGGGCGCCGTCGCCTTCTTCGTGGTGTGGAACGCCGTGCGCATGGCCTTCACCTGGTACACGCAGGAGCTTGGCTACAAGCAGGGCCGCAACATCGTCTCCGACCTCTCCGGCGGCATCATGCAGAAGATCACGACGGGCTCCTCGATCCTTGGCATGTTCGTCATGGGCGTGCTCATCCCGCGCTGGACGAGCATCAACTTGGCCAACGTGGTCTTCTCGACCTCTGACATGGGCGCCGTCGCGGAGAAGTTCCCCGGCATCACCACCCTGCTCGACCTCATCAACGGCGGCACGGAGATGACGGCCGAGGCGCTCACGAACGGCTTCTCCGGCCTGCAGAGCATGCTCTCGAGCGGCTACACTGCCATCACCAACGCGGCCGCCTACCCCGATGCCCCGGTGCGCCTGATGCAGACGACCACGCTCCAGAGCGTGTGCGACTCCCTGCTTCCGGGTCTCATGCCGCTTGTGCTCACCTTCCTGTGCATCTTCCTGCTCCGCAAGAAGGTGAACCCGATCGTCATCATCTGCGGCCTGTTTGCCGTGGGCGTTGTCGGCGCGTTCTTCGGCATCTTCTAGGAGGGACCATGGCGGAGCGACATGACCAGGGAGATCCAGGAGCCCTCAACGAGTCGGTAGAGCTGTGCGTGCGGGCCACTTCGTCCTTCTCGCCGCTCTTTCCCAAGCAGGGGCTGCTCATGCTTGGCGAGCGCGGAGTTGAGTTTCGCGCGCGGGACGGGCGAGGGTTCGTTCAGGTTCCTTGGGAGGAGATCGGTCTCGTGCGCGTGGACGCGTACGGAAAGTTCGTGCGCAGCGTGGAGCTTTGCGTCTCCGAAGGAAGATCGCTCCCGTTTGTCCTGTCCGAGGGCGCCCGGGTCGTGCGGGCAATGAACGAGCATCTTGGCCGCGCCAAGCTCGTGCCCGCCCGTCGGCCGCTTACGGACATCATCACGAGGCGCACTCGCGGATCTGGCCGGTATTAGCCGCGAGCGTCTGCGTCGCCCGGACGGACCTCCTTCCGTCCGGGCGACTTTTTCTCTGGCGCGTGGGGCCGCGGTTTTGCACCGGGGCGTCTCGCGCGCTCCGCCGGGCGACGTTTCCGCCCTCCGCCGGGCGGTTGTGAGCAACATCTTTTATGCAGCGGCCCCCGGCGCGCCACCTCCGCGCGGTTTTGCACGTTTGGGCACGGGGCGGCGCGGTTGTGTGCAACACCTTTTATCTGTCGCATCAAACGTGTTGCTCACAACCGCGACTTGGAGGGCGCGCGACGGCCCGGCGAGAAGGACGTCGGCCTGGCGCTCCAGAATCGGGCCACGTCCCAGTCGAGAAGGACGGTCTGCTCGCGAATCGGGGCATGTCCCAGCCCGGCGGGCGGATTTGCTCGCAAATCGCCTCATGCCCCAGAAAAAACCGGCCCAGAAACTGGGACATACCCCGATTCCGGAGCGCGCCGCCGCTGGGAACCGGGACGCGCCCCGATTCGCGAGCGCGTTCGCCTTCCCCGCGGCCCCGGCTACTCCGTGAAGCCTGCGTCCTCCGCGAGCTGCGCGCCGTCGGCCGCGGCCGTGGCCAGCTCGTCGCAGCGCTCGTTCTCGGGGTGCCCGGCGTGGCCCTTGACCCAGACCCAGGTGACCTCGTGCGCATCGCAGGCCGTGAGCAGCCGCTTCCAGAGGTCGACGTTTTTCACCGGCTGCTTGCTCGCGGTCTTCCAGCCGCGCCGGAGCCAGCCGCCGATCCAGTTCTTGTTGAAGGCGTTGACCACGTACTGCGAGTCGGTGGTCATGGTGACGGCGCACGGGCGGCGCAGCGCCTCGAGGGCGACGATGGCCCCCATGAGCTCCATGCGGTTGTTGGTCGTGCGCCGGTAGCCCGCGGAGAACTCGCGCTCGTGCGTGCGCCCGTCCGGGCCCGTGTAGCGCAGGACCGTCCCGTAGCCGCCCGGCCCCGGGTTGCCGCGCGACGAGCCGTCCGACCAGGCCTCGACGCGCATCCTGGCCGGGGAGGCGGGGGAATCCGCCAGGCTCCCCGAGAACTCCGCCCAGCTCGCCATCACTTGGCCTCCGCCCAGTTGGCGCCATAGGAGACCTCCGCGATGAGCGGCACCTTGAGCTCGATCACGCCCTCCATCGTCTCGCGCACGAGGGCGCTCGCGGCCTCGATCTCCCTCTCGGGGACCTCGAGGTCCAGCTCGTCGTGGATCTGCAGCACGAGCTTGGACGCGAGGCCCTCCTCGTGGAGGCGCCGCTCCACGCGCACCATCGCGATCTTGATGATGTCGGCCGCGGTGCCCTGCATCGGGTGGTTCATGGCCGTGCGTTCGCCAAAGGCCACGAGCTGGCGGTTGCGCTGGCGGAACTCCTTGATGTGGCGGCGCCGGCCGAAGAGGGTCTCGGCGTAGCCGAGCTCGTGGGCGCGCCGCACCGCCTCGTCCAGAAACGCCCGCACGCCGGGGTAGGCCTCGAAGTAGCGGTCGATCATCTCCTGCGCCTCGGCGCGCGGTATCTTGAGCGAGCTCGCGAGGCCAAAGGCCTGCTGCCCGTAGACGATGCCAAAGTTCACGGCCTTGGCGCGGCTGCGCAGCTGCGGCGTGACCTCCTCCACCGGCACGCCGAAGACGCGCGCGGCCGTGGCGGCGTGGAAGTCGCGCCCCTCGCAGAAGGCGGCGATGAGGTGCTCGTCCCCGGAGAGGTGCGCGAGCAGCCTGAGCTCGATCTGCGAGTAGTCGCAGGCGAGAAACACGCTGCCCTCCGGCACCGTGAACGCCTGGCGCACGCGGTGCCCCAGCTCCGAGCGCGTGGGGATGTTCTGCAGGTTGGGGTCGGAGCTCGAGAGGCGCCCGGTGGCCGTGACCGTCTGGTTGAGCGTGGTGTGGATGCGGCCGTCGCCCGCCACGAGCGCGGGCAGGGCGTCGAGGTAGGTGCTCTTGATCTTGGAGCGCTCGCGGTAGTCCAGGACCTCGGCCACGATGGCGTGGTCGGCGAGGTCGCCGAGGACCTTGGCGTTGGTGGAGTAGAAGCCGCGCTTGGTGCGCTTGAGCCCGTAGGTGGGAAGCCCGAGCACGTCGAAGAGGACGTGGGAGAGCTGCTGCGGGGAGTCGATGTTGAAGTCCTCCCCGGCCTCGGCGTGGATGCGCTCGACCATGCCCTCGATCTCCGCGCCGAGCTCGGCGGATTGCGCGGCGAGCACGCTCACGTCCACGCCGAGGCCCACGCGCTCCATCTCGGCGAGCACGGGCAGAAGCGGCATCTCCATGTCCTGGAAGAGGCCGGTCGCGCCGTCGCGCTCCATGCGCTCGGAGAGCGCCGGAACGAGCAGGCGCGCGCGGACCGCGTCGAGCGCGGCCTCGGGGAGCTCCTCGCTCGCGGCGGGGAGGGTCTCGGCGAGATACGCCTCGGCGAGCTCGGTGGGGCCGAAGGAGCCGCGCTCGGAGTCGAGCAGGTAGGCCGCCACGGCCACGTCGAAGATGCGCGCGGGGTCGACCTCGCCGGGGGAGAGGAGCTCGGGCTTGGAGGAATCGGCGGGGGAGAGCGCGTGGACGAGCGCCTTGACGTCGCCCGCGGCCACGCGCCCCTCGCGCAGGAGCCGGGCGAGCGCGGCGTCGGCGGCGTCGCCCTCGAGGCGCAGCAGCCGCTCGCCGTCATAGGCCCACAGGGCGTGCGCGAGGCCGAAGAGCGCCCCGTCGGCGCGGTCGTCGTCGAGCGCCACGCCGACCCAGCCCGCCTGCACGGCCTCGTCGAGCGTCGCGAGCGCGTCGTCGCCGGAGAGCGGCGCGGGCAGCTCGACCGTGCGCGCGGCGGGCGCGGCCTCGTCCTTCTCGCCCAGCGCCTGGCGCGCGGCGGCCACGGCGCCCTCGCCGGCAAGCCTGACGAGGCGCGAGGTCATGCCCGTGAAGCCGAGCGCGGAGAAGGCGCGCGCGACCTCGGCGGGGTCGAAGGTGGGGAAGCGCGCGTCCGCGAGGTCGAGCTCGATGGGGGCGTCCGTGCGGATCGTGGCCACCTTGCGCGACACCAGCGCGTCCTCGACGTGGGCGCGCAGGTTCTCGCCCATCTTGCCCTTGACCTCGTCGGCGTGCGCGATGACCTCGTCGAGGCTGCCGTACTGCACGATGAGGGCCGCGGCCTTCTTGGGGCCGATGCCCGGCACGCCGGGGATGTTGTCGGAGGAGTCGCCCTTGAGGCCGTAGAAGTCCGGCACGAGCTCAGGGGTGATGCCGTGGTAGAGGTCCTCCACCGTGGAGGGGTCCATGATCGCCACGTCCGTGACGCCCTTCTTGGTGGAGACGACCTTCACGTGGTCGGTGGTGAGCTGGTACATGTCGCGGTCGCCGGTGAAGAGGTACATGTCGTAGCCGGCCGCCTCGCCGCGGCGGGCGAGCGTGCCCAGGATGTCGTCGCCCTCCCAGCCCTCGAGCTCGGCCACCGGCACGTCGAGCGCGCCGAGGAGCTCCTTCGCCATGGGGAACTGCTCGTGCAGCGCCGGGTCCATCGGCGGTCGCTGCGCCTTGTACTGCGGGAGCATCTCCATGCGCACGCGCGGCTTGCCCTTGTCGAAGGCGCAGATCACGCCGTCGGGATGGAAGGTGTCCACGAGCTTGATGAACATGTTGAAGAAGCCGAAGAGCGCGTTGGTGGCGCGCCCGTCCGGCGCGCTCATCGGCTGGCGGATCGCGTGGAACGCGCGGTGCATGAGGGAGTTGCCGTCGATGACGGCGATGGTGCGGGCGGCGTCTGGCATGAGTACCTCCTTGTGGTTGCCTCCCGATTGTAGGCGAGAAGGGCGACAAGAACGGTCGGGGCCGCGCGCCCGCGGGTTCTTCTCGCCGCCCCTCCCCGCAAACCTCGCACCTGACCCCACTTTTCTCGATTATTCTTTATGTAATTAAAGCTCAATATTATGTCAGACTCACCAGGTGCGAGGTTTCTGTGACGGTCGAAGCCGTGCGGGTCCCGTCGCGGACGCGCGAGCGCCGTTCTTGCCACGAAGTCGCAGCGTGCCTGCAACCAAACGTCACCGCGAGCTTCACGCGAGCGCAACGGTCGTGAAATAATGACCCCTTAGAGTATTCCGCCGTAAGCCACAACGCCGACGACGAAAAGGGGCGCACATGGGCAAGGACAAGGTCACAGAGGAGTACGGGAGCCTGCTCTTCACGGACGCCGTGATGCAGGAGCGTCTCCCCAAGCCGACGTACAAGGAGCTTCGCCAGGTCATCGACGACGGCAAGCCGCTCGATCTGGACATCGCCAACGAGGTCGCGCACGCGATGAAGGAGTGGGCGCTCGAGAAGGGCGCCACGCACTTCGCGCACTGGTTCCAGCCGCTCACGGGCATCACCTCCGAGAAGCACGACAGCTTCCTCACGCCCAAGGGCGACGGCACGGTGCTCATGTCCTTCTCGGGCAAGGAGCTCGTCCAGGGCGAGCCTGACGCCTCCTCCTTCCCCTCCGGCGGCCTGCGCGCCACCTTCGAGGCCCGCGGCTACACCGCCTGGGACCCCACGAGCCCGGCCTTCATCAAGGACGAGGTCCTCTGCATCCCCACGGCCTTCGTCTCCTACACCGGCGAGGCGCTCGACAAGAAGACGCCGCTTCTGCGCTCGCAGGTCGCCCTCGAGACGCAGGCCAAGCGCGTGCTCGCGCTCTTTGGCCGCGAGCCCAAGCGCGTCTTCACCACCATCGGCCCCGAGCAGGAGTACTTCCTCGTCAAGGAGGAGGACTACGAGAAGCGCCCCGACCTCATCTACTGCGGCCGCACGCTCTTTGGCTGCGAGCCGGTCAAGGGCCAGGAGCTCGAGGAGCACTACTTCGGCGCCATCCGCCCGACGGTGAACGACTTCATGAAGGAGGTCGACGACGAGCTCTGGAAGCTCGGCATCCCCGTCAAGACCAAGCACAACGAGGTCGCGCCCGCCCAGCACGAGCTTGCGCCGATCTTCGAGCAGGGGTCGCTCGCCATCGACGACAACCTCCTCACCATGGAGAAGCTCAAGCTCATGGCCACGCGCCACGGCCTGGCCTGCCTCGAGCACGAGAAGCCCTTCGAGTACGTGAACGGCTCGGGCAAGCACAACAACTGGTCCATCTGCGCCGACGGCAGGAACCTGCTCGAGCCGGGTGCAGTGCCCTCCGAGAACCTGCAGTTCCTCGTCTTCCTGGCCGCGCTCGTGGCCGCCGTCGACGAGCACGCCGACCTGCTGCGCGCCTCGGTGGCCTCCGCGGGCAACGACCACCGCCTCGGCGCCAACGAGGCGCCGCCCGCCATCATCTCCATCTTCCTCGGCGACCAGCTCCACGCCATCGTGGAGGCCCTGATCAACAAGGAGGAGCCCGAGGTCCACGAGGCCGAGGTCATGGACCTGGGCGTGCCGGCGCTGCCCGACCTCCTGCGCGACACCACGGACAGAAACCGCACCTCGCCCTTCGCCTTCACGGGCAACAAGTTCGAGTTCCGCATGTGCGGCAGCCAGCAGAATCTGGCCGACCCCAACTTGGTCCTCAACACTGCCGTGGCCGAGCAGTGCGACCGCTTTGCCACCAAGCTCGAGGGCAAGACGGGCGACGAGTTCACCAACCTCGCCCTGCGCTGGGTGCGCCACACCCTGCGCGACCACCAGCGCGTGCTCTTCGAGGGCAACGGCTACTCCGAGGAGTGGGAGGCAGAGGCCGAGCGGCGCGGCCTTCCCAACCTCAAGACCACGCCCGACGCGCTGCCCTGCATGGTCAAGCCCGAGAACGTGGCGTTCTACGCCAAGTACCACGTGCTCGACGAGGCGGAGATCCACGCCCGCTACGTCTCCAAGGCCGAGCAGTACGCCAAGCTGCTGAACATCGAGGCCAACACGATGGTCTACATGGCGCGCCACCTCTACCTGCCCGCGCTCTTCGACTACTCCGGCGACATCGCGACCTCCGTGGCCACCAAGGCCGAGATCGGCATCGAGAGCCCGGTCGAGAAGGAGCTCGTGCGCACGCTCACGGACGGCATTTCCGCCATCCACGAGGCCGCGACCGACCTCGAGGCCAACAACGCCGCCGCCCGCGGCGTCGAGGACCCGCAGGGGCAGTGCGAGGCCTACCGCGACACCGTCCTTCCCTCGATGGAGCACCTGCGCGAGTGCGTGGACGCCATGGAGAAGGTCTGCGGCGAGGACTACTGGCCCGTGCCCACCTACAACCAGATGCTCTTCTGGGTGTAGCCCCTCGGCCCATTTCTGGCCCGCAGGCGAGAAGAACCTCCCGTCGCCGCCCCGCCCGGCCCCCGTGGCCGCGCGGGGCGGCGTTTCTGCAGCGTCGTTCCCGCCGCGGCCGACCCCTCCGTGTGGCTCCCCGCGAAAACCCCGGCGATTGGGCGGCATGTTTGATGCGCCCGCCAGGAAGTGGGGGCCAGTGGGTGGTATGTTTGATGCCGCCTCAGCAAAAGGGCAGGTCAGCGAGCGGAGGTTCTTCTCGCTATATCAAAGTGCCCGCCCAGTTGCGGCCGTCCTGCGCGACGGGGCGTCAATCGGGAGGCTCGGCGCGCCTCGACTACACAAAACCCCGCCGTTTCTGGCGGTGTCCGCGTGGGGCCCGGCGGCCCGGCGCCTGCATAGAGAATCGCGCCCGTTGCAGGTTTTTCTCGCCAGCGCGTTAGAAAGTGGGGGTCGTTGCGGGCCTGAGGGGGCGGGCCCGCGCGATGAAGCCGGATTCTGGCAATCAGTTAGCGTCAAACGTTATTTCTCACGAGGGTGGCACCGCTCGTGGCGCGCAACGACGGCGATTCTCTAACCAAGAGGGGCGGCCCGCCTGCAACGACCGGCAGTTACTAACCCGGAGCGGCGGCGGGGCCGCAACGACCGCCATTCCCTAACGCAGAGAAGCGCGGCGGCGAGAAGAACACGGCAGCCCCGCCTCAGCGCTCCTTGCGCGCGTCGGCCTCGTTGAGGCGGTGCACGAGGTCCGGCAGCTCGCGCGCGAGCTCGGCCATCGGGCCGCGCCAGACGGCGCGCTTGGGCCGGGCGTGCCCCACGTAGGCGGTGCGCAGGCCGCAGTCGGCGCGCGGCAGGTCGCGCACGGCGTCGTTGCCGACCATCAGGCACTCCTCCAGGCGCACGCCCAGCTGGTTGGCAAACTCCTGGTAGTAGCGGGCGCTCGGCTTGCAGCGCGTGGAGTTCGAGATGGTGGAGACGAGGGCAAAGTCGTCCACGTGGACGCCCGCCCACTCCATGCGGGCGCGGTCGCAGGCGAGCGAGAACGTGGGGTTGGTGGCGAGCGCGCAGACGAGGCCCTGGGACCAGACCGCGTCGATCGCCTCGCGCGCGCCCTCGACCGGGCGCGCCGCCACGATGCCGTGTGCGTAGCCGGGGACGACCTCGCGCTCGTAGCAGTCCACAAGGTCGTGGATCACCGGGTCGTCGAGTGGGATGCCGGAGGCCGAGAAGAACGTCTGGTTGAAGAGCTGCTCGTTGGTGAGCGAGTCCGCGCGGTCCTGCGCGTCGATGGCGAGCAGGCTCCGCACGAAGGGGGCGCCGAGCGCGGCCGGACTCATGCGCGCAGCCGCGCCGAGCAGGCTCGCGGCGCCGGCCACGTAGCGGGCGATGAAGGCGGTGAGGTTGAGGCGCAGCAGCGTGTCGTCGAGGTCGAAGAGCACGGCTCGTATCACGGTGGCCTCCCTGGTCGCTCCGGAGACGTTGCGTCGCCCTCGCGGCGCGCGGCGTCCCCCCGGATTTCCTGTAAGAAAATTACTAGATACCCAAGAGTTCCGCTTGAAATACACACTCACATAACGCTACTCTAGTCCACGTGTGGGCACAGGGGCCCGCACAACCGTATCTGTTGGCCCCCGAGAGCATGTAAGTTTCCACGTAGACGCCACGATTCTAGGCACTGCAGGCAGCGACCATGACGACCGGGGCCCCGTTGTTCGAAAGGGGTCCACCTTTGAGTGAGATTCAGAACTCGTCCATCTTCTCCCTGGATGACATCTCAGACGAGGAGATGAACAACCTCATCGACGGCACCGTGACCGACTTCGATGAGGGCGATCTTGTCACCGGCACCGTCGTCAAGATCGAGCGCGATGAGGTCCTGCTTGACATCGGCTACAAGTCCGAGGGCGTCATCCCGTCCCGCGAGCTCTCCATCCGCAAGGACATCAACCCGGCCGAGGTCGTTGCCATGGGCGACGAGATCGAGGCGCTCGTTCTCCAGAAGGAGGACAAGGAGGGCCGCCTCGTCCTGTCCAAGAAGCGCGCCGAGTACGAGCGCGCCTGGAACGCCGTCGAGGAGAAGTTCAACTCCGGTGAGACCGTCGAGGGCGAGGTCATCGAGGTCGTCAAGGGCGGCCTGATCCTCGACATCGGCCTGCGCGGCTTCCTGCCCGCTTCCCTCGTCGACCTCCGTCGCGTCAAGGACCTCAACGCCTACCTCGGCACCCGCATCGAGGCCCGCGTCATCGAGATGGACCGCAACCGCAACAACGTCGTCCTCTCCCGCCGTGTCGTCCTCGAGGAGGCCCGCAAGGCCGAGCGCCAGGAGATCCTCTCCAAGCTCCAGGTCGGCATGCGCCTCAAGGGCACCGTCTCCTCGATCGTCGACTTCGGCGCCTTCGTCGACCTCGGCGGCATCGACGGCCTTGTGCACATCTCCGAGCTCTCCTGGAACCACGTCAACCACCCCTCCGAGGTCGTCAAGGTCGGCCAGGAGGTCGAGGTCCAGGTGCTCGACGTCGACCTCAACCGCGAGCGCATCTCCCTCGGCCTCAAGCAGACCACCGAGGACCCCTGGCGCTCCCTCGTCAAGAAGTACCCCGTCGACGCCATCGTCGAGGGCACCGTCACCAAGCTCGTCACCTTTGGTGCCTTCGTCGACCTCGGTGAGGGCGTGGAGGGCCTCGTGCACATCTCCGAGATGGCCAAGCAGCACGTGGACCAGCCGTCCCAGGTCTGCACCGTGGGCGATCACGTCCAGGTGAAGGTCATGGAGATCGACCTCGACCGTCGTCGCATCTCCCTGTCCATGAAGGCCGCGGCCGAGACCCTCGGCACCGAGGTCGAGGTTAAGCCGCTCCCCGAGAGCGACAAGCCTGCCGAGAAGGACGAGGACGCCGAGTAACGCGCTTCCCCTCTCATAGCGTCACCTCTGGGCCGCCCCTCGGGGCGGCCCCTTTTTGTTGCCAGGCACCGCGGCCGCCATCTGCGGTGGTTAGCAATCCGGGGTCGTTGCGCACATTCGGGCGGGAGCGGTTAGCAATCCGGGGTCGTTGCGCGGAGGGGCGAGAAGAACGTTGGAGGCGCGGGGTCGTCGCGGGAAGGGGCGAGCGGAGGCGCCCTGCCACGCCGCCCGATCGCGCCGCCTGCGGCCCGCGCGGGCGGCCCGCGGGTTCTTCTCGCCCCTTATGCGGCGCAACGACTCCGAGCCGCTAACGGCCCGTCCGGGACGGCCTGCAACCGGTGGGAGTTTCTAACCCGCGGGACCCCAATTCCTGCAACGGCCGCGATTCCCTAACAAGCCGGCCTCGATTGCGAGCCGGTTACGGGGCTGCGGCAGTGGACTTTAGCAAAGTAAATCGTACGTTAAGGCTTCTTTTGCCAGGGCAGTGCTCACACATAATGAAGAGGCCGCGCGTCGGAGGACGGCGCGCCAGGAACCCAAGGGAGGAATGCCAATGAGCGACAAGATCACCCGTCGCGGCTTCGTGAAGGGCGCTGCCCTCGCGGGTGCCGCCACCGCCACCGCTGCCCTTGCCGGATGCGGCGGGGAGGACGCGGCCCCGGCCACCAACGAGGACGGCTCCGTCAAGAAGATCCTGCGCTTCGGCCAGTCCAACCCGAAGCTCGGCCTTGACATGCAGATCTCCACGAACTCCGGCTCCTCCTCGATCGCCGACTGCATCTTCGAGGCGCCGCTGCGTTGGACCGAGGACAACGAGCTCGTCCCGTGCCTGCTCACCGAGATTCCCACGTTCGAGGACGACGGCGTGACCCTGCACTGCACCCTCAAGGAGGGCATTACGTGCCACGACGGCTCCACGCTCACGGCCAACGACGTCAAGTTCTCCTTCGAGCGCATGTTCACGCCCGCCACGGCGGCCAAGTCCACCTACATGTATGACATGATCAAGGGCGCCAAGGCCATGCTCAACGGCGAGGCCACCGAGCTCGAGGGCCTGACCGTCGAGGACGACACCCACTTCACCTTCGTCCTCGAGTACCCGATGGTCTCCTTCGTCAACAACCTCGGCATCAACTACGCGGACATCTTCCCGCAGGCCGCCGTCGAGAAGGTTGAGTCCGAGGGCCGCAAGTGGGGCTGGGGCACCGACTGCGTGGGCACCGGCAAGTACAAGGTCGTCTCCAACGACGACACCACCGAGGTCGTCATGGAGAAGTTCGCCGAGTACCACGGCGGCGAGCCCGCCCTCGATGAGGTCCACATCATCTACTACGACGACAACAACACCAAGCTCCTCGCCTTCAAGAACGGCGACATCGACTGGTGCGACCTCGACGCCACCCTCCTCAAGCAGTACCAGGAGGACCCGGACGTCAAGGACCAGATCACGCTCTACGAGACGCTCGGCGTGCACTTCGTGAACCTCAACCTGCGCGACGACATGGGTCTCACCGACCCGCGTGTCCGCGAGGCGCTCTCTATTGCCATCGACCGCCAGGCCCTCGTGGACACGGTCCTCGCCGGCGCCGGCACGCCCGCCATGGGCTGGCTCGCCCCGCAGACCCCGGGCTATGACCCCGACGCCGAGATCCCGTACGACCCCGAGCGCGCCAAGGAGCTCATCAAGGAGGCCGGCGCCGAGGGCCTGACCCTTGAGGCCAAGATCCGCGCCAACCTCTATGAGACGTACATGACCGTCGTCCAGAGCTACTGGAAGGAGATCGGCGTCAACCTCAACCTCACTATCGAGGACAACGGCGTCTGGTCCTCCGACTGGGCCGACGGTAACTGCCAGATTACGGCCGTGGGCTGGTTCCCGCTCTACGCCGACGGCGACAACCACCTCTACACGTACTTCCTCTCCGACAACGCCAAGGGCAAGTCCTCGTTCTACAACAGCCCCGAGTTCGACCAGCTCGTCACCGAGGCGCGCCAGGAGCAGGACCAGGACGTCCGCGCCGACCTCTACAAGCAGGCCGACAACCTCGTCACCCGCGTCGACTTTGCCACGATTCCGCTGTACTGGCCGAAGAACTCCTTCGTCGCCAAGTCCTACGTCAAGAACGCCAAGGTCGGCAACCTGATCTACCACATGTTCGACATCGACATCGACACGTCCGACCCGAACTACTCGGCCTAGTCGAAGTCCTGAGAGGGGGCACCCCGGCACGGCGGTTTCGCGTGCCGGGGCGCCCCACGTCGCGGCGCGCGGCCCGGGCGGGTAGGGCGGCGCGCCCGAGCGAGAAGAAAGGAGCAGGCGGTGAGAAGCTTTCTCATCAAGAGGATCCTGCTGGCGATCGGCGTGGTCTTCGCCATCTCCGCCATCACGTTCTTCGTCCTGAACATCGTGCCGGGCGACCCGGTGCGCATCATGGTGGGCGAGATGGCGGACGACGCGACGGTCGAGCGCATCCGCGAGCAGATGGGCCTCAACGACCCGGTCCACGTGCAGTACGCGCGCTGGCTCACCAACATGCTGCAGGGTGACTTCGGCACCTCCTACACGCAGAGCAAGCCCGTGGTGACCCTCATGGGTCAGGCCTTCCTCACCACGGCCCGCCTCGCTGGCCTCGCCTACGTCTTCGCGCTCGTGCTCGGGCTCGTCATCGGCGTCGTCGCGGCCGTCAACCACGGCAAGTGGATCGACCGCGCCCTCATGGCCCTCTCGATCCTGGGCATCTCCGCCCCGGTCTTCTGGGTGGCCGTGATCTTCCAGATTGTCTTCGCGCTCACGCTCAAGTGGTTCCCGCTCTCGGGCATCAAGACCTGGCAGGCCTTCGTGCTGCCGGTGATCGCGCTCGGCGTGCGCTACGCCGCCTCGATCGCCCGCGTCACGCGCACGAGCATGCTCGACGTCCTCTCGCAGGACTTCATGCGCACCGCCGAGGCCAAGGGCGTCCGCAAGTGGACGGTCATCATCGCCCACGGCCTGAGAAACGCGCTCATCCCCATCATCACGATCGCGGGAACGCAGCTCGGCGAGATCCTCACGGGCTCGATCCTCATCGAGTCGATCTTCATGATGCCGGGCATGGGCAAGCTTCTGCTCGACGCCATCAACTCCCGCGACCTGCCCCTCATCCAGGGCGGCGTCATGTACATCGCAATCATCTGCGTGGCCGTCTACCTCATCGTGGACATCCTCTACGCCGTCGTCGACCCGCGCATCCGACTGGGGAAGGAGGCGGCTGAGTAATGGCTCTCCTCACGAGCGACAAGAACAGCCCCAAGGTCCAGAAGGCCATGGACGTCGCCGAGCGCGCCTCCGAGGCCCAGGTCCCCACCGGCAGCCCCGAGAACGGCGGCCCCGTGAAGCGCCGCGCCTCGAGCTACTGGGCCGTGAGCTGGAACATCTTCAAGAAGAACAAGGTCGGCGTCTTCTGCCTCGGCGTCGTCGTCCTTCTCGCCCTCATCGCGATCCTGGCGCCGGTGCTCGCACCCTATGACCCGGACGCCCAGGAGCTCACCAACATGCTCCAGGCCCCCTCGGCCGCGCACCTCTTTGGCACGGACGAGTACGGCCGCGACATCCTCTCCCGCGTGCTCTACGGCTGCCGCGTCTCGCTCTCCGTGGGCGTGGTCTCGCAGGCCATCGCCCTTGTCATCGGCTTTCTCGCGGGCGTGTGCGCCGGCTACTTCGGCGGCAAGGTCGACGCGGTCATCTCCTTCGTGATCCAGGTCTTCTCGAGCTTCCCGTTCCTGCTCTTCGCCATCGTCGTCATGTACGCGCTGGGCCCCGGCCTCGTGAACCTGTACGTGGCGCTGGGCCTTCTGGGCTGGGCGTCCACGGCGCGCCTCGTGCGCGGCGACGTCATGCGCCTCAAGGGCTCCGAGTACATCCAGAGCTGCATCCTCTCGGGCGGCAAGAGCTGGCGCATCATCATGAAGCACCTGCTTCCCAACTGCGTCTCCACGCTGATCGTCACCACCACGCTCGGCATCCCCTCGGCCATCATGTCCGAGGCCTCGCTCTCCTTCCTCGGCCTCGGCGTCCAGCCGCCGATGTCGAGCTGGGGCCAGATGATCAACGCCGCCCAGCCCTACATCCAGTCGAGCACGTACTACAGCGTCATCCCGGGCATCGCCATCATCATCACGGTCATGGCGTTCAACCTGCTCGGCGACGCCCTGCGCGACGCCCTCGACCCGAAGATGCGCTCCTAGGAGGGAGGACCCATGTCAGAGACCAACGTCTCGGTCAACGCCGAGCTCCGCGATGTCGCCGAGGAGGTCACCGAGCAGGCGCTCGACCAGGCCGCCCGCGCCGAGGTCCTTCTCGACGTCCAGGACCTCTCGGTGACGCTGTTCACCGAGGACGGGGCGCTGCCCGCCATCCGCAACCTCTCCTTCGTCATGCGCCGCGGCGAGACGCTCGCCGTGGTGGGCGAGTCGGGCTGCGGCAAGTCCATGACCGCGCTTTCCATCATGGGCCTTCTGCCCCAGCCGCCGGCCAAGATCGTGGGCGGCAAGATCATGCTCGAGGGGACGGACCTCGCGGCGCTCACGCGCGACGAGATGCGCACCTACCGCGGCAGCAAGATCGGCATGATCTTCCAGGAGCCCATGACCTCGCTCAACCCCGTCATGACGGCGGGACGCCAGATTCGCGAGGGCATCCTCGTGCACAACCCCAAGATGCCCAAGAAGGACGCCGACGCGCGCGCCCTCGAGATGATCAAGCTCGTGGGCATCCCCGCGCCCGAGAAGGTCTTCAAGAGCTACCCGCACGAGCTCTCCGGCGGCATGCGCCAGCGCGTGATGATCGCCATGGCCCTTGCCTGCCAGCCGGCGCTGCTCATCTGCGACGAGCCCACCACGGCGCTCGACGTGACCATCCAGGCGCAGATCCTCCAGCTCATCGACCGCATGCGCGAGGAGCTGGGCACCGCGGTCATGCTCATCACGCACGACATGGGCGTCGTCTCGGAGATGGCCGACTGGGTGGCCGTCATGTACGCGGGGCACCTCGTGGAGTACACGCTCGCCTCCGAGCTCTTCACCAACCCCAAGCACCCGTACTCGATCGGCCTCATCAACTCCATCCCGTCGCTCGACGACGCGGTGGAGAAGCTCTACGCCATCCCGGGCAACGTCCCCATGCTCGACGAGCTGCCCTCGGGCTGCCCCTTCCACCCAAGGTGCCCGTACGCCAAGGACGTCTGTCGCCGCGAGTGCCCGCACGTGGCGCCGCTCGACGGCAACGAGAACCACACCGTGGCCTGCTGGATGTTCGACTCCAAGAAGTGGGGTGAGTAGCGTGGGCAGAAACGCCGACATGACGGACGTCGTGCTCAAGGTCGAGCACCTCACCAAGCGCTATCCCGTGAAGAAGGGCGTCTTCGGCAGGACCGGCGCCTACGTGCACGCGCTCGAGGACGTCTCCTTCGAGGTGCACCGCGGCGAGACCTTCGCCATCGTGGGCGAGTCGGGCTGCGGCAAGTCCACCACGGGCAAGTGCGTCCTGCGCCTGACCGAGCCCACCGAGGGCACGGTCACGCTCGACGGCGAGGACTTCACCTCGCTCAAGGGCGACGAGCTCACGCGCGCCCGCCAGAAGATGAAGCTCATCTTCCAGGACCCGTACTCCTCGCTCAACCCGCGCATGACGGTGGCCGACATCATCGCCGAGCCGATTGACATCGCCAAGACCTACAAGACGCGCGCCGAGCGCGACGCCCGCGTCGAGCAGATCATGAAGGCCGTGGGCCTGGACCTCGCGTACAAGTACCGCTACCCGCACGAGTTCTCCGGCGGCCAGCGCCAGCGCATCGGCATCGCCCGCGCGATCGTGCTGAAGCCCGAGGTCGTGGTCTGCGACGAGCCGGTCTCGGCGCTCGACGTCTCGGTCCAGGCGAAGGTCATCAACCTGCTGGAGGAGCTGCAGGAGGAGTTCGGCCTCTCCTACATCTTCATCAGCCACGACCTCTCGGTGGTCAAGCACATCTCCGACACCGTGATGGTCATGTACCTCGGCCACACGATGGAGCTCGCCAGCAAGGAGGAGCTCTTCGACAACCCGCTGCACCCCTACACCAAGGCGCTGCTGGACGTCATCCCGCGCATCCGCCACGAGCGCATCCAGGACAAGAAGATCCTCGAGGGCGACGTCCCCAGCCCCACCAACCCGCCCCAGGGCTGCGTCTTCCACACGCGCTGCCCGCAGTGCATGAGGGTCTGCGGCGAGCGCGCGCCCGAGATGCACGAGGTCGCGCCGGGGCACCGCTGCGCGTGCCACCTCTTTGACGGGGGGCTCACCGCCGAGGAGCGCCAGCCCGTCATGGCCGCCGCCCTCGCCGAGGCGGAGGCGGCCCTCTCCGGCGCGCAATCATGACAAAGGTGTCAGGGTCATCTGTCAGGTTCTGAGCGTTTGTAGTGGGTGACAGGTTTTAGACGGACGGGGCGCCCTCGGGGGCCTCATCCGTTCGAAGCCTGTCACTCTTTGCGAGGGACCTTTGTGGGAGAATCGCGTTCGAACGGACCATCGTCGATTGGAGTCCCCATGTCCGACGTGCTTGACCGCTTCATCCGCTACTGTGAGGTGCCCTCGCAGTCCAACCCCCAGACGGCCGACCACGTGCCGTCGACCGAGTCCCAGTTCAAGATCGCCGAGGTCGTGGCCGCGGACCTGCGTGCGCTCGGTGCCGAGGACGTGACCGTTGACGAGCACGCCTACGTGACGGCCCACTGGCCCGCGAGCGCCGGCGCCGAGGACCAGCCCACGCTCGGCCTCTGCTGCCACCTGGACACCGCCTGGCAGAGCTGGGGTGACCCGGTGCACCCGCGCGTCGTGCGCTACGAGGGCGGCGAGCTCGCCCTGGGCACCGGGCGCGACGGCCGCCCCGTGACCCTGAGCCCCCAGATGAACCCCGAGCTCGAGCGCATGGCGGGAGAGGAGCTCGTGGTCACGGACGGCACGTCGCTGCTCGGCGGGGACGACAAGGCCGGTGTGGCCGAGTGCGTGGCCCTTCTCGCCCGTCTGAAGGCGGACCCGGCGCTCCCGCACCCGCGCCTCGCGCTCGCCTTTGTCCCGGACGAGGAGATCGGCCACGGCGCGGCTCTGCTGGACCTCGAGCGCTTTGGCGCGGCGTACGGCTACACCATCGACGGCGGCCCCTTCGGCGAGTTCTGCTACGAGACCTTCAACGCCGTGGAGGCCTTCGTCCGCGCGCACGGCGTCTCCGTCCACACCGGCACCGCCAAGGGCAAGATGATCAACGCCTCCGAGGCGCTCGTCCGCTTCCACCAGCTCCTTCCCGCCGCCGAGCGCCCGGAGTTCACCGAGGGCTACGACGGCTTCTTCTACCTCGAGCGCATCGAGGGCTCCTGCGAGGAGGCCTCCTCGGACTACATCATCCGCGACCACGACTGGGCGCAGGTGGAGCGCCGCGAGAAGATCATGCGCGACGCCGCGGCGCTCGTGAACGCGCAGATGGGCGCCGACGTCATCTCCGTGGAGTTCAAGGACCAGTACCGCAACCTCGCCGAGGTCATCTGCCGCCCGGAGTACGCCCACCTCATCGAGAACGCCCGCGCGGCGTACGCGGCGGCGGGGCAGGAGATGTTCTGCGTGCCCATGCGCGGCGGCACCGACGGCTCGCAGCTCTCCTTCCGCGGCTTCCCGTGCGCCAACCTCTCCGCCGGCTACTACAACGCCCACGGCGTGCGCGAGTTCGTCCCGGTGCGCGAGCTGGAGCGCATGGTCGACGTGCTCCAGGAGCTCGTGGCGCTCTACGCGCGCCCGCAGGCGTAGAATAGCCCGGCGAGAAGAACCTGGCGGGCGCGTGCCCGCCACGACGAAGGAGGACCCTTGAGCTACCAGATCGACCCCCAGTACCTGATCGACACCCTCCACGAGTGCGTCGAGGTGGAGAGCCCCGTGGGCTACTACCCCGAGGTCCACGCCTGGCTGCGCGAGACCCTCGCCGAGATGGGCTACGAGATGACCGTCGACAACAAGGCCACGGCCTACGTGCGCGTGCCCGGCAAGAGCGCCGAGAAGACCGTGTGCCTGGGCGCCCACCTCGACACCATCGGCCTCGTGGTGCGCGGCTTCAACGATGACGGCACCCTGCGCGTCCGCCAGCTCGGCGGCATCAACTACGCGAGCATCGAGGGCGAGACCTGCCTCGTCCACTGCCGCGACGGCCGCACGGTGGCCGGCCAGGTCATCTGCAACCACCACTCCGTCCACGTGTGGGCCGAGGCCAAGACCGACGCGCGCACCGAGGACACCATGTCCGTGAGCCTCATCGCCGACGTCAAGAGCCCGGAGGATGCCCGCGCGCTCGGTGTGACCGAGGGCGCCATGATCGGCATTGACCCGCACTTCGAGGCCTTCGACAACGGCTACATCGTGAGCCGCCACATCGACGACAAGGGCAGCGTCGCCGTCCTTCTCGACGTCCTGCGATGGCTCAAGGAGACTGGCGAGCAGCCCGCGTACGACACGCTCTTCGCCTTCCCCATCTACGAGGAGATCGGCCACGGCGCGTCCTGGGTGCCGGCCGAGGTCTCCGAGTACGTGGCCGTGGATATCACGCTCATCGGCCCCGACTACGCGCTCGCCGACGAGCACTCCGTGGCCGTCATCTGCTCCGACGCCAAGGGCCCCTACGACTGGGACCTCACCAACACGCTGATCGCCTGCGCCGGCGCGGCCTGCACCGAGGGCCGCTGGTCCACGCAGGTCTGCTTCCACTACTCCACGGACGCCAACGGCGCCTACACCCACAGCAACGACCTGCGCAGCGGCGCTTTCGGCATGGCGTGCCTCAACACCCACGGCCGCGAGCGCTGCCACGTGGACGCCCTCGTGGAGACCGAGCGCCTGGCGCGCGCCTACGTGATGGGCGAGGGCCGCTAGGTCCTTCTCGCCGGGCCCTGGGGCGGGGCCCTCTCCGGGTACGTACACTCCGCCCCCGGGTACGTACGAACTTCACCTGTTGATATGGGAGCCCCAGGCCTCTGACCTGGGGTTTTCTTGTGCCGATAAGAACCTGGGCGTGGTGCGGGCGTACGTACCCGGAAGGGGTGTGTACGTACCCGGAGGGGGTGTGTACGTACCCGGAAGGGGCGTGCCGCCCGCCGCCATGTGTAGAGACGCCCAAGAATGGGTATCAGCAAAGGGTTGATATGCGACCAAGGGGGAGAGATGGCAGCAGGTGACTGGCAGCGCAGGCTCGCGGACTGGCTGAGGGGCCGGCAGGGGCCGGACGACCTTGCCACGTTCTGCGTGAACCTGGCGATCGTGGTGGTGATCGTGAACCTCTTCGCGCGCACGTCGTGGCTCGGCTGGGTGGCGCTCGCGCTCGTCGTCTACGCGATGTTCCGCATCCAGTCCAAGAACCTCGGCAGCCGCGCGCGCGAGAACGAGGCGTTCCTCAACGCCCTCGGGCCCGCTCGCCCCTGGGTCCAGAACCCCCGCGCCGCCTGGACGGAGCTCAGGAGGTACAAGCACGCGCGCTGCGGCTCCTGCAAGCAGAGGGTCCGCGTGCCGCGCGGGAAGGGCAAGCTCCGCGTCACCTGCCCCCGGTGCGGGACCAAGTTCGAGGTCAAATCGTAGCGCCGACCTTCTCGCCGCTTGCCCAAAGGGCCGTGCCCGCGGAGCCTCCCCGTGCTATCGTTGCTTGGTGCAACCATGGAAGGGGAGGTTCTCTCATGCTTAACAGAAGGACGTTTCTGCAGGTCGCGGGCGCGGGTGCGATGACGCTTGCCCTGGCCGCGTGCGGCGGCGAGGCCCCGGCGGAAAGCGAGCCCGCGGCCGAGGAGGAGCCGCAGGAGGAGCCCGCCGAGCCCGTCGCGGTGCGCGCCGTGGCCCTCAAGGGCCCCACGGCCATGGGCCTTGTGCGCTTCATGAGCGAGGCCGAGGCGGGCAACGCCGCGGACAACGACTACACGTTCCAGATCATGGCCTCGCCGGACGAGGTCACGCCGCTCATCGCCAAGGGCGAGGTGGACATCGCCGCCGTGCCCGCGAACCTCGCGGCCACGCTCTACAACAAGAACGACGGCGGCGTGCGCGCTATCGCCATCAACACCCTCGGCGTGCTCTACATCTGCGAGCTCGGCGACACCGTCCACAGTGTGGAGGACCTGCGCGGCAAGACGATCCTCTCCTCGGGCAAGGGCTCCACGACCGAGTACGGCCTCCAGTACGTGCTCGAGAAGAACGGCCTTACCGTGGGCGAGGACGTGACCATCGAGTGGAAGAGCGAGCACGCCGAGTGCGTGGCCGCGCTCGTCGCCTCCTCGGGAGACGCGGTGGCGCTGCTGCCGCAGCCCTTCGTCACCACCGCGCAGGCCCAGAACGACCAGATCCGCGTGGCGCTCGACCTCACCGAGGAGTGGGACCGCGTCCAGACCGGCGACGAGCGGAGCTCCATGGTCACGGGCGTGGCCATCGTGCGCTCTGAGTTCGCGGACGCCAACGCCGCGGCCGTGGACGCCTTCCTCGCGCACTACGCGGAGTCGGTCGACTTCGTGAACGACAACGTGGACGAGGCGGCCGAGCTCGTGGGCTCCTATGACATCGTGCCCGCGCAGGTGGCCAAGAAGGCCATCCCGGAGTGCAACATCGTCTGCATCACGGGGGAGGACATGAAGGAGCGGCTCTCCGGCTACCTCCAGGTCCTCGCGGACCAGAACCCCGAGGCAGTGGGCGGCGCCGTCCCCGGCGACGACTTCTACTACGGCGCGTAGCGCCTGATGCGGGGCGAGAAGAACCTCGGGCCCCGGAGGGGCGGGCGGGCCCGCGCGTGGGCCGCCCGCCTCGCCGCCGTGGCCTTCTGGCTCGTGGCCTGGGAGCTTGCGGCGCGCGCCATCGACCTCAAGATCATCCTCGTGGGCCCCTCGCAGGTGCTCGCGCGCCTCGCCGAGCTCGTGGCGACGGGGGAGTTCTGGGCGTCGGTGGCGCTCTCCTTCGGGCGGATCGCCCTCGGCTTTGGGGCGGCGCTCGCCCTCGGCGTGGCGCTCGCCGCGCTCGCGAGCCGCTGGCGCGCGGTGCGCGAGCTCGTTGCCCCCGTGATGGGCGCCGTGAAGGCGGTGCCGGTGGCGTCCTTCGTCATCCTCGTGCTGCTGTGGGTCTCCTCGCGCGAGCTCTCCATCGTGATCTCCTTCCTCATGGCGCTGCCGGTGGTCTACACCAACGTGCTCGAGGGCATCGAGCAGGCCGACCCCGCCCTCGTCGAGATGGCGGAGGTCTTTGGCATTCGCGGCTGGGAGCGCGTGCGGCTCGTCTACGCCTCGCAGGTGCTGCCGTACGTGCGCGCCGCCATCTCGCTCGGGCTTGGGCTCTCGTGGAAGGCGGGCATCGCGGCCGAGGTCATCGGCCTTCCGGACTTCACCATCGGCGAGCACCTCTACGACGCCAAGGTCTATCTCGACACGCCGAGCCTCTTCGCGTGGACCGTCGCCATCGTGGCGCTCTCTTCGCTCGTGGAGTGGGCCGTCGCGCGTGGGATGGCCGCGGCGCAGGCGCGCTGGGAGGCGAGGCCATGACGGCGGGGTTCGCGCTCAGGGACGTCACCAAGGCGTATGGCGGGCGGGGCGTCCTCTCGGGCGTCACGGCGGAGTTCGCGCCCGGTCGCGCGCACGTGCTCATGGGGCCCTCGGGGGCGGGCAAGACCACGCTCCTGCGCCTCCTGATGGGGCTCGAGGAGCCGGACGCGGGCATCGTGGAGCGACCGGAGGGCGCGCGCCTTGCCGCCACGTTCCAGGAGGACCGGCTGCTGGACAGCCTCACGGCCACGGCGAACATCCGCGCGCCGCACGGCAGGATGCGCGGAGCCGAGCTTGAGGCGTTTCTCGCCCGGGAGCGCGCGGCGCTCGCGGCGGTGGGCCTGCCCGCGGACGCGCGCCCCGTGCGCGAGCTCTCCGGCGGGCAGCGCCGCCGCGTGGCCATCCTGCGCTGCGCGCTCGCCGACGCCGACGCGCTCTTCTTTGACGAGCCGCTCAAGGGCATGGATGACGCGACGGTTGCGCGCGTGATGGCGTTTCTGCTGCCGGAGCTTCCGGGCCGCACCGTCTTCTGGGTCACGCACGACGAGCGCGAGCTCGCGTGGTTCCCGCGGGCGGAGCTGTGGCACGTGGCGGGCGGCGCCGTGCGCCGATGAGGCGGTGCGGTCCCGCCTGCCGGGAAAAACGGGCCGCTCGGCTCCATGCGGGCCGCCCCCCGATCGGGCCGGCCTGATTGGGCATAAAAGCAGTAACTTCAGGGGCGATGTTCGGTAAGGGAGGATGCCATGCTGTTCTCGTCTGCCATGGAGGAGGCGTCGGGCAAGCACTACGAGGTACGTTTCTCGACGACGCAGCGCTGGGCGGTCGCCAGCATCGTCCTTCTCGTCCTGACGGTGGTGTATCTCGCGTGCGAGGCGGCCGTGTTCGTCCTGAGTGCCCTCGCGCCCGAGGCCTCGGGAATCATGTGGGGAGGCGAGCTCGTCTCGGGCGAGGTCCTTCGGCCCCTCCGTCTCGCCGTGGTCATGACGCTGTGCTGCGCCCTGGAGGTGTGCCAGGTCATGGTGCGCTCGCACCTGCTCTGGGAGCGGGGCGAGAAGGACGAGCTGCTTGTGGTGGCCGGGCGGCACCGCAACGTCGGCCTGGCGCTCGTTGCCCTCGGCGCGGCGCTCATGGCGGCCGCCCTCGCGCTGGGGCTCGCGGGCGCGTTCGTGCTCCCCGCCGTCCTGGGAATCGTGTGCGGGGTCGTCATCGCACTGGCGGGGACGTTTGCCAGGAGAGGCCCGGCAACCTGACAAGGGTGACAGGGTCGTTTGTCATGTTTTTCATGACAAACGACCCTGTCACCCTTGTCAGGTGTTGTCAGGCCTCCCGGCGCCCTCTGGAGATGGGCGGGTTTTTCTCGGCGTGGGCCCGTGCGGGAGCGTGGGCATGCGAAGATATCCCTCGATCAATTGACGACGGAGGGGGACGCATGCACGTCATCTATCTGGCCGGGGGCATCGCCTCGGGCAAGTCGACCATAGCCCGCACCATGCGCGAGTGCGGGGCCACGCTCATCGACCTCGACGACCTCTCGAGGGAGGCGCTCGCGCCTGGGTCGCGCATCCTGCCGGACATCTGCCGCGAGTTCGGCGACGACGTCGTGCGCCCGGACGGCACCGTGAACCGCCGCCTGCTCGCGGCGCGCGCCTTCGTGACGATGGAGCGCTCGGTCACGCTCGAGGAGATCGAGCTGCCGCTCATCGACGAGCTGCTGCGCGCCCGCATCGCGGAGCTCCGCGCGGAGGAGGACGCGGCCCGCGCCGAGGCCGAGAAGAACGGCGAGCCTGCGCCCGCGGAGCGCGTCGCGGTGGTTGAGGTCCCGCTCCTCGACCGCATGCGCGGGTCCTTCGACCTGGCCGACGAGATCGTGTGCGTGGTCTGCCCGCTCAACGCCCGGCGCGTCCGCGCCATCCAGCGCGGCATGGACCGCGGCGACTTCGAGCGCCGGCGCGACCAGCAGCCGAGCGAGGCGTACCTGCGCGCCCACAGCTCGCACGTCTTCAACAACATCCGCACGGCGGACGTGATGGCCCAGGAGGTCCACGACTGGTGGAAGGCGCGCGAGGAGGCCGGCTGGGCGCCCGTCGCCAAGGGGTCCGGGCATGAGGCGCGGGCCTAGGCCGACGCCGAGAGGGAAGACCGGCCGCGCCCCGAAGACTCACGCCCCCTCCGCCGCGGGGTCTGCGGCGCGGCGGTCGGCCGGGCCCGCACGGAGGAAGGCGACCCCGCGTGCTCGGCGCACCCCGCGGGCGTCCGGCGGAGTCTCGCGTCGCGCTGCCCTGCTCGTGGTGCTCGGCGTCGCGGTGGCGGCGCTGCTCGTGATGGCGGCCGTCCCCACCTCGCCGCTGCGCCGCCTCTTCCTGGGGACGCACTATCCCGAGGCGGTGAAGGTCGCGGCCGAGGACTACGGCCTCGACCCGGCGCTCGTCTGCGCGGTCATCAAGTGCGAGTCGGACTGGGACGAGGACGTGGTGTCGCATGCGGGGGCCGTGGGGCTCATGCAGGTCATGCCGGACACGGCGGCCCATCTCGCGGAGATGGGGCTCGTCGACGCGAGCAAGTACGACCCGGCAGACCTCTCGGACCCGATCGTGAACATCGAGTACGGCTGCGCGTACCTCGCCTATCTGCACGAGAACCTCTCGACCACCGAGGAGATCGTCGCGGCGTACAACGCGGGCCTCGGCGCCGTCCAGGGCTGGCTCGCGAACGGCGGGAGCATACCGGAGGACATCGAGTACGCGGAGACGCGCGCCTATGTCGAGCGCGTCATGAGCGCCTACGAGGGGTATCGGGAGAGCTACCCGGAGGGCATCGCGGGATAGGCTGTCGCCGGGCGGGCGAGGACGCGGCGGCCTGGCGCGGGCCCCGGGGAGGGCCTGCTAGGGCCGCATGAGCGACTGATGCACGTTGACGAGCGCGTCGTCCCGGCAGACCTCGAGAAGCGCCCCCGCGAGCGGCCGCGCCACGGAGAAGATTCCCGCGTCCGTGCAGGCCGCCACGGCGTCGCGCAGCTCCTCGCGCAGGGCCCCGACCGGTCCGGCGGGAAGGCCTCCCTCCTCGAGCGTGGGGATGACCTGCGAGTCCTCGAGCGGGGCGAGCGCGGGCGACTCCGCCTCAAGGAGGTCTCTCAGCTCCTGGCGCGCCTGGCCGGCGATTTCGCCGTGCAGGTCGATCGCGCGCTGGTAGCAGGCCACGGAGAGGTCGCCCCGCCCGAGCTTCCACTCCATGAACGCGAGCCGGTAGAAGCAGATTGACATGTCGCGCGCCGTGGCGGAGTAGCAGACCGCGTCGCTCAGGAGGTCGGCCGCCTCGAAGATACGCGCCTGCCCCTCGAGACAGCGCACCTTGCAGAGCGCGGCGTCCGGCGTCGCGGGGGCGACGCGCATGAGCTCCTCCGCGTGGGCGAGCGCCTCGTCGTGGCGGCCGAGCGCGTTGAGGATGCGCGCGGCCTCCGCGTGGGCGGCGTAGTACTCGTCCGGGACGAGGCGGACCCTGCGTCCCCCGTCGTCTGCCGTCCGGTTGTAGCGGACGCGCTCGGCGACGGAGTTGAAGTAGCGATAGACCGAGTCCCCGTCGTCCAGGTAGACCCCCATCTCGGTGATGGGGGAGAGGGCCCCCTCGAGCGCGTCGAGCGCGGAGACGAGCTCCTCGTGCGTCGGCTCGTCGGCGTTGACGGCCTGGCGCGCCCGGCGAGACGCCTCCGCGAGCGAGCCCCCGTCCACGAAGAGCAGGGCGAGCCCGCGGCGGTCGGCCACGTCCATCGTGCCGTCGACGAGCGCCTTCGCCGCGCGCTCGCACGCCTCGGCCACGGTGACGTCGTCGGTCGCCTCGCGTAGGGCGACGAGGCGCGAGACCGCCGTCGCCGTGGTGTCGCCGAGCTCGCGGACCACCTGGTTCCACGCGCTCGCGCGGCCGGCCTTCTCCATGATGCCGAGGTCGCTCACGCGCGCGGCGCCGCAGGCGCGCGCGACGGGGCCGGGCGCGGGGGAGTCGTCGAGCTCGACCTCGCGGTAGCGCTCGCGCGGGAACACCTCCTCGTCGCCGGGGCGCAGGTGGGGCTCCACGGGGGAGAGCCACCCGGAGTCCCCCGGCCGCGCGCGGAGTCCCGGGATGTCCGCGAGGTCGCCCTCGGCGGCGCGCGCGTCCCGCGCGAGGGCCGAGAGCACGTCGAGCGCATCCTTCGTCAGCTCGAGCGAGAGGAGCGTCGCCTCCCCGCCGAACTCGTGGCAGTTGACGACGGCCCGCGCGCCCTCGGGCATCGAGGCGAGCGCCATCCGCCCTACGAGGACGGCGCTCCTGAGCGCATAGGCGCGGGCCAGCGCCGCCCTCCGCCCCTTATCGCCCGCGAAGGGCGAGAAGCACGCGGGCCTTGGCACGGCGAGCTCCGCCACGACGAGCCCCCGCGCGACGTTGCACTGGAAGCTGGCGCCCACGCGGAAGGGGGCAGGCAGGTTCTCCAGCCGGTCCGCGAGGGAGAGCCGGCACGCCCACTCGCCCCCGCGCGCCTCCCCCTCGGAGAGAAACGCCATGACCGGACTCTCGTCGTGTTGGACGGGCCGCAGGTCCGCCACGCGCGCGAGCACCTTCGAGACGCGCCACTCGGGCGTCATGCGCTCGGGCCAGCTGCCGCGCTCGAGGTCCTCGTTCACGTTGAGCGCGGCCTCGACGGCGAGCAGGCGGTCGAGGTCCCCCTCGGAGAGCTCGTCCCCGCGCGGGGTGAGCCACCAGCGCCCGTTGCGCCGGAGCTTGTTCGCGCCCACGCTCGGGGCGTCCTCCCAGGACATGAGGCCCGCGCTCTCGAGGAGCTGGGGCAGGAGCTCGGAGCCCGCCCGGCCGCGGCCGTGGGCCACGAGGTCGCGCAGCGCCGCCAGCGCGTCGTCCGCATGGAGGAGCATGCCGTCGAGCTCGGCCCTCGCCGTCTCCGGCTGCTGGCTGGGCCCGTCCTTCTCGGCGTCCCCGGCGTCCTGCGTGGCGCTGGGGACGGGGGAGGGCGGAGCCGCCTCGAGGTCGCTCCCGGCGCGGCGCCTGCGGCGCACGATTGCCAGGTACGCGGCGAGGACTGCGATCCAGAGTGCGCCTGCGCCCAGGCGGGCGACCATGCGCGTCCCGTTGGGGTTGCCCCTCGCCACGAGCAGGCAGAGCGCCACCGCGGCAACGGCGACGAGCGTTATGGCGAGGGCCCGCCTCACGCCCCGTCCCCTCGTATCGTCCCTCTGCCCGTCCTGTGGCATGCGCCCTCCTCTCGCGGCTCTTCCGTTCCATCGTATCCCGTTCCCGCGCGGAGCCCCGCCGCGGGATTCGAGAACTCTACCCCAAAAAGAAAACAGGAACAAGTGTTTGGAGAAGGAGTTCTGGGGTACACTGTCTGAAGGTCGGCTGGAGAGGGGGTCGCATGACGCAGGATGGTTCCGAGCGCTTCGGCGGGGAGCTCGTGAGGTTTGGCAGGGAGTCCGGCGGGGAGGCGCTCACCGTGGTCTCGCCCTTCGAGCCGGCGGGCGACCAGCCGCAGGCCATAGAGAAGCTCGCCGACGGCGTGGAGCGGGGCCTGCGCTACCAGACGCTCATGGGCGTCACGGGCTCGGGCAAGACCTTCACCATGGCCAAGACCATCGAGCGGCTCAACCGCCCCACGCTCATCATGGAGCCCAACAAGACCCTCGCCGCCCAGGTGGCGAGCGAGATGAAGGAGCTCTTCCCCAACAACGCCGTCGTGTACTTCGTCTCGTACTATGACTACTACCAGCCCGAGGCCTACGTCCCGCAGACGGATACCTACATAGAGAAGGACGCCTCGATCAACGAGGAGGTGGAGAAGCTCCGCCACCAGGCCACCTCGAGCCTGCTCTCCCGGCGCGACGTCATCGTGGTGGCGTCCGTGAGCTGCATCTACGGCATCGGCAGCCCCCAGGACTACGCGGGGCTCGCCCCCAACGTGAGCAAGGACGAGCCGCTCGAGCGCGACGACCTCATCCGCGCCCTCATCGACATCCAGTACGACCGCAACGACTACGACCTCTCCCGCGGCACCTTCCGCGTGCGCGGGGACACCGTGGACGTGTTCCCGCCCTACGCGGAGAACCCGCTGCGCATCTCGTTCTTTGGCGACGAGGTGGAGCTCATCGCCGAGGTGGACAACCTCTCCGGCGAGGTCGTCCGCGAGTACGACGCCATCCCCATCTGGCCGGCCTCCCACTACGTGACCGAGCGACCCAAGATCGCGCACGCCCTCGAGACCATAAACGACGAGCTCGAGGCGCGCGTGGCCGAGCTCAAGGCCAACGACATGCTGCTCGAGGCCCAGCGCCTCGCCCAGCGCACGGGCTACGACCTCGAGATGCTCGAGACCATGGGCTACTGCAACGGCATCGAGAACTACTCGCGTCACCTGGACGGCCGGCGTCCCGGCGAGCCGCCCTACACGCTCATCGACTACTTCCCCAAGGACATGCTCTGCATCATCGACGAGTCCCACGTCACGGTGCCCCAGATCCGCGGCATGCACGAGGGCGACCGCTCGCGCAAGGTGACGCTCGTGGACCACGGATTCCGCCTGCCCTCCGCGCTCGACAACCGCCCGCTGCGCTTCGACGAGTTCGAGGAGCGCGTCCCGCAGTTCATCTACGTCTCCGCCACGCCGGGAGACTACGAGGAGTCCGTGACGCAGCAGGAGGTCGAGCAGATCATCCGCCCCACGGGCCTTCTCGACCCCAAGATCGACGTCCGCCCCGTGCGCGGGCAGATCGACGACCTCATCGCGGAGATCAAGGCGCGCGTGGCAAAGAAGGAGCGCGTGCTCGTGACCACGCTCACCAAGCGCATGGCAGAGGACCTCACCGACCACCTCCTCGACGAGGGCGTCCGCGTGAACTACATGCACTCGGACACCGCCACGCTCGACCGCGTGGAGATCATCCGCGACCTGCGCGTGGGCAAGATCGACGTGCTCGTGGGCATCAACCTCCTGCGCGAGGGCCTCGACATCCCCGAGGTCTCGCTCGTGGCGATCCTGGACGCGGACAAGGAGGGGTTCCTGCGCAACCGGCGCTCCCTCATCCAGACCATGGGCCGCGCGGCGAGAAACGCCCAGGGCGAGGTCATCATGTACGCGGACACCATCACGGACTCCATGCGCGAGGCCATCGGCGAGACCCAGCGCCGCCGCCAGATCCAGGAGGCCTTCAACGAGGAGCACGGCATCGTGCCGCGCACGGTGAAGAAGTCGATCACCGACGTCTCCTCCTTCATCTCGGAGGCCGAGGCCACGCTCGAGGGAAAGACGCGCGACCGCCACGGCACGGGCAGCCACGGCGCCTTCGAGACGCTCTCGGACGCCCCCGCAGCGGAGCAGGCCGACGACGGCGCCGCGACAGATTCCATAGCCGCCGAGCTCGCCCTGCTCTCCGAGCACGAGGTCACAGACGTCCTCGACGCGCTCGAGGAGGAGATGGCCGTGGCCTCCGAGGCCATGGACTTCGAGACCGCCGCCCGCATCCGCGACCAGATCGTCGCCATCCGCACGCGCGTGGAGGGGAGCTCGGCGGATGCCGTCATCGCCCGGCTGAAGTCCGGGGCGCGCAAGGGCTCGGCGCACGCCACGCGCCGCCGCTACCGCCCGCACAAGAAGTGACGCCGCGCGAAGGGGGCAGTCACTTCTGCACGCTCCCGCGCAAGAAGCGACTGCCCCCTTCGCACGCCTGCCCCCTTCGCACATGAGGAAGTGATTCGATGGCGCCGTTCTTCTCGCCGGACGAAGGGAACGTCTTCGGGTATCTCGCCCGCGAGTTCGAGACGCTTGACGAGCGCCCGCTCGGGGACGTGGACAGCCTCGTTCTCTCGTGCCTCTCGTACCTGCGCGTCCCCGAGGCGGCCGCGCGGGCGCGCACTTCCGAGGGCGCGCCGCTCCTCGACCTCTTCCGGGCGGACTGGCTCGACGCCATGACGCGCGGGCTCTGGTCCCCGGAGGGGCTCGCGCGCCTGCTCGGGGCCGTCGCCGCGAGCCCGCGCCTGCGCGAGCTGCGCGTCTGCCACTACGTCGAGGACTTCGACGAGGCGGCCGAGAAGCAGTTCTCCGCCTGCACGCTGCGCCTGCCCGGGGGTGGCGCCTACGTCTCCTTCCGGGGGACCGACAACACGCTCGTGGGATGGCGCGAGGACTTCAACATGGCGTTCGAGACCGGCGTGCCCTCGCAGCGCGCCGCGACGGCCTACCTCGAGCGCGTCGCGCCGACGGTGTCCGGCCCGCTCTTCGCGGGCGGCCACTCCAAGGGCGGCAACCTCGCGGTCTACGCCGCCTGCACCTGCTCTGACGCCGTTGCCGCGCGGCTCGCCCGGGTCTTCTCGCACGACGGCCCCGGCTTTACCGCCGAGACGCTCTCCTCGGAGGGCTGGCGCGCCCGCGCGGGGCTCGTCTCCAAGACGGTGCCGCGCTCCTCGCTCATCGGGATGCTCTTCGAGCAGCAGGAGGACTACGCCGTCGTGGACTCCTCGGTTACGGGCGTCTCCCAGCACGACCCGTTCTCGTGGGTCGTCGAGGGGTCGGACTTCGTGCGGCTCGAGGGGATCGGGCGCGGCGCGGGCTTCGTGGACGAGACCCTCAACGGCTGGATCTCCAGCATGACGCGCGAGGAGCGCGCGGGATTTGTCGACACGCTCTTCTCGGTGCTCTCCGCGGGAGGGGAGGCCACCTTCGCCGAGCTGGCGGGCAACTGGCAGAGCTCGGTCCCCGCCATGCTCCACGAGCTGGGCGGCCTTGAGCCCGGGCGGCGGGAGCACATCATGCGCGCGCTCGCGCTGCTGCTGCGCGCCGCCATGCCGGACCTCGAGCCTCCCCAGCTGCCCCAGATGCCCGACTTCTCGCTGCCGCGCTTCCCTGACCTTGAGGGCCTGCTCGCGGGTAAAATGGAGGGAGGGGACGCGACCGAGGAGACGGAGGTCTGACATGGCGGCAAGGATTGTGGTGACGTGTGGCTCGGGCGTGGCGACCTCCGAGATGGTCGCGGCCAAGATCAGGCGGCTCCTTGACGCCGAGGGCGCCGAGGCGGAGGTCGTGGCCGTGGACATCGCCCACGCCGACGCCGCCCTCGAGGGGGCCGACGCCTTCGTGCCCGTGGTCAAGCCGGAGCGCGAGTACGACGTCCCCACGGTGAGCGGCGTGGCCTTCCTCACGGGCATGAACCAGGAGAAGGAGCTCGCCCGCCTGCTGGAGATCGTGCGCGGGGCGTAGGGCCCGCTATCGCGCGAGGAGCATCTCGGCCTCCCGGAGCACGCCGTCCACGAACGTGCGCCCCGTGAGCGAGAAGCCCATGTGCTCGTAGAACCCGATGGCCCGCGCGTTGTCCTCGAGGACGAGCAGGGCGACCTCGGCATGCGGGCAGCGCGCGAGCGCGGCCTCCATGAGTGCGCGCCCCATGCCCCGGCCCTGGTGGGACCGCAGCAGGTAGATCGACGAGACTTCGGAGGCGTCCGGGCGGCCCGCCCAGGCGCGCGCCTCGGGCTCCCAGCTCGCAAACCCCGCGGGCCCGTCGCCGTCGCAGGCGAGCAGGATGCGCTCCCAGCCGATGCGACGCTGACGCGCGAGGATGCCCTCGTAGGTGATGTTCTCCCGCAGCCACGCGGCGGGCAGCATCCCCGCATACGCCTCGTCCCAGCACGCAACGTGCAGCCGCGCCTTCGCCTCGAGGTCCCCCTCCGTCATAGGACGAATTTCGATCGAGTCCATCCCGAACCTCCCAATCCCGGCGGCAGCCGCCGCCGAAGGACGCGCCCGTCTCGAGAAGACCGTGGCGCCAGACTCTGTGCCGTGGCCCGCGCCGCCCCGAGGTTCTTCTCGCGCGACTTCTGCGCAGCAGCGAGCAGCGAGAAGAACCTCGGGGCGGCGCGGGCCTATCGCGAGGAGTACCCCGCCACGATCTTCTCGGCGGCGAGGATGCCGTCGGTGGCGGCGCTCATGATGCCGCCCGCGTAGCCCGCGCCCTCGCCCACGGGCCAGAGGCCGCGCACGCCCACGCTCTGCCCGTCGTCCCCGCGCGTTACGCGCACCGGCGAGCTCGAGCGCGTCTCCACTCCCGTGAGCACGGCGTCGGCCGCGTCGAAGCCGCGAAGCCGTCGTCCGAGCACGGGAATCGCCGCGCGCAGCGTCTCCGTGACGTAGTCCGGCAGGCACGTGCCCACCTCGCCCCATGCCACGCCGCGCGGGTACGTGGGCGCGATGCGCCCGCCCGCCGTGGACGGCGTGCCGGCGAGGAAGTCGCCCACGAGCTGGGCGGGCGCCACGAAGCCACCGCCGCCTGCCGCGAAGGCCGCCCGCTCGCAGGCGCGCTGGAGCGCCACGCCGGCGAGCACGTCGTCGCCGGGGAGGTCTTCCGGGAAGACGTTGGCGAGCAGCCCCGAGTTGGCGTTTTCGCCGGCGCGGTCCGAGAGGCTCATGCCGTTGGTGCAGACGCCGCCCGGCTCGCTCGCCGCGGAGACCACGTAGCCGCCCGGGCACATGCAGAAGGAGAAGGCGCTCCGCCCGGAGGGGAGGTGGCAGGAGAGCTTGTAGGGGGCGGCGCCGAGGGCGGGGTGCCCCGCGGCGGCGCCGTAGAGCGCGCGGTCGACGTCCGCCTGGAGGTGCTCGATGCGCACGCCCATGGCGAAGGTCTTGCGCTCCATGGGCACGCCGCGCTCGCGCAGGAGCTCGAAGACGTCGCGCGCGGAGTGCCCGCAGGCCAGCACCACGCAGCTCGCGGGCACGAGCTCCTCGCGCACCGCGCCGTCCGGGCCCGTAGAGGCAAGCGTCACCGAGCGGACCTCGCCTTCGGTGACGTCCACGTCCGTCATGCGGCAGCGGCAGCGGACCTCGCCGCCCGCCTCCTCGATCTGCCGCACGATGTCTGTCACCACGGCGGGCAGGACGTCGCTTCCCACGTGGGGCTTGGCGTCCCAGAGGATCTCCCGCTGGGCGCCGGCCGCGACGAGCGTCTCCAGGATGAGGCGGTGCGCCGCGCTCCTGGTGCCGGTGTTGAGCTTGCCGTCGGAGAAGGTGCCCGCGCCGCCGACGCCGAACTGGATGTTGCTCTCGGGGTCGAGCGTGCCGGTCTCGTCGTGGCGGCGCACGGCCTCGGTGCGACGTGCCGCGTCGTCGCCGCGCTCGACGAGCAGCGGCTCGAGCCCCGCGCGGGCGAGCGAGAGCGCGCAGAAGAGCCCCGCGCACCCGGCGCCTACGACCACCGGCCGCGCCGCCGGGCGCGCGACGGGGGAGGGAAAGCCGTAGGGGGCCTCGTCCACGAGGCGCACGTTCTTCTCGGCACGCTTTCTGGAGAGGCGGGCGAGCAGGGCGCGCTCCGCCCCTGCGCCGCCCGCGAGCCCGGCGCGCAGCGTGAACGTGAGGTGGACGTCCCCCCGCTTTCGGGCGTCGATGGAGCGCCGGCGCCGCTCGACGGGGCCGAGGTCGCCCTCCTCCACGCGGAGCCTGCGCGCGAGGGCGCGACGGCACGCGGCGAGCTCGCGGCCGTCTGTGCCGTCGAGCGCAGAGAGCGGTATGCGGATTCCGGAGACCTCGAGCATGCGAGTCCTTTCCCTTGCCTGTGGGGACATTGTCACACATGTCTGCCCTCCCGGGACCGCGGTGGCGCTCGGCCGCGTCTCCGGGGACGGCGCCCCGGGCCGCTTTTGCGGGCGATTGGGTGGCATGTTTGATGCCGTTGGGAGGGACGGCGCGTCCCTAGGGCAAAAATTAAAGTCTTGCAATATAAAATGGCCAGATTCCCGGCGCGATTGGGCGGCATTCCTGATATTGACCGGGTTTTATATCAAGCATGCCACCCAATCGGAGAGGGATGCGGCGCAGGGGCGGTCACGTCCGGGCGAGAGGCGCGTCGCAGGGGCGGTCACGCCCGGGCGAGGGGGCGGCCACCGCGTCAGCGTACGGCCGCCTGGCGCCCGGCAGCGCGCGCCGCCGCGGCGCGCCCGGCCACGAGGCCGCTCCTCCACGCCCAGGCAAGGTTGTAGCCGCCGCAGGCGCCGTCGACGTCGAGCGCCTCGCCGCAGGCGAAGAGCCCGGGCAGCCCGCGCGCCTCGAGCGTGGCGGGGTCAAACTGCCAGGTGGCAAGCCCGCCGCGCGTCACCTGCGCGCGCTCGGGCTCGGCCGGGCCGCGCACGGCAAAGCGAAGGTCGCGCAGCGTCCCGGCGTCGTCTCCCAGCGCGCGGGCGACGACGGGGTCGACGAGCCCGGCGCAGCCCCCGGCCGCCCGCGCGAGGCGCTCGGCGCGGGCGGGATCCATGCCGCACGTGAGATCGAGCGAGACGACGTCGCCCGGCCGCGCCGCGCGGGAGAGGTCGAAGGTCACGATGCCCGAGAGCCCGTACGGCCGGAAGAGCGCCTCGCCCTCCTCGTGCGCCACCTCCGCGCCGTCCCGCAGCAGGCGGGCGGTCACGTGCGCGCGCCTGCCGTCGAGCGCCGCGAGCGAGACGCCCGCCCCGACGGGCTCGCAGGCGAGCGAGCAGAGCACGGGCTCGAGGGGCGCGTGCTCGAGGCCGAGGGCATCGAGCGCGCGTGCGGGGCCGCCGCCGACGGAGAGCACCGCGCACGAGGACACAACCTGACATTTTCCACCCATTTTGGGGTCGTTTTGGCAGGTTATGCGGCAGCGAGCCCCGTCCGTCGACACGTCGGCGACCTCGCGGGCGGGCGCCAGGACCGCGCCGGCCCGCCGCGCCCGGGAAAGAAGGACCTCGCGCACGGAGGCGGCCTGCCGCGAGAGCGGGTAGAGGCGCCCCGCGCCCTCCTCGGCCCAGGCGAGGCCGCACTCCTCGAAGAACGCGAGCACGTCGTCGCCGAACCCCGGCCCCGAGGCCGCCTCGACGAAGGCGGGGTCGTTGTAGCGCCCCCATGCCGGCGCGGGGCCGCAGAGCCGCGCGTTCATGAAGTTGCAGCGGCCGTTCCCGGTGGCGAGGATCGTGCGCCCGCAGGCGACGTCGCGCTCGAGCACCAGGACGGAGGCGCCCGACTCCGCCGCCGCGATGGCGGCCGCGAGCCCGGAGGCGCCGCCGCCGACCACGGCAACGTCATAGGCGTCGGCCACGCGCACGGCCGCCGCGGCCGCGAGCGCCTCCTCGCGCGCCCGCGACCGCGGGGCCCTCCTCGCCTGGCGCGCCAAGCTAGGCGCCCTGGGGACGGTCGCGCAGGGCGTCCACGAACTCTGCCGCGCTGACCACGGTGTCCACGGCCTCGGAGAGCGTGCCGGCGGGAAGCTCGTCCTCGAAGGTGCCGGTGTCGCAGGCGGCGGCGATCTTGGGGTCGATGGGCAGCTGGCCCAGGGCCTCGATCTCGAAGGCCTCGGCGGTCTCCTTGAGGCGCGAGGGGCCGAAGGGGTAGATCTTCTCGCCGCAGCCCGGGCACTCGACGTAGGCCATGTTCTCCACGAGGCCGAGCACGGGGACCTTCATCATGTTGGCCATGTTGACGGCCTTGCCCACGACCATCTGGACGAGGTCCTGCGGCGAGCTCACGATCACGATGCCGTCCACCGGCAGCGACTGGAAGACGGTGAGGGGCACGTCGCCCGTCCCCGGGGGCATGTCCACGAGCAGGTAGTCGAGCTCGCCCCAGGCGCAGTCCTCCCAGAACTGCTTGATGGCGCCGGCCACCACGGGCCCGCGCCAGATGACGGGGTCGGTCTCGTGCTCGAGCACGAGGTTGGCGCTCATGACCTTGATGCCGCCCTTGGTGAGGACGGGCACGATGAGCTCGTCCACGCCGCGCGCCCGCGCGCCGGAGAGGCCGAGCATCTTGGGGATGGAGGGGCCGGTGACGTCCGCGTCCAGGATGCCGACCTTGGCGCCGCGCCGCGCGAGCTCGACGGCGAGCGTGCCGCAGACGAGCGACTTGCCCACGCCGCCCTTGCCCGAGACCACGCCGATCACGTGGTGGACGTCCGAGTAGTCGTTCTGCTTGAAGAACTCCGGGGCCTGGGGCTGCCTCTGGCCGTGCAGCACCTCGTCGACCTCCTGACGGAGCCGCTCCTGATCGCTCTGTTCCATGGGATTCCTCTCCTCGGCGCCGCCCGGCGGCGCGTGTGTGCGACGTCTCGATTCTACCCAAGCGGCAGTCGCGGATGCCTCATACTGAGAAGAACAGGGCCCCGCGGCGGGGCCGCGCAAGGAGGGAGACACCATGATCTTCTCGTCGATCGACCACGCACGCGACAACGACCTCTCCGCGGGGCGCTTTGCCAAGGCGCTCGCGTTCCTCGCCAGGGAGGACCTCGCCGGGCTTGCGCCCGGGCGCCACGAGATAGACGGCGACGAGGTCTTCGCCAACGTCCAGGAGCTCGTGACCGTCCCGGCGGGCGAGAAGAACTACGAGGCGCACCGCCGCTACGCCGACATCCACTACGTGGTCAGCGGGACCGAGCTCATCTGCGTCGCGCCGGTGGGGGAGTGCGAGCCGGTGGGGGAGTTCTCCGAGGCGGACGACTTTGGCCTGTTCATGCCCGGCGCGCGCGAGGCGAGCGCCGTCCTCGTCGCCGGCGACATCGTGGTGACGCCCCCGTGCGACGCGCACAAGCCCGGCTGCTGCCCCGCGGGCACGGCACCCGCGCCGCTCAAGAAGATCTGCGTGAAGGTGCTCGTTGGCTAGCGCCGGCGGCGCCCCGGAGCAGCGCCTCGCCGGGGTGGCCGCGCCGGGCGAGGACTGGGGCTGCGGCTGCGGGCCGAACTGCTTCACGCTCGACGGGGACGGCTTCACCTGCCACCGCGTGCTCGACGAGCCGGAGGTCTGGCGCGTGGAGCTCCTCATGCACGACACCTTTCTGCCCTCGGTGAACGCCTTCGTGACGCTCGACGGCGGGGACGCGCTCGTGGTGGACACCGGCACGCCGGACCCGATGAACGACACGCGCCTCATGCGGGCGCTCCTCGGCCTGGGGGTCGACCCCACGCGCGTGACGCTCTTCTGCACGCACGCCCACATCGACCACGTGGGGCTCGCCCGCGAGCTCTCCGAGGCGGGCGCCCGCGTGCTCGTGCCCGAGGGCGTGCTCGCGGACATGCGGCGCTTCGCCGTGCCCGCCTGGCGCGACGGGATGGTCGCGCGCATGCGGGCCGAGGGCGTCGGCGACGCCGAGGCGGCCGAGCTCGCGGACGCGATCTGGGACCACGTGGTCAACTTCGAGCGCGAGGGCGTCCCGTTTGAGACGGTGGGGCCCGGCGCGCGCGTGCGCTGCGGCCGCTGGTCGTTCGAGGTGGTCCCGGCGCCCGGCCACACCGTCGGGCAGTGCGTGCTGTGGGAGCCCGTCACGCGGACGGCGCTTCTCGGCGACGCGGTGCTCTTCCTCTGCTCCACGTGCATCGGCTTCTGGGGCGAGGGGGAGGACCCCATCGGCGCGCAGCTCGCCACGCTCGAGCGGCTGGCGGCGCTCGGGATCGAGCGGGCCCTCATGGGGCACGGCCTCCAGGAGGGCCCGCTCGACGCGCGGTGCCGCGCCAACGCCGCGCACCACGAGCGCCGCAGCGCCCGCGCCCTGGCGGCGATCCGCGAGCGTGCGGGGCAGACGGGCTTCGAGCTCGTGCCGGCGATGGGCTGGCGCGCGCCGTTCGAGCGCTGGGCGGAGACGCCGGCCCTGACGCGGTGGTTCCTCGTCTCGGAGAGCATCGCGCACCTCGACCACCTCGTGGCCACCGGCGCCGCGCGCCGC